>CAVSIW010000042.1:0-139519 GCA_963727945.1 uncultured Acidobacteriota bacterium
CGCCGTGGGCACGCTGATTTCTGTATACGGCTATCTCAGCGCCAATATGTTGCACACACCGCGCGTCACTTTCGCGATGGGAGAGCGCGGAGACTTTCCTTCGTTTTTTGCGGCCATTCATCCTCGGTTCCGGACACCGCATTTGTCCATTGTGGTTTTTGCAGTGATGTTGATTTTGTTCTCGATCGGTGGAGACTTCCGGTGGAACGCGTCGCTCTCCGCGATTTCGCGGCTTTTCATGTATGGAGCTGTCGTTGCCGCGCTGCCTGCGCTGAGAAGAAAGTATCCGCTGGGAGGAGCCTTCCGACTTCCGGCTGGAATGTTTTTTGCAGTTCTCGGGCTTGCATTCACGGGGGTACTCGTCGCGCAGATGCACCGGACGGAATTGATCGTGATGTGCATCACATTTGCTGTAGCGCTGCTGAATTGGCTTTGGGCGCGAAGCCGTTCGCTTGGAATAGCGCAAGAATCGTGACATCATCCAAAGTTCCGCACGTGGAAAATGCAACCCACCGTATATCATTGGAATGAAATGCAGGGAGGAAATGCCATGAAACGGGCCGCTCTTTGTTGCAGTTTCTTCATTGTGGCGCTGGTCGCTGGTCCGTCCGGCGCGAGGGCACAAACTGGAAAGCACGCCATCACGTTTGACGACATGATTCAGATGCACCGCGTGGGAGAAGCGCAAGTGTCGCCGGACGGTAAGTGGGTGGCGTACACCGTTTCAACGCCGGACATGGACGCGAATCGCGGCGCGAGCAATATCTGGATTGTGCCGTCAACGGGAGGTGCTTCGTTGCAACTGACGCAGAGCGGGCACGACTCGTCGCCGGTGTGGTCGCCGGATGGGCAGACGATTGCATTTTTTTCGTCGCGAGCGGCGCCTCGCAGGTTTATCTGCTCTCGCTCGACGGCGGTGAAGCGCGCGCGCTGACGCATCTCTCGACGGGCGTGGACATCGTGAAATGGTGCGCCCGACGGGAAGCTCATGGCGTTCACTTCAGCGTCTATCCCGACTGCGCGGACGATGCCTGCAATAGCGCGCGGGATGCGGAAAACGAAAAGAGCAAGGTGAAGGCGCGGGTCGCGGAGCATCTGCTTCGATCGGCACTGGACGCATTGGAATCGAAGGCAAGCGCGGCCATCTGTTCGTCGTGGCAGCCGATGGCAGCGCCGCTCCGCGCGATCTGACAGCGGAAGGGAACTTCGACGTGCCCCCCGATGAAGCGGCGGACCAGCGATCTGAACTTCTCGGCCAGACTCGAAGAGACTTGTTTACGGCGGTGACCGACCCAATCGAAGCCATCAGCACGAACGGGGACCTCGTTTCCGTTCTAGTAGCCGGCGGCGAGGCGAAGCGAATCGACGACGAAGCAGGGCATTCGATGGCGGTCCGGCGTACTCTCCGGATGGGAAATATATCGCATATCACGCGCAGTTGACGCCGGAATACGATCTCGACCGCTGGCGCGTGATGCTCTACGACCGGCAACGGGAACGAACGAGAATTATCGAAGGATTTCGATCGCAGCGCTAACGAGCTGACCTGGTCAGCGGACAGCAAGACGATTTATTTCACGGCGGAAAACGAAACGCTGCAGCCGATATATTCTATGGCGCCGCGCGCGGGCGCCGAGCCGAAGAAAATTGTCGCCGATAGTTTCAACTCCACGATTTCGCTCAGCGGTGACGGGCAAAACCCTGGTGTTTGAGCGCACGAGCCTGACGATGCCGTCGGAGATTTTTGCGGCGGCGAGCGACGGAAGCGGTGTGCGGCAACTTACGCATCAGAACGACGTCAATCCTTGCGTCGCTAAAAATGAACGCGCCGGAAACGTTTTGGTTCGAGGGCGCTGGTGGAATCAAGGTTCAAGCTATGCTGATCGGCCGCCGGATTTTGACGCGTCGAAGAAGTATCCGCTGCTTGTGTTGCTGCACGGTGGGCCGCAGACCATGTGGTCGAATGCGTGGGGCTACCGCTGGAACGCACAGGTATTTTCCGCAGCGGGGTATGTGACGCTGATGATCAACCGGCGCGGCTCGACAGGTTACGGGCAGAAATTCACGGACGAGATCACGAACGACTGGGGCGGCAAGCCTTACGTGGACGTGATGAACGGCGTGGATTTCGCGCTGAAAAAATATTCGTACATAGACGGGTCGCGCATGGCGGCTGCAGGTGGATCCTACGGCGGCTACATGGCGAACTGGATTGCAACACATACAGGGCGATTCAAGGCGATCATTAGCCACGCCGGCATTTACGACAAGAATTCCATGTACGCCACGGAAGAGCTCTGGTTTGAAGAACACGACATGCAAGGCATGCCGTGGACGAATCCAGAAAGCTACCGCAAGTGGGCGCCGATGACGTATGCAGGCGACCTGGCAAATTCAAAACGCCGACGCTGGTTGTTGGAGGCGAGCGCGACTACCGCGTACCGTACACGCAATCGCTGGAATTTTTCAATACGCTGCAACGGCAAGGCGTGCCATCGAAGCTCGTGATTTTTCCAGATGAAGGCCATTGGGTCTTGAAACCGCAAAACAGCCGCTTCTGGTACAAAACATTTCTGGATTGGCTTGCGACGTATTTGAAATAGCGGCAAATCAAGTTGCAAACAAGCGCTGGAACGCGCGTCGCGCAAACCGGAAGAGATGAAAGAGTAAGTACAGGGAAATCGCCACGAGTGCGCTGACAATAACGGTCGTTGCCACGGGATGCGCCGTGGCCATCCACGCCAGCCAAACCGCCAAAACGTCTTCACCAAGACTCAACGCCCAATTGCTGAACGGCTCCGGCATGGTGTTGACGGCCGCGCGAGCGCTGGCTTTTGTGCCATGAGAAGTTAGCGCTACTCCGCCGGCGAGAAGCGCGGCACCCCAGCGCCACTCCGCCGGCGCGGCACCCGCGGCGGTATAAGCAAGCAACGCCGCGGCGGGCGGGCGAATAAAGGTGTGAACTGCGTCCCAGATGGTATCCACGTAAGGTACTTTGTCCGCGAAAAACTCCACCAGATAAAGAACTACCGCGATTGTCAGAACGGCAGGATGCGAAAGCGCGTGGAGCGACGACGGAAGGTGGATGACTCCGAATCGCTCCAAGATCCCCAGCGTTGCGACCGTGGCGTAAAGATTCAGGCCCGAAGAAAATCCGGCGCCAAGCGCAAGCCCCAATGTTTCGATGGGATTCATTCCGCTCATCATAGCAAAGCAAAATGGCGCTGGTGGACAGTAACTTCCACTGATACAGGCACCACGTACCGATTGACCAGTTGGCAAAGGGCGGAGATTCTTAACACGGGACGGTCGTCCATGTTCGGCTTAAGCCACCTCTTCTATCCTTGGGGATTTATTCTGCAAGGTCTCGCGATCATTCATTTCGTGCGACGCAGGCCAGAGAACTATTGGTTCTACATTATTTTTTTTGGCGGCTTTCTCGGGGCGGGTGTCTATATCGTCGCGGAGGTGCTGCCCGATCTTGGCCTGCTGCGCGGCGTGTTTCAAGGCTTTGGCCGAAGGTCACGAATTCAGATCGTCGAAACGCAAATCCTGGACAACCCTTCCGCCGCAAACTACGAAGAGCTCGGCGAGCTCTACAAGGATCAAAAGCAATTTGAAAAAGCGCGCGAAGCGTTTACGAACGCAATTACGGCACGGAGCGACTCCGTGTACACGTTCTACTACCGTGCGCAGGCTTCACTCGGGCTAGGCGATTTCACCGCTGCGATTCCCGATCTGGAGCGTGTCGTCACCAGCGATCGAAAGTTCGATTACTATCGAGCCGCGGGACTTTTGGCGGATGCCTACGCGCAAACCGGACAATTGGACCGCGCCGAGCAACTCTACGTCGACGTGGCGCAATTCTCGACGACTACCGAAACGCTTTACAACTATGCGTGTTTTCTGAAGCTGGCAGGCCGTCGCGAAGAGGCGCGCGAATGGGCACAGAAGCTCCTCGCGAAAAAGCGGACACTGCCTCGGTACATGCAACGCTATGAACGTCCATGGTTCCGCAAAGGCAAGGCACTGCTGAAGGAATTGGTGGCGAAGGTGCCTGCCGAGGTGCATCCGGGGGCGCAAACCTAACGCCAGATTGGCACCCTAAAGGCTACGTACTTTTCGGGCTTCTCGCCCTACCCCACCCCCTCCCCTGTTTTTCGTAAGTGCGGATTCTAAAGGACTTAACTTTTCTGTAAGTCGTTTAGAATGAACACTTGTGGGCGTTTTTGTAAGTCTTCATTCTAAAGAGCTTGCAAGTAAACATAACTCCTCGCCGGGATTTGGTATTTCAGCAGCCAAGGCGGTGCGCGGTGCGATGATGACCGAGCCCTCTGTTGCTTCGGAGAGGGAGAAGAAGCATTTAGTACTCCAGACAAGGCTACATTTGCCCGCTGCGAATCATGAATGAGCTGCGAACCACAGGAGAACAGCACAGCCAAGAGTGGCCGAGCGATCGTGGCACAAAATGAAAAACGCGGCAGAACTGCAGCCGCGCTGAGAAATTACAGAATTACCTGAAGGAATTATACCGGATGGCAGCGTAGTGGCAAAAAGAAAAAAAGAGAGCCGGGTATTGAGCCGGTTTCCGATTCCGGCTGCCTTTATCAGGCATTGGCTAAACATGAGACGCAGAATAAATTCGTCAAATCACAGGGAATTCGGACAGGCGGGACAAAAGGAAAGAGGCGCTCGGCAGCCTCACAAGCGCCTCCTCTACTACTTCAACGTAAACCGTACCTCACTGGATCACCTCCTTCTCGGCGGGAGCGCCGATGTCGACAGGAATGTCGAGTGATCCAATTATAGCGCGGGATCGGGAAGACGAACGCAGCGAGTTGTGGCATGACCTGATAAAGCTTGGCCCACAAGTTTCAGGCGGTCGCGGTTGCTCACCAGGAGTAGTGGACCTGGTAGGTTAAGATTTTTTCGCCGTCGGGAGGGATTTGGACGGTGAAGGCGGCGGTCTGGGCGTCGACCTTCTTAAAGGGATCGGAACTTTTGCTGATGTCCCAGTTCGACCAGCGGTAGAGGTGTTCGACGATGCGGACTTCGACGGGCGTGGTTTTGTGATTGCGGACTTTGATTTCGAAGCTTTCATCCACCCAGCGCGCTTGTGAGTTCAGCTTGTAGTCCATGCGGTGGCGTTCGCCTGTCACGTCAAACGCATTCCCCGTGTAAATGCGGATGAGCTCATCCTTGGGCGTGTGGTCAATTTCATTCTCGCCGGTGAATTCGAGCTGGCCGTCGTCATCGCGGCGGTAAAAACGCACGCGGCCTTTCGGGAGCGGCATGCCCAGGTGATTCTCGGCGCTGTTCTTGAATTCCTGCATCACCCAGACTTTGGGATTGGACTGCGTGCCATACGCGTCTTGTGTGCGGATCGTCTCCATCGGCCAATTGCGGAAGTTTGGATCTATTTTCAGGCCGTCGTAGACATATACCGTCTTGGATTTCACTCCTGCCGCGCGCACGAACTCCACCTGCTTCGTTTCGCGGTCGTGGAGAGTCGTTGGGCGCTCGAGCGTGTAGAGGTGATATTCGTCGAAGGCCTTTTCTGTGACTTGGGGTCCACCGATGGCACCAGCACTAGAGAAGAACTGGACAGAGTCTCTCGCCATGTAAGTTTCATTCGGCTGAATCTTGTTCACGTCGCCAGCCATCAACTTGATTCGCGCGTTTCGAAACGTCTTGCCGCTCTGGTTGTCGAGCGTGACCCAGCCCAGGAGTTCCAATTCCGTTCCCTTCGTAGGCGCCACCACGTTGTAGCTGGCTTCCCAGTTCATGCCGCCGGTGACGTAGCTCAACTCGGCATTCGCTTTGCCAGGCTTGTCCGTTTCCAACTCCCAGGAGAGCGTCGGCTTCAACACAGTGTCGTCGGCCAGGGCCGGGAACAACGGCTGGCCGGGGAGCGTGAATTGCAGCTTGCCATTCACCTCGATCACTGGCTGGCCGGCTCCCTGCTGCACAAACGCCGCTTGCGCCTGGTAGTAGCGCTGTCCGTACAGTACCGTCGCGTGGGGCATAAAGCCGCTGCGGATAATTTTTCCTTGGACCGTCGTTTTTTCCGGCGTCAGAAAATCGATGGTCTTGCCCTCGTAGAGCGACAGCAACATTTGCTCGGACACTGGATCGTTACGGTAGTTCTGCTCCAGAATGCGCAGGTGTCGCCCCTCTTCCAGTGAGCGCAGGAAGACGGAATCAGGCTCCACGTGTCCTGTAATATCGGTTACTTCGACGTGGTTTTGTCCCATTTTGAGGTCAAGCGCCAAGCCATCGCGAACGACCGCGAATTGCTGGTTATAGATCGTCAGGGCGGGGGAAATGAGGGCATACGACTTGGGCGCCTCCTTGGTCTGGGCGGCGGAGTTACTTCTGGTCGCGGCGTATAGAGCAAGCAGGCACAAAATCGTTCCAAAAGTCCGTGAAATCGGCTTCATATTTTCCCTCCGGAGACTCGTCTGGCACATAGAACGATCCGATGAGCTCATCTTGCGCTGCGTTGGCCGGGAATCTCCCAAAATCTCGCCCTTCCGTTACCCATTGAGTACTGAACCTACCGGCACCAATGTGTCTTCCCATTCCTGGCTCTACACTGGAATTAGCGAACGCCATGTCTCCTCGATTCACAATCTTGTTTGGCCTCCTGTGTCTCGCCTGGGTGGCAGCCGCACCGCCGGACGACGTGTTTGAAGCGCAGCATCAACAGGCGCTGGCCGCCAGCCCTTCGGATGTGCACCTGAAAATCTCGCTCGACTCTGCCCAAACGGTGTTTCACATGGGCGAAACGATTCACCTCAAGTACGAATTCACCGCGGATGTTCCTGGCAGGTACGTCGCCGCAGCGCGCTATTTCGATCGCAGCCAGCGTTCGGTGCTTGAAACTTTCTTTACGGATCGTCCCGCTGACGCGATCGATCCGCTCCGTGAATTCTGGGACTTCCACAGTGCGCTTTCTGGCTCTCAACTTTCGGCGCCGCGCGATCCAACATTAAAACTGGATGTTTCTCCGCAATTCGATTCCATCGAACTGACGCACTACATGCGCTTTTTAAAGCCTGGGCGCTACCGGCTTTATGTCGTTACGCACTCTGCGTTTGCGCCAGGAACACCCGTGAAGGACAAGGGCGGGCCGCCAATCGCTTCGGGGAATACAGTCACGTTTCGAATCCTACCCCGGGAACTCGCGGCTACCGCTCGCGAAGTAGACGACATTGTTGCGCGGGCTCACCAACAGCCATCGCCACGCTTCACGCCGGTGGAGGCGTTTCGTTTGTTTGAAATCGCGACGCCAAAGGCCCGGAAAGCCGCGGCCGCTCTCTACACTCACCGCAACAACTTTGGCTGGTCTGATGACATTGCCCTTGCGACGATCCTTGCGGCGCCCAGTCACACCGAAGCGATCGCATTGCTTCGCGCGCGGCTCAGCGATACAACACTTGTCGCTGATGAAAATCTGATCTTGGAATTGGCGCTGCTTCAGTTCAGGCAGAAAAATCCGACGATCACGGCGTCTGTCATTCGCACCTCGGATCGCCCCGCGGTGAGAGCTTGGCGATCGCAATTAGCTGAGCAGGTGGTGGTCAATTGGCAGTTCGTCGCTGCAAGCGTCGAGCGACGCGCACCGGACATTCGCGCCACCACGCTTCATTCGCTCGACCATCTCAGCACTTATTATTTTGGCTCTGAGTTGTTGCCCGTTCCGCCGGCCGACCGGGATCGCATCCGCGCTCAGCATCTGGCGACAATGCCCGACCAGCCGCCGCAGGAGCTCGCCAACGACCTGCTAAATTTTCGTTGGAGTGCGACTCTTCCTTCCGATCAGGTTCTCGGCACGCTGACGCAAATTTACGCTTCGCCTCCAGCGCAAAATGCGTCCTTTATCCGTGAAACTGCGCTAAAGGAAATCGCCAAGCTGGACGCTCCGAAAGCCCAAGTCCTGTTTCGCGAACGTGTGCTCGAATTCGACGCGCCTCTCGACTGGAACCGAATCCACGCCATGAACCTGCCGCCCAGCGCAGAACTCGACGCAGACCTCATTCGAATCCTGGAGGATCGGTGGACGGAGCGCATGTCGCGTGCCGCGCCAATCATCGGTCTTTATGCCACCGACTCGATTTTGCCTCGCGTGAAAAAAGTTTATGAGATTTACGGGTCGGATTGGCCCTGCTCGATGCAATCTGGAATACTCACTTATTTTCTGCGCGTCGATCCCGCGTATGGCGTCGAGAAACTTGGCCCCGCTCTTTCGGCTTACTACAACAGGGGCGGTAGCGACTGCCATCAAACGAGCTTGCTCGTCGACATCGCTCTCCTTCGCAACGCTCCTGAGCTACAACCTTTTGTTTCCGCCGCGTTGAATGATCCGCGGCCAGCGGTGGCTGCAGCCGGCGCACGAGTCAGTGCATTTGGCGATCAGGGGAAGATTGTTCTGGCGCCTCTTCTCAACCGCCTTCGCGCCCTTCACAACGAGTGGCCGGATTACGACGCGCGTAAGAACACCGATCCCGAGTACACGAGCAAATGGAATTCCGGCTATGGCGAACTCGAGATGATCCTATCTATTGACTTCGTCAATGCCGGAGACTCACCGGAAAATGCAGCCATTTGGAAGCAAGCCTTGGAACTCTGCATCACGGATGCTTGCCGCAACAACCTTCGTCAACGCATTGCGCGTAGCAAATACTGACGCGGATCACTCTTCGACGCTTAAACGACCCTTGCACAAATCTGGCAAATGGGATTTCAAGCTGCTTGTAGATTGCCGGTCCAAAACGCCAAAAGAGTGCCAGTTCAAGCCATAAATGTTTTAGAATTGAATCAAGTAGAGCGCCCGTAGCTCAGTTGGATAGAGCGTCTGCCTTCTAAGCAGAGGGTCGCCAGTTCGAGTCTGGCCGGGCGCGCCATCTCATTGAATTGAAAAGAATAAGAAGAATCGCTCTTCACCGTTGACCTTCTGCTAAGAAAGCAGAGGGTCATGGGAACGAGGCGTGCGGGTGTCGCGACACCTCAATACGTGATACTTGCAGCTGCTCCAAGATCGATGCCAACCGCGGAGATCACTTCCTGCAAGCCGACTTTTCGGTACTGATCTGAACTCGATGAGTGACTCGGCGATTGTGAGCTCATCGAGAACCGGAGAGTTTCAGGCTGGGTTAAGCGAAGCTCGTCACGCATCCGTCCATCGTGTCTCTGCCTGCTGCGCAATCGAAGGAGTTGATACCGCGCAAGGCCGCAATTCGAAATAGTGTTACGTCTCTCATGACAAACCATCACCGCACGGTTATGGTTCTGTGCGTGAAGCCGGCCAATGCCAATCACGTGTTCCGCGCTCTTGCGGACCCGACTCGCAGGACCATTTTCGAGGAGTTGACCCGGCAGGGCGAACAGACCGTCCACGCATTGACTCGCTATGCGGGCGTGTCCCAGCCTGCTGTCTCCAAGCACCTGACGGTGCTGAAGCGGGCAAAGCTGGTACGGCATCGCCGCGAAGGACGCGAAACTCACTATCGCGCGCAGCCCGATGCGCTGGCGCCGATGGTGGACTGGCTGCGTCACTACGGTGCATCCCCGCACGCCGACTGAAACCGTTGCCTGGGCCCCCTGCCTTTATATACCTTGACACGTATATGCTCTGTGGAGTATATGAAGAGAGTGGAATCTGTGTTCGAAATCATTGCGGAGCCGAACCGCCGCGCGATATTGAGCCTCCTGGTCTCGTCACAACAGTCGGTGGGAGAGATCGAGCGTCAGCTTCGTATGCCGCAGCCGACCGTGTCAAAGCACCTGCGAGTGCTGCGCGAGGCCGGTTTCGTGGAATCCACGGTGGACGCACAGCGCCGTCTCTACCGGCTGAAACCTGAACCACTTCAGGAGGTGGATGCCTGGCTGGCTCCGTTCCGCCGGTTCTGGTCCGCTCACGTGGATGCTCTCGAACGCCACCTCGACCGCATGGATCGCGCAGATCAGTCAACACCAACGAAAAGGAAGACAAGGAGAAGACGACGCGGCCCAAACCGCGAACGTGACAAAGGAGAAACGAAATGAAAATCAAAGTGACCAGCGTATACGTGGACGACCAGGACAAGGCCCTGCGCTTCTATACGGAGGTACTGGGCTTTGCCAAGAAGACCGATTTCAGCCAGGGCCCGTTTCGCTGGCTGACCGTGGCCTCGCCCGAGGAGCCGGACGGCACTGAGCTGCAGCTGGCGCTGAACAACAACCCCGCGGCCAAAGCGTATCAGCAGGCGATTTTTCAACAGGGCCAGCCCGCGGCCATGTTCTTCACCGACGACGTCAAGGGCGACTACGAGCGGATCAAGGCCCGCGGCGCCGAGTTCACGATGCCGCCCACCGACGTGACCGGCTCGACCATTGCGATGCTGAACGACACCTGCGGCAACCTGATTCAGCTCACCCAGCTGGCCCACTGGTCACGCTAAGGAGAAGAAGGATGACCGATCGCGAGCAGTACACACCGGGTCCGGCCAGCGGGGCGCAGGTACGAAAGGACGGAGAGAAGTGGACGCTCATTCTCGTCAGAGAACTGCGCCACGCGCCGGAAAAAGTCTGGCAGGCGCTCACCGACCCGGCGCATCTGCGCGAGTGGGCGCCCTTCGACGCCGACGGGAACCTGGGTACGGCCGGAGCCACGGTGAAGCTCACCACGGTGGGAGCGCCTACGCCGCTCGTTTCCGAAACAAGGGTGACGCGAGCCGACGCTCCCAGGGTGCTCGAGTACAACTGGGGCGACTTCGATATGCGCTGGGAACTCGAGGCCACCGGTGGCGGCACGCGGCTGACGCTGTGGACCAATATCGGTCGCCGCTACATCGCCATGGGCGCGGCCGGGTGGCACATCTGTTTCGACGTGCTGGATCGCCTGCTCGGCGGGACACCCATCGGCCGCATCGTCGGCCGCGAGACGATGAAGTTCGTCGGCTGGCAGCGCCTGAACGCGGAGTACACCAGACTCTTCGAGGCGCGAGGTCTCCATGAATCCGTCTGAACGCATCGACCGGCTGATCGCCGATACCATGGACTGGCGTGGCGAGACCCTCGCCGGCGTCCGCAAGGCCATTCTCGAGGCCGACCCGGAGATCATCGAGGAATGGAAGTGGATGGGAAGCCCGGTGTGGTCCCGCGACGGCATCATCGCGGTCGGCAACGCCCACAAGGACAAGGTGAAGCTCACCTTTGCCCACGGGGCAAGGCTCCCGGATCCCGACAAGCTCTTCAACGCGGGCCTCGAGGGCGGCCTGTGGCGGGCGATCGACCTGTTCGAGGGCGACACGATCAACGGGCGCGCCCTGAAGAACCTCGTCCGCGCCGCCATTGCGTACAACCAGAGCAAGTTGAAGCAGAAGGCGCCCGCGGGCGCTCGGGCGAAGGCCCATAAGGGCAAGAAGTGATGAAACTACAGCTTTTTCTCACTAATTCTCTTTGCGGGACCGTCTGACAAAACAGTTAACATCCCGTTTGTCCCCGGGTTCCCGTCCGTCCCCGGGTTTCCAATTAGTGCTTAGCGTGGACAACATGAACACCAGCGTGTCCGGGCGCGAGTCCTTGAACGGCGCGGCCGAACCTGGACGCGATCTCCTGGAAATTGATGTCTTCGATGGCACAAAATCCGTGCGAGCGAAGAATCGCTGCAATGCCAGCCGGCTCGAAACGGCTGACCGAACGTTCATCAATTTTCTTAAGCTGTTCGGTCCGCTCCGTTTCTAATTGCCTTAGCTCTTCTGAGAATGCCTCGGGAGGTTCCACGTAGTCGAACCCCACCTCCGAGTTCTGGATTGACGACATGTAGTCCAGAGTGCGGCCGATAGCGTCCTGTGTCAGATATGGCACAACCCCGAGCCAAGTGAAAAACGCGGGCGAGTTCTGCTGAAAGCCTGCGGCGACGAGCTTCTCTCCCACATCGTCCCGCTCGAAATCGACTGGCACGAGAATAAGCCATGGCGGAAGTGCGATTTGAGCTTCAGCCAAGCGCTGGCGTTTCCATGCCTGCGTCGCGGGGTGGTCCACCTCATAGATACGGATCTGTCGTGCGCCATGGGGATTCCGGAGAGCGAAAGTGTCGAGTCCGGCGCCAAGGATGACGATCTGCCGAACCCCTCTTTCGACAGCTCTTGACAAAGCATCTTCCGCAATCCGGCTTCGCGCGGCGGTGAACAGACGTCCGATGCTGGCCAAGGGGTGTCCGTTCGCAAATTGAAGCACGTCCTTTTCGTCTTCACGCAGAATCTTCATGGCAAATGGGTCATCGAGGATTGAGCCATGATCGAGCACCTGATGAGCAGCTCGTTGTCGGGCGATCATCAGGGCTGTGCGGCTGGGTTCATTAGGCTTCATGTTCGAGGTCTCCGTTCTCATCAATAGCTGATCGCACGGGTGCGGGAGCAACATGCGGATTGAAAGTGGGAATAAGGCAAAGGTTAGAAGTTGGAGGCTGGAAGTTAGAACAAAGTCAAAACCCGCACCCTAAAAACCGCAGGGATGCGGCACCCCGTCAAACGTCTGCGGCACCCGGCGGCACCCGGCCTAGCCACCCGCCGACCTATGGTCCACCCGCCGTGTGATGTCACGAAATTGCAGAGACAATCGACCTTGCACTTCGAGAGGTTCTTAAAAATGTTGCCGGGATACGAGGTCAAATCGTTATTTGAAATCTCCGCAGTCATTTTGTCAAGCTGGTCGGTGGTCAAGGCGGGAATCCGTTTCATTTCGCCGTCTGCATTGTCCATTTCAAACACAGTCTGCGGTAGGTTCCTGAATACGAGGTAGAGAAGCACGCGGTTACCGTGTACCGCGACCAGTCTCTCTTTGCCCCCTCGTTTACTCTGTCCGACTTTAGGAGGGCATCTACGTTACGCAGCACGTCGACGGCTCGCCATAGCTTGAGAGCGGTCAAGCCAGGGTTGAATAACACCGTATACGGAGGCTTACCAATGTCTTCATAAAGACGACTTATGCCTCTTTTTGCGTTCACACAATAGGTGACATCTGACTGAGCGCAGGCTAGTGCAACGGTAGCCTCGTCAAGTGTGCAGCCTTTGTCGGAGTGGGAGGTTGATCGCCAGTTCGGAAAACATATTCCTTGCCAAGCGAGAGTAATAGTTCACTCCTGAGGCGCGGTTGCTCTTTGTCTAGCGCCGCAAAGTCGCGGGCCTCAATCTTGTTCTGTGTGTTTGTAGCTCTCGTGACATTAAGATCAAAATCTGGGGGACAGTCTTGGAGCGAGATCAATCTAACCATTACCCGCGCAGGGGAACCGGCTTCCGCCGCGGATTGGAGGGCAGTTATGCTGCCAACAGTTTGTGCGCCATTAATGACACTTGATCCCTTGCATTCAAACACACCACTGGTTCTGGACTTCCCTCCGAGTCGGTTTCTTGTCGAGTTCCCCGCATAAGAGCGTAATCCCGTTGTTGAAGTACAAGAATCTGTAGGAGAATCCTTAATGGTGGTAACGATTGCATCATTTACGTCCGTGCTTCCCTTGAAGCTGCGAATATTCTTAGCGTACAGGCGATCACCATACTTGGCCCACGATGCTATGTCAGCTATGGCCATCTGACCGTAGTAAGCCTTGTAGGGTTCCCGTACCATCCCGTACTCATGTAGCATGATCGTCAGATCAACGGATGACCCTCGGGCACCTGTTTCTACGATGTCATGGAGTTCCTTTTGCTTAAGCACCCGAAGGGAAACCATGTCGCCGTCGTCGTTTAGTTCATCCAGTAGTTGAGTTATCGGCGTCATCACTTCGGCTGACAGTGGAGCTTTCCCTGTGTAGGCAATTATCAAAACGAAGGTTGCTTGTGAGTCCTCAAGCAAGTCTTGAATGTCCTGAGCCTTCGCCTGCATTTTCGGTCCGAGCGCAGATATTCTATTCTCCAATAGGTGATTTACGCCCTGGACAAATTTAAGAGTAGAACCAACATCCATAGATCCTGTACCGTTTTTGGACCACTTCGACTGAACTAAATAGGCCACGTGTTCAGCGCGGTCAAAATAGAAGGCATCAATGCCATCGTCTTGGAATTCGTCTACCACAGAGTTTGCTGCTTCCATATCCTCAACTTTGGCGGCAGCGGCGATAGCAAAGGCGGCGAGGGCTCGACTCAGAAGATTGACATCTCTTTCTTCGGCGTCCGTAGTCTTTATATCGGACATATGAATTAGCGTCGAAAATCTTTGTCTGCAATTTGACTGGATATGATTGACGTGGATTATGCTCATACAGAGTATGCTCGTTCTGATCGAAGCGGAATTTATTATACATTATCGCTGAAGGTACCATCCTAGCAATTCATGGTTGTCGTGCCGAGTGCCCCAGGTAGCGCTTTTCTACCTGGGTGTCGACCTTATGGCCGACGGAATTTCCAGTTGTTTGCAGATGGCCCGAACCGTTCCTTCTTTAATTTCGCGTTGGCGCGGGACGCCGGAAACCGGAGGACAGACGGGAAACCGGGGAAACCGGGGGACAGACGGGATGTTCCCCGAACAATTCGTCACCACACCGTCTCACCAAACTCCCAATTTCCCGCCAACCGCCTCAATCCACTCCACTTCCCCGTCTCACGTTCGAATGATATACACTCAATAATAGTCCTTGACAGTAATGCAAATCCATGCTATCCTTCCCCATGTTCTCCTCGCCCCACCTCTTTCCATCCGTCGCCGTCCCCATCGCTCCCCACCACAAAACTCCGCGTCCGATAATATCTCCCGCAACCCCCTTAGAATCAACACTTCCAATACCCCTTGCAAGTGTTCGTTCTAAACCGCTTACAACCACCCGCTTTCCTTTAGAATCAACACTTACAAAAAAACCCGGGGGGAGGGGGCAATTATTGTTAACCAGCGAAACTCGGGAAACTCGGCGACACACGGGACGTTTTCCTCGCTTCCGAGCGGCGCCTCGCATCCATATCCTGCCAGCTCCCATCCGGCCAACCTGTCGCGTCCGCCGCTACCGGCCTGCCATGGTGGCATGTTGCGGCGCCTTTGGTCATAACGTTGGCTGCCGTTCTGTCGTGGAGTTTACGGCCACACGACAGGACAGTGACCGGGCAGGCGGCAGTCGCCAGTGTAGCGGGAAAGATCGCAGTATAAGCAGCCTCTTCCCGGCCCATGCAGCGGCCGAGTTACCGGTGCCAGGCGAATTGTGACTCTTAGCGCACGGCAGCTAGCGTATCGAGCTCCAGATTCAGTTCCAAAACATTCACGCGCGCTTCGCCCAGAAATCCCAGGTCGCGGCCTTTGGTGTGTTTCTGCACCAGAGCGCGCACGTCCTCTTGTTTCATCCCGCGCGAAGAAGCAACGCGAGAAATCTGAAATTCCGCCGCGGCTGGAGAGATGTCCGAGTCAAGGCCGGAGCCCGAGCTGGTCACCAAATCCACGGGGATCGGAACCCCGGGATTCTCCGTCTGAAGTTTTTGTACGTCGCCTTTCACGCGCTCAATCAAAGTCTTGTTCGTGGGTCCCAGATACGAGCCGCCACTGGACGTTGGATCATATCCAGTTCCTGCGTTGGACGGCCGCGAATGAAAATAGCCGGGTCCGGTAAACGCCTGGCCGATGATTCGGGAGCCCACGATCTTGCCGTTTTTCTCGATCAGTTGTCCGTTGGCGCGGTCAGGGAACAGTACCTGCGACAGTCCTGTGACAACCAGCGGATAGAGCAATCCAAAGATCACGGTCGTCACCAAAGTGAACCACAGCGAGATGAGAAGATTCTTTTTCATAAGATCCTCAAACAACCCGAAGATACGTCAGCAATACGTCGATGAATTTGATTCCGATAAACGGTGCAATGATTCCACCCACGCCGTAGATCAACAAGTTGTTGCGAAGAAGGGCCGCCGCACCCAGCGGCCGGTACCGCACGCCACGGAGAGCGAGTGGAATCAGAGCGATGATAATCAGAGCGTTGAAAATTACGGCCGAGAGGATTGCCGATTCCGGCGTGTGCAGATGCATCACATTCAGGACGCCGAGGACGGGGAAAGCCGCGGCAAACATGGCGGGTATGATCGCGAAGTACTTGGCAACGTCGTTGGCCACTGAGAACGTGGTAAGCGCACCGCGCGTAATCAATAATTGTTTGCCGATTTCGACAATCTCGATGAGCTTGGTGGGATTGGAGTCGAGATCCACCATGTTGCCGGCTTCCTTGGCCGCTTGCGTGCCGGTATTCATGGCCACTCCGACATCTGCCTGGGCCAGAGCCGGGGCGTCATTCGTGCCGTCGCCGGTCATAGCCACGAGCTTCCCTTTCGCCTGTTCCCTCTTGATGAGCGCCATCTTGTCTTCCGGCTTAGCTTCGGCGAGGAAATCGTCGACTCCGGCCTGTCGGGCGATGGCAGCCGCGGTCAACGGGTTGTCACCTGTGATCATCATGGTGCGAATGCCCATGGCGCGAAGATGGTCGAAGCGCTCCTTCATCCCTCCCTTGACGATGTCGGTGAGAGCGATCGCGCCCAGCACGCGGCCGTTCTCTGCAACCAGCAGCGGCGTTCCGCCGGCATTCGAAATTTCTCGAACGCACACTTGCAGTTCGGCGGGAACGCTATTGCCACGGTCCGTGCTCAACCGGCTGATCGCTTCCAGAGCGCCTTTACGGATTTCCCGGCCATCCATATCCACGCCAGACATTCTCGTTTGTGCGGAGAATGGGATGAAAATCGCCGCGTGAGAAGCAAGATCGCGGCCGCGAAGCTTGTAGCGTTCCTTGGCCAGTACAACGATGGAACGCCCTTCCGGAGTTTCGTCCGCCAGCGAGGAAAGCTGCGCGGCATCGGCGAGATAAGCCTCTTCGACGCCGGGCGCAGGAAAGAATTGGGTGGCGGCGCGGTTTCCCAGAGTGATTGTCCCGGTTTTGTCCAGCAACAACACGTCCACGTCGCCTGACGCTTCGACGGCGCGCCCCGACATCGCGATGACGTTTCGCTGAATCATGCGATCCATCCCGGCAATGCCGATGGCCGAGAGGAGCCCTCCGATCGTCGTGGGGATCAGGCAAACGAGAAGCGAGACCAGTACGAAGATGTTCTGCGGAGCTCCAGAGTAGATGGCAAACGGCTGAAGGGTCACAACCGCCAGCAGGAAGATGATCGTGAGACCCGCCAACAGAATGTTGAGCGCAATCTCGTTCGGGGTTTTCTGACGCGAAGCTCCCTCGACGAGCTTGATCATGCGGTCGAGAAACGTCTCGCCGGGATTCGACGTGATGCGCACCTTAATCTCATCGGAGAGAACGCGCGTTCCACCGGTGACCGCGGAGCGGTCTCCGCCGGATTCGCGGATGACCGGAGCGGACTCGCCGGTGATCGCCGATTCGTCGACCGACGCCACGCCTTCGATGACCTCGCCGTCTCCTGGAATGAATTCTCCTGCGGCGACTACGACGATATCTCCGGAGCGCAGCTTCGAGCTGGCTATAGTCTCTGTGCAACCGTCAGCGCGCAAGCAATGCGCTTGGGTGTCCGCCCGCGCTTTGCGCAACGTATCGGCTTGCGCCTTGCCGCGGCCTTCGGCCATGGCCTCGGCAAAATTGGCAAAGAGAACCGTGAACCACAACCAAAGCGTGATCTGTAGCCCAAAACCGAGGTGCCCCGCATGCGTGAAAAGCGTTCCACGCGAGCTGGATCGTCGTCAGAACGGCGCCCACCTCGACCACGAACATGACGGGGTTCTTGACCATCGTCCGAGGATGCAACTTGACGAAGGAGTCCAGTACTGCTCGCCAGAGAATTTTCTTGTCCGCGAGCGACTTCACTTTCGACGGATGATGAAGATGTACCTGATCCATACGCACCTCAGAAAGCCTTTCCTGCATGCATCAGCAGGTGTTCGAGAATCGGCCCCAGACTCAGAGCCGGGAAGAAGGTGAGCGCACCCACGATCAAAATCGTGGAAACCAGCAAGCCCGCGAACAAGCCGCCGGTCACCGGGAATGTCCCGGCCGATTCCGGGACAGTCTTTTTTTTGGCCAGGCTTCCGGCAATGGCAAGCACCGGAATGATCATGAAGAATCGGCCCGAGCAGCTGAGCGACGGCCGTGCTCGTGTTGTACCACATGGTGTTCGCGTTCAGGCCGCCGAACGCCGAGCCGTTGTTACCGGTGGAAGAGACGTAGGCGTAGAGCACCTGCGACAATCCGTGCGGGCCGGGGTTGGAGATGCTCGAAGCGCCGAAAGGCTTGACGATGGCGACGGCGGAAAAGCCGAGAATCGTGAACGTCAGGATGAGAATCGCGAGCATGGCCATCTTGACGTCGTACGATTCGATCTTCTTTCCCAGGTACTCCGGCGTTCGGCCCACCATCAGTCCGGCGATGAACACCGCGAGGATCACGAACACGACGATGCCGTAGAGGCCGGCGCCCACTCCGCCGAAGACGACCTCGCCCAGCATGATGTTGATCAACGGAACCATGCCGCCAAGCGGCGTAAATGAATCGTGCATGCCGTTCACCGCGCCACAGCTCGCGTCGGTCGTCACAGTCGCGAACAGTGCGGAGTTCGCGATTCCGAACCGCACCTCTTTTCCTTCCATATTTCCGCCGGACTGCAGCGCACTGGCCCGCTGATCGGTACCAGCCAAAAGCGGATTGCCTCTGGCCTCTGCCCAATAGGCGGTTGTCACACCCGCCAGAAACAAGAACGCCATGGCCGCCCACACCGCCCAGCCGTGCCGTTGCGAGCCCGTCATCCGGCCAAGCGTGTAGGTCAGCCCGGAGGGAATCGCGAAGATCAGCACCATCTCAAAAAAGTTGGAGAAGGGCGTGGGATTCTCGAATGGATGCGCGCTGTTGGCGTTGAAAAATCCACCGCCATTCGTGCCGAATTCCTTGATTACCTCCTGCGATGCCACGGGGCCTTGCGCAATCACCTGCTGAGTCACCGTCTGCGTTGTGGTTTTGCCGTCCGCGCCGGTCACCTGCACGGTCTGTGGCTCGATCAACTCCACCGTCGTGTACGGCTTCAAGTTCTGTACGACGCCCTGAGACACCAGCACCAGCGAACCAACCAGGCAGATCGGAAGCAGAACCCACAGGAGACATCGCGTCGTATCCACCCAGAAGTTTCCGAGCTTGTCCGTTTCCTTGCGAGCGATGCCGCGGATCACCACGATGGCAAGAACGATGCCGACAGCAGCGGAGGCAAAGTTGTGATAGGCGAGTCCCGCCATCTGGGTGAGATAACTCATCGTGGATTCGCCGCTGTAGGCTTGCCAGTTCGTATTGGTGGTGAACGATGCAGCCGTGCCAAACGCCAAACCAGGCTCCACGTTGCCAAATTTCTGCGGATTGAACGGCAGCCATTTCTGCGTGCGCTCGATGAGGTAAAGCAAAGCCATTGAAACGCCGCTGAACAGAAGCATGGCAATGGCGTATTCCGTCCAGCGCATCTCGTGCTTCTCGTCGACACCGCTCAGGCGGTATACGACTCTTTCGACCGGCCGTAGGACCGGATCTAAGAAGGTCTTCTCCCGACTGAACACTCGCGTCATGAAGACGCCGAGAGGTTTGGTGAGTAGAAAGATCACCACAAGAAAAAAACCGATTTGAAACCAGCCATTCGCGGTCATGGGCTAGAACTCCTCCGCCTTCAGCAGCGCGTACAGCAAATACCCGAACAGAAGCACGCAAATCACCAGTAGTGCCGCATCACCTGCATTCATAGAGTCACTCCTATTTCAAGCGTTCGCAGCCGCGAACGTAGAGAATTCCGATTCCAAAAAACAGCGCGGTCGCCGCCAAGAAAATGATGTCAAGCATTAGTCTTTCCCTCTCCACGCACTCCTCGCTTGCTTGCAGCCGAGCCACCGCAGTCGTTCGCCGTGGCACGAGTGATCAATCGTGAATCGAAATACCGGCGCTCCGCTTCAGAACTTCACGAGGATGGCCATGGTCGCGCGATTCTCGGTTTTGCGAAGATCCGGAAACCAGGTATTGCTCGGTGAGCCATCGCAGGTCGTAAAACCGCTCAAGCACACCAGCCCCCCGGGTGTTGCCGTATTACCGCCTGGGGGCGTCACGCCGCCGGAGCCGGAGAAATAAGGCACGTTGGCTGCGCGATGGTTATACTCCCAGCGGAAGGTAATGTATTGGCTGGGCATCCAGTCGAAAGTCCCGGAAATATCCCAAGCCTTATATGGATCGCCCGGATTCTCTGTGAAGTAAGGTGTTCCGGAAGAAGCCGTCGCGCCGTTAATCGGAGGCAACAACACCAAGTACCGACCGGGATTGTTGATTTGTCCGCCGCCAATGGTCAACCCGTACTTGTCATCGATCGAACCAGAGACGGTTGTAGAACATGTAGCCGAGAAAGCTCTGCTTGGGTCCTTTCGCGGAATTGCCGGCACAGCTGACGCCGCCGCCATGCTCGCATCCCATATCGCCGGTCAATGAGAAGGCAGCTTTGGAAAGGAGATTCTCCGGTTGATCGTAATATTTGATCTGAATGCTGTCGTCAGTGTGATAACGCACACGGCCCGGTGTGTTCAGCGCATCCTCCCCCAACATGTACTGATTGCCGAGAACCGAGAACCAGCCATTCGGCCGCCAAAGAATCTGGAATCCGAGGCCGGGCCGGTTGTTGAATCGCCCGTAGGATTGCCAGCCGTTCGTAAACCATGGCTCGATCTTCAAGTGTTCCGTCGGAAAAATCTGCACGCGAACGCCGTTGAAGAACCATGGAGTGTTGGAGGAGACATAGGAAGGCTGGTAGGCCCAATTGTCGAATTGGTAGTAGCTGAACAGGCCGACGTAGGACATGAAGATGCCGGCATCGACGTTGATTCCGTGCAGAGCGTTGAAGTGGTAGCCGCCATAGGCTTCCGAGATATACCGGTAAGCGTCAGCGAGATTCCACTGGCCGCGTGAGGGGCTGGCGTCATTGCGCGGAGTCGTCTGTGAATACATTCCGAATTGCGTCATCAGCCGGGCGCGGACATTGTCGTAGTGAAAGTCGCCGCCGACACCGAGCTGGGTTACCTGAACTTCATTGGCTCGGAAAATCTCGCTGGAACCGCTGATGGTGTTGTCTTTGGGATGATTGAGATCGTAGACGTAGTCGACGTCGGCTCGGATTTCCGGCGTGAAGAATTTGGTATCCATGGCTAATTCTTTTGTGCGCGCGTTGCCGTTCAACCAGGAGAAGTCGGCGAAGGCGAAGGGCTCGGCCTTTTGCGGCGCGGCAGCGGGCGTTTTTTCTTGCACAGGGGTTGAGGTTGCGGTCATGGTCTTCTCCGTGGGTACGACGCTTGCGCTGGGCGCAGCCACAGTGGCCGCAGCCGTTGCGCTCGCCGAATCGCTGGCCGCGGAGGAAACGGGTTGTGTGGTCGAGGCTGCAGCAGGCGCGCTCGAATTGCCTTTCGCTTCCATCTCGGCCATGCGCTTTTCGAGCTGCTCGATGCGGTCCAGCATCCAACGCTCGCGCTCCGTCAACGGCGCGGGCGCGTCCACCTTAGCCGCGCCGGGCTTTGCCGTCTCTGTCTTCGCCGGTGGGGTATTGCCGTCCTTACCGTCCGCAAGTACAAGGCCGGGCACCGCGCTGGAATACAGCAATCCAGCCAGTACTAGCCAAACAAATCCCCTTTTCTGTCCGAACGCACCCATATATCTCTCCTGTACAGCAATTTGCAAAGAAAGCGTGTTTTGATTCTATGCCGACGTCGCACGAACGATGTGACTTGCGTCACGGGTTGCGGTGTGCAAAATCACCCCGTTTGAAGCCCAGAAGCTCTCCTTCTGCCCGTCGCGGGCGAATACACACCTAAGCAACATGAGTCTCTGCCACCCGTAAGCTGCGACCTGTAAAAGCGCATTCTTCTCCTAGATTCTTCTGCCCAGGCTCAATGATCTCGCGATCGTTTCGTACACATTCCTTTCGCGCTCATGGCCACAAGGCCCGCTACCGCGCGACCGTTCTGCCATGCTGGCAGGCCGTAGTGACCCGGCCGCAAAGCGACCCTCACTTCCTGCAGCCCTACTGGAGCCAAGGATATGCAGGCGTTTCTGCTCGAACTTCTCTTCGGCTTGATTTTCAGCCGTGGAATGAATTGTCCTCTTGCGCTTCGTGTCTCGCATCCAGTGAAACAAGACGTAAACGTAGAAGGCACAAGCCAGGAAACTAATCGTTTCTAGGATGATTAGCGTCATAGCGCCACCCCACCTCAGGCCGAGTTCAGCCGCTTTCCCCAGCTCAGTGGACTGGAAGAACTCAACTGACCTCGCACAACCAAAAACAAGGTAACGAAACAGTGTTGAAGAAGTCCTGAGGGATTTGTAAGGATTCCGTAAACAGCGGTTAGTAAATTCTAAGAAGAACAAAGACTTAGAGCGACGTCTGGGCAGCTGATATTTCGCGCTCGATTCAAGAAACCCATCCAAGCTATCAACTCTTTGATGAAATCGCTCACGACTTCATTACGGACGTCCCTGTATTTTCCAGACACTGCTGCGCGCACTTGAATTGCGCGCGAGGGAATAGGGGACTCGAACATGTTGAGCAAGGCATCGTCATTCTTGATTGCAATCCTGTTGTCCGTGCCTGCTCAACCATCCAAACTTCGCTCCGCCTCCGACAAATGTGACCTCGTCAGCTTTCAGTGTAGTGCAAAACGTTCAGACGGCTGAGAACAGCGGCAACCGCACGGGGCAGGTCAGCCTGCGGTTTGAATTCGAGCAACCGCCCAAACGTAGTTCTTGTTCTGGCTTTCTAAGGAAATGGACGTCGGGGCATCCTAGGCTGGAAGGCCGACTTGGCCCCACGTCGTAGTGCTGCACACTGACCTGCGACTCAAATCAGCGATACACGATATTCACACTTTGCATTTGCTTTGGTGCAGGGAAGGCGTCAGGATGCCCACGAAACGGGGCCGTCCGGCGGTCTCTTCGTTTCCAAGGTAACTTCCCCACATCTTCTCGCCAAAGGAAAAGAGCAAAATGAAAAAGCTAGCGACGATCGCAGTAGTAGTCTTCCTGACCTTGATGCCGGCCATGGTTCGAGCAGGACAGGACGGAGGCGCAGCTCAGGATCGCGGTTCTGATACAGGCAAGATGTCTAGGAAGCCGACCAGCATTTCCGGCAAGATTGGCAGCGATGGCAAAACCCTAACGGCGGACAAGGACAATAAGATTTGGATGGTCAGCAACCCAGAGGCGCTAAAAGGGATCGACGGGCGGCACGTAAAGGTAAGAGCACGCGTGGACACGGCCCAAAGCCAAATTCGAATCGTGTCGGTGAGCGCGATTGCGGAGGAACGAGCCGGCACAAAGTTCGGCGACGCTGCGTTCAGAAGGTGAGCGGCGGAAACAGCGAGCTCAAAACGAACTTTTGCGATTGGCGCGCCCGTCATCACCGGACACAATCGTAACTAGAATTCCAACTCTGCAGATTGCGCTCGATCGAGCATCCGACTGCTGATCTCGGTGCATTCAGACACTAGCGCGTTTGTATTCCTGCCAGCCAAACCCCCAGGGGAAAGAGCAACACCAAGAGAATTCCCGTTCATCTCTGCCTTTTTCTTTCTCGCCCTGCTCATTAATTAAGAGTACTAGACTGGTCTCAGAGATGTTGGCACGGAGGGCGCAGCGGCAGCTTGCAATTTTCAAGAGAAGACAGCTCTTGCAAGTAAGAGGCTCCACATTTATCATAAGCAACAAGACGGGGCTCGAAAGGATTGTGGGTTCTTAGCGCCCTGTTTCCACTCGCGGAAAATCCCCCCTTTCAGAGCTGGACGTGTGAGGTTCGTCACATCAGTCGGTGAGCTACGACACCGTAAGCCATCTGGTGGGCCAGCGACAATGCTGGCTGTTGAAAAACTGGCAGTGGGTTCAAGAACTTGCCCCGCCGTTGGGCGGGCAATGCTTGGAGGGCAAGCGAATGAAGGGTCGCATACTTAATACCAGCATTATGGCGAGTCTGACTGCAGTCGTGGTCGTTATGTGGGTAATGCTTGCGTCGGTGCCCAAGAGTTCCGCGATTCCCGCGTTTTCGCGAAAATATCAGACATCGTGCACCACCTGCCACAGCAACTATCCTGAACTCAACGACTTCGGGGAGGCGTTTAAGAAGAACGGCTTCAAATTCCCCAAAGACGATGAGGTCTTCGTTAAGGAGCCTCCCGTAATGTTGGGGGCGAAGGCACAAAAGGAAGCGTTCCCGACCGCCGTCTATCCGGGTGAAATTCCGGGATATCTACCTGTTGCGTTCCGGTACGAAGGAAATTTCACGCTGAACCGGAAACAGCCCGCAGGGTTCATCGAACAGAACGGATTCACCCCACGGACCGACGTGTTTGCCCCAAATACCTTCACGATCATCGGTGCGGGAAGTTTTGGTCAGAACTTTTCGTTCTGGATTGACGATGACATTTCCGTAGGTGGAGACAATGGTGCAGGCGCCATGGGTGACGGCTACCTGAAGTACAATGATCTAGGCCACAGCATCGGCCTGCCAAAGAACGCACTGAACGTGAGGTTCGGGCAATTCGAACTGGATTTGCCCTTCACGCAGGCTAGAAGCATTTACCTCTCGCCCTACGACATTTATGGCCAAGCCAGCGTCGCTGGCTCATTGGGAACAACGAATAACCAGACGATTTTCGGCGAGCCGCAACGTGGAATTGAATTTGGAGGGACGCCGAATAACGGAAATTTCGACTGGTCGGTCGCAGTCGTGAACGGAAGCAACGCCGGAACGACGTTGCGGAGCTCGAAAGACGTCTACGTTCGAGTGTCGCAGAGATTTAACCTGGAGCGCGATTCGGAAAGCCGCAATGCGATCCAGGCAGCGGGTCCAACCGGTCCTCGAGACCACACGTCTATCCGAGCAGGATTTTTGTACTACTACGGTAAGAACCAACAAAACCAGGACGGTCTACTTTTCCCGGGGCTTGCGACCATTGAGGAACCCTTCTACCGCATCGGTGGCGATCTCCGTTTCAAGTACAGGAAGCTGGAACTATTTGGACTCGGCATGTACGGCCATGATGACAACCATGTGGTGACCGCTGGCGATCCCCTGACGATTGCTCCGGCAACTGCAGTGACCTTTTCCGGTGGATTTGCCGGCGCCAACTACTGGTTCTATCCGTGGCTAATCGGCACCTTTCACTATGATGCCGTGAATTCCCATGCCGACTTCATTAACGGCAGGGCCGACTTCATTAACGGCACGCCGGCGTCGCAATATCAGACGCGGAACCGATTCAGCCCAGGCTTCCAGGTGCTCGTGCGAGCCAACATCAAAGTCGTCGGGGAATATCAGTACACCTTCGGGCAGCCGTACGTTGACCCAATCACAGGGACCACTCTCTTTTTCCGTCCAAACGGGTTCCAGGCAGGTATCGACTACGTCTTCTAGACAGATTGGGATCAAAAATTCAATCGCACGCACATCAAATACGAGAGGAATGTCATGAGTCTATCGGGAATCGTAGCAAAGGTAGTAGTCGCAGCAAGCATCACGTTGACCTTGGTTGGCGCAGCCGGGGCCAATGAAATCAAAGGCAAGGTCAGCGTGCAGGGGATCAAGTCCGCCGCGAGCATTGCTGTCTACGTGGATGCCATTGCGGACAAGAAGTTCGAAGCCCCCAAGGAGCACGTCATTATCGATCAGCGAAAAATGTCGTTCAATCCCCACGTTGTCGCTGTTCAGCAGGGCACCACGGTAGATTTTTTGAACAGCGATCCTGTGGGACACAATGTCTATTGGCCTTCCATCAGCGGCAACAAAAAGCTGGCGCACAATCTCGGCACGTGGCCGCAGGGCGAAAAGAAACCTTTCCAGTTTAATGATCTAGGTGTCGCTTCCTTGCTCTGCAATGTGCACCCAGAAATGTCCGGTTACGTTGTCATCGTTCCCACACCCTACTTCGCCGTCACCGACAAAGACGGGAATTTCGAAATCAAGGATATTCCCGCCGGCAAGTACACCTTGAAAACTTGGAGTGAAGACGGCAAACCCACGTCGCAAGCGGTGGAAGTCAGCGCGGCCACAACGAGTGTTGAATTGACCGTGAAGAAGTAAACGAGCCAGGGATCCGGGACAAACCTCGTGACCAGCCGAACCAAACTCGTTGACGTTGAGTGGCTCGAGTCGAACTTCCCCTGCATGCAGGCCTGCCCGGTTCATACACAGGCCGGACGGTATGTCTCCCTCATTGCACAGGGAAGATACGAGGAAGCGTACCGCTACGCCCGGGTTCCTAATCCTTTCGCCTCGATTTGCGGCCGCGTGTGCGGGCATCCCTGCGAGCCCGCCTGCCGCCGGGGGCAATTTGACATGCCGATCTCGATCCGCGCGTTGAAGCGCTTCGTCACCGAGCGCCACGGGCCGGAATCGCGAAATCCCATCGATGTCTTTCCTGATAGGCCCCGCGCCTTCCGCCCGGAAAAGATAGCGATCATCGGTTCCGGCCCAGCGGGCATGTCGGCGGCACACGATCTGGCCTTGCTCGGTTATCCGGTGACCGTTTTCGAGGCCGCACCCGTGCCCGGTGGAATGATGCATCTCGGCATTCCGGAATATCGCCTGCCACGTGATGTATTGCAGGCGCAGATTAGGGAGATTCTCGATCTCGGGCCGGAACTCCGCTTGAACATGCGGCTCGGGCGTGATTTTTCACTGGAAGACCTTCGCAGCCAAGGCTACAAAGCCGTGCTGCTTGCGTTTGGCCTGCACCGCAGCCGTGACCTCAATCTTCCTGGGCATGAGCTGGATGGCGTCGTGAAGGGTATCGATTTTCTCCTCAACGTTAATCTGGGTTACCGCTTCTCGATTGGGAAGCGGGTTGTCGTGATTGGTGGCGGAAACGTGGCCATCGACGTTGCCCGCACCGCCATGAGGGAGCAGCAACAAAAGCTTGTGACTGACATAGCAGGCGTAGTTCTCCCCGACCGACTTAGTTCCAGTGAAGCGGACGTCGCCATGAAAGAGTTCATGGACGTTTCCCGCCAAGCGCTGCGCATGGGCGCCCGCGAAGTGCATCTCGTTTGCCTCGAATCCCGCGAAGAGATGCCAGCCTCGGAAGAAGAGATTGAAGAAGGATTGCTCGAAGGAATCAGGATGCGTCCATCGCTCGGTCCAAAACAATTTGTTGGGCGGGATGGCAAATTGAGTGGGCTGGAAGTGATCCAATGCACTTCCGTGTTCGACGCGCAGCACAGGTTCAACCCGACCTTCGCCCCTGGCACGGAGACGATTATTCCTTGCGACACGGTGATTCTGGCGATCGGACAAGCCTCTGATCTCACATTCCTAAAACCGTCAGACGGCATCGAAATCACCCGGCAGGGAACACCCAAAATTGACTCTGCAACACTCATGACGACCGCGCCGGGAATTTTTGCGGCGGGCGACATCGCGTTTGGCCCGCGCTTGATCATCAACGCCGTTGCGGACGGCAAGAAAGCCGCTGAAGAAATCGACAAATTTATTCGGGGGTCGGAGTGGAAGCCCAAGCCCCAGTATGTGCAAATCACCATTCTTGATCATCACAAAATGGCCGAGCAGTACGACGAGTATTCCCGCTTGGCTGTACCGGTCATCCCACTCGAACGCCGCACCGGCATAGCCGAGGTCGAATCGGGCTTTACGGAAGAGCAAGCCAAGCAGGAAGCATCGCGCTGTCTTCAGTGCTGGATCAACACCATCTTTGAAGGGACCGAAGCGAACGGCAGTGAGTGCATCCTCTGCGGCGGCTGTGTGGATGTTTGTCCGGAAAATTGCTTGCAGTTGGTGCCACTCAGCCAATTTGAATTCTCTGGCGAGACCGCACAACAGTTGTCCGCCACACCGGAATCGCGGGTTCACGAACTTCTCCATCTTTCGGCCGAAGAACTTTCCACAGCCAAAGGATCGGTGATGGTGAAAGACGAAACGATTTGCATTCGTTGCGGGCTCTGCGCGGAGCGCTGCCCGGTTCACACCATCAGCATGGAAGCTTTCGAAGTCTTCGATCACGACCCGAATTTAGTCCAAATTGAGGAGATGGTTCTCCACGCATGAGTGACGCCAAAAGTTCCTCGATTCCCGAAGTATCCGGCTCCGTCCAAGCGGGAAATGGGATTACCCGGCGCGATTTCTTGAATGAAATCACGCTCGGTGCTCTTGGCGTTGCCGGCCTCGGCTCTGTTGCCGTGACCTATCAGTACTTTTCGCCCAATGTTCTGTTCGAACCCGCGACGACGTTCCGGGCCGGCAATCCCGATCTTTATCCCATCCATTCCGTAACGTTTCTTCAAGACCAGCAGGTTTACATCGTGCGCATGCCGGAAGGCTTTTATGCGGTTTCGGCCGTTTGCACGCACCTCGGCTGCATCACCGCTTGGCACCCCGAACATGAATTGATCGAATGCCCGTGCCATGGCAGCAAGTTCAAGGATGACGGCACCAAGGTCGCCGGTCCCGCGCCGAGGCCGCTCCCGCATTTCGCTATCTCGCTGACAGCGGATGGAGAGCTGCTCGTGGACAAACTGCAAAACATCAAGCCAGCGCAAGTTCTGAAAGTCTAAGGGAGACGATGGCTACGACTCTTCATTCCGCGCTGCAAAACCTTCGCGAGACGAAAGTCTGGAAGTCCATCTTTCGCCGCGGCCCTGCGAACACGAACCGCACGCGCAGCCTAGCTGTCTTCGGCAATCTCTTCCTGCACTGGCTGCCCGTCAAGGTTCGAGAGAAGTCCCTCCGCGTGCGAGCCTCGTACTATCTGGGATCGATGTCCTTCATCCTTTTCATCGTTCTATTCGTCACCGGCATATTGCTGATGTTCTACTACCACCCGGCGGCGCCGCATGCCTACCGCGACATGAAGGATCTTCAATTTGTCGTTTCGAACGGCGTCTTGCTTCGCAATCTTCATCGTTTGGCCGCGCATTTGATGGTCTTCGCCGTCTTCTGGCACATGTTTCACGTGTTCTACCGCAGAGGCTACAAGCCGCCGCACGAGTTCAACTGGGTGGTCGGAGTCGTGTTACTGCTGGTCACGCTGTTCCTCAGCTATACGGGGTATCTCTTGCCCTGGGACCAGCTAGCGTTTTGGGCCGTGACGGTTGGCACGAACATCATTTCCGCGATGCCCTTCGTCGGCGCCAAAATTCGGTTCCTGGTCCTCGGTGGGAACATCGTGGGAGAAAACGCGTTGCTGCGTTTCTACGTACTTCACGTCGTGATTCTTCCGCTCGTCGCGTTTCTGCTCATCGGAATTCATTTCTGGCGTGTGCAAAAGGACGGCGGTCTGACCGTAAAGCCGAAGGACGACGATGGAAAAAAATAAAATAGAGACCGGCTTTAGCTCGGATGCGAAGAAGGAACCGCGGCGCATTGTCTTCGTCACGAAAAAGACCTCTGCCAAAGTGGTGGGTGATCCCGGCCCGCAATTGATGACGTACCCCCATCTCTTGATCCGCGAGGCCATCGCATTTCAGGTGCTGATGATTGTTATGGTGCTCGTCGCGCTGTTCTGGGACGCACCTCTCGAGCAATTGGCCAATCCCCTGCTCACCCCTAACCCTGCCAAGGCGCCCTGGTATTTTCTTGGTCTTCAGGAACTGCTGCACTTCTTCCCACCCTTCGTCGCCGGAATATTGATTCCGACATTAGTGGTAATCGCACTCGTGGTGATTCCGTATTTCAACGTAAATATCGAGGCCGGAGCGATCTGGGCCCGGCGGCCATCGCGAAATCTGACAACTGTCCTCATCATCGTGCTCGTCCTCCTCGGGTTTCTTGCGGCATTTCATGCATGGACGATCTTTGCGCCCACGGCCCTCGTTGCGGCCCTTCTCGTTTTTTCCTACACCGCCCGGCAGAGCCAAGAGGGCTTGTTGAAGACACTGGCCACCAAGCCAGTCTCCTGGTGGGTCATGACGTGGTTCATCGCTGTGGCTATCTGCTTGACCGTCGTGGGGACATTCTTCAGAGGTCCGGGGTGGTCCTGGGTTTGGCCTTGGAGGACTCATGTCGGCTGAAGACATGGGCAAGCTGACAAACCGGACGCGCCTGATCTTCGCGATTTCAAGTGTCGTGTTCCTGGTTGTTCTGGCGATCTCTCCCTTCAAAGATTTTGGGCGCGAGTGGAAGCAGTACAAGCGGTCCTACCTGCGTTTTGCGCAGGGGCGTCCCGATACGAAAAAGCTGCTAGCAGACTTTCGCCCAGACATAGATCAAATTTGGCTTCCCGGAATGAATGTCGTCGACCGATGCACGACATGCCATCAGGGGATTACGCAGGCAAGTCTAGCGGATAGAGCCGTGCCCCAGCCTTTCCGCGCACACCCGCCAATCCCGCACAACGTTCGGGATTGGGGCTGCACTGCTTGCCACAGGGGCCAGGGCCCCGCCACGGAAGTTGCCGAGGCTCACGAATCTACTCTTGCCTGGGAGCAGCCGATATTGCCGACCCGCTTCCTTCAAGCGTCCTGCGGCACTTGCCATTACGCCGACATGCCGCAGACGCCTCAGCTGACAAGGGGCCGCGAGCTTCTTGGCAAATTGAATTGTCAGGGTTGCCATCGTCTGCGGGGAATCGATCGTCCCCTGATGCTCGGTCCCGATCTCACAAACATCGGCGCGAAAGTAAGCCGCGAATGGATTTACAAGTGGTTGAAGGAGCCGCGCACGATCGTCGACAAAGACGGCAATGTGACGGTGAATGGTTACGTGACGGAAGAAGAGCCGCGCATGCCGAAATTCCGTCTAACCGAGACGGAACTCCGAGGTCTTTCCGCTTACCTTAGCGTTCAAAAAGCCAAAGCGGTCGTACCGTACAAGATCGATGCCCGCGTCGTTTCTGCCTGGAGCAAGAATCCGGAATTGGCGTCGCAGGGCGAACTTCGTTTCCGGCAAATGTTCTGCTCGACGTGCCACTCGTTGGCAGTCACACGCGCCGGTGAAACGAAGCTGATTGGCGGCGATATTGGCCCGGAGCTGACCAAAGTCGGAAGTAAGGTCAATCCTAATTGGCTCATCGGGTGGCTTCGCGACCCACGAGGATATTTGCCACATACCCGGATGCCGCGCTACGGCTGGTCGGATGAAGATCTCTACAAGGTCACGCAGTACATCACCGCCAAGCTCACCGATTCCGATCTTCTTGACTGGCGTACCCCAGCTGGGGCAGCCAGCTGAGGAGGAGATTCAGCTTGGACATCGACTATTTTGGGAAAAGGGCTGCGCTAGCTGCCATGTGATTGAGGGCCTGAACCCGCAGAAGGATTTTGGGCCGGACTTGAGCGCGCTCGGCGGAAAGAACGCGTCGGAGCTGGAATTCGGCTCCGCAAAGATTCCGCACAATCTCGTTTCTTACATTCAAGGCAAGTTGCAGGATCCCACGTCCGTCAATCCCGCGGCGCGCATGCCGCAGTACAACTGGAATCAATCTGATTTGGACGCAGTCACAACAGCGCTCCTCAGCATGAAGGGCGCGGCCGCCACGGGCGCATTGCAAAATCTGGTTGTACCGCGCCAAGAAGCTGCGTTCCATCCGACGGGTTCGTTCGGGGAAGTCTACGAGCGCTACAAGTGCTATGACTGCCACAAGTTCAATGGTTACGGTGGCGACTTGGCGCCCGATCTGAGCTACGAAGGGAGCCGTGCCCAGCGCCAGTGGATCGTGGATTTCTTAAAGAATCCGCAGACTTTGCGCCCCACTCTTGTTCTGCGCATGCCGCAATTCAACATGAGTGATAAGGACGCGGCGACACTAGCCGACTACATGACCATGGTCTTGCAACATCCGGCCGCGAATCCCGCCGACGTGGACGCCAAGCAGTTCACGCCAGCCATGGCAGCGCTCGGCAAACAACTCTACGAAGTGAAATACCAATGCCAGGCATGCCACACCATCGGCGGCACCGGGGGATACGTCGGACCCAACCTCAACAACGCCGGCGGCTGGTTGACGCCTGCATGGATTGAGGCTTGGCTGAGAAATCCCCAGTCGCTCATTCCCGATACCATCGAGCCGCGGCGTAACTTCACGGAAGATGAGCTGAAGGCGTTGACGGCTTACTTGATGACCTTGCGACAAAGCATCAAACCGCAAAAAACCGCGAGAATCACTACGGCGCAGGCTGCAGCTCAAGGGGCGGGCCGATGAGATTCCATCTCTGGATCAGCGTCCTCCTGGGAATGACACTCGCCGGCGTCGCTGGGTGCAGCAAGCATGCCGAAACAGCCAAAGTCGATCCGCTTCTGACAGCATACGATACGGAGGCCGACTGGACCGATGCGCAGCACGTCATTTCTCTAAGCTATCAGCAAGCGCAAGGAAAACGCATTTTCTACCAACAGTGCGTCTGGTGCCATGCGGACGCGACTCCCGCAGGCCCATCCAACCGTTCAAACTTAACGCCCGTTCCGCCTTTGCTGAATGACGGTGCTACACTGAACGCGGAAAGCGATGAATTCGTGCAGAACATCATTACCTTGGGCGGCAGCGCCATGGGAAAATCAGCGATGATGCCGCCATACGGGCGTCTGCTTTCGGCGGAGGAAATCCGCTCAGTGATTGCGTTCACGCGCGCTATTGCGCAGCCGCCATATCAGCCTCCAGGCCGGCCCGGATCGCAATACTCAGCCAAATAGTGAGGTACACTCGTACGACCTATGAAACTCGGGCCTGTTTTCCGCTTCCGTCGCCGTATGCTCTTCCTTTCAATTGGATTGGCCATGAGTTTTTCAGAGCCACGCGCGTTCGCGCAGGTAAGCCCGTCCGAAATCCTTAATCCCGATCTGAAGGCACTCGAGGAGTCTTATTTCCAACAATTGAAGACAATTAGCCAATCCATCGCCAAAACGAAATTCCCCTTTCCGCTATATCTGAGCCGCTATGTTGGGCTCGACCCCGCCCAGCAGGCGGAAGCCGACTCACGCGGTTTGGAGTTCGTTCGTTTTCAAGATCGTGTAATTCTGAAAGTGACCGGAAATTACAACGCGGCCTATGACACCGCTCGTCTCAACCGGAATGAGCGTGCTGCTGCTACGTTTCGCACCGTGGTTCTTCCAATCTTGGAACAGGTAATTGCCGCTCTGCCTCAAGATTTGCCGTGCGATGGCATCGGTTTTGAGATTTCTCATCATACCCATACCCGGGCCCCTGGCTACGACTACGAAGGAAAAGAAATCCTCGTCGTGGTGCTTGACCGCGACGATGCTTGGGCTCTATCCCGCGTGTCCACCGATGGCGAACGCCAGGAAATCGTGAACCGTTCGAAGGTTTATGTCAGCGGAGCGGAGTTCGGTCTCTCGCTTACGGAGCGCGACCCTCTCAACGTTCAGGCGCTGCCCCGGTCCGTGCCTGCGAAACCGGATGCCACTTCCACGGCGCGTTCTTCGACACTGGCTGGCCGGTCTTCCTTACTCAAATCAAATCTTTCGCTGCCATCCACGCCCGCGGCTGTACCGGCACCAGCGGATCCTGTTGCGTCAAGCGCCGATTCCGTTCAGCCCTCACCCAAGACTGTGAACCAGCAACCCGCCATTCCGCCGCCAACACAGGCTGATGCAGATCGTCTGGGCGATAAATATCAAGCGCAGCTGGCCGCATTTGCCAGGGAGGGAGCGACGAAATTCCATTTTGTCGATTATGCGCCGCCCACCTTCGTGGTCTTCCACGATCAGATCGCGCTCCAGATGACCCTGCGAAATTCCATCCAGTTCGGGCCTGTGAAAGGCTCCATTTACAAGCGTAGCGCGGAGAGTTTTGACCTCTTCCTGGCGCCCCAACTCAAAGATTTGTCAGATAGGATTTCACCCGATCTGGAATTCCAGCTCTACGACTTTTCCGTCCTGAACAAACTGTCTCCCGGCCCGAAGGGTATTTCTGAAGCGATTGAATTCATTTGCCCGCGAATCGCCCTCAATCAATTTGTGAATGCTGAGATCACGAACCAACAACTCCTTGATCAGAGCTTTATCCTCGTCAACGGTGTGCGCATCGCCCTAAATCTGCAGCTTGTTGAGTAGTGTAGATTCTTGATAGAAGGCTCAGGATGCGAATGCTCTTTTTATCACAGACACTCCCCAGAACTTGTGGCAAACAAAGCTGTGCCATCTAGGGGTTCACCCCAAAACTCGGGTCGAACTTGGATCCAATATTACCCGAATAGCATGCAAAACCGTGGTGCAAGAAGTACGCAGAGGCAAGGAAAAGCAACGAGATAACACTGCTAGATTTATCTTCTAAGCAGAGATTCGGGAGTTCGAATCTCCCCGTGCGCGCCATTCCATCACGGGCGGGACGATAATCTGAAGATACTTTAAGCGCCAGGTCACGCGTTGTTCAGCTGGCCTGTTTTCGACGGAGCCGTTTCGGTCATGAACAACGACGCTAGCAAAACTAAAATCGCGCCGCCACTTGCAATCCAAAGCGGCGCGCCAAGTCCGTAGCGATTTGCAGCCGCGCCAGCCAGCGCGGGAGCGAACGCTCCGCCAACAATTTCTCCAACGAGTGTCGCCAACCCGATCGCCGTTGCAGCAAATTTGACAGGAACACTCTCCGTCGGAACAAGTACCAAGACTAGCGGCGCGATACCCTGCCCTCCGTTGACAAGAAACCCTGCAGCCGCCATCAGCCAAGGATGCGCGATAAGGAACGGCACCTGGTACGTCAATGGGGCAGTCGCGGAGACGAGCGCGACAAAGATAAGTGTGGGTTTTCTGCCCGCGCGGTCGGAAATCCACGGAAAAATCCAGCCCCACATGAAAGCGCCGAGCCCGCCCGCACCGATGATTAACCCCGCCAGAGTAGGGGACCGCCGCGAAACCTCGGTAATGTACAGTGGCGCGAACACATGCATGACAAACAGCCAAGTCATGAAGCCCGCGGCACCCAAACAACAAAGCACCATATTGCGGTACCGAAGCAGCGATAAATATTCTCTCAGAGAAGGCTTAGCGTGATGTTGGACGCCTGATTCTCCTTCCTCCGGCTCTTTCACAAAGCGCCAAATCAAAAGGCCAAGAATCATTCCAGGAATTCCGGTGACGAAAAAAGCCGCTCGCCATCCGAAATGCGCGGCAATTTGCGTCGTCAAGACGGGCGCAAGCGCCAGGCCTACGAGAGCGCCGGCGCTAACAACGATTCCTATGTTGCGCCCGCGATTTCTTGACTCAGATGACGCCTCGATCATCGTAGCCATCGTCGGAAAAGTAGGACCCTCGGCAACTCCCATCAACGTTCGTATGAATAGCAACTGAGCGAATGACCTCGCGATACCTGAAAGCCAAGAAAGAAGAGAAAACAGAAAAACCGTTGGAATCAACACCGGCCGTCGGCCAATGCGATCGGAGACCGCTCCAAAAATCAAACCCGATCCCGCCCAAGCAAGCGCTAAAGCCGACGCCAATAGTCCCACCTGCGCGTGGCTCAGATGAAGATCCGGCGCGATGAAAGGCGCCAGATAGAGCACGCTCATTCGCGCGAGAAAGACGCCGCCCCACGTGAAGAAAAACAGAACCACCAAGCCAGTCTGATATCGCTTAGTCGTCGGCACGATCTTTTCCTCCCGGTACAAGGGATGACCACTTCACTCCATCGGCAGGCCCACATAATTTTCTGCAAGCGACACCGAGGCGGCTCTTGAGCTCGTCACATAATCCAGTTCAGCGAGCTGGCGGCGCTGATCAAACGGATTGTCGTCAGCAAAACGATGCAGGATCGAAGTCATCCACCAGGAAAAGCGCTGCACTTTCCAGACGCGCCGCAAACAAGTTTCCGAATAGCGTTCCAGCAGCCGCGTTTTTCCGGAAGCGTAATATTCCCCGAGCGCCCGCGAAAGCACGCGCACGTCGGCGGCGGCAAGATTGAGTCCCTTCGCTCCGGTCGGAGGCACAATGTGCGCCGAGTCGCCCGCGAGAAAAAGCCGGCCGTACTGCATCGGCTCAACCACAAAGCTGCGCATTCCCGTCACGCCCTTCTGCAAGATGGGCCCTTCGGTGAGTTTCCAACCCTCGATGACCTCCAGGCGTGTGTGCAGCTCTTCCCATATTTTTTCATCCGGCCAATCCGCGATTTCTTCATCGGGAGGACACTGAACATAAAGGCGCGAAATTTCCGGCGAACGCATGCTGAGCAAAGCAAACCCGCGCTCGTGGTACGCATAGATCAGCTCATTTGAGGAAGGCGGAGCCTGCGCGAGAATTCCCAGCCACGCGAATGGGTAGATCCTTTCGAACGCAGTCAGCACTCCGGCAGGAATCGCAGGCCGGCACACACCATGAAAGCCGTCGCACCCCGCGAGGAAATCGCAGGTGAGCTCTTGCGCGGACCCGTCCTTGCGAAACTGAATCCGTGGCTTCGTACCGTCAAAATCACTAATGGCGACGCCCTCGGCTTCGAATAGGAGCTGTCCCTGCGCAGCGATGCGCGCCTCGATGAGATCCTTCAGCACCTCGTGCTGCGCATAAACCATCACCGACTTGCCGCCGGTGAGCTCTTGAAAATCAATGCGGTGCCTCTCGTGCCCGAACTGCAGCTCGATTCCATGATGGACAAGCCCTTGCCGCATCATTCGCGCGCCGACGCCCGTTTCGTTGAGCAAATCCACGGTGCCCTGCTCAAGAATCCCCGCGCGCACTCGTTCTTCAATGTACTGGCGGCTCCGCGCCTCCAGCACAACGGATTCGATTCCCTGTAAATGCAAAAGGTGGGAGAGCAGCAATCCCGCCGGCCCAGCCCCGACGATGCCAACTTGTGTTCTCAAGGAGAGTCGCCTTCAGTCTCGAATAATTTTTGAGAGTTGAATCACGGCTGATGCTCGGAGATTACTTCCATGGCGATGTGAAATGCGGAATTCGCAGCAGGCAAGCCGCAGTAGAGCGCGGTTTGCAGCAACACCTCCTGAATTTGTTCGCGCGTTACACCCACGTTCAGCGCCGCGCGCAAGTGCATGCGCAATTCGTCCGGGCGATTCAGCGCAACCATCATGGCCAGCGTCAACATGCTTCGCGTTTGTTTTGGCAAGCCGGGCCTGCTCCAGATTTCTCCCCACGCGTAACGCGTGATGAAATCCTGAAACGCATCCGTGAATTCATTCCGATTCTTCAGCGTCGCATCCACATGCGCGTCTCCCAACACGGCGCGGCGCGTCTTCATTCCTTGCTCATGACGCTGCTTTTCATCCATTCGAAAACCTCCTCGGACCGCACGAAACGCGTTCACTTCAGCGGCACATGGTCGCAATCTTTACTCGCCGCTCTCGAACATTGCAAAGCCGCAAACTGCGCGTATTATCCCGGTGATTCCGCCCGTCAACAATACATAAAAAGAGCAGCGCAAAACCGACTCGCGCGATTATCGGAATTTTTCACGCTGTAGTGCTCGCAAATGTACCGGGAATGCCTTCCGCATACTGAATTCGACATGCAAACGCAAGCAAGATGGTATAACTTCGCTGCTCAGAGCACGCAATCGTTCGAATCGGGAGCTCAACGTTGAGTACGGTAAGAGAAGTCACGTATCAGGTTTTGCGCGACCTGGGAATGAATCTGATCTTCGGCAATCCTGGCTCCACCGAATTGCCCTTTCTCCGCGACATGCCCACCGATTTTCAGTACGTCCTCGCTTTGCATGAGCGTACAGCGATTGGCATGGGGCTCGGCTATGCGATGGCCAGGGGAAAAGCCGCGTTCGTGAATGTGCATTCCGTCGCCAGCGTTGGGAACGGCCTCTCCGCTCTGATTGATGCGTTTTATTGCCACGCCCCTCTTGTGGTGACGACTGGACAACAGGACCGCCGCCAGGTCCTCGCAGAACCATTTCTTGTCAGCCGCGCAGTAGAGCTCGTGAAGCCCTATGTGAAGTGGGCCAGCGAGCCGCTCCGTGCCGAGGACGTGCCCGCAACCATCGCACGTGCGTACTATCTCGCGATTCAGCCGCCTATGGGGCCGGTGTTTGTCTCCATTCCCATGGACGACTGGATGCACGAATGCCAAAGTTTATCTGTTCGCGAAGTATCTCAAATCGTTGAGCCGAGCTCCGCCGCCCTCGACGAAGTGGTTCGAGCGCTCAATGCCAGCCGCAATCCCGCAATCGTCGTTGGCTCGCAAATTGAAGAGGACCACGGATGGCACGAAGTCGTCGCTCTCGCAGAACACCTGAGCGCCGACGTCTATCAGCAGCCCATCCCTCCGCGCTGGACTTTCCCGCGCACGCACAAACTTTTTCGCGGAGGATTGCTGCCCGCGCAAAAACCGCTCGCCGATCAACTCGCAAACTATGACACGATCGTCGTCCTCGGAGCACCTGTATTTCTCTACTACGCCTATGTCCCCGGCGACACCATCAATGCAGGCACAAAGCTCTTTCAAATCACGAATTCGCCGCAGGATGCCGCCGCCGCGTTGGCAGGAACCAGCATTGTCGGCAATCTTGCCGCCGCAGCCCGATACCTTCGCACCCACGCCGGGCCGCGAGAGCGAAAAGATCTATCGCCTCGAAAAAACCCACCACCACCGAGCGCCGAATATCCCATCACACCCGCTTATCTCTTCAGCGTGCTGAACAAGGTCATGCCGCGAAACACGGTCATCGCCGAGGAATGCCCATCTTCCAAAGGCGATCTCGACCGCCATCTGCTTCTCGATGAACCCGGCTCTTTCTACTCCGTGCCCAATGGAATTCTAGGATTTGGGTTGCCGGCCGCCGTCGGCCTGCAACTCGCGCATCCGGAAAGAAGAGTGGTGTGCCCGGTGGGTGACGGCTCCATCCAATATTCCATTCAGGCGTTGTGGAACGCAGTCCAGTACAAAGCTCCCGTAATTTTTATCGTCCTGCGCAATGGAGACTACTCCGCGCTGAAATCCTTCTGCGATTTCACACAAGTGGGACGCAACGTTCACGGCATGGATTTGCCCGGCATTGATATTGTGAAAATTGCGCAGGGCTATGGCATGCCGGCACAGGAAGTGGACCAGCCAGGAGACCTGGAATCCGTCCTGAGAGAGGCTTTCGCGTCGCAAGGGCCGCGGCTGATCAGCGTAAACGTCGCAAAAGGCGGACAAACTTGCATGGGGATGGACCAGTCCTTCAACCCGCCTAAATACGGCTGAGCGCCGGCTAGAAGGCTAAATTGCAGTCAAATCATGAGAAGCCGCGCAACTGTGGAACGAGATGAGTATCTCGCTCCACAGCGCGGGGCTAAGTCTCTAGAACGAATACTTGAGGGAAAGCTGAAACACTCGCGGATTGAACATTGTTCTGGGAGCGCCGAAAATCGGACTCGGAAACGGTGGCCCGGCCGCCGGGCACGACCCGATAAACGAGTTCGGATCCGTTTGAATTTTCAGCGAAGCGGCATCCTTGTATCGGGTGGGCACCTGTCCACCGCAGAAATTGTATGTGCCGTATACGGAAGTAACCTCATTGACGTTGGGTCGATTGAGGAGATCAAATGCATCCAGTGCTACCTCAATTTTTTGCTTCTCGCGAAACTTGAAATACTGTGAAATGCGGATGTCCACGGTCTGCAGTTGGTCGCCCCAGTAGGTATTACGAGCTGCGCCTCCCACACGGTCAGTCACCGGATTGGTGTCGCCATTGGCGTCAAATCCGACAAATTCGGTGAAGGGACGCGCGCCTTGCAACGTGACGATGCCACTGAGTTCGGTATTGCGCAGGAAACTATTTTTCGGCCCAGTTGCGGAGAAGTTGGCCACAAACCGGTTGCGCACATCCTGGTTGGAATTGGCGCGCTCCGCTGCCCTGTTGTAAAGGTTTTGAGGTGTGCTGACAAACGTGGTGAACGTGCCGTCATCCAGCGTTTTCGAATAGGTGTAATTGGCGTTGAGCCGGAAATTGCTTCCCAATCGTTCGGTTACCGAAAGAGTCGCTCCGTGATAGACGCTGTTTCCACTGTTGTCCGTGTAGTAGATCAAGCCGACCGGCACGAGAACGCCGCTGAAATTGGCTTTGCCGGCAGGGTACCCAGGCAAGGCAGTTGGTGAGGGCGCACACGTAAACAATCCAGTCGTGGCTCCTCCCGTGGGGCAAACGTTTAGGTTTTCCGCGCGGACCTGATGGTGTGCGGAAACAAAGAGATAGCCGATGTTAAGAACCAGCCCCTTTCCAATCTCCCGGTCGATTTCCAGACTACCTTGCTCTGAGTAAGGAATCTTGCTGTTCGTCTCCACGGTGCCGTTACCCACCGGAGAAACTTCGCCGGCCGCCAAATTGGTAACCATCTGGACCGGCTGATACGTGCCGAAGCGAATCAGATTCGCTGCGGCATCCGCCGGTTCGATGCCAAAAGGCGTTGCCCCAGGAACGAACGGCAACTGGCTGAGGGAATAGGTGCCATTGAAACCACCTTTGCGCACGCCAGGAAATGGGTAGGAAGTCGAACAAGCGGGATCTAGGCAATACGTTACAGCTCTCTGTGGGAAAGTCACGAACAGGAAAGAGAGATTGTAACGATCGTCAAAGATTCCGAAGCCCGCGCGAATAACCGTGTGCCTGTCTGGAGAATAAGCGAGTCCCACTCGGGGTTGAAAACCTTTGTAGTCGGGCGCAATCTGCCTCTGCAAACCTCCCTCAAAATCCCAGCGCAGGCCATAGTTCAATGTCAGTTTGGCAGTCAGATGCCATTGGTCCTGCACATATAGGCCGTAATAGCTGTGGTTGATGTCGGAAAAATAGTTGGACGTCGCTGATGCCGGGTAGGCCGCCTGCCAGTTCGTATTGACGGCCGGCGGCATGGTGCCGTTGACGACTGAATTGTCCGCTGTTCCCAGAGGGGAAGGCCAGAACACGACCGGCGTACCGTTAGAAGGATCGGCCGGATTTGGGCCTGGTGTAACAGGAAAAGGAGGAAGAGTGGCGTTCTGAGGGCCTAAAGCGAGCGGGCACGGCCCTTCTGCAAAATTGGAAGTTAAGTAGGGCTGCGGTGTTCCCTTCAGCTTGTCCACGTAGTTCGCAAAATCCACCAAACAATTGATCCCGGGCAGTACGATTCGCATCGGCGAAAACCCAGGCCAGATGATGTGGTCATTGACATGGTTGTAGTCCATACCGAACTTAACGAGATGCGAGCCCTTTACCCAGTAAACCGAGTCCGCAAACTGACCGCGGCTCTCATACGTGGCATCGAACACTCCAAAGTTATGCCCCATAAGCAGCGAGTTTGGCAGGTCCAAATTTGGCTGGCCGGTGGCACCAGGAAAGTTCGAATGACGCCGTGCATATTGGGCGAGGGCCGTGTTTCCAAGCGTGGGTTTCAACTGGGAAGACACGCTGCCGACGAGAGCCTGATCTCGCAAGTAGTTGTTGTGACCGCTGCTGGGTGCTCCGATTCCCCCACCATCCAACGTATCGCCAACGAGCACATTCAGATCGCGGGCGTCTTCAATGTTGTAGCGCAGCATAAGGCGATTGTTATTGTTGATTTGGTGATCGAGTCTCACGAGTCCGCGGTCAGAGTCCTGAGTCTTCAGCCCGTTGATGTCCTCTGGGGCGATTCCCAATATAGCTTTGGCCGAATTGATTAACGCAAGGTTGCTTAATAATTCCGGGGATTGGATGGGAGCTTCCGCGCGGCGCTGGCCTTCGTAGTTGAGGAAGAAGAAAGTCTTATCTTGCTTGATGGGACCGCCGAGAGTACCGCCAAACTGATTTTGGCGTAGCGTTTTTGGTGCGCCAGGTGTGGTCGAAGTCGCGGCTGGCTGCAGCAGCGCGCGCGCGTTGACCGCATCGTTCTCAATGTAATCGTATAGGGAACCGTGCTGTTCATTCGTGCCGGACTTCGTGATGATGTTGACGATACCACCCATAGCTCGTCCTTGCTCTGCTCCGAAGCCGTTGTTGACGACGCGAAACTCGCTGACAGCCTCTTGCGACGGTGTGCCGCGCTGCGATCCCGTGGCCGTGTTGACGGTGTCTGCGCCGTCTACCGTAACCAAATTGCTCAGATCGCGCATGCCCCCAAACGAAATTCGAGTGACCTCCGCTTCGGTGATAGTGGACTGCAGGCTCGTGCGCCCCGTGGTGACGCCAGGGGTCAGAAGAGCGAAATCCGTGAAAAGCCGGCCGCTAATCGGCAGTGACTGAATTTGGTTTGTACTAATGACCTGGCTGACTTCGGTTCGCGTCGGCTCGACGGGCGGAGTTTCCGTTGTGACTACGACTTTTTCCGCGCTCTGGGCGACGCTCACACTGACGTCAATGGTGGCGACTTGGCCTACAGTGAGCACGATTCCCGTCTGGGTTGACTTGGCGAATCCAGTCGCTTCCGTCGTCAATTCGTAAGTGCCGGCAGGGAGGTTAGGAATGACATAGAGACCGTTGTCGTTCGAAACGGCGCTGTATGTGCGATTGGTGTTTACCTCTCGCAAGACGAGCGACGCCTTGGCGACTGATCCTCCGCTTGCGTCCTTCACGGTTCCATTCAGCTGGGCACCGCTTGCGCCAGCCTGCGAAAATGCTGGCTTCGCCCACCCACAGAGAATTACGATCCCAATGACGGTCCACAACCCTAAACTTCGCCTCATGATCCACCCCTCCAAGAATCGATTCGAACCAGTGATTTTGGCAATTGAAATTCTAAATACACCTCTTCTTGCGTGCAGGTCTAATGCTTCACGCCGCCGCTGTCAAGACATTAATCGGGCGTTCGTGCGACTATCGCCCAAATTCGCGCGAGCATGACTTTTCCAAACTATTTTTGGCCTCGGAAAATCCATCATCGTGCAATCGCATATCGTTTCCATACGCAACGGAGGGGCGTCACCTGACTATCAGGCTGAGTTCCTGTGCCGCCGCTCTGAGGTGCGGAAGAAATCTTACCTGCAAATCTTGGATGGAAACGCGTTGCGCGTGAGCGCCAACGTTGAGCGCGGCGACAACTCTTCCAGCAGCGTCGCGTATCGGCACTGCCAGGGAGCGCAAGCCAAACTCGAGTTCCTGATCCACTATCGAGTAGCCATTGCGCTGAACCAATCGCAGGAGCTGCCGCAGTTTTTCGGCGATCACAACAGTTCGCTCCGTAAAGCGCTTGAATTCGACACGCGCTAGAAATTCATCGAGCTTATCCGCCGGTAAGTCGGCCATTAAAACGCGGCCCATGGAAGTGCAAAATGCCGGGAGGCGGCTACCAACAACCAGGTCGATCGACATGATCCGCGTCACGTTCGCGCGAGCGATGTAAACGATGTGTGTGCGATCCAATGTTGCAATGGAGCAGGACTCATGCAAAATGCGGCTGACATTTTCCAGAATCGGCTGCGCCATCGCCGCCAGCGGCATTGAAGAAATATAAGAGTGGCCGAGCGCGAGAACGCGTGGGCGGAGATGAAAATGCCTGCTGTCATCGGTAGCAGCAAAACCGAGTTTCGCAAGCGTATAGAGGCAACGCCGCACTGCAGCGCGCGAGAAGCCGGTCTTTGTGCTGATTTGAGAAACGGTGAGTTCGCGCTGGCGTTGCGTAAACGCCTGGATGACGGCGAGTCCACGCGCAAGGGAGGTCATAAAGTTGGGATCGCCGCCGTATTCGTCAATCTGCGCCGAGACTGTGAGCGACACCGGGAGTAGCGCGTTCGAAACAAGTTTGCTGAGGACTTCTCGTGTAGAAGCTGGCCTGCTTTCGACTTGTTGTTTCGAAGCAGATGCGCCCTGAACTTCCTGTTTCGAAACAGTCTTGTTTGGGGCTTGTCGTTTCGAAATAAGTTTGCTTGGCACTTGTTGCCTGGGACCCGTATCGGAAAAGGCGGAAGCCATTAGAATCTCCCCAGAAACGACCATCGAAAAAGCAGAAGCAAGCGATAGAGAATACACGAATTTGTCCGATATGCGCCCAATATTTCGATAATCGGTATTGCGGGTGCTTGCTAGCTTGCTTTAGAATGCCGGCGCAGTCGAATGGTCACGGGGAGGAGCATTGCATGGACAAGATTCCGGGCTACCGGCGAGTCTACCCCGGCACGCAACCGCATCATTTGCACCCGCCTTATGTTTCTTCGCTCAAACGCGCTCCGCTGAAGCCGTTTGTGGCGCTCCCTCACACGCTTTCTGAAATTACGGGGCCGGTGTTCGGGCAAGAAGTTGCCGATGTGAAAGCTTGCGATCTGACACGCCAGCATTCCGGCGAACCACTTGGCGAGCGCATAATCGTGAGTGGGCGCGTCCTCGACGAAAATTCACGGCCGGTGCCGTATACGCTGGTCGAAATCTGGCAGGCCAATGCGGCTGGACGCTATCTGCACAGCAGAGACCAGCACAATGCTCCGCTTGATCCAAGCTTCACCGGTTGCGGGCATGCCGTGACGGACTCCGAAGGACGCTACCGATTCGTTACCATTCGTCCGGGCGAATATCCCTGGGGAAATCACTACAACGCGTGGCGACCGGCGCACATTCATTTTTCGCTTTTCGGTCCAGCCTTTGCCACGCGTCTCGTCACGCAAATGTACTTTCAAGGCGATCCGCTGATTCCCTTCGACCCGATCTTCAATTGCACAGACGATGAAAAAGCGCGCAACCGGCTTATTTCGTTGTTCGATTGGGAAACTACCATTCCCTCGCAAGCTCTGGGCTACCGTTTCGATATCGTACTGAGCGGACGCGAAAGTACTCCGATGGAGACTCGCGCTCATGGAGAGAAGTCATGAGTCTTCGCGCGACCACTTCGCAAACCGTTGGCCCCTTTTTCAAGATTGGTCTTTCTTGGCTGTATCGGGACAATCTGGCAGCCCCGGGTGTATCGGGCGAGCGCGTGGAAATCGCGGGCCGCATCCTCGACGGCGACGGCAAACCAGTACCAGATGGAATTATCGAGATCTGGCAAGCTAATTCACACGGCAAATACGCACATCCTGATGATCCGCAGGAAAAACCGACCGAGCCAGGTTTTACCGGCTATGGCCGCGTTCCGACAGATGACGATGGACGTTTCCGCTTTACGACGATCAAGCCGGGGTGCGTTCCCGGCCCGGATGGAAAACTGCAAGCGCCGCATCTTGCGGTTTCGGTCTTTACGCGCGGCCTGCTCCGCCGCCTCATAACGCGCATCTATTTCCCCGATGATCCCGGCAACGCCGCAGATTTCGCGCTCAATCTTGTCGATGCCGGTCGCCGAGGAACGCTCATCGCGAAAAAGATCGATGGCCGACCTGGCGCGCTGGAATGGAATGTCATTCTCCAGGGGCCTGGCGAAACGGCTTTCTTTGACGCCTGATTCGAACTGGCATACGCGGGCGGGGCAAGCCCCGCCTCTACACTGTTTTTCGGGACCCCGAGATCTCTGAAGGAACGGGGAAAGCTGGCGCAAGCCGGGGATTGCCCGGAGTTTTTTCCGGGACACATCTCTAGATTAAAAGGGGTATTGGCGGCGGCCCATTTGAATCGTGACCCATTTCACTTCGGTCATTTCGTCGGTGGACCAGCGGCCGCCTTCACGGCCCATGCCGGAGTCTTTCACTCCGCCAAAGGGAACAGTGCCTTCATCGTGAATTGTCGGGCCATTTAAGTGGACCATGCCGGCTTCGAGTTCGAGAGCAAAGCGCATCGCGAGTTGCAAATTGTTCGTGAGCACTGCGGACGATAGGCCGTAGGTCGAGCTATTGGCGAGCACGAGCGCATGATCCGCGTCATTCGCTTTTGTTACGGCGGCGACGGGACCGAACAGTTCATCGCGGAACGCGGCCATTTCCGGAGTCACATCAGCGACCACCGTGGGGTGATAGAAATTCCCTTCGTACTTTCCCCCGGTCAGCAGGCGCGCGCCAGCAGCTACGGCGTCTTTAATTTTCTTGTCGATCATCGGGCATTGTGAAGAGCGGATGAGGGGGCCAATGACCGTATGAGGATCGCGCGGATCGCCCACTCTCATCGTCTGGGCTTTCGCTGCGAATCGCTTGAGAAATTCCTCATAGATCGGCGCTTCGACAATGATGCGCGAACCTGCCATGCAGATTTGCCCTTGATGAATAAAAATTCCAAAGCACGCGGTGTCCACGGCGTAGTCCAAATCGGCGTCCTTCAAAATAATCAGCGGGCTTTTTCCGCCCATTTCGAGAACCACACGCTTGCCGCGCTTGGCGCATTCAGTAGCAATGATTCGTCCGACTGCCGTCGAACCGGTAAAAGAAATGAGCTTCACGCGCGGGTCGTCAATGAGCACCTTCACGAGCGATGGGCCGTCGCCGGGAACCACGTTGAAAACTCCCGCAGGAACTCCGGCGCGTTCGAAAATCTCCGCGAGCTTTAGTCCGACGAGCGAGGTCTCTTCGGAAGGCTTCAGGACAAACGTATTTCCGCACGCCAGCGCAAACGCAACTTTTTTCAGCGAAAGAACGACCGGAAAGTTAAAGGGAGAAATACCTCCGACGACTCCCAGCGGGCGGCGAATCGCCATGGAGATCAATCCCGGGACATCGGAAGGAAAAACGTCGCCGCGAATGCGGCGGGCCTCGCCGGCAATCGAGCGAACCAAGTTTGCCGCGAAAGACACTTCAAAATGGGCCTTGCCGAAGGTCGAGCCTGCTTCATCAATCAACAGTTCAATCATTTCTTGGGAAGCTTTTTCGAGTTCATCGGCCGCGCGCATCAGGATGCGTTCGCGCTTCGCAGCAAGCGTCGCGCCCCATGCGTTCTTAGCCGCATCCGCTGCATCAATCGCCGCGCGCATGTGCTGCTCTTGGGCCATGAAGATGCGCGCGAAAGGACGTTGATTGGCGGGATTGATGACGTCTGAAAACGCGGACGGCGGCACTTCAATCGTCTTGCCGCCGATATAAGGAGTCGAGAACATGATGCCTCTTTTCTGTCTTTACGAAGAGATTCGTCAGGCGGAACAATCCAACGGAAAAAATCGGGCGATCATCGCACCGATTCGAACTGGAACAGAACGGCACGATTTTTCTCCGCGCTCGAGCGAAAGTCAAGCGACAGATCATGTGGCTGCGGGTCAGTTTCCGATTGCGGTGCGGTTACCGGGAACTGCGATACTTGCCAGGCTAATTGAATCTTGTTTTGTAGATCTTCAGACCTTTTGGAAATAGGGAACCCGGCATAACTTCTTGAACATGGATGCCTTCTTCCGTCGCTTTCAAGTGACGCAGAATCAGAAGAACTCCCCTGTTCAAATGAGCCACCATGCTCCAGTGCAATTCTTGCGTAGTTACGAGGAAGCGTTAGTTTCACAAGATCAGGTAGCGATCCTTGGAAACGTATTCCAGAACCAAACCACAAGAATGCCGTAGTAGACGACGACAATGGCTAGGCTAATCAGAAAGGTGCTGAGGCCTTTTCCGAGTCCTGAGTAATGCCGCTTCCAGCGGTACGCGCAAAAACCAATCATCAGCAGGGAGAGAAGCGCGGTGATTCCGGCAACCAGGCTGACTTGGTTGGTGACCGCTTGCGCGCGCGACAATCGAAACAACTGGCGCAAAGCCGCCCCCAGCAAGCCACTCTCAAATGCAAGAACCAGCCACGCCGCCGGCGCCAAAAGGCCGATCATGTACGCCCACCGGTCCTCCATATAAAAAAGCATCAGCAAAATAGCTACGTAAATGATGGTCTGGTACAAGTGGAACATAAAAAAGTCAGGTTCCAAATGAGTGAGCAATAAGAAACAGATAATCTGCAAAGCACTGAGTGTCGCGATGTCCCGGTAAGCTCGCATATTGCACCTCTTAGGCAAATCAATGAGAAGCGCTGTACCGACCGAAGTTTCTCGTATTCCAAACTTCAAATCCCCCCGGTAGACCGGAAGAGTGTGTGGCAGATTTATCCTACATTCGTAGGCACTCTGTCACGCTACAATCGAGGCGCTAAGGCGTGAAACTCTGGCCCGAAGGTAACACAACGCGGCGTTCGGGTGAAACCACTGTTAATTTTGTAAAGTCTACGTAGTTTCGTTCCGAATCCTGCACTATATAATCTCCGGGCCAGTGAGCTTTGAGTGCTTCCACGAGTTGCACGGCCTGTTCACGCTCGTCGCGTGTTGCTACGTTTACGAATTCGCCGTTTTCGAGTTGCTTGAACACGCTATACATGGCAGCACCTAACTTTTTCTTGGTTCCCTAAGTCCGCCTGAAAAAATACCGCTGCTCGCTTCAATTGACTATGACGGAGATCACGACTCGGCGTGACCGGGAACATAGGCGGGCGGATTCAGACCGGGTGGTTGGACTGGGTTACTTCACATGTGATGTACTTATCCTGTACATGCAATCTGTGCCTAAGCTTGCACGAGAACTCCGATTTGGTCGCCCGATTTGTCCCTTGTGTTCCCGCCCGGATTAGCAGACATTGAACACTGTGATTGCCGTCACTGACAAAAATACAGGTGCAGCGCAATCCTTTGGCGGTTGGCTTGAGGACTGGGCGGCAGGCGGTTCTCATTTGTTCGTCGTTTCGTCGTAATGATATGTTTGCAAGACCACAGAAGGAGGCCGTCATGATTCGCAAGGTTCCACGCAGCATTGTCCTCTTGCTATCATTGGTCTTTTCCACAGCATCGCTCACGATGGCGCAGGACAAAGATAAGACCGTTCAGAAAGCCCCGATTGAGCAAACTTCACCCGCTTCCGGCAAAGAGATGTTTAAGACTTACTGCGCAGCATGCCACGGCAAGGACGCAAAAGGAGCAGGACCTGCCGCTGCCGAACTTAAAACAGCGCCGCCTGATTTGACCATGCTCGCCAAACGGCACGATGGTAAGTTTCCGGGTGATTATGTCGCGAACGTGCTTCGTAACGGAGCAAAGGCACCGGCCCACGGCTCGAGCGAGATGCCCGTGTGGGGGCCGCTGTTTGCTTCGATCAGCGGCAGAGATACTGAAGTGGTCACCATGCGGATTGCGAACTTGGTCCGTTATCTCGAATCTTTACAAGTCAAATAGATCGCTTGTTAACCAAGGTCTTTCGCAATCGAAGGGGCTTGTGATTGTTCCGCTGCCCTCTCACTTTGGCGGAACCTCTACGCCTCTCAGCACGCACTACTTCCCTTCGGGAGCGTTTCCTTAGCCCGCCGCCTTTCATAGAGTTTGACGTTGCATTCCGCAAACAATCGTTGGACTGAACGTATGAAGCCATCCAGCCACATGCCCGACTAACGCATTAACCGGAAGCTGAATCACCACCCTCGTATGTCCGAAGTTTCTGAAAGCACGAGCGCGAAAAATCAGGCAGACGAAACTGCATCAACGAACCGCGTACAGTTCAGTCCCACACGCGGTGAGCCGTGTCCGCAACGAGCTTTAGCTTGGCCCACTGACGGTCTTCGGTGATGAGATTTCCTTCCGCCGTCGAAGCAAAACCGCACTGAGGACTTAGCGCGAGATTTTCCATCGGAACGTAGCGCGATGCTTCTTCGATCCGCTTGGCGAGCTGGTTAGGATCTTCCATCTGAGGAACCTTCGAGCTAACGAGCCCCAGCACAACTGTTTTTCCTTTCGGGATGAAACGCAGCGGCTCAAACGTTCCGGAGCGCTCGTCGTCGTATTCAAGAAGGAAGCGATCGACATCCAGGGTGCTGAATAATTTCTCCGCGATGGCGTCGTAGCCGCCTTCGGCATACCAGTGGCTGCGGTTGTTTCCGCGGCAGAGGTGGATGGCCAGCGTTACGCCGGGACGCCGCGCGGCACGGAAGCATGCGTTGTCCGCTTTGACGGCCTCATCCAGTGCGGCGTCCGGGTCCATTCCAATCTCTGTGCGAATCCATTCGCGCCACTTGGGATCCATGTAGTAACTGTAGCGGGGCGCATCAATCTGGATGTACTTCACGCCGTCGCCGGAAAGTTTTGCCAAATCACTCTTCATGATTTCGACCACTGCCCACAAAAGTTCCGAATGGTTCTTGTACACTGCGCCGGTTACGCCGCGCTTGAACGAAATCGCGGGAAATTGCGTCGCGCTCGGCAAAGTCATTTTGATATCGCCCGGCGAATGAGCTTTAGTGAACGGAAGTTCGTGCCCGGTCAACGGCCTTACCTGGCGCAGCTTCTTCGTCACAATGCCATTCACATTGCTGACGGGAGCCGCCTTCAAATCTTCGGCGTTCCAATTTCTGGCAACGGCGTCACCGAAATCGAAGCCTTCGACCGCATCCGTGAAGTCGCTCATGAAATTGCGGCGGCGCAATTCGCCATCGGTAAAAATTTCAAACCCGAGTTCTTTCTGTTTCGCCAGCACGCGCAAAATGTGCTGATCTTCAAGAGCGCGCAGCTTCTCCGCGTTCCCAGCTTTGTTCCTGGCTTCCAGCAAATCTGACGGCCTCAAGAGACTGCCAATGTGATCGGCTCGATGCGGTGTCGCCATCTTTTTTGGTTCCTTTTCTAGAATTTGATTAAGAGTGCGTTTATGTCACGGCCTAGTCAAAGCGTGGAAATTTCGTAAGGACTCCTGCCCAGCGCTCGTGAGATCCTCCCAGCGAAGTCTTTTATCAATTCGATCTTGCGCGTGAGCTCTCCTAGATAGAATCTTCCGATGGGGCCAGCCATTCCCACAGCAGCGACAAGATGGCCCTTCCCGAGAAAGATCGGCGCGGCTACTCCACAGAGTCCCCTTTCCAACTCCTCGCTATCAAATGCAAATCCTTGGCGGCGAATGAACTCCAAGTGTTCCATGACAGCGGAGAGTTTAATCAGGGTTTGAGACGTATACCATTTCAGACCGTTGCCGAAGATGATGGTGCGAGCCTCGGATTCAGGCAGCCATGCCAGAATGGCTTTGCCCACGGCAGTGCAATGAGCTGGGAAGCGTTCGCCAATCCGCGTGCGTACGGTAATCATAGTGTTCGAGGAATCCACGCGATCGAGACAGATAACGCCTCCGCCGGCTGGAATAGCGAGGCTGACGCATTCATTCGAGCGCCGCGAGAGTTCCAATAGAAACTCGTGCGCCTCGATCCGCAGGGTTCGCGATTTCAGAGCCCTTGTGCCGAAATCGTGAAACTTCAATCCCAAGCGGTATCTTTCGTTGAACTGGTTCTGCTCGATGAGATCAAATTTTTGCATGGCGCTCAGAAGCCGGAAGACGCTCACCTTGTTCAAATCGAGTTCGGAAGCGAGCTGCGTGATTCCCAGCTCCGGACCGTTCTTCCCCAAGTGAAGGAGAATGCGGATAGCTTTTTGCAAAGACTTGCTGGAACCCGCTTCGCCACGTTCTCGCGCGGGGGACTTTCTACTACGGTTCGAGGTTGCGGACAAGCTGGAACCTCCCCCGCGGCTTCTGATGCCGGTTCGAACAAATTCCCGCTTGACGGGCGCGGCATTGCCGATAGAATCCGGCTGAAGCGAATATGAAATTGTATTTCATTTTATGACACAACAAAATCGAGAGGAAAACAACCATGTTTTTGCGCGACTACTGATATGCCGCCGCTTGGGACCATGAGATCAAGCACGCGCCCTTCGCGCGCATGATTTGCAGCAAGCCTCCAACCCGATGATCGCGGATTAGCATTTCGAATCCGGGATGCGCAGGCTTCCGCGTTTGCGGAGGATATGGACATTTTGGACGCACAGCAGCAGAACATATATCGCCGCGGGGATCGAAAGCTGCTGGATTTGAAGTTTGATTCGGGCGGCGCGTATGCGCGGCGAATTGTGGAGCGCGAATTGGAGCAGCGGCGGGCGCTGGCGCGGCGGCACATTGAACGTTGAGAGTTTTCCATCCATTGGCACTCGCTTGTCTGCACCGGCAGCGAATTTGTGCTGCAGCGCGGCAGACCTGATATCCTCGCAAATCGCAACTATCACCGCTTCGAGCTTTCGAGAGCCGAGCTACAGGAGCGATTGAAGTAATTGAGCAAAGTATGCCGAATAAACAGGCGTTTTATGGTTGGAAGCTAGTGGCCGCGTTGTGGTTTCTGGATTTCCTTAACATGGGCTTCCCGCTCTACGGCGGAGCGGTGATCAACACCTATATGTTGAAGGAAATCGCGATGAGCCGAAGCACTTACGGCTTGGGATTTACGCTTTTGAATCTGCTTGTGGGCCTGCCATCCATCATCGTCGCGGCGGCGATTTTGAAGTGGGGCATTCGTAGAACTTTTGGGATCGGCTCGGCGGTGATTCTATTTGGTGCATTGTGGCTTGCGCTTGTCGCATCCCGGCCGTGGCACTATGTCGCAGGATTCGGAGTTCTGATCGGCACGGGGATTAGTTTCGGGACGATCGTTCCGGTTTCTACCGCAGTGACAAGGTGGTTTCGGCGGTATCGCGGAAGAGCGATGGCGGTCGCGCTGAGCGCGTCGGGATTTGCTGGATTCGTCGGAGCGCCTCTCACCAACAAGATTCTGGCAGCGAATGGCGGAAATTGGCGGCAGGCGTGGGAGATTGTTGCGGGCGTCGCGATATTTTCCGCTTTGTTCGCATTTTTGTTTGTAAAAGAAAGCCCCGAAGCGCTTGGCCAAATTGTGGATGGAAAGGAAGAGCGTGGCGATTCAGCACGCGCTTCCATCACGAATCATTTGGTGACGAGGTTCGCGTGGACGCCGCGCCAGGCCTATGCGACGCGATCGTATTGGATGATTGTGATGGGCGGGATCGCTTGCCAATTTCCGTTTTTCTTTTTTACGGCGCACTGGCTGCTGCATCTCAAGGGAGCGGGCATCGCCGCTACCGATGCTGCGTGGGCCATGGGGCTATTCAGCATTGGAGCGGTGGAGGGCCGTTTGATTGGCGGGTGGTTGATGGACTGCCTGACGGCGCGCTTTGCGTTCATGATGGGATTGTGTTGCTATTTTCTCGGTTCTGTCCTGGCGATCAGCGTTCATTCGCAGGCGCTGTGGATTGCCTATGCCGCCGCGATTTTGTATGGCACGGGATTTGGATGGACGTTCGTCTGCTTGAATACTGCAACCGCGCATTTTTATGGGCCTTCGGCATTTCCTAAACTAAACGGCATGGCGCTGCTGCTGACGGGAGTTTTCTGCTCGCCGGCAGGATTTATTGGCGGGAAGTTGTTCGACATTCACGGAAACTATACGCTGGCGTTTGAGATCAACATGATGGTCGCGGCAGGTGGGATCGTTGCGCTGTTTTTTGCGACGATGCCGATTCCACCGGAAAGTTCCGCAAGAAATTAGCATCGTTTGCGAAGACATTCGTTCATCGTTCGCGAACATTTTACGGCTTGCCCGGTTTCGACTCCGCGAGCGATTGATTCGCACGAAAAATCACGTATGCGCGAATGGCTTCGACATTTTCTTTCGAGAGCTCTTTGGAAAACGAAACCATGCCGAAGGACTTGAGCGAGCCGCCGAGGATCACGTCATTCCAGGCCGAGTTCTCGAGCGCGCCTGAATAGCGCAGGTCCGGCAAGACGCCGCCGCTGACAGCAACATCTCCGTGGCAGGTCGAGCAGTAAGTTTGGAAGAGCCCCTCGCCCTTTTGCACGGTCGCAGAGCTGGCCGTCGGCCGCGGTGGATGCAACTGGGGCTGCGGAAGGTGGGGCAGCGGCGGCAAATGGATTTCGCCGCCCAACATAAAGACAAGCACGCGGCTAATGTTCTGCACCCTGCCGGATTTCCGCGCGACTTCACCGGTTGCAAGTGGAAACACTCCGCCCCAACCAACTACCACAGCCACGTACTGTTCTTTGCCGACGGTGTAACTCATCGGAGCGGCGACCACGCCGCTTTGCGTATCGGTGGACCAGAGCTTTTCACCCTTGTCGGCGCGAAACGCTTCCAGATTGCCTTGTGCCGTGCCTTCAAGAACAAGATTGCCCGCGGTTGAAAGGATTCCGCCGTTCACAGGGCTGGTGCGATCCACGCGCCAGATTTCTTTTTGTTGAATGGGATCCCATGCCGACAAGTGTCCCTTGATGCCATCGAGAATGCTCTTCTTCACTTCCGGCGCTTGCGGCATGCCCGCGGCCACCATGTCAATCGCCGTGTTGAATGCGAGATTTCTCTCTTTGTAATTTTCTTCAGACTTGTAGAGAAACCCGGCCTCCTGCACGGGAATGTAGACCAATCCCGTTTGCGGGCTGTACGACATGGAGTGCCAGCTGTGGCCGCCTAGCGGCCCGGGAGCAAGCGGGGCACCTTTGCCGCCATCTTCATAGCGTGCGCTGACGTTTTCAAGCGGGCGGCCTGTCGTGGAATCGATTCCGGTCGCCCAGGTGACGGATGTGTACGGCTTCGCGGAAATTAGCTCACCCGTGGCGCGATCGAGAACATAAAAGAAGCCATCCTTCGGAGCTTGAAAAAGAACTTTTCGCGGTGCGCCGCCGACCGTGATGTCGGCAAGGATGATGGGTGAAGCCGCGTCGTAGTCCCACGCGTCTCCCGGGACTTCCTGGTAGTGCCAGACATATTCGCCAGTGTCGGGTTTGAGCGCGACGATCGAGCAAGTGAAAAGATTGTCTTTTCCTTGTGGGCTGCGCGCGCGACGGTCCCAGGGAGTTCCGTTGCCGGTTCCGATGTAGAGCAAATCGAGTTCGGGATCGTAGACGATCGAATCCCACACCGTACCGCCACCGCCGAGCTTCCACCACTTGCCGGTCCAGGTCTTTGCCGCCTTTTCCAGCGCGGGACTTTCGAAGGGCTTCGATGGATCGCCGGGAACGGTGAAGAAACGCCACGCAAGCTTTCCCGTTTCAGCGTCATAGGCGGACACGTAGCCGCGCACGCCCATTTCCGCACCACCGTTGCCAATCAGCACTTTGCCTTTCACCACGCGCGGCGCACCCGTGATCGTGTAGCGATATTTCGGATCGATGGTAAGAGTTTCCCAGACGGGTTTTCCCGTCGCGGCATTGAGAGCAACGAGGCGGCCGTCGAGTGTTCCGACGAAAACTTTTCCACGCCAGACCGCGACGCCGCGATTAACCACGTCGCAACAAGCGTTCACGCCCGACTCAGGCGGCACTTTCGGATCATACGACCAGAGTTTTTCGCCCGTAGTCGCGCGCAGGGCGATGACCTTGCTCCACGCCGTCGAGATGTACATGACTCCGTCAACAACAATGGGAGTCGCTTCCTGTCCGCGTCTAACGTCCAGGTCGAGGTACCACGCGAGGCCGAGTTGGCCGACGTTCTGATCATTGATTTGCTTCAACGGGCTGAAGCGCTGCTCGTTGTAGGTCCGCCCGTAACTCATCCAGTTTCCGGGCTCTTGGTCGGCCTGGAGCATGCGGGACTCGTCGACGCTGGCGGGAGCTGCGGAGTGTTGCGATCTTTTGACGCTTGCATCGTTCGAATGGCAGCCGGCACTGCTCAGAAGCGCCAAACTGATTGCGAGATATCGAAACTTTTTTCGCTGCATGAAAACTCCTGGAGACATCGGTTCGCAGAAAACTTGCAATGTTCCACTCAACGAACAGCCTCTGTTCAGCTCAGGTGCAATCTTTCGCGGCTATCTATATATACTTCGCGCCTTCACTTTCCAAGCGGAACAAAATCCTTGCGCGCCACGTTTCTTTGATGTGCTTGCTCGGCCGAGGAGTCTGTAATAGTTTTGGGGACGTCTCGCCAGCAATACAGTTCGAAAGGAACAGCCGATGGAAGAACTCACCGCTCTGGATCGCCGGGACATGCTAAAAGTTTCCAGTGGTTTGTTGGCAGGGTGGGTGGTCGCCGGGAGTCCGCTGGCCTTGATCGCACGTGGACGTGCGTGGGCCATCGAGCTGGCGGCCTTCACGACTGCCGAAGGCGCGACTTTACTGGCTGCGGCGCGCACGATCATGCCGCACGACAGACTCGATGACGCTGCCTACGCGCTGGTCGTGCAAGCACTCGATAGTGATGCAGATAAGAATGAGAGCGCTCGCAAGTTGATGAAGGAAGGCATCGCAGCACTGGGCGCAGGCTTTGCAGCGAGCACAGAGAATGAACGCGTAGCTGCGTTGAGAAAAGTGGAATCGTCCGAGTTTTTCAAAACGATGCGCCTGAAGACGGTGCAAGTTCTCTACTCCACATCGATGGCCTATGCCTACTTTGGCTATGAAGGGGAAGCATTCTCGAAAGGCGGCTACCTTTTTCGCGGTTTCAACGAGCTGCATTGGCTGCCAGAAGTGCCTGCGCAAGATAGCGGCCCGATGCCGGTGGGTAAATAATTCTCGGAGAGAGGACACATGACTCGCATCGAACTCAAGGACGATAGCGCGGTTGTGATCATTGGCTCCGGTGCGGGCGGCGGCACGCTTGCGCATGAACTGACGCGGCGCGGCATCAAAGTGGTGCTGCTCGAAGCGGGCAAACGGCAATCGGTGGAAACATTTTCCCAGGTTCCCGGAGAAGCTTTCGGTCAATTGACGTGGCTCGACGCGCGGACGCAGAGCGGCAATTGGGGCGTCGCGCGCGACTTCCCTACCCTGCCGGTGTGGCATTGCAAAACCGTGGGCGGAACGACGGTTCACTGGACGGCGTCTGCGCCACGCCTTCAACCGTGGGAGTTGCGCGCAAAAAGCACTTACGGCAATGTACCGGGCACTTCGTTGATTGATTGGCCGCTCTCGTTCGAGGAACTCGAGAAGTATTACGAACTCGCGGAGCGCCGGATGGTCGTGACGCGGCGCAACGGCGTGCCGGGGCTGCCTGCCTCGAATAATTTCAAAGCCATGTACGCCGGCGCGAAGAAGCTCGGCTACAAGCAGGTGCACACAGGCCACATGGCGATTAATTCGCGCGCTGCGGATGGGCGGGGCTTTTGTATCCAGCAGGGCTTCTGCGTGCAAGGCTGCAAGATGGGCGCAAAGTGGAGCACGCTTTATACGGAAATTCCGCGCGCGGAAGCAACCGGCAACCTCGATCTGCGCGTGGAAGCTACTGCGACGCGAATCGAACACGGAGTCAACGGCCGCGTCAAGGCAGTGGTCTATCGAGATAAGCAGGGAAAGGAACAGAGACAATCGGCGCGTCTGGTCTGCGTCGCGGGGAATGCCATTGAAACGGCGCGTTTGCTGCTGCTTTCAACGTCCTCACAATTTCCTCAAGGGCTTGCAAATTCTTCCGGTCAAGTCGGCCGAAACTATTGTCATCAGATTGCTGGCTTCGTGTGGGGAATTTTTGACAAACCCGTTTACTCCTGGCGTGGCGCTACTCTCGCAGGCGTTGTGGAAGACGAAGCGATCAACGATCCGCGTCGCGGATTTGTTGGTGGCTATCGGATCGAACTAGTTACACTCGACCTCCCTACTTTTCCGTTGGTTGGGTTACCTTACGGTTGGGGCCGGGACTTCGCGTCCGCCATGGAAGATTATCGGAACATGGCGGGAATGCTCATCAATGGCGAGGATTTGCCGCGCGCCGAGAATCGCATCACGTTAAATCCTGAAGTGAAGGATAACTTCGGCCTGCCCGTGGCAAATGTCCACGTGGACGAACACTCGAACGACGAGGCCATGCGTAAGCATGCGCAGGGACAAATGTCCAAAATGTATGACGCGATCGGCGCAAAACGCACGATCCTCGGTCCGACCCCACCAGCGACACACAATCTCGGCACGGCTCGCATGAGCGCCGACCCGCGCGACGGCGTGACAAATGCTTGGGGGCAGACGCACGACCTCAAGAATCTGTTTATCTCCGACGGCAGCGTCTTGAGCACTCCAGGTTCCGCAAATCCGACTTTGACCATCGTTGCGCTCGCGCTAAGGCAAGCCGAGCACATCGCACAAGAAATGAAAACAGCCAGCATCTAGCACGGCATTTGCACGGTTACGGTCAATTCGTAATACTCAGGGCGGACGAAAAGATTGAAGCGGGGGAATACTGGAAATGATGACCAAGGTAGTGCGATTCCACGAATTTGGCGGACCGGAAGTTCTGCGATTCGAATCTCTTGAGGTGGGCGAGCCGGGCGCGGACGAAGTGCTCGTACGTATCGAAGCGATCGGCCTCAATCGTGCAGAAGCGGCTTTTCGGTCTGGCCGATACATCGAGAGAGCAAAGCTGCCGGCGCGTTTGGGCTACGAAGCTGCTGGCCTCGTCGAAGCACTCGGGGAAGGCGTGAAGGGCTTTTCCGTGGGCGAGACTATTTGCGTGATGCCTGCGTTTTCGATGAACAAATATGGCGTTTATGCGGAGCACGCCATCGTGCCTGCGTCGTCGCTGCTGAAACGCCCAGCGGGGTTGGGAACGAAGGAGTCTGCATCCATCTGGATGCAGTACCTGACCGCATACGGAGCGCTCATCGACATTTCCAAAATTGGCGGGGGCGACGCAGTAATTATCACAGCGGCTTCCAGCAGCGTGGGGCTGGCCTCCATCCAAATCGCCAACCACGCTGGTGCAGTTCCAATTGCGGTGACGCGAACGGCGGCGAAAGAAGCAGAACTGCGAAAGCTCGGAGCGGCTCATGTCATCGTGACGGAGAAACAGACTCTTGAAACGGAAGTCTTGCGCATTACCGGAGGCAAAGGCGCGAAGGTAGCGTTCGATCCGATTGGGGGTCCGATCGTTGCATCACTTGCCGCAGCAATGGCTCCTGGAGGATGGCTGATCTTATATGGCAATCTCAGCGGCCAAGCGCAGAACACTGTCTTCCCATTCGGCCCGTCAGCCATGAAGGGATTCGCAATGCGTGGCTATCTCGTTTTTGAAATCATCCACGATCCAGAACGATTTGAACGGGCGCGGCTCTTTGTCGAAGAAGGCCTGCGCGCGAGCTGGCTGACGCCGATCATTGCGAAGACCTTCCCTTTCGAGCAAATCGTCGAAGCCCACCGCTATCTGGAGGCTAACGAGCAAATCGGAAAAGTAATCGTCACTGTTCCCTGAAATAGAGCGCTAAATGCGGAGAGATCCGTTTCCGAGCTCTCGCGGAATCAAGTTCAGAATGGAAACGGGTTACCCACCAAGGCCCAGCAAACGGCACGCGTTGTCTTTGAAGATGAGCTGGTGCACTTCGGGGCGGAATCCTGCCTGCTTAAAATCCTCCATCCAGCGGTCCGGCGTGATCAACGGGAAATCCGTGCCGAAGAGCATCTTATATTTCAGCAAGGTGTTGGCGTACTGCACGAGCTGCGGCGAAAAGTATTTCGGCGACCAGCCGGAAAGATCAATGTAGACATTGGGTTTGTGCAGGCAGACGGATAGCGCCTCGTCCTGCCATGGCCACGACGGATGCGCGATCACAATTTTCATGTTCGGAAAATCCGCGGCGACATCATCCAGATGCATCGGGTTCGAATACTTCAGCCGTACACCGCCGCCGCCGGGCATGCCGGTGCCCATCCCCGAGTGTCCGCTATGGAAAATCGCGGGCAGGCCGTGCTCCGCGATGACTTCGTACATCGGATAAGCCATGCGGTCATTCGGAAAGAATCCCTGGCACGTCGGATGAAACTTAAATCCTTTGACGCCGTGTTCGGCGAGCAGGCGGCGCATCTCTCGAACGCCAAGCTTGCCTTTGTGCGGATCAACGCTCGCAAACGCAATCATGATGTCGGAATTCGCGGCGGCTGCTTCCGCGACTTCTTCGTTGGGGATTCGCCGACGGCCCATCTCAAATTCGCTATCCACGGAGAACATGACCAGCCCAATTTTGCGGCTGCGATAGTATTCGATGGTCTCGGCGATGTTCGGGAGTTTTCCGGACTTGAAATACTTCACTTTCGCATCATCGAACTCCTTGCCGAATTCATCGAACGGCTGATGACAGGAAACCTCGGCGTGAGTATGGACATCGATGGCGATGAGCTCTGCGATATTCATCGTTGGCCTTTGTAAAGCGAGAGAAGTTCGCCCACGTCGTGGACATTAAGATGCGGGCGCTGCTTCTTTGGCAAATGCGCGTAGGAATCGGCTGCGCCGATGCCGGTGTGGACGGCCACGGCCAGCGCACCGCCACGGAGCGCCATGGGAATTTCCAGGGATGGATCATCGCCGACCACAGTGAGTTCTTTTGTTTGAACGCCGAGATGCCGGGCCGCGCAGCGAAGCGCTTCGAGCGCGGGCTTGCCGATGATGTGAATGCGGGCGCCGGTGAGGTCTTTGATCATCGCGGAGATTGCGCGCGAAGTGCCGAGCGCCTTGCCGTGGGCAGTCGCAAAATAGAGAGATTGCGAACAACTGTAAACCTTCGCTCCATTCCAGGTCGCGTGACAGGCCGCTTCCAGCGTGCTCATCGTGAACTCGCGAAACCAGCCGACCAACACGGCGTCCACCTCGGGCTTGCCCTCTGGAGCCACAATCTCCATCCCGACATCGCGTAGAGGTTTTTCAAGTCCTTCGCCGCCCAGCGTCAGAATGCGCTTGTAACCACGGCGCCGAAATAGATCAGCCGCGCTGCTCGCCGGCGTCATCACTCCGTTGTCCGGGAGCGGAAAGCCAGCATCGCGCAGCATTCCAACATATTGGTGAGGCGTGCGCGCCGTTCCATTGGTGAACAATACGAAAGGCACACCGCACCCCGCCAGATACGTCGTGATTTCAAGCGCTCCGGGCAGCGGGTTTAAGCCGTGATTGGTTTTGTCTCCCAGGACCAGTGTGCCATCCATATCGAAAACAAATGCGCGCGAGCCGCGCAGGCGCTTAAGTCCGGCGGCAGAATGCGCGGGAGCGGCGCGCATCGCAGCGACTCTAGGCATTGATCGCCTCGCGATCGCCCGAGCTGCACAACTCAAATCGAAAGTCAGCCTTTTCGATGATGATGTCCGCCGCAGCCGGACGCTTCTGTAATCCGCCCAGCAATTTGACAATCGGCTGCATGTCCGGATTGTAATGCCGCCGCGCGGGACCGGCCGCCAGCATCGCGTCTACTTCTTCGGCGGGCATGGACGCGCGCAACAGAAAATCATCGTCAGAAATTCCGAACTTGAAACGTTTGCGCAATTCTTGCGGCGGCAAAGGCGGCGGCTCCGCAGCCAACTCTTTTGCGCGCGGCCGAGAGAGGATGCTGTCTTTTACGTTTGCATCAATTTCGACGGTCGGGCGTCCAAATGTTCCGAGGACGTAGCGAATCACCTGATCGGAAACGTTGCCGTAACGCTTGGCGCCGATGATGTTGTACAGCGCCTGTGTGCAGACAATCTGCGGAAACGGCGTGACCATGATCGGATAGCCAAGCTCCGCGCGAACCTGGACGACTTCGCGCATCAAGTCGGGAAATCTGTGTTCGAGTCCGAGTTCGGCGAGCTGCCGCCGCGTTGTGGTCATGACGCCACCAGCTACCTGGTGACGCAGAAACGAAGCGTCATATTCCTGTGGCGTGCCCGCCTGCAGGTTTTCCGCTTCCGCTAGTCGCGCGAAATAATCGGCGACCTTCGCGAGCGCGCGATCGTCAATGTCCACCGTGTGGCCCAGTTCGCGCAGATTTGCCACCACGCGCTGCGCGTTCGGCAGCGAAGATCCATTTGCCAGCGGCCCGCAGGCAACTTGCAAAACCTCCACGCCGAGCTCTGCTGCGGCCATGTAAGTCAAAGCTGATAGGCCAATCGTGCAGTGCGAATGCAGTTCCAGAGGCATGCGGCTCAACCGCGCGCGAACGGCGGGAATAAGAGTTCGCGCGCGCTCGGGCGTCAGCAGCCCAGACGGATCCTTTATATAGGCGCGGTCAATATGCGGCGACTTCAAGATTTTCGCGGCGAGCTTGGCGTAAAACGCGTCATCATGGACGTCGCTGATCGTGTAGGTCAGCGCGGCGATAATTTCCGTAGCGCCCGCTTTCCGGATCATCCGCGCCGATTCAAGCAAAGCCTCGGTATCATGCATCGGATCCAGCACAACAAATCGCGAGATTCCGTTCGCCACGAGCCGGTCGTAGACAATCTGCATGAATTCCGGATGCTGGCCCTCCCAGGAGATAAAGCGAAGTCCGGTGCCAATAAATTGCAGCGGCGTGTTGGGCATTTCCGCGTGCGCCATACGAATGCGTTCCCAGGGATTTTCTTTGTGCGTGCGCACGGCCACGCCCATGTGCGTGCTCGAAGTGAAGTCCAGTGCGCGGAATCCCACGCGGTCCATGACTGGCGCTATGGCGAGAATCTGTGGCGTCGTAAAGCCCATCGCGCCCCACAAACTCTGGTTGCCGTCGCGAATCGAGACGTCGAGGAGTCGAATGTTCGCCATTTCAGTCTCTGACACAATTCATGACATTGAGCTGCGTGTTCACGCTGCCTCCATATTTCCATTTTGGAGGAATTGTTGCAAAAAAGCCGTATTCACGCCGCCGCGCAAAAATTCGTCGCTGCGCATTAGCGCGGAATGCATCGGCAGATTTGTGGCAACACCTGAGATTTCGAAATTCGAAAGTGCACGCCGCATTTTTTGCAGTGCATCCGCTCGGTTCGCGCCGTGGACGATCAGCTTCCCAAGCAGTGAGTCGTAATATGCCGTCACGGTTGTCCCTGCCTGAATATGTGTGTCCACGCGAATTCCTTGCCCCGCTGGAAAAACAACTCGCGCCACTTTGCCAGGGCTGGGGCGAAAATCGTGCGTCCAGTCTTCCGCATTGATGCGGCATTCGATGGCATGGCCGAAAAACTTTATATCACCCTGCGCGTATCGCAACTTGCGGCCTTCCGCGACTGCGATCTGCTCCTCGACAAGGTCCAGCCCGCAAATTGCCTCTGTGACCGGGTGTTCGACCTGGATGCGCGCGTTCATTTCCAGGAAGTAGAACGTGTCGCGATCGCAATCGACGAGAAATTCGACGGTACCTAGACCGCGATAATTTAGATGTCTCGCAAACGCAACGGCCGCGCGATCCATCTCTTCCCGCAGAGTTTCGCTGATATTTGGCGCAGGCGCTTCTTCCACGAGTTTTTGGTAGCGTCGTTGGATCGAGCAGTCGCGAGTGCCGAGATGAATGACGTCCTCGCCGTCGCCGAGGATCTGCACTTCGATATGGCGGCCATGCGAAATGAACCGCTCGAGATATAAGCGCGGATCGCCAAAGCTTGCCTGGGCTTCCGCAATCGCGATTTCCATAGCGGCGGAGAGCTTACTGGCGTCGTGCACTTGCTTCATGCCTCGACCGCCACCGCCTCCCACAGCTTTGAGCAGGATCGGCCGGCCGATTTGATCGGCGAGTCGTTGCGCTTCGTCGAGACTCCGCACTTCGCCGCCAGGAACGCGGGGGAGTCCAGCGACAGCAGCGTGCCTGCGCGCTTTGAGTTTGTCGCCGACGGCGTCGAGCTGAGCAACCGTGGGACCAATGAAGATGACACCGGCACGGTTACAAGCCTCGGCGAACTTCTGGTTCTCCGATAGAAAGCCGTAGCCAGGATGAACGGCATCCGCCTTGCACACGACCCCGGCGGCCACGACCGCCTCAATATTCAGATAACTAGCGGATGAGTTTGCAGGGCCGATGCAGATCGTGCTGTCCGCCAATCGGGCGGCCATGGAATCGAGATCCGCTTCGGATGCGGCCAGCACGGTTTCAATGCCAAGGCGCTGGCACGTTCGAATCACGCGCACAGCGATCTCGCCGCGATTGGCGATTAGAATGCGCCGCAAGATCATGCGGGGCCCGGCTTGATGCGCATCAGTACCGCGTCTATTTCCGCGAACCGGGCGTTTTCAAAACAAATCTCGACGACTTCGCCGCGAGTCGGCGCGTGCACCGCGTTCATCAGCTTCATCGTCTCAATGATGCCGACCACGGTGTCTTCTTCGACGCGGCTTCCAATCTCAACGAACGGCGGCGCGCCCGGTTTTGGTGCGCGATAAAAAGTGCCCGGCAGGTGCGCGCGAACCTCAATCCATACTGCGTTCCGCATGTCTGTAGGTTTTAGCGCGGCCGCGGCAGACCCGGCTGCGGCAACCGGCGTAATTGGTGCAAAAGGCGAGGCTTGGATCAGATTCGGAGCCGAGATCACCTGCGTTTCCTGCGACCAATCCCCGGTCGCGCGGTTGCGGCGAAGAGTCAGCTTGAAGTGCTCGGTTTCGAGATGCAGCTCGTCGTACTTGGTCGCGTCGAGCAGATGCAAAATCTCCAGCACATCTTCATTCGTGAGCTTCATTTCTTGGCAGCTCCTCCGCTGAGGAGCGAGAACACATGGTCGAAAGGCTTGCGTTTCGCCGCTGCAACCGGCACCGCATCCTTCGCCGCCCACACTGTTTCCGGCCGGCTCTGGAGCAGGAACACGTTTTCGCCAGATGGAAGATCGCGCGCGATGGCCCACTCAATATCCTGCGGGCACCCGTAGTGACGTTCGACCCGCTTCGCGATATCAACGAGTGCGTGAAGTTCGTCATCGCTCAGGCAAGCTGCGTCTTGTTGATTGGCGGGGACTTCTTCGTCGATCACGCCGGCGCCCGCAGCGTTCGGCCGGTGCATTCGCATCTTCGTTGACACGGTGCGGCTGACAATCTCGCCCGTTATTTTTCCGACCACGTACTTGTCCGGCGTGACTTCTCCGCTGACGATCGCCGAGCCCAGGCCCCAGCTGGCTTCAACAACTACGACGGAACGATCGCCGGTGTTCGGGCTGCGTGTAAACATCACGCCGGAGCACCGCGAGTCTATCATGCGCTGAATCACCACTCCCATCGCCAAACCTTGTTCAGGCAACTTCAACCGCCGGCGGTACATGACCGACTCGACGGCGTACAAACTTGCCCAGCATTTTCGTACGTGATCGATCACCGACTCCACGCCTCGCACCCAAAGATAGGTGTCTTGCAGCCCCGCGAAACTGGCGTCGGCGCTGTCTTCGCTAGTTGCACTCGATCGAATGGCGACGGGCTCGCCGTGACCCTCGTTGGTCTTCCGGGTGTCGAGTTCAGAGTAGCGAATAGCGATTTTTTCTTGCAACTCTTCCGGCAACGTTGCACTTTCTAGCCGCACACGCACTTCGGCGCTGGCGCGCGTGCAAGCCGCAAGATCATCCGCCGGCAATTCCTCGATTTCACGGCGGATCGATCCCTCAGAATCAATAGTTGCCAAGAATTGCTCAAAAGCAGCAGTAGTCACGACGCAGCCGGAGGGAACACGAATCCCGGCGCGCGACAGTTCGCCGAGGCTCGCTCCTTTGCCGCCCGACGCTCAGTCGATCACTAATGCCAATCTCGGCAAAGCAGCTTATGAGGTTTGGATTCGTCAGAGCCATCATCTTTTAGTCCAGAATCCGCACGATACCGCGGTTGCCGTCTACGAGAAGGCGCTGGCCGGTCTTGATGCGCTGCGTGGCTTGGCCGGTGCCAACCACCGCGGGCAGACCATACTCGCGCGCGACAATCGCCGCGTGGGACATTGTGCCTCCGATGTCGGAGACAGCAGCCTTTATCTTGCCGAACACCGGGCCCCAGCTCGGCGCCGTAACCGGACAAACCAAGATTTCGCCTTCCCGAATCTGCCCGATGTCGTTTACGTTTCTCAGCACGCGCGCAATTCCTTCAACGATCCCCGGCGACGCAGCGAAGCCGACAATTTCTTTTTCGTGTCCTGCTTCCACTGGCGCAGACCACGCTTCCAGCGTTTCCGAAGTAATGCCCCAAAGCATCTGCAATGCAGGATCGTTGATTTGCGGTGGAATCGGACCTAGCGCCGGCGGCGGATTCCATTCCTTCAGCTTTTCGATGATGCGCTTGCGTTCCTCCACAATCGGCCGCCAATGAGCAGCGCCCAGCGGCTTGCCGCCGCCAGCCCAGGCAAGACTCACGTCTGCCAGCGCGCTTTCGATTTCGACGTATTGCAGGTGGAACACATCTCCAGCATCGGCAAGCACCCCATAGGCCACGAGCAGCGCGCCAAATTCGCGTACCTTCTTGAAGAAAAGAGTTGTGAACCAATGCTCGCAGTAAAACTTATGATTTTCCACGAACGGAAAGACAAGATGGCACAGCCCCAGCATCTGGTCGAATGCCTCGCGCTCGTCTTCGCTGCGCAGCAGCTCTCGGTACTCGGATATAATGCGCCCGCGTTCTTCTTTCAATCTTTCCGTCGGGCGCTCCAGCGATTCGCCGCGCAGAAGCTGTTCGACATAACGCGGCAAGGCCGCGAACGGCACAGAAAGATCATCGTTCCAGCTCAAGTGGTGGTGATAAAAGCCGTCTCCGGTGGACATGTGGAACCACGGGTCGCGCGACTTATCGAGTTCAGCTAGCCAGCGCCGGCCCGCCTCACCGCGATTACGCAGGTCATCAAGCACTTTCGTCGAGTCGCAATCAGCTGTAAACAAATCGCCGACACCATACTCAATCGCGAGCTTCGCTAACCGCTTAAGCTCGTCATCCGGCCGGAACATTAGCACTTCAATGCCAGCCACCATGCGCGCCACCGTTTGATCCGCGGTCTCGGGAAAAGCCTTCTTGCAGAAATCGAAAAACACCATATAGGCGCCGTACCCGAGCATCAACATCTCGAAATGATGGTGCCACATTTTCGAGAACAGCTCGGTCACGCGATGAAAGTTTTCACGTATGTAGTGGTTCTGACCCAGCCCAGTGGCCTTCGTCACCACTTCCGCTTCATCGAACTCCGGCAACTTCGGCACTTTGATCGCTTCGAGCTCGTGGATCAAATTCTCCATACGCACTTTCCACTCACGGAACAAACGTTCCCAATTCTCGTAGTAGTAGCCGGCGCGCTCTTGAAAGATCGCGAGCCGCCGCTGAATCTCCGCGGGATCGGTGACCGGGTTCGCCGTAATGTAAATGCGCCCATTTACGATGCGATGTTCGATGCCCATTGTCGTCGGAAACGCGAAAATGCGAGTGGTGAATGCGCCGAGCCCCTCGTAAGGAATCTCCGCGGTGAGCGCATCGAACGCCGGCATCGGCTCCGGAAAATGCATCGCGTTGTAAAACCAGAAGCGCTGATCGTCTTCCGGCTGGAACCGCGTGTAGTACGGATACATGGACTGCCAGCCCTCGGCCCCCGGAACATCGGCAATTTGGGAAGGCAGCGCAAAACTGCGAGTCTTGCCGTCAGCGCCCATCGGTTTTCTCCAGAGTGCCTGCTTCGCTTCTTCCTCCGGCAAGTACCTGGTCGGTGGCAAGCGAATAATCTTTCTGAGCCTTCGCATAGTTCACAAAAAAATCGAGCGAGTCGGGATTGGCCATGGCGTTGCGATTGGCAGCCTGTTCGACGGGCGCACCGAGCAGAATCTTGCGCACCGGCACTTCCATCTTTTTGCGCGTCAGCGTCATGGGAATTCCCGGCGCCTGAATAACCCGGTCCGGAACATGGCGAGGCGTGTATTCACGCTTGAGCCGATCGCAGATTTTTCGCTCGAGATCGGCATCCAATCGCAGCCCATCCACCAGCTTCACAAACAGCGGCATGAAGAACCTGCCGCCCGGCAAGTCAAGATTCACAACAAGAGCGTCTTCAATTTCTTCCAACTGCGCGAGCGCGCGATAGATTTCGGCCGTGCCGATGCGTACTCCCAGGCGGTTCAGCGTTGCGTCCGATCTTCCCAGTACGAAACAGCCGCCGCGCCGGTTAATACGGAAAAAATCGCCGTGCCGCCAAACGCCCGGATATTCATCGAAATAAGACTCGCGATAACGCGAGCCATCCTTGTCATTCCAAAAGTAGATCGGCATCGACGGCATCGGTTCGGTCAGCACGAGTTCTCCGACCTCATCAACCACGCTCTCGCCCTTCTCATTGAATGCATGCGCCGCTACGCCCAGCGAACGCGCCTGAATCTCACCGGCATAGACCGGCTGCGTCGGGACGCCGCCGACAAAACCTGTGCAGCAATCCGTTCCGCCGCTGCCCGTCGCGATCCAAACATCTTGCTTCACATTTCGGTAGAACCACGCCGTGCATTCCGGCGACACCGGTGAACCTGCCGGCATAATCGCCCGCAGATGCGACAAGTCAAACCGTTCGCGCGGCACGATTCCGGCCTTGGCCATGACATCAACATACGCGGGGCTCGCGCCGAAAAAGCTCGCGCGCGAATCCTGCGCCACCTTCCAAAGCACATCCGGCGTTGGGTAAGCCGGGTTTCCGTCGTACAAAACCGGGCACACGCCGCTCAACGGCATGCTCGCCAGAAAATTCCACATCATCCATCCCGATGTCGTGAAGAAAAATGCGCGCTCGCCGGCGTGGTAGTCCATGTGAAAGTGTTGCAACTTCAGTTGCTCGAGGAGAATGCCGCCGTGACTCTGCACGATCGCTTTCGGCAGTCCTGTTGTGCCCGATGAAAACAGCACCCAAAGCGGGTGATCGAATGGAATCTGTTCGAATTCGAAACTCTCTTGGGAGACGGCTGGCCGATTCATCAAATCATCCCAAACCAACGAGCTCTCGCTCGGACCTTTGCGATCGTCGACATTCAAATAGGGCAAATAGATGACGTGCTCGAGACCTTCGAGCGCCGCGATAATCTCGGCGAGTTCCCTCTTTCGCTCGAATGTTTTGCCACCGTACCGGTAGCCGTCCACACACACAAGTACTTTCGGCGTGAGCTGCTGAATCCTGTCAATCACACCGCGCGAACCGAAGTCCGGCGAGCAGCACGCCCAAATAGCGCCAATCGCCGTTGTCGCCAGCATCGCGATCATGGTTTGGGGAATGTTTGGCATGAAGGCCACAACCCGGTCGCCGGGGCGCACACCCAGATCGCGAAGCCGCGTCGCGAGAATGCGCACTTGGCCCGCAAAACTTTCCCACGGCACGCCGGTGAGCGGCGTAGTCTCGCTCTTAAACAAGACCGCATCGGTTCCGGCTCGTTCGTTCCTCAAAACATGCTGCGCGTAGTTGAGCCGCGCCCCAGGAAACCACTCCGCCCCCGGCATCGCGCGTTTGCCGAGCACTCGCGTGTGCGGTTGGGACGATTCAACGCCGAAGTAATCCCACATCGCTTGCCAAAACGCTTCAAGATCGTTCACGGACCACTGCCACATCCCCTCGTAATTTTCGAACCGCAATCCCCGTTCGCGTGAAAGCCATTTCGCGAACCGCGTCAGGTTTGCCTCTTCAATCTGCGCAGCACTCGGCGTCCACAGCAATTCGCCTTCGCGAACGCTTGTCGCTTCCGATTCGACATTGGCCAAAGGTTTCGTCATTCGGACAATCCAGCCACACACCTTTATGTCGTCCAGCGACAGGCTATTCACCTTCGCGCCTTGCGTCAAGCCAGCTTGGCGCAAGCCACTTTTCTGCGACTTGTTCGGCAATCGGCAGACAGTGGCAACACCGAAAAATCTGCGAAGCGGCAACCGCCTTCCTCAAAGTGGTATGCTGCTCCCCGCCGAAGTCTTTCAACCGGGATAATTGCAGCGAATGGACCCACTCACACGGCGCGTGTTCCTGGGCAAGCTCTCTGCTTTAGCGGCTGGCGGGCTCACAGCGGCCAGTGCGCCAGGTGCCCTGGCAAATCCCTCCGCCGAACCCCATATTACTTTTCCCGCCCACCCGCGCGAGCGAATCTCCGTTGCGTCCTACCCATTTCGCGCGTACATCGTGAGCCCAGACAATCGCGATCGCGATAGCAACTTCCCCGGAATGAACCTCCTCGAATTCCCGGCGCATGTCGCCGCAAAATTCAACATTCATAACATTGAACCTCATAGCCGCCATTTCACGTCAATGCTGCCAGACTATCTCGATGATTTCCTGCAGATTTTGCAGAAGACCAAAGTGCGCGCCGTAAACATTGCCGTCAGTGCGGTCAAAAGTTTCTACGATGCCGACGCCTCCGCGCGCGTAACGGCTGTCGAATACGCAAAGAAGTGGGTGGACGTCGCTGTGCGCATCGGCTCACCCGGCATACGCACGCACATCGTCGCCCCGAAGAATTCTTCCCCAAACCTCGAGCGCACTGCGGAAAGCCTGCGCCAAGTGACCGAATACGCCGCGGACAAAAATATAGTCGTCACGCTTGAGAACGACGATCTGATTAGCGAAGATGCGTTCTTCCTCGTCAAAGTCATCGAGTCCGTCAACCATCCATATCTTCGCGCCCTGCCCGACTTCGCAAATTCCATGCTGACTGGCGACACCGATTTCAATTATCGCGCTCTGCAGGCGATGTTTCAGCATGCCTACAATATTTGTCACGTGAAAGACGCCGAGGCCGATGATGACGGCAAGCAATTCAGCGTGGACATGAATAGATCGTTCGAAATTCTTAAGGCCAGCAATTATCGCGGCTATTGTTCGATGGAGTTCGACGCCGTCGGCGAGCCGTATGGTCCAACTTCGAAGTTGATCGAACAAACCATCAAGTATCTCTCTTGATCGAACTTAATCGCGACTTCTCCGGCGCGCTCGGCCGAACGCAATTCAACTCCCTGGAGCGCGATCGCTGAACGTCTCGCTTGCCGCATCCCAGTATTGTTTCTTTCCAGACCAGTAGGCTTCCGTAGACATCATGTTCGCAACAGAATGCGCGAACCCATCCTGCACGGTGCAATGCGGCTGCTGCCGCGACCTCATACATTCGAACCAGTTCGTCATGTGCTCCAGCGTCCTGTCGTCTATTCCGAGCGGCGGAAGTTTCGTTTCACCTGGCGGAAGAATGTACTTCGCCGGTCTCTTCTTGTCGATGTCCGCGTCATCCTCATGATTCCCCTTCTCTTCGACCAATTGATAGCGCGGGCTGCCTTCTCCGCCGATGTTGGTAAGCGTCGCCTTCTTTCCCATGTAGCGCGTCGAGGACGGTGCATCATTTCCAAAGCTTGTCGCGTAGCTCACCAGAAAGCCCTTAGGATATTCGAACAGCGCCTGAAACGTATCCGCGTTCTCACGGCCATCGCGCCAGGCAAAAATTCCGCCATGCGCCACAGCCGAACGCGGAAAATTGTCCTTCATGAACCAATGCACGAGATCGATCGCGTGGCTCATCCACTGATCCGGAATCCCTCCGGAAAATTCCTTGTACAAACGAAACTCGCAATACACCTTCGGATCAAACGGCCGGTAAGGCTTCGTCAGCAGCCACTTGCGCCAATCCGTGTCTTCTTCGCGGATCAATTTTGTTTCCTCGCGTCCACGCCATCTCGGACCGTGATAATTCCAAACAATCTCGATTTTGCTCACTTCCCCGAGCGCGCCTGTCTGCGCCAAGTCATGCGCAGCCCTTTGATACGGCTCGCTGCGATGTTGTGTACCGACCTGAACTATACGGTCGCTCTTCGCAACCGCGTCGCGCGCTGCCTTCACTTCGGCCAGCACGTTGCCCATTGGCTTTTCCACGTATGCGTCCTTGCCCGCCTCCACAGTCATTTTCACAATCGGCGAGTGGGCGTGTTCCGGCGTGGAAATGATCACTCCGTCCACGTCTTTCAGGGCAAGCACATCCTCCAGATACTGAAACGTTCGCGGCGCACGCCCATAATATTTCGCATTTGTCGCCGCCGCTTTCTCCCGGTTCAGCTTCCACAAATCGCAGACCACGTTGATTTCGGCATTTTGGGTCGTCTTCAATTGCGCTGCAATCCAGGCCAAATCTCCTCCGCGGCTCCCTGTCCCGATATGTGCAAGCGAAATGCGGTCGTTCGCGCCTAGGATCCTCTCGTATGAAAGCGCGGTGCTCGGCAGCGCCACCCCTCCCGCAATCAAAGCCGCTGACTTGCCCAAAAATTCTCTGCGATCGATTGGTTCGTTCGAATCACTCATCGTGTGAACTCCTATCTCCGCCAATCCCGACAAGCCTAGGAAAATTTCGGCTCACGTTTTTCACGGTAAGCCGCCATGGCTTCACGGTGTTCATCGGATGCCAGCGTCTTCCCCTGACTCGCCATATATTCCTTCAGAAAATCATTCCAATTCAAATCAAACGCCAGCCCCAGCAGGTGCTTTGTTTGTCTTTGCCCTTCGGAAGCAGTCTTCAAGCAGTTTTGCGTCACTTCTTTCACTTTGGCTTCAAAATCCGCTTCCGGCACCAGGTAATCCACCAATCCCATCGCATAAGCTTCCCGCGCCGTGAAGTATTCGCCTGTCAGGGCGATGCGTTTCGCGCGCCCCAATCCGATGTAACGCGCCAGACGAAACGTACCCATGCCCGGTATCAGGCATTCTTTCACCGCCGTCAACGCAAATTGCGTCGTGTCTGTCGCGATTCGAAGATCGCTCGCCAAACTCAGCTGCAGCCCGCCGCCAATGCAGTACTTATGCATCGCACAAACAACAAATTGATCCAGCTCCTCCACCGCGCGAAATGCCGTCTCTGTTTCGCGGAACCACTCCAGAGGAATCCCCGCTCCCGAAAGCGCCTTCAAGTCGATGCCCGAACAAAACGCCCGTCCCGCGCCGGAGATGACCACCACTTTCACTTTCTTGTTCGCAGCCAGCATCGCGCAAATCGCCAGCAAATCTTTCGGCCACGCCAAGTTCATCGCGTTTAAAACTTCAGGCCGGTTCAATGTGATGTACGCAAGCGAATCTTCGATCCTGCACTGCATCGTCGTGAATTCCGGAATTGGCATGCGATTCTCGTCGGTCCTCTCGGTAGCCGTTTTAATATTTCTTGCAATGGCTCACACAAATCGTCTTGCGCCGTCCGCAACAGCGCAAGCGCACGCATTGTGTGTTCCGCGCCGCAGCTTGTCAATCACGCAGCCTAGATGGCCTGCCTTCTGCCTTGCTGCGTTGACAAGCTCACGCTGCTAGTCTTAAATGTCCACCGTGAACGTTAACGGAACACATGCGCGGGGCATGTTCGCCTAATATCGCCAGACAGTTCTCTTCCCCGCCGGGACGACTTCGCAGTCATCGGCCAAACTAGGAGGGCCCATCCCAATCCTCGGCATTGATGTTGGAACGAGCGGAACCCGCGCCGTCATCCTCGACGACCACGGCACCGTCCTCGCCTCGGGCACGGAAGAGCACGCGAATTTTGCCAGCCCGCAACCCGGCTGGGCAGAGCAAGACCCGCGCGACTGGTGGCGCGCCGCAGCGCTCGCGGTTCGCAAAGCCCTCCAGGCCTCAGGCCTCGCAGCCGAATCCATCGCCGCCGTCGGTTTTTCCGGCCAGATGCACGGCGCCGTCCTTCTCGATGAAAACGACGAAGTCATTCGCCCGGCGCTTATCTGGTGCGATCAGCGCACCGAAGCCCAATCCAAGGAACTTGAGCGCACCATCGGCCTCGATCGCCTCATCCAGTTGACCTGCAATCCCCCGCTGACAAACTTCACGCTCACCAAACTTCTTTGGGTCCGCGAGCACGAACCAAAAAACTGGCAGCGCGTCCGCAAAATCATGCTGCCGAAAGACTACGTCCGCCTCCGCCTCACCGGCGAATCCGCCATAGACGTCGCCGACGCTTCCGGAACGTTGATGCTTGACGTCGCACGTCGCACTTGGTCGAGCGAACTCCTCTCCAAAACAGGTATCGACGCAAAACTACTTCCGAAGCTCTTCGAATCGCAGGATGTTTGCGGCAAACTCTCCCAAGCAGGAGCAGACACAACCGGTCTCCGCGCGGGAACTCCCGTCGTCGCCGGAGCCGGCGATCAGGCTGCCGGAGCTGTCGGCATGGGCATCACGCGCGCAGGAGTTGTCAGCGCCACCATCGGAACTTCCGGCGTAGTCTTTGCCGCAACCGATCGTCCATCGCTCGATCCCAAAGGCCGCCTGCATACGTTCTGCCACGCCATTCCCGGACGCTGGCACGTCATGGGGGTAACGCAATCCGCCGGACTCTCTCTGCGCTGGTTCCGCGATCGCTTTGGCGCCGGCCCCGACGACGGCCGCGATCCCTATGAACGTCTCGCTGCTGAAGCCACCAAGATTCCAGCAGGCTCCGGAGGCGCTTTCTGGGCGCCGTATCTGATGGGCGAGCGAACTCCTCATCTCGATCCATTCGCTCGCGCGGCATTCGTCGGCCTTTCCGCCTCGCACACCCGCGCCCATCTCATCCGCGCGGTTCTCGAAGGCGTTGCCTATAGCTTGAAAGACACTTTCAGCATCTTCGAGGAAATCCATGTTCCGGTCGAACGCATCCGCCTCGGCGGCGGAGGCGCTCGCTCGCCGCTCTGGCAGCAAATCCAAGCGGACGTTTACGCCCACGAAGTTGAAATCTTGAAAGCGGAAGAAGGCGCGGCTTATGGCGCTGCCATACTCGCCGGTGTCGGTTCAGGTTGTTGGAAGAGTGTGGATGAAGCGTGCGACTCCGCAGTGCGAGTTGCGAAACGTGTGAGCGCAAGCAAAGAAACCAGCGCCTCTATGCAGCGCGGCTATCAAACCTACCGCCGGATTTATCCGGCATTGCATTCCATTTTCGCTGAGGATCAATCTACTTCCGCCAACTGAGCGGCAAATTCAAACAATCTCAACCTCAGCCGAACCAGACGTGGCCATTCTCCATCATCAAGCTTTTTTCTGCCCCGGTTTGAAGGAATAGCAATACACCGCGCCCACCACTGTCATGAGCGCACCCCACCACACGCTCGCGTGCAAACTAAACAAATGCACCTGCGCTTCCACGGCAGGCGGATGCCATATCTCGTAGAGGCCTGCGCACAAGATCAGCACTCCGTTGAAGAGCAACGATATCCCGATGAAAAACCAAATAGAAACCATGCTGCGAACCTCCGGCTACAACACCTACCAGAAGATAATATTCAGAACAAAAAACACGACGACCACCACTCCGGCCCAGAAAATAGGCTTTTGATACAAAGGAATGTTTCCAACGGACGGAACTTCGGTCATTCCATAAACCAAGCCGGTCAATTCCGCGTCAGCCTTCGGTTTCGTCGCCAAACTCACCACAACCGTCACGATCACGCACACGAGAAAGGACCACAGTGCTTGATACATATCCTGCGCCAGCGCTTTGGCATTCGGCGAGAGCGCCACATAACGCAGCGCCGATGGATCAGCTTTCACCCAAGCCCACATGCTGACCGAAGACACCGTGCCGCAGAGCAAGCCCCAGAAACCGCCAGGGCCTGTCGCTCGCTTCCACAACATGCCGAGGATGACGGTACCGAACAGCGGCGCAATAAAGAAACTGAACAGCGCCTGTACATAGTCCATGATGCTTGCGAACTGCATAACCAAGTATGCGGTGCCGACGCTGATCAGCACGCCGATCACGGTTGTCCACCGGCCCATGTTCACGTAGTGATGGTCGGTGCCCTTGCTATTGATCAGCGGCCGGTAAATGTCATAGGTCCAAACGGTTGTAAACGCGCTCACATTCCCAGCCATGCCGGACATGAAACCCGCGATCAACGCGGTAATCCCGAGGCCCAGCAGTCCAGGACCGCAGTAGCGCGCGAGCATCAGCGGAAGCACGTCGTTATAGCTGTGCGCTCCGGTTATCGCCGCCACCGATTCGGGTACGAGCTTCATCGGGAGCACGGCCAAGCCCAAAAGTCCCGGCAGAATGACGATTAGCGGCACCAACATCTTGAATCCTGCTCCGATGATTGGCGCCATCTCCGCGCTGCGAATATCTTTAGCGGCCAGGATGCGTTGCACGACAAGAAAATCCGTCGTCCAATAACCCATGGAAATGACCGCACCCAGCCCAAACACAATGCCGGTCCAGTGAATCCCCATCGGATTGCTGGTGAACGAACCCAAGCCAGACCACAGGTGAACGTACTGTTCCGACGCCCTGTGCGCGATCTGGATCTTCAGGTTGCTCCAGCCACCGGCTTCGTACAAACCAAGTATAGGAATCAGCAGCGCGCCCGCCCAGATCAAGAAAAACTGCAACACTTCATTAAAAATGGCCGATCGCAGACCGCCGAGCGTGACATACACCGCCACAGTCAACGACGACACCCAAATGCTGAAATTGATATCCCAGCCCAAAACAATCTGCATGACCTTGGCCATGGCGAACATGTTGACGCCGCTCATCAGCACGGTCATGAACGCGAACGAAACCGCTGACACGGCGCGCGCCGGTTCTCCAAAACGCAATTTCAAATAACCTGGAACGGAGTGAGTTTTGGAAATGTAGTAGAACGGCATCATCACCAGCGCGAGAAACAGCATCGCCGGGATGGCGCCAATCCAATACCAATGCGTCGCCAGAATTCCGTATTGATACGCCGAGCCCGCCCAGCCCATTAGCTCCAAAGCGCCGAGGTTCGCGGAGAGGAAGCTAAGCCCAGCCACCCAGGCCGTCATTTCGCGACCGGCCATGAAGAAATCTTCGCCGGTGTTCGCGCGGCCGCGGAGGTAGAATCCGATAGCCAGTACCAACGCGAAATAGAAAACGACGATGATGACGTCAACGGTGGAGAGATGTACGAGGCGAGTAGGTTCGACAAACGCGTAAAGAGTAGTCATAGAGCTCCGAAGCGCTTCTCCTCTGCGTGCTTCTTAGGCCACTGAAAAAGAAAAACTCGGATTTCTTCTGCTCACTCGGGCCCGGCCCTATTTCGCCGAGAACTTGTAAATCGTTTCGGAATGAAATTTTGTCACCGGCTTCAAAACCGTCGACGGAAAATTTGGCTGGTTCGGCGAGTCCGGAAAGTGCTGGGTTTCCAGGCAAATCGCGCCGTACTTCGGGTACGCTATGCCGCCTTTCCCGGTAATGCTTCCATTCAGACCGATCGCCGAATAAAACTGCACTCCCGGCTCCGTCGTCCACACTTCCATCTGTCTTCCCGACTCCGGGTCCGTCACCCGCGCGGCAATCCGCAGCGTCCCCGCCTTTCCGTTCAAGACATAATTGTGGTCGTAGCCGCCGATGTCCTTTATTTCCGCGATGTGCGCTCCGATCGCCGTGGGCTTTCGGAAATCCAGCGGCGTGTTCTCCACACTTGCAATTTCGCCTGTCGGAATCAGCGTCGAATCCACCGGGGTGTACTTGGCAGCATTCAAATAAAGAATGTAGTTCAGAATATCCCCGGATCCTGACAAGTTGAAATAGCTGTGGTTCGTCAGATTCACGACCGTGTCTTTGTCCGTCTCGGCCGTGTATTCGATTTTCAGTTCGTTCGAGTCGCTCAGAGAGTAGGTTACCGTCACGATAAGGTTGCCGGGAAAGTTCTCCTCGCCGTCCTTGCTGAGATATGTGAACCGCACGCCTTTCCCCGCCAGCGCCTCTCCTTTCCACACCCGCCGGTCAAATCCAGTGGGCCCGCCATGCAAACTGTTCGGCGCATTGTTGATCGCCAACTGATAATCCTTGCCGTCCAGCGTGAATTTCCCCTTGGCGATCCGGTTGCCGTACCGCCCAATCGCTCCGCCAAAGTGAGGGTGCGGTCCCAAATATCCCTGTAGATTGTCGAATCCCAGCACCACGTCGCCCATCTTTCCATTCTTGTCCGGAACCTTCAGCTCAGCGATCGTGGCGCCGTACGTAATCAACTTCACCGAAGCGCCCAGAGCGTTGGAAAGCGTATAAGACTCAATCGTCGTCCCGTCCGGCATCTGCCCAAACTCCCTCTTGTCGACTAGAGCCATCAGTTTCTCGCTTCTTTGAGCTCCATCCCCTGCTGATGTCGCCACAAACTCCGGGCCGAATGCCAGAAGAAATGCCAGCATGCAGATTCTCCCACAGAGCACCATTCCGATCCTCCTCAGCGCTCAAGATACCCCTAGACCCGACGATGCTTCGGCCGCATCCCACGCCTTGTATCACAAAAAGCTCTCAATCGCGAATCTTCCCCTTATTTTTCTTAGACTTGCCGATTCCGGTCCGCCTCCCCGACCGAATATCGCCGTTTACAAAGACCATTGACAACGCCCCGAGCCTCGGTGACAATGTGCCCTCGAGCTTTCGCCCCAAAATAACGTTATCGTACACGGAGTTCCATGATTTTCATGCGACTTATTTCCTTTTTGCATCCCCACAAGTACCTCGCTCCCCTCTTTGTCCTATTTTTTCTCGCGGCCGCGCCTTCTCTCAGGGCCCAGTGGGTGCCTCTCAACCCTGTCGCCTCCTTCGAGCAGCAACCCGATGGCGTGGTCCTCGTTCTCCAATCTGGCTTCCTGAAATTCCAGGTCTGCACGGACTCGATCGTCCACGTCGTTTACTCCCTTGAACGAGACGTCCCGCAACGCACCGATTTTCTTGTCACAAAAAAATCCTGGCCCAAGCCCGGCTTTTCTCTACACACTGACGACCCAAAACTCATCACGCTGACCACTTCTCGCCTAAAAATCGAAGTCACCCGCGCCGACAGCTCGATTATTTTCTACGACTCCGCCGGTCACAAACTCACGCAGGAAAACACGCGCACGCTCACTCCAACCGAGGTCAACGGCGAGAAGACCCATCACTCCGAGCGCTTCGTCAACATGTGGGACACACAGGAAGCCTTCTACGGCCTCGGCCAGCATCAGGCTGGTGTCTGGAACTACCGCGGAGAATCCGTGGACCTCTCGCAGGACAACACCAACATCTCCGTGCCGTTTCTTCTCTCCAGCAACGGCTACGGCATCTTCTGGAACAACGGCTCGCGCAGCCGCTTCAACAATCGCTTCGTCCACGCCTTCTACCTCAGTTCCGAAGTCTCCGATTCGATGGACTATTACTTTCTCTACGGCCCCGATTTCGACCGCATCATCGCCGCTTATCGCGAACTGACCGGCGCCGCGCCTCTGTTCGGCAAGTGGGCCTACGGCTACTGGCAATGCAAGAATCGCTACGACTCGCAGCAGGAACTGCTCGCCATCGCGCAAAAATACCGCGACCTGCACATCCCGCTGGACAACATCGTTCAGGACTGGTTCTGGTGGAACACCATGGGCGAGCCCGTCTTCAACAAGAATTATCCCGATCCGAAAGGCATGATCGACGGCACTCCACAAAGACAACTTTCACCTCATGATTTCCGTCTGGCCCTATTTCCGTCCCGGCTCGCCCGTCTACGACGACATGGACAAGCGCGGCTTTTTCATTGACCGCACCAAGGTCCAGAGCTTTCATCCCCTCGGCATGGCGCTCTACGACGCCTTCAATCCCGAGGCCCGCAAATACTATTGGAACCTGATGAACGAACGCTCTCTTCAAGATTGGCGTCGACGCCTGGTGGCTGGACACGACCGAGCCGGAAACCGAAGGTCGCGAGACCAATCTCCTCGTCACCAACAAGGTGCGCCAGCGGCAATGGCGCGCGCTACGCCAACGAGTTTCCTCTGCTGACCACCACGGCCGTCTACGAGGGCCAGCGCGCAGCTTCCGACCAAAAGCGCGTCTTCATCCTCTCGCGCTCCGCCTTCGCAGGCGCGCAGCGCAACGCCGTCGCCACCTGGTCCGGCGATGTCAACCCCAACTGGGAAACTTTCCGCCGCCAGATTCCCGCCGGCCTGAACTACTCCCTCTCCGGCCTTCCCTACTGGACGACCGACATCGGCGGCTTCGTCTCCGCAAATCCCGATGATCCCGCCTACCGCGAACTCTTCGTCCGCTGGTTCGAGTTCGGCACGTTTTGCCCCATCTTCCGCGCGCATGGCACGCGCACGACCAATCAGAACGAGCTCTGGTCCTACGGACCCGACGCGCAGAAAACTCTCGTCGCCTACGACAATCTCCGCTACCGCCTGATGCCTTACATTTATTCGCTCGCCTGGAAGACGACCAGCGAGGGCTACACGATCATGCGCCCGCTGGTCATGGACTTCCGCGACAGACGTTCGCGCGCAAAATATCGGCGACCAATTTCTGTTCGGCCCCGCGATCCTCGTGAATCCCGTCACCGAACCGGCGCGACCACTCGCCATCTCTATCTTCCCAACGCGCAAGTGGTATGACTTCTGGACCGGCGCTGCAATCCAGGGCGGCCGCGCGCACGACGCGCCATCTCCGATCGATCGCATGCCGCTTTACGTCCGCGCCGGCTCCATTCTTCCGCTCGGTCCAGACGTCGAATACGCTGCCGAAAAACCGGCCGACCCGATCGAACTCCGCGTCTATCGCGGCGCGAACGGCGCGTTCACGCTCTACGAAGACGAGAACGACACCTACAACTACGAGAAAGGTGTCCACGCAACGATTCCCTTCTCATGGGATGACGCCACCCACACTCTCACCATCGGCGATCGCACCGGTTCTTTCCCCGGCATGCTCGAGAAGCGCACCTTCCGCGTCGTCTTTGTCAGCGAAAATCACGGAACCGGCGGCGCTCTCACCGAAAACGCGGACAAGTCCGTGCAATATTCAGGCAAGAAAATCTCTGTGACGCCATAGCACGCTACTCAGAGGATCGCCCTCCGAGGTAGATGAGGGCGTCGCACTCAGGCACCCACCGGCCACGAAGAAAAACAGGAAAAACAAAACGTTTTGCTTGACGCAATTAGCGTGGAGGACTAGGCTCGCGCCAATTCGTCGAGGCTGTCATGCGTTGTCCCCCCAGATGGGCCCGAATATGGGTCCAAGCACGGACTCGGGTGCGAGCCAGGGAATGCGCGCGTCTGTGCCTCGCGCGATTCATACTGCCGATATTCTCTTGCCTGTTGTTCGCACTACCAGCTTGCTGCCAGGACAGTGGAAGCGCGGAACGCGAGTCCTTCGGGAACGGATCGGAAATCACGGTGACTGTGCACGATAGTTCGGGAGAGCCGATCGCGAAAGCGGCGATGGTGAAACTCTACCGAGACGGATCCATTCCAAGCGGCCAGGGAGAGACTTCGCGCGGGCACGCCGTGTTTGTGGTGAACTATCTAGGCGAATTTACCGTGATTGTGGAAGCGGCAGGATACGCGAACGTACAAAAGGAAGTTTCGGTCCGCGTCGCCGGGAGAACACAAGTAGATGTCTACCTGAGGCGAACTCTGGCGGCAGGAAGTACCGCGGGAGTTCCTGGGAGACCGGTGCTCGCACCGAAAGCAAAGGAAGCCATCGACAAAGGATTGCGAGCGCTGAGTGTGGACAAGATAGGAGAAGCAGAGAAACATGTGGGCGAAGCAATGCGGCTGGCGCCCGGGCATCCGGACGTGTTGTATGTACAAGGCGTGCTGTGCTTGAAACAAGGCAACTGGGCGCAGGCGCAAAACGCGCTGGAAAAAGCCACGCAGATCGATCCGAATCATGCACGGGCTTTTGCGGCGCTCGGAATGGCGCTTTGCGATCAGGGGAAATGTGACGCGGCAATCGAGCCGCTGGAGAAGTCGCTGCAGTTGGATGCTGCCGGAACGTGGGAGACGCGTTGGACGCTGGCGAAAGCGTATTACCAGCATGAACAGTATGACGAGGCGCTGAAAATGTCGCAGGAGGCGCTCGTGGGGTCGCATGGAAAGGCGCCGGAGATCGGGCTGTTGGTCGCACAAACGCTGACGGCGGTAGGGCGCTATGAGGATGCGGCGCAGACTCTGCGCGGATTTCTGAGAGATCACGCGGATCGGCGGGAATCGGCTACCGCTCGGCGGTGGCTCGATCGGCTGACGGCCAGCGGTAAAATCCAGGCGAACTCGAATTGATGTAAGAAGGCGTCTCTGGGCAGGCTCAGGCCTGCGTTCTTCTTGCTCGGCGGCGGGCGGCTCTTGCCGTTTGCCGCTGATCCAGTCCCTTGCAAATTAGCGTCTTGATGACGGCCTGCCGGGTGTCCCACGTGTCGGTTTTAAACGGGGGCTCTTGCCTTTTCCACATGTTTCCACAGCCGTATCAAACCAATCAATCCCCGCCCAACTCCTTCAAACCCATCGCCTTCCGCCTCTCTTATTCGAATCCGCGTACCGCGATTCGAATTGCATTTCAGTAAACTAATAATATGATATGACAATCGGTTACTCTCCTGCTACCATTTCCCATGTTTCGCCCACGCCAGCCCCTCAAGTGCTCCGAGCTACCGCTCACTCTTCATGTCCCTGTTTCTCTTTATTCGTCCACCTGTTGCACCGACACGCAAAAACGCCCTCCTGTAAGTCCTTTCCCTGCCACTCTTACGGACATCGTCACCCGTAGTCCTTAGCTTGCCACTTTACGAAATCACCGGGGGTGGCACCCTACAAGCCAAGAATCCTCCCGTTCCTTTTCCAGTTTTCTTGGATCTGCCGGAGCTGCTAGTGATTTCCAGCCGGGAGTGTGGAGGATCCGACCGGCGGAAGGGGATTTGTGTCACGGATGCCGGAACCCTCGATGATCGTGTAGATGGAATCACCAGCCAGATTTTCAAGCGTTTCGACTTTGCCGCTAGGCCAGCGGATTTCGACGGAGTCGATTTTTGCGGATTTGCCGAGGCCGAAATGGAGGCGCAGATCGTTTTGGGAGAGATAACTGCCGCCGCCGCGCACTTCTCCAATTTGGCGGACGCCACCAGCGTGGATGGTTACGCGGGCGCCGATGGCGGCGCGATTGCTCTTCGTTCCGATCAACTTGAACAAAACGCGGTGGTTGCCGTCGTTGTTGGAGTTGAGCAATAGAGACGGAGGTTCGCCGACGTTGAGAAGGACGGCGTCGATGTTGCCGGTGTTAAATATGTCGCCGAAGGCTGCGCCGCGGCGGGATTTCAGCGGCAAGTCCGTGAGGCCGGCTTCTTTGGAGACTTCGTCGAAGGTGCCGTCGCGATTGTTACGCTCGAGAAAAAGCGGCTGGCGGTAATGCGGGCCGTTTTCGAGAGAATCGATCTGCGGATAGACGTGCCCGCAGGCAATCAGCAGATCGAGCCAGCCATCATTATCCATATCGAAAAAGCTGGTGCCCCAGCAGACGTCGGGATAACTCGGGCGTCCAATGCCAGACGCCCAGCTAACGTCCTCGAAGCCATTCGCGCCCGTGTTCCGCCAAAGAGCTTTGGGCTGCTCTTGAAACGTGGTGATGAAGAGACTAAACCGGCCGGAGTGGTCGTAGTCGGCGAAATCCACGCCCATGTTGCCGAGTTGCATGCCTTCGCCGCTAAGGGAAATTCCGGAGAGCATGCCGATCTCGGAAAAAGTGCCGTTGCGATTGTTGTGATAGAGATAGTTCGGGACGGAATCGTTCGCAACCAGGAGATCGGGCCAGCCGTCATTGTCGTAGTCGGACCACATGACGCCGAGGCCGTAGTAGCCGGTGTCGTCGTGAACGCCGGCTTTTTGCGAGACTTCTTCGAAGCTGCCGTCGCCGCGATTGTGGTAGAGAAGATCGCTCTCGCCGACGAGTCCCCACGGGCCGCACTGCACTTCGAGTCCTTTGTATTGGCAGAATTTATTGCTGCCGGGGGCGGGCATATGGGCGATGTCGACGTGGACGTAGCGCGATACGAAGAGGTCGACATTGCCGTCGCGATCGTAATCGCCCCAGGCAGCGCCGGTGCTGAAGCCGCCGCCTCGAACGCCGGCTTTTTCCGTTACGTCTTCAAACTTGCAGCCGCCGACGTTGCGGTAGAGGAGGTTACCGCCGTAACCGGTGACGAAGAGGTCGAGCTTGCCGTCGTTGTCGTAGTCGGCGACGGCGACGCCCATGCCCCAGCCGAGGCGCATGAGGCCGGCTTCTTTCGTGATGTCCCTGAACGTGCCGTCGGGCTCCTGATGATAGAGCGTGACCATCGGGTCACCGCCCTTTTGGTAGCGGTCGACGGAGGAGCCGTTGACGATGACTATGTCAAGGCGGCCGTCGTCATCGCAATCGAAGAGGCCGACGCCGCCGCTCATGGATTCGACGATGTATCGTTTTTCGCCGGTGGAGATGTGAGAGACCGTGAGGCCGAGATCTTTCGCGACGTCTTTGAATTTCGGGACAGGAGAAAAGCCGGATCGCTTGGCTCTTGGGGTAGGCAATTTCGCCGAGGGTGGAAGCGGGACGGCTGTGCTCTGCGCGCGCAATTCTTGCGGGAAAGATGCAACGAAAACCAGAAGAATTAGAAAGATGGGAGGAGCGAAAAGCCGAGCGAGGTTACGAAGCATCTCGACAATTCTAGCGCAAGGGGCTTTTGCCGCAAGCGAATGTCCGTGTCGGATGCAGTCGGCGGAGAGAGCGTTGGAGAAGCCGCAGCAAGAGCGGATTGGGACTTGTCCCTGCTATACTTTCGATATTGTGGCGTAGTGCGCGCTGGGACAAGATGCGATGCAGGAGGGCTGCACTCCGTTTCCAGCAGGCGGAAGTTTGCCGAGGCCGTGTACATGACACCGACACACAAAAAGAACGACGGGCCCCGCAGAGAGAACAAGAAAGTTACGCTCAAGACGGTTGCGAAGCATCTGGGCCTGGCCGCGGGAACGGTATCCGCGACGCTGAATAATTCTCCCGCGGCTCGCTCGATTCCCGAACACACAAAAAAAAGAATTCTTGCGGCTGCACAGGAGCTGAATTACCGGCCGGATTTCTTCGCGCGCACGTTGCGGATGAGGCGCACGTTTACGATCGGGGTGATCGCGGAAGAGATTGGCGACGCATACGGCTCGCAGGTGATCAGCGGGATCGAGAAATATCTAACGGGGCAAAACTATTTTTTCCTGACGGTAGTGCACAGGCACGATCCGAAGCTGCTGCAAACCTATTCGCAAATGCTGGTGGAGCGAGGCGTGGAAGGATTTATCACCGTGGACACGTCCATCCTGGCGGAGCCTTCGCTGCCGACGGTGGCTGTCGCGGGACACCGTCAAATCGCCGGCGTAACAAATATCGTGCTGGACCACAAACGCGCCGCGCGGTTCGCGCTTGAACACTTGAAAGAATTGGGACACGAAAGAATTGCGTTTGTGCAAGGGCAGGTTTTCAGTTCTGACTCCGAAACGCGATGGAACGCAATCACGGAAGTGGCGTCGGAGCTTGGAATCCGAATTCGCCCGGAGCTTACGATACGGATTGAGAGCAAGGATTCCACGCCGGAAGTGGGCTTTCCCGTTACGAAAGAGTTGCTCGCGCGGAAGGAGCCGTTCACGGCGCTGTTTGCATACAACGATATTTCAGCGATTGGCGCGATATGGGCGCTTCGCGAAGCGGGATTGCGTGTGCCGCAGGATGTTTCGGTCGTGGGCTTCGATGATATTCCCGGCGCGGCTTTTGCGAATCCAGGGCTGACGACAGTGCGGCAGCCGCTGCTGCGGATGGGCGAGATCGCGGCGCAAACTCTGGTGAGCCAAATCGAAGAGCGCGAGGAGTATGTTCCAGAGATTGCGATCGAGCCGGAGTTCGTGGTGCGTGATTCCACTGCGCGCGTGGCGGTGGCGCAGGCGTTGAGTTCTAGGATCTAGGTGCCGCAAGATTCTTCAAAACTTTTGCCTGCTCTTCACTTCTCTTCGCGATTTCTTACACCTTGGAGAGAAATTCACTGAGGAGCATGTGAAAGTGGTGGACGCCGTTCTCGCGTTTGACGGAGTAACGGCCACGGTCATAAGTCGCGGAGTTTAGTCCGCGCTGCACGCTCTTGCAAAGCTCGATGTCTTCCTGCTGAACTTCATCACTGAACGCGACAGCGCGTTTGATACGTTCGCGAATTTTTTCCGAATGCGCGTCGTGAAAAAACCATTCAAAAATCGTGAGCGTCTTGTCATGCGATAGGGGAACGATCAGATTTATCGAAAGATTGTCCGGATAAATGTTGAGCATGAGATTCGGAAAAATCCAGAAGTACAACGCTTCCTGAAGACCTGGACCCGGCGTGTAAAAACGTTCGCCAGCATCTTCGGGCTTCATGGCGCGAATGGGAGCGAACTGCTGGGAATAGTAGCGATAAGTGTCGGTGCGGTATTGCGAATAATCAATCTCGCGCATCAGGCCGGGATGCGCGATGGGGATGTGGTAGCCCTCGAGATAGTTGTCAACGTAGATCTTCCAGTTGCAATCAATGGCATAGTCGCGGCGTTCGACGAGTTGCAGGCCTTCGAACTGGAAGCCACGAGATTGCTCGGGAATCTTGCCTAGATAGGTGGAGAGCGGCTCGGCGTTTTGGTCGAAGTTGACGAAAATGAGCTGCTCCCAAGTTTCGAGGCGTAGAGGCACCATGCCCATGGTGCTGCGATCAAAAAACTCGACGCCTTCAACGTCGGGCGTGCCAATGAGGCGGCCGTCGAGCGTGTAGGTCCAGCCGTGATAGCCGCAGCGGAGAACATTTTTGCATCCGCTACCGTTGGCGATCGGGCCCGCGCGATGGCGGCAGACGTTGCTGAACGCACGCAGGGTGCCTTGTTTATCGCGAACGATGACGACCGGTTCGCCAACGACATCGGCGGTGAAGTAGGTTTCGGGGTCGGCGATGGTGCGTTTTGTGGCGCTTTGTTCGCCACTTTCCCCACAAGGAGTGTTGAGAGTGCCGACAAGTTGCCAGGTGCGGCGAAAGATGCGGGATTTTTCGGCGTCGAGAATGGCGGGGTCGGTGTAGAACTTCGAGGCAAGTGTGTGCGCGGATTCGATTTGTTCGTGCACGTCGAGATGGAGAGGATTTGTGGGCATGAAAAAGAGTTAAAAGTTCACGGCTGAAAGTTAATCGTTCACACTCCGGAGGACGGAGCTGGTTGCAAAGCACGTTCGCCCATATCCCGAAGCTCTCATCAGCGCACTGGTCAAGCCGCTACTGGGGCTTTTCTTCTTTCTTTTTTGGCTCTACAGCAGGGGAAGACGGTACATCCAGCTTGTTGCCATGCCAGGGACAATATTTCCAGTTGGCCTCGACGCGTTCTTTCCCGACCGGGCAATACTTCGGCGGAGTCAAACTGGTCAGGGGCAGCCGCCATTCAAAAGCGGATTGTTTTTGTCCCGCCAAGTTTTCAATCAAAAGCGAGAAGCTACCCTCCTGAGTCGTATCAATGATGAGCTTTCCTGTGGTTGTTTTGGCCGGAAAAAAGAGGATCTGCAGGCTCTGGCCCATCGGGCCTAGCACGTTTGTGAGGACCGGTTTGACGACGGAGGCAATTCCCGCGGCATCGGGAGAAATATCTGTTATTGGCTTGTAGGATTGCCCATCGGAGTCACGCAAGGTTGTGTTCGACCGGACGTCGCTCTCGGAGGACCAAGTGATATTCCCGAGGCCCACTTTGCCTACGGCAACGATGACCATGGTGTATTCGCGCAGCGGGGCGAAGGTCTCTCGCGCTTTTTCCGCCGTAGAACCCTCTTGAATGGCGGATTGTTCCCAAAATTCAGCAGGAATCCACCAAACGAGTCCGGCGATATTCTTGCCGCCAATTTGTTTTTGAGTCTCCTTGACGATGTCATCAAGTTTGGTGTCACTGGCTTCGGCAGGGGTTGGAGTTTGTGCTCGAAGAACAGGCGAGCAGGCCAGGAACATTACGAAAAGAAGAGGTAGCGGGAGCTTCCAGGAATTCGTGCGCATATAGAGCTCCTTTAGAGCACAGGCGGACCGGAGTTCGAAATTGATGGGGAATCTCCGTCAGACGAAACTGCGGCGGATTGTATCAGAACTTACGGGTTTCCTGGCGGGACCAGCGCTCGACTACGATTTTGGATTCGGTGTAGAACTCGACGGCGTCGCGGCCCTGGCCGTGAAGGATGCCGAAAAAGCTTTCTTTCCAGCCGCTGAATGGGAAATAGGCCATGGGAGCGGCGACGCCGATGTTGATGCCGATGTTTCCGGCAGGCGCTTCGTAGCGGAAGCGGCGGGCGGCCGAGCCGCTTGTGGTGAAAAGAGAGGCTTGATTGCCGTAGGGGCTGCGGCGGAGAAATTCCAAGGCTTCGTCCATGGAATTGGCGTGGACGAGGCTTAGGACGGGACCGAAGATTTCTGTGTTGGCGAGCTGGCTTGAAGCGGGGAGGCAGTCGAGAACCGTGGGAGTGAGGAAACTGCCGGATTCGAGGTTGGGGATTTTGGTGTTGCGGCCGTCGAGGATGGCTTTGGCGCCTTCGCCGACGCCAGCGGAGATGAGAGATTCAATGCGGCGTTTGCTGTCGGGCGAAATGACGGGGCCCATCTGAACGCCGGAGTCGAGGCCGTTGCCGACCTTGAGAGTTGAAGCGGAGTGGGCAATGGAATCGCGGAAAGTTTTTTGCGCATCGCCGATGGTGACAGCAACGGAAACGGCGAGGCAACGCTGGCCGGCACAACCGAATGCGCTGTCGCTGATGATTTGCGTGGCGAGTTCCATGTCCGCATCGGGAAGCACGATGACGCGATTTTTTGCGCCGCCCTGGCATTGCATGCGCTTGCCGCTGGCGGCTGAGCGCGCATAAACATGCTTGGCGACGGGAGTGGAACCGACAAAACTAATCGCGCGAACTTGCGGATGATCGCAGAGAGCGTTGACGACATCTTTGCCGCCGTTGACGAGATTAACGACGCCTTTTGGGAGGCCGGTTTTTTCGAGAAGCTCGTAGGCCGCGGATCATGCTGAGCGGCACACGCTCGGAGGGCTTTAGCACAAAGGTGTTGCCGCACGCGATGGCGTAAGGCAGGAACCAATAGGCGATCATCGCGGGGAAATTGAACGGGACGATGGCAGCGACAACACCGAGCGGCTGGCGGATTTGCATTTCGTCCACGCCGGGGGTGACGTCTTCGAGGTTGTAGCCCTGCATCATCATGGGAATGCCGCAAGCGACTTCGACGTTTTCGATGCCTCGGCGGAGTTCGGCTTTGGCTTCACCGAAGGTTTTGCCGTTTTCGAGAGTGATGAGGCGAGAGAGTTCGTCAAGGTGCTCTTCAAGAAGATTTCTGAACGTAAAGAGGTATCGAATGCGCTCGCCCGCAGGAGTGCGGCGCCACGCAGGAAAGGCATCTGCGGCGGCTTGTACGGCGGCATCCACATCGGCAGGAGAGGACATCGGCGTGCGAGCAAGAAGTTCGGCAGTGGCGGGATTGGTGACGTCGAAGAAATCAGTGGATGAAGGGCGACGCCAAGCGCCGTTGATATAGTTTCGCACTTCTGTGACTTTGGCGGTTACGGCACTGCTCATAACATGCTCCTTAGGGCTTGCACTAAACAAAGGTTGCGCACTACACCAGCTATCGAGAGCTTTCGCGTTCCGCTAGTTTACCAAACAATTGTAAGGTTGAGAGGCGAACCGCGTGCGAGGCGTGCAGCAACGAAGGACTACTCTTTTGCTTTGGGGCCGCGCCAAACGCGCCAAGATAGCCACGCAACGGTGGCGAGCATGCCGAGCCAGCCGAGGGCGCGCATGGTATGGCCGATTTGTTGGTCGTGGGTGAGGATCCCCCACTGGGTGAAAAGGATGGTCCAGTCGCTCTCTTCGGAGCCGACGAGGGGCAAGGCAGAGGTGCGGGCGTCGGCCATGTAGGTGCCGATATAAAGGAAATTTTCGAAGAACCAGAAACTGCAGAAGGTGACGGCAGTTGTTTCGCGCTTCCACCAGAAATAGGCCGCGCAGAGGAGGGGCACGAGAAGTTCGCCGAGCGTGCCGCCGAGAATGGTGATGGTATAGCCGAACCAGCTGAAGAAGAAGTGGCCGCCCTCATGAATGATGAGATTGACGTAGTCAATGATTAGAAAACCGGTGCGGTCGGCGGCGGCGTAGAGGAGGAAGAGGAGATAGAAAACGATGCAGGCGATGCAGGCGCCGCGGGAAACGGGTTTCCAGTCGGGGAAATCATCGCCAAACAGAGGCATGTGAGCAGACTAACAAGCCTGTCGTTGGCGCGAAAGCGGGCTGAACGCCGTTGTTTCCTTTCGCGAGAAAGTCCTTCTACGAACAACGCGTGGGAGTCGCTTTTTGGCGGACGCGGCTCTGTTTGAAATCGCAGCTCAGCGCGGAAGCGATGCGAGCGCTTCGTAAGCGGCGCCGAGCAGCGGCGCGGATTCGTTGAGCACGACGGAGACAGGGATGTTGCTCAGCAGGCCTTCGAACTTCCATTTGTCTCGGAAGGCTTCGAAGAACGTGCCGTCCTTGATTTTTTCGATGATTTTGACGGCGATGCCGCCAGCAACGTAGACACCGCCGAGAGCGAGCACTTTAAGGGCAAGGTTCCCTGCTTCGGCGCCGTAGATGGCGGTCCAGAGATCGAGAGTGTCCGAGCATACGGGGCATTCTTTGGCAAGGCCGAGCCTGGTGATTTCCGGAGCGGGGTCCATGCCGGGATCTTCGAAGGAGTGGTGCCTAACATCCGGAGCGAGAAATTCGTGAATCGTGCGGAAACCGCGGCCGGAGAGAATGAGTTCCCAACTGACTTGCGGATAGCGGCGGCGCATGTAGCGGAGAAGTTCGATCTGCTGCTCGGTGTGGGGCGCGAAATCGGAGTGCCCGCCTTCGGAAGGAACTACGCGGTAGCGCGCGCCATCCCATACGAGGATGGATTGACCCAAACCGGTTCCGGCAGCAAGCAGAGCGCGTGTGCCGCCATACTCAGGCTTGCCGGGATTCAAGACACAGAATTCCTCCGGCGCGAGATGCTCGATGCTGTGGCCCGTGGCGCCCAAATCGTTCATGAGCACGACATCTGAGAGATTTAGTTCGCCTGCAAGGACCGCGGCATCCACGGTCCACGGGAGATTCGTAGCTCGCACGCGATTATTGATGACGGGGCCCGCGACTCCAAAGCCTGCGGCTCGAACACGATCCGTTGTGAGGTGAGGCGCTGCTTGCAGTGAAAATTCGCGAACAATCAAGTCAAATTGCGCAAAATCCTTGCTCGCAAACCGCTGCTTGAAGACAGGTGTGAGCTTTCCGTTTTTCTCGGAGAAGAGTGCAAGGTTGCACTTTGTGCCGCCAACATCGCCAGCAAGAATCACCGAATCCCCCCGTCAAGCTGCTGTTCACTATGGGTGCCCAAGCCGAAAATCATGGGTTGTACCACTGCTTGCCGTCACGTTCGAGCAAGAGATCCGATTCGCGCGGGCCCCAGTTGCCCGCGGCGTACTCCGGAACCTTGGCGCTTTTCGCGGCGCTCCAAACATCGAGAATGGGATCGACGAGCGACCACGCGGCCTCGACATTGTCGCCACGATCGAAGAGTGTGGCATCGCCGCGCAGACAATCGTTGACGAGCGTAGCGTAAGCGCTGCGCGATGCTTCGCCGAAACCCTCCTTGTAACTGAAGTTCATGGTGACATTTCCAATGCGCATCTCGGTACCGGGGCGTTTGGCGCCGAAGGAGACGGAGATTCCTTCTTCGGGCTGGATGTTGAGGATGAGGCGGTTCGGCTCGATTTCACGCTCGCGAAAGACGATGTGCGGGGCGCAGCGGAACTGAATCATGATTTCGGTGCTGCGCTTGGCGAGGCGCTTGCCGGTGCGCAAGTAGAAAGGGACGCCAGCCCAGCGCCAATTGTCAATGAGCAAGCGTGCAGCGACAAAAGTTTCGGTGCGGGAAGTTTGGCTGACGCCTGGCTCTTCGCGATAGCCCGGCACGCGTTTCGCATCGAGCTGCCCAGGCGCGTACTGGCCGCGCACGACGGATTGCGCGACCATCTCAAGATTGAACGGGCGAATGGATTGCAACACTTTAAGCTTTTCGTTGCGCACGGAGGTGGCGTCGAAAGAAGCGGGAGGCTCGACCGCGACGAGCGAGGTGAGTTGCAGGACGTGGCTCTGGATCATGTCGCGAAGGGCGCCCGCGGTTTCGTAAAATCCGCCGCGACGCTCGACGCCGAGCGTTTCCGCCGCGGTGATTTGAACGCAATCCACATAGTTGCGATTCCACAACGGCTCGAAGATGCCGTTTCCGAAACGAAGGACGAGCAAATTCTGGACGGTGTCTTTGCCGAGATAGTGATCGATGCGATAGACCTGCTGCTCCTCGAAAACGTTGAGAACGATTTTGTTGAGTTCCTTTGCCGTGGCCAGATCGCGACCGAAGGGCTTCTCAATGATGATGCGCACCCAGGAGTTCGGCGAAGACGGGCGTGAGAGCCCGGCGCGGCCGAGTTGCTCGACAATGTGAGGGTAGACTTCCGGCGGAGTGGAAAGGTAGAAAAGGCGGTTGCCGCCGAGTTTTTTTTCGGCTTCGAGTTCCGCGAGGCGCTTGAAGAGCTGCTCGTAGGCTTGCGGATCGGAGTAATCGCCGGAGTTGTAGTAGAGACAGGAGGCAAAGTCTTCCCACTGCTTCGGGTCAACCGGCCCAAGCTCGGACATGGTCTTTGCGGCTTCGCCAGTGGTGGCGCGAAAATTCTCGTCGCTCATCGGAGTGCGCGCGAAACCCACGATGACGTAACGGGAACCGAGGGAATTATGGTTGGCGAGGTCAAACATCGCGGGAATGACTTTTCGTTTGGCCAAGTCGCCTGAGGCGCCAAACAAGACCACGGCACAAGGCTCCGCAGTGCCACCATACAGACTACCGGATCGGTTTGTATCCTCAGCCATCGGTCTCCTCAGCTCGGTTGCGCGCTTGCCGCGCCGAAAAGCGGGCGCAAGAAACTATACCTCAACGCCATGGTTTCTTAGCTCTGAACGCAATTGCTCTGCGTTTTGAAAGTGAATGGCGGTCATGCCCAAGCGGCGAGGACTTTCAAGGTTGAGAGGCCGGTCATCAATGAAAATGCATTGTTCCGGCGCTCGCTGCGTGACCTCGAGAGCGACGCGAAAAATAGTTTCTTCGGGTTTGCGCGAGCGGACATAGCACGAGCTGAAGAAGACGAAAAATTCCTGGCGCAGACGGAAAGCCTCGATGCGGTATTGGTTGAGCTCCAAAGGCTCATTGTTGATCGCTCCGATGAAATATTTGCCGGTGCGCGCGGTGGCGGAAAGAACGGCGCGAGACTCGGGATACTCCTTGGACTGCGCAAACATAAAGGCGGTGAACTCTTCGCGCGAGAACGAGCGCGCACGATAGAACAGTGTGCGGTCGAGATATTCGTTCAGCGTGATTTGGCCGGAGTCGAAAGCGGGAAAAGAGAGATCGTGGCGGTCTTGAAATTCGTCCCAGTCAAACTTGAAAGTAGTGGCGGCATCACGGCGTGAGCCACGGTCCCAGCCGTTGGTTAGGATGACTCCGCCAATGTCCCAGAACAGCGTCGTGATCTCAGCCAAAGGCGCAGCACCTCGGGTCGTGCCGTAAGGCTTTCCATAATAAACGTTTCGGGGTAAGAAAACACGTTAATGGCGTGTTTCAAACGGTTCAACACTGGAACGACAGGAACCAGCCCATCTTCTTTTCGAATGCGAACGACGGGAAAAGAGCCGCCTCGCCAGGGTGTTGTTGCGCTGGCGAGGCGGCTGACAAATTGAAGTTTGCGAACGCCTCTTACTGGTTCGGTTTCGGGGTCGGAGTCGGGTTCGCGGGCTGGACTTCTGCCTTCGGCTGAATGGACATCAGCTCGACTTCGAAGACGAGCGTCGCGTTCGGACCAATGCTGCCGCCTGGGCCGCCGCGTAGACCATACGCAAGATCCGCAGGAATGAAGAGCTGCCACTTTGAGCCGACGGGCATAAGCTGTAACGCCTCCGTCCATCCCTTGATCACACCGCCTACTTGAATTGTCAGCGGCTGTCCGCGCTTGTAGGAGCTGTCGAATTCGGTGTTATCCAGGAGCATGCCTTTGTAGTTGCAGACGACGGTGTCCGTGGCCGTGGGCTTAGGGCCTGTTCCCTCTTGCAAGATTTTGTATTGCAGACCGCTCGGGAGGGTCACGACGCCGTCCTTAGTTTTGTTTTCAGCGAGAAATGCTTCGCCTGCTTTCTTGTTGGCCTCTCCCATCGCTTCCATCTTCTCTTGTTGCTTTTTGCGCAGATCGGCTTGCAGCGCAACCATCGCAGCTCGCGCCTCGTCGTCCGTCATAAGCGTCTTGCCGCCAGCCAACCCATCCTTCATGCCGCGCAGGAGGATGTTGGGATCAACCTCAACGGAATCCTTGCGCATGCCCTTGCCCATATTCATACCAATCGCGTAGCTCGTTTTGTCTTTCTGGGTCTTGAGCGTGAAGGGGACCGGCGTTCTTGCCGTCGCGGAGCCAGTCTTCGCCGCGGGCGGCTTGGGAGTGGTCTTTACCGCGGGAGCTTGTGAAGAGGTCGGCGGGGGAGCTTTTGTCGCACTTGCGGGAGGCGTTTGCTGTGCTTGAGCAAGGCCAAGCAGAATCATTCCAGCTGCAACTCCGGTTACTGCAAAGGTGAATAGTTTTCGCATAATCGTATTGTCACACCGGTGCGGCATCTCCGCAAACGGCCATTCTCCGCTCGAACGTATGAATAGTTAATGAACCGTGTGCGAAGACTTTCCTTGGGACGGCGCCTGGAGCGGACTAGGCAATTCCGCGAAGTTGCAGTATGTTGAGAATTGGCAATCTTAATGAGGTGATTCGAATGGCGAATGAATCTTGCGATCCCGTTCCGGCACCAAGCGAACCCGCTAAGCCGGGAACGCGGATGGTGATGTGCGTGAAATTCGGCAAGGAGTTGCCGGGGCTGGACCGCGTGCCGTGGAGCGGCGAGCTGGGAAAGCGCGTTTACGAAAACGTTTCGAAAGATGCGTGGAAGCTGTGGATTGAGCATTCGAAAATGATCATGAACGAGTACCGGCTCAATCCCATTGACCCGAATTCGCAAAGGATAATGGGTGAGCAGTTGGAGGAATTTTTCTTTGGCGCCGGCGCCAAGCTTCCAGAAGGCTACGTGGCTCCGAAGGCAAAAGGCTAGTTCCCTACCGCGGGGAGGCGGCCTGTTGCTGGGTGTTCGACCGGCAGACACGGCGTGATAGCGAAGTGAAGTTTGGCGTGGGCCGCGCGGATCGCATCCTCAACTTCTGCAGGCTTTTTTGCGCTGGCGAACAGAAAACCCAAATAAGTTGAGCCTTCCGGCCATGCGGCGATGTAGTCATGCAGGCGCGCGGTAATTTCGAGCCCTGTGATTCCAGGAATGTTTCGAGCCGCGTCTTCCCCTTCGATTTTTTCCAAGACGCCGCTTTTGGGAACGGGGATCATCATCACGCCGCTGGCACCTTGTTCGCGTGGGTATTCGCTGCCGGGCAGACCGATCGCGTGACGCAAGAGCAATTCCTCAAGGCCGATGGATGGGGTGGTTGCATCCGGCGCAAATCGAAGCGCGCGCGCGCAGAGGCCCCCAATAGGCCGCGGCGCAACTTCCAGTGGCCACACGCCGTCGTCATTTACGCGGAACTCAGCGTGAACGGGGCCGTGCGATAGTCCAATTGCGCGGACTGCATCAACGGCACAGCGTTCGATTTCACGCAGCTGCGAATCGCCGTGGCGCGATGGTGTGACATAAATGGTCTCTTCGAAATAGGGGCCTTCGAGGGGATCCGGTTTGTCAAAGATGGCGAGGACGCTCAGCTCGCCATCGGTCAACAATCCTTCGACGGCCACTTCCCTGCCCGGTATGTATCCTTCGACGAGAATCTGATCGAGATTGGGCTCGCGAGTCGCGCGAATTTCCGGCGATTCCAGCAAGCGGCGGATCCGCGCGGCCGCGGAAATAAACTCTTCGCGGGAATTGGCGCGAACCACGCCTTGGCTTGCCGAAAGCGAGAGCGGCTTTGCGACGCAAGGATACTCAATGCCAAGTAGAGCTGGCTCCGGCGCAGGAGTGAGAGAAACGGTCCGAAACCATGGCACGCGAAGGCCCGCTTCGCGAAAGACTTCGCGCATGCGAAGTTTGCTGCGGCAGGCTTCGACTGCTGCGGGATGGTTGTAGAGAATGCCCAGGCCGCGCGCGACGTTGGCAGCGGCAAAAGCGGGGCGGTCGCCGAGTGCGAGAATCCCATCGACGTCTTGCCCGCGCATTGCTTCCAGGACCGCGTAAGACGCCGCGTCCGGCGATTCGAAATGGACAGGAATCGCGCGATCGCCCCATGGATCCTCGAGCTGATGGCAGCGATCGGTGACAAAAACAAGATCAATGCCAAGCCTGCGAGCGGCTTCGTCGAAGCTACGCGTTTGATAACCGAGTTTGGCGGTGAAGATAAGGAGTCGCGGCATTTGTTTCCAGCTTGAAGGATTCGCCAGCGTTGCGGCTAGACGTAGCCGTTCGCGACCGGTGTTCGTTCTTCCGTCTTTTTTGAAGCTTGCCCGATGGAAACAAACTGTTCGCGCGTTGGCTCGGCGCAGCAATACCACGGCTCGCTCAGGAACGGGACTGCGGCGCTCGCGGCGCGCGAGGTTTCAACGCCCGGGGCATTCAGTCCAGCAGCGGCATGGGCGGCTTTCCATATCCTTTCAAAAGCCGTGGTGCGAGATTCTTTTCTGCGATCACCCTCGGCGACGATAGCTTGCACTGTTTCGCTGAGCGCATCCACGCGCGGGTCAGAATGCTTCCAGGGATAAAATAGCGATTCCGGATCAAACGGACCGACGTTGCGACGCACTTCGTCCAGTTCTAACAGCCGTGAACCTTCCGGAATCAGCAGGCGGATGCCAAGCTGGATGGGTGCGACATTTTCCATCAGAGATTCAGCGTAGATCACATTCAGCAAGTCGAGATAACTCTCCATCGTCGTCCATTGCGTGAAGGGCACAAAGGTCGGGTGAAGAACCATGCCAAGTGTGCGGAAGGCGCGAACGACGTGCAGGAAATCCTCGCGCGTGTGCCCCTTGTCCAGAGAGCGGAGTACGTCGTCGTCAAGATATTCAACGGCGCTGATCACGAAGAGGCAGCCCGTTTCCTTAAGTTTTGGCAGATACGACTCGTACTTTCTCAGGTGCTCGATTTTTATGGTGACGTCGTACGTCACACCGGGAAATTCGCGATGAACTTCTTCAACAAGCTCGATGGCATGGCGAATACCATTGAAAAAGTCGGGATCGCCGAACGAAATGTGCTGCGCGCCGGCAGCGACTTGCTGGCGGATGTCTTGCATCACAACGTCTCGACTGACGATTCGAAAGACACCTTTATAGACCGGGACGATTGGGCAATGGCGGCAAAGATGTTTGCAGCCGCGGCTCGCCTCCGTTGAGCCCACGATGCGGAACCCGCCGCCGGGAAGGACGAGATGGGCATACTTGCCAATAGGCGGCAAGCCCGAGCGGTCCGGAACTTCAAAGGGCAGTCGCTCGAGCGACACAAGCGGTTCCAATTGCGGGGTTCCGGTGGGACGATCGACGTTTTGCAACCGCTCCGCAAGTTTCGTGAGTCCCTGCTCGAATTCACCGCCGAGGATCGTCGTCACGCCGAGAGTACGCAAATAGTCCGCGTTCATCGGCGCGTACAACCCATAGCAACATAGGTGAGCAAGCGGATTCAGCTCGCGCAAACTCGGGATCAACTTTGCAGCAAGCCGCGTGGCGGTATGCATTGGCAAATAGATCGCGATCAGACCAGCCGCGCGAATGGCGGCTTCATCGAGAGACTGCCGCGAAAGATCCAGGCACACAACCTCATGGCCGCGGTTGCGCAGCCAAGCCGCCGGCGAAGCCAACCCAAACGGCTGCCTCCCCAGCTCGTACGTCGAAATCAGAACGATGTTCACGCGTTCAACAGTATAGCTGGCCGTCCGCCGCAAGGAATCGTTTTCGGTTATCATAGAGGACTGCTGAGTTGACGGAAAGGACCGAGAGAATGGCTATTGCCGCAGGGAATTCCTTCGGAACGCGCGACAAACTGAACGTTGGCGCGCAATCGTTCGATATTCACCGGTTGGAGTTCCTCGAAAAAAAGATCTCCTGCAATTTGTCGAAACTACCGTTTTCTCTCCGCATCCTTCTCGAAAATCTATTACGCTGCGAGGACGGGCGATTTGTGCGGCCTGATGATATTCGCGCGCTGGCAAACTGGACGCCGGGAGCCGCGGAAAAAGAAATTGCGTTCATGCCCACGCGCGTTCTGCTGCAAGATTTCACGGGCGTGCCCGCAGTGGTGGATTTGGCGACGATGCGCGAAGCCATCAAACGCATGGGCGGCAGCCCCAGACTCATCAATCCCCTGTTTCCCGCCGAGCTTGTGATTGACCATTCCGTGCAAGTGGATAGCTTCGGCAGCGCCAACGCTTTCGGTTTGAACGCGGAGCTGGAATTCCAGCGCAACATCGAACGCTACGCATTTCTACGCTGGGGACAGACCGCGTTTCAGAACTTCAAAGTCGTGCCTCCGGATACTGGCATCTGCCATCAAGTGAATCTCGAATATCTCGCGCGCGTGGTATGCGCCATGCCGTCGGGAAGCAGAGTCGAGGCGTATCCCGATTCCGTTGTGGGCACGGATTCGCACACGACGATGGTGAATGCTCTCGGCGTCTTTGGATGGGGCGTGGGAGGCATCGAGGCAGAAGCGGCAATGCTTGGCCAGCCGTCTTCGATGCTGATTCCCGACGTTGTCGGGTTCCGCTTGCACGGGAAACTTCGCGAGGGAGCGACAGCGACGGACCTGGTCCTGACCGTGACGGAAATGCTTCGCAAAAAAGGCGTGGTCGGAAAGTTCGTGGAGTTCTGCGGGACGGGGCTTTCCAGCTTGAGCGTGCCGGACCGCGCAACAATCGCGAACATGGCGCCGGAATATGGCGCGACGATGGGCTTCTTCCCTGTTGATGCCGAAACGCTTGCGTATTTGCAATTCACGGCGCGCGGCGCGGAACAGATCGCGCTTGTCGAAGCCTATTGCAAAGAACAAATGCTCTTCCGCACCGATGAAATGGCCGATCCGGTTTTCAGCGACAAGCTGGAGCTCGATCTCTCCAGTGTGGAACCGACCGTGGCGGGACCGAAGCGCCCGCAAGACCGCGTGGCGTTGCGCAACGCGAAGAGTTCTTTCACGAAAGTAATGGAAGGAGCGCCGGATAAGCACGTCGCTGTGAAGACCAACGGCGACTCGTTTGATTTTTCGAGCGGCGCGGTGGTAATTGCCGCGATCACCAGTTGCACGAACACTTCGAATCCTTCGCTCATGCTGGGGGCCGGTCTGCTAGCGAAGAAAGCCGTCGAGCGCGGACTGCGCGTGAAGCCGTGGGTCAAGACCAGCCTCGCGCCCGGTTCGAAAGTGGTGACCGATTATCTCGATGCGGCAGGCCTGACTCCGTTTCTTGAAAAGCTGAATTTTCACCTTGTCGGGTATGGCTGCACGACGTGCATCGGGAACAGCGGGCCGTTGCCGGACGCGATTGGCGCGGCGATCAAGGACAACAATCTGGTGGCCGTTGCGGTGCTCAGCGGCAATCGCAATTTTGAAGGACGAATTCATCCGTTGGTGCGAGCGAACTATTTGGCTTCGCCGCCGCTTGTCGTGGCCTATGCGCTTGCGGGACGCATGGACATGGACTTGACGACGGAACCGCTGGGCTCGGACTCCGCGGGAAAGCCAGTTTATCTGCGCGACATTTGGCCGACGCCGCAGGAAATTGAATCGACGGTGCGCGATTCGGTGACGAGCGAGATGTATCACAAGGAATACGCCAACGTGTTCGAAGGCGACGCGCACTGGAAGTCCATGCCCGTTCCCGAAGGCGACTTGTACAAGTGGGATCCGAAATCCACATACATCAAGCAGCCGCCATTTTTTGAAAACATGCCGAAGACGCCGCCTGCGCTCGCCGATATTCATGGCGCGCGAGTGCTCGCCGTTCTCGGCGATAGCGTGACGACCGATCATATTTCGCCGGCGGGATCGATCCCAGTTGATTCTCCCGCTGGGAAATATCTAATCGCGAACGGCGTGAAGCCGCATGAATTCAATTCGTATGGAGCGCGGCGCGGCAATCATGAAGTGATGATGCGTGGCACATTCGCGAATATCCGGCTCCGCAATCAATTGGCTCCGGGAACCGAAGGCTGCTGGACGCTCTTCCTGCCGGGCAACGAGAAGATGACGATTTACGACGCTGCGGTGAAATATCGCGAAGCGGGAGTACCTCTCGTCGTGCTAGCGGGCAAAGAGTATGGCTCCGGTTCTTCGCGCGACTGGGCCGCCAAAGGAACGCGTTTGCTGGGCGTGCGCGCGGTGATCGCGGAAAGCTACGAGCGCATCCATCGCAGCAATTTGGTTGGTATGGGCGTGCTGCCGCTGGAGTACAAGACCAGCGAAAACCGCGAAACGCTGGGATTGACTGGGCGAGAAGTTTTCGAGATCGAAGGCGTGGCGTCACTTTCGCCAAAGAAAGCGATCACTGTGCGGGCCGAATCCGACGACGGCTCGACGAAAACGTTCACTGCGATCGCTCGCGTGGATACGCCCGAGGAAGTCTCCTATTATCATCACGGCGGGATTTTGCAGTACGTTTTGCGCCAGATGCTCTGATCCTTGAGCGCTGCTTCCGCCTTGCGCGAGTTAGCCCCAGCTGCTAACTGCGCCCCTCTCGCTTTTGTGCAACCACCAAACCACGCGGCGTAGGCAATAGAAGAACGGAGAGCAAGCCATCTGCTTCGAGCTTGAGCGCGCCTTCGCGAACCGTTTTCATCAACGAACTTGCGTCATGCATGAGGATGAGTCCGTGCGGATTCATCTGCGGAAGAAATTTGCGCACTTCCTGCTCCCGCAGCGGCGCATCACTGTCGCAGAACAACAAATCAATGAGGCCTTCTACTTTCATGTCGAGGCTGGATTCATTGCGCGCGTCAATCCATTCGCCGAGACCGGAAGAAGCGAAGCGCTGCTGCGCGGCAGCGAAAACTTTTGCGTCGTACTCGCACGTAATGACGCGGCCAAAGCCGTTGGCCTTGAGTCCTTCCGCTATGCGCAATGTGCTGAGCCCCGAAAACGTGCCGGTCTCCACGACAAGTTCCGGCTTGATCGTCGTGACAATCGCTTTTAGAAAATCGAGCACTTCGACTTCGGCGCTCATCGAATCGTACATGTGCCAGCGTTCAGGATGCGGGCACTCCGGCGTAGGGCGGTGATATTCTGGCTGAACGACGTCGCCGCGTGACGCGATGTGCTCTACGATGCGGTGCTCTTTTTTGCGGCCGTGGAATTGGCTCTTAATACGCCAAAGAAGCACCGCGCCGAGGAGGATGGAAACAACGCTGGCCGCCTGGGCATTGGACATACCGAAGAACGAGCGCGGGTTAATGCGAATCAGTTCCACGAGAAACCGAGCGATACCGGTGAGAATCAGATAATTGCAAAATATCTCGCCTTTGGCTTTGGGGCCACGGAGGGACTTCGTGCCCATGTGCCAAAGAAATGCGGCAATCGCGAGCCAGATGAAAAACTCGTAAAGCGGAGTGGGATGAACAGTACAGTTCTCTGGTAATCCGTACTTATTACAAACTCCACTGTGGCCGTTGGGGTCCCAAATACCAGTTGTGGGGACAAGGCCGTTCGGAAAGCTCATGCCCCATGGGAGCTTGGTCGGAATACCGTAGTCGCCATCGCCAGAAAGCAGGCAGCCAATGCGTCCGATGCCGTAGCCGACGCACGCAGCGGGCGAACAAATATCCAGAAATTCGAGAATGGGAATTTTCATCCAGCGCGCCAGAATCACGAGCGCGATAAATCCACCGAGAAAACCGCCGAACCAGGCGAACCCGTAGCGGCTGAAGAGCTGAGGCCAGGGGTCTGCGAAGAACTCATGCGGACTTTCGAGAACGTGGTAAAGCCTCGCGCCAACCAATCCTGCAAGACCAGCGATTCCGATGATCAAAAAGCCTTCGTCTTTTTCGTTTCTGGCGGAAATCCTCGCGAGTTGCGGTCTGCGGCGGTTGAAGTCAGCTTGCAGAATATACGCCGCGACGAGCATGCCGATAGCAACCATCAACCCGAATGTGGGAATGGTCAACGGTCCGAGATGCAAGAAAGGGATCATGGATGCGCGCGTTTCTGACTCCTTCGAGAGTATACATGACAGCGTGAGCACGCTTGGAGCGTTCGAATGAGCAAAACCACTCGATCGCAAAACGAAACATTGCTCATGTGGAGGCCAATGGCGTCCCAGCCGTGGAACGTCGGTGTAGACCCGCTCCGATGAGAAGCCAGATGGACAGCGCCGCCCATTCTGCGTGAGTGAAGTGGCCGGGGAATGCTGGGATGAGTTTCATCAGCAGCAAAAGCAACGACACACAGATGCCAAGGGCAGAGACCAAGCGCATGCGCAGCCGAGGCTCAATGAACCAAAACGAAAGACAAGCGGCCAGCCAGCCGAGCGCGGAGGCCATCGAACCGACCTCGGTAATGGGAACGAGAATGGAATCGCCGAGGAGAAGCCCGAGCAATGTTCCGACGGTGATGCCGATGACGGCGACGGACGGCGTTGAAAACTTTTCGTGGATGGTGGCGAAGCGCGGAGCAACGGTGCCGCGCCGGGCGTAGGCAAAGAGCAGGCGCGTGGAGGCCGCGAAGTTTCCATTGAAGCACTGAAATAGCCCGAAGAGCGCCATGACAAGAATCAGTTGAACGGGCCAGTGCTTGCCGATGCCCTGCTCGAAGGCAATAGCGGTGGCGAAGCGTTTGCCAAGAAGGGATTGCCAGGGCGCGATGTAGGCAACGGCGGCAATACAGATGGCGTAGAAAAATGCGCCGACGCCGAGTGCGAGACCGATGGCCTGCATGTAACTCGTTTGGCGAAAATCGGGATTAGCTTCCTCGGCGTACTTAGGAACGGATTCGAAGCCGGTTAGGAAATACGGAACGATTTGCAGCGTCAGTAAAATCGAGAGGAAGGGAGTCGCACGAAAAACGGGATGAAAATTTGCGGGAGAACCGCGAACGGCGCTAATGCCGACGAGCGCGACAAAAATAAGCAAGACCATGGACGACATGGTCTTCTGAAAATTTGCGCTGAGGCGGATGCCGCGGTAGTTGATCGTGGCGAGAAGAAATGTGAGCGCGATCCCTAGGATAAGCCGAGGCAGGAAAACCGGCTGACCAGCGACGCGATACAGCTCCACGGAATCGAGCGAAGGAAAAATATAAGCCGCGATTTTTCCGAGAGCGACGGCTTCCCACGGACAGACGATGAAGTAAGCGAGAAGCATCATCCAGCCCGTGAAGTAGCTGATTATGGGCGGAAATACTTGCGCGGTATAAGCGGCTTCACCAGCGGCGTCGGGAAGGCGCTTTACCCATTGGCCATAGACGTAGCCGACGGGCAGCAGAATGATTCCACCAATAGCAAATCCAAGTGCAGCGCCCGCTGGACCGCCGCGGCCAAGCCAATCGTCCATCAGGACGAGCCAGCCGGTGCCGATCATCGTCCCGAATGCCAGCGCAAAGTAATCGTGCAGTCGAAGTTTGCGCGCGAGGGCAGGCATTTAGAGGACGCAGAGCAATTCGTAAAGCAAGTTGGCGGCGAGGAGCGAAGTAATTTCCCCGTTGTCGTATGGCGGCGAGACTTCGACGAGGTCGCATCCAATAATGTCCAGTCCTCGCAGTGCACGAACGAGCTCCAGGATTTGGATGCTGGTAAAGCCGCCCACCTGAGGTGTTCCTGTGCCAGGAGCGTAAGCGGGATCCACGGAGTCAATATCGAGCGTGACGTAAACGGGCTTGCCGCGAAACGCGCGCAGATGCCGCTGAACAATCGCCAATCCCTTCTTGTGAAATTCTTCCGCCGTGACCATCCTCACTTTGTGCGCCCGCGCGAAGTCAAAATCGTCTTCTCCATACACCTGCCCGCGAAGACCAACCTGCAAAACGCCACCATCCACCAGCAATCCTTCTTCAAACGCGCGGCGGAACGGCGTGCCGTGAGAGTACTTGCTTCCGAAATACTCGTCCCACAAATCGTTGTGAGCGTCGAATTGTATGAGCGAAACGGGGCCGTGCTTTTGCGCAACGGCCCGCAGAATTGGGAGACTGATCGAGTGATCCCCGCCCACGCAAACGCACCTCACTCCAGCTTGCAGAAGCGGAGCAATTCCCCGCTCGACGCGGACAAACGTGTCTTCGATGGAAAGCGGATTCACGGGCAGATCGCCAAAGTCCGCAACGCGATACTTCGCAAACGGATTCACATGCAGCACAGGGTTCCACGGCCGTATGATCGCGGACTGCATGCGCACATGACGCGGCCCAAACCGCGGCCCGGGGCGATACGTCGTGCCGCCGTCAAAGGGTACGCCGATAAGCGCAACCTCCAGCTCCTCGGGTTGCGTGATGTGCGGCAAGCGCATGAACGTGGGAATCCCGGTGAATCGGGCGTAGCTAAGTGCATCGAGCGGCTCGGGATGCGGCAAACGAAACGTGCGGCGAGATTTAGGCACGGCGGGCATCTTAGTTTCGTGGAGCAAAGGAAGTCAACGGGGTGAGAGCTGGCCCACACAAAATTTTGACGTGTCATTCATCCGCGGATAACAGAACAAGCTTACAACTCTGCACGCGGGCGAGTCCCTCACAAGAGCTGCGAACGCGGCTGTCTGTCGAGGCGTTCATCCCACGCAGTCCCAATCGCATTGGAAAATTCTGGAACTCAAGGAGATAGCAGATATGCATAATCGTTTCACGAGAGCGATGGCGATGGTGGCCGCTGCGGCCGTCACGCTGTTGCCCGCCAGTCCTGCACTTGCTCACAATGGAGATGATTTTCCGACGACAACTCCTATTAAGCATGTCGTGGTGATTTTTCAGGAGAACGTATCGTTCGACCATTACTTCGCGACCTATCCAAACGCCAAACCAAACAACGATGGGACACGCTTTTTCCGTGGAGCCAAGGATGACACCCCGCGGGTAAACAATCTGGAGACCGCGGGCCTGCTGACGAACAACCCCAACTCTGTGAATCCGTTCCGGATTGACCGCAGCAACCCGAACACCTGCGACGAGGACCACAACTATAAGGACGAACAGAAGGCGTTCAACGGCGGGCTGATGGACAAGTTCGTGGAGTCGGTGAGTTGCAACGATCCGAATCTGGGCAAGGCAAGCGCGATGGGATATTACGACGGGAATACGGTCACTGCGGTCTGGAACTACGCACAAAACTTCGCAATGAGCGATAACCACTATGGGACAACGTTTGGGCCGTCCACGCCCGGAGCCCTGAACGTCGTCTCAGGCAATAGCTTCGAGGCGGCACTCATGAACGGCTCGTCCAAAATCACGGGGGCCGGGAATATCGCGGGTGGAGGCAACAGCGGCGCGGTGATCGGCGATCCCGACCCGTTCGGAGACACGTGCTCGAACCCAACCCGGGCCCAGATTACCATGTCGGGGAAAAATGTCGGTGATCTTCTCAATCAAGCAGGAATCACTTGGGGCGCGTTCATGGGGGGCTTTGCGAATTGCACCCACGTCTCCACGGGAAGCACGGGTCTCTCGACGGGAGACTACATCCCGCACCACGCCTGGTTCCAATACTGGAATTCCACACTCAACGCGAATCATGTGCCCCCGAGTTCGGATGCCATGATCGGTAGGTCCGACGCGGCAAATCACGAATATGACTTGGGCGCGTTCTTCACCGCGTTGAAAAAGCACAATCTTCCTGCTGTGAGTTTTCTGAAGGCGCTTTCAATTCAGGATGGCCATGCGGGCTACTCCGATCCTCTGGATGAACAAACATTTCTTGTGAACACCATCAACGCGATTATGCAATCCGACGAGTGGAAAGAGACAGCTATCATCGTCACCTGGGATGACTCCGACGGCTGGTACGATCATCAAATGGGACCCGTCGTTCGCCAGTCCAACACCACGGATGATCTGCTTCTGGGACCGAGCAATTGTGGATCACCGAAGTCGAACGATGTCAGTGGCGGGACACAAAACGGCCGCTGCGGGTTTGGTCCGAGAATCCCGCTGCTGGTAATCTCTCCCTTTGCGAAACGCAATTACGTCGATCATCGCGTGCTGGATTTTTCCTCCATCACACGGTTTATCGAAGACAACTTCAATCTTGGGCGAATCGGCAATGGCTCGGCTGATACGTTGGCTGGAACATTGAATGGCGTGTTTGACTTCTCCGACAGACCAAGCGGGCACAGGCTTATTCTCGATACCAAGACTGGACAAATCCTGAATTCAGATCCGGATTAGCCTCCAAGAGACCAGAAGGTTCGCGTCTCCAAACGTCGGAGACAGCCAAGAGGCCCGCTGCGGAATTTCCGCGGCGGGCTTTTCTTTTTTTTGAGGTTCGCGCTGGGACTGGACAACCCCTTGCCGATGGTGGACATCACTTCAGTCATCCTCCTGGTGCAAGGAGGGATGATCGTGCGTTGGCTTGTTGCTGGTAGTGTCGGTGGAGTATTGCTTGTCGGGGGCGTATCGCGCGCGGCTTTCGGAAACGAGAGCGGCTCCGCGAGCCGTGATAAGGCGCCTGCGCTTGTCGAAGTTTCAGCTCCCCTTATTGATGAAATTGTCTTCGCAGGGCTTTGCCACATCGCTCCAGACGCACTGCAAGCGCAGATTTCGTCTCGTGCCGGCGAAAAACTTGATACGAAGCGCGTCGAGTCCGATGTAAAGACGCTCGGACGACTGGGATGGTTCAGCGCGATTGCTGTAGAATCGCAACCCACGCACAATCTTTTGGTCCCTAGCGGCCATGCGACGCAGCACGTGCAACTCGTCTTCCGCGTCGAGGAACTGCCCTATCTCGCGAAAGTTGAATATACGGGTTCGCGTCTGCTCTCGCCGGCTCAGATCGAAAAAATCCTCGCTGAGAAACGATTGACTCCGAAGTTGGGCGAGCCTGCCAATCCGGCAATTCTGTTTCGCATCGCGAGGACTATCGAGTCAGCTCTTACTGAGTTGGGCCATCCGCAACCGCAAGTCCAGATTCACCGCGAGGAATACGCAAACGGGACTTTGCGTGTGCGCTTCGAAATCAAGGATGGGCCGCACATCCCGGTGGGGCGCATCGATTTCGAAGGACACCCGGAAGTCTCCGCGAGATTGCTGCGGCGTGAGCTGCGCCGTACCACGCCAGGCGCGCTCTTCGCTTCCTGGCGCGGCAAAGACGCCTACACCAGCGAAGGGTTCGAAGAGGATCGGTCAAGAATTCTGATCTACTACCAGGATCACGGATTTCCAGAGGCACGCATCGGCACGGTTCACACTTCAGTCTACAAAAAAGCGGCTAGCCGGTGGACTCCGTGGCTACATCACACCGATGAGAACCGTCTCGCAGTCTCTGTGCCCATCGAAGCCGGTCCCTTTTACCGCGTCGAATCCGTTGACGTCAGTCCCGAACTCGCCGCAGCGAGCGGCAAGCATCGCAGGAAACTCCTGGCGTATTCGAAGGCGGAGTCCGGATCGGCTTACTCGGCAGAGGCGCTCGAGGATGTGCGCCACGCATGGGTGGCGGGCATCCAACCAAACCATGCGCACGAAGCGGCATCCACCGAACGAAGCGTCGAAACGTCGCGGACGTTCGATCCGGAAACGCATTCGGTGCGCGAGAGAATTGGCTTCAGCGACGCGCCTCCCTATTTCGTCCGGCGAATCGATTTTAAGGGCATCCACCGATTCAGCGATCGCTACTTGCGGCGGCGCATCGGCTTGAAGGAAGGACGGCCATTTGATGAGCATTCGCTCGAAACCGGTCTCGCGCGCCTCGCCAAGACTGGCTACTTTCATCAAATCAAAAAGGAAGACGTCCGCGTGCAAACCGACGACATCACCCGCACCGCCGACGTGACGATCCGCGTCTCAGAAGTGGGCCAGCAGCGCACGTTATTCTCTGGGGGGCACGGACAGTTTGGCAGCACTTTGGGGCTGGCTTACTCCCTGTTCGATCTCCTCCAGCGAGAAGAGTTGTTCTCCACGCAATTCGACGGAGGGCCGGAAAGTTTGCAAATCGCCCTTGGTCTCGTGATGGAAGGCTTTCTAGGCACGCGCAGTTCACTCGCAATCTCTGTGTTCGACAATGTTTTGCGGCCACGCTTCGCGACCAGCGTGAAGGGACCGTTCTACACTTCACAAAGCGAGGGGTTGAACACGGGTTGGAGCTATGCCGTAACCAAAACCGATTCTTTGGCAGTGAACTACAGCCTTTCGCACACCAACACGAACTATTCCGTGCCCCTTCCACCCGCGCTCACCGGTTTAACCACTAGCCATCTTCGCGCAGCAACTTCCACCAGCGCCGTGGAGCTGGACTGGGCGCACGATACCGGGAGTGAACGTTTTTCCATCGCGAATTCCATTTCAGGCGGATGGCTCGGCGGCAGCGAAAATGTAATCCGTTCGAACGAAGAGTACGCGCGAATCTTTCCCGATCCATTTTTCACCCACCAGAATGCCTGGGCTTTTCGAGCGACGTTCGGTGGTGTGGGAAGCTACCAGGGCGGCATGCCGCTCTACGCGCGGCTTTTTCCCGGCGACGCGCAAGTTCGTGGCCTCAATTCTGGTGAACTGGGGCCTTACGCCGTTGTCCCATCGGTCTCGAGTTCCGGGAACCAAGCCTATTCTGCGCTCCCTGCAGGAGCTAACGTGGTTGGCGCCGCGAATGCGGAGTATCGCGTGCCACTTGGCGGCGGAACGCAAGCTGCGGGCTTTTTTGATTTGGGATCGGGATGGCTTCTGCCCAACTGGCTGGGGAACACGCGCCCAATGCTGCTGGATTCTACGAACGGAATTCTGCATGGCTCCGTGGGAATCGAGCTGAGGTGGACAGTCCCGGGGATTCAAGTGCCTGTGCGTGCGTACTACGCAGTGAACGTGTTGCGACTGAATCGCTTCCTGCAGTTGCCGGATGGCTCGCTGTTCCACGCCCATAACCGGCTGTTCGCCTTCGGTTGGGCGCTCGGAACGCTGTTCTAGGCGCCGACTCTGTACTAAACTCCGGGCGCCATGAAATTCCGAAAACAGATCAAAGAATGCGCGCGCCTTGCTGCACCTTACTGCGTCTCGAAAGGCGAACACTTTCGCCTGAAAGATTTTGATACGAGCGACACAGGCGCTGTGAAGGACAAGCAACACAGCCAGAAAATCATTGATAACCGCTCTGGGCTGCTCACAAACTTGCAGGAGAAGCTCTACGCGCAGGATCGCTGGGCGCTCTTGCTGATTATTCAAGCGATGGACGCCGCCGGAAAAGACGGCGTGATCAAGCACGTCATGTCCGGAGTGAATCCGCAAGGGTGCGACGTTCATTCCTTCAAAACTCCGAGCACTGAGGAACTCAATCACGATTACTTGTGGCGCGCCCACAGCCGTCTTCCAGAGCGCGGGAAAATCGGAATATTCAACCGTTCTTATTACGAAGAACTTCTCGTCGTGCGCGTACACCCCAGCATCCTGCGAGAGCAAAAGCTGCCGGACCCCCTGATCACCAAACACATCTGGGAACAACGCTACGAGGATATCAACGCTTTTGAACAATATCTGACGCGAAATGGTGTGGTTGTCCGCAAATTCTTCCTGAACGTTTCAAAAAAAGAGCAGAAAACACGTTTTCTCGAGCGCCTCGAGGATTCAAAAAAGAATTGGAAGTTTTCCATGACCGACGTCAAAGAGCGCGGCTACTGGAAAGACTATCAGGAAGCTTACGAAGAGATGATTCAGAATACAGCCACGAAGCATGCGCCGTGGTACGTGATCCCCGCGGACAATAAATGGTACTCACAATTGATCGTGGCCTCCGCCATCATCTCTGCGCTCGAGGAACTCGATCTTTCTTTCCCCGACGTGGAGAAAGAGAAGAAAAAGGAATTAGAGAACGTGCGCGAGTCGCTGCTGCAGGAAAAAACCTGAACGGGACCGCGAGCCGGAAACAGCCCAGCGCGAAAAGACTTGATGGCGCCAGGCTTCTCGATATCTTTGATTTCCTGAATATTCTTGCGATTGCACGGTGGTAAGATGAGGGCAACGGCAGCGCGGCTTGCGTGATTTCGCAAGCCAGAGGAGCACGTATGGCGAAGCCGATCGAACTGGAAATTAATGGGAAGCGCTATGCGGTCGAGTGCGACCCGGAAACGCCTCTCCTGTCTGCACTCCGCGAGGAACTCGGCCTGACTGGAACGAAGTATGGTTGTGGCGAAGGCCAGTGCGGCGCCTGTACGGTTTTGATTAACGGAGCGCCGCGCAGATCCTGCCAGATTCCCGCCGGCGCGGCCGCGGCAAAATCCATTACAACGATTGAAGGTCTTGAGAAAGACGGGCATCTGCATCCGGTGCAGCAGGCATTTCTGGATGTAGGGGCGTTCCAGTGCGCCTATTGCACCTCAGGGATGATCTTGAGCAGCGTCGGTCTGTTGACTGCAAACGCCAATCCCTCTTCAGCCGAGATTGTTCAATCCTTACAAGGGAATATTTGCCGCTGCGGAACGCACCCGCGGATTATTGACGCCGTCCATCAAGCCGCCAAGGCGATGCAGGAGCGCGCGCAATGAGCAGCTCTTCCATCAAGTTTGTACCGGAACCAGAGCGCTACGAATTCAGCGCTCCCCCAATCCACCATTTCGAATTGGCGCGCCGCGATTTCTTCAAATTTCTCGGCGCGGGAATTGCTGTCTTCGCAGTAGCCAAGGATTCGCTCGCGAAACAAGAAACAGCTCCCACACGTGGCTTCCACCAGGAAGACCTGCCCGAAGAAATCACCGCATGGCTGCATATCGGCGAAGACGGAATCGTAACCGCCTTCACGGGTAAAGTCGAAATCGGACAAAACATCCGCACCTCGCTCGCCCAAACAGTTGCCGATGAGTTGCGCGTGCCATTTGAAACCGTGCGCATGGTGACGGCTGACACCGCGTTGACGCCCTTCGACTTCGGCACCGTCGGCAGCCGCTCGATGCCGACGATGTCGCCGCAGCTTCGGCGTGCGGCCGCCGCTGCGCGCGCTCTGCTCGTCGCAGCGGCGGCAAAAGAGTGGAACGTCGCAGCGGCAGGACTGACTGCAGCAGACGCTAAGGTCACCGATCCCGCGACCGGCCGCTCGCTTCGCTATGCGGAATTGGCGCGTGGCAAAACGCTGGCGCAAAATCTTCCTGCGGAAGTTCCTGTCACTCCACCGGATCGATGGACGATTGCGGGAAAACCAATTCCGAAAAAGAATGGCCGCTCGTTCGTCACCGGCAAACACCAGTACACTCCCGACCTCCGCCGGCCAGGCCAATTGTATGGCAAAGTGCTTCGCCCCCCGTCATTTGGCGCAACGCTGACTTCCTACGATGCAAAGGCTGCGGAGGCGATAAGCGGGGTAATCATCGTGCGCGATGGCGATTTTATCGCCGCCGCGGCAAACAACGAACGAGAAGCACAACGGGCGCTCGAAGCGATTCGTGTCGAGTGGAAGGAAATTCAGCAAACCTCGAGCAAAGAGCTTTTTTCCTATCTGAAGCAGAACGCAACGGCCAAGAGCGACGACCGCTCCCGGCGCATAAAAGGCTCTGTCGATGCTGGTCTGTCAGCTGCCGCGCATCGTTTGGAAACGGCGTACACCGTCGCGTTCATCGCCCATGCTCCACTCGAACCGCGCGCAGCATTGGCCGAATGGACGGATGGAAAACTCACCGTTTGGACGGGCTCGCAGCGTCCCTTTGCTGTTCGCGATGAGCTTGCCAGTGTTTTCCACGTTTCCGAAAAGGACGTACGCGTCATCGTCCCGGACACAGGTTCCGCGTACGGAGGCAAGCACACCGGAGACGCGGCGCTGGAAGCCGCTCGACTGGCGCGCGCAGCCGGGCGACCCGTGCAGGTCGTTTGGACGCGGGAAGAAGAGTTCACCTGGGCATACTTTCGCCCTGCAGGTGTCATAGAAATCAAAAGCGGAATTGCCTCGGATGGCTCGCTCACCGCCTGGGAATTTCACAATTACAATTCGGGCATGTCCGCCATGGAAACGCCCTACGTCGTTCCCAACCAGCACATCGAATTCCACTCCACGCAGTGCCCTCTGCGAAGCGGCTCTTACCGCGGGCTGGCCGCCACGGCAAATTTTTTCGCGCGAGAAAGCCATATGGATGCGTTGGCCCGCGCCGCCCAGATGGATTCGCTCGATTTCCGCATGAAGAATCTGTCCGATGCTAGGCTCCGTGCCGTCTTTGAGGCTGCGGCCAAATCCTTTGGCTGGCCGCGAAAAAAGACACAAGACGGCCAAGGATTCGGCATTGCCGGCGGTTTCGAAAAGGGCGGTTACGTAGCCACCTGCGCCGAAGTTGTTGTGGATCGCTCTTCAGGTGCTGTGCGGGTCGTCCGAATCGCAACCGCGTTCGAATGCGGCGCCATCGTGAACCCCGATGGACTCCGCCATCAAGTGATCGGCGCAAATATTCAAGGACTGGGTGGCGCGCTCTTTGAAGCCATTGAATTCGAAAATGGCCGGATCATCAATCCCCGTTTTTCGCGCTACCGCGTGCCCCGCTTCCGCGACGTTCCGGAAATCGAAGCGGTCCTTCTGGATCGCAAAGACCTTCCATCAGCGGGCGCGGGTGAAACGCCCATCATGGCTGTCGCCCCTGCTGTCGGCAATGCTATCTTCGACGCGACAGGAACCCGCCTCACGGGACTCCCTTTGGTCCCGAATGGCTTGGTATCGGCCAAGACTTAGAGCCAGTCCGTTATGTAAAAACACAGCCCAACTCCAGCACTCTGTTCCAGAGTGAAATGGTTCATCGCCTTTGTCCCGACCTGGGAATTCTTTGTTTCACTTTCGCGAATCCAGGCCAGATAACTTATTTTTTTTCAATAGTTTAGACCTCTACTCGCAGAGCTCGTCTGGCCTCAGTCTTGCCCCTAGTAGATGGGGGTTCCTTGGTTTTCAACCGTACCCATGGCCTCACGGTATTGGCGACGAAGCACCGGGTGCGCCCGGCCAGAGTGCTCAAAAGACTCTGCACTGGCTGCGGGTTCCTCCTTCGAGCCCGAAGAATTTGCTTCTCTACTTACAAGTTGTTTCGGTTTGCGCTCGTTTTCCTCTCGCTCGCAGGCATGCTGTTCCCCGTTTCCTCTTCCTCTGCCCAGCAGTCAAGAGGTCACTGAGTATCGCGCAAAGGCCAATTTCCTGGCGGTTTTTCCCAACTTCATCGAGTGGCCGGCCGACGCGTTCTCGTCCGAGCAGGCCCCGCTTCTCATTTGCGTGTTCGGAGACTTTTCGTTCGGAACATCTCTCGCGGAAATGACTCGAGGCGCTTCCATTCGCGGACGCCAAGTGGAAGTTCGGTGGGCGCGAAAAGAACAGGAACTTCGCGCTTGCCAGATTCTTTTTGTGAGCCGGTCCGAGGACAAGCACTACGCAAAAATCTTGAAAGCCATACAAGGAGCAAGCGTACTGACCGTCGGCGAGACTCCTGATTTTCTGGCAAGCGGCGGCGTGATCGATTTTTTGGTCGGGGAAGACAAATTGCAATTCGAAGTGAACTTAGGCGCGGCTAACGACGCCCGCCTGACGATCAGTTCGAACATGCTGGCGCTGGCGCGTCACGTCATCAACAGGACGGAGGCGGCAAAGAGTTAGCATGCCATCCCGCCGCATCTTCGAACTTTCTCTCCGCCACAGGCTGTTGTTGGTGACGATGCTCACGAGTGGAATTGGCGTTGTGCTGGGTTGCATTGGGTTTCTTGCCTACGACACGAGTGTCGCGCGCAAAAATAAAATGGAAGAGTTGCAGTCCGCTGCGGATATCGTCGAGACGAATTCCACAGCTGCGCTGGCCTTCGACGATGCGGGAAGCGGCTCCAAACTCTTGAGCGCGCTCCAAACCCACAAGAACATTTGCGCTGGCGTTATCTACCGTCCCAATGGAAGCATCTTCGCTTCCTACGTCCGTGCTGACCTGGATGGCAAGTTGGTTTTTCCTGAAAGAGTGCCGGACGGCGTCGTTTGGCAGAAAGACCGCGTCTCTTTGGTTTCTGCCATCACCCTGAACGAGAAGCGCGTGGGCCTCCTCTATCTGGAAGCCGACCGCGCCGACCTGAAGGAGCGGCTGCAGCGATTTGAAAAACTGACGGTGCTGATCGCCGCGGGCAGCCTTTTGATTGTCTATTTCCTGACGGCCGCGTTGCAGAAGTCGATCACCGGTCCCATTCAGACTCTCGCGGAGGTCGCGCGTTCCATTGCCGCATCCCAGGCTTATTCGTTGAGGGCGCCGGCGCTGCCAGGCAAGGAACTGAGCCAGCTCAGCGTGGATTTCAACCAGATGCTGATGGAAATGGAAAAGCGTGATGCGGCGCTGACCGAAGCCCGAGTCACCCTCCAATTGAAGGTCCAGGAACGGACGCGCGACCTGGAGGAAGAAGTAACGGAACGGCGCAGGACAGAGATGGTCTTGCAGGAGCGCACCGAATTTCTCAACATGCTTATCGCGAGCAGTCCCATTTCCATCGTTGTGCAGGATACCCAGGAACGGATCCTGCTTGCCAACCCGGCCTTTCACAGCTTGTTTGGTTTTTCAAAAGAAGAAACGATTGGAAACACCCTGGATGAGCTGATCGTGCCGAAAGTGATGGGCGAAGACGGCACGTCCAATTTTCGGCGCGTTGCCGCGCAAGAGACAATCCACAAAACGGGCAAGCGCAAGAGGAAAGATGGTGCGCTTCTAGACGTCGAAATCCACGGGGTTCCGCTGGTGATCGATGGAAAAGTGCAGGCCGTGCTAGCCCTGTATCAGGACCTCACGGACAGGTTGAAGGCTCAGAAGGGAGTCCGTGAAGGCGAAGAGCTTTTCCGCGCATTGAGCGCTGCGGCTCCCGTGGGAATCTTCTGCGCGGACGCAAAAGGAAAAATCCTCTATACGAACAAGCGGTGGACGGAGTTGACGGGCCGCACGTCGGAGGATGCGGTGGACGGCGGTTGGTACAGCGTCGTCCATCCGGAAGATCGTGCGATGGTCGAAGGCCTATGGAAGAGCGGCGTGGAATTTGGAATGGAATTGAAGGACCAATGCCGCTTTCTGACGAAGGAAGGCCACGTCAATTGGGTCGAATGGCAAACCAGGGCGCTCTACGCGCTTGATGGCTCATTGCAGGGATATGTGGGCGTAATCGAAGACATCACGTTGCGGCGGGCCGGTGAGCAGCGCCTGATGGAAGCGAAAAAAGCCGCGGAAGCAGCGAGCAAAGCGAAGAGCGAATTCCTGGCGAACATGAGCCACGAAATTCGCACTCCGATGAACGGCATCCTGGGAATGACCGAACTCGCGCTGGACACACAACTCTCTTCTGTCCAGCGGGAATATCTCGGAATGGTCAAGTCCTCCACTGAACTGCTCCTGGGCGTTGTCAACGACATTTTGGACTTTTCGAAAATAGAGGCCGGGCGGCTCGACCTGGAGAGCGTTTCCTTTTCTGTTCTGGATTGCATCGAGGAATCGCTGCGTCCCCTCGCCCTGCGCGCTCAAGAAAAAGGACTCGAACTGGCTTGGTCTTCCGAGGGAGACATACCCGAGATCGTGAAAGGCGATCCCACCAGGTTGCGCCAGATACTGATCAACCTCGCAGGGAATGCCATCAAGTTTACGAAAGAAGGAGAGGTGGATATCCGTGCGCAACGCATGGCGGCTGGTAGCGATGAAATTGAAATTCTCTTCACGGTTTCCGACACGGGAATCGGAATTCCCAAGGAAAAGCACCAGCAGATTTTCGAAGCTTTTTCTCAAGCGGACACTTCGACGACGCGCGAATTCGGAGGCACCGGCTTGGGACTCTCGATCTCCACGAGGCTCGTAAAGCTAATGGGGGGACAAATCGCACTGGAGAGCAATCCGGGAAAAGGTAGTAAGTTCTCCTTCACGGTGAAGTTTGCCGTAGCCACTCGCGAGACCGTGGCTGCGGCAGAGCCGGCGGACGCACAATTGGCGGGGAAGCGCGCTCTGGTTGTGGACGACAACGAAGTGAACCTCCAATTGCTGGCGCGCCTGCTGCCGCGGTGGGGCATGGAGCCTGTGCTCGCGTCCGGCGGCCCTGAAGCAATCCTTCTTTTTGAACAAAAGATGAAGCGGCCTGATGGATTCCACGTTGTCCTTCTCGATCAAAACATGCCCGGAATGAGCGGTTTCAAAGTCGCAGAGCGGATTCGCTCCTTCCCCGGTGGCGCAAAGACTCCGATCCTCATTCTTTCCTCGGCGTCAACCGCGGCAGACCGTGAAATGGAAAGGCAACTGGGGATCGCGCAACACGTGACGAAACCGATTCGCCGGGTCTCCCTGCGCACGGCTATTTTGTGTGCACTTGGGATTTCTTCCGGAGAACCGCACGAAGATGGCGCTAAAACAACTTCTCAGATGTCGAGGAAATTGCGGCTGCTCTTGGCCGAAGACAACTTGGTCAATCAGAAGCTCGCCATTCACCTTTTGGAAAAAATGGGGCACGAAGTCACGCTGGCCGTCAATGGGCGGGAAGCATTTGATTTGGCGTGCAGGCAATCGTTCGACTTGATCCTGATGGACATTCAGATGCCTTTGATGAGCGGGATCGAAGCGTCCAGAAAGATCCGTGAAGCGGAGATGAAGAATGGCGCTCATGTTCCGATCATTGCGATGACGGCGCACGCAATGGCTGGAGATGCGGAAAAATGCCTGGAAGCAGGAATGGATGGGTACGTACCAAAACCGATTCAAGTCCAACTTTTGCGCGCTGAAATTGAGCGGCTTGCAAATAGAAAAATCAAACATGGAAGCGAACCGATGAAAAAGAGAGAAGAAGGCTCTTCGAAACCGGTCTGGAACCAGGCTGAAGTGCTGGACAGAGTCGACAACGATCAAGAGCTGCTCTTAGAACTCCTCACTATCTTTAAAGAAGACTTTCCGCGAACGATTCGGTCCCTGGAAGCAGCCGTGTCGGGTGGGGATCTGAAGAGCACGGCATGGTTGAGCCACACGCTCAAGGGAATGCTATCCAATCTAGGCGCGGTGCGCGCAGCGACGGCCGCTTCGATGCTTGAAGAACTGGCTTCCACTGACAACAAAGGCTCACTAAGAGTTGCGTTGGACGAACTGGAGCGCGAAGCCGCCAGCCTCCTGCCGGAGCTGGATGCATATATGGCGGAGGTGCGGCGTTGAAGATTTTGATCGCAGACGATGAGGCGCTGTCACGCCGGTTGCTCGAGAAAACACTGGAACGGGCGGGCTACGAAGTCATTGCGGTGGAAAATGGCAAACAGGCCCTGGAGGTACTGGGCAAGCAGGACGGACCTCGCCTGGCATTGCTGGATTGGATGATGCCGGAGCTGGACGGACCGGGAGTTTGCCGCGCCGTTCGAAAGCGTTCGGACCAGACCTACGTCTATATGGTGCTCCTCACCTCGAAGGGGACCAAGGAAGAGACTGTGCATGGCCTCGAATCCGGCGCCGACGACTACTTGACGAAACCCTTCAATGCCGAAGAATTGCGCGCGCGGCTTCGCGTGGGAGAACGCATCCTGCTCTTGGAGGATCGGCTGGTGGAAGCCCGAGAGAACATGCGGTTCAGGGCCACGCACGATCCGCTGACTTCCCTGCTGAACCGCGGCGCGATCCTGGAACTGCTCGGGCGGGAGCTGCACCGCTCGTACCGCGAGCAGAAGTCTACGGCCATCTTGCTGGGTGATGTGGATAACTTCAAACGAGTGAACGACACGCTCGGCCACGTCGTGGGGGACGAAGTCCTGATGGAAATCGCCAATCGCCTTCTCGGCGCGGTACGGTCTTATGATTTCGTGGGCCGTTACGGAGGAGAAGAATTCCTCGTTGTGTTAAATAGTTGCGATCCAACCTACGCGCCTGGCCGCGCGGAAGAGATTCGCAAATCCATCTCGAATCGAGTGTTGCAGACTGCAAAATGCCCGCTCTCGCTCACCATGAGTTTTGGCGTGCTCTTGAGCGCGGATTGGGGATCGAGGCCCATGGAGGAATTGCTGCACGAAGTGGATACCGCGCTATACGAAGCAAAAGCGGCCGGCCGCAACTGTTTGCGGATTGCCCGTCCGGCGGAAAGTGCCGAAACGCGGTCCGTCGTGGCGCCACAACCCGCGCGGCAAAGTCATTGAGGAACTACGGCGGGACGCAATATCTCCCCCGCCTGCATATTCAAGCGCCGCCGGCTTTTTGCCGTGATTGGTCCATCATCTGCCGCATTGCGGCGCTTGAACCCGGCGCCTTCTTCTCGCGCCACGCCTCGAGCCGCCTGCACGTATCTTCAATGTTCGAAAACAACTGTGGATTCTTGAACGCGGCCCGCCATGTAGGGACGATGGTGTGCATGCGGTCCCATACCACCCATATTTCTCCGTTGCTTTCGAAGAAAAGCTCGTCGTTGATCAAGCCGCGATTGACGATGCTGGCCACCATATCCCAATAGCTGATGACCATGCGGATGAAGGTGTTCTCTTCGCCGCCTTGCGGAAACTTCTGCATCATGTCTTCGGGAGAAGTGGGATGGAAATGTTCAAGGAACCAGGCGCGCGCTTGCCTCAGCCTCGGCTCGCGTCTCATCTCGTACAGCTTCAACATCAGATTTACTTCTTCATAGGTCACTTGGCTCATTTCGGGTTCTCCTCGCTCTAATTTTGGGGCTCTGGCTTGGGTGTCTCTTGCAGAGAAGGAGAGGCGCTAGCCAGTTCGATGCGTTGGACACTCGACAGAGGGAGACCTTGGCGTTGAAATTCCGTTTGGATGCGGCGGCGAAGCTCGCGGGAGATTTCGTCCTGGCGGGTGGGCGCCGTGCGCACTTGCAAGCGGACCGTAGAGGCCGAACGGTCAAAGGCCTGAACGCCCAGAATCCGCGGACCATCCACGAGCGCCTGAGACCACGACGGATCGCCGCGCATTTCCGCGCAGGCGGATTCCAGCGCGTGCATTGTTTTTTCGAGGGATATTTCCGGCGCGATGGAGATGTCCACAAAAGCCTGGGACCAGTCGCGGCTGAGATTGCTCACGGTGCGAATTTCGCCGTTGGCGATGGTTACCAGAGCGCCGCGGGCATCGCGCAAGACAGTGCGCCGCAAGGTCAGATTTTCAACGCGCCCGGTGTTGTCTCCGACCTGGATCGTGTCACCCATGGCGTACTGGTCTTCGAAAACGATATAGAAGCCGGTGATGAGGTCGCGGACAAGATTCTGCGCGCCAAAGCCAAGAGCGACGCTGGCAAGGCCGGCGAGCGTCAAGGCGGGTGCGACGTTAATGTGCAATTGAGCCAGTGCCGTCAGCAGCGCCACGAACCAGACGACTTTGCTTCCAGAGCTGTAGAGCACTCCGGCGAGAGTGCGGGTTTGCTGCTCGCGGACCTGCGCGGTGCGGCTCTGCGTAGCTGCGGGCTTTACGATCAGCTTGGTCAGAACGCGCAGGAAGCGGTTGACCAGCAGCGCTATGAAGAATATGGCTACGAGGTCAAGTATGGTGCTTATCGTGATTTCGGGCCAGTGAATGGGGAGACTGGACATCGTTTTTTCGGGAGGGAGAGTATAACATTGGATGAGTGGGGATGCGCGTCTGAAGAAAGCTCGATTCCGAGTAGACGAGCCAGAGGGTGAGGCAATTATGTCTGACACGAGGCGCAGATTTTTGACGGTCTTGGCTGGCGCCGGGACGATGATGCTCGCGGGCACGGCCAGTCTAAATGGCCGGGGGGAACCACAGAGCCGCCCACGCGGATCGAGCTCAGACCCCAACCCGGAGCTAGATCCTACCGAAGTCGCCCCGAAGAAATCGCCCACCAAGGTGCTGCTCGAAGCCAACGAGAAGGACATCAAAAAGAACATCGAGAAGCTCTATCAGTTGGTGACGGACTTGAAGGCGGAAGTGGAGAAAACGGACTCCTCCCAGATTCTCTCCCTGGCGCTGGTGAAGAAAGCCGAAGAAATTGAAAGACTTGCCCGCGACATCAAGACGCGGGCAAAGGGTTAAACCAGGGAACATTGGCCCGAACACCAGCATATATGGGGCTCGGCGGAAAGCGGTCTGGCGCGGAAGCCGCGCAAGCGCTAGAATGATCAGGCAGGTCGCAGTTTCCGCGTAAGTGCGTTTCCACTGCCTTCTTGTGAAGCGCAACAGTGCGCCCGTAGCTCAGATGGATAGAGCGACAGCCTCCGGAGCTGTAGGTCGTGAGTTCGAACCTCACCGGGCGCGCCACTTTCAAGCGATGTTTCTAGGCAAGCCTACTTCATGCGCTGGGTCGGTCCCCGGACATAATTAGAGTCTTGGCCTACGAAGTTGATTGCTGGAGCGAGTGGAGTGGCTGGGCAAGGCGTGAGAAGCTTAGTTAACAATAACACCCCTCCCCCCATGTTCTGCATAAGTGTTGATTCTAAACGGACTTAGAGTCACTCGTTTTCATACACTTTTGCAAGTGCTGATTCTAAAGGACTTGGAAGTAAACATAATTGTGCTCGAAATTCATTGTATTCAGGTCTGCGTGAGCCGAGATGGGGGTCGCGTCAGACTTTACTTTCGCGCTGAAAAGAAAGACCGCAGGGCTTCGCCTTGCGCTCTCTACGCATCGAGATAGCCAAACACGAATCGCAGGGATTCGCTCTGCGCTACATTTGCTGGGGTTTGCATGGTCGGTCGCTTGCGAAACAACGGAGAGCAACATGGCCAGGATTGGCTGTGACACTGTGCGGTTGTCCAAAAAATAAAAAGGCGGCAGAGACGCTGCCGCACTGAGAGCCCACAAGCTTCCTCCAACAATCATACCCTTTTGAGATCATTTGTCCAGGAGTTTAGGAATGAAAAATGAGGCTGCAGGTGCAGCCCCGGGGTCGCGAGCTGACGCGCTGGTGCAAGCGTTAGTCAATGTCGTCGGCGTCGTCCGCCTCTGGTGGCTGGGTTTCCAGATGAATTTCTGGAAGATTTGCGCCGTGGAGCTGTTTGTTCAGCGCGGGTAGGTCAACCGTCTTCAGCTGTTTCCATTGCTTCGACACTTCCGCGAAGGATTTTTCGGTTCCGGCTGTCGCGCTCATTTGTGCGGCGGTCGGCGTGGCATCGGCTCGGCCAACCTCGGCGTACAGCGTTGCCGCTTCTCCATTGACGCGGCCTAGCGTCGGCTTGGGCGATGGAGGAGCGAAGAAACCGCCCCCGCCAAGAAGCGCCGAGAGTTTTTTGTCGAACACGGAAACCGCATCCGCAACCGGGCCGCTCGCCTGCCCAGTGAGTTTTTGTAGCTGTTCATGGGCGGAGCGTGCCTCCATGAGTGCTTCGGAGCTTTCCGTCATCGTCGCGGCAAGGCGGGCCTGGAGCTGAAACATTTGCGCGAGGCCTTCGCGAGGAGTCTTGACGCGCGGATCCATTTTCACGGTCAGCGGCTCTGTGAAGGTATGGCCACCCACGGTGAGGCGGACGGTGTACTGCCCGGGAAGGGCGCTCGGGCCTTGAGGCAGGCGCGGAGTGTCTCCGGGTATCGCGGCGATCGGATAGTCAAATCGGGTGGAAACCGGAGTGGCGTAATGGAGATCCCAGACCCATCGGTGCATGCCTGCCGTGGTGGCGAGAGCCTTCGGCATACGGACCCAGTAAGGTGGAATGAGCTGCTTGGCGAGATCATCATCGGTTAGATCGGGTTTGTCTGTGCTGGAGTAACGGCGCACGACTTTGGATTGCGCGTCGAGAATCTCGAGCTTGACGGGACCGTCGGCCGGTTGTGCGAGGAAATAATCCACGATGGCGCCATCGGGAGGATTTTTCGCGGTTGGCTCATCGGGCGGGATAGGTGTGTCCGTATTGGTATCGCGCATGACGCGGTAGGCTGCGCCGGGTTTGAAAAGAAACGCTTGCGATTTCTGCAGCGATTCCGATATCTGGCGAAGCGGCGTGATGTCGTCGAGTATCCAGAAGGAGCGGCCGTGCGTTGCGACGATCAGGTCGTCGTCATGAAGCCAGAGATCGCGCATCGAAGAGTGCGGCAGATTGAGTTCGAGGCTTTGCCAGTGATCGCCGTCATCAAACGAGACCCAGACGCTTGTTTCCGTGCCGGCGAATAGGAGGCCCTTGCGAATGGAGTCTTCGCGCACGGTGTCCACCGGCGAATTGTCTGGCAGGCCAGCGGTGATGAGCTTCCATGATTTTCCGCCGTCGTGCGTGCGATAGATGTATGGATGCTGATCGTCAATGCGGAAACGGCTGACGGAAGCGTAGGCGGTTTCGTCATCGAAATGCGAGGCGACGAGCTGCGATACTTTGCTCCAGGGCGTCAATTCAGGCGGCGTGATGTTTTTCCAATTGGCGCCGGCATCGCGTGTGGTCCAAATCAGCCCGTCATCGGTTCCTGCCCAAAGCGTGTTCAGAGACTTGAAAGACGGAGCCAGAGAATAGATAACTCCTCGTTGTTTGTCGGCGTTTGGATCTTTGCCGGCCATGGTTCCGACACTCGCGGGAACGCCTGAATGCTCACGCGCAAGATCCGGGCTGATGGTCTTCCAAGTATTTCCACCATCCGTTGTCTTGAAGAGAAAATTCGTGGCGTAGTAAAGGACGTGCGGGTCGATCGGCGAAAAAAGAATCGGCTGCGTGCGATCAGCGCGGTACTTGGGGTCGGCGACGGGGATGGGCGCAACGTTTTGTACCTGGCCCGTTTTCAGAGAGTATTTCGAAACTTCGCGGCGGCCGGCTCCATAAATAATGTCGGGGTTCAGCGGGTCAGGCGCGGCGTAACCGTATTCGATGACGCCGACGGGATGCCAGTCGCGGAACGTGATTTCGCCGTCGTTGCCACGGCTCGAAACGCAGACGGAGCCGCTCTCCTGCTGGCCGCCACAAACGAGATAGGGAAACGAAGTGCTGGTTGCGACGTGATAAAGCTGGGCTGTCGGCTGGTTGTACCAAGTGCTCCAGGTTCTGCCGCCGTTGACGGTTACGAGCGCGCCTTGATCGCCGACGAGCAAAATAATGTCCGGATCATTCGGATTGATCCACATGTTTTGATAGTCGTCGCCGCCGGGAGCGCCGCGGAAACTCGCCCACGTTTTTCCACCGTCCGTCGATTTCATCGTCACCGTGCTGGTGCTGTAAACGATGTCTGGATTTTTCGGGTTCACTCTTGGCATCGGCAAATCGCCGCCACCGATGCGTCCCGCCGGCCGTGTATCGGTGGTGATGCGTTGCCAGTTTTCTCCCGCGTCATCGGAGCGATAAATCCCGACCTCGGAACCGGGAGCATTTTCACCGCGGGAGCCGGCGACGCTGGCGTAAAGCCTGCTCGGCTGGCTGGGCGCGATCGTGAGATTGACTTGAATGACGACTTTGGGAAGTCCGTTCGTCAGCGGATGCCAGGTCTTGCCACCGTCAGATGATTTGAAGAGTCCGCCGCCTGCTCCGTTGTATTGATTACCGTCTTCCCAGGGGCCGAGACGGAGCGCCCAAAGTGCTGCGTAAACTACGTCTGGATTTGTCGGGTCAATCTCGACGTCTGAGCCCCCGGTGTTTTCGTCATTGGAAAGAACCTTCTGCCAATTTTGGCCGCCGTCGGTGGAGAGATAGATGCCGCGCTCTTCATTCGGTCCGTAGGGGTGACCGAGGGCAGCGGCGAAAACACGGTTCGGATCGCGCGGATCAACGGCGAGAGACGGAATGCCTTGACTGTTGCGAAGGCCGAGGTGGGTCCACGTTTTGCCGGCGTCGGTGGATTTGTAGATTCCGTCACCGACCGCGAGATCGGGACGAGCAAGACCTTCGCCGCTGGAAACGTAGACGATGTTCGGGTCAGAGGGAGCGACGGCGATGGCCCCGACCGCTTGCGAAGGCTGGTCGTCGAAAATCGGCGTCCAGGTGCGGCCGGAGTCGTCGGTTTTCCAGACGCCGCCATTCACTGCGCCGACGTAAAAAACATTTGGCTGGCCCGGCACACCAGCAGAGGCGCGGGTGCGTCCGCCGCGAGTGGGGCCGATCATGCGCCAGCGAAGTTCCTGGTACGTGCTTTCGGGATATTGCTGTGCTTTGCTAGCGTTCGCGCCGGGGAATAAGAAGAGACCGGCAAGCGCAACTATCGAGAGTAGTTTCATTCGAAGCACGTAGCACCTCAGAGGAAAATTTTGAATGGCGCAGCAGAGAACGAATTGCGTGCGGCTCTTACGGGCCCAGTACGGAGTTCCGACCGCAACGAGAAGTATTTTACGAAAGCAAGCGCCGGACAGAACTATGAACCGAATCGGGAGAAAACTCAATGCGGCTCTCGCAGTTGACTCCGGCGGGCGATCGTAAGTTTGCGGAGAGCGCTTTTATTGGAATGAATCCTGGCCTTGCGCGATCCCTACACATCTTGAACCCGCTAATCCTTGTGGGCTTAACTGGCAGGGGGTAGACTTTCGCCAGTATCCGTGAAGAGTTCGTGGGGAGGTGGTCATGGCCCGTATTGTCCGCTGCGGTCTGATCCAGGCCAGCTGTGAATGGTCGCCGGAGAAGTTTTCTCTCGCGCAAATCAAACAGAAAATGATGGCGAAGCACGAGCAGTTGATCGCGAGCGCCGCGAAGAAAAAAGTGCAGGTGCTCGGGTTGCAGGAACTTTTTTATGGACCTTATTTCTGCGCGGAGCAGCAGACGCGCTGGTATGAATTGACGGAGCCCGTGCCAAATGGGCCCACGATAGCGCGCATGCAAAAGCTCGCGAAACAGCACCAGATGGTGCTGGTCGTGCCGATCTATGAAGTGGAGATGACAGGAGTTTATTTCAATACGGCAGCGGTGATTGATGCCGACGGGCGCTACCTGGGGAAATATCGCAAGCATCACATTCCTCACTGCCATCCGGGTTTCTGGGAGAAGTTTTATTTCACGCCGGGGAATACAGGCTATCCCGTTTTTGAGACGCGGTATGCCCGCGTGGGTGTTTACATTTGCTACGACCGCCATTTTCCCGAAGGGGCGCGGATACTGGGATTGAATGGCGCGGAGATTGTATACAACCCGTCGGCAACGGTTGCGGGACTTTCCGAATACTTGTGGGAGTTGGAGCAGCCGGCGCACGCCGTGGCGAATGCTTATTTTGTCGCTGCCATCAACCGCGTGGGCACGGAAGCTCCGTGGAAAATCGGCGAATTTTACGGGAAGAGCTATTTCTGCGATCCGCGCGGAAAAATTGTGGCGCAGGCGAGCCGCAACAAAGACGAGTTACTCGTTGCTGAACTGAACCTCGATGAAATTCAGAAGGTGCGCGACACCTGGCAGTTTTATCGCGACCGGCGACCGGAATCCTACGGTGAAATTACGCGCACGCGCGCAGGCCAAAGTTCCGAGGCTGCGGACTGAGGAAGACCGCGCCAGCCCGAGAACTGCAATGCGGGAACCCTATCCATGCTGACACAGGCAGACAGCCAAAATGAATGAGGCGCGGGGCGGATCGCTGGCTGCGGAGACGATTCGAAGCAGCTCGCTTTATAACAAAGACCTGGCGCCGGTTTCGGCGGAGCGGCGCACATGGGGCACGTACAACTACGCGGCGCTGTGGATCTCCATGAGCGTGAATATTCCGACGTACATGCTGGCGAGCGGAATGATTGCCGGCGGGATGAATTGGAAGCAGGCGCTTTTCACGGTTTTCCTCGGCAACGTGCTCGTGCTGATTCCGATGTTGCTGAACGCGCATGCTGGGACGCGGTACGGCATTCCCTTCCCCGTTTTCGCGCGCGCTTCGTTTGGCGTGATGGGCGCAAACGTGCCGGCTATCTTGCGTGCGCTGGTGGCGTGCGGGTGGTTCGGCATTCAGACATGGATTGGCGGCGAAGCAATCAACGCCATGCTCATCGCATTGGCTCCTAGCTGGCAGCATTTTCAATACGGCACGGCGGTTTGCTTCGGTTTCTTCTGGCTGCTGAATGTTTTGGTGATTCTGCGCGGCATCGAGACGATTCGTTTCTTGCAGGGCGTTTCAGCGCCGTTCCTGCTGCTCATCGGGCTTGCGCTTCTGCTGTGGGCAAAAGGAAAAGCGGGAGGCTTCGGACCCATGCTCGCAACGCCCTCCAAATTCCACAGCTTCGCGGAGTTCTTCCGCTTCTTTGTTCCCTCGCTGACCGGTGTGGTGGGATTTTGGGCTACGGTTTCTCTCAATATTCCAGACTTTACGCGTTACGCGCGCAGCCAGCGGGACCAAATCGTTGGCCAGGCCTTGGGTCTTCCGGCCACGATGACGTTTTATTCTTTCATCGGTATTGCGGTAACTTCGGCGACGCTGATTATTTTTGGCGAAGCTCTCTGGGATCCTGTTGCCGTGCTTTCACGCCTCGGCCATCCGTGGGCTGTTGTCCTCGCAATGATCGCCTTGCTCATGGCCACGCTTAACGTAAACGTCGCCGCGAACGTCGTTTCGCCGGCCAACGACTTCTCCAATCTCTCTCCACGCCGTATCAGTTTTCGCACCGGCGGACTAATCACCTGCGTGATGGGGATCGTGATGCAGCCGTGGAAGTTGATGTCGAGCTACGGCAACTATATTTTCGTCTGGCTGGTTGGCTATTCGGGATTTCTCGGCCCGATCGCAGGCGTCTTAATTTGCGATTATTTTGTAATTCGCCAGAAAAATCTTTCGACGCAGGACCTTTACCGACGTGGCGGGCAGTATGAATATTCGCGCGGGGTCAATTGGCAGGCCATCGTAGCGCTTGCGGCGGGCGCTGGGGTCGCTTTCGTGGGACTCTTCGTTCCCGCACTTCGCGTGCTCTACAACTACGCGTGGTTCGTGGGCTTTGCAGTGAGCTTTTTTGCCTATTTCGTACTGATGAGCAAAGTCGAGCCAGTCGTCGAGGCGGCGCACTGAGGAGGGCCACACTTCATGAATTTCGGCATCACGATTAAACCCGACATCACCATCGAACGAATTGTGAGCTTGACCAAACAAGCTGAAGCGGGCGGTTTTTCTTATGGCTGGATTTTTGATTCCCACGTGATCTGGAAAGAGCCGTTCCCTCTTTTGACGCTGATGGCCGCGAATACGCAAACGATGCGGCTGGGGACATGCGTAACAAATCCGGCGGTGCGCGACGTGACGGTTTCTTCGAGTTTGTTCGCTACGTTGAACCAACTCTCGCGCGGGCGCATGCAGCTTGGCATCGGACGCGGAGACAGTTCCAGACGCGTGCTTGGGAAAAAACCAACCACGCTTGAAAACCTCGAAGAGTTCGTGAAACTTTTTCGCGCCCTGAATGCCGGCGAGACCGTTGACTACGAAGGGGTCAGCACGCGATTTCCATGGTCGAACGACGGCGTTCCTCCGGTTTGGGTGGCGGGTTACGGGCCGAAAGCGTTGCGGACCGCGGGGCGGATAGGCGACGGCGTCATTCTACAATTTGCCGATCCCGACCTGATCTCGTGGTGCATGGGATTTGTGCGCGAAGGCGCGCGCGAAGCGGGGCGCGATCCAAATAAGATCGAAGTGATGTCCGCCGCGCCGGTGTGGGTTTCGAATGATTTGGCCGCGGCGCGTGACAGAGTACGCTGGTTTCCCGCGCTAGTTTCCAATCACATCCTCGATCTCATCTCAAAATACAAACCGGAAGAGCTTCCCGAGAGCTTGACGTCTTTCGTTCGCAACCGCGGGAAATACGATTACCTGCATCATTGTGAAGTGGGGAGCGACAACGCCGATTTTGTGTCCGATGAAGTTATTGATCGCTTTTGCCTGGTCGGACCGATTGAAGAGCACCGCAACAAATTGCAGGCTTTGCGCAAGGCGGGCGTGACGCAGTTCAATATTTATCTGATGTGCGGCGAGGAAGAACAATGCTTGGATGTTTACTCGCGTGAAGTCCTGCCTGCTTATGCGAAGTCATCCTAGCCAATTGTATTCTTAAAGCAAGCTGGAGGGCCCGAAATGCGTTTTGACACAGTCATTCGAAACGGCACGATCGTTACGGCTTCGGACACATGTATTGCGGACGTCGGCATCAACGGCGACAAAATTTCCGCAATTGCCGCTCAGCTTCCCATTGAGAATGCAGGTCGAGTGATTGATGCCGCGGGGCTGCTCGTCATCCCCGGAGGAATTGACGTTCACACGCACCTGGACATGCCGTTCGGCGGCACGACTAGCGCCGACGATTTCCAAACCGGCACGATCGCCGCGGCCTTCGGCGGCACCACCACGCTGATCGATTTTGCGATCCAGTATAAAGGACAAACTCTTCGCCAGGCCTTTGATACGTGGATGAAAAAGGCGCACGACAAGGCTGTCACCGACTACGCGTTCCATTGCATCATCACTGACCTGGGCGCCGCGCAACTCGAAGAGATGGGCGAACTGGTGCGCGAAGGCGTCACCAGCTTCAAGTTATTCATGGCCTATCCCGGCGTCTTCATGCTCGACGATGCGACGATTTTTCGCGCCATGCGCCAGGCGGCAAAGCATGACGGATTAATTTGCATGCACGCAGAAAATGGCGGCGCGATTGATGTGATCGTGCAGCAGGCTCTGGCGGAAGGTAAGCGCGCCCCAAAATACCATGCGCTCACTCGCCCGACGACCGCAGAAGCGGAAGCCACCTCGCGCGCGATTGCGCTGGCGGAAATGGCCGGCGCACCCGTCTACATCGTTCATCTCTCGTGCAACGACGCGCTCGAAAAAGTACGCGAGGCGCGCGATCGCGGGCTGCCTGCCTATGCGGAGACTTGCCCCCAATATTTGTATCTTTCTCTCGAAAACATGGATGCTCCCGGCTTCGAGGGCGCCAAGTATGTTTTCACGCCACCGCTGCGAGAGAAATGGCATCAGGAAAAACTCTGGCAAGGGCTGGCAAAAGACACCCTGCAAGTCGTCTCAACAGACCACTGCCCCTTCTGCTTCAAGGAGCAAAAGGAATTGGGCAAGGATGACTTCACCAAAATTCCGAACGGCGGACCGGGCATCGAGCACCGGCTCAGCCTAATCTACACGGGCGGTGTTCACGGGAAGCGTTTTTCCGCCAACCGCTTCGTCGAGCTTGTGGCCACTGCGCCGGCAAAACTCTTCGGTCTCTATCCACGCAAAGGAACCATTGCAGTGGGATCGGACGCCGACCTCGTGATCTTTGACCCGAACGAAGAACAAGTCATCAGTGCAAAAACCCACCACATGCGCGTGGACTATTCCATGTTTGAGGGGATTCAAATCAAAGGGGCGCCGAGGACGGTGTTCTCACGCGGGAAGACGGTCATTGACGCGGGGAAATTTGTCGGCCGGCCTGGCGCCGGGCAGTTTCTTCGCCGTCAAACGCACAATTCGATCAAATGAGTTACTTCAGAATCTGAGCCTGACGAAATGAAGCGAACCGCAAAGCGAGGAGCGATGGCTTTTAATGCTGTGGCTTCTGCTTTGGTAACTCACTGGGCGCGCTGTCCGCGGGCGGATCATCCACCTTCGGCGCCGAGATCTTCTGCTTGTCTTCTACTCCGAAGAGCATGTAGTTGCTGAAACTATGACGGCGGTGAATGCGCCGTCCCATCCAGTCGTAGTAGACATCCGCACTCTGCGGCAGCCACATGTTCACATTGTCCTTGGTGAATTTGACTGGACCATATTCGATGTCTGCACGCTCCGCCAACAGCCGAATTTGCGGCAGAGGCGCGACGCAGGTCAGTTTCCAGCCTGAAGATCTGATAATTGTCCGCCGAAATCCAGGCTCTCCCCTTCAGCGCAACTGGATAAGATGGTCCATCTGCCCCAATCCGGTATCTCTTAATGACGTTTGGCTTGTCCGGCCTTTGCCTGAAATGGACTTGCCATGCGGGCCCGCTGCTCAGTTGTGCTAATCCTTCGCAGGTCATCGCAAAGTTGACGGCGTTGTAAGGATGGAAAATCAGGACCAGGGCCGGCAGCCCATTTGTCACCACTCCCCCCGGAAATTCTGCGGGAGAGCCGCCGCTGTTCCGGTATTCTTCAACGTTTAGGAAGCCATGCTGCACTTCCTGAATGGATGCTACATAATCGAACTTGCGCTTCTCCGGAGGTGAGGGGAGCCCATATTTGTTGATTGATTCGTGTGTAAGAGTCTCCGTGGCGGCAAATCGATCGACATCGCTCACCAACACCATGATTTGCTTCCCGGCCTTATTCACAACATCATCCACGTCGCAGGAGGCGCCTGAGACCACTTCAGGCACGCTTTCATCAATCCCTGGCGGCAGCCAATTGGAAGGCACAGGCAGTTCTGTGGCTGCCGCGGTTATCGCTGCCATTTCGCTTGCCGGGTTCGTTGCATCGCCAGGTTTAGGATTCTTTAGTCTGTCGAGATACTTGGCTGTTTCTTTGTCCTGCGGGTGTCCTTGCACATAGACTTCAAGTATGTGCGTACCCTGTCCTTTGTCCCCTTTCTCGATCATCGCTCTCGCGAGAACGAGCTGGGCCGACGCTGCTCGGTCATGCCCCAGCTCAATCGCCCGCTCGGCATGTTTGATCGCATCGTCATCCTTGCTTTGCATCACCAAAGACTCCGCAAGGAGCGCGTGCGCCCGCCAAGAAGACGGAACAGCTTCCACAGCGCGGTTCAGATATTGCCCCGCTTCGGCGGATCTGTTTTCGTGCAATAGATCTTGGCCAACAGCGAGCAGCGCATTCAAGTGTTTAGGATCAAGCTCCAGAGTCTTCATCCAATAGGATTTGGCACGAGCCGGGTCGTTGGTTTGCGAGGCATAGACGCCGAAGAGATACTCGATCTCCGCGCTCGCCGGAGCCGCTTTGTGCGCAGCTTCGAGATGCTTTAGCGCATCATTTGGTTTTTTGGCGGTCAACGCTTCGAGGGCCTTCCCCACATCCCTTTGCGTTCGGGGCGCCAGCGCATAGAATCCCACGGAAGCAGCAGCGTCCTCCGCCTCCAGAGGCTGAAGATTCATGGTGACTGTTACAGCGCCAGGGCGCGCGACTTCGAATCGTTTTGTCGCGGGTTGGTAGCCAGGGGCCGTAATCTGTATCGTAAACTCGCTGTAGGGTACGCGTTCAAATTTCACGAAGCCCGCTCTGGTCGTATCTTGGGCATAAAACTGGCCACCCGTGCGAAGCAGTGTCACAACCACCGGCCGGTCTACAGGCGCCCCATTTGGACCTTTCACGTAAATCTCAGCATTTGCGGAGCCGTACGCCATCTCCGCAGCGTCAGCTCCCACGGATGGTTGTGTAGGGACAGAACCTTGAGGGCGCCTGCCCGCGTTTGCGCCGGCCGGTAGTAACAAGCCACTAGCTATAGCAAGAATCAACAGATACTTCAGAACGCGCACGCACATATGACCCACCCGTCTTTTACTGGCTTAGGGGACCAATAATCTGAATTAATAGTACTCCTAAAATTTGTGTCGAGGATAGCCATAACTACACAGCAGCAACCTCCACGCTGCAAAGCCTTTTTCAGATCTCGCAGACAATGTTTCAGCTGCGACAGTGGTGAGACGAGAAATGTACGAAAACCACTAGACTGACTGCCCCAGCTTAATTGCGAGCGGGCCCCTGCGCACAGTTTTGCGGTCTGGGGCCGCAGTGGTACAGTACGCGCCACTCGCGACGGACATCGAGGGGAACCTGCTTGCGTGTACCGCCAACCAAATCCATGACCATGACAGAAAACCCGAGCGAGCAAGCGCACCGCGGCGGGCTCGCACGGCAACTCGGTTTGTTTGGCACGACCATGGCCGTGATGGGCGGGATCATCGGGGCTGGAATTTTCATCAATCCCTATCTGGTTGCGGACCGGGTTCACACTTCCACACTGATCCTGAGCGCTTGGATCGCAGGTGGCCTGATCGCGCTGGTCGGCGGCTTTATTTATGCCGAGTTGGCCGCCAGGTTGCCGGTGGTCGGTGGTCAGTACGCATATCTGCGCGAGGCGCTTCATCCTGCCGTGGCGTTTCTATACGGCTGGGTGCTTCTGCTGGTGATCCAGACGGGCGGAATGGCGGCGGTGGCGGTCACGTTCGCGCGATACTTTCTCGAGCTGAGCGGCTGGCAGATCAGCTCTTCTCTCATCGCGGCGTCTGCGCTGGCGCTGCTCACGGTAATCAACTGCCTCGGCGTGCGTGCGGGCAGCCGATTTCAATCAGCGATGACGCTGACGGCAATTGCGGCGATTGGGATGCTGGAGCTGTTCAGCTTCTTGCGCGGCGGGCCGTCGCAAATTTCGTGGCGGCCTGTGCTGGACCAGCCGATGTCGATGAATTTGCTCACCGCGTTTGGATCGGCAATGACGCCGGTGTTATTCGCCTACGGCGGATGGCAGACATCGAGCTTTCTGGGCGGAGAAGTGCGCGACGCGCGCAAGACTCTTCCGCGTGGGCTTGTTTTGGGCGTGCTCGGTGTGATCGTCGTCTACACTTCCGTGAATTTTGTTTATGTGCGTGCGTTGGGGCCCGCTGGATTGGCCGCCACGATGACGCCGGCATCCACGGTAATGCGCGCGCTGCTGGGGCCCCGGGGAGGTTCTCTGATTGCGGCGGGAATTGCATTTTCGGCGTTCGGTTTTTTGGGGCAGTCCATGTTGACGGCGCCGCGCGTATATTTCGCGATGGCGGAAGACCGCGTATTCTTCCGCAGTGTGGCGTGGATTGATCCCCGGACGCGCGTGCCCGTCGTCGCGATCCTGTTGCAGGGCGGGTGGGCGATCGTCATTGCGTTGACGGGAACGTACGCGCAGGTCGTCAATTACGTTGTGGCGATGGACTCTTTGTTCTTTGGACTGACGGCAGTGTGCTTGCTTGTGCTGCGGCGCCGCGCGGTGGAAAAAGGCTTGGCGGCAATCGAGTACCGCGTGCCGGGACACCCATGGACGACTCTACTGTTCATTGCAGCGGAATGGATCGTGGTCATCAGCACCTTCGCGCACGATCCCAAACGCTCCTTCATAGGGCTGGCCATCGCTGTCGCGGGTTTACCCGCGTACTATTTGTGGAGCGCGAAGAACAAGGGAGAAGCAAGAACATGAGCAGTTCGGGACAAACAAAGCGTTCGGTGTACATGGAATGGGCGAAAACGCGCTCGCATGCGCGATTTAATTTGGCGACGAGCGGCTTGATGAGTGTTCCTTTTTCCGAGTTGCCGGTGAGGCTGGAGGATTTGGAGATCACCGCACCCGGCGCTTACGGCCACGCGGCGCTGCAGCAGCGGCTGGCGCGGCACAACGGGGTGCCTGAGGAATGCGTAGTCGCGACAACCGGCACATCCATGGCGAATCACTTGGCGATGGCCGCTGTGCTCGACCCGGGCGACGAAGTGTTAATCGAACAGCCCGTGTATGGGCCGCTTCTTGACGTCGCGAATTATTTGCGAGTGCGGGTGAAGCGAATCCCGCGTCGGTTCGAAACGGGATTTGCATTGGAGCCGGCGGAAATCGAGCGAACCATCACACGCGAAACGCGGCTGATCGTGCTGAGCAATTTGCACAATCCAAGCGGCGCACTGATTCCCGCAGCGACACTGCGCGCGATTGGCGAAATGGCGCAACGTGTCGGCGCCCATGTGCTTGTGGATGAGGTCTATCTCGATATGCTCTTCGATACGAGCGCGCCGTTTTGCTTTCCGATCGGCCAGACCATCGCGTCCGTGGGAGACAATCCCTTCATCGTTACCAGCAGCCTCACGAAAGTCTACGGATTGAGCGGGCTGCGATGCGGCTGGGTGCTAGCGTCGCCTGCGCTGGCCAAGCGCATGTGGCTTCTCAATGATTTGTACGGAGCCGTCGCGGCGCACACTGCCGAGCGGATGTCCGTGATCGCGTTCGACCATCTCGAGAAATTTCGTGAGCGGGCGCGGGCGCTTCTCGCCACCAACCGGACGATCATCGATTCTTTTCTCGATTCGCGCGGTGATCTCGAATGTTTCCGCCCGCCCGCCGGGACGGTGTTTTTCCCCCGCCTTACGCATGGCGATCCGGAGGCCTTCTTGCGCCTATTGCGGGAGAAGTACGAAACGACGGTTGTGCCAGGCGCATTTTTTGAAATGCCGCAGCATTTCCGGATTGGGATTGGCGGCGAAACGGCCGGCCTGCGCGCCGGGCTCGAGCGTCTCGAGCGCCGCGCTGGATAAGTTCTCAAAGCAATAGCCGACGAGGCTATCGAATCGGCACAAGTCCACGACTGTCTACGGGTGACAGGCTAGGCACCAATCCGGCAAGCTCTGGTCCTTTAACGGCACGCTTTGTGGTGGAATAGGACCATCCAACTTGAGACGCGAATGAAAAAACTCAGATTCCTGGTTTCTTTGACCACCGACGACAACGACTACCAAATCGAGCAGTCGGAATCCGCTGAGCAGGCCGCGCGCAAAATGGGCGTGGACGTGCAAATCATCCACGCGCAAAACGACGCCATCAACCAAAGCACGCAAATCTTGAAAGCCGTCCAAGCGCCGAAGGAATTGCGGCCGGATGCCATCATTTTTGAACCGGTCGGCGGCACGGCACTGCCGCAGGTGGCGAAGGCAGCGGTCAGCGCCGGCATCGGCTGGGTGATCCTGAATCGCGATGCAACTTACATTGAGGAACTGCGCAAGACTTCGACGGCGCCGCTTTTCGCCATTAGCTCCGACCACGTCGAAATTGGACGCATCCAAGGGCGCCAGATGGCGGCGCTGCTCCGAGGCGGAGGCTCCGTTCTCTATATCCAAGGGCCCTCGGAAAATTCCGCGGCCAAAGATCGAACAGCGGGCATGCAAGAAACCAAACCCGCGAGCGTGCAGGTCACGATGCTCAAGGCACAGTGGACTCAAGAAAGCGCACAGCGCTCCGTGCGCTCTTGGCTCAAGCTAACGACTTCTCAACGCGCGGCGATTGACCTGGTTTGCGCGCAGGATGACTCAATGGCCATGGGTGCCCGCGATGCCTTCAAGGAATTGACGAACGAGGACGAGCGCGAACGATGGCTGAAACTGCCCTTTACGGGCTGTGACGGTCTGCCAAAAACGGGCCAAGCCTGGGTGCGCAGTGGACTGCTCGCCGCGACCGTTTTTGTTCCTCCGAACGCCGGCCAGGCGATTGAAATGCTCGTGGACGCGATTCAAAATCGAAAGATGCCGGCCGAACGTGTAACGACGGCGGCCGTTTCCATCCCAGCCCTGGATGCGCTGGGCCGCAAGAAGCCTTAAACCCCAAGAGCGTGCGCGGTTTGCGAACCCCGAGCGACGGTGTGTGTCCACCCATTTTCCAGAGGGACTTCCCTCCTTTCGTCCTCACTAAAACGATTTTGTGACTTCCCCCTCCCCTCAGGAAGCGTATAATGCCGCGGGTCGCAATTTGGCCGGGGTGAGAAAGACACTTCTGGGGGGTCGGGATGCGCCGCTCGCGAGGAAGTAAATCGGTTGATCGCAGGCAATTTCTCGCCGCGACCGGCGGAGGCCTGCTGGCTGCGGCTGTTCCTGGGGGAGCCGCTATGAAGGATTTCAATATCGGCACTGAATTCGCGTCGGGAAAGCGAACAGCCAAGTCGCCCGCAACACAGCGCAAGATCCCCATCGGCGTCTTCGACCCCGTCTACGACAAACTTTCGCTCGACGAGATGCTCGATAAGGTGAGCGCGCTCGGTCTGGAAGCGATGGAGATCGGCACAGGCGGTTATCCCGGATCGCATCATTGCCCAGTGGACGAACTACTTGCTGATCCCGCCAAAGCCAAGGCTTGGCAGAAAAAATTTGAGGATCGTGGCATTCAAGTGGCCACGCTGAGCTGCCACGGCAATCCTGTTCATCCGGACACAAAGCATGCAGCGCGAGACATTGAGAGCTTTCGCAAGACGGTGCTTCTTGCCGAGCGGCTGGGTGTGAAAGTTATTGTCGGTTTTTCCGGCTGCCCTGGCGGTACGGCGTCGGATGCGCAACCAAACTGGATTACCTATCGCTGGCCTCCCGAATACGCGCAAATGCAGGATTGGCAATGGAAAGAAAGAGTCATTCCGTATTGGAAGGAAGCGGCAAAATTCGCTCGCGAACATGGCGTGCATCGCATCGCGCTGGAAATGCACCCGAACTTCGTCGTCTACAATCCACGGACTCTTTTGAAGCTTCGCGAAGCGGTCGGCGAAGAGATCGGCGCGAACTGCGACCTGAGCCATTTGTTCTGGCAAGGCTGCGACCCCGTCGAAGTGATTCACTTCCTGGGCAAGCAGGGCATGCTCTTTCACGCGCACATGAAGGACACGGTGTTTTTTCCGGAGAATGTTTCGAAATACGGCGTGCTGAATTTCGCCTTCGACACCGCCGACCTCGGCAATGCCTCGGAAACCTTCCGTGCCGTCGGCTATGGACACAGCGCGAGTTTGTGGAAGTCAGTCGTGCAAGCATACATGGACGTCGGCTACGAAGGCATCCTCAGCATTGAAAATGAAGACCCCATTCTTTCCGGAGAGTTGGGCGTCGAACGCGCGGCTTACGTTTTGAAAAATGTGCGGAAAGAGATTCTCGAAGGATGATGAACCGCCGCGAATTCGGCCGAAGCATTGCTGGTGTGGCTGCGGGAGCAGCCGCAGGGAGCGTCGCGTCAGCGATGCCATCTTCGTTCTCGGAAGGCTCGCAAAGCAAAGATGCTGCCGGAACGGCGCCTTTCAAACTTTCCGTGATGCTCTGGACTGTTTTTCGCGGCCAGCCATTTGCGCAGCGCCTGGAGAGAGTGGCGGAGGCCGGTTATCACGCGGTTGAGCTGGTGGACGAATTCAAAGAATGGAAGAAAGAAGATTTCGCTGCCGCTCGGCGTAAGAAAAACGAACTGGGCATGGAGATTGATGCTTGTTGTGGGGTCTGGCGTACGCTGGCGGATGCAGGCGACCGCGAAGTATTCTTGCAGAACCTCCGCGATTTTATGGCCACGATGAGGGAACTGGAATGCACGCGCCTCGTCATGCAAACGGGAAACGCTGTGCCCGGGCTTTCGCGCGAGGCAATGCATACGAATTGTGTCGAGACTTTGAAGCGCGGCGGAGAAATTGCCGCGCAGAACAGCATCGAACTCCTGGTCGAAAATATTGATCCGGAAGAAAATCCAAAATATTTTCTTACTTCCTGCGCTGAGGGTTTCGAAATTGTGCGCGCCGTGGGCAACCCGCACGTGAAGTTCCTCAACGACTTTTTTCACGAGCAGATCGCCGAGGGCAACCTGATCGAAAAAATCGAGAAGAACTTTGACCTGGTGGGCCTCGTGCACATCGCCGACGTTCCCGGACGCCATGAACCAGGCACCGGCGAGATCTACTACGCGAACATTTATAAGAAGCTCGGCGAACTCGGCTATGACCGCTACGTGGCGATGGAGTTCATGCCCACAGGCGAGCCCGTCGCGACTCTGCGTGCTGCCCGCGAAATGGCGATGAAATTCGGCGCTGTCCAGCGCAAGCAATCCTCGAACGAAATCCCCGGGAGGTCTTATGCAACGGCGTGATGCCTTAAAATTTCTAGCGGCGGGCGCGCTCGCACCGGCTGTCGTTCCCGAGCTCTTCGCATTTTTTCAGGAAGCACACCCCGCGTCCGGATACGCGCTGCGCACACTCAATCCGCACCAAAACGCCACCGTCGTTCTGATGAGCGAAATTATTATTCCAGAAACCGACACGCCAGGCGCCAAAGGTGCCCGCGTCAATGAATTCATTGACGTGATCCTCACCGAATGGGCTACCGAAGAAGACCGCAAAAGTTTTCTCGATGGGCTCGCCGGTGTGGACAAGCAAAGCAACGAACTCTTCTCCAAGGATCTCGTTGATGCCTCGCCGGCACAACAACTCGCTCTGCTCCGCGCCTTGGATGAAGCCGTGGGCATGGGCCCCGGCCGCCCCGCGCGTCACGGCAACACCGTCCCCGAGTGGGACACGCAACTGAAAGGCAATTTCTTCACTGTGTTCAAGGGCATCACCCTCCACGGCTACTACACTTCCGAAGTTGGTTATAGCCGCGAACTCGGCTTGCAAATCATCCCCGGCGCCCAGCATGGTTGCGTACCGGTAGCGGCAGACAAAAAGGCATAAGGGAGACTCGCATGGCGGCCAATACCTACGACGCAATCGTTATCGGCTCGGGAATTACCGGTGGATGGGCGGCGAAAGAGCTCACCGAAAAAGGCCTCAATACACTGGTCCTGGAAGCAGGACGCAGCATCGTTCCGGAGCGCGACTATGTCGAGCACGTTCCGGTTTGGGAGCTTAAGTATCGCGGCTGGGATGATCACGTCAAGCGCATGGCCACCCAGCCCATTCAGCGCGAGTGTTATTACGCCTGCGATGAATACTCCAACAAGTTTTTCGTCAGCGACGTGGACAATCCTTATAGCTGTGAGGAAGGCAAACACTTTTCCTGGATTCGCGGCCGCCAAGTCGGCGGAAAGTCCCTCACCTGGGGACGTCAGAGTTATCGCTGGAGCGATCTCGATTTTGAAGCCAACTTAAAAGAAGGCGTCGCGGTGGACTGGCCGATTCGCTATGCAGATATCGCCCCCTGGTACGACTACGTCGAAGAGTTCGCCGGCATCAGCGGCCAGGCTGAAGGACTGCCACAGTTGCCTGACGGAAAATTTCTCCCGCCGATGGAAATGACGTGCGTCGAACAGGATGTCCGCGCAGCGCTCGCCAAACACTTTGACGACCGCATAATGACCATCGGCCGTTCTGCCGTGCTCACGCGCGTGCACAAAGGCCGCGCTGCTTGCCACTACTGCGGCGTCTGCCACCGTGGCTGCATTACCGGGTCTTATTTCAGCAGCTTGAGTTCGACTCTCCCGGCCGCGATAAAAACCGGGCGCTTTACGATACGGCCTTACAGCGTCGTTCACAGCCTGAATTTTGATTCCGCGACGCGCCGCGTTACGAGCGTCAAGGTGATTGATGCGCAAACCAAAAACGCTCTCGAATTCAAGGCGCGCGTCTTTTTTGTTTGCGCTTCGACTCTTGAATCTACGCGTATCCTTCTGAATTCTGCGACCACCGAATTTCCGAACGGCCTCGCCAACAGCAGCGGCGAGCTCGGCCACAACTTGATGGACCATCACATGGGCGCCGGCGCGAACGGCAAGATGCCCGGCCATGAAGACAAAATGCCTTTCGGCAACCGTCCCAATGGCATCTACGTTCCGCGATTCCGAAACGTAAAAACCAAGCAGCCGGAATTCTTGCGTGGCTATGGCTACCAGGGCAGCGGAAGCCGCGATGGCTGGTCGCGCGGCGCGTCCATGGTCGGTCTTGGGCCGGAATTCAAGAACATGCTGAAAATGCCCGGTCCGTGGCGCATGGGCCTCGGCGGTTTCGGCGAGTGCCTCCCGAACCACAATAATTACGTCGAGATCGAACAGGGCAAGGTGGACGCCTGGGGCGTCCCCACACTGAAGATTCACTGCGCTTGGGGCGAGAACGAACTGACCATGTCGAAAGACATTGCTGTCCAGGCCGCCGAAATTCTCGCCGCGTCGGGCGCCACGGAAATCTCCGTGTTTCAGAAGCCTTCGCCTCCGGGACTCGGCATTCACGAGATGGGCACCGCCCGCATGGGCCGCGACCCGAAGACTTCCGTCCTGAACGAGCACAACCAGGCGCACGACGTGAAGAATCTTTTCCTCCCCGATGGCGCTTGCATGGTTTCGAGCGCTTGCGTCAATCCTTCGTTGACCTACATGGCCCTGACGGCCCGCGCGTGCGATTTCGCGGTTACAAAAATGAAGCAAAACGAGCTGTAACTCGAGGTCCACAAAATGTTTCAAGTGATTCGCTCGCCGAAAATGTACGACGTGTGCGTCATTGGGTCCGGCGCCGGCGGCGGCACTGCCGCGAAAATCTTGACCGAAGGCGGCCTCAGCGTCGCGCTGCTCGAAGCTGGCCCGCCAATCACTCCCGAAAAAGATTTCAAGATGCTGATGTGGCCCTATGAACTACCCCACCGAGGAATCGGCGTAGGTGGCCATGCGGCGGAAAATTTTGGCGAATTCCTGGCGCCTAATGGCGCGTGGAACATCGAGGGCGAACCGTATACTTCCGCTCCCGGCGCAAACTTCAAATGGTTCCGTTCGCGCATCGTTGGCGGCCGCACGAATCACTGGGGCCGCATCGCGTTGCGCTTTGCTCCCATCGATTTCAAGTCCGGCACGCGCGATGGCCTCGGTGATGATTGGCCGATTACCTATGACGACCTCGCACCCTACTACGATAAAGTCGAGTCCTACATCGGCGTCTTCGGCACACATGAAAACGTTTCAAGCGCTCCTGACGGAATGTTTCTGCCGCCGCCGAAGCCGCGCTGCACCGATCTGATCGTTAAGAAAGCCTGCGACAAGCTCAACATCACTTGTATACCTTCGCGGCTAGCGATTCTGACGCGCTCCGTGAACGGCCGGCTTCCCTGCCATTATTGCGGCCAATGCGGCCGTGGATGCGTCACCGCCTCAAACTTCAGCTCAAGCCAGGTCATGATTCCGCCCGCGATGAAAACGGGCAAGCTCACCATGATCACCGGCGCAGCGATACGTG
>CAVSIW010000043.1:0-87340 GCA_963727945.1 uncultured Acidobacteriota bacterium
CCGTCCTGCTTCCGAGATTATTCCTCCCGGAACCCGGTGCGCCCACTGTGGCGGCGCTGCCTTCCGCAAGGAGATGGACATCATCGACGTCTGGTTCGAGTCTGGCTCCTCGCAGGCCTCCGTCCTGCCCCAGATCTTCGGCCACTGGAAGCCCGCCGACATGTATCTTGAAGGCGGCGATCAGTATCGCGGCTGGTTCCACTCTTCCCTGCTTTGTTCTATCGGACTCAACGGCGTGGCGCCCTACAAGGCCGTCGCCACCAATGGCTGGACCCTCGACGAGAATGGCCGCGCCATGTCCAAGTCGCTCGGCAACACCGTCGATCCGGTCGATATCGCCAAGCGTATGGGCGGCGAGATCGTCCGCTTCTGGGTCGCCTCGGTCGATTTCCGCGAAGACGTGCGCGCCAGCGAAAACCTGATGAAGCGCGTGGCCGAGAACTACCGCAAGATCCGCAACACCTTCCGCTACATTCTCGGCAACCTGCATGGCTTCTCGCCCGCCACCGATCTCGTCGCCTTCGAGCAGATGGAGCCGCTCGATCAGTACATGCTGTCTGCGCACCGCCGATCTCGCCGCCGAGGTCTGCGCCTGGTATGACCAGATGCTCTTTCATCGCATCTACCAGCGCCTCAACGAATTCTTCGCCGTCGATCTCAGCGCCCAGTACTTTGACATTCTCAAGGATCGCCTCTACACCTTCCCGCGCTCTTCGCGCGAGCGCAAGTCGGCGCAGACCGCGCTCTGGCGCATCGGCGAAGCGCTGCTCCGCCTGGTCGCTCCCATCCTCAGCTTCACCGCCGATGAGGCCTGGCAGTTCATGCCCACGATGCTCTCCCGCCCGGAGAGCGTGCACCTGGCGCTGCTGCCCAACTCTAATGATGTGACCGGAGAGATCCGCGACCGCGAGCAGGCCGCCCAGGTCCGCGCCGATTGGGATTACCTCTTCACCGTCCGCGAGCTGGCGTTGCGGGCAGCTGGAAGAGCTGCGCAATGACAAGACCATCAAGGCCAATCTCGAAGCCCGCGTCGTCATCACCGCCTCCGGCGATGATTACAAGCGCCTGGCGCAGTACGCCGATAAGCTCGCAGCCTTCTTCGTCGTCTCGCAGGTCGAAGTACGTCGCGGAGCGCCGGACGCGCCCATCGCCTTCGAAGTTGGCAAGGCCGAAGGCGCCAAGTGCGAGCGTTGCTGGAACTTCTCCACCCACGTCGGCGAGGACGCGCAATTCCCCACCGTCTGCGAGCGGTGCAGCGCCAATCTGGCGATCATCGAGCGCGCGCGAGCCGCCACCGCATCCGGAGCGACGGCCACGTGCGGCAAACATGTCGCGCGCCGCTCTGCGCTCGCTCTACTTCTCGGTGCCGGCGGTCGTGATCCTTCTCGACCGCCTCACCAAGCTCTATGTCGCCCGCCACGTCGCACTCTACTTCGGCAGCGTGCACGGTGATTCCAGACTTCTTTTCCATCACCCACGTGGAGAACACCGGCGCCGCCTTCAGCCTCTTTGCCGACTGGTCGCCCGGGTGTCCGCGTCCCTTTGCTCGTCGGCTTCTCCACGGCTGCCATGATCGTGGTCTGCTACCTGCTCTGGAACTCCGCCAAGAGGTTCACCTGCACCGGTCTTGCCTTCGCCTTCATCCTCGGCGGAGCCGTCGGCAATCTTTATGACCGCGTTCTCTACGGCCACGTCACCGACTTCCTCCACTTCTATATCGGCTCGCACGCCTGGCCCGACTTCAACCTCGCCGACAGCGCCATCGTCATCGGAGCCGCCCTGCTCATCCTCGACCTCGTCTTCGGCAGCAAGACGGGCGCTGAAAAGTGAAGCCAACCGGGCAAACGATTGGCAACGCAGTCAATCCCTGATTTTCCAGATTTCACTACTTAGAGCATTTCTAGTGTTACTATAATGCAGCTCTGGTGGACTCCGCGAATGTATGCCGCGAGCCTACGATAATGATTTGCGACGGAAGCTGTTAGCAGCACATGCGGCGGGCAAGGGTTCGCAGCTTGAGCTGGCGCAGTTGTTTGGGGTGAGCCTGGGTTGGGTCGAGAAGCTCTACCGACAACAGCGGCAAAGTGGACAAGCCGATCGCGTCGAGCAACGGCATGGTCCTGTCAGCCGGGTGGATTCGGCAGCCAAGACGTGCCTGCTGCGGGCGATGGAGGATCGTCCCGACCTTACCCTGGCCGAATTACAGAGGGTTCTTGCCGAGCAGCAGGGCGTGCGGCTGTGCATTGCTCAGGTGTGGAACGTGCTGAAGCGGTTGGGTGTGCGTCTGAAAAAAACTGTACGGCGGGCGGTTCGCGACGGTGGAACCGGTGTTCGGCAACATCCGCTACAACAAGCGGCTGAATCGTTTCACGCTGCGCGGGCAGAAGAAGGTCGACGGGCAATGGAAGCTCTTCTGTCTGGTGCACAACATCGAGAAGCTGGCACATCACGGGTATGCGCAGTAGGGAGTGAGGCGAGCATAGACCGCTTCCCGATGCCTCTATGGAAGTATCGGGAAGGCTTACTCAATCGGCAATGAAGATCTCAAACTCAAGGAAAATTGCGCGGACGATGCCGCGCATTTTTGCGTTAGGCCGCGCGCCGAAATGGCGTTTTTCTACAGCCTCAACGTTTAAGGTAAGGGGCTGGCTGGAGGCAGGCAAAGCCCGCTGTAAGCCAGTCCCGCTTGACCACGATGTTAGACGGCAACGCCAACCGCAGCGACGAAGCCTTTTACTTGGCGGCAACGGATGCAACAACCTCATTGAGGTCTTTGCCAGCCATCCCCATCACATCCGCGATGGTGCCGCCGAACATCATGCCCAAAAGCCCGACATTGAGCTGTGAGACAAATACCTGGCCTTTCTTGTCTTCGTAGACTCCAAGCCCCAAGGGCATGAATGCCGTAACGCCGCGGTCCGTATCGTTAGCCAAGATCTTCGAGGCGTAGCGCGGATTGCAGATGGTCACGCTGCCGACTCGTTCCATGGCACCGAAAGCTGCCGTACTCTTTTGATAGTCGTTTACTGTCAGCACCCGCCAGTCCTGTTTCTTCTTGAGGGTTTCGCTTAAGACGGCAACGGTCTCGTCGTAGCTCCGGTTACTCTTGTGCTTAATCAGCATTAATGAAGGCATGGTGAACCACACGATGAGTCCCATAAGAACCATGCCGACCAATACCCAACCCGCCGCTTGTATTGCGCTCTTACTCATTTTGCTGCCTCCTGTCTGTGGTGAAATCCAGTTGCGGTCTAACGTGAAGGTCACCGGCGCTGCGCGGCTTTATCGCGCATCGTCCGGTGGACCGCAGGGTTATGCATCGATGTGAGTACGCCGGAAGTTTTCATAGAACGACGACGACTTCATGGGGGCGATGGCCCACTTGTATTTTGCGCCGCTAGTGGTGGCCTGTCCATAAACCCTCACGTCCGCCATCCGGTTCCTGGTCCGGGTGCAGCTTTGACTGTGCCACGTTGGCACGGGTTTCTTCAGGTCTCTTGACCCAGATCAATAAAGCTGGATACCAAATGATTTGAGACGAAACTATAATTCGCAGCATGGGCCGACGCTGCGGGCAGCCGGCTTTTCGAGGAGAGACCATGAGTACAGCGACGAGCGTCACCGACAAGCCGGATGCCAGGGCGGCCGCGAGCCCGGCCTACCACCTTCCGCCGGCGCGCCATGTCGAGGAACTGGACAGCGTGGTGATCCGCTTCGTCGGGGATTCCGGCGACGGCATGCAGCTCACCGGCACCGAGTTCTCCAAGGCAGTGGGCGAGGCGGGCCACGATTTCTCCACCCATCCCCGACTACCCCTCCGAGATCCGCGCGCCGACCGGCACCCTGTTCGGCGTCTCCGGCTACCAGATCCAGTACTCCTCGCGCCAAGTGTTCACCTCGGGCGACGCGCCCGACGTCCTGGTGGCCATGAACCCGGCGGCGCTGAAGACCAACCTCCCCGACGTCAAGCCGGGCGGCATCATCATCGCCAACACCGGCGCCTTCGCCGAGAACAATCTGGCCAAGGCCGGCTATGAAGCCAATCCGCTCGAGGACGGCAGCCTCAACGGCTACCAGTTGTTCAAGATCGACATCGCCGAATTCACCGCCAACGCGCTGCGCTTCGTAGCATCGACGTGTTGAGCGCCGGGCGCGGCGCGTTGGTTGAAGCCAACACCGATCTCGGGTTGGCTTTGGCGGACGATGAGATCGACTACCTGGCGCCAGCTACCGGGAAATCGGCCGCAATCCGACCGACATCGAGCTGATGATGTTCGCGCAGGCCAACAGCGAGCACTGTCGCCACAAGATCTTTCGCGCGGATTTCATCGTCGACGGCGAGACAGATGCCGCATTCGCTGTTTCGACATGATTCGCAATACGCACCGCGAATCGCCCGATGGCGTGCTGTCCGCGTACCAGGACAACGCCGCAGTTTTCGAGGGGCGCATCGCGAGCCGATTCTTTCCCGATCCCAAACGAAGTGAGTCTACGCCAGGCACGTCGAACCGGTGCACGTTCTCTTCAAGGTGGAAACGCACAACCATCCGACGGCCATCTCGCCTCACCCGGGCGCCTCCACGGGCTCCGGCGGCGAGATCCGCGACGAAGGCGCCACGGGACGCGGTTCGAAGCCAAAGGCGGGCGTGGTTGGCTTTTCCGTATCGAATCTGCGATCCCCGGATTCGAGCGGCCCTGGGACGAATCCGATCGGCAAGCCCGATCGGATCGTGTCCGCCCTGCGACATCATGCTCGATGGCCCGCTCGGGGCGCGGCTTTCAACAACGAATTCGGACGCCCGGCAATCGGTGGTTTCTTTCGCACCTTCGAGCAAGCCGTGGCCGCGACGGCATGGAGGTTCGCGGCTACCACAAGCCGATCATGCTGGCGGGTGGAGTCGGCAACGTCCGACCGGAGCACGTTCTGAAGGCCACGATCGAGCCGGGCACGACAAGTGGTCGTGCTGGGCGGCCCGGCCATGCTGATCGGGCTCGGCGGCGGCGCCGCTTCGTCGATGGACCAGGGCACGAGCTCCGCCGATCTCGATTTCGCCAGCGTGCAGCGCGACAACCCGGAGATGCAGCGCCGCTGCCAGGAAGTGATCGATCGCTGCAACGCCCTCGGCAGAACGCTCGCCGATCCTGAGCATCCACGACGTTGGGCGCGGGCGGGCTTTCCAACGCCCTGCCCGAACTCGTTCACGATAGTCGATCGTGGCGCCAATTTCGAACTGCGCAGCATTCCCAATGCCGAACCGGGCATGAGCCCGATGGAAATCTGGTGCAACGAGGCGCAGGAACGCTACGTGCTGGCAGTTGTCCGCCGACCGATTCGACGAATTCCGCGCCATCGCCGAACGCGAGCGCTGCCCCTTTGCCGTTGTCGGCGAAGCGACCGAGACTCGAGCATCTGCGACTTGTCGGACTCTCAGTTCCGCAACCTGCCGATCGATCTGCCACTGAACGTGCTGTTCGGAAAACCGCCGCGCATGACGCGAGTGGCGGAGCGGCGCACCGCGGCCCCGTCGAAGCCCTTCGACGCGAGCAACGTCGCTATCGACGACGCCATTGCGCGCGTGCTTCGCGTGCCGTCCGTGGCCGACAAGACCTTCCTCATTACGATTGGCGATCGAACGCGTCACGGGGCTGATCCATCGCGATCAAATGGTCGGCCCCTGGCAGGTTCCGGTGGCGGACTGCGCGATTACGCTGACCGACTACGACGGCTACTCCGGCGAGGTGATGGCCATCGGCGAGCGGCCGCCCTTGGCGCTGATTAACCCGGCGGCCTCGGCAAGAATGGCCGTCGGTGAAGCCATTACCAATATCGCGGCGGCGCCAATCGCCAGACTCTCCGACGTCAAATTGAGTGCAAACTGGATGGCGGCAGCGGGTCATCCCGGCGAGGATGCAGCGCTGTTCGATGCCGTGCGCGCAGTTGGGCTCGAGCTCTGTCCGGCGCTCGGGATTTGCATTCCCGTCGGCAAAGACTCGATGTCGATGAAGACGGTTTGGGACGATGGCAGAAGGCCGTCGTCTCGCCGCTTTCCCTGATCATCACCGCTGCGGCCGCGCTCTCCGACGTGCGCGGCAGCCTTACTCGCAATTGCGACCGATCTCGGACCAAGGCGACACAGCTGCTTTGGCTCGTCGATCTGGGCCGCGGGACGGACCGTCTCGGCGGCTCGGCACTGCTGCAGGCCTACGGCCAAATCGGCGACGAGGCCCCGACTGGACGATCCCAAACTGCTCTCGAGCTTCTTCGCAGGCGACTGCAGGCGGCTACGACAGCGCGAGCGTGCTCTGCGCTACCACGATCGCTCTGACGGTGGCCTGATTGGCCTGCGCGTGCGAGATGATGTTTGCGGGCGCAACGGGGCCTGACGCTTGAACTCGATAGCGCCTCGCTAGATCCCATTGCGCCGCTCTTCGCAGAAGAGCTTGGCGCGGTCGTACAGATCCGCACGAGTGATGCGAGGAAGCGTCGAGAAATCCTTCGCGGCTTTCGGTCTGCCCGCTGACTGCCTGCGTCCGATTGGCGAACTCGAACTGACGACAACTCGTCCTTGTGATCAAGATGCGGCGGAACTGTGTCTCGTGACTCGCGCGTCGAGCTTCGTCGCCTTTGGTCGGAAACCACGCTTTGCGATGCAGCGTCTTCGCGACGAACCAAGCTCAGCTGCCGAGGAGTATGAACTAGCGCAGTCCGAGAACGATCCTGGGATGAAGCCCGCTTGTCACTTTCGATCCCGAGGAGAACGTAGCCCAATCGCTGATTGATTCGGCAGATAGTTCGTACTGACGACCGCGCATCGCGATCCTGCGTGAACAAGGGCGTCAATGGACAGGTCGAGATGGCCGCTGCTTTCGATCGAGCGGGCTTCGAAAGCGTCGACGTTCACATGAGTGACTTGCACGCCGGGCGCATTTCGACTGGACGGTTGCCAGGGGCTAGTGGCCTGTGGCGGGTTCTCCTATGGAGACGTGCTTGGCGCGGGTCAAGGCTGGGCCAAGTCCATTCTGTTTCAAGCGAGTACGCGTGAGCAGCTCGCGAAGTTCTTCAAGCGAAGCGAAACCTTCGCGTTGGGCGTCTGTAACGGTTGCCAGATGCTTGCAGCGCTCAAGGATCTCATGGTGGGTGCCGAAGACGTTTCCGCGCCTGATGCGCAATCGCTCTGAGCAATTCGAAGCGCGCTATTCGCTCGTCGAGGTTACCGAGTCCAGAAGCATTCTTCTGCCAGGGATGGCAGGGCTCACTCTTGCCCATCGCGGTGGCGCACGGCGAAGGGCGCATGCAGTTCGACGAATCGTCGGCGCCCGAGTTCTTTGGTAGTCACTTTCAGACTGACCTCGTGCCGACAACTACCGATTCGACTTTCGCATTCGTGAGAATCTCGATCCCCTGTTTTTTCAGGCTGGAATCGAGGAGCTTTGTGATTTCTTTGTCTTCCTTCGGAAGAATTGACGGCATCATTTCTACGATCGTCACCTTTGTGCCGAAGGCATTGTAGAAGTAGGCGAACTCGACTCCAATCGCTCCACCGCCAATGACCAGCAGCGATTTCGGAAGCGCCGGTAGCGTCATCGCTTCGGTGCTCGTGATGATCTTCTTGCGGTCGATTGTTGCACCGGGAATTGACCTTGGCCGTCCGCCGGTCGCCAGGAGAGTGATTTTGCTTTTGGTGTCGATGACTTTCCCGTCTTTCGTGACTTCAATGGCGTTTTTCCCTGTGAGCCTAGCAGTCCCGCTGATCACCTCGATCTTGTTCTTCTTCATCAAGTAATTCCACCCCTTTCGAGATGCGGTCGGCGACGTCACGACTCCGCTTGATGATCTTTCCGAAGTCGAATGTCAGGTCCTTGTAGGAAAATCCAAATTCATCAGCCTTTTTGAACGATTGGTACAGTTCTGCGCTCTTCAGAAGGGCTTTCGACGGGATGCATCCCCAATTGAGACAGATTCCGCCAAGCTTGTCCCGCTCAATAATGCCCACCTTCATCCCAAGCTGAGCGGCCCGAATGGCGGCCACATCTACCGCCAGGACCTGCACCAATGACAGTGACATCAAACTGTTTGTCCGGCCATGAAAATCCTTTCGAGGTTGAACGGGAGACGTTCGCGGAGGTGGTTCTCCCGGGAAGTCAAATCGCGATTCGGAACTAATCCAGCGTCGTCACGATTTTTCAATATGGCCCATAGCTCGGAAGAAGGCAACCGGTGGTCGACGCTCGGTCCCGTCGAGTCGACCGAGGGCCAGGTGGACTCGGTTCGGGACAATCGACAAATAGCCGCGTTTCCGCGCAAATTGCGATTGATTCTTTTTCACTTTTCACGTCCTATGATGCAAAATTTGGTGCAGGATGACTGAGAAAGAACAGCGTGTCACCATTTCAAACCGGAAAGCACGGCACGACTATTTCATCCTCGACACGTTAGAAGCCGGACTTGTGCTCAAGGGGACTGAGGTCAAGTCTCTGCGGGCGGGCAATGCGAACCTGCAGGACAGTCACCGCCGTCGTCAAAAACGGTGAGGCAGCACCAGCGCATTCGCACCCGACGTGTCAAGCTGCCAGGCGAGATTTGCCGGAGCCGTCAAGAAATGGGAAAGCTTTACGGCCACGGGAATCCGGAGAGAACTCTTCAGTTCGCGAACCAGATCGCAATAGTCGTTTTCAACTTGCACGGATGTGCGCGTCGGGTCGGTCACAAGGGAATAAAGGTTTAACTCGATGGCGTCGCAACCAGCTTGTTGCGCGTCGCGCGCGTACCTAATCCACCCGCCACGTGACGTGCCATTCAAGCTTGCGATGACGGGAATCGATACTGCCGCCTTCGCCTTGCGAATTAATTCGAGATAGCCGTCCGGGCCGAGATTGTAATCCCGGAGCACCGGGAAATAGCTCAGAGCCTCACCGAAACTCTCCGTGCCCCGAGCCAGGTCTCGATCGAGATATTCCCCTTCCATCTGCAATTGCTCCTCGAAGATGGAAGGCAACACGATGGCGGAGACGCCACTATCCTCGGCCGCGCGAATGTTAGAAACGGATTCCCACAACGGCGAAGAAGACGCAACGACAGGATTCTTGAGCATGAATCCCAAATAGCTAGTAGTGAGATCCATCATTTCTCTCCGTTTGACTGCACTTCGCTTGAGGCTACCGGCTGCAACTCAGGCGACCGCTCCCTGACTCCGTGCTCTCGTCCCGGCATCGCAGCTCGATCTTCGTAGATTTCCCATCGTCGAGCGACGTCATCCTCGGCTGACCGCAAGAGCACCCGTGCCGTCTCTGGATCGCTACGGGCAAGCATGGAATACCTGGCTTCCGCGTAAACGTAATCCTTAAGAGGGACACTGGGCGCCTTCGAATCAAGCTGGAACGGGTTCTTCCCCTGCTGCAGCATACGGGGATCGTAGCGCAGTAGCGGCCAATAGCCGGAGAGGACCGCGGCCTTTTGTTGCTTCATGCCGAAGGCCATGTCATAACCGTGCGCGATGCAGTGACTGTAGGCGAGGATGAGTGAAGGTCCGTCGAAAGACTCCGCTTCCTGAAATGCCTTGAGAGTGTGCGAGTCGTTGCCGCCCATGGCAACGCGCGCAACGTAAACGTCGCCGTAGCTGATCGCTTCGAGTGCGAGGTCTTTCTTAGCCGTAGACTTACCCGCCGCAGCATACTTGGCGACTGCTCCGCGCGGAGTCGCTTTGGACATCTGCCCGCCGGTGTTCGAGTACACTTCCGTGTCGAGGACCAGGATGTTTACGTTGGCGCCTGAGGCGAGCACGTGGTCCAGTCCACCGAAACCGATGTCGTACGCCCAACCATCTCCGCCAATGATCCAGAGGCTCTTCTTGATGAGCGAATCGCAAATGGCAAGAAGATCTCGCGCTTCCGGGGAAGAAGCCTCGGCCAGGATCCTCTTGATCCTGCCAACTCGTTCCCTTTGAGCCGCGATTCCTGCTTCCGTGGATTGATCGGCAGAAAGAATATCTTCGGTCAGCGACGCTCCTATCTGGCCTGAGAGGCGTGACACAAGCGCTCGTGCGTACTCAGCTTGCTGATCGAGAGCCAGCCGCATGCCGAGGCCGAATTCTGCATTGTCTTCAAAGAGAGAATTCGACCACGCGGGACCACGGCCGGACAAATTCTTGGTGTACGGGGTGGTCGGCAAGTTGCCGCCGTAAATAGACGAACAACCAGTCGCGTTCGCGATGACTGCGCGGTCGCCAAAAAGCTGGGTGAGCAGCTTGATGTACGGAGTCTCTCCGCAGCCCGCGCAGGCGCCTGAGAATTCGAACAGCGGCTCGAGGAGTTGGACATCCTTCACTTGCGTGTGCGAAAGCAGTCCACGATCCAGTTCAGGCAGGGACAAAAAGTATTCCCAATTCGCGCTCTCGGCTTCCCTGAGTGGTGGCTGCGGAGCCATGTTGATCGCTTTGTGCTTTGCCTCGCTCTTGCTTTTCACTGGACACGCTTCGACGCAAAGCCGGCATCCGGTGCAATCTTCGCCAGACACCTGCAGCGTGTACTTCATGGATTCAAATTCTCGCCAACGAGGCTTGGCTGACTTGAAGGTGGACGGAGCATTGGCGAGCAACGAAGAATCGTAGACCTTTGCGCGGATTACGGAATGCGGGCACACCAGAACACACTTGCCGCACTGAATGCACAGAGGTTCATCCCAAACAGGAATCTCCTGGGCGATGTTCCGTTTCTCCCATTTTGCCGTGCCGGTCGGAAAGGTGCCGCCCGGCGGCATGGCGCTGACGGGCAGGCTGTCGCCACGCCCGGAGATCATGGCACCGAGAACATCTTGGACGAAAGCTGGCGCCCGAGAAGAAACTGGAGGCAGGATGTTGAAGGTGCTCGAAGCCTGTTCAGGAACTCGGACTTCATGCAGATTGGCGAGAGTCGCTTCTACGGCGGCAAAATTCTTCCTAACGACCGCTTCGCCTAGTTTTCCGTAGGTTTTTTGTATCGAAGACTTGATGGCGGCGATTGCCTCCTCGCGGGGAAGGACTCCGCTGATGGCGAAGAAACAGGTTTGCATGATGGTGTTCATGCGCGACCCCATTCCCGTTTCGCGCGCAACTGCATAGCCATCCACCACGAAAAATTTCAGGCGCTTCGCAATGATCTGTTCCTGAGTTTGCCGCGGAAGATGCTGCCAGACAGAGTCCGCGGCAAATGGCGAGTTCAGCAGGAATACTGCACCCTCTTCGGCTGCCTCAAGCACATCCATTCGCTCGAGAAAGTTGAATTGGTGGCAGGCGACGAAATTCGCCTTGCGGATCAGATAGGAAGAACGAATCGGCTCGGGACCGAAACGAAGATGCGAAACGGTGACCGAGCCTGATTTCTTTGAATCGTAAACAAAATAGCCTTGAACGAAATGGGGCGTTTCCTCGCCGATGATCTTGATGGAGTTCTTGTTTGCTCCCACCGTTCCGTCCGAGCCCAAACCATAGAATATCGCTCGCGTGCCCTGCAGGTTTTCAGCAGAGAATGCCGGATCGTATTCGAGGCTGGTGAAAGTCACGTCGTCTTTGATTCCAATCGTGAAATGATTGCGAGGACGTTCCTTCTTTAATTCGTCGAAGACAGCTTTTGCCATCGTTGGCGTGAATTCCTTGGAGGAGAGCCCATAGCGACCGCCGATAATTCGCGGCCGCGCGACGAATGGTGCTCGCGTACCTGCACCACGCTCGAAAAGTTCACCGATAGCCGTGGCCACATCTAAGTAGAGGGGTTCGCCGACAGCACCTGGCTCTTTGGTTCGGTCTAGCACAGCAATCGCGCGTGTGGTGGCAGGCAGAGCAGACAGAAATGCTTCGACGGCAAACGGCCGGAATAAACGCACTTTGAGAAGCCCAATCTTTTCCCCTTTTGCGTGCAGGATGTCGATGGTCTCTTCTACGGCGCTGGCCGCGGAGCCCATCAAAATGATGACCCGCTCGGCGTCCGGAGCGCCTGTGTATTCGAAGAGATGATAAGAACGGCCTGTCCGTTCTTCGAACCGATCCATCATCGCCTGCACAATGGCCGGGCATGAAAAATAGTAGGGATTTGCGGCCTCGCGTGCCTGGAAGAAGACATCCGGGTTTTGCGCGGTCCCGCGCAAAACAGGGCGGTCGGGTGTCAGCGCGCGGTCACGATGCTCGCGGACACGAACATCATCAATCAGCGAGTGAAGGTCGGCGTCTGACAGCGGAACGATCTTTGCGATTTCGTGCGATGTTCGGAAGCCATCGAAGAAGTGGAGAAACGGTATGCGCGATTCGAGCGTGGCGGCCTGGGCGATCAGCGCCATGTCCTGTGCCTCTTGCACAGAATTTGACGCAAGCAGCGCAAAACCAGTTGACTGCACGGCCATCACATCGCTGTGGTCGCCAAATATGGAGAGAGCGTGGGTAGCTATGGAGCGCGACGCCACATGTATCACGGATGGTGTCAATTCACCCGCGATTTTGTACATGTTGGGGATCATCAACAAAAGTCCCTGCGAAGCCGTAAACGTCGTCCCCAACGCGCCCGCTTGGATCGCGCCATGCAACGCACCGGCCGCGCCCCCTTCGCTTTGTAGCTCCACGATCCGCGGCACCATCCCCCAGATGTTCTTCCGCCCCTCGTGGGACCACTGATCCGCCCACTCACCAATCGGTGACGACGGCGTGATGGGGTATATGGCGATGACTTCGTTCAGGCGATAGGCGACGGAGGCAACTGCCTCGTTTCCATCCAGAATGATCTTTGAGGGAGTGCTGACGTCTGTCATTGGCGTGCCTCCTTCAGGTTCGGAAGAACCTAATTGTCAATCTAGCGTAAATGCAGGTGGCCCGAACATGCCGCAAATCACCTAAGAATGTGACGAGGATCACATGCGCCAACGCCGTTAGGAGGGGCTTATCCCAAAACTGTCAATGGGCGAGCACGCCGGCCAGCTTCAGCAGTCCCAAATCAAGCTCTTTTCGCTTGCCAACGATATCGGCTAGAGGAGTCGCTCCAATCTCGCCTTTGATAAGCCCTACGAGCACCCCGAACTCCTCACGGGCGACATGCTCCGTAGCGGCCGCACCCAAGCGAGTAGCCAGCAACCTGTCAAAAGCACCTGGCGTGCCGCCCCGCTGCACATGTCCTAGCTTTAGATCGCGCAGGTCGAAACCAATTCGTTCGCGGTGCTCCTGAAAATAACTCAAGAGCCCCTCCGCGTTGTATTTCGCTCCTTCGGCAACGACTACGATAGCGTGCGACTTCCCGCGCTCATAAGCCTGGCGCAATTCGGAGGCTACAGTTTCGGGGTCCGTGTCAGCCTCGGGGAGGACAATGTACTCGGCTCCGCCCGCGATGCCAGAAATCAGCGCCAGATAGCCACAATTGCGGCCCATGACCTCCACGAGGAAGGCTCGTTCGTGGGAAGACGCCGTCACTTTGATCCGGTCAATGGCCTCCAATGCGACGTTCAAAGCAGTATCAACCCCGATGGTGATTTCCGAGCCGTATAGGTCATTGTCAATCGTCGAAGCGACGCCAACAACTGGGTACCCTTTCTGAGCAAGGGCAAACGCTCCAGCTTGAGAGCCATCCCCGCCGATGACAATCAGTGCATCGATCTCGCGTTGCCGAAGGAATCGAATGGCTTTGACTTGCGCTTCCTCAGCTTTGAAAGCAGGACAGCGTGTGCTGCCAAGAATCGTGCCGCCACGTTGGATGATTCCGCTCACATCGCGAGAGCCGAGCTGCAAGAAATCGTCGTTCATAAGGCCTGCGTAACCGTGGCGCACGCCAAATACCTTCCAACTCCTATCAACTCCGGTACGCACCACTGCCCGAATCGCCGCGTTGATCCCCGGCGCGTCGCCCCCGCTCGTTACTACCGCAATCTGTTTCATCGACTTGTCACCAAATGACTACGCAAGCGCTCTGCTCGGGTCTCAACGCTTCGATCGAATCCAAATACGCAGATCTCCTCGCCGGGTAATATCGAAAGGTCACTCCCACGAGGGAGGCTCAGCGCCGACCTGATTCAGCATCGCTGAAACTTCTGCTTCAGTTCTGCCGCCCGCGTCATCGGAATGTAAGCTTTTTATCAAACTCACGCGGCCGCTGCCTTAAGTTTCTGTTCTGGCTTCCCTTGTGCTTTTCTCAAAAGAATTTCAAGGAACTTCCCTTTAATCTTCGCTGTGACTTTCGAGGGATCAACTTCGACGGGGAGTCCAACTTCACGGAACATGATCTCTTCTTGCGGAGTTGAACTGCTTGGCATCAGTTCGCTGGCTTGCTTCTTGGGCCGCGGCTTGCCGCAAATGGTGAGCCGACGGGGCGCGATCCAGATGTTGATTGTGCCTTCCTGAAAATTCGTGGCGTCCGTGCTTACCCAAAAGCTGTCGTCTACGCTCATACGTCCCAGGCAGAGTGGCCTCAGCAGCGCTGATTCGGCCTGTCGCCAGTCTTCTTGTTCGTGAGCCCCAGAGCCGCTCTTCTCAAAAATCTCGTAAGCGCGACGCGCGATGGCCGCGTGTATTCGTCGCCCTTGCTCGTCGGCATTGACGGTCTCAATGTTTAGCTTTTCGCCAGCTCTCGAGTGCCGTTCTGCTCCACCTGGTTTCATGATGCACCTCCGGTGCGCCTGATCACTTTGCTCATGTCCCATGTTGTTCTCTTCCGATAGCCTGTCGGTATGATGTCCGTCACCCAAAATTGTGACCTGGATCACAACTGCGCGAATTCCAGCTAGAGGAAGAGCATCCATCGATGCCAACAATTTCCTTAAGCAAATCAAACGGATGACTCGTCGAGCTGCTCTTGGCAAGAATTGAGGGATCACCAGGTGGAGAGTCTCAACTGATGAACACCCTTCAAAGATTATCTCGATAGAGCCCGATAGTTCGGACGTAGCCACAAAATTCGGCGATACCTTCAGCCATTCCGCAGATGCCCCATGCCATCGGAGCGTGCACAAATTCTCCAGCTCAACTTGGAATGAGTCCTCAATCGGAGTTAACATTCGTGTGCGGGTTTAGAGGCATTCGGGGTGTGCGGTGGCGGGGATGATGCGACCGGGCCGGCGTTGGCTGTGTTTAGTCCAGGCGAGGTAAAACCATGAAGCGAACTCCAAGCGAACGGCTGACCACTCCCTTGATCCGCGAAAACGGAAAGCATCGTCCAGCAACATGGGAAGAAGCACTCGATCGCGTCGCGGATGGCATCGACACTGAAGTGGCCTCGCACGGACCTCGCGCGTTTGGCATGTTCAGCTGCTCCAAAACCACCAACGAGCTCAACTACACTGCGCAAAAGTTTGTCCGCTCGGTCATCGGTTGCAACAACATCGACAGTTGCAACCGGACTTGACACGCCCCGAGCGTCGCCGGTCTGGCGGCGGTTTTCGGCGCGGGAGGGGGTACCAGCTCCTACCGCGAAGTTGAAGAGACAGATGTCATTCTCCTGTGGGGCTCAAACGCGCGGGAAACTCATCCCATCTTTTTCCATCACCTTCTGAAGGGCGTGCGGCGCGGCGCTAAGCTCTTCGTGGTCGATCCACGGCGCACCAGCTCGGCGCAATGGGCCGATGTGTGGTTGGGGCTGGATGTGGGCTCGGATATTTCGCTGGCCAACGCGATGGGCCGCGAAATCATTGTCGCCGGCCTTGCGAACAAAGAGTTCATTGAAAATGCAACGAGCAGTTTTGAAACGTACGAAGCGTGCGTGGAGAAGTACACGCTGGAACGCGCTGAGCGCGAAACAGGTGTTCCCTCCGAAGTCATTCGCCAGACCGCTCACGCCTACGCCAAAGCCCCGCGCGCTGAACTTTGCTGGACGCTGGGCATCACCGAGCATCACAACGCAGTGGATAATGTTCTTGCGCTAATAAATTTGGCACTTCTGACGGGTCACGTTGGCCGCTACGGCAGCGGCATCAATCCCCTGCGCGGACAGAACAATGTCCAGGGCGGCGGAGATATGGGAGCGATTCCCGATCGCTTGCCCGGCTTCCAACACGTGGAAAACGACGAGTTGCGCTCCAAGTTCGAGAAAGCCTGGGGCTGCAAAATACCTCCCAAGCGCGGCTGGCACGTGAGCGATATGTTGCAGGCAATGGAGCGCGGCGAATTGACCGCGTTATACGTTCTTGGAGAAAACCCGGCGGACTCGGAAGCCGATCGTCACCGCGCTCTCAAGCTTCTCAACGGTCTGAAATTCCTGGTAGTCCAGGATCTTTTCTACACGCATACGGCCGAACTTGCAGACGTAGTCTTGCCAGGGGCGGCCGGTTGGTGTGAAAGCGAAGGCACCGTCACGAGCAGCGAGCGCCGTGTCCAACGGGTACGAAGAGCCGTGCCGCTCCCTTCGGGCACGCGGGATGACACGGAAATTCTGTTCGAACTTGCGCGGCGGCTTGGTCACGATTGGGGCAAGCCGGACCCAGAGCGTATCTGGAACGAGCTGCGATCCTTAAGTCCCATGAACGCAGGTATGAGTTACGCGCGGCTCGAGGAACTCGGAGGAATCCAGTGGCCTTGCTACGACGAATCCCATCCGGGGGAGATGTATCTCCATGGTCGCTTGTGGCAGCGACCTGTTCTTGGCCCCCGCGCGCCGTTCAGCTCCGTGGAATTCGATCCGCCCGTAGATCAGTTGGACGAGCAATACCCGATCCGGCTCACTACGGGCCGCCGCCTCGATTCCTACAACACCGGGGTTCAGACCTCCCGCTATTCTTCCCCACTTCGCCGCGACGAAGCTCTCGATCTCTCTCCAGAAGACGGAACACGTTATAACCTCCACGAAGGCGAGAAAGTGCGGATCAGTTCGCGACGTGGCTCGGTAGTGGCTCCGGTTCGATTTGACCACGGGCTGCGGCCAGGGCTTGCTTTTCTGACGCTTCATTTCCACAATCAAGTGGCAACCAACGACCTCACGATCGATGCCATCGATCCCAAGTCCGGCACGGCCGAGTTCAAAGCAACGGCCATCCGAATTGATAAGTTCCAAGAGCTCTGAGTGGACCTGCACCTAACTAAAGACCAGGCAACAAGCGCGGAGAAAGCGGCCGTCGAAGGTGTACTCGGCCCTCCGGAATCAGGTTGGGAGGGTGGCCAGCGGCATGTGGAGACGGACGGCCGCGCCTCGTTCCGTAACTCATCGCGCCGTGACCTGCTTCTTCCCATTTTGCACGCGATTCAGTCCCGCGCAGGATGGATAAGCGCCGGTGCCCTGAACTACGTGGCCTTGCGCATGAATCTGCCCCCAGCGGAGATTCATGGCGTTGCGTCGTTCTACGCTATGTTTTCTCTCGTCCCGCGCGCGCCCATTGTGGCGCACGTCTGCGACGATATCGCCTGCCTGGCCCGCGGTGCCCATGCGCTGTGCGCGGAACTAGAGAAAAACCTTGGCCCGGCGGGATCTTCTAGCAAGCAAAATCGTGCGACCTGGTTGCGCAGTCCGTGCTTAGGAATGTGCGAACGCGCCCCTGCCGTGCTCGTTTCCGCCGCGGGAGAAGTTCCACGGGAGTGCGTCGTCGCTCCGGCGACATCAGAGAGGATTCAGTCTGCGTTGCAAGAGGCGAATCTGGGGCGACTACCGGCTGAACCGGACAAGCTCGAGGCAACGATCGCGGTACCTCAATTAGATCATTCACAAATTCGGCTGCTCCGTCGCATCGGGAAGACCAATCCTTCCAGTCTGGAGGACTATCGCCGCTTGGGCGGCTACCAGGCGCTGAGCCGAGCCATTGAGATGGGCCCAGAAAAAATCGTCCGCGAAGTGATTGACTCCCGTCTCTTGGGACGAGGAGGAGCTGCTTTCCCCACCGGAAAGAAATGGGAAGCGCTGTTACTCCAGAAAGGCTCCGGCCGTCCTCACTACCTCGTCTGTAATGCTGATGAGTCTGAGCCAGGCACGTTTAAAGATCGCGTTCTGTTAGAAGGCGATCCTTTTGCAGTTCTGGAGGGCATGACGATAGCTGCGGTGGCCGTCGGCGCCGAGAACGGCTTTATCTACATACGCGGAGAGTATCCGCTGGCCGCGGACCACCTGGACCATGCGATAAAGGCCGCGCGCGCGCAAGGATTCCTTGGTCAACGAATCCTCGGTTCTCCGTTCAACTTCGATGTGGAGGTCCGGCGTGGTGCTGGAGCATACATTTGCGGCGAAGAAACGGCTCTCTTCAACTCGATCGAAGGTTTTCGCGGAGAACCGCGCAATAAGCCGCCCTTCCCTACCCAAGCTGGACTCTTCCGCGAGCCCACAGTCGTAAATAACGTCGAGACCCTCGTCAATATTCCCGGCATTATTCTCGAAGGTGGCGCGGCATTCGCCCGCGTCGGCACGGAACAATCCTCGGGAACGCGATTGTTTTGCGTATCGGGACACATTGTCCGGCCGGGCGTGTATGAGGTTACGTTTGGTGCGACGCTGCGCGAAATCATCCATCTTGCCGGCGGAATTGGGGGCACCGGGAGACTCCAAGCAATTTTGTTGGGCGGCGCGGCAGGAACTTTTGTTTCACCGAATGAGCTGGACACGCCGCTCACCTTCGAAGGCACGCGTGCGATTGGCGCAACACTGGGTTCCGGCGTGATCATGCTTTTTGACGATGCTACCGATTTAAAGCAGATCCTTCTGCGCATCGCAGAGTTCTTCCGCGAAGAAACCTGCGGCCAGTGCGTGCCATGCCGCGTCGGAGTTACTCGGCAAAAAGAAGCACTGGAACGGCTGATAGAAAACAGGCCGTTAGGCTCAACGGCACAGGAGCTGCGCCTGCTGCAAGAAATGGCGCAAGCCATGCGCGACGCCTCGATCTGCGGCCTTGGGCAAACCGCATCGAGCGCGCTGCTGTCCGCGGTCAACCGCTGGAACCTTTTCTCATGAACGAACCCTTGAACGCGCCAGCGCCCCTCATTCCCGTGCCGCGCGGACCCGTGCCAGAAGTCCCGAGACAACCTGAGCGGAGTCGGGTGGAAGTTCAGATCGACGGCAAGAGCGTTTCCGTCCCGGAAGGCGCAACGATTCTGGACGCTGCTCGGCAACTCGGCATCGAAACGCCGACGCTCTGTTTTCTGGAGAATTTGACTCCTGTAAATGTTTGCCGCGTGTGCGTTGTTGAGCTCGAAGGCTCGCGCGTGCTGGTTCCCGCTTGCTCGCGAAAAGTCGAACCGGGGATGAACATCAAAACAGATTCCGAACGTGTTCGTTTGAGTCGCCGCCTCGTCCTGGAATTTCTGGCCTCCTCAGTGGATGTTTCGACTGCGCCTTCGCTGCAGGCGTATATGGAAAAATATAGCGCCGATCCCCAGCGATTCGGTTCGGCCGCCACGCACGCAGCCGAGCCGCCCAAAATTGATAACGACCTATACGTTCGCGAATATGCAAAATGCATCCTCTGCTACAAGTGTGTCGAAGCCTGTGGAGTTGACGCGCAGAATACCTTTGCCATTAGCGTGGCCGGGCGTGGCTTCTCCGCTCATATTGCCGCCGAATTTGACGTTCCTCTTCCCGATTCCGCATGCGTCTATTGCGGAAATTGCATCGGCGTATGTCCGACTGGAGCGCTCATGTTCAAATCCGAGTACGACATGCGCAAAGCCGGGACTTGGGAAGAGCCGCGCCAGACTCGCACGGACACCATCTGCCCGTATTGCGGTGTGGGCTGCACGCTGACCGTTCACGCGCAGGATGGGAAGATCGTCCGCGTCACTTCGCCGCTCGATCACTCGGTGACGAACGGCCACCTGTGTATCAAGGGAAGATTCGGTTGGCAGTTTGTGGGGATTCGCACGAAAGAACAGGACGCCGAGGTTTCTCCCAGCTCTTCTTCTCTCGAAGAAAAGTAATGGTCGCTGCACAAGCCCCAGATGAAGAGCGACCCCTCTCAAACTCCCATGATTTCGCTTGCGTCATCCGCGGCAATGGATACCGCGCGCGTGTCAACTACGGACTCGACAGCAGGCCAACCTTTTCTCTCAAAACGCCATGGAGCGTCACGTCTGGTTTTCTTTTTCCTAGCTGTGGATTCTCATGCGTTTGAGCCAAATCCGGATCTGCCCAGGCGATCAATCATAGCCCGCATAAACTCGCTGGCGAACGTCGGGGGACGTAGGGTCGGCTTCCTGGTCAGCACTCACGAAGGATAAAGCAGCAGTTTAGGAAGGAACTGAGGATGGGCGGGCGCGAAACCGCGCTACCAAGTCATTCAGAGGCCCATTCTCCATCATTTTCCAAGTCCACCGGAATCAGATCGAAGTAAGGACCGCCAGATCAATGTGTTAGTGCTTGGTAGAGGGAGTCTGGGAAATTTCTCTACTGTCGTCGTACGCCGTCCGCTCTGACCACTACGCCAGCAAAACAGTTCAGGCGCTGTAAGAGGGTGCGGAGACCTTTGGGCGCATGATCGCACTGGAGGCGCGGCAAGTGCCCCAAATCAAGCAGTTGGGCAGGTTTATGTGATGGATTGGCCGTTGGCGATTGCACAGCACGCGGCGCGCGATTTCTTGACGCCGGAGCGGGCCTCCGTTAGCGTCAAAGAGTACGGAGTGCCTTCCTACTTCGTGGCGCGCGGTGCGCGCACAATGCCCCAAAAGCGGGAGAATCTCGTGGCCAACGCCATCATCACACTGACGACGGATTATGGAACCGACGACCACCTGGTCGGGACGGTAAAGGGAGTCATCCTCAAGATTAATCCGGAAGTGACGATCGTGGACATCACGCATCACGTGACGCCCTTCGATTTGCTGGATGGAGCGCTGGCGATTGGCGCGGCCTATGCTTACTTTCCTCCTAAAACGATTCACGTGGTGATCGTAGACCCTGGCGTGGGAACGGAGCGGCGGCCCCTGCTGGTTAGCGGGCAGAATCAGTATTTTATCGCTCCTGATAATGGGGTGCTCTCGCTGATCTACGAACGCGAACAAAACAACGTGGTGGTACGGCATGCAAATGCTGAGCATTACTATCTTCAACCATTGAGCAAGACCTTCCATGGGCGTGATGTGTTTGCGCCCGTGGCAGCATGGCTCTCAAAGGGTTGGCAAACGTCGGCTATGGGAGACGAGATTCAAGACTACAAGAAGATGGCGCTGCCGCGGCCGAAAGCTGGAGAGGCGGGCGTTAAAGGGTTGGTGCTGAAAGTCGATTCGTTTGGGAACCTGGTGACGAATTTCCGCGCCGAGGACCTGCCGAGCGAAACGCAAAACGATGGAGCTTTGAAAATGCAAGTGGGTGCTCATGCGGTAAGCCGGCTCGTGGATACGTTTGCGCTAGGCAAGGCGGAAGAGCCGGTTGCGTATATAGGGTCGAGCGGTTATTTGGAGATTGCCCTCAACAAGGGAAATGCTTCGCGGAAATTGAGTATCGGCCGCGGAGCGCCTGTGGTTCTCGCGGAAAAATAGTTCAGTTCCCTTCTCAACTTAAAAGACATTCTAAAAAGGTATTCCAACGCAGCTCTGCGCCCTGCATTTCAGCGGTTGTGTTCAAGAGCGGCCATCTGCGAACGCGAGCGTGGATCAAGCCAATCGCGCCAGGCATCGCCGAGGAGATTGAAGGCGAGCACGGCGGTCATGACCGCGAGCGCGGGGAAAACAACAAGATGCGGGGCGTCGAAGAGATGGCTGCGCGCGTCGTTCAACATGGAGCCCCAACTTGGGACGGGCGCGAGGACACCGAGGCCGAGGAAACTCAGCGTGGATTCGGCCAGGATGGCTCCGGCCATGCCGATGGTGGCTTGAATGAGAACAGGCTGAAGAATATTGGGAAGCAGATGGCGCAACATGATGCGGAGATTTGAAGCGCCAAGAGAACGAATGGCAAGAATAAATTCCAGTTCTTTTACTTTCAAGACTTGCGCGCGGGCGAGGCGCGCGTAGCCGGCCCAGCCGGTAATGACGAGGGCGAGAATGACTTTTCCGATGCCGGGGCCAAAAAAAGCGGCAAATGCGATTGCGAGCAATATCCCGGGAAACGATAAGAATGCATTGATGAGGAGGAGATTTACGAAGCGATCGAACCATCCGCCGAGGAATCCCGCGAGTAAGCCGATGGCGAGACCTGTCAGGCCGCATCCGAGAACGACAGAGATCGCGACGAAAAGTGAAACGCGCGCGCCGTAAAGAGTGCGCGAGAAAGTGTCGCGGCCGAGTTCGTCCGTCCCCATCCAATGAGCGCGCGAAGGAGATTCGAGCCGGGAAGGAAGATTCTGCGCAGCGGGATCGGCCGGGGAGAGCCATGGTGCGAAGAGGGCCGCGAGTAGGAGCAAAAGTGCTGCGGCAAATCCAACTCGCGCGATAACACTTTGGCGGAGAAATTGCCGAAGCGCGGAGAAAACAATCATGACAGGCGCACCCGCGGATCGATTAGGGCGTAGAGAAAGTCGGTGAACAAGTTCACAAGTACGTAGGAAACGGCGATGACCAGGATGCAGCCCTGGAGCAGAGGGTAGTCACGAGAGGAGATCGCCTGGACGGTCAGGCGGCCGATGCCAGGCCAGGAAAATATTGTTTCGGTGACGATGGTTCCGGCGAGAAGCGTGCCGAATTGGAGGCCGAGAATGGTGATGATGGGGATGAGCGCGTTGCGGAAGGCATGACGAAACAAAACCGCGCGCGTGGAGAGCCCTTTGGCGCGAGCTGTGCGCACGTAGTCGCTGGAAAGCTCTTCGAGCATCGAACCGCGCACCATGCGCGTGAGGATGGCGGCGAGTGCGGCGCCCAAAGTGGCGGCAGGGAGGATGTAGTAGGCGGGGCCTCCGCGGCCGGAGACGGGTAGCCAACCTAGTTCGATGGAAAACAGCAAGATCAGCACGGGGCCGAGCGCGAAATTGGGGACGGCGAGGCCCAGTAAAGTAAAAACGCCGACGGCTCTGTCAGCGGAGAGTCCGCGGCGATGCGCGGCAAGCACACCGGCGGGAATGGCAATGGCTGCGCACACCAGAAGAGCCAAGCACGCGAGAGCAAGCGTGGCAGGATAGCGTTCGAAGATAATGCGGCGTACGGGCGCTTGGAATTTCAGCGACTGACCAAGATCGCCATGGGCCAAGCGATCCAGATAGCGGCCATACTGCACATAGAGCGGTTGATCAAGGCCGAGGCCGTGGCGCAATTGAGTGATTTGTCCGGGGGCAGCGCCCTCGCCGAGCATCTGCTCGACGGGATCGCCAGGCACGATGTGAATCAGCAGGAATACGAGTGTGAGTACCAGCCAGAGCGCCGGAAGAGTGAGTAGGAAGCGTTGCAGGATGTGGCGCGCCATTTGTCAATCGCTACTAGGAATCCGCTGCGGCGGCTTTCGAGCTCTTCGCCTTTTTCTCAGCGCTTACGGTGGATTCCACTGGTCGCTCCTCTTCAGGCGCAGGACGCACGCGTTGAATTTTCACGCGCGCCACGCGGCGGCCGTCCATTTCCACGACGGTGAACCGAAATTGTCCGTATTCGAAATTCTCTCCGCCACGAGGAATAAAACCGAGCTGCGCAAGGACGAATCCGCCGACTGTCGCGTACGCGGGATCTTCCGGCAAGGTGATGTTGTACTGCGCATCCAAATCGCGGACGTTCAGGGCGGCGTCAAAAATTACCGCGCCGTCGGCGAGCGTCAGCGGACATTCGATGACATCGAACTCATCATGTATCTCGCCCACCACCTGCTCGATGATGTCTTCGAGGGTGACCAGACCGAGTATGCTGCCGAATTCATCCACAACCATCGCCATGCCGATGTGGCGCGTGCGAAGTTCCTGGAGCAACTCACTCGCAGGCTTCGTTTCCGGGACGATCAAAACTTCGCGCAGCACGCGGCGCAGGTCGAAAGGGGGTGGTGGGAGATTTTCTTCCAGCCGCCGCTCGCGATCGAGCAGGATCCAAAGCATATCCTTGATGTGAATGAATCCGAGGATGTGATCGCCGGATCCGCGATAAACCGGGATACGCGAGCGCTGAGACGTGGCGAAAACGCGCATGACTTCGTCCAGCTCCGCTTCTACGGGAAGCGTGCGCATATCTGGACGAGGCACCATGATCTCGCGAACCTGAACTTGGCCGAGTTCGATAGCGCTCACGATGAATTTTTCCTCACCAGGGGCGATCAAACCGCGTTCACGAGCTTGTTGGATCTGGATTTGCAGCTCTTCAGTCGAATGTGCAGAGCCGTGACCTTGTGGAGACGAGACGCCCATCGCTTTTACAATGACGCGAGACACGCCATCTAAGAGATCAATGGCCCAGCGAAAAGTACGCAGAAACCACTGAAACGGGAGAGCAACCAGAAGCGCAACACGTTCAGCGCGCGCTAGACTCACCGTCTTTGGAACCAGCTCGCCGAGGACGACATGCATTGCGCTCAGGAGCGTGAAAGCGCAGGCCAACGCAACGGCATGAGCGAAAAACACCGTGCGGGTGCCTTGTGTTCCGTGCCAGATTTGCTGGAAGGCCGTGGCAAGAGTAGCTTCGCCGAGTGCGCCGATGGCCAGGCTCGTCAGCGTGATGCCCACTTGCACGCCGGAAACGACGCGGTGCAAGTCCGCCAGCAGACGCTCGACGACACGAGCGCGCATGTCACCCTTGGCGACGAGCTGACGGACGCGCGAAAGCCGGACCGCAACGAGAGAAAACTCCGCGGCAGCGAAAAAGCCGTTGAGAGCGACGAGCGCCAGCACACCGATAAGCCGCACGGCGAACATGGATTCTCAGGGTTCCCCTAGCGGCATTGTAGCAGTACGCGCGGTGTGCGAGATGATGCGTATGACGAGAGTGCCTTCTCTACACACGCGTGATGGTGACGAAGACATCTTCCCCACTGAGCGCGAGCTTGACGCCGCCGTTTTGCGACTGGGCTCAATTCGAGCCGTTCGGCAAGAAGTTCGTTGCGCAGGAATGTTTCGTGCGCGGTGATGGCTTCCACGATGCGCGGCGATGCGGAATAGCTGACGACGATGCGGTCAGAAATGTCGAGATTCAGGGCTTTGCGCTGATCTTGCAGCATACGGTTGAAGTCTCGTGCGAGGCCTTCCTGCAAGAGTTCCGGTGTGAGCGTTGTGTCCAGCGCGAGGAAAGTGCCCTGCTCCAGGCTGCACTTGAGATTTTCTGGACCCTCGAAAGTAATGACGATTTCTTCAGGAGCGAGTTCAAACATTTGATCGGCCAACTGAATCGAATACAAGCCGCTCTTGAGAACTTGTTCCGGATCGGTTTTTTCCAATGCTTCGCCGATCGCCTTGAGATAGCGGCCTGCGCGGGGCCCAATCTTTTTGGCGTCCGGCCTGAGGCGCACTTTCACAAGTGTTTTTTCGTCCTCAATCAACACCAATTGCTTGAGGTTGGTTTCTTCCAGAATCTGCGAGACGTAATCAGGGTTTTCAAGAACGCGCCGGTCAGCTGCATCTTTCGGCCGCACATAGAGCGTGCTCAACGGCTGGCGAATCTTGACCTTGCTCTGCGTGCGCAAGCCGAGTGCAAGGTTCTTTATGCGAATAACCGCTTCGATGCTGTGCTCAAGCGATTCATCAATAAGCGAAGCATTGACTTGCGGATAGGTCGTCAAGTGAACGGATTCCGGCGCCGAAGGATCAACGGAGCGCACGAGGTTCTGGTAGATGTCCTCGGTCAAGAAAGGAAGCGCGGGGGCCATGACTCGAGTGACGGTCGTCAGCACTTCGTAAAGAGTTTGATACGCATCCGGCTCGCTTTTCCAGAAGCGGCGGCGAGAACGCCGCAAATACCAGTTGGAGAACTCCTCGTCAAAAGCCTGGAAGGCTTCCACCAATTTGTAATTCTCGTATTTCTGGAAGGCGCTGTTCGCTTCCGCCACCAAGCGCTGCAATTTGCTCAAAACCCAGCGATCGAGTTCGTTGGTGACGGGAAGAGACGAACCGCCTGGCTTCCACCCGTCGGCGCCGGCGTACATCACGAAGAAGCTGTAGCAGTTCCAGAAGGTCAGAAGTTTGCGCCGGGCATCGCCATCAATCGTTTGGCCCGCGTTGGCGGAGGGGTGGAGATCGGGAAAGTTGAGATTCTGCGCAGTCTTCTGCTCCGTGTAGATGTATCGCATCACCTCGGCGCCCAGCGCTTCGGCCGCTTCATCAAACGCGATGGAGTTGCCCTTGGATTTGTGCATCTCCTCGCCGCGTGCATCGCGAACGAGCGCGTGACCAAGGAGAGCCTTGAACGGCGCGCGGCCGTCAATCATCGCGCTCATCGCCAGCATGGAATAAAACCAGTTGCGGAACTGTCCCGGAAAACTTTCGAGAACCAGGTCAGCCGGAAACCATTTCTCCCAATACGCTTTGTCGGTCGAGTAGCGCATCGTGCTGAACGGCACGATCCCCGCGTCCAGCCAGGGATTGCCGACGTCTTCGATACGCTGAGCCAACCCGCCGCACTTCTCGCAGCGAATCTTGACGGCATCAATATAAGGGCGATGCGGAGAATTGCCTTCAAACACTTCCCAGCCTTCGACGGCTTTCTCTTTCAGCTCTTCCCTGCTGCCAATGACAACAAAATGGCTGCAATCGCCGCAGACCCAAATCGGCAGAGCGAGTCCCCAGAAGCGTTTCTTGGAGATCATCCAGTCGCTCATGTTGCGGAGCCAGTCTTGCTCGCGCGCTTCGCCCTCCGAAGGAATCCACTTGATGCCGGGCACCACGCGCTGAATGCGGTCGCGCCAATCCATGCGGATGAACCATTCATCCACGGGGCGGAACACAAGCTCTTCCTTGCACCGCCAGCAATGTGGATAGACGTGCGGGTAGCGCTCGCGCGCCACGAGCATGCCGCTCGCCTTTAACGCGGCGATGACATCATCCGCCACCTCGTTCGCGTTGCGTTTCGTGAATTGGCCGAAGCCATCCAGAAAAACCGAACTGTCATCGAGCGGCGCGATGAATGGGATGCCGTTCTCTTTGCCAAGTTGCTGGTCTTCCGCGCCACAGCCGGGCGCGATGTGAACGAGTCCCGTGCCTTCGGCTTCGCTGATTTCCTTCCAGGCAATAACGCGGTGTGCTTCCGCAGCGCTCTTTCCACCGCCCGTCTCACCGTAGGGAAAAACACCGCCCGGGGTTTTCTGCGCGGGAAGCTCATCAAAAGGCCCCTGATACGTGAGCCCCAACAAATCCTTGCCGGGAAGTTCCTCGATCACTTCGACGCCGCCGCTTCCCTTCAAAATGGTGCGAATGGATGGCAGCTTGTGCGTTTCGCGCTTCCCCTCTACTTGCAAATCCTGGACGCGGTCGTGTTCAAAGTTTCCTTTCGCGACGTAGTAAAACCAGTCGCCGTGCTTGACCCTGAGATACGTCATCTCCGGATTCACGGCAACCGCCACGTTCGAGGTCAATGTCCAGGGTGTCGTCGTCCAAATCAGCAGCGCTGTTCGCTCCTGACCCTTTATTGGGAAACGCGCAAAAACCGAAGTGTGCGTAGTGATACGACGCCCTTCAGCCACCTCCATCTGCGAAAGGCCCGTTCCGCAACGTCCGCACCAGGGCATGACGTCATGCCCACGGTAGATGAAACCTTCCGTGTGGCACTTTTTCAAAAACGACCAGATGGTGTAATTGTTTTCGTCGGAAAAAGTGAAGTAGCTGCCGCCGTATTCCGCGGAGCCCAGTTTGCGAACAATCTCGCTGGCCCGCGCCGTTTCTGTGTGACCGCTCGGCAATTTCGCGGTGACAACACGATCTCCGTCTGCCAACGCGTCGCGCAATGCAATCAATACTTTGGGGTCGTCCCAATCGCACCAATAACCCAGGCGAATAGACTGCTCCGTCTGCCGCGCGGCATACGTCAGCACGCGCTCCTTGCAGGCACGGACGAACTTCTCAATGCCGAATTCGCGAATTTCGCGTTTCGTTTTGAGCCCCATGCTCTTTTCAACTTCCACCTCGACCCACAATCCCTGGCAATCGAAGCCGTTCTGATAGCGCAGCGCGCGCCCTCGCATCGCGTTATAGCGCTGGTACATGTCTTTCAGCGAGCGGCCCCAGGCGTGGTGCACGCCCATGGGGTTATTCGCAGTAATCGGTCCGTCCAGAAAGGACCAATGTTCCCCGCCGGCATTTTGCTCGCGAAGCTTTTGGAAAATACGATTCTCCTCCCAGAAACGCAAAATCTCGCGCTCCATCGCAGGAAAATCGGGCACTCTGGGCACTGGCTTGTACATGTTCATAGGCAATATCTTCTTAGATTATCACAGCCGCCAAGCGCGCCCGCCCGGTTGCGCGCTCGAAGCGTGTCCACTACACTCAAGTTTTACTTCCAGCGGCCGGGAGACTGCTTGCGGACCATCCTTCGGATACTCATCTGGACATTTACTCTAGTTATCGTCATCGCGGCCGCAGCGGCTTGGTGGTTCATCTATCGGCCGCTCCCGCAGCTCGACGGCTCGATTTCGCTCCCCGGCTTGCAAAAGGAAGTCACCGTGGAGCGCGACAATTGGGGTGTGCCGCACATCCGCGCGGCTTCGCTCGTGGACGCCGTTGAGGCTCAGGGTTACGTGATGGCGCAAGACCGTCTCTGGCAACTTGATTTGATGCGGCGGGCTTCTCGCGGCCAGCTTTCGGAGATTGTCGGGCCGCTGGCACTGAAATCAGACAGACAATACCGGACATTTGGTTTTTCGCGCGCAGCGGAGCGCGATATCGCCGCGATGGACAAGGATTCGCGCGCGCTGATGGAAGCCTACGCCCGCGGCGTAAACGTGTTTATCGAACAGCATCAGAATAACTTGCCGCTGGAATTTACTCTGCTGAAGTACAAACCGCAGCCTTGGTTGCCATCGGATTCGCTGGTCATCGCCGGTTACATGTACCAAACGCTGACCGACACTTGGGAGAGAGAGCTGGACCGCGCCAAAGTCGAGGAACGCGTGGGCGCGGATCGCTCCAGGGATTTATTTGCGGTAGACGCGCCGATGGACCATTTCGTAGTCGGCGATCCGGACGTGCCGAATGACGGCTCGCAAGCGTCTCGCGCAGATCCCGACGACGAAGACGATGACGACGACATGCCGACGGACACCGTCCTGAAAGCTTCGGGACGCAGCACAGACAGCGTGAGGACTCCCGAGACTTTTGCGGACATCACCTCTGCGCTCTGGCCTTCGATTCAGGGCTACCTCGAAGAAACGCAAAGCGAGATTCGCAAAAGCCTGGGGAGTAACAACTGGGTCGTCAGCGGCTCGCACACGGCAACTGGCAAGCCTCTGCTCGCAAATGACACACATCTGGAATTATCCATTCCCCCGATCTGGTACGAAATTCATCTCAGCGCACCCGGTTTCAACGCAAAGGGATTCACGCTGCCCGGCGCCCCGCTGATCGTCATCGGCCACAACGACCGCATCGCGTGGGGCTTCACAAACAACGGCGCCGATGTGCAGGACTTGTATGTCGAAACCTTCAATCCCGCGTCGCCCGACGAGTATCGAGTGAACGGAACGTGGGTCAAATCGCAACTTTTTGATGAAGCGATTCACGTTAAAGGACAAGCCGACGAACACTTGAAGGTGGTTGTTACGCGCCACGGCCCGGTCGTGCACCGCGAAGGCGACAAAGTCTACGCGCTTCGATGGACAGCGCTGGAGCCCGGTGGGCTTGGAAACACGTACAACTGGCTTTCCACCGCGAAAAACTGGCACGAATTTCGAGACATCATGAAACGAGTTTGGGGCCCCGGCCAAAACGCCGTGTATGCGGACGTGGACGGCAACATTGGATACGTGATGGCCGCGCGCGTGCCCGTTCGAAAGAAAGGTCGCGGCGAAGTGCCCGTTCCCGGCGATACCGACGAATTTGAATGGACGGGCTACATTCCGTTTGAACAACTTCCGCAGGCTCTGAACCCCGACAGCGGACTAATCGTTACAGCAAACGCGCGTGTCGTCGGACCAAACTACAAACCGTACCTGACGGACCGTTGGGAAGAGCCCTATCGTACTGCTCGCATCTACGATCTCCTCCACGACAAAACGGGTCTGCGCCCCATCGATATGCTGAAGGTCGAAACGGACACCTATAGCTATCCACACGCTTTTCTTGCGGACCAAATGTCTGCGGCGGCGAAAAAGGTGCAGCCAAAGGATGCGCGCGCGAAGAAGCTCGTAGACGGCTTGAAAGACTGGAACGGAATCGCCGATGGGGATTCTCCGCTCGTGTCTTTCCTGGTGATGGCGCGGCGAGCGGCGCTGGATTTGATTCTCGAGCCATATCTTGCGAAAGACACAAACCTCTACGAGTGGCGCAGCACCGCGTTCCTCCAAAAAGTCCTGACCGACCGGCCTGCGAAGTGGCTGCCCCCCGCGTACAAGAACTACGACGAATTGCTGGCCGCAACAGCCGACCGGGCGGTCTCCATGCTTGCTGGACAAACAAAAAGCGAGCGCGTCGGAGACTGGGAGTGGAAGCAGCTGAATTCGCTGGGGATGCTGCATCCGATCGGCCGCGAAGGTTTTCTGAAGCATCTGCTCAGCCTCACCGATAAACCGCAGTCCGGCACCGGTTACAGCGTACGCGCCGCGACAAAGCGCCACGGCCCCTCGATGCGCTTCATCGCCAATCTGGCCGACTGGGACGACTCCATTCTTTTGATCCCGGCGGGCGAATCCGGGCAAGTCGGCAGCGGTCATTACACTGACCAGTTCTCTTACTGGTATGAGGGCAAACCGATCGTGGCTCCTTTTAGCGACGCGGCGGAAGCAAAAGCGCGGAAGCACGCGCTAAAACTCACTCCGTCCTGGTGATTTGAAGTATTCTCATTTCAAAATGCCTGAATTGCCAGAAGTAGAAGCGGTCGCGCGAACATTGCGGCCACTGGTTGAGCAGCGGCGGATTCGCTGCGTTCATGTGCTGCATGCGATAGCTATGAAACCGCAGAGCCCTGCGCAACTTGCGCGCCTGACGGAAGGTCAGCGAATCCACTCGGTCCAGAGAAAAGGCAAATATCTTTGGCTCCAACTAGCGCACGGCATTGTCACGCTTCACTTCAAGCTCGACGGCCAGCTCGTTTGGTTTTCCACCGCAAAGAAAATGCTCGATGTCGCCAACCTGAGCGGATCGGGCGTCCATGTGGATGTAGCCTTCGAACTAGACAAAGGCGTTCTAGGCTTCGCGGATCGGCGGCATTTTGGTCGCGTACAAGTTTGGGCATCCGAAAGGACTTGCCCTGCTCTCACGGGTTTGGGTGTTGACGCCGTGTCGCCCGATTTCACGTCAGCGCGCTTCGCGGAATTGCTGGCGGAGTCGCGGCGTCCCCTTAAGGAGTTCCTCCTCGACCAAACTCGCGTCGCAGGCATTGGCAACATCTACTCGTGCGAATCGCTCTGGCATGCCAAGCTGGACCCGCGCCGCCGCGCAAACTCGCTAAAGCCCGCAGAAGCCCGCCGCCTCCACAAAGCGATTGTTTCCGTTCTCGCGCGTGCCTTAGAATGCTGTCTGCATCCCGCGCCGGATTTTCGTGATGCAAACTGGTGGTTTCAAGGTTTGGAAAACATTCTTCGCGCGTACGACCGCGAAGGAAAGAACTGTCGCCGCTGCGGAGAAGCAATCAAACGCATCGCGCAAGGTGGCCGGTCAACTTACTTTTGTGCGCACTGTCAAAAATAGAAGCCGAGGACAATGGCCGATCGCGTGAACTTACCTGCTTCCAAGAAGCCTGAACCGCCTAAGAAGCCCGACTTCGAGCGCTCCCTCGCTCGCCTCGAAGAAGTGGTCCGCCGCCTCGAAAGCCCGCAACTCTCCCTCGACGATGCCATGAAGCTCTTCGAAGAAGGTGTCGCACTTTCCCGCGAGTGCCAGAAGCAACTCGAAGAAGCCGAAGGCCGCGTCGAAATTCTGCTGAAGAAAGCCGACGGCAAACTTGCTGCAGAGCCGTTCGATCCCGAAGGCGAGAGCGAATCGTGACCCTACCGGCTCTTACATCTTGCCTAATCATCTCGTGACAATGAAGCTGCCGCTTTTTTTTGAAGAAGACCGCGTGGAGGTGGACGCATCCCTCGACCGCCTCATGCCCGCGGAAACGGCGCAACCGCCGTCCATTCACCAAGCCATGCGGTACAGCGTCTTCGCGGGCGGAAAACGCATCCGGCCAATTCTGTGCATCGAAACCGCGCGCATCTTCGATTCAAATGTCGCGCCCGCGCACTATCCTGCCTGCGCCATCGAGTTCATCCACACCTATTCGCTCATCCACGACGATCTTCCCGCTCTCGACAACGATGATCTACGCCGTGGCAAACCAACCTGCCACAAGAAATTCGGCGAAGCGGCAGCCATTCTCGCAGGCGATGCGCTGCTTACGCTTGCCTTTGAAACGATTGCCGCCGCGCCCGTTGACGCCAACCGGCGCGTCGCCATGCTGGCGGAAATCTCCAGCGGCGCCGGTACGATCAATGGAATGGTTGGCGGGCAGGTCGCCGACCTCGAAGCAACGGGCAAACTTATCAAGCCGGAAATGCTCGAATATATTCACCGCTCAAAAACAGCCGCTCTCATTCGAGCGTCTATCTCTTCCGGCGCTTTGTGCGCCGGCGCCTCGACAGAAGATGTTGCCCGTCTCCGTAGGTTCGGCGAATCCCTCGGACTGCTCTTTCAGGTCACCGACGACATTCTTGATGTAGAAGAAACTTCCGCGGCGTTGGGAAAGACCGCCGGAAAAGACATCGCGCAGCAAAAGGCTACCTATCCTGCAGTTCACGGCCTCGCGCGGTCGCATCAAATTGCGAATGAACTTGCCGCAAAAGCTGCCGGCGAACTGACGCCCTTCGGCGACCGCGCCTCAAGACTCCGCGAAATTGCCGAATACCTCGTTCAACGCCGCGCTTGACGCAATAACCGCGCCATGAAATCCAAGCCAAGACGTAAGCGGCTCGACCTTCTCCTCGTCGAGCGCGGCCTCGCCAAATCGCAGCAAAAAGCGCAAGCGATGATCCTTGCAGGCGAAGTGCGCGTGAACAGTGTTGCCGTGCACAAGGCCGGTGTGCCCGTTGCAAACGATGCACAGCTCGAAGTGAAAAGCCGCCACCCAAAATATGCCAGCCGTGGAGGCCAAAAGCTCGAAGGCGCGTTACAGGATTTTGCGATCGATCCCGCAGGGCTTATTTGCCTCGACGTAGGAGGCTCGACCGGCGGCTTCACGGATTGCCTGCTGCAGCATGGCGCGGCGCGAGTCTACGCCGTGGATGTAAACATCGCCCAACTCGCATGGAAGCTCCAGCAAGATCCTCGTGTTATCGCGATTGAACGCAACGCGCGCGATCTGAAGCCTGCGGACATCCTCGAGCCAGTCGATCTTGTCGTCGCCGACGTATCGTTCATTTCTGTTTGCAAAATACTTGGTCCTGCTTCCGCCTGCGCGAAGCCAGGCGCGACTTTTCTTATTCTCATCAAACCCCAATTCGAACTGCGCCGCGAAGACGTCGGCCCCGGCGGAATTGTGGAGGACGTTCACTTGCACGAAAAGGCCATCGCAAGTGTGCGAAAGTGCGCCGAAGCTGCCGGACTGAATTGCCTAAAAATGTGCCCCAGCCGTTTGACCGGCGCGGAAGGCAATCAAGAGTATTTTCTGCACGCCCGCAAACGAATCCTGAAGTAGAATCGCAGACACTCATGCCGCCCGCTCCAATTTTCAAAACTATCGGCGTCATCTCGCGCCCACGCCGCTCAAATCTTTCCGCCGTCCTGCCGCAACTCTTGCAATGGCTGGAAGCCCGCGGCCTGCGCGTTATCTACGACGAAGAGACTGCTTCCGCGCTGCAGAATCCCTCCAAAGGACTGACCCGCGAGCACCTTGCAGATCAGGCAGAGATTCTTCTGGTGCTCGGTGGAGACGGCACTCTTCTCGCAGCGGCGCGCGTAGCCGCATCGCGTTGCATTCCTGTTCTGCCCATCAATATGGGGAGCCTTGGCTTCCTGACAAGTTTCACTGTCGAAGAACTCTACCCGGCGCTCGAAGAAACGCTGGCTGGACGGTCCTCGATGAGCGAACGCGTCATGCTGCAAGTGGAGCTGGTGCGCGGCGGGACGGTGTTGGATCGCCAGCACGTCCTGAATGACGCCGTCGTTAACAAAAGCGCGCTAGCCCGCATGATTGAGCTGGAACTGTCAATCGATGGCGATTTTGTCTGCCGTTACCGTGCTGACGGTCTTGTCCTGGCCACGCCCACCGGTTCCACCGCGTATTCCCTCTCCGCAGGCGGCCCGATCGTCCACCCATCTGTAGAAGCGTTCGTCATTACGCCGATTTGCCCGCATACCCTCACCGATCGTCCCGTCGTCGTGCGCGATTCCTCCTGCATTGAAGTCAAGCTGACGGAAAATTCTGAATCTGTCTTTTTGACACTCGATGGCCAAAAAGGCATTCCGATGCAAGCGGAAGACCGCATCCGAATCACGCGTTCCCCGGAGCGACTCAAGTTGATCCAGCCGCCAAAGAAATCCTATTTCGAAATCTTGCGCAATAAACTGAAGTGGGGCGAAGTATAGAGCTGAAAGCGGGGCTAAGTTGCAGATAATCCACGGTTCTTATTTTTCCAAATATATTTGATATGAGCCGCGAGCTACCTCCCTGTTGAGTTCGCTTACTTAACGCGTGGCCGTCGCGTCGGTGCGAGAGCATCCGTACGAAGGAGATCGTCCTGGGTTTCGCGTCGCCGTATGAGTTTCGTGTGACTTCCCTCAATGAGCACTTCGCTCGGGCGCGTTCGCGCGTTGTAATTTGACGCCTGCGTCATCCCGTAGGCGCCCGCCACCCATATTGCAAGCAGATCACCCGGCCTGACTTCCCCGAGAGGCCAATTGTGAAGGAGACAATCGCCCGTTTCGCAGACGGGGCCGACAATGTCAACGCGTTCCGTGGAAAATTTCCTGGCGCCGGGCGCGCGCGCAATGCAGGTAATGGGATGAGCCGCGCCATAAAGCGCAGGCCGCAGCAGATCATTCATCGCCGCATCAACTACAACAAATGTTTTTCCACGGTTCCGTTTTGTATAAATCACTCTCGTTAGCAAGACACCAGCGCTCGCAATGATTGAACGTCCCGGCTCCAGCAGCAGATGCAAACCAAGTGGCCGAACGTATTCAGCCACCATCCGCGCATAATCCTCACGCGCCGGAGTTTTTTCTGTCGTGTAGCGCACGCCCAATCCGCCGCCCAAGTCGAAATACTCCAGCCGAATTCCCGCGCGCCGCAACTCTTCCACATAGCCCGCGATGCGGCGAAACGCGCGGCGGAATGGATCGAGCGAAATAATCTGCGAACCGATGTGCGCGCTGATTCCCCTCCACCGCAAATGTATGGAATCTTTGTACGCAAGATAGAGACGGCGCGCCTCCGGCCAATCGAGGCCGAATTTGTGAGTATGGCTTCCCGTGGCGATGTGCGGATGGCCCCCGGCCGCAACATCGGGATTCACGCGGATCGCCACGGACGGAATTTCTCCGCCGCGCATTGCGTGGCGCTGGGATTCTTCCACCAGGACTTCCAACTCCGCCTCGGATTCAATGTTGAACAGAAGAATTCCGCCGCCACGCCGAGCTACGCCGCCACCTCTCGACGGGGAAGAATATTGCAACGCATCGCGTATTTCGTGTCGCGTCTTACCGACGCCAGAAAACACAATTCGGTCGCCACGCACTCCGAGATGCCCCAAATGTTCGAGCTCGCCCCCGGAGACAATATCAAACCCGCTCCCCATTTTTGCGAGATGATTCAAAATGGAAAGATTCCCGTTGGACTTCACAGCGAAACATATCGTGTGCGGAATCTTCCCGAGGCCGCGATCGAACTCTCTGTAAGCATCGGTGACGGCTGCGCGACTATAAAGGTAAGTTGGAGTGCCAAACGAAGCAGCCGCCTCGACAAGATCGACGCCCTCGCAAAACACGTGCTCAACGTTTTTTTCTCTGAGGGACTTTCTCCAGGCGAAGTGCGGCGTGAAATCGGCCGGGTCCACAAACCTCAGCTTTTTATGCGGATTGGCCGCCTGCGCGCTCATCGCACCTTCAACACGACCAACGTCCGGTCATCCGCCAGCGGCGCGCTTTGAGCAAACCAATCCACCTCTCGCAAAATAATATCTGCAAGTTCCGTGGCGCTGACTTCATGCTGCTGCTCGATGAGTTTGCGCAATTTTTCCGTGCCAAAGAACTGTCCCTCGCTGTTGCTTGTCTCCGCGAGCCCATCGGAGTGAAAAACCAGAATGTCGCCGGGATCGAGTGACACGCCCCACTCGTCGTAACTGACCTCTTCAAAAATCCCCAGCGGAAATCCCGTTAGCGCAATCTTGTCGCATCGCCCGTCTTTATACAGCAGTGGCTGCGACTGTCCCGCGTTCGCCACGCGCAACTTGCTCCGGCCCTTCTGCCACGTCGCAAAACACGCCGTCATGAAGCGCCCCTCGATGCGCCTCTCACCAACGATTTGGTTCATCTGCCGGAGCATTTCCGCTGGCTGGAGTTTCTGCGGAGCGAGGCTCCTCATAATTCCTATCGCCACCGCACCATACAGCGCTGCCGCAGTTCCCTTTCCGCTTACGTCCCCCAGCGCGATGCCGAGTTGTTGGGGCCCATACCGCAGGAACTCGTATAAATCTCCGCAAACTTCTCTGGCCGAGAGATATCTCGCCGCCATGTCCAAGCCATAATCCTCGGTCGGCACGGGCCGCAGAAGTGCGCCTTGAATGCGCTTCGCCGCTTGCAGATCGCGTTCCAGACGCGCCTCATCCCGCGCCACTCGCTCATACAACCGCGCGTTTTCCAGCGACACAGCAAGATTGGCCGCCAGAATCGAAAGCGTCTGAACGTGGTCCTCGGTAAAATAATTCAGCTGCGGGCTCTCGAGGTCCAGCACTCCGATGACCTTCCCCTTGTGCAGCATCGGAATCGCCAGCTCGGACCGCGTCTCCGGATTCACCATCAAATAGCGCGCATCAACGGTGACATCCGGCACCAGCACCGGCTCTTTCAACACGGCCGCGGCGCCCACAATTCCTTCGCTTGCCGCCACACGCATTTTCCCCTGTACACGCTGCCCATGTTTTACATCCAGGCGGTGGCGAAACACTTTCTGTTCCTCGTCATACAGCATTAGGCTCAGTATCTGGTAGTCGATCACTCGCTTGATTTGCTCGGCGGCGCGCCGCAACAATTCTTCGACGTCGAGGATCGAGCTCGTCTCGCGTCCAACTTCATTCAGCAGAAGCAAGGTCGCAGCCTGCGCCCTCACCCGCTGGAACAAGCGCGCATTTTCAATGGCCACCGCCAGTCGGCTCGCAAGAAGAGTCAGGATGCTTTGCTGATCGCGCGTGAAATAGTCCAGGTGCCTGCTTTGAATATCGAGCACTCCCACGCATTTCCCCTGGAGCATCAGCGGAACGGCTAGCTCGGAGCGCACGCTTTCAATCGCATTGATGTAGCGCGCATCCTTCGACGTATCGCTCACTCGTACCGGGTGTCCCGTAGCTGCCGCTGTTCCGGTAATTCCCTGCCCAATCGGCACCCGCAGATTGTCCGCAAGCTCTCTGGGATAGCCGATGGAAAATCTGTGCTTGAGGTACGCGCCGTCTCCTTCTAGCATCAGCACGCCAAAAATTTCATAGTCAATGTGCCGTTTGATGAGCGCCGCTGTCCGCGCCAGCACCTCGTCCAAATCGAGCGAAGCATTCACCTCTTCGCCGATTTCGGCAAGCGTGCTCAACACCTCGGCGGAAATTTCCGCCGTTTCTATTGCCGTCGCTTCTGTAGGTTCGTTAGTGGGATTCATGAACTGATTTCATTATAGCAGGCAGGCGCGGAGCGACTGCGGACGTCTTTTTGTGTGATCAATTCGCGCAGCGTTGAGCTCGCTGGCGCAAGTGATGCGCACGGCCATCGCAACGCGACGATGTGATGGCGGGGTCGGCTCAGTCTTACGGCTTCAGTGTGAGCACTCCGACACCCGGAAGATTGCGGTAACGCTCAGCATAATCCAGGCCAAAGCCGACAACGAATTCGTTGGGAATTGTAAATCCCACGTAGTCCGCCCGTACTGCCGCGATGCGCCGCTCCGGCTTGTCCAATAGAACAGCGACGCGCAGCCGCTTCGGCTTGCGCTGCTCAAACACGCGCAGAAGATATTGCAGTGTCATTCCGGTATCCAAAATGTCTTCCACCACAATGACGGTCCGTCCTTCGATACTCGAATCCAAGTCTCTCGTGAGTTTTACCTGTCCGGAAGATCGCGTGTCTTTTCCATAGCTGGAGACTGCGATGAAATCAAAGGACACCTCGCCGGGAATTGCCCGTGCGAGATCGGACAAAAAGAAAACCGCGCCTTTTAACACCCCCACCAGATGCAACGGCTCTCCCGGAAAGTCATGACGAATTTGCTTCGCCAGCTCTAGAATCCGCCGCTGAATGCGTCCTCGCGGAATCAGAATTCGGATCTTTTCGCCCGCAGTGCCCTGCGCTTTTCGCATTGTTTTCTTTTTCGCGGCCATGATGTTTCCTTAAACTGGAACCGCGACTCTAGCTCACGTCCTCGTCCGTGAGCAAGGCTCAAGTGCCGAGTTGTAGTGCCACTGATTTGCAGCACGGCGTTGGACTCCTGCCCTCCGCGTGAAACAATACGGGCGCCGGTTGTCGCACCGCACTTGAAGATACAATAGCTTGGCGCGCTCCCCGGCCGGAGGCGTTCTCAAATGTCCGAGAGAAAACTCCCCGAGCCCTGGCTCCGAGGAACGCTCCCCGATGTCCCGAGTGTTCCTCGCGCCGTTCTTCACGCTTTGGAGCTCGCCGGAGAAGATCTGGAACGTTGGTGCAGTCCGCTAAATGATGAACAGTTGAATCAACGTCCCGGGGGCATTGCGCCGGTAGCTTTTCATCTGTCTCACATTTCCCGAAGCCTGGATCGCCTTCTCACATACGCGCGAAGGAGTCTCTTTAACTCCACAACAGTTGGCGGCACTCAAATCCGAACTCGACCCCGGAGCCACTCGCGAACAACTCTTTGCCGAACTTTCCACCGCGTTGGCCAGTGCAGCATGCCGGGTCCGCGATCTCGCCCACTCGGATCTAGAAGCTCCACGCAAAGTTGGACAGAAGAATCTTCCAACCACGCTCGGCGGCCTTATGGTTCATATCGCCGACTACACCCTGCGCCATGTAGGACAAGCAATTACGACTGCAAAGATCGTGACATCTGAAGCGCCCTAGATACTCCGTTCCATATCGTCGAGTGGACATCGCGCGAAGCTCAGCGCCGCGTTGTGACGCCAACACTAGCCTCGGCTATACTTCATGTCCCGGAGAAATTCTTTGCTCGAAGCCGCAAAAAGCACGCTCTTGATTCTTAGCGCCCTGTTTCCCATCGTGAACCCGCTGGGCGGCAGTCCCATTTTTCTAACGATGACGCGCGATTATTCGGCTTCTGCGCGGCGCGGACTGGCGCGCCGCGTCGCCATGAACAGTTTTTTCCTATTGATTTGCTCTTGTCTGATCGGCACCCACATCCTCACCTTCTTCGGAATTTCCCTGCCAGTCGTACAAGTCGGCGGCGGGCTCATCGTGATTTCCACGGGCTGGGTAATGTTGAAGCGCAGCGACGACGATGACGATGATCGCGACGGAAAGGTCCCAAAAAAAGTACCTCCCCGCGATGAATTCAAGAATGCTTTTTATCCCCTGACCTTGCCTTTAACCGTCGGCCCCGGCTCGATTTCCGTCGCCATCACTCTTGGAGCCAATCTGCCACACCATCACGGCTGGAACCTTCTGGGTTTGCTTGCCATTCTCGTCGGTTCCATCATCATCGCTGTGAGCATTTATCTCTGCTACGGTTTTTCGGATCGTCTCGCGCGTGCTCTCGGAGCTACCGCAATGGGCGTTATCATGCGCCTCTCGTCGTTTCTCCTCGTCTGCATCGGTGTGCAAATTCTCTGGAATGGCGCCAAAGCCTTGCTCGCAACTCTCCCAGCGGCCGGTCAATGACGCGGAGGCTGCGCGGAAACAATCTACGAGTCGTTCATCAAACCTACTGGGAAGCGAGGGCGGCTTCCCGGCTCGCTCAATAATTCAAATGGAAATTCAGCAAGTGCCAGTGATAAATAAACCAGAAGAATCCCACGCAGCCAAACGCCAGGAACGTATTCCATATCTTATTCCAGAACCATTGCTGGCCATCGCCCCAGGACTTCACGCAATTGTAAATGGCGATCAGCGAACCTAGGCCTGCGAGCAACCCGATAACCTGTAGCAGGTGGAGTCCCAGATCGCTCCGCTCTGACAGACCGGACGGATTGCTGGTTTTGCTGACAAACATGAGTAATCCCACGACAAACGCAACGACACCGATGCAAACCAAGCGCACCAGCATCCGCAGGCGTTTCGCACCGGAATCCAGCGCGAGAGGCCTTCCATAGTGTTTTCGTATCATCGCGCCGATGGGCCACATTAGCAGAGTCAGTGCGACGACTGTCAAACTGAATCCCATGATGAAATAATTTACGATCTGCTTATCGAACGTATCATTCACCTGCTGAAACACCATAAAAGGGTAATCAATGTACGCGACGCGCCGGCCCGTGGCGTCTTTGACAAACGCAATTTTCGCGTGCCCATTCACGTCGCGAAACAGCATCGGAGCTATTTCTCGAAAGTGGATCGGCTGCTGGTTCAGCCCCTTAAAGCCCGCCATCGAGATGGTGTTGTCTTTCGAATTGACGGTGACTTTTGTCTGGCCAAGCAGCCCGGTCACTGCCAACACATTGGTTTCGAACCTCCGGCTGACTTCATAAGCACCGGCGACGCTCTGCGCATCCTGAGCGGCCGTCACGAGCACGGGTTCGTTCGAAGGAGCTGCCGGAAAATACCTATTCATGAAGCTTTCGAACAGGAACCCTCGCGGATCAATCTCGCTCCGCCCTGGGCTGTTGTAAGACACGAAGAGTCCAACATTGGCATCCAGAATTAAGTGCAAGTTGCTGTGGAAGGAGACCGTGTCTCCGCCATGCCCGATGGTGCGGTGGCCGTTTTCCCACTGCTCGTAAAATCCGAGGCACATCGCATGCATGGCCGCAGGCCAACCCTCCTGCCGCGCGTGCATCTGCACGGCTGTCTCTGGCTTCAGTATCTGCACATCGCCATAACGCCCATTCTGCAAATGCGCGATCATGAAGTGCGTCATGTCCACCGCCGACGCCGAAAGCGAACCGGCAGGAGCGACTTGGACGAATTCGAACGGCTTCGACTCGCCGGAGCCGAGAATATATCCGTTGGACATGGACGGCTTGAGCGCTTCCGGCAGGGGCTGCCGAAACGTCGCGTGCGTCATATTCAGCGGTTTGAAAACGTGTTCCTCGACATAGTCGTTGAAGTTTTGACCGGACACCCGCTCCACGATGTACGCCGCCATGGTGGTCGCATAATTCGAATACGCCGGCGTCGTTCCCGGCGGGAAAATCCTGGCTGGCATGTGCACTCGCAGATATTCCCCGGTGGGGCGTAGGTCCCCCTCCGATCCCACAAACAAATCTTTCGCAGTCTCTTCAAAGCCAGTGCTGTGCGTCATGATGTTTCGCAGGGTGATCGGCTTTCCGAATGCCGGCGGTATCTTGAAATCGAGATAGTCGTTGACGTCGCGGTCCAAATCCAATTTGCCCAGCTCAACCTGTTGCATTACTGCAGTCCACGTAAACAGTTTCGAGATGGATCCCGGACGGAACAACGTCGTCTCCGGCGAAATCGGTACTTTCTTTTCTACGTCGGCATACCCGTAGCCCTTCGCGAACAGCAGCTTGCCATCCTTCACCACAGCAATGACCGCGCCCGCGATGTCCGCATGTTCGATCTCTTGCGGCATCAGGCCGTCAAGGAATGCTCCAAGATCGTCGGCAGTTAGCTCGTGGGCCTTCGTCCCTGCATCCTCGGAAACGGCTGCTTTAGATGGTGCAGACGACGACTTGGTGTCCGCGGTTTTCGGAGCCTGCGCAAAGATAGCGACACAACCGAACACTGCCACACATGCTAATGACAAGAGTCTCGCGCGCATTGATATTTTCACCTTAAAAACCTCCCACATTTCCTAATGATGCCAAGAAATTACAAGCTGCGTCCGTGACCCCGCTGCTGGCACGTCAACGCGTGAAACATTTGTTGCATTCTTGTCTGGGGAGACTAAGTAGCAAGGCCACAATTGTCAAGTCTTTTGCGAGGCCGGGACCGTCCCCTCCAAAACGCAGCCACGGAAATACGCGGTGACCCGCGCCCACACAGCAATCCCAGCGCCCTGTTAGTGGCTGGCGTTTACTGCGGCTTTCGCCGGCAGCTTCTTCAGGTAGTTTGAGAGGTTCGATTGTTGAAGCGACCTTAGCGCGATACAAGCGTTGACGCCATCCTTGGCGTTTTGAAGTGTGCGCTCGCTTCCCGCAATATTCTGCGATGCGAAAAAGCTTTGCGAATCGTCCCTTAGCTTTTCGTCGCAGAAAACGCTCGCGACTGTTACCAGTCCACCGGAAAGCGACTCACCGGCCTTCTCCGAAATTGCTGGAAAGTTACTCTTGAAAAGTTCCCACGCCGCAGCCTGGGTTTCGATGTTATTCAAAGCTCCCGCTACCAAATACAAGTCCTGACTTTTTACGTCCGGGCTCAAGGCAAATTCAATCGTGCGTCTGGCCAATTCGGCGCTCGGGAATTGTCCGAGCGCGCCGAAATAGTTGTAATACTCCTCCGGAGTCTTCGCCGTTTTCAGGTGCTCCAGATACTTGTCATAGAGCTCCGCATTCCCTTCCAACGCGGAAACCGCCAGCGCATTCCCGGCAAGCGCCGCTTCCACCGAATTTGGATCCCTCATGTACTGCGCCACCAGCGCTCGCGATTTTGCTATCAGTTGCGCGTCGCGCCCGTAGACCGCCAGCGTCGCAAACACGTCCGCGCGCAGTCCTCGCCTGTCGTCAGGTTCTCCCGGAGTCGGCGTCTCACCAAGATCTGCCGCAATCGGTCCCAGGAAATCGCGCACCCACTTCTGAAATGCCGGCCGGTCCGACGGAGCCACAATGAAGTCGTGAATGTCTCCGAACCTGCCCGTCATCACGTTCACAAGGGCTCTGGTGCGTTCGCTCTTCATCTTCTCCAGCGTGTCGAGGTAATCCCCAACGTTCAACCGTCCCACTCGCACCATCGCCCACTCATCTCCAAGAAAATGAATGCGCTCTTCCGGCGAAAAGCCGTTCTCCAGTTCCGCGCTCATCTTTGCGAGCGTCGGTGCGTCGTAGTCGCTGCGGTAGTAGCCCCTGCCTCCCGCGTTCGCATACACCCACTGTGAACACCCCGGCAAGCTCAAACGTTTGTTTCTGCTGCGTCAGCAGGAAATATGTCCCATCCTTTGCTCCTTCGGCTCGAAGATTGACTGGAATCTGCCAAATCTCCGGCGAACCTGAATCGAGCTTTGCCGCATCCGAAAAATAGCGCTGTTGCGACAACGTCACTTCCGTCGTCGGCTTACTCTTTTTTTTCTTCAGGAAACCGCCGCTGCTGACGCCGCCCCCGCATGCCGTTTTCACCGTGATCAACGGCGCTCCCGATTGCTCCGTGAAGCTCGCCATAATCTTGTCAACCGGTTTTTCCGACGTAGCCGTCATCTGGCCCCAAAAATCTTCCGCCGTCGCATTGCCGTATGCATGCTTTTCCAGATAAGCATTCGCCCCCTTGCGAAAGACCTCTGGTCCCAGATACGCCTCGACCATCCGCAGCACCGATGCCGATTTGCCATACGCAATTCCGTCAAACAGCGTTGCAATTTCCGCCGGAGTTTCTGCCTTTGCTCGAATCGCGCGCACGGATGCAATCGAATCTGTGTTCAGCGACCCGCCGGTCTCCTGAATCTCTCCAAGCTCGTCATGCCATTCCGGCTTCCACGCCTTTATCGGCTTATGCGACATCCACGTCGCAAATCCTTCATTCAGCCAGATGTCGTTCCACCACTTCATGGTGACCAGGTCGCCGAACCACATGTGCGCCATTTCATGCGCCAGCACCCCCACCACCGCTTGGTGCGCGTCCACGGAAGCGTTCTTGTCATCAATAGTCAGCAAGGTCTCGCGATAGGTGATCGCGGCGACATTTTCCATCGCTCCCGCGGAAAAATCCGGAAACGCGATGAGGTCCAGCTTCTGGAACGGATACTTCGTCTGATAGTACGTGTCGTAGAACTTCAGAATATTCTCGGCGGAGAGCAGCGCGTACGACAGCAGGTCTTTTTTCTCGGGCACTGCGCAAACGCGAATCGGAATTCCGTCAGCTCCGCCCGCGATGCACGCAAAATCTCCGACCATCATAGCCACCAGGTAAGACGACATTTTCGGCGAATCGGAAAATTGCAGCGTGTGCTTGCCGCTCCCAGGGCCCGGCGTATCGGAGATAATCTTGCCATTCGAAATAGCCGTATCGGCCTTGTCTATGACGAGCGCAATCCGAAACACAGCCTTGTACGCGGGCTCATCAAACGAAGGGAACGCGCGCCGCGCATCGGTCGCCTCGAACTGCGTCACCGCATAGCGTCGTCGCGCCGTCTGGCTCAAATAAAATCCGCGAAGCTTGTCGTTCAATATTCCCGTAAAGCGAATGTGAATCTCCGCAGCTCCCGCCGGCACCGTGCTTGGCACCGTCAACGTCGCCGTCTCGTTCTTCTCGTCCGTCGTCACTGCTGCCGCCTGTTTGAAGTCTCCCGCGCCAATCGCCGCTTCCTTAAACTCGATCTCCGCCGAGTTCAGCACGATCGCCGTCGTCGCCTTTTCCAAATGAACGCGAATCGTCTCTTCGCCCGTAAACGTCGCGCTCCCGAGATCAGGCGCAAATTTCAAGTCGTAAGAGTCCGGAACGACATTGTCCGGCAGCCTCTGCGCCAAAACTCCCGAACCCGCCAGCAGACTCCACGACGCCACCACAAGGAGACGCTTCATTTTCTTTTCCTTCCAGTTTGTTTTGAAAACCCGCGCCATCACACCTTAACCACGGAAGCAACCACCTGATGTTCGATCATGCGGCCGCTATTATTCTGTTTAAGCGATCCTGCCTCATTAGACCGGCAAGTAGTGTAGAGGATAGCAGGCCACTAGCCTGATTTGCATGGGTGATTCGCTGTAGCGCGATCGCGCGCCCGCCGCTTGGAATGCTCTTATGCCGCCGTCCGCTGGCTGCTCCAATTGTTTGTCCGCACCGTGAGCTGCTCGATCCGATCCCGCCTCACCGCATAGCCGATGCCCGGCGTCTTGGGCACGTGAATCGTTCCCTTTGACGTAACCTCGACCTCGGGCTCGATAATATCTTCAGTCCAATATCGTTTGCTCGCCGAAACATCTCCCGGCAGCGTGAATCCCGCAAGCGTAGACATCGCAATATTGTGCGCCCTCCCGATCCCCGTCTCCAGCATTCCGCCGCACCACACCGGTATCGAATGTGTCCGGCACACTTGTTCCACACGCCGAGCCTCGCTATGCCCGCCAACGCGCCCTAGCTTGATATTGATGATCCGGCAAGCCTTCAACTCAATCGCGGTTAGCGCATGCCTCGCATTGTTGATGCACTCATCGAGACAAATCGCCGTCTGAATCTGCGCCTGCAGCTTCGAATGCGCGTAAATATCATCCCAATTCAGCGGCTGCTCCATCATCAACAGGTTGAATTCATCGAGCTTCCGCAAATGCGCCGCGTCCTCAAGCCGGTACGCCGAATTTGCGTCCACGGAAAGCAAAATATTCGGAAACTCCTTCCGCACGGCTGCAACGTACTCGATGTCCTTCCCCGGCTTTATCTTGAGCTTGATTCGCTGATATCCGCTGCGCAACTCTTCTTCCACTCGCCTCACAAGCGCCGGCGGGTTCTCCCGAATCCCAAGCGACACTCCACTTGCAATTTCATCCAACCTCCCGCCCAGCAATTTCGAAAGAGGAACGCCTTTGAGCTGCGCCTCGGCATCCCAGAGTGCATTTTCCACGCCGCTTTTCGCCATCTCGTGCCCGCGAATCGTAGCCAGCAGCGCTGGACATTCCGATGCCGCCGAAATCGTCTTCCCGATCAGCGCTGGCGCGACAAAATCAGAGATCACGTGCCACGCCGTATCCGTCGTTTCGGAGTTGTACCCCGGCGTTTCGCTAGCCGTAACTTCGCCCCATCCGCTCACTCCGTCCGCTACAACTTCGACCAGAATAATCCTGCGCTGATGAGAAACGCCGAAGCTCGTCTCAAACGGCGCCTTCAGCCGCATTTGAACTTCACGCAAAGTGATCGATTCAATCTTCATAAGGCTCCAGGAGGTACGTTCCTTGTTCTTTGTTCAGCTCAAATCCAACGGCCGCTCGGCCATCGGCGATTTGCATCAAAAATTGTTCGCGCACGCGTGTTTGGATTTTCGCCGCCGTCTGCGGTTCGTCCCGGCAGATTTCGCGGATGCTTGCGGGAATCGCAATCCGTTCGTCATCCGCATTCTCCGCCCTCTGCTTTCCCGCCAGCACGTCTTCGGCTCGCCGCGAGCGCACCCACCACTCTGCCACTAGCCGGTCTGTCGGCAACCCGGCATGCAACGGGCTCGACGTCCGCCCGTACAGGTTCGGCACGTAATTCCGCACTATCGCGCCAAGCCGCTCAATATTGAAGTGCGCGTTCTTCAGCTGCAAGGGGTCAAATGTCCATTCAATCAGATTTATTCCCCGCTCCAGCGCATCTTCGCGCTGCGCCAGCTTCAACAACCGCCCTACTCCGCGGTTCTGATACTTCTCCAACACGCCGACCATATGCGAGTGCAAGTACGTCAGTCCCTCGCGCATTGCCGCAAACGCCAAAGCAAATCCAACCGCCGTATCTCCATCGTAAGCCGCCATCACCTGCCCGCCGGTTTTTTTGGCCACAACAAAAATCTGGTCCGGCACGGTATCAATTTCCGCATATCCCCAGATGCGCTGCTGCAACTCCACGCAAACGCCCATCTCCTGAACGTCTTCTATCGTTCGGATAATGATTGCCTGCTTCACCGCCGATCTTGTTGCGTCACTCATCCACTATCCCTTTCGCCCAAAACCAAAATTCTCGCTAGTCCAGATCCTTCCCGTCCTCAGGCACCCAATACCACCGGTGGTCCGCTCTATCTTCCTCCGCGCTCCGCCGCAGTAGCGCGAGCGTCCGCGAAGTCTGCGTGTGCGCGCACGCAATCAGAATCGTTCCCACCACCGACATCGGCGCGACATAAGAACTTCCAAACGAAGGGCTCGCCACCGAAGCAGGACAAAAATTATCGCAGACTCTCGCGATCGGCGTCCGCTCGCTGTCTGTAATTCCAAACGTGGGCACTCCCTGTCTTTTTGCCCGCATCGCCGCTTCCACGGTTTCCCGCAGACACTGCCCAAAACTAATCGCAATCAGCAGATCTTTCGGCGTGAGCGTTCGCACCCTTCTCTGAACATTCCCCGTTCCCCCTACGGGCGCCTCCGCTGGAAATCCCAGATGCATCAGCCCATAAGCCAGATGCCAGCTCAGCGAAGCCGCAAGATCAATTCCCACGACCATGATCCGCCTGGCACGCTTCACCTGTTTTGATAGCTCTATGATCCGCTCCGGATCGAGCGACGATTGCAGGGATTGCAAATTCCTCAGATCCATCTCCACGCCATGCCGGATTCGGTCCGCAGGCGTCCGCCGTTCCTGCGACGCCGCTTTCAGCGCCTTGTACGGCGTAATCCTCATGATGAAGTGCGAACGCAGGTCCGCTGCAAACTCCGCGAATTTCCTGTAACCCAGCGCCTGAATCGTCCTCACGATCGTCGCCGCATCAACCTCGTATCGCTTGGCGAGTTCTCGCGAAGATAGGAAAAACGTATCCGCCGGGTTTTCAAGGATCATCCCGAGCAATTTCTTTCGGCTGCTGCTGAGCTTGTCGCGCGACTTGGCGTACCGAATTTCCAGCGGCGTCCCGCCAGGGGAGTGCATGCTTTCATCGGACATGCCGTGCGGAGCCGAACCTCGACCGTTTTTCCCCAATTTCATTCGCCTCGCACAACCAGGTGGCCGTCAGTGCACCCGCGTCTTTGCCGGACCTTTCGTCTAACCTTAGGTGGCCTCGCAAAGCGCGTCTAAACCGTAGTGACGCAATTACAACGGATGTTACATTCTGTCAAGATGCATTACTTTTCGCTTCACCGCTATCATTTCTTTTTTCGATTCACTGTATCACTAACGCAACACATGTTGCGCTCGCGCCTGCGACTTCCTCCCGCCCCAAAGAATAAGTTGACAATCCAGCGCCTCCCGCCTAGACTCGCGCGCAACGCATGAGTTCTATCATACTGCAACACTCGTTGCATCGAAGCGAATTGTGAATCTTGCGCAAATGCGGGTGGGCGCAAAAGCGCAGTCTCGGGGAGGGGTACAGGAGGAGTTATGCGAAACCACAAAATCTATTCAACGAAGCCTTGTCCAATCACAGCGGTGAATTCGAAACATTTGCTGAGTCATCTGTTTAGTCTCACCATCATTCTTTTTCTCTCTGCAGCCAATCTCGTCGCGCAGACCACTTCCACGATCGAAGGCACCGTCAAGGACAAGCAGGGTCTAGCCCTTGCCGGAGCGCAGGTCCGCGTGACCAGCGCCGAATTGGCCATTGATCGCACCGTCACCACCGAGAGCGACGGCACATACCGCGTCACAACGTTGCCGCCCGGAGTTTACGAGATCAAGGCAGCCAAAGACGGTTTCCAATCGGAAATCTTCAAGAATCTCGAAGTTACTCTGAACAGGACCCTGGATTTCGACATCACCATGCAGGTCGGCTCCTTAAATCAGACGGTCGAGGTTGATTCCGCAACGCCTCTCCTCGAAACCTCAGCCTCCTCGACCGGCAGCACCATCACGCCTCAGCAAATCGAAGATATGCCCATCAACGGCCGAAACTATCTCGACCTTCTGCAGCTCGTCCCCGGCGTCTCGCTGAATCGCCAGGCCGACCCGGCCGGCGACGATGCAACGCCCATCCTCGGCGAGCGCGGCGGCAATGCCCTCTTCCTCATCGACGGCTTGCCCAATCGCGACAACTTCAACGGCGGCCCTTCGGCTCAGTTCAACCAGGACTCTATCCTTGAGTTTCAGGTCGTCACCGGCGGATACAAAGCCGAATTTGGCCACGCCTCAGGCGGCATCATCAACGTCGTCACTCGTGGCGGCACGAATGACTGGCATGGCGGAGTCTCCGCCTTCTTCCGGAACTCCGTGTTCGATTCCAACGACATTCCCACTTCCACAAACGGCGCTCCCTTTCTCAACCGCTGGGATCCCACCGCTTATTTCGGTGGACCAATCGTCAAAGACAAAGTCTTCTTCTTCGGCTCCGCGGAGCGCATCCAGGAAAGTCGCGATCTGAACTTCACCTTCAACCCCAATTTGCCCGCCAGCCTCATTGCCTTTGAAACGCCATTCAACAAACACTCTCTGACTTATGACACCCGCGCCCGATTCAAGCTCGACGAAAATCTCAGCCGCCATCGCCTCACCGAGCAAATGAACTACACCAACACGCACATCACCGACTATCTGCCGTTGACGGCTTCCATCAACCTGCCGGACACCCGCGAAAATCTGATGGCCGCACTCTTATGCTCGGTTTCAGCGATCTCTGGACCCTTGGCAGCACCTCTAATCCGTGGGTTATGAACTCTTATTTCCAGTATCGCGCCGATCCGGAGCGCACCAGCCCTTCGCATCCCGAGTCCGGCGTCCCCAACAATCTCTTCAACCTGTTCGACACTTACACGAGCGGCGATGAATTCGGGAACCTTGGCCAGGCTTCTTTTGGTCCGGGCTATAACGCGTTCAGTTTCTACCAAAAGTACATGTCGCTTGGCACCAACTTGAGCAAACAGTTTGGCGCGCCACAACATCAAGTTCGGCTGGGATTTCCAGAACTCAAAGGTGGATGGCGCGGAGCCCAACAACTTCTTCACTCAGCTTTTCGCCACCATCAACGATTTCAACACGTTCGGCCCGATTAATTCCGGGATTAACTTAATCACGCTCCAAGCCGGGCCGACCCCGCAGGACAACTTGGTTCACATCCGCAACAACTACAACGGTCTCTTCGTCCAGGACGACTGGAAACTCACCTCGAAACTCACGGTCAACGCCGGCCTGCGTTGGGACTACGACTCCCAGTTTCCGAATAAAAAAGATTTCTCGCCGCGCATTGGCGCAGCCTGGGCCATTACTCCAAAAACGGTCGTGAATGCCAGCTTCGGCGTCTTCTACGATCAGTTCCGCGAAGGCGTCGCAAGAGACATCCCCGGCTTTGGGGGTGCAAACATTCAGCGCGAACGCCTGTTGTCTTTCCCGCGCCTGTTCTATGGAAACCCCACGACTCTCACAAGTCTCTTTCAAAAGCTGGGACGTCCCACTGTCTGCGTCGCAAACGTCATGACGCAAGCACAAGTCCAAGCCGCCGGCGCCACTTGCCCCAACGGTCTCGGCACAACTCTCTACGGCATAGATTATCTGAACAATGTGGTCGCGGCCGGCCATGCTCCAATTCCCGCAAACACCCAGGTCAATATGAGCAACATTCAACAATTGAGCGGCTATACGCCAGATCAATACCTGGCTGCGGCGGATGCCGCCATCGCAAATATGGCCGGTACGGACACGAATCTGACAGTGCCGGCGAATTATTGGTCCTGGGATCCGTTCGGGAACCTCACCACCATCGGCGGAATCCTCGGCACCGCCGGTCAGGTTCCTGTCTCCATAGACCCTGGCTTCAAGGTCCCTCATACCTTCAACTATCACGCGGGTATTCAACACGAACTCGGCTCAGGAATGCTTTTGACCTTCGACTACTATCATAAAGACATCGCCGATATCACCACCGTTCGCGCCACGAACCTCGCGTTCGAAGCGCGCATGCCCGGCTTTTCCAATGAACTCGTTCCCGGCACCGGCTCGAAGAGAATTGAAAGCTATGGACCGTGGGGAGCCGGAACCTACGACGGCTTCACCATCGGCTTCCAAAAGCGCTTCTCTCACAACTTCACGATTCAGGCGAACTACACCTTTGTCCATGCCAACGACGACGTCATCAATTCCACTCTCGCCTCGGAAATTCAAAACGGCGAGGGCGTAAATTTCCTGGCCATCGCCGGTCTCACTGACAGCTTTGTCGGCAGAGTGCCGCTTGTCACCGATTCCTCAACAGGTCAAACGAACGCTAACGGTCCTTTTATCAACGGCAATCTAAATCCAGTCCCCAAGGCTGGCACCTTTTATAACGGCGCCGTCCTGGATAAAGGTCCTTCCGACCTCGCGCTGAATCACACGTTCCTGGCCCACGGTATCTGGCAACTCCCCTGGAAAATGGAGATTGCCGGAATCTTCCGCGCCCAGAGCGGCTTTCATTACGGCATCAGCCCCTTCGAAGGCGGTTCAGACTTTGATGGAGACGGACTGTTCAATGGTGCGGGCCTGAACTTTCGCCGGCCAAGGCGCTCTCTATGCCAGGAATTCTCAGACCGGACCCTCCTTCGTCAATATGGACATGCGCTTTGCCAAGCGCTTCAACCTCGGAGAGCGCGTCAAAGCGCAGGTGCTCTTCGAAATGTTCAATCTCTTCAATCGCGACAACGCTGCCGCGTTGAACGGCCTGGAACCGACTTGCCCGAACGACCCTGCTAACATCAGCCCGCTCGGTCCCCAGCCCTGCAACGTCTTTCAGTCACAGGGCGGCGCACCGGGGATTGGTCAAGTGATGCAGTTTCTGCCCGGTCGAGAAGGCCAGATTGGAATACGGTTCGAGTTCTAGGTTTGTCCACCTATCGCCAAAATCGAGAGCGGCCACGCGTCGTGGCCGCTCTTCTCTTTTTAACTCCTTTTGCCGACGGGACGAATTCAACTTGATCATCGAGATCGCACAGATCTTGCGGAGGTAAGTGCATGGCGCGTCGCACGATTTTAATACTTGCTTTAATCCTATTGGCAATCTTGCCCGCCTTCGGACAGTCGCCCACACTCGATCTCGTCATATCCGGCGCGCATGTTATCGACGGCTCTGGCAATCCCTGGTACATCGCCGATGTCGGCATCCGCGACGGCCTCATCGCCGAAATCGGAAATCTTTCAAAGCGCGCTTCCACCCGCGTCGTTGATGCGCATGGCCTAGTCCTCTCTCCAGGCTTCATTGACATGATGGGCGGCACAACGCTTCCCCTCCTCCTCGATCCTCTCACCGCGCAAAGCAAACTCCGCCAGGGCGTCACCACCATGATGGCCGGCGAAGGCGACTCCATGGCCCCCCAGGATGAACGCACCATCAAGGAACTGAATCTTCCCGCGAACATTTCTCCCTGGGCCACCTTTGAAGAGTACGACCGCATGCTCGACGCAAAAGGCATCGGCATCAACGTGATCCACAACGTCGGCGCCGCCCAAGTCCGCCGCGTCGTCATCGGCGACGAAGACCGCGCACCGACGCCCGAGCAATTGGCAAAGATGAAAGACATCGTAGCCAAAGCAATGCAAGACGGCTCCGTCGGCCTCTCCACCGCCCTGATTTATCCCCCTGGCACGTACGCCAAGACCGAAGAAATTATTGAGCTAGCAAAAGTCGCCTCGCAATATGGCGGCGTCTACTTCTCACACATGCGTAACGAAAGCGGCCAGTTGCTCGACGCTATCCAGGAAACCATTCGAATCGGTGAAGAAGCCCGCATTCCCGTCCACATTTACCACCTCAAAGCCGCCGGCCAGGACAATTGGTCTCTCATGACCAAAGCCCTCCTGCTGATTCAATCCGCGCGCGATCGCGGCGTGGATGTCACCGCCGACATCTACCCTTACATCCGCAACGGCATCGGCCTCGGCTCCTTCATCCATCCCAAGCACTACGCCAACGGCACGGACGCATTCCTCCCCACGCTCTCCGATCCCAAAGTTCGCGCAGATCTGCGCAAAGAAATCGAGACCACCACGAACTGGGAGAATTGGTATCACCACGTCGGAAAAAACTGGGACAACGTTCTCGTCGTTCAAGTCCCCGCCAAAGTGGACAAGCGCTTCGAAGGAAAATCCGTTCAGGAAATCGCCGCGCTTCGAAACGCGGATGTCTGGGACACTTTCTTCTATCTCGTCCAGCAAGGCGGAGTCGACGTCGATCCCAAAAGCATGGACGAAAATCAAAAGCAGCAAGCCTTGCGCGCTCCGTTTGTAAGCATCGGCTCCGACGCCGAACCCATGAATCCCGCAACCTCAACATATGCGCATCCCAGAACCTTCGGAACTTTCCCGCGAATTCTGGCCAAGTACGTCCGCGAAGAAAAAATCATCAGCCTCGAAACCGCTATCCGCGAAATGACTTCCCTGCCCGCGAATCAACTCAAGCTCTGGAACCGCGGCCGCATCGCTCCCGGATTTGCCGCAGACCTTGTTCTCTTCGATCCCGCGAAGGTCGCCGACACCGCCACCTTCGCCAAGCCGCTCTCCTACTCTGTAGGAATGGAATACGTTCTCATCAACGGGAAATTGGCAATCGACAAGGGACAGCCAACCGGAACTCTCGCCGGTAAAGTAATTCGCGCAAATCGCTGACAACTTTTCACAAGTTCTAGGCAAAATAAATAATCTGGAGAAGAGCGCATGCCACGTCACCGAAACAATCTCCTCGCTTGCATCGCAGTCGCAACCGGACTTCTCTTCGCAGCGGCCGCCCGTGCTCAAACCAACCCGCCTCAACAAAGCGCGCCGCAACAATTTGACTATGACATCGTCATTCGCAACGGCCGCGTCCTCGACGGCGCAGGCAATCCCTGCATTTTTGCCGACGTCGCCATCAAAGACGGCCGCTTCGTAAAACTCGGCAAAATCCTCGGCCACGGCCGCACTGAAATTGATGCGCATGGCCGCTACGTTTCTCCCGGCTGGATTGACATGATGGATCAGTCCGGCATCGCGCTACCGAAAAACGGCCTCGCGGAAAATAAATTGATGGAAGGCGTTACAACCGCGATTGGCGGCGAAGGTGGCACTCCCGTTCCCGCCGAACAAATCCGCGAGTTTCTGGACCAGCCTCGAAAAGAGCGGCATCAGTTTGAATTTCGGCAGCTACTTCTCCGAAACGCAGGCACGCATCGCCGTCCTCGGCTACGACTCGCGCCAGCCGACTTCCGACGAACTTGCCAAAATGAAATCCATTCTCGAGACCGCCATGCAAAACGGCGCCATGGGCATGACCACCGCGCTCATCTATCCGCCCAGCAGTTACGCGACAACTCCCGAGCTCATCGAAATGGCCAAGGTCGCGGCAAAGTACGGCGGCATTTACGCCAGCCACATGCGCGGCGAAGGCAAAGAACTCGTCCAATCGGTTGACGAGCTCATCGAAATTTCGGAAAAAGGCGGACTCCCAGGCGAAGTTTTTCACATGAAAGCCGCCTACAGCCCCGGCTGGGGCAAGCTCATGCAAGAAGCCGGGCAGCACATTGATGCCGCTCGCGCGAGAGGCGTTGACGTCGCCGCCGATCTTTATGTCTATACCGCGGGCGGCACGGGCCTCGAAGCCACAATTCCTTCGTGGGCGCATGAAGGCGGCAACGAAGCCCTCGTCAAGCGTCTGGCCGATCCTGAGATTCGCGCCCGCCTAAAAAAGGAAATTGTCGCAGGCTCGCCCGGCTGGTGGAACATCATCGAAGCTTCCGGCGGCTGGCAAAACGTCGTCCTCGTCAATGCGCAAAATTCCGACAACGCAAAATTTCAGAACCGCAGCATCGCCGACATTGCCAAGGAACTGAACAAAGATCCCGCGGACGTCGCGTTCGATTTTGTCGCGCAAGCGAAAACCGGCCGCGTCCTAGCGATCTATCACATGATGAGCGAGCAAGACATCGAGACCGCTCTCAAATTTCCCTGGACCAGCATCGGCAGCGACGCCGGTACCGCGCTCACTCCAGGCGGCGACGACGCCCTCGGCCTCGCTCACCCGCGCAGCTACGGAAATTTCCCTCGTGTCATCGCGCGCTACGTCCGCGAAACGCACACGTTGACTCTCGAAGACGCCATCCGAAAAATGACTTCCTGGCCCGCCACGCGCATGCGCATCGCCGACCGCGGCCTCATCCGCGAAGGGCTTTGGGCCGATGTAGTTATCTTCGACTACGACAAAATTCAGGACCGCTCGACCTACGATCATCCCGACGTCACGCCCGACGGGATTGATTTTGTCATCGTCAATGGCCAGGTCGTCGTTGATCACGGCAAGCACACCGGCGCGCGGCCCGGAAAAATTATTTATGGACCTGGCTACACCAAATAAACAATCCGCCATCGCTGGCTTCGCCGAACTCTCCTCGTTTTCATAAAATCGGTTTAATAGTGCGATTTTCTCCTCCTGGCGGTAGAATTCGCGGAGTCATGGAGGGATAAAAATGATTCATCATGGAAGGCACACATTCGCGCGCGTCGCGAAAATATGGATTGGAGCACTGGTCCTTGCCGGGGCAATCGCATTGTTTGGGGCGACAGGAGCTTACGCGCAGAGCAAACTCTCGCCGAAGTGGGAGGAATTGACGGCGGCTGATTTTCGCGCCGGCATTCAGCAATCCAAGGGAACGTGTTTGTTGCCGTTTGGCATTTTGGAAAAGCACGGGCCGCATTTGCCGCTCGGAACGGATTTGCTGAACGTTCGGTACGCTTCGCTGCAAGCGGTGGCGCAGGAGTACGCCGTCGTTTTCCCGGAATATTATTTCGGACAAATCTTTGAAGCGAAGCACGAGCCGGGAACCGTGGCGTACAGCCTTGAGCTGCAATTGAAGCTGCTGCAGGAAACGACGGACGAGATGGCGCGTAACGGGTGCAAGAAAATCTTGATCGTGAACGGCCATGGGGGAAACGAACACCTGCTGCCTCTGTTCGGGCAGGCGCAAATGGACAAGCCGCACGACTACGTTGTGTACATTCTGGATGGGGAGAGAAGCAGTCCCGGCGGTCCAGCGAAGAAATCCACTGGGATTGACTATCATGCCGGAGAAAACGAAACGTCGAACACGATGGTTTCGCATCCTGATTTGGTGCATCTGGATCGCGCGGCAAGCGAATCGGGAGCAGACCAGAAGCGCGTGAACTTGCCGGAAGACGTGTACACGGGGATATGGTGGTACGCGCGATTTCCGAATCACTATTCGGGCGACGGATCCGTTGCGACCAAAGAGCTTGGTCAATGGAACATGAAGAACTGGATTGACGCGATTGTCGAAGCGCTGCGCGCGGCGAAGGCCGATGACCAGAGCCTGAAAATTCAGAATGAATTCTACGAGAAGAGCAAACATCCGCTCGACACCCGGCCTTGATTCGATGCGGGCTGGTGACTCGCGAGGAGTGACTCGCGTCCCGAGAGCCGAGGCGCGAGGAGTGGGCAGGCCCCCTCCCCCCGGGGTTTTTTTGTAAGTGCGGATTCTAAAGGGCTTTAAGTCCTTTGTTTTGGAAGTGCGGATTCCAAAGGGGTTAGGGGCGTATTTTTCGTAAGTGCGGATTCTACAGGGGTTAGCGTGCAGGAAGGTTGGGGCGGCTGAAAGTTGGAAGGCTCGAAGGATCCGGAAGGACGAGGCGAAGGAGCGGGGAGATTCAGCGGGGATGGCGAGGCAAAGAACAGAGTGGCGTGGGCGAAACATGGGGAATGGTAGCAGGGGTGGTTACCAGTTGTCAATACAATTGTTAGTTTACTGGATGCTCATTCGAATCGGGAGGGCGGGTTCGAATGGGATGAACGGAAGTGGCGAGGTTTGAGGGAGTTGGGTGGGGAGTGATGGGTTTGCTACGGCTGTGGAAATGTGTGGAAAAGTCAAAAGCCAGAAAACGTCCCGTCTGTCCCCGAGTTTCCCCGAGTTTTTCACATATAGGAACCGCGCGGCGCTCTGCAGCGCCGGAGATTTTGTAAATCGCTGATTTTTTGGTGGTTCCTATACAGCAACCAAAGTTGCTGTGCAGCACCCTTCTAGGGGTGACGTGTCTATCCCCCACCCGGCGTCGTAGACGCCGCTCTTCCAGCCGCTCCTCAGCCGCTCGGCGTTAACCGCCCTAACAGGCCCTCAGACCACCTCAGAAAAGCCCACGAAACTCATATCCCTACATCTATCGCGCGAACCACATCCAAGAGACATACTCCTGCGACGAGAACCGCTGCGATAATGAAGGACCGGCGCATCGGACTCCGGCGGAAGGCAAGAAAGACTCCTGAGGCTGCTCCAACCGCAAAATTTAGATAGATAACCGCGAGGCCAGCTCTGGAGAAAAGAATCTTGCCCGACAGAGCCTCCGAGTGCAATGACAGAACATCTCCTACGAAGAGGGCTAGGTAGGTGACTGTTAGCAGGGAAAAAAACATGATACTTGGCCGATCAACCTGCGTTCCCGCTCTGCGCACTTTCCGAAGGAGGCTCCAGCCGAGAGCGATGGCTGCCGACGGTAGTACGTGAATTCCAAGGTCCACGACATTTTCCAGGCTTAACAGAGGGATGGTCATTTGGCTGATCAGCTCCGTCAAATCAGGTCAGGACAGCAATAGAGTCTTCAGAAAGAACTCGCGTTGGTGAATTTGACCTAGTTTCACTTGTAATCCCAAGGGTTCTTACCGATTCCCGGTGGTGGCCAGGGATCGGACTTGTGTGGCAACGGTACGTCTTTCCCCCAGGCACAAGCTGGCAAGCTGAAGTCAATCCCAGCCGTTCTCAACAGATCGCCAGGTACGCTGTTACTTGTTCCGTTAAGACCGTAGATCATCCAAGGAAGATCATCGAATGCCTTATTGAGCCGATTTTCGTCGCATTTCGAGGCTGGGATCTTGTTGCAAAAAGTACCAGGCTGCTTTTTTCTTACCAATATCATCATCGGGATCATCCCGTTTCGGATGCAGGAATGGCGGCGGCTTGAAGTAGCCCCCTAATGTGTGGCCATCAGACAGAAGCAGGAAGCAATGGCAGGCGATTCCATGAACCGACTGTGCGGGGCGGCAACATGCCTGCAACAACCCGTATGCGGTCGGTAAAATTGAGCGGGTTATTTCCAGTATAGCGATAGAAATTCTCACCTCCACTAAAACGAATCAGTTAGTCGTTCAGGAACCTGCCTGCATTCGGATCGAAGTAGCGGGTCCTGTAAAAGTAAAGACCCGTTTCGGAATCGAATTCGCGGCCCGCGTATTGAAACGAATTCACAAGTCTGCCAGTCGGCGTCGTCTTGCCGAACGAGTCGAAGCTGTACGTTTGGGCCAGCGCTCCCGCGGCGTTGCTGAGCGACGTGATCGAGCCGAGGCCGTCGGCCTGGTAGTAGCTGGTCGTTGAACTGCGGAGCATCGCCAGTGGTTCATCAATGTTTTCGGCCTTGCGAGTAACGGGCGACCACCGCGCCTGCTGCCGTTCGTTTCCTCGATCAGGTTGTCCCCGTCATAGGCGTAGATCGCAAGTGCCGGCCGAAGAGGATTTGTAGATTCTTCGTTCCGAAGGGATCGTACTTGAAGGTGACGGTCCCGCCGCTACCCGGGCAGCGTAACGCTGGTCAGGCGGTTCTCGAAGTCCCACGCGTAGCTCGTGGTGTTCGACCCGACTACCTTGGTCAGCGTGTTGCCGTTGTTGTCGTAGGTATAGGTCGTGCTTGGCGTCGAGGTCAGTTCGTTCGACACGTTTACGTCGTACGGCGACACGCCCAGCGACGACAGCCGGTTGCCCACCGGGTCGAACGTGTAGCTCTCCGTGGTGGTGGTCCCTTGTGTCACGCCCGTCAACTCGTAGATCGCATCATAGGCATAGTTCGATGTCACGCCCGCCAGTTCATCGGTCTTTGGCCGTGCGATTCCCGGCATTGTCCACCGTGTATGCGGCTCCATCAATAGTACTCCCGGACAGTTGGTGCAGCACCGAGGTCAGCCGCGACAGATTGTCGTACGCATACAGCGTGCTCACCGAGTTCGGCCGCGTCATCTGCGTGCGCCGCGACAGTGCATCGTAGCTGAACCCAAAGTTGCCGCTGGTAAACGCCGAAGGCGGCGTCAGCGTCTGCAAGCGATTCAGCGTGTCGTAGACATAGGCCGTCGAGCCGCTCTCTGGATCGGTGAATCCTGTGCGGTTCGAGGCTTTGTCGTACGCATATTCTGCGTTATAGCGGTAACAGTGTGGTAACGAGCGAGGAAGCGCAGTGTTTCAGCGGGTGCGGCGGAGTTGATCGAGCCAGCGGGTGAGAACTGAGTTGGAGGAGGATTCGACATCAATGAACTCGAGGCCCATGCCGATGCGGGGCTTCACGATGCGGACGGTGGCGAGGGCTTCAACGATTTCGCCTTTGCGCCGCAGCGTGACACGAGCGCGGGATTTGACGGCGAGGGGCTTGCTGGTGCAGACGAAGCAGCCGCCAAGGGAAAGGTCCGAGGTAATGCCTTCGGAGCGGGAGCCGGATTCGAGGTCGAGGACTTCCGCGTCGGCGGCAAAAGGATAGCGAATGGCATAACGGCGGTCGCGGAGGCTAACTTTGTGCGACACACCATCGGCGGTTCGGTCGTTCATGGTGATAACGTTGCCCACTGTCCATTAGGCCGGGGAAGACGAGTCAGGGTGATCCCGAAGAGCGTTCCCCTCTCGGCAATTAAGTGTGCCAGAGAAGGCGAGAGGAGGGTGGAATTGCGAGGGTAGGAAGGACGAAAAAGGCAACAGGGCGGGGCGGTTTGCGGGACCTGCGTGGATTATGAGCGGAGAGTTGAAGAGCGAAAGCTATTAGTTGGTACGACAAAGTGAAGTGATGCTGGGGCGAACGCCTGGGATGGGAATGTTAATCTGGAGTGGCAGAATTCCTTCATGTTAAACGAAACGATGCGAAGCGACGGACTTCGGCAGAGCGACCGCGTCAGTTTCCGGATGCCGGTGGAGGCATCGTGGACCACGAGCACGGGTCCGTCCGCAAAGCACATCGCGGAGACGCTGCTGGTGAGCCGCAATGGAGGCGTGCTGCGGCTGAATGAGAAACTGACAGTGGGACAAGAGATTACGCTGCGACGGATGGAAGGCGATTTGGTGAAGACGGCGCGGGCGCGCGTGGTGGCGGAAATTGATCAGGAACCGGACGGATTTTTGTACGCGATTCACATCACGGAGCCGAGGGCGGACTTCTGGGATATTGACTTCCCTGCTCCGCACAAAGCGGACGAGGCGCTGGCGAGACTGTTGATGGAGTGCGGTTTTTGCCAGAGGCGCGAAGTGGTTTATTTGAACGAATTGGAGCTGAAATCGTTCGAAGTGCGTAAATGCGTGGCGAGGCTTTGCAAGCATTGCGACACTCCGGCGATCTGGATCGAGGCGCAGTCAGAAATCAAGACGCCGGAGCCAGGGGCGGCACATCCGCAGCCAGTGGAAGAGCGCGTGATTCCGCGGCGGAACCGGACGCGAGTGAAAGCGCGTGTGCTGGCGTGCATCCGGAGGCGCGGATTTCAGGAAGAAGTGGCGGTTTGCGAGGATTTGTCAAAAGGCGGGCTGAGTTTTCGCAGCCGGAACGAATATGCGGAGGGATCGCGGCTCGAAGTGGCGGTGCCATTTACGCCAGGGAGCAGCGCGATATTTGTTCCGATACGGATTGTATTTTCGCAGGCGATTCCTGCGGCGGGATTGTACCGGCACGGAGCGGCGTATATTCGGCCGCCAAGCGATTCCGCGGATTGAAGCAGTTGTTTCGCGCCTGTTCAGAAAACCAAGAAAACAAATTCCTGCGAACTAGTCCATTACAGAGGCGATGTCGCGTTCGTGGCGGCGCCGATGCAGATAGTGCATGGCGATGTTGAGATAGGCCTGGCCGCAGGGAGTTTCGATGGCGATGACCATCGCTTCGGTGTCGGCGCTGCCTGACAAGCCCTCTTCATTCATGTGAATTTCCGGCGGAAACACTTTGAAGCGGAAGCCCTGATCGTTGAGAAGAGTGACGGAATTGCCGATGACCATGTTTGCGAGTTCGCAGACGGTTTCGCGGACGACTTGATCGCTGCTTGGCAACTTCCGAACCGGCGAGATGGCTGGCGACTTTCATGGCGACTTCGGGCGAGAGATCGAGAATGACGCGGCCTTCAATGTCGCCTTTGATGGCGATGAGAGCGGCGACGCCTTTGCGGCGATAGGTATTTTCGTCCATCGAGAGGTCGAGAATTTTGGTGGGCGCCTGAAGAGATTCGGCGAAGACGGCGTCGGCGGCATTGATGAATGGCTGAATGAGTTCCATTCTCATGAGCGGTGCTCTCCTGCGAAGGCGACAGGCGCGCCGACGGCGTTGGGATCGTCACTGAGAACGTAGCGAAGAATTTCGTAAAGTACTTCGGGCTTGACGGGTTTTTGCACGAAGTGCTTCGCGCCCTTCTGCAGCGCTGCCAGGATATTTTCCTGGTAACCTACCGAGGAGACCATGACGATGCGCGCCTCGGCGTGCTGGCGAACGATGCGCTCGACGGCCTCGATGCCTTCCATCTGCGGCATGGTGATGTCCATGAGCACGATGTCGGGCTTGGTGCGGTTGAACTCGGCGATGGCGGTGAGGCCGTCGCCCGCTTCACCGGCGACTTCGCCGCCGAACATCTCAATCATCTTGATGATGTTCTTGCGGGCGAAGACGGAGTCGTCCACCACGAGGTAGCGAACGGGTTGATTGTCTTTCCGTAGCAGAGCGGCAAATTGTTGCATGGCCTTCTCCTTCTCCCGGCACGGTGTTAAGTGCGATGGGAAGAAACGGGTGTCCTTTCCGATTTCTCGTTCTTATCGTTCTTGTCGAATTTTTCTGAGCTGGAGCGATCGCCACCGTAATTTTGAATCAGGTGGGCGGCCATACCGTCCAGCGGAATCACTTTGGTGGCGTAGCCTTTGGAAATGGCGGCGCGGGGCATGCCGCTGACGACGCAAGTGTCTTCGCTCTGCGCGATGGTCATGCCGCCGGCAGCTTTGAGAGCGCCAAGACCTTCGGCGCCGTCTTCACCCATGCCGGTCATCAAAAGGCCGACGGCGGTGAGGCCAAATTGCTGCGCGACGGAATGGAAGAGAACGTCGGCCGATGGGCGGTGACCATTGACCGGAGGACCGTCGGATAGAACGGCCATGTCACCGCGAGGCATGCGGCGAACCATGATGTGACGATTGCCGGGACAAATGAGGACGCGGCCGGCAACGAGCAAATCGCCCGAGCGCGCTTCATGGACTTCGAGAGCGCAGCATTCATCGAGGCGCTTGGCGAACATTTCCGTAAAGCCTTCCGGCATGTGCTGGACAATGAGAATGCAGGCCGGAAAATCGCCAGGAATCTGCGAGAGAACGTATTGGAGTGCGTTCGGGCCGCCGGTGGAAATGCCGATGGCGACGATGCGATTTGGAGGAAGCGCAGAGCGGCTTTTCTTTTTTCCCTTGGGAGGATCATCGGAAACGACGGCAGCCGGAAGTTTGTGGCCCGCGGCGCGCTTGGCGACTTTAATTTTTTCGATCAACTGATCGGCGATGGAATCGAGATGGCCGGCGGCGGCGTCCTGCGGCTTCTGGAACGAAATCGATGGCGCCGAGCGCTAGGGCTTTGAGAGTGGCGTAGCCGCCCTCCTTGGAATGGGTGCTGAAAAGAACGACGGGCATCGGAGCGCGCCGCATGATCAGACGAAGCGTTTCCATGCCGTCCATGCGAGGCATTTCGAGATCGAGCGTGACGACGTCGGGACGCAGCTCTTCGATTTTTTTGAGCGCGAAAGCGCCGTCCATGGCCGTGCCGACGACTTCAATGGAAGGATCGCGCGCGAGGATACCCGGAATGAGTTTCCGCATGAGTGCGGAATCGTCCACGACGAGAACGCGGATGCGGTCGCTCATGCGATCGCTCCCAGAGGTACAGAACGAGAAAGGCGCGAGAGAACGGCAGGTATGTTAAGAATGAGGACGACGGTGCCATCGCCAAGAATGGAGGCGCCACTCACCAGGTCGCTCGAGATGATGTCGCTCGGCAGCGCCTTGATGACGAGTTCTTCTTCGCCGACCATGCTGTCCACAACGAGGCCGAAGCGTTTTTCCGCAGAGCCAATGACAATGACAAAGTTCTTTTTCTTTTTGGGTTCGGATTCGATGGCGCGAAGGCGGCTGAGATGCTCGAGACGGACGAGAGTAAGAATTTGGTCGCGCAGGCGGAGCACTTCCCGCTGATCCACGCGGTGGATTTCCTGTTCATGGATGCGCGATATCTCGACGACGGAAGAGAGTGGGACCGCAAAGAGGCGGCCACCCACACGGAAAAGCAGCGTCTGAATGCTGGCGAGAGTAAGCGGCGCGCGGAGTTGAAAAGTAGTGCCGCGCGATTTTTGCGTGGAGATTTGAACGGTGCCCTTTCAATCTGTCGAGAACGCTGCGGACCACGTCCATGCCCACGCCGCGGCCAGAAACTTCCGTGACTTCGGTGGCGGTGCTGAACCCTGATTCGAAAATAAGATTGAGCGCTTCCTGATCGGTGAGGCGTGCCGCTTCTTCGGGCTTGATGATTCCCCGCTTTACGGCTTGCTGGCGGACATGCGCAGAATCAATGCCCCGCCCGTCGTCACGGACTTCGATGACGACCTGCGTGCCTTGATGATAGGCGTTGAGATAGACGGTGCCGCGCGCGGGTTTGCCGGCGGTGAGCCGCTCATCGGCGGGCTCGATGCCGTGGTCAACGGCGTTGCGCACGAGGTGCATTAGCGGTTCGCCGAGAGCGTCGAGAATGCTCTTGTCGAGATCGGTGTTCTGGCCGGCGACGTCGAGTGCCACATCTTTGCCGCACTGCTTGGCGACATCGCGAACGACGCGCGGAAAGCGGCGGAAGAGCTGCTCAACAGGAACCATGCGAATTTTTAGGACGCACTTGTGAAGTTCGTCGAGGACGCGGGACTGAAACCCTAGCGCGTCGGCAAGCTTTGCGCGGACGGGATCTCGCGCGTGGCGCTGGTCAAATTCTGCAAACGCGCGATTGAGCATGGACTTGCCGATGATCAATTCACCGACAAGGTTCATGACGGCATCAATGCGACTCGCATCCACACGCAGAGAACTCTCGGCAACCGCGGCAATCGCCGAACCTGCGGCGCCGGATTTGGCCGGTTCGCCGGTATCGCCATTCTCGGCGGCGGTCGCCACAAACTTGGCAGCTTGGGCCTCCAAGAGGTCGCCAAGAAGTTCATGTTCCGGCGTTTCGGCAGTGGCGGCGCGATCAACGCGTACTTCGGAAACGATGGAAGGAATACGGCAGCGTTGCCTTATGGCGTCTTCGGATTGGACACTTGCAAGAGCAGCTTCGACGGTTTCCACGTTGGCAGCGGCGAGATTGTCTTCGGGGCGGAGAGCGATCAACGTTCCGCAGCCGTGAAGCACGTTTCGAATGAGCTGAAAAGCCGCGGCGCGCATGAGGCTGTTCGGGTCAATCCGGAGCGCGACGTTGTAGACGGATTCGCCGCGGTGAACGGCTTCGGAGATCATCAGCCGCTCGTATTCCGTCCACGCGAAATTAGCGGGCACGGCCGCCGAGGATTGAGGAGTTTCGGCAGGCGCGGCCACATCCACCAGGAGGCCGCGGATCAAACCGTGGAGCGTCTCGAGAGACGGGAGCTTCTTGCCGCGCTGGTAGGCGGAAAGCATGGCTTCGAAAGCATCCGCAGCGGCGAGGACGACTTCGGCGAAGCGAGTGCCATGTTTCTGCCCGACTTGGGGCGTTAGGATATCTTCGAGTTCGTGCGCGAGCTCGCTTAACTTTTGAAAGCCACATGCGGCGGAATCGCCCTTGAGCGTGTGCACGGCGCGGCGAACGAGGCGGATGACCTCTTCGTCCGCGGGATGCGCCTCGAGTTGAAGCCCCGCTTCGTTGAGCGATTGCAGCAGCTCATTCGCGCTTTCAAAAAAGATAGCGCGAAGCTCCGGGTTGCGATCTTCGGGAGGCCTGCTCAAGAATTCGCCTCCACGCGTTGATAAGCGGTTCCATTATTCAGATGCACCATGCGGAACTTCTGCGTAAGGCCAAAGAGGCTCTCCGCATGGCCCACAAAGAGATAGCCGCCGGGATTCAAACAATGCCAAAACTTTTCGATCAGGCGCTTTTGTTCCGCCTCGTCGAAATAGATCATGACGTTGCGGCAAAGAATGATGTCGTTACGGCGCGGAAGGAATTCGGTCTTGAGATTGTGGAAATCGAACTGGACCAGTTGTTTCAGCAGCGGCTTGATGGCGTATTTGTCGCCGGACTTTTCAAAGTAGCGCAGCCGACACGTGTAATCCACAGGCTCCATTTGCTGCTCGGTGAACACGCCTTCCTGGCCGACGCGAAGGCTGGCGTAGCTGATGTCCGAAGCGACGATTTCCAACTTCCAGGGCGGGGGAATCAGCGGCTTGGGAGACGGCATATCGAATGGAAGCGGATTGCGCAGATAGTAGTACGCGAGAGCGTCGCAAATCAGAATGGCTACAGAGTAGGGTTCTTGGCCGCTGGAGCAGCCTGCGCTCCACACGCGCAGATTCCAATCCCGGCGTTCCTGCTTCTTGCGCAGCAAGTCTTCCAAAACAGTTTTCTGCAAGAAGATCGAGTTGAGGTTTATTGCGGAAGAAACTTGTCTCGTTGACGGTGAGATTTTCGAGAAGCAGCGCCAGTTCGGCGCGGCCTTCGCGGCTGGTGAGCAAGCGATAGTAACTGTAGAAAGAATCGAGCTGGCAGGCCTTGAGCCGGCGCTGAAGCCGGTCCTTCAGGAAATGAGAGCGGCGCTCGTCGAAAAACATGCCGCATTCCTGATAGACGAGCGTCTGCAAAAGCTTGAGTTCGGCTTCGGTGAGTTGGATCTGAGCGGTTAGCGTTCCCATGGAATGTGCGGTGATCCGGCAGTTCGGCCAACCCGATGCAAACGGGCAGAGCGTTACTTTGCCAGGGCGACGGTGTCCGCGGCCTCCTCAAGTCGTTTGAGCTCCGGCCGATGCAAAAGCTTGGAAATGTCGAGCAAGATGATGAGGCGGCCACTCAGTTTGCCCACTCCTGTGACGTAGCCGGACTCTCCGTCGGCAAAGACGGAGCCGGGGGCCTCAATTTCTGATGGAGGAATCTTCAAGACTTCGGAAGCCGAGTTGACGATGAGACCGAGCAATTTGTTTTCGAGTTCGACGACTAGAATGCGATTTTTCTTGTCCGAGGTAATCTCGGTGAGACCAAACCGTTTGCGCAGATCCATCACCGGGATAATCTTTCCACGCAAATTGATCACGCCCTCGACGGTATCGGGTGCACTCGGAACCGCTGTGATTTCCGGGACGCGGACAATTTCACGAACCGCGCCGATACGCACGCCGTACGTTTCATTTCCGATTCGGAAACCGACGATTTGTAAATCCTTCTCCATCAAGCGATCTCCGCTTCCTTAGGAATGAGCGAGCTCGGCGTATTCCATCTCGCGTTCACGTCCGGAATTGTGATGTCCGCGGCGCGGAGCGTTGGACTGCTGCTCTGCGTGGCGCCCGTGGTTTTGCGCGGAACGATCCAGGACAAAACGATCCATGCTGTCCAGCAAATTGCGGGATAGTTTGAGCATCTGCTCGGCGGCGGCAGAAAGCTCGGTGGAGCTGGAGGCTGACTGCTGAACCAGCTCGCGCATCTTGTCCATGGCGCGGACGACGGCTTGCGCGCCGGAGGCCTGCTCTTCGACGGCCGAGTTAATTTCCTGGGTGATCTCGGTGAGGCGGCTGGTGGCTTTTGCGATTTGCGAAGAGCCGACGGACTGTTCGTTGGTGGCGGCGCCGATTTCCTGGGAGAACTTGTAGACCTCGGTGACAACATTGGAAATTTTGTGGAGAGCGGTGCCGAGCTCGTTGCCGAGACTGAGGCCTTCTTCCACGATGCGTGTGCTGCGCTCCATGTTTTCGACAGCCTGGCGCGCTTCGCGCTGGATGCTTTGAATCAGGTCGGCGATTTCCTTGGTGGATTGCGTAGATTTCTCGGCGAGTTTGCGAACTTCGTCCGCGACGACGGCAAAACCCAGGCCGTGCTCGCCGGCGCGGGCCGCTTCGATGGCTGCGTTCAAGGCGAGAAGATTGGTTTGCTCGGCAAGGTCATCAATGACTTCGATGATCTTGCCAATGTCGTCGGCGCGATGACCGAGAATGTTGATGATTTCCGCGGAAGACTGAATGGCTTTGTTGGTGCGGTTCAGGCCGTCGGTGGCTTTTTCCATGGTCTGGATGCCGGTGACGACTTCTTCGCGGGAACGATTGGCGATATCGAGAAGAACCTTTGCGGTGTCCGCGACGCGCTGAATCGAAGTAACCATCTGATCGATGGAAGCGGACGTTTCTGCCACGCTGGAGGCTTGGACTTGCGTGTTCTTCACCACGTTCTGCACGTTGATGCTCATTTCGTGCATCGTGCTGGTGACTTCTTCAATAGCGGAGGAGGCTTGGACGCTGACTTTCGCGGATTCGTCAGCAGCGCCGGCCACTTGATTGGAGCCGGCGGAAACCTGGCCGGCAGAATCGCGCGTCGTGCGGACCAGTTCCTGGAGACCATGTGACATGCGAAGGAAAGCGTTGCCAAGAGTATCGCGCTTGGAGCGTGGGACAACTTCCACGGTCAAATCGCCTTCGGCGACGGACATCGAGACGTTCGCCATTTCCTTTAGATAGGCGACCATATTGTTGAAGGTAGTGGCGAGAGCGCCGATTTCGTCGTTGCGATGAATATCAATGTTCTGGTCGAGGTCGCCGGAATCGCCAATTTCGCGGGCCACGGTGATGAGGTGCGTGAGCGGCTCGGAGATGGATTTGGCGGTCTTGATGGCAGCGAACACACCGAGAGCGAGAGCAAGCAGTGTCCCAAGGGTTGTTACGCCTTGGCTGATAACACTGGCGCGAGCGGCGGACTTGGAAGTTTCATCCAGGGATTTGGTGATGTCCGCGCTGGTTTGGTCGAGAACGGCAGATGATTTTGTGAGCCAGGAAGCCGGATCCTTCTGGAGATAGAAAATTTGGAGGTCGGAGACGGTAGCGTCGCCAGAGTCTACCTGGTGGCGTTTGGCAAGGAGCGGTTTGGCGAAATTATCGGCCCAGCTAGCTTCGGTGCTTTCGACTTGGATCAAGGCGGTCTTGACGCTGTCGCTGGTCGTTTGAGACTCACCGCGCTTGACCAGGTCAATGATGTCGGTGAAACCCTTGTTAACCTTTTCCTCGTCGCGGGGATCGCCGCTCAAGAGAAAATTATCCATGTTGTGGCGGTTCAACATGATCTGGTAGCGCACCGACTCAATGGTGCGAACATTTTCGAGGGCGGATGTGGCGTCCTTGCGCGCTGAGCTTTCCCTCCAACCCGCGAGCAGGTTCACGAAGAACAGCAGCAGCAAGATGCTTACAACCGCACCAAAGCCTAGGTAAAGTCTCTTCCCGATCGTCATTGCAAAATGCCTCCACTCACCCCGGCGACGCGATTTGATCCAAACCGCTCCTGCCGTTTTCTGCGATTCGCTTAATTGCCCGCGCTGCTGAACTCAAATTCAACGATCTGCGTGGTTTCTTCCGGTGCAGCCGCGAATTTCCATTCCTTGACCGCGTCCTGGCACGCCTGAACCAGAAGCGGATGGCCGCCAATCACTCGAGTGCTCTTGACACGGCCGTCCGGCGTAATCACGACCTCGATTTTCACCTTGCCGGAGACGCTCATGCGTTTGGCAAGTTCAGGATAGGCGGGTGCGACCTTAGATTTAACCTTGCGCTTCCCCTCGTCCGTGGTACCTGATTGCCCAAAGCTAGAGGCCCCCAAGCAGAGACCAACAGCTGCGGTTGCAGCGATGCGGAAAATCCCTCGCCATCCGGTTCTCATCGACACCACCCCTCCTGAAGAATGGGAAAACCCCGCATTGGGAAAGGCACGTCGGGGGCCATGGCGGCATTAGCGTGATGCGTGGTGGGGTTGTGAGCCGTGAGAGCGATAAGTGGCGTAGAATGAGGAGCTAGTGGGACTCGCCAGCGAAAAGTAAAGATATCGAGGGAGAGGCAACTTGTCTCAGCAAACGTGATCTGCATGAGGTCAGGTCTCATGCTGAGACGATGTGCGCAAAGAAGGCGGCGCGAGAGTGGACGATTCGGCAACGGAGATGAGAACGACGATTGACTCAGATTGAGATGAGTCGCTAGGGTGGTAGTGAGCAGCCGAGTTCAACTTGAGACACGCGTTCACCTCCAACCCGTGATGCGAAAAACGAAACCTATCCGGACTCGTCATTTAACCACTCGGTTAAATACGGCTGATCCAATGCCTCCCTCCTCGAGACAAGCGGAAGAATTAATGGAATTGGCGGTTGATGCCGCACATTCGCGGCAGCTTCCGGAATTTTTGGAACGGTTCGCGGGCCGCGCGGCGCGCATGCTCAACGCGGAGTGGGGCGGGGTGGCCGTGTTTCGCGGGCGGGAGACGGATCTTTACGCGGCAGGTGCGGGTGAGCAAGCTGTGAGCGCCGCACTCAAGAGCTGGATCATTTCGTCGGCTCGCGAGAGCCGAGTTGCCGCGGTTGTACGTTCGCTGCCAGCGGGAGAGGCAAGATCCGGCGAAAGCGGCGCGGCGGTGAGTGCGGTGTTTGTACCCGTCAGCGCGAGCGATGGGGAACGGCTGGGGATGTTGTGCCTACTGCGACGGCGAAGGAGTGTGAATGCCAAAGAGAAAAAGCTGCTGCACGCTTTGGCGAGCCACGCTGCGTTGTCGCTGGAAAACTTCAGGCGGTTTTCGCAGCTGGAGAAATCAAAGAGGCAGTGGGTCGAAGATATAGACGCGATCAGCGACTACATCGTGGTGCACGACCGCGCCTGGAAGATTTTGCGCACGAACCGCTCGCTGGCTTCGCACCTCGGTGTGCCGCCGGTTGCGCTTGTGGGCGAGGCGATGAGCGGCTTGCGGCAAATCGCGGAAACCGGGAGCGATCTTCCCTGCCCTTTTTGCCGCGATACGCAGCGGCCGCGGGAGGAATACGTGGCGGCGTCGGCGGAGCGGATCTTCCTTGTTTCCACGTCGCGTGCGCCAGGGGTGGCAGAAGACGACACGCGAACGATTCACGTATTGAAAGACATTACGGACCGGAGGGAAGCGGAGCGGAAGTACCGGGAGCTGTTCGACAGCATTCAGGAAGGGCTGTTTTTCGCCACGCCTGACGGGCGATTCTTGGACGTGAACGATGCGATGGTGCGCATGCTGGGCTACGCATCGCGCGAGGAGATGTTGCGAGCGGACGTGAGCCCGCATCTCTACCCAGCTCCGGCAGCGCGAGAGCGCTTTTTGCAAGCGTTGGCCGAGCGCGGCGTGCTGCGAAATTATGAGGAGACGCTGCGTCGGAAAGACGGGGCGCTGCTCCATACGCTGCAAAACATTACAGCGGTGCGCGACGCGCAGGGGCGGATTGCACAAATTCGCGGGTTGATGCTGGATGTGACCGAGCAGAAGTCATTTCAGTCGCAATTGCAGCGCGAACGAGACTTCAACCAGAAGATTCTTAACACCACGCAGAGCATGATTCTGGTGCTGGATACGGCGGGCCTCATTAGCTACGCCAACCGGCGGTGTTACGAAGCAGGCTACCGGGAAGATGAATTGATCGGCCACCGTCTTGTGGACTGGGTAGAGCCTTCTCACCGGAACGATTTCGAGGGAGCGCTTGAGACGACGGCGAATGGACAGCAGGTAGAGAATCTGGAGTTGCAAGTCAGGCGGAGCGACGGATCGATGGGGCACTTTTCGATCAGTTTGAGCCCGATGCGAGACGAGCAGAGCGCGGTGAATAGCGTGGTCGTGGTCATGACGGACATTACAGATGCTGTGCTGCTGCAAGCGAAACTGTCGCATTCGGAAAGAATGGCGACAATTGGGCGATTGGTTTCCGGCGTGGCACATGAAGTGAACAACCCTCTGGCGGCTATCCTTGGGTTCACGGACCTTCTGTTGGAGAACCCGGAGATGCCGGTTTCGGCGAAGGAAGATTTGCAGATTATTTTGCAAGAAACGCAGAGGACCAAGGACATTGTGCAGGATTTGCTGAGTTTCGCGCGGCAGCGGCCAGTGCAGCGTGAGCCGGTGCAAGTAAATACGGTCTTGCGACAAACGATCAAGCTGCGCAGCTACGATTTTGCGAGCCATGGCGTTGAGGTGACGGAGGAGTTCGACGAAACGCTTGAGCCTGCGCTGGGGGACGCGCAGCAGCTTCAGCAGGTGTTCCTGAATATTCTGAACAATGCTTATGATGCGGTGCAAGAGACGGGACGCCGCGGGCATATTGCGATTCGAACGGAGCGGAGCGGAAATAGCGTTCAGGTGGTGGTCACTGATAACGGCACAGGGATCGCTGATCCACAGCATATTTTTGACCCGTTTTACACGACGAAGCAGCCGGGCAAGGGTACGGGCCTTGGATTAAGTATTTGCTACGGGATTGTACGGGCGCACGGCGGCGAGATTCAGTGCTGGAATAATACGGAAAGCGGGGGGAGCACGTTTGTCGTTCGAATCCCAATCGCCGCGGAACAGTTGCCGGCTTTAGCGGCGAAAGAAGCCGGACGATGACGATGCCAGCAGCGGTGGGGCAGACTGGGCCAATCCTTTTGATTGAAGATGAGCCGTCTGTGATCGCGTTCCTTAAGGCTGCGCTCGAACGGAAAGGATACTCGGTGGTGAACGCGTCTTCCGGCGCGGAGGGACTGAAGCAACTCGCTGGCGGGCGCTACAGCGGCGTGATCTCCGATATCCGGATGCCGGGAGCGGTGAATGGCGCCGAGGTTCACGACTGGATCCAGAAAAACCGGCCGGAGCTTGGAACGAAAATCATTCTCATCAGCGGAGACACGGCAAACAGCGAAACGCAGGCGCTGCTGGCGCGCAGCGGGACGCCTTGCATCGAGAAACCGTTCCGTGTACATCAATTGATATCCATCGTGGAGAAAACGTTTGGGAAACCATGAGTGACGACTTGAAAATTCGTTTGCTGGTTGTTGACGACGAGCAGAGCATCCGCAAGCTGTGCATGACCATCGGCAATACCTTGGGATATTCCTGCACAGAAGCGGAGAGCGCCGAAGCAGCGCTGGCAAAATTGGATGCCGATGTCCCGGATCTTATTCTGACGGATCTGAAACTGCCGACGCTTTCTGGCGTGGAGTTGCTAAAGCAAGCGAAGCTGGTGGTGCCGCGCGCGGAAGTAGCGATCATGACCGGCCACGGGTCCATCGAATCCGCAGTGGATGCAATGAAATTGGGGGCTTACGACTACATTGAGAAGCCCTTCCGCGTTGAAAAGATGCGGCTATTGCTGCAACGGATGGCCGAAAAGGTCAGGCTGGTCACGGAAAATGAGTTTTTGCGTGAGCGCGTCAACACAGAGGACAATCTCGATGGAATCATCGGCACTTCGGCGAATATTCAAGATGTTCTGCGGATGGTCTCGCGGCTAAAGGATACGCGCACACCCGTTTTGATCTCCGGAGAAAGTGGTACAGGGAAGGAGCTCGTAGCGAGAGCGATTCATTTCCGCGGGGCGCTGGCGCAGACGCCGTTTGTGGCGGTGGATTGCGGGTCACTGGTGCCAACGCTGATGGAGAGCGAACTCTTTGGGTACGAAAAGGGAGCTTTCACGGGGGCCATAAAAACCAAAGCAGGACTTTTTCAGGCGGCCAATGGCGGAACAATTTTCCTGGATGAGATTGGTGAACTACCGCTCGAGATGCAAGCCAAGCTCTTGAGAGTGCTTCAGGAAAAGGAAGTCCGGCCAGTCGGAAGCAACGAGAAGGTGAATGTAGATGTGCGCGTGATCGCAGCGACGAATCGCGACCTCGAAGCGGCGTATCGAGCCGGGACATTTCGCAAGGATCTCTATTTCCGTCTGAATGTTGTGACCGTGCACTTGCCGCCACTGCGCGACCGGCGATCGGACATCCCGATGCTCGTCCACCATTTTCTGGACCGATATGCGCCGGGTATACATCTTCAAGTGACTTCCGCGGCGATGAAGAGCTTGTTGAACTACGAATGGCCGGGGAATATCCGCGAACTCGAAAACTGCATAGCGCGGGCGATTACGCTGGGCGACAGGCAAGTGATTGACGTGGGCGACCTTCCACCCGCAATCCGCACCGAGCAGGCGGAATCTTCGGGCGGAGCGATTCAAGATGCGGCGTCCATTTCGACCACGGCATTGGCGGAAATGGAGCGGATGACGATTCTCCGCGTATTCGAGCAGGCGAACGGAGATAAAGCTCTCGCCGGGCGAATGCTGGGGATCAGCCGAGCGACGCTATACCGCAAGTTGAAGAGATACAACATCCCGCTAAGGTCCGGGCCGGGAGAAGCGGAAGACCTGGCGGAAGAAGCCGCGCAGTAGGTGGAATGACGTCTCACGCTGCGAAGCGAAACGCGAAAGCAGCCAGAAGACTGAGACAGCCGCGTTTCAGCGTGAGACGCATGAGCCACACAAGCCCGCCGGGGAAAATCTAAGTCCTTCCCTTTCTTCCATTTCGGAACTTCTCTGAAATCCACTTCTTTGGCGTACAGCGTGCATCTCTATCGCGGGGACGTTGTGCCCATTTGCGGAATGATGTGTGCCAAGCCGCAACACAATGTCGCACCTTAGTACCTAAGTACTGCGGCGAGTTGAGAGGCAACGTGGGACGATCCAACGAGGTAAGCCTCACTGCGAACGAGCAAGGCTGTGCGGAGCGGTTAGCTCGTTTTTTTCCGCACGCCAATCCTGTTCGAGTTCCAGTGCAAGTCACCGCACTGCGAGCCGGGAACGCGCGTTTGCGGGAAGCGACCGTGGTGGAGTTCGGCGGCTCGGAACATGCCATTTTCTCTCGAGTTTGCCACTTGAGTTCGACGACCGGGTGAGCATTGAACGTGATCGGAAGGGTTGCACGGCGGAAGCGACAGTGATTGCCGTGCAATATCACGAAGGACGTAAGGCGGTGGCCGTCCGATTTTTACAGGGGCCCTGCGCGTGGGTGACACAGCCGTGAACAAGACGACAACGCTCAACATCCCAAGCCCGTCCAAGCCCGCGAACTCCCGGCAGGCGAAGTGGGTTGAGGATCGCTCGGTTTTTCCAATTTATCTCGCGCTAGCAAAGCAGCTCGAAATCGAAATTCCCTTCCCGCCGGAAAAGAGAAATCTGCCGGAGAAGCCAGACCTGGAATTGTTCGACGAAGTGGAAACCTGGCTGGACGAGATGGACCAGCGCGTCCTGGTGCACCAACTGCGCAAGTTGCTGCAGACGACGACGCTGAACGCAAACGAGAGCAGTTTGTGCGCGCTCATTCACCGCCATCTTCAAAAATCCTCGAAAACCAACGTAGACCGCGACAAGATTGACTTCCTGCTGGTGCAATATTTTGCTCTGTGCGCTCCCGCCAAGATCTACCACAAGCAGATTGAGCCTTCCGACGTCGCGCAAGTCATGAAACCTGTGCTCGGCGAGGTCGAGGACACAACGCTGGCATGGTGCGAACCGCTCGAGCAGATGATCGAGAAGTTGCGGGCATTCCGCAGCCTCCGCGAAATACTCAAGACGAATTTCATCGAGCAAGGCCGTAAAGTGAAAGAAACCGCGGGTGGGATGTTCTATGACCCGGCGGCTTTGCTTGCCTTCATTCGCTTTAATTTTCTGCTACGACGGACGTTCATCGAACTGATGCACGCCGACCTGATCGCCATTCGTTCGGGGCTGGCTCAGCTCGAAACGTCTGGAGTACGAATTATTGATTGCCATCATTTCGGCCTCTCCGCCGAGGAGCCTCTCGCCAAGATTCGTGAAGCTGCCGATGAATGGAAGCAGCCGTTCCAGAAGGAATACACGGAACGCTCGGTGAATCAGACGTTTGAAAAGCTGCTGGGACTGCGCACGGACGTGGAGCGGGCACTTGAAAAGATCGCGCCGAAAGCGCCGAAAGCTGCGGCTCCCTCCGAGAAAGCGGCGGGCCCTCACGACTCGGCACCAACGACAGGTTCGGGACGCGACGCCGGAGCCCACGAAGCAAGTACGCACGCCCAGGAGAAACCAACTGCCCCGAGCGCGGACAAACCCGTCGGCGCCTTGGCGCTGGATTTTGAAGCATGCCTCGAGAAAATATGGGAACAGCTGATCGCCACGCCGCCTACGCGCGGGCGCTCCATGACCACAGTGAAAATTGGTGGAGCACGCATCCTGATGTCTTCGTGGGAAGTGACGGCATTCGTGAGCGAGGATGGACCTTCAGCGGAAGATTTGCGCCGCGCGGTGGTTGCGCGCGCAATGGTGAGCGCCGCCGTTGAATCCGCAAAGGAAACGGGAAACGCGTCCTCTATGGACAAAGCGCTTTCGATAGCCCGAATAGAAGTCTCGCGCTTGCAGGAGCGGGTGGATATCGCGAAGCAGGCGAAGGACACGGAAGCGGCAGTGAATTTGGGCATCAGCACGAAACGGTTACTCTCGGCGTTGGACGAGGCCGAAAAGCTTTAGTCGGTAAGACTCTTTTCCGGTCATGCCGGGCGATCACCCTGGGAGCGGCTCCTCTGTGCGAAACGCTAGCGTACTAATCCTGACCGATGAACCAGAATTTGCACGGCTCTTGACCGCCTGTTGGCAGGCAGAGCGGCAAGCTCCGGGGATTACAGTCCTCAGCAGCGAACTCTGGAAAGATCACGAAGCAGCACCGCACAATCTCGTGGTTGTTGGGCCGGTGCTGGAAGGCAAACTGCCTGAGATTTTGCAGTCTTTGGAACCGGCGGCGGCGGTAATTCTTTGCGTTCCGGCGGAGTCCCGTGAGTTCGGGCAACTGCGTTCGCGATATCCGCGGCTGGTTCACATCCCTTTGCGGGAAGACTGGGCGCAAACGCTGCTGCTCGTTGCGGGCGAATCCTTACGCCGCGCGGAAGCTTTGCGGATTTCCAAACAAGCGGAGCGTCGCGCCGCAAAGAACGAGCATCATGCAACGCTTGGCCGCTACATGATGGACATGAAGCACAGCGTCAACAACGCGCTGACCTCCATGCTCGGTAATGCCGAGCTGCTGCTTCTGGAGCCGGGCCAGCTTTCTTCGCAGTCCCTGGCGCAGATTAAGACGATTCACAGCATGGCGCTGCGCATCAACGAGATTATGCAGAGATTCTCATCGCTGGCGAGCGAGATGCGGGAAGCTGAGAATGCATCTCAAGCTGAGACAGAAGCAGAGCCAGCGACCCCTGGGCCGCGCCGCTGACTTGTACCGGCAAGCCCGTAAATCGCTCATAAATAAGCCCTTATACAAGATGAACAAGGATGCTGACAGAGTTTGCAGCCTGGCTGCTGACGTGCACCTCTGGTCTGCGGAGAATTATGGGGAGATGTCGATGCTGCAGAAAAAAGTACTCATCGTCGATGACTCGCCCTCGCAAGTGAAGCTGATCCAGGGCTTTCTTGAGCACGAAGGCTACCGGCTAGTGGGCATAAACGACCCGGAACGAGTCGAAGAAGCGATTGCCACCGAACGGCCGAGTGTCATTTTGCTGGACGTGGTAATGCCCAAGCGGAATGGCTTTCAGGTTTGCCGGGAGTTGAAGAATCACTCAGAGTACAACGCGATACCGGTGATTCTGGTGACGTCGAAAAACACCGAGAGCGACAGATTCTGGGGCCAGCAGCAAGGCGCGGACGGCTACGTGACCAAGCCGTTTACGAAAGACGAGTTGCTGCGCGCTGTACGGCGATTTGCATAGAAGATTTTTGAGGACGATTTGGGATGAGCGAAGATTTTCATCTAGTGCCGCTGCCAGCGGATGCGGACGACCTGCTCGAAGCGCTCGGGCCGATGGAAGAGCGCCCGCCGGAGTCGCAATACTGCGTTTTTCGCAGTGGACGCGAACGGTTTTGCTTGCCGGTGCTGGACGTCGAGGAAGTTTTGGACTGGCCGCTGCTGACGAAGCTGCCGCTTGGACCGGCATACCTGGCGGGGATTTTCAATTTGCGCGGAGCGATCGTGCCGCTGATTGACATCGCGATTACGGAAGGACGCCGACCTGGGTTGCTGCCGAAGCATGTGGTCGTGGCTTCGCTGCGAGGCGAAGGCGCGCACGACGATTTGCGAATCGGCATCGCGGCGGACGAAGTGATCGGGACGTATTCGGTGAATAGCGAGGACTTGCTGGAACAAGCTCCAGAAAATGTGCCGCATTGCACCGGAATGCTCCGGCACGACGACCGGCTGGCGCTAATCATTGATCTGAGGAGATTGCTCGAGGTCTTTCCGGGACCGAGCATTTGATTTTGCAAGGGTGAGCTTTCGCGGGCCCTGCCGCGTGCGGATAAGGGCACCGCAATGGACATTTGGAGGAAGGCATGAAATCGCGACTGAGTTCCACAATCTGGACGCTGGTCCTGATGAATGGCGTCATTCTGTTTGCCGTGCTGGGTCTGGCTTACAGCGCCGGGCGGCAATCCGGCGGAGCGTCCTTGTTCGACTTCGGGTCGCTGCCGAGCGGGGCTAGCGGCGCCGTGATGCTGGCGCTGTTGCTGGCGCTCGGCATGGCCGTCTTCCTGGCGTGGCGACTGGGCAGCCGGTTGCTGACGCCGGTGCAGGAGCTCGCGCAATTTTCCGAGCGCATGGCCGCGGGTGATCCGCGAGCGCGCGTCGAAGTCACCACAGGCGATGAGCTAAGTTACATCGCCGACAATTTGAATCGCGCCGTGGCGAAGGTCTCTAAAGCGACCAGCAACCAGGATGCGAACGACGCACTGCAGCGCAGCATCACGGAACTGCTGACGGTCATCAACCAGGTGGCGCGCGGCGATTTGACGCTGCGCGGAAAAGTCACCAACGACGCGCTGGGCAATGTCGCGGACTCGATCAACTACATGCTCGACAACTTCACCAAGGTTCTGGAGCGCGTACGCAAGGCGGCTATGGAAGTCACGGCTTGCTCAAACAACATTCTCGTGGCGGCCGACGAAATGCAGGCCGGCGCGACTCAGCAGGACCAGGAAATCACGAATACGTCGAGCGCCGTGGAAGAACTGACGGTTTCGATGAAGCAGGTGTCTAACAACGCGGAAGCCAGCGCGGAAGCGGCACGCCGCGCGCTGGACGCCGCCGAACAGGGCAACCGCGCCGTGCGCGATACGCTCGAAGGCATGCAGCGCATTCGCGCTTCTGTGCAGGCAACTGCGAAGAAGATCAAGTCGCTCGGCGACCGCTCTCTCGAAATTTCGGAAATCATCAACGTCATCAACGACATCACGGAACAGACGAACTTGCTCGCGTTAAACGCGGCGATTGAGGCGGCTCGCGCAGGCGAAGCGGGACGTGGTTTCGCGGTCGTTGCGGACGAGGTTCGCAAACTCGCGGAACACAGCCGAAGCGCCACGAAGGATATCGCGGCGCTCATCAAGGCCATTCAGGCGGAGACGAACGAAGCCGTGGTGGTCATGGAAGAAGGCACGAAGGAAGTGGAAAGCGGCGCAACGCTCGCGGATCAAGCAGGACGCGCGCTGGACGCCATTTCGAACGTGGTACGCCAGTCGGCGGAACTTGTCCAGGAAATCTCACTGGCTTCCAAACAACAGGTGCGCGGCACGGAAGGCGTCGCGCACGCGATGCAAATTATCTCGAGCATTACGCGGCAGACGTCTCAAGGCACGCGCGGAACCGTCGCGACGGTCAGCCAGCTCGTAAAACTTTCCGATCAACTAAACGAAGCGCTGGCGCAGTTCCGCGCAACGTCGAAGTCCGGCAACATTTTGGAAGATTCCGAGCGGCCCGTCCCAGCCGGCGCTCTGCGGTAAGCAGTGATTTTCAGCTCGGGCAAGAGGCCAGAGCAAAAGCGGGACGGTAATGAGCGAACGGCAGGGGCCGGCACACGGTCTTAGTGAACACGAACTGAGCGAGATCCGCATGCTGATAGAAGAGCGGACGGGCATCTGTTTTGACGAATCGCGGGCGCGGTTTTTCTCGACGCGCGTGAAGGAGCACTTGCGCGCGAAGGGCTATGAACGTGGCACGGACCTGCTGCGGGCGATGCGGAAGTCGAATGTGGATTACGAAGCATTGCTCGAGGGATTGCTGACACAAGAGACGAGCTTCTTCCGCTACCCGAGCGTGTATGAAGCATTCGAAAAGCGCGTGCTGCCTGAATTGCACGTGAAAAAGTTCTGGAAGAATCCACGCACGCTGCGCATCTGGAGCGCGGGCTGCTCGACAGGCGAGGAACCCTATTCCATCGCGATTACGATTGCGGACTCGCTCACTTTTTCTGATTCGTGGAACGTGGAGATTCTCGCGACCGATGTCGGGCGACATGCACTGAAGCAAGCAGAGCGTGGTGTCTACTCCGGACGAAGCCTGGGCAGTGTCAGTCCGGAAAGACTAGCAGCACACTTCACGCAGGCCCATGACGGGCATCAGGTGAAGCCGCGGTTACGCAAGCTCGTCACGTTTGCACAGATGAATTTGGCATCGGCGGTTTACGTCGGCCGCATGGACATGATTTTCTGCATGAACGTGCTGATTTATTTCTCCGAGGAACGGCGGCGCGCGCTTGTTCAACGGTTTTACGACACTCTGGAGCCGGGCGGCTACTTGTTTCTCGGACATTCGGAATCAATCTCCAAGATGCCCGTGAAGTTTCAGGCCATCGTGCTGAATGACTGCATTCTATACCGTAAGCCCACGGCGGAAGAGTTGCAAAAACCCGAACTCGTGGCGGAGGGACGCGCGTGAGTATGCCGGACCGCGAAGCCGTCGAGATGTTCCTCCAGGAAGCGGCGGAGCATCTGCAATATCTCCGGGAGTACGTCAGTGTTTTGCAGGAGATCTCGCCACGACGCGAAGATCTCGAGCGCCTTTACATTTCGGCGCACACGCTAAGCGGAACTTCGGCAAGTTACGGATTCCCACGATTCTCCGAAATTGGAGGCAAACTCGCGCACGTATTTCAATACGCGCTGAACGCACCACTCGGCGATGACCTGCATGGTCCTCTGACGGAATTCTTGTCGGACGGTATTTCTCTGCTCGAAACGGACCTCCTGGAGATCAGCGATACGGGCAAGGAAAGCCTCGATGATATCGCCGCGTTCAAGGAGCGTTATCGCTTTGCGTTCCCGACCGAACCTCCACCGCTGAATTATCCCCAGCCGCAGACGCACCCGGAACCGGGCAAAACGTCCGTGCAAGAGGCGGTTGTGGCGGCTGCAACTGGTTCCTACTTCGACGCCCTGCCCTCGGACGACGAAGTAGCCGACGAGATCCTGGAATTCTTCCAGCCGGAAGCCGAAGAACACTTGCAAGTGGTCAGTGATTGCTTGATTTCGCTGGAGGGCAACAACAACCCTGAAGAGATCAATAAGCTGTTCCGCGCGATTCATACCGTGAAGGGATCCGCGGCGCAGGTAGGCTTGAAGCGGCTTGGGGCGATTGCTCACCGCGTGGAAGACCTGATCGGCCGCTTGCGTGATGGCGAACTCGAACCTTCGCCCGCGGTTGTGGATATCTGCCTCGAATCCGTGGACGTGCTCAAGAAAACGCTGCATCGCCAGTGGGCCGACGAAAAGAGCATGCGCGCTGGTGTCGATTCCCTGCTCGGACGAATCGCTGAATTTGCGCCGGTGGAAGTCGAAGAATCGGAAACCGCCGCGGGGACGGCAGTCCCCGACGCAGTTCACTCCGAGAAATCGGAAGAATCAGCTTTGGCGGTTACAACTGCAAAGAAGACAGCCAAGCCAGCGAGTTCGGCGGCAGCCGCAAAATCCGTGCGCATAGCGCTATCGCGGCTCGACCGCATGATGAACACAGTCGGTGAGCTGGTCATCAACCGCACGCGAATGGTCGGGCGCGTGGCCGAACTGGAAAAGCTGGTTGATACGCTGAGCTTTTCGAAGGAACGTCTGCAAGGCAAAGTCGGAGAGTTCCAGGAGAAGTACGAGTTCAACCGCATTAGCTCAACGCGGCAGACAGGCCCGTGGAGTCCGTCCACTGCCCGGCAGACGCTTACGAACGCAGCCTCGGGTGATACATCGTTCTGGTCCGATTTCAGCGAACTCGAAATGGACCGCTACGATGATTTCAATATTCTTTCGCGCTCCATGGCGGAAATCTCCGCGGACGTGAACGAAGTGCTTTCCCAGCTCGAGGGATTTATCGGGCGCGTTGAAGGCGACATCGACGAGTTCACAAAACTTGCGCACCACCTTCAGGACGAAATCACCGCGGCCCGCATGGTTCCGATCGGAACGCTCTATTCGCGGCTTTCGCGCGCGGTGCGTGACGCGGCGAAATCGGCGGCCAAGCAAGTGGACCTCGATCTTTCCGGCAGCGAGACGGAGCTCGACAACAACATTATTCAGCAAATTTCCGATCCCCTCGTGCACCTCGTCCGAAATTCGGTCGCGCATGGAATTGAGCGCCCCGAAGATCGCATCACCGCAGGCAAGCCGGAACTTGGCAAGGTTTCGCTACGTGCCTATCACCGCGGCAATCACATTTATATCGAAGTGGAAGACGATGGCCGGGGCATTGACTACGAGCGCGTGAAACAGAGCGCGATCGAGCGCGGCCTCGTTTCACCGGAAACCGCTGACCGCCTCACCGAGCGCGACCTGCGCGCGATGCTTTTTCATCCCGGGTTCACAACGGCGCCCGTCAAAACCGAGTTGGCCGGACGCGGTGTTGGCCTGGACGTCGTGCGCGCAAACCTGAACGCGCTGAACGGCGAAATTGACATTCAGAGCGTCAGCGGGCAAGGGACGAAATTTACACTGAAAGTGCCGCTGACGTTGATCATCTCCCCTGCACTTTTTGTCCGCTGCGGAACGACTAACTTTGCGCTCCCGCTGGCCATTGTGGAGGAGATTCGCCGCCTGCGCGCGGACGAAATCGAGGACGTGGGCGGAAAGCTGCTCACCAAGGTTCGCGATGTGGTGACCGAAGTCGTGAGGCTCGATACTTACTTGGGTTTGCCGCCGCTTGAGCCGGTCAACGGTTACTTCCGCATGGTGGTTGCCAATGCGGGCAATCGTCAAATTGGCTTGGTCGTGGAAGAGGTGCTCGGCAAAGACGAAATCGTCATCAAGAACCTCGGCGAATATCTGCGTCGCGTGAAACTTTTCCCCGGCACAACGATTGCGCCAGACGGCAGCCTTATTCTGCTAATCGATTTGAACCGCATGGTCGCAAACGAGCCGACGGAACGCCGCCCGCTGCAGGCCAGCGCCAGCGCGGCGCGCATCTTTGCGCCGGGCTCGACCGCTGTGGCTCGCGGCACGATTCCTGCCGAAGCTATCGATCGCGTCGAGCAAGAGCGCCTGATCGTGGTCGCAGACGATTCCATCAGCGTGCGCAAGTTCGTCGGACGCATGCTGGAGAAGAACGGTTATCGCGTGAAACTCGCGGCCGACGGCATGGAGGCAGCGGAGCTCGTCACGCAGCACGGCTGCCACCTGGTGATTACCGACCTCGAAATGCCGCGCATGACGGGCTACGAGCTCATGGTGCAACTGCGGCAGAGCCCGACGACGCGGCGAATTCCAGTGATGGTCGTGACGTCGCGCGCTGGAGCAAAGCATCGAGATCGCGCAATGAAAGAAGGAGCGACCGCTTTCCTGACGAAGCCTGTCCAGGAAGATCAGCTGATTGCCGCCGTGGAGCAACTTATGGGAACGGAGGCGCGACCAACCGTACCGGTTGCGTAGACGACCATGGCCCCGAGCGCACACAAAAAGTTTCGCGTGCTGATCGTGGACGACTCCGCCTTCATGCGGAAAGTCCTCGAGACGATTTTCAGCGCCGACGATCAATTGCAGGTAGTCGGCCACGCAAAAGACGGCCGCGAAGCCGTAGCGCTCGCCGAATCTCTCAAGCCCGACGTCATCACCATGGACATCAACATGCCGCACGTTGATGGTCTACAGGCCACGGCACAGATCATGACCACGAATCCGCGGCCGATCGTTATCGTGAGCTCCGAATCGCGAGACGGCGCGGCGAGCACTTTGAAAGCGCTCGAGCTCGGAGCCATTGAGTTTGTCGCCAAGCCGTCGAGCGGCATCGACCTCGACATGCAAAGCGTGAAAGAAGATTTAGTGCGAAAGGTGCGTATGGCGGCAAAGGTCCGCGTCGTGCGTACGGCGTCGCGGCTCGCCTCCACGGTACAGAAATCGAACGGCGCTTCGCCGGCAACGCCCGCGCCGCCCGTTTCCTCGCGTCCCGCACCGAGTTCAGGACTCGATCAGCGCTTCCCTGTTGTTGTGTTGGCTGCGTCCACGGGCGGTCCGGCAACGGTCATGCGCCTTGCTCCGGGCTTCACGCGCGAATTTCCCGCTGCGGTCATCTTGGTGCAACACATGCCGGCCGCGTTCACAACACAGTATGCGGCGCAGCTCGCCGAGTTCACGGGTATTCGTGTCAAGGAAGCGGAACCAAACGAATCGTTGCAACCTGGCACGTTCTACATTTGCCCAGGCGGCCACCATTTGCGCGTGACTCCATCGGGACGCATTCAGTTGGATGGATCGAGCGGCCGCATCAACGGCTACTTGCCAAATATTGACGCGACAATGGAATCCGTCGCGGCTTACGCCGGCGCGATGAGCATCGGTGCGATTCTTACCGGCATGGGCAATGACGGCGCGAGCGGCGCAAAGGCCATCAAAGCCGCTGGCGGTTTAGTGCTGGCCCAGGATGAAGCGACCTGCGTGATCTTCGGAATGCCCGCGGAAGCCATCAAGGCCGGCGCAGTAGATGAAGTGCTTGGGATTGATGACATTTATCCCGCGATCGAAAAGCGCGTGATTAGTATTTGCCGCTCCACACCTGTGGGAGTCCGCTAATGCGCGTGGCCGCACCGCCTGCCAAGCTCCACGCCGCGCGCACGGAGCAGATCATCCTCTTCCGCGTGTCCGGCCAGCTTTTTGCTGTCTCCTCCGCTTCGGTCCAGGAAGTTCGCAGCGTGGACAGCCTTTCAGGCGCTGCAACCGAAATTAATCAGCCAACTCTTCGGAAAGTCCGCCACGTTCTGCGGCGCGGCGACAAAGCGCTCTACGTTGTGAATGGAGCCGCACATTTCGGATTGCCTGCGTCTTCGGCAGGGCTCGTTTTCGTGCTCCGCAAAACTCGAACCGCATTATTGGTGGACGGCATAGATAAGATGGCCACGATGACCCGCTTGCAGGCTCTTCCTCTCGCCTACTGCCATGAAGAGCGTCAGTGGTACCGCGGCCTCACAGCCCTGGATCAGAACGTCATACCGGTGGTGAATCCCGAAGGTTTCTTGACCGCCGATGAATTTGCACTGCTCGACGCGTCCCTGGTTCCCGAGAAATTGCCGGACGAACTAACTGGCGACGGGATGGAGCTGCCGGAATGACCCAGGCCGCCGAATCCACTTCGCAATCGTTCGTTCTGCTGCGTCTCGTCGAGCGCCGCTTTGCCGTGGCTGCCACGCAAATCTCGGAGCTTGTGGCTCCGAGCCGGATCTTTCGGTTTCCTCATCGCACCCCGAAGCTCGAAGGCGTGATTCTGCGCCGCGGCCGGATTGTTCCGGTCTGCGACGTCGCAGAGAAGCTGCTCGGCAAAGGTCTAACCTCGCGCCGCTTTTATCTAATCGCTGTTCGACACTACGGAGACAAGTCCGAGTGGGTGGCTTTGCCTGTAACCGGTGATTGCGAACTGATTGCCGCAGAGATGACTCCAGCGGGAGAAACAGACGCTCCGCACGTTGCCGGTTGGATTTCCCATAACGGCGAAGTCATTGAAGTTCTGAATTTAGATGCACTCACGCCGGGCGAAACAGAACTGTCCGGTACAAACCCAGATGCAGTCGTTCTGGAGGCCACGCCGTGATGCTTCCCGGACGAGGGCCGAAGATTCTGCTGATTGACAGCAATGTGTATTTCGCGAAGCGGCTTGGCGATGCGCTGAAACGCGAAGGGTTCGAAGTTGTTTCGAGCACGCAAGCGGCTTATGCGCTGACGACACTCGAATACGACGCCCCCTCCGCGATCCTTTGTTCGACCAACATGCGCGAAATGGGGGCTCTCGAGATTGCCAAAATCATTCATGCCGATCCGAAGAACGCCGCGCTCCAGATCATCGCATTGGGCGACGGCAGTCAGCGCGCTCTGATGGAAGCGTTTCAGGCCGGCTGCGACGATTACATTGACCGCCAAAGCCCGCCCGCGACGATCGCCTCGCACGTAAAAAGCATCATTGTCAGCAAAGCCGAGGGCTTTCAGCCGACACAAATGCTCGCCCAGTCGGACACCAGCCTGAGCGGCAGCCTGACGCACCACGATCTTCCCGGCGTGATGCAAATGCTAGGGCATGCCCATCAAACCGGCGCTCTGCACATCAACGCGGGCGATACGGACGCAGTGCTTTTTTTTGACGCCGGAGAAATCGCCCACGCGGAATGCGGCAGCCTCTTCGGAGACGAAGCAGTCATTCATATTTTGAAGAGCTGCGTGCAAGGTGGCGCGGGCGTTTACAAATTTGCTTATGGGGCCACTTCGCCGCAGCGCACCGTGCTGCGGTCGGCGACCGATCTGATGCTCGATGCCATGCGCGAGTACGATGAAGGAACGCGCGACATGGCGGACAAGGAAGCGCTATGAGCGAAGCGATGACTGTTCCACCGCTGAATGCAACCGAAGCGAAGCGAACGCCAACCGTCTATTTCATTGACGACAGCGCGACCATGCGCGAAGTCATCAAGATCGCGTTCCGCCGCGAGAGCATCAACGTGATTACGTGCGCGGACGCCGCGTCCGCCTTGGCGCAATTCGAACAGAACAAACCGGACGTGGTGATCACGGACGTTATCATGCCGGATCAGGACGGCTACTCCGTTTGCAGCCAAATCAAACAGCATCCGGAGTACGGCGGAATTCCTGTTGTACTGATGTCCGGAGTGGTCAACAAGAGCGTCGCAGATAAAGCTGTAGCGGTTAAGGCGGACGAGTTGATTCGCAAACCGTTCCAGCCGCAAGAGCTGATCGGGCGCGTCAAGAGTTTGCTGGAACCGAAGCGCGCGGCAGACGCACCGCCAGTAGAGCATCCGGCCAGTTCGAATGCGCTGAACAGTCTGTTCGCGCCGCCGCCAGCCGCTCCACGGCCAGTTGCGCCGCCACCCCTTGCTGAGCAGAGGACGCCAGAATCCATCTGGCCGCGAGCGCTGGCCGAGGCGTTCATCACGCCGCGTGCCGGTGAAGCGCCAGGAGCGGCTTCGCCGCAGAATTTGCAGCAGCCAGGCGCGCCTTCCTCGCGGCCGGCGCCAACGGCGTCGGATATTCAGAAACTGCGCGCTGAAATCGCCCGGCTTGATCTGCTCGTTAAGAAACTGCAGATCGAAATGCAGATCGAGCGGCAATACACGCAGGCCCTCGAACTCCAAATACAAACGCTCACGCGCGTGGACTAAGTGCAGGCAGCGAAGTTATTTGTTCATTTTTTCTCAAATCGTAAAGTTGACCGCGGCAAGGGAATTCGGTAGTTTCGCTCTTTGCTATTCGGGTTTCATTCTCACGCCGGGGGGCGCACATGAATCGCAAGAGCGGTTCTTCCATTTCGCGGCGTGAGTTCGCACGGCGCGCCGCCATCGTTTCTGCAGTTTCTCTGGTGCCGCAGAGCAGCCTCCCAATACATGCTGCCAGTACCGAACCGTTAGCCCAGCAACCATCGGACGTCCCCGCACTCTCGGCTGAAGGACAGGCAGAAGCTGAAGCGCGCTATCAGGCCATTCTCGCTGTTTACAGCCCGCGATTCTCTGACGCGCAAAAAACCGATCTCCGGCGGCTCTGTTTTATGGCACAACCTTCCCTCGATCGCCTGCGTGCGTACTCGATCGAAAACAGCGACGCCCCGGCGCTCTATCTAAAGCCTCTCGTGGAGCGAGAGAAAAAGACAGCGCCCGCGACTGCGCCACGCGCGGCCACTCAATCAGCGAAGAAGCCTTGAGGGAACCCTGCCATGCCCGCTGAAGAAATCTTCTATCTGCCATTGAGCGAGCTTGCCAAGCGAATCGAGACGAAGAAGCTTTCGCCGGTCGAGTTGACGCAAATGTATCTCGATCGCAGCGCGAAACTTGGTCCCAAGCTCAATGCTTATGTGCGCTTAACACCTGAGATTGCTCTTGAGCAGGCCAAAGCAGCGGAAAAAGAAATTCAGCGTGGCCACTATCGCGGGCCTTTGCACGGGATTCCCTATGCGGCGAAGGATCTGTTGTCGGTCAAAGGAGTTCTTACGACGTGGGGAGCGAAGCCCTTCGCCGATCAGGTCTTCCCATACGACGCAACTGTAATCGAACACTTGAATCGCGTTGGCGCGATTCTCATAGGCAAAGCCTCAATGATCGAACTGGCCGGCGGAATGGGCTATCGAT
>CAVSIW010000044.1:0-3511 GCA_963727945.1 uncultured Acidobacteriota bacterium
GGCCGTGGCGACCACTGAAGCGCCGAAAATCCAGGCGGCCAGCCACTGGTATGAACGGCCTGCGACCGCTCCCTGGTTTCCGCACAACTGGATTCGCGGCTACACGGACTTCGAAGTCGCGCCCTCCCACAATGAGCCGGACTTGGGGCGGTGCGCATTTCCACAGCCCGCTGCGGCGGGCGGCGTGAATTCCCAGTGCACGGCCTACGCCCGCTACATGTTCAGCGGTTACGTCGAGATCCAACCTCTCAATCGCACCTTGGCCAGGCACATTTTCCTGTTCTTCGAGCCTAGATTTTCGTTTGGCAGAAACATCCCGCAGCTCAGTTATCTCGCTTCGATGGAGCCCATCGCGTTCGAACGCTCCGTAGGCATCGCCATCGAACTGCCCAAACATCTCAACCTTCGGGTTACACAGCATCAGGTCGATTTTCTGGGGCGCTATTCGAACCCGCTGGGTCCCGCCGACCTGCGGACGAACGGGCCCTATGGACTCTACACAACGGTTGGAGTGCGATGGTCGTTCGGTGGATATGGCCACGCCAGCGCGACTTACTGAAACTCTTTCCCGCGCAAGCTCGCGGGGAGGGATCTTATTCCTCTCCCCCGCCTTCTTCCTGTTTGCCCAACGCTTCGAGCTGCGCGTGCCAATCCAGTTCACGCACATGCTGCGGATTTTCGCGCCAGTCGGGGATAACCTTCACGAATAGTCCCAGGTAAATCTTCGTATCGAGCAACCCCTCAAGCTCCTTGCGCGCTTGTGTGCCGATTTTTTTCAGCATCGCGCCCTTGTGCCCGATAAGAATCTTTTTCTGTGAGTCTCTTTCCACGCTCATGGTCGCTTCGATGCGAAGCAGCTTGGGCGACTCTTCGAACTTATCCACCTTGACCGAAAGCGCATAGGGCACTTCGTGATACATGTCCTGGATCGCTTTTTCCCGCACGATTTCCGCCGCCAGGAAGCGTTCCGGCTGGTCGGTCACCTGATCCTCGGGAAAGTAAGGCTCTCCTTCGGGAAGCAATCGAAGAATCTCGCTGAGCAAATCCTGGCAACCATCGCCCTTCAACGCCGAGATCGGCACAATCGCGGCGAATTCGAACGGCTTCGTGGATATGCCTCGATAAGGGGCAACAGCTTCTGCTTTCGGAAGACCGTCAACTTTGTTCAACGCAAGAATGGTCTTTCCATGAAACCGCTTGGCCCGTTCGAGCAGCAAATCGTCCGCGCGAGGCAGCGCCCGGCTTGCGTCCACCATGAGCAGCAGCACGTCGATTCCCTCCAGCGCCGCGGCCACTTCGTGCATCATCTGCCGTCCCAGCGCCGAGTCTGGCAGAGTGCAGTCCCGGCGTATCAATGAAAACGATTTGCCCCTCGTGGTGCGTTACGATTCCCTGGATTCGGTTCCGCGTCGTCTGTGGTTTCGAAGTGACAATCGCCACCTTCTGCCCGACCAAGCGGTTCAAGAGCGTTGACTTCCCCGCGTTCGGACGCCCCACAATCGCCACAAACCCGGACCGATGCTTTTCCTTCGTTTCTGTTCTTTTTTCTCCACTCTTTGCTCTTCCCCTGCGCTTTCTGTGTCCTATTTGCTAAATCTGTTTCCTATCCGCGCTGCTATTTCACAAGCGGCAATTCCAGCGCACTCGGATGCTCTGCATCATGGACCAGCGTGACGTGCGCCGTCTTCGCATCCTTCCCAGTTTCCAGCGCGACGACTCCTCCACTGTTGTAATTCTTCTCCGTGCCGGGTGAATTCGGGCAATGGACAAACAGCCGCAAACGGCTGCCCTTCGCGATGCGCCTCGAAAAAAATGTAAAATTGTCGAATACGTATTTCTCCGCTCTTCCCTGGAGTAACGAGCTTTTCCTGCCGCGTTGACTCGCGATATCTCGCACGCATCGTCGCTCCAGTCAAAGCGATGGAGTCTCCGCTGGGCAAAATCTCGAACACATCCGCTTCGAGGTCCGTGTCCGGAACGTCCATCGCCAGCCAAACAGTGAGTTTCAAAAATCCGGCTATTTCCGTGGCTTCGCTAAACGGTTCGCTGTGGTAGATGGCGCCGTTTCCGTAGGTGTTCATCACCGCGCGCTGCGAGGTTAAGCCTGCCGCATCATCGTCGGGTTCCGCGTCGCCCGGCCGTGTATCGAGCGGATCGTAGGTCCATTTGTCGGAGCCCGCGCCAGCACCCGGTTTCTCAGCGAGCACGCCCGACTGAAACACACTCTCTGTTTTTCCATTCGAATCCAGATAGAGCGTGCGCTTCTCATTCGAAATGCTTTCCAAACTGTCCGCGTACTTCCAATTCTCAGCGCCCGCTCCCACAACGTAATAGGCAATGCGTTTCTTCAAAAACTCGGGCTTCTTTCCGTTCTTCATCACCCAGTCGTACCACTCCGTGTGCAATTTGTTCAGATCCAAAACGCTTGCTTCGCCGAATTTCAGTCCGCCGACTTCACGCCGAGGAGTCCGTGTCCCCGCGTGATCCCACGGGCCGATGATCAAATAATGATTTTGCTTCGCCTCCGCCGTCCCGTACTCCATGTGCCGTTTGTAATATGTGAAGGCACCGGGCTGATCACCATCGTAGTGGCCTGTGATCGTCAGAATCGGAAACTGAATGCGCTGGTAATCGGCAGGTGCCGGGACCATCGCGTCGTAATAAGCGTCCGGGACGGGATGCTGTATCCATTTCTGAAAGACGACGGACGGATTTCCCACGAGGCGGTCATAATCTTTAAACGCGAGGTGGCCGTCGTAGTATTCGCGCGTTTTCGCTCCCCAGAAGGACGAACTTCCAAACAACATCGTATTGCCCGTGACCCCGCTCGTAAACGTGAGCCACTGCTCGTCATATGGACCGAAAATGTTGAATTGGAACGGAAAGTCGACCCCGGGATGCGCGGCCGCTGCGGGAACAATCGTTGCGAGATGCGGCGGAAACTCCTTGAGCGTGGCCCACTGGTCGAATCCCGCATAGGACCCGCCCCACATCGTCACTCTTCCATTGCAATACGGCTGTTTCGCGAACCACTCGACGATGTCGTAGCCGTCCTTCGGATCATTCGCAAACGGCTCGAAAACGCCTCCGGAATTTCCGCGCCCCCGCACGTCCACCAGTGCGTAAACGTATCCATGCTGCGCAAAATACATCGCGCGGTCCGTGTAGCTGTCGCCGATGTAGGGCGTCAGCGTGAAAATAACCGGCAGGGGTTCTTTCTGCGGGTGCGGCAGAAAAATCGTGGCGTTCAGCGAAACCCCGTCACGCATCGGGATTTTGACCGCCCAGCGCATGTCCGGCGTTGCCGCCGCGGCTGCTCCCGCCTCTTGCGCAACGCTTTCTGGGACCATCGCGGACAGGCAAAGTACTCCAAGCAAAATCATTCGACGCGTCATGATCCCTCTCCTCATGGAAATCCCCCACCGATCGTCAGCCGCCTGATTCGAGCACACGCTGGTATCGCGTCGGGGAAGGTATTCCTATACAAAGTGTAACAAATGTTTCAACGAAG
>CAVSIW010000045.1:0-143222 GCA_963727945.1 uncultured Acidobacteriota bacterium
GAGTCCTTTTTGCGGTGTATTCGATGCACCACGAAACGCGCCCAATCACTAGTGGGTACATCCTTATAGGCGCCTCTTCGGAAACAAAAAAATTGATGCCGGTGTGGCTTTCAAGCTTTCCTTCTGGAGTTTTGCCAGCCTTCGCTGAAATCGGAGCGGCTCGCGGACATCGAGATTGGTGCGGCTAAAAGTTTCACGGTGAGGAATGGGGAAAAGTGCGGCGGGTCTCGACGCCGGTGGTGAATTCAGCGGGAGAATAATGTCGGCGTTGACGTAGGCGAAAAGATCGTGGGTCGCGTGACGCTTGGCGTTCGCGAAAAACACGAGGAGCGGCGTGCGCGGTCTCGCGGGCTACTTCGGGACGTGGAACGAGTCCTAGTTCGCGGGCGATTTCGCTCGGCGCCTTCTTCATGACCAAAGAGACGATTTCGGCACGGCTGGAGCTTGGTCCAACTGATGATGGCGTTGTGCTTGATGGTGATGTGCCCGCGAAATGGCTTAGGCATCGCCAGAATCGTGATGGAGTAGATGTGCTCACGTCTTCACTAGTTCCCCAAATTCTTTCGGGACCGCGACGAAATTTCATTGAAAAGTGCGGCCCAGACAATGAAAGTGGGCGCATTGCTCCAATTGTCGCAGCTCAAACCACTGAGTATCCGAACGAGCAAACATACTCAATGATTTCAATGGCCGCGTACCCCCGAAGGCGCGGTGCTCGGTGTACCTCACAAAGGATCACGGGTCTTGACGGACCCCTCAACAATTGAGTCGCGCCTTTCACGCCGAGCTCACCCCCCTCCACGTCTAGCTTTATGAAATCGACGGCCGAAATCTCTTGCTCCCGAAGAACCTCATCTAGGACTTTCACTGGCACGCGGACAGAAAGGATGGGTTGTGCAACATCAGGCCGACGCAAACTGTTACACCCCGTTTCCGTTCCCTGGACGACAAATAAATCTACTCCCATATTCTCCGAAAGCAAAATCAAACACGCTAACGTTTCGACACCGATTGAGACGGACGCGTTGCTTAGTTCTTTCGCTCGCGTGGAGAAGGCTCGCAAGCATATACGTTGCCTGACGATCCGATTTGAGCGCCGAGATCAGGCTATAGAGAACCTATGTGCGCACCAATATCGAGGATGCTCATCCCTGGTTGAGACCGAGCAACGAAAGCCCGCTCAGGATCCTCAAAACGTCCCTCCAGAAGCGCAGCACCCGAAAGCTACTCCCGCGAGCCACCACGCGCCAAACGGCAGCCGCAAGGGGAGTGGGATTCTAGGAAAATGGCGTATCCGAATGCAAAAACCAAAGGATCGGACGTTCTTTCCACTTTCGCAAATTGTGCCAGCCTAGCGAACAGTGGAGGATTCGTCATCGAGAAACCGTGCGCCTCTCAAGAGCCTCGCCATAGAGATCCAAACAGCGCTTGCTTGTATCTTGAGGCCTAGATTCCACTGCGACTTTCCGGCAATTCACCGCCATCCCCCTAAGCCTTTCGTCGTCGCTCAGAATCTCGTATTCGCCCTTCGCAGATCGAGAGCATCGCCAGGCTTTGCAAGCAAACCAGTGAGCCCTGTACCTTTTTACCAGGTCGGACTCCCACGGCAAATGGCAGCAGGACACCAAATCGATTCCATTGCCGTGTCGGGGAGGTTGTCTCTCAGCCACGGGCGCGACCAACACATCGGCTGCGCTATAGACATAGGATAAAAACCTATCGTTGTTGAGCGATTCAACGTGAAACATGCCTGGAATTGCCTGAAGGCTGGGTGGGTAACCTGGGCCGAAAAAAATGAGAAACAGGTTACCTTCCAATTTAATTCCAGTTGGAGCTTCTCGTAAGACACGAAAACCTTTTCGCGGACTTGCAGGCCATCAGCGATGAAGAGAACGACTTTCGCTTCGGCGGGACACAGAGGCAGCGGAACCACTCCTCGGAAAAATACATTTGTATCTAATCCATTGACTGGCTAAGTGAAAGAAGACAAGAGAAGCGCTTCTGTTTGCATTTTCTCCCCTTCTCAGCCACCGACTTGGCGTAACAATATGCATTTGGGTGGGCCCAAGTCGTGAAAGCTTTCGCTTTTGTTGCCACACCTGACGTGTCAAGTCCGATTCGTTTGTTGAACCAAGTTGCGGGCATGCCCCGCACTTCTCCGGCTGAACCTCCCGCAGCCCTTATCGTAGAAGCAGCCGCCCAGAGGATCCATCCCGTGCAGCGTCCCACACAACCGGTTTCCCTACAGGGAGCGCCGTGAAAGTCACCGGTAATCTAAGAAGCCAGAGATCCAGTGAAAGCTGGATCATATTATTTCTCAGGGAATATGCTGCCAGAGGTCCCTGCCGTAAGTCGTCCGGTCATCGGTGAAAAAGGTGAGCCCTGCTGGTGAGCTAGTCTGATAGCGGCTCGCCGCGCGGATGATGGTTCGCTCACGCACTGCGCGCCAAAGGCGACTTAGCATGTCTCCGGGAGGCTCATACCTCTTAAACTCACAATTTCATAGGAGGTTTTTTCAAGGACAAACATGCAGGATTCCTGCCCGATCCGCTGTAATCCATCCTCGGCGTAGCTGCCGGCCTGAGTTCCGGCAGATCTATAGGTAATCGCAACAACCAGGAGCAACGCCCCGGCGCATACTCAAAACGCCTGTCGGTTTCGCATTTAAGTTCTCCTATTGGGATATTGGGTCAGAAAACTGGAAATCTCGGATTTTTATGCTACTCGATATAGGGCAATCGACGATAGGATTTCTCCACCTCCAACCGTTGGCCCTGAAATGGCCAGACAGCGCAGCCCAGGCGGCGAGCCCCGACAGAAAATCACTCCCCTCAAGTTCGAGCGACTCGTGAGCCTCCATCAACAGCCAGGGAATCATAGCCAGGCCGCTGACGGGATCCCACCACCATCCGAGTGTGGCATTCACGGCCAATCCCAGAAGGAGTTCCGCGGCAGCGAACACGCAAGTGTTTCTTTTGAATTGATCCATGGCTCTGCTCTGCAGCTTTGTTCCCTGTTGTTTCTTTCGACGGGCGAGCCAGGGCATGACCAGCAGAGACAGAATTGCAATGACGATTCCCGGTATGCTGCGGCTGGGTATCTCATGAAACCAGAGTTTCGTGCGCATTCAAACCCATATAGGCCGACAGCAGCATGAATGACCAGCCCACATATCGGAACCGCTCGACAATTCCATACCCTCGCTGGTCCGTATCTCCCCCGTGCCTCGGCCCTAAAGCGCCGCAACACGATGATTCCCGAGAGGCTCTCAAACGAAACTATCGATTCCGAATCCAATGAGCGCGATCGAACTGGCAACACCACCAAAATGTTACTGATGCTACCCCTTCAGCGAGGTTATAGAGGATTCGTGAAGTACTCCAGCCACATTCTTGCTTTTCGAACCAGCAGGTGCGTTGAATTCCCGTTCTCGAGCCCAGATAAATGAAACTACTCCGCTCCCAATAGTTGGAAATTTAATCCTTAGCTTCCCATTAGTGATATGATTTTAGATAACAATCGGGGAACATGTAAGCAAAAACTAGCTTCGAACATGTTTGAACGTTTAAGCTCTTTTAAAAACACTAGTGAAGGAGGCCAAAATGTTTCGGCAAACAGAAGATGGACCATTTTAGCAGTACCGTGCTCTTCTGCACGAGACCCCTGTAACAGCCCAGGAAAGGGCACCGGATATCTTAGAAAGTGAAGGCGAACCCCTGTGCGACCGGGGTTCGCCTTCACTTTAAGATATCCGGTGCCCTTTTCCTGGGCTGTTACAGATATCGTCAGAAAGAGCACGGATATTGCTAAAATGGTCCATCTTGTTAGCCGAAACATTTTGGCCTCCTTCACTAGTGTTTTTAAAAGAGCTTAAACGTTCAAACATGTTCGAAGCTGAGTTTTTGCTTACATGTTCCCCGATTGTTATCTAAAATCATATCACTAATGGGAAGCTAAGGATTAAATTTCCAACTATTGTGAGCAGAGTAGTTTACGTATATGACTCAGACGGGAATTCAACGCACCCTGCTGGTTCGAAAAGCAATCTGGCTGGAGTACTTCACGATCCTCTATAACCTCGCTGAAGGGGTAGCGTCGGTGACGTTTGGTGGTGTTGCCAGTTCGATCGCGCTCATTGGATTCGGAATCGATAGTTTCGTTGAGAGCCTCTCGGGAATCATCGTGTTGCGGCGCTTCAGGGCCGAGGCACGGGGAGATACGGACCACAAGGGTATGGAATCTCGAGCGGTTCGATATGTGGGCTGGTCATTCATCCTGCTGTCGGCCTATATCGGTTTTGAATCGGCGCGAAAACTCTGGTTTCATGAGATGCCCGGCCGCAGCATACCGGGAATCGTCATTGCAATTCTGTCTCTGCTGGTCATGCCCTGGCTCGCCCGTCGAAAGAAACAGACAGGAACAAAGCTGCAGAGCAGAGCCATGATTGCCGATTCAAAAGAAACACTTGCGTGTTCGCTCCTCTCCGCGGAACTCCTTCTGGGATTGGCCCTGAATGCCACACTCGGATGGTGGTGGGCGGATCCCGTCAGCGGCCTGGCTATGATTCCCTGGCTGTTGATGGAGGCTCACGAGTCGCTCGAAACTGAGGCGTGAACCACCAGCCGCAAATTAGATTTAACTCCGAAGGGGCGCAAAACCTACCAGACTCTAAGCATCGGGTTGTTTTGTAGCCCTATGTCGGGGATTTCAATGGCGAACGGTGGTAGCATAAATCGCGAGATTTCCAGCTTTCTGACCCAATATCCCCATAGGAGAACTTAAATGCGGAATCGGACAGGCGTTTTGATATGCGCCGGGGCGTTGCTCCTGGTTGTTGCGATTTCCTATAGATCTGCCGGAGCTCAGGCCGGCAGCTACGCCGAGGATGGATTACAGCGGATCGGGCAGGAATCCTGCATGTTTGTCCTTGAAAAAACCTCCTATGAATCCTCAGTTAAGAGGTATGAGCCTCCCGGAGACATGCTAAGTCGCCTTTGGCGCGCAGTGCGTGAGCGAACCATCATCCGCGCGGCGAGCCGCTATCAGACTAGCTCACCAGCAGGGCTCACCTTTTTCACCGATGACCGGACGACTTACGGCAGGGACCTCTGGCAGCATATTCCTGAGAATGATCTGATCCAGCTTCACTGGATCTCTGGCTTCTTAGATTACCGGTCGTTTTTCACGGCGCTCCCTGTAGGGAAACCGGTTGTGTGGACGCTGCACGGGATGGATCCTATTACGGGCGGCTGCTTCTACGATAAGGGCTGCGGGAGGTTCGCCGGGAAGTGCGGGGCATGCCCGCAACTTGGTTCAACAAACGAATCGGACTTGACACGTCAGGTGTGGCAACGAAAAAGCGAAAGCTACTCACGACTTGGGCCCACCCAAATGCATATTGTTACGCCAAGTCGGTGGCTGAAGGAAGAAGTGAAGCGAAGCGCTCTCTTGTCTTCTTTCACTTGCACGGTCATCCCCAATGGATTAGATACAAATGTATTTATTCCGAGGAGTCGTTCGGTTAGCCGAGAGATCCTCTGTGTCCCGCCCGAAGCGAAAGTCGTTCTCTTCATCGCTGATGGCCTGCAAGATCCACGAAAAGGGTTTCATATTCTTGCGGAAGCTTTAGCTGGAATTAAATTGGAAGGTAACCTGTTTCTCATTTCTCTTGGCCCAGGTTACCCACCCAGCCTTCAGGCAATTCCACATGTTCACGTTGAATCGCTCAACAACGATAGGTTTTTATCCTATGTCTATAGCGCAGCCGATGTGTTCGTCGCGCCGTCGCTGCAAGACAACCTCCCCAACACGGCAATGGAATCGATTGCGTGTGGCACTCCTGTTGTTGGATTTGCCGTGGGGGGGATACCCGACCTGGTCAGGCCAGGGCTCACTGGTTTGCTTGCAAAGCCTGGCGATGCTCTCGATCTGCGAAGGGCGATTGCCGAGATTCTGAGCGACGACGAAAGGCTTAGGGGGATGGCGGTGAATTGCCGGAAAGTCGCAGTGGAGGAATATAGCCTCGAGATTCAAGCAAGGCGCTATTTGGATCTCTATGGCGAGGCTCTTGAGAGGCGCACGGTTTCTCGATGACGAATCCTCCACTGTTCGCTAGGCTGGCACAATTTGCCAGAAAGCCCTGGAGGGACAAATTCCGATCCTTTGGTTTCCGTTGGATACGCCATTTTCCTAGAATCCCACTCCCCTTGCGGCTGCCGTTTGGCGCGTGGTGGCTCGCGGAGAATGACTTTGCGGGTGCTGCGCTTCTGGAGGGACGTTTTGAGGATCCTGAGCGGGCTTTCGTTGCTCAGTTCCTCAAACCAGGGATGACAGTCCTCGATATTGGTGCGCATAAGGGTCTCTATAGCCTGATCTCGGCGCTCAAAATCGGATCGTCAGGCAACGTATATGCTTTCGAGCCTTCTCCACGCGAGCGAAAGAGACTCAAGCAACACATCCGTCTCAATCGGTGTCGAAACGTTAGCGTGTTTGATTTTGCTTTGGGAGAATCTGAAGGCAGTGCAGATTTATTTGTCGTCCAGGGAACGGAAACGGGGTGTAACAGTTTGCGTCGGCCTGATGTTGCACAACCCGTCCTTTCTGTCCGCGTGCCAGTGAAAGTCCTAGATGAGGTTCTTCGGGAGCAAGAGATTTCGGCCGTCGATTTCATAAAGCTAGACGTGGAGGGGGGTGAGCTCGGCGTGCTGAAAGGCGCGACTCAATTGTTGAGGGGTCCCCATAGACCCGTGATCCTTTGTGAGGTACAGGACCAACGCACCGCGCCTTGGGGGTACGCGGCCATTGAAATCATTGAGTATGTTTGCTCGTTCGGATACTCGTGGTTTGAGCTGGACGAAACCGGAGCAATGCGCCCACTTCCATTGTCTGGGCCGCACTTCGATGGAAACTTCGTCGCGGTCCCGAAAGAATTTGGGGAACTAGTGAAGACGTGAGCACATCTACTCCCATCACGATTCTGGCGATGCCTAAGCCATTTCGCGGGCACATCGCCACCATCCAGCGCAACGCCATCATCAGTTGGACCAAGCTCCAGCCGTGCCCCGAAATCATTCTCTTTGGTCATGAAGAAGGCACCGCCGAAATCGCCCGCGAACTAGGACTCGTTCACATCCCCGAAGTAGCCCGCAACCAGCACGGCACGCCGCTCCTCGCCGATATTTTCGCGAACGCCGAGCGTCACGCGACCCACGATCTTTTCGCCTACGTCAATGCCGACATTATTCTCCCCGCCGAATTCAACAGCGGCGTCGAGAAAGTCCGCCGCACCTTTCCGCAATTCCTCGCCGTCGGCCGCCGCACCAATCTCGATGTCCGCGAGCCGCTCGATTTCACCGAAGGCTGGCAAGAGAAACTCCAAGACCGCATGCGCCGCGAAGGAAAGCTTGAAAGCCACACCGGCATCGATTTTTTTGTTTTTCCGAGAGGCACCTATAAGGATGTACCCCCGCTAGTGATTGGGCGCGTTTGGTTCGACCAGTGGTGCATCAAATACGCCCGCAAAAAAGGACTCCCTGTGGTGGACATGACGAAGTTCACGTCCATCGCGCACCAACTCCACGACTACAACCATGTCGCTGGAGGTCGCGACTTGGGAACCTACGGCGGCGTGGAAGCAGACGAAAATCTGAAATATTACGGAGCACGGCCTCACGCCTACACGATTCTGAGTGCCACCCACGTGATGACCGAAGATGGGAAGATTCGAAGAGCGTTTTGGCGGAAAGAGGCGGCCGACGTGAAGAATTTCCTGTGGGAGATTTTTGTGCATCGGACGGCAGGCGTCAGAAAGAAGCTCGGCTTAAGCGGCGGCGCGCGGGCTTGAAGTGGTGGCGCGCGCAGCGCCGTTTGCATGTCACTTGGTGGTTACAGTTCCTCCCGTTACAACAGGGAATCTTGCCAGGCATGCGTGCGTTGCTTGCCCTTAAGTGATTACCATTCTATGACTTAGTCCGGGTTTCAGCCTTGTCGCCGCGGATTCCCTCCAGTAAGCTTGTCCAGGATCTTGGGAATGCGCTCTCGCGGCAGAAGGACGTCACAGTGATCTGGTGGGCCATACTCGCATTCGCGGTCGCGGCAGTCTTCGGCCTGTTTGGCCTGTTTCACTGGCTTTCATCGGATCCCGGCATTGAACGCGATAACGTCAGGTCCCGTTTTCGGGTGCAGCAGGACTACAGAGCCCTCCGCCGAGCTGGCAAAGTAGCGCCGCGATAACCCTCCATTTTTCTCATACCTGAAATCACTGGCCCGGCCGGCGCGCTCCGCGGCTGCCACCCCCTCCCCGGCGCCATAGCCCAACCGGTATAGTGTACTCTACAATAAATATACTTGCTTTCTCCGCCTCTTATAATTACTATTCGCCTACTTTCTAGTCACGCTATCCGAAGATCAAAACCGAATCATTGCTGGTAGCGGCGGGAAGGGCTTTCGTGGCTGTGTGCGCTTTGCGCGCCGGATCCGCGAAGGCGCACGAAGGTCCGGCCGTCCCGGCAGCCCTCCGGGGAATCGCGCCGCCAGGGAGTCCAGCCCATGACCGTGATCAATGGAGTGCAGCCCGCTCTCGCGGAGGTTTCGGCCCCGAACGTCACCACGGAATTCACGATAAAACTCACGCCCTTCGACCAGCGGGAGTATCGCAAGCTCATTGCCGCGCGCGCGGCGACAATCCGCCGTGTGGTCGAAAAGTTAAAGAGAGTGTTTCCTCTGGCGAGCGCGCTCGATGCCGGCTGCGGCGTCGGTTTTTTTTCGCAGACGCTTGATGAATGTGGACTGAACGTCTGCGGCTTCGACGGGCGCGAGGCAAACATCGTGGAAGCGCGCAAGCGCTTTCCACACTTGCCGTTCGAAACGGCGAACATCCAAGATTCCAGCATTGTGGAGTTAGGCCGCTTCGATTTTGTGCTGTGCTGCGGATTGTTGTACCACCTGGAAAACCCCTTGCTGGCAATGCGCAACCTTCGCGCATTGACGGAGAAATGTCTCCTCCTGGAGAGCATGTGCATTCCGGGCGAGAAGCCTTCGATGATTCTGCGCGAGGAGCCGCGAGCCGACGATCAGAGCTTGACGGACATGGCTTGTTATCCCAGCGAAGGAAGCCTGGTGAAGATGCTCTACCGCGCAGGGTTTGCGGTCGTGTATCGCGTCGTGCCGCTGCCGGAGCACGACGACTTTCGCGACACGCCCGAACATGCGCGCAAACGCACCGTGCTGCTGGCGTCCTCCGCGCCCATTGATATTGCGGGATTCCGCTTGTACCCGGAGCCGCGCGATGCGAGCGACCCTTGGAGCAAAGTGGCCGCGGCGCGGCAGAGCCTCCCAAAACGGATTGGACGATTCCTCGCGAGTCCGGCGCGGAAAAAATACATCACGATGGCGCTGCGGGCGCGGCGTGTGTTTCCGGAGATGCCGATTCCGCTGCGATTGCCTTTTGGCGCCTGGTGGCTGGCGGAGAAAGGCGCCCTCGATCATGAGCTTATGTACAACGGCTTCGAAGAGACAGAACTGCGGTTTGTGCAGCGGCTATTGCGGCCGGGCATGACCGTGGTGGATATCGGAGCGCACCACGGCCTGTACACGTTGCTGGCGGCCAAGCGCGTTGGTCGGCAAGGCAGAGTCATCGCGTTCGAACCGTCACCACGCGAATGTCGGCGGCTTGCGAAACACTTGCGCCTAAATCGCTGCACGAACGTGGATGTCGAGACTTGCGCGGTCGGAAATGTAACTGGCGAAGCGGATCTTTATTTGGTGGATGGCTTCCGGGATTGGGGCAATAGTTTGCGGCCACCCGAGGTGCCGGAACCCACGCGCAGAGTTCGCGTGCCGGTTCGAACGCTGGACGATGTGCTCGCGGAGCGCGGTATCGACCACGTGGATTTCATCAAGCTGGACACGGAAGGCGGAGAGATGGCGGTGTTGGAAGGCGCGAAGCGGCTGCTGCAAACAGCTCCGCGGCCTGCGATTCTCGCCGAAGTGGAAGACGTTCGAACGCGGCCTTGGGGTTACCAGGCGCGCGAAATCATCCAGCTTCTCGCGCGGTGGAACTATCGCTGGTTTGCGCTGTGCGAGACGGGAACGCTCTATCCAGCCTCGCCGGATGAAGAGTCCTACGATGCGAATTTCGTGGCGCTGCCCGTCGAACGCACCGGCGAATTTCAGCGCCTGCTGACGAAACCGCAAAATCGCGGCCAGCGACAGTTGCTCTGAGAAGTTGACCGAATTTCACGGCAGATAGAACGGATACAAGCGAACATGCTTACGTTTTTCACCACCGCCAAGCCGTTTGTCGGCCACAACGGCGTCATCCAGCGAAATGCGTTAAAGAGTTGGACCCTGCTGCATCCGGATGCAGAGGTCATCCTCTTCGGCGACGACGAAGGCGCCGCTAGCGTCGCGAAGGAGTTGGAGATTCGCCATGAGCCGCATACGGAGAAAAACGAGGCCGTTTCAAACCGCGTGGACTTCATGTTTGCGCGAGCGCAGGCCATCGCGCGGTATGACGTTCTTTGTTACAGCAATTGCGACATCATTTTTACGCAGGATTTCCGTGCGGCTCTCGAGCGTGTCTTGACGGCGCACAAAGAATTTCTGATGGTCGGCCGCCGCTGGGATACGCAGATCACCCGGCCCCGTGATTTCGCAAACCCTGATTGGCAGAAGCAAATCCGCAATCTTGCTTTTCTAACTGGAAAGCAGCGTACACCAGATTGGATCGACTACTTCGTTTTTTCGCGAGGCTTGTTCACGGATTTGCCGCCGCTCGTGGTTGGCCGCGTTTTTTGGGACAACTGGACGGTTTGGAAAGCTCTGGAAATGAAAAAGCCCGTCGTGGATGCTTCGCGAGCCGTCTTGGCCATCCATCAGAATCATGACTACCGGCACCATCCTCAGGGCAAGCATGGCGTGTGGTACGGAGAAGAAGCGGGAGCCAATCATAAATTGGCCGGCGGATGGAAGCATTTGCGGACTATCGCGGATGCGACAGAACTACTGCTCGCGGATGGTCTCAAGCCCAATACGGCCCGCCATTGGGCCTCACTTCGGCGCTACGTAAGACAAGCGGGGCGCGTCGCTCTCTACGACGTCTGGCATCCGGTCTGGTTCTTTCTCCTCGACTTTACACGACCCCTCCGCAACGCGTTGGGGCTGCGCACTCTCCTCCTGCGGCGTTCCCGCGGGAAAGTGTAGCGGCCCAAAGGAATGCACCGATGAGCGCTCCTTTCGTAACCGTTCTGATCGATACTTACAACTACGGCCATTATGTCGAAGAAGCGATCCATAGCGTTCTGGCGCAGGAATTTCCACGCGAACGAGTGGAGATTCTTGTCGTTGATGACGGTTCGACGGATGATACGGCCGAACGGCTGAAGAAGTACGGCGATGCGATCCGCTATCTTCGAAAACCAAACGGTGGGCAGGCGTCGGCGTTCAATTTCGGGTTCGCAGAGGCACGCGGCGAAATTGTCGCGACGTTGGATGCCGATGACTTGTGGTTGCCGGAGAAGTTGCGCCGCGTGTGCGAAACCTTTGAGAAAAATCCTGATGCGGGAATGGTCTACCACCGGACGCATTTGTGGCGCGGCACGGAACAGCTGGAAGAGGACAACTATTTTGCCGAGGTTTCCGGCCGCATTCCGGAGAACCGTGTCGCCCTATTGAGCTATCCGATGGTCGGCACTTCTTGTCTCGCGTTTCGGCGTCGTGCGCTGAATCTGCTGCTGCCCGTGCCCGAGGCGCTTCGCTCGCAGGCAGACGCGTATCTGACAGCTCTTGTCATTTTTGTCGCGCCGGTGCTCGCTCTTCCGGAGTTTCATGCGAAATACCGCCTTCATCGTACGAATCTATTCCAAACGCATAGAGGAAGAGCAACGCGTGACGTCGTCGAACACCGGATGGCCATGCGCACAGCGCTCTTGGCGGAAATCCAGACTTGGCTCAAACGCAATGGGCGCGATCTTTCCTCGCCAAATTTGCATGCTTACCTGAAACAATGGACGAAAGCGCAGGAAGTGGATAGCTTCGAGCTTCGCAAGCCGAACCGCTGGAAATATTTCCGGCATCTATTCGAATTCCCGCGTGTCTACGCGGAGACTATGTCTACGAGGCATCGCCTTTACAGCTACATTCGGGCTTTCGCTGCGCTGGTCTTGGGCTATGATCATCTGCATCTCCTGGAGAAGTTCCGAAGGGGATATAAAGGGCTGCTTGGCGAACCGTTTGCAGGAACTCTTCTTCCGGAAGAAAGGAAGGAAGCGGCCACAAATGTCTAAATCCAATGACTAATAGATGAGCGCGCTCTCACAAAATATTTCGAACGCTGGAACTGCGGCGCCCGGATTGGACCGCAGTCCGTCCGCGGCGGCATCTTCTCCCGCGTGTCCTGCCTGCGCAAAGAATGCGCTGGATGCTGCCATCGAACGATACGGGAGCTACGAGCTTTTTCGTTGTGCCGCTTGCGACTTGCATTTTTGGGAGCCGCGCGTGATGCCGGACGCACGCTGGTATGAACAGATGTACGGCGGCCGCGATAAAAAGCTGTTGCCGCTCGAGCCCGGCCACAAGTATTTTCTTAAGGATCCGCTCGCGCCTGGCGGCGGCGAACTTCTGGATATCGGGTGCGGCACGGGGAATTTTCTAGCGGCGGCTCGCGACGCGGGCTATTCGGTGAGCGGCACGGAACTCGACAGAAATGCCGCGCGCTTCGCCAAAGAGCAACTTGGCCTGCCGCGAGTTCTTGGGCTGACGATTTCTGAATTCGCCGAAAAATATCCCGGCGAGAAATTCGACGCCGTAACTGTTTTTGAAGTACTGGAACATCAGGCCTCGCCGGTGGAGTTTGTAGAGCAGGTAAAATCCTGCCTGCGGCCTCGCGGCTACATCGCGTTCAGCGTGCCCAATCGCGAGCGGTGGCTCACGGGGCCGGACGTGCTGGATTATCCGCCTAACCATTTTTTGCGATGGAATGCCGGATCGCTGCGAAAGTTACTCTACGCGCACGGATTTGAAATTGTGTCCGTAAAGGAGCAGCCGGCAGGGGTTATGCATACGGCGCAGATGATCAACATGGCTTTGCGCACGGGGCTTTCGCGGAAGGCGTCGGGAAATTCTTCGGCCAGCTTCCGCGATGTCATGCAGATGGCGCCGGAGGAGGCTTCCGCTGCGCTGCATGCTGCACCGACGGCACGCCAACGCGCGGTGCAATTCCTTGTACGCCTCAAATACGCTGCGTGTCTGCCGCTCGCGGTCGCGGCGTATCCTTATATTCGTATGCGTGCCTACAAAGGCACTTATTTGTATCTTCTCGCGCGGCTCTTACAATAAGGACGCATTCTAAGAAGTTATCAACAAAGCGCGGTACTTGGGGCTGCGGGAAAACAAGAGGCACGAAAAATCGCACATGAAGCGCGCACTCATCACGGGAATCACCGGACAGGACGGCTCGTACCTCGCCGAACTGCTGCTCTCCAAAGGGTACGAAGTTCACGGCATCATCCGCCGTGCTAGCACGTTTAATACGAAGCGCATTGACCACATTTATCAGGACCCGAATCAGCCGAGCACTCGGCTTTTCCTGCATCACGGCGATCTCTCCAGCACGGAGTGGGTGCTGAGTCTGGTCTACAACTTTGCGCCGGATGAGCTCTATCACCTCGCGGCGCAGAGCCACGTCCGTGTGAGTTTTGACATGCCGGAATACACTGGCGACATCACCGGGCTCGGCACGATGCGATTGCTCGAAGCGATCCGGCGGGCCGGCTGCAAGACGCGATTTTATCAGGCGTCCAGCTCGGAGATGTTCGGATCGGCGCCGCCTCCGCAAAGCGAAACGGCCATCTTTCAGCCGCGCAGTCCGTACGCTGCCGCAAAAGTGTATGCGTACTGGATGACGCGGATTTACCGCGAGGGCTACCAGCTTTTTGCGAGCAACGGAATATTGTTCAATCACGAAAGCCCGCGGCGCGGCGAAACGTTTGTGACGCGAAAAATCACGCGCGCGGTGGCCGCGATTGTCGCAGGCAAACAGGACACGCTGTTTCTTGGCAATCTCGATGCGCGACGCGACTGGGGTTACGCGCCGGAGTATGTGGAAGCGATCTGGAAGATGCTGCAGCAAGATACGGCTGAGGACATCGTCATTGGGACAGGCGAAGCGCATTCGGTGCGCGAATTTGTGGAAGAGGCGTTTGCCTACGCCGGGCTGGATTGGCGCAAGCACGTACAAATGTCAGAGCGGTACAAGCGCCCGCTGGAAGTGGACTGCCTGATCGCGGATACGCGGAAGGCGCGCGAGAAACTTGGCTGGGAAGCGCGCATTGGTTTCAGCGAACTCGTGGCGATCATGGTGGACGCGGATTTGGCGGCTGCGGGCCTATCGCCGCTTGGGCGCGGGAAAGCGATTTTGGAGAAAAAATTCAGCCACTGGAATCATTGGGAAAATTCGGTGACACGGGTGATGGAAGCGGTGGAAGGACAAGCTTCGCAGCACTGAGGACCGGGAATGGGCTTCTGGGAAGAACGGCGTGTGGTCTTGAGCGGAGGCAACGGATTTCTCGGTTCGTTCGTGGCAGAGAGATTGCGGGCAGCGGGCTGCCGCGAGATCAGCACTCCGCACAGCCGGGAATATGACTTGCGCGAGAAATCCGAGGCGCTGCGGCTCTATAAGGATAAGCGGCCGGATGTATTCATTCATCTTGCGGCGGTGGTGGGCGGCATCGGTGCGAATCGTGCAAACCCCGGGAGATTTTTTTACGACAACGCGGTGATGGGTATCAATGCCATTGAAGCGGGGCGCATCGCCGGCGTCGAGAAGTTCGTTTGCGCGGGGACGATTTGTTCCTATCCGAAGTTCACGCCAGTGCCGTTCCGCGAGGAGGATTTCTGGAACGGCTATCCCGAAGAGACGAACGCGCCTTACGGTCTGGCGAAAAAAATGCTGCTCGTGCAATTGCAGGCTTATCGCCAGCAATATGGATTCAACGGAATTTATCTGACGCCGGTGAATCTGTATGGGCCGCGAGACAATTTCGATCTGGAAAGCTCGCACGTGATCCCCGCGCTGATCCGGAAATGCTGGGAAGCGAAACAGGCGCAGGCGGCGGAAATCACGGCTTGGGGGACGGGCAGCGCGACGCGCGAATTTTTGTATGTGGAGGACGCCGCAGAGGCGATCGTACTTGCCGCTGAGAGATACGAAAAGCCCGAACTCGTAAATTTAGGGTCGGGGGAGGAAATCAGCGTTCGCGATTTGCTGGAGTTGGTGCGCGCGTCGGTGGGCTACGAAGGGGCAGTACGCTGGGACGCGACGAAACCCGATGGACAGCCGCGGCGTTGCCTGGATACTTCCCGCGCGCTGGCGGAATTTGGCTGGCGAGCGAAGACGCCCCTGCGCGACGGCTTGCGAAAAACTATCGCGTGGTATGAAGAAGAAGTGGGCAGCAAGTCTCGCACCAGCGCGGTGTGAAGTTTGCGAGAGGGTGCAGGCGGAACATTATTCTCGCGGAGCACTAAGTGGCAGCCCGGGTTTACTTTGCTGGGCTTGCACCACCCGGCTTGCAACGGGCGGAGTTTGGATGAGCCCAAGATAGGCGAGTCAAAAATCGCTATCGCAAGTATCTAAGTTAACGGTAACCCCCCTCCCCCCTATGTTTTGCATAAGTGTTGATTCTAAAGGGAGTTAAAGTCTTTTATTTTGATACACTTTTGCAAGTGTTGATTCTAAAGATACTTAGAGTTGCACCAAAATTGTGCAATTTGCGGTTTGTCGCATGAGCGTGGCAAATAAAGAGCTGATGAGGCAACAGGGCTCCAGAAAGCAAGAACGCCAGCAAGGATGCTGGCGGCACGGTTCAAAGCGCAACGTTACCTGATACAGACTATAGGCGAGCAGTAACCGGCTGTCAAGAGAAAATAGCGTGATTGTCAAACCTCTTTTAAAATGTCCCCTGTTTTACCTCGATTAAAATGTCCCCTTTGTTGGGATTGGAAGATGGTTCCGGGAGGGGTGCTGGAGTGCAGCACGGGGCCGCGTTTTCTGCGGCGCCGGGCGGAACGCAAGCACCCCTCCCGGCGCGGCGAAGATGTCGTAGACTTAGCGGGGGGACATCCGCGCGCTGGCGCAAGCTTCCTTTTGGGAGGATTGAGCAGCTAGCCGACGCGATGATCGGACGGGCTGCGAAGCGCTGCCCACAAGGAGGTTTCCAGGGTGGCCTCTGCACAATCCGCTGTTCCGTCCGAGGGGCGCATTCCTGAACTGGATGGGCTGCGGGGGCTCGCGATTCTACTGGTAATTCTCTGCCATTACATCGCCAACAGCCAGCACGCGTCATTAGGCTTCTGGCTGCATCATTTGCTTTCGGCGTTCACGGTCGGCTGGAGTGGAGTTGACCTCTTTTTCGTACTCTCGGGCTTTTTGATCGGCGGCATCCTCCTGGATGCCCGAGGTTCTCCGAGCTATTTTGGCACGTTCTACCTACGTCGGGTTCACCGCATCTTGCCGATATACTATGCGTGGTTGATTCTCTATATTGGAGTCGTTGTAGGTGCGGTCCTCTTCTTCCATGGCAGGTCATCCGTTACTGGGAGAGATCTCGCTGCGGTTCCTTACTACTTCGTCTTTCTACAAAATGTGATCTACGCCCCTACGCCCTTCCAATGGGAATGGCTCGTCGTGACCTGGTCGCTTGCCGTCGAAGAACAGTTTTATCTTTTGGCGCCTCCGCTCATCCGCTTTCTTTCTGTTCGGCGGCTAGTAATCGTGCTGGGGACAGTCATTTGTGCGGCTCCGTTGCTGCGCCTATTTGCCTTCCGATATCTGACAAAGCACGATTACCTTGCTCAAATGGCAATGCCATGCCGGGCGGATGCTTTGGCGTTGGGCATACTGGCAGCAGTGGCCTGGCGCTGGCCAGCATTTCGCGGGTTTCTGAAAAGACATCCCGGAGTTCTGCAGCGCACGTTTGCATACATGATGATCGGGCTCACAGTCCTTCTCTGGTGGTTGGTCAGACCGATCTCAGTTGTTACCGTTACGATTGGCTACAGTTGGCTGGCGGGGTTTTACACTTGCCTTCTGCTGTTGGTTCTATCGCAACCGGAAGGAGTAGTGGCCCAGGTGATGCGTTGGCGGTGGCTGCGAGAGCTTGGCGGGATTTCGTACGGCGTCTACCTAATCCATCTGACTATTAACATGCTGGCGCACAAGGTCCTGCTAAATTCACCCCCCAGCATTTCAAATCTCGAGGGTCTCGGTGTGACGATGCTTGCGCTTTGCGTGACTTTGTTTTTGGCCGGTTTATCGTGGAGGTTTTTTGAAAAACCGTTGATACGACGAGGTCATCGTTACACGTACTAGGCGGAAGCCTTAGTTTTTTGGGAAGAGCCAGACCTGCTCAAGACGAGAGCGCCAGATTGTGAAGATATCGTAGACTGGAATAGGGGCATCCACGCATCGGCCAGGCGGGTTTCTCGGTCTTCACGAAAACAACCTACTCGGGCGTGGTAGCAAATGGCAAAGCCTTTTGTCAGCGTATTAATCGATACGTATAACCACGAACGCTTCATAGAGAAGGCGATTGTGAGCGTGCTGGAGCAGGAATATCCGGCTGCGGAGCGGGAAATTCTTGTGGTAGATGACGGATCCAGCGATCGCACACCGGAAATCATCCGAAGATTTGAGCCGCAAGTGCGAGTGCTACGAAAAGAGAATGGAGGGCAAGCGTCTGCGTTCAATGCCGGGATTCCGGAATGCAAAGGCGAGATCATCGCGTTCTTAGACGGGGATGACTGGTGGGCGCCTGGAAAACTTAAGCGCGTCGCGGAGGTTTTGCACTCGGAGCCGTCGGTGGGCTTGCTTGGGCATGGAATCTATGAGGCATTCGCCGATGGAAGTATTCGCACAACCGTCCCCGAAAAGAGTGAACGATTGCAACTGAACTCGCTCGCAGCAGCACGAGTATTTCGGCTTAGGAGAAGTTATCTGGGAACGAGCCGCATGATCATACGGACGGAATTGGCGCGCCGAATCCTTCCGATACCGGAAGCCCTGGTTATCGAAGCGGACGAATATGTGTTCACGCTCGGGGCGCTGATGAGCGAATTGATCATCCTTCAAGAAGCGTTGACTTATTACGGCATCCACGGCGGGAATTTGTATTTGTCCGCGGGCGAGGGAAAAGAAGGGCTGCGGAGGAAGCAACAAGTCATAGCGGCACTTGCTTATGCGCTCAAGAAAGATCTGCCGGCCAAGGGTGCCTCACCGGAAGTGGTTGGCTGCATTGTCGAGATTGTTCAGGTGGAAGCTGACCAGTTGCGACTGATGCTGGAGGGTGGCAAACCGTGGGAGACGGTGCGAGTAGAGAAGAAAATCTATGAGGTGATGCATGCGGACGCGCCGCTTTCCCACCGCGTATTTCGGGCAGTAGCGACGGTGCCGGCCATGTTCCTGCCCCCAAGATGGTTTTACGCAGCACGAAGCTGGCTTGCGTCACGCGGTTGGTATCGGCGGATTAGGCAGCGTGCTCTGCCGGTTCCGGGGATCACGCGTGTCGCGGGCCCCGAGGAGTTCAAGGCGTGAGAGTGCAGAGGAGATTTGGCATTTGGCATGAGCAAAGTTTCGAGTGTTTGCGTGGGCTGCTTGAATCCTGGCAGATAGCCGCCGTACATTCCGAGAGACTCAGTTGCGCATCTTGATTGCGATTGGCGTCTCGCGGCAGAAGGAGGCGGGAGCCGCAGGCGTGGCGCTGAACCACGCTGCTGAGCTGGCAAAGCGCGGGCACGCGGTCGATTGCTGGTTTTTGGAAGACGTGCTGGAGCTGCCGGCAAAGCCAAAGCGATTTGAGGCGCTGCTTTTCGCGCGGGCGCTATCGCGGCGAATCCGGCGCGAACTGGGAAAATATGATGTTGTAAATCTGCATGCGCCGTGGGGATGCGCGTACGGAGCTTGGCGTCGGAGGTCTGGGAACGCGGAAGCGCCTCCTTATGTGCTGACGATGCAAGGAAGCGAGGAGCGCTATGTTCAGGCGATGCGGCTCGAGGAGCGCAAAGGGCGGGCGTGGAATTTCAGATGGAAGAACCGGTTGTGGCACCGCGTTTACCATCAGACGATGTACTACTATTCGATCAAGACCGCGGACTACGGCGCAGTAGCGAATCGAGAGGCATGGATTTGCGCGGAGCTGAAATACAAGCGCGCTCCTGGGCTCTTTTGGTATGTGCCAAATGGAGTCGAGGAGCGTTTTTTTACTCCGCGCGAATTTCCAACGAAAACTGGATGCGAGTTTCTTTTTGTCGGGACGTGGCTCGATCGCAAAGGCGTATATTATCTTGCGGACGCGTTTGGTTTGGCGGCGAAAAAGATTTCTGGAATTCGGCTGACGGTGGCGGGGTGCTCTGTTCCTCCGGAACAAGTCAAAGAGATGTTCGCGGCGGAATTGCGCGACCGTGTGAATGTGATTCCGTTCGTGAAGCGAGAAGAAATTGCGGCTGTTTACGCAGCGCATGACATTTTTGTTTTTCCTTCGTTAGTCGAAGGGATGCCGCTCACCTTGCTGGAAGCGATGGCGACAGGGATGCCGGTGGTCACGACGAACACGTGCGGCATGGCGGATGTCGTTGAGAATAATGTTAACGGCTTGCTCGTTCCCGCCGCGGATGCGGAAAAGCTGGCGGAAGGGCTTGAGCGGCTCTGCCAATCAAACGAATTGCGGAAGCGGCTCGGTCTCGCGGGCCAGGAAACCATGCAACGCTACACTTGGGCCCGAGTCACTGAAGAGTTGGAGAAAGTATTCGTGCTCGCGGCGCAAGGTGGCCAGAGCTAGATAGAACTTGCCAAGCTGCGGGCATGGAATGGATCCGGAGAAGAATTTGAAATACGCAGTGGTCAATTTGCCGGGCGAAGCGACCGTGGCGGCGAAGAATGGAGCGAAGGACCGTCCCTGGCTGCGTCATTCCGCTTGCGCGTACGTTGGCTTGCGCCCGGCTCTCGCGCAGCACACCGCTGCGGAGCACGCAGCGTTCAGAAAATGGGCGCAGGGCTGCAAGTGCGTCGTCGAGATAGGCGTTGCCGAGGGAGTTTCCGCGTTGGCGCTTCGCGAAGGAATGACGGAAGACGGGACGATCTATCTTATTGACCCATTTCACTTGAGCCGCATACCGTTGCTGAATTTTATCAAGCGCGTGGCGCGGCGGACCGTCAACGGCAGCTCGCGCGGAAAAGCGGTGTGGATCGAGAAGTTCAGCCAGGACGCGGCGAAAAGCTGGAATGAATCCATTGATTTGCTCTTGATTGATGGAGATCACGGCGAGGTCGCTGTGGAACGCGATTGGCAGGACTGGAGCAGCTTCGTCAGACTCGGCGGAAGGGTAATTTTTCACGACGCGCGAATTTTCCAGGATGGCTGGACCACACCGGACTATGGCCCGGTCAGATTCGTTGACCGTTTTTTCCGGGGCGGCGGAGCGCCGGACTGGACGATCGTGGAGGAGATTCATTCGCTTTTCATCGTCCGGCGAAATAAGCAGGCGTCCATCCGGATTTAAAAGCGGTTCAGGGATTGCATGATCACACTGGGGATTAATTATTCGCAGATGCATGATTCGTCGGCGTGTTTGGTGCGCGACGGGGAACTTGTGTTTGCGGTAGCAGAAGAACGGATCAGCCGCGTGAAGCATGACGCGCGGTTTCCGGAGAACGCGATACGGGCGTGTTTGGAATTTGCGCGGGTTAAGGCGGAGCAGTTGGACGAGGTGTGCTTTGGGTGGCAGGTTGCGGGCGCGTCGTTTCGCCACGATTTGAAGTGCTACGCTTCCGGGAAGATGCCGGCGACGTATACGAATGGGCTGAACTCGACGCTGCATTTCATGAGCATGTGGCACCAGCGGGGCGGGGCGAAACGCTTTGCGAAGATTTTTGGCACGACGAAGGCGCGGATGCGATTTGTGGACCATCATCTGGCGCACGCGTTGAGCGCGTATTCTTTTTCGGGATTTGATGATGCGGCGGTGGTCGTGATGGATGGCCGCGGAGCGTGGGAGGCGACTTCGATTTGGCATGGGCGGGACGGGCGGATCGAACACGTTTTGACGATTCCGTTTCCGGACTCGGTGGGATATTTCTACAGTGAATTCACGGAGTACCTGGGGTTTCAGCGAAACAGCGACGAGTGGAAAGTGATGGGACTTGCGCCTTACGGGAAGCCTGGCGTGGATTTGCGCGCGTTTATTGAGCCGGAAGCCGCGCCTTACAAAGTGCACGCGAGAAAGTTGGTTGCGAATGGAGCGGCGCCGTTCGCGGAAATGGTGCGGCTGCTCGGGCCAGCGCGCGTTGCGGAAAGTGAAATTGACGAGCGGCATAAAGACGTTGCATACGCCGTACAGGACATGTGCGAGATCGCGATGATGAGCGTCGTGAAGATGGCCATCGAAAAAACAAAGAGCCGCAATGTTTGTCTGGCCGGTGGAGTGGCGCTCAATTCGAAGGCGAACGGGAAAATTGCTGCGTCCGGGCTGGTGGAGAAAATCTTTGTGCAGCCCGCGGCTTCGGATGATGGCGTGGCGCTCGGCGCGGCGCTTGCGCCGTACCTCGATGGCGGCGGGCGTTTGCCTATGAAGCCGATGCGGCACGCGTACTTGGGGCCGGAGTTCGATGACGAAGTTATCGAAAACACTTTGCGGACGTACAAGTTGAAGTACACGCGGGCGGGCGACGTGGCTGCAAGCGCGGCGGAACTGCTTTCGAACGGGAAGATACTCGGCTGGTTTCAAGGGCGGATGGAGTTTGGCCCTCGGGCGCTGGGCAGCCGCTCGATTTTGGCGGACCCTCGTGACCCGGAGATGAACGTCAAGGTCAACAACGCCGTGAAATTTCGCGAGTGGTGGCGGCCGTTCGCGCCTTCGATGAAGAAGGAAGCGGCCGGAGACTATCTGGAGAGCGCGAGCGACTCGCCGTTCATGATACTCACGGCGCAGGTGCGGCCGGAGAAGCGCGGGGTGATTCCGTCGGTGACGCACGTGGACGGAAGCGCGCGGCCGCAGACGGTGGAGAAGGAGATCAATCCACTTTACTGGCGGCTGATTGATGAATTTGGCAAACGCACGGGCGTACCGGTGATTATGAACACGTCGTTCAATCTTCGCGGTGAGGCGATCGTGCATACGCCGACGGATGCGATCCGGACTTTTTTCAGCTCGGGGATGGACGCGCTGGTCATCGGCAGCTTTCTTGTGGAGAAATGACGTGAGCGCGACGCAAGGCCGGCTGGCGCAATTTCTGCTGCGTTACGCTTCGCCGCTGGCGGAGTTGCGGCGCGTGCCGGTGCTGGGCCGCTGCGTTAGCTGGGCTGGTGCAAAGCTGGTTCCACGAGACTCGCTGGCGTGGGTGCAAGTACAGAAGGGACCGGCGCAGGGCCTATGGCTGCATCTGAATCCGCGGACGGGAAAAACTTATTTCGAAGGTGGCGGCGAGCCGGAAGTGCAGGAGGCTTTGCAGCGACATCTGCGGCCGGGGATGACTTTTTACGATATCGGAGCAAATATTGGATTTTTTTCTTTGCTTGCGGCGCGGCTAGTGGAGAAAGAAGGGCGGGTGGTGGCGTTCGAAGCCGACCCGGAAATCGCGGCGAGATTGGGCGAACACGTGGCGCGCAATGCGTTTGCATGGATTACGGTGGAAGAAAAAGCAGTGTGGTCGGAACCGCGCACGGTTTCCTTCGCGCGAATTGATCCCGCGACTTCCCCTGATCGAGGACTTGGGCACGTGGTCTCTGCAAGCGCGCGTGACACCATTCAGGTGAACGCGGTCTCGCTGGATGATTACAGCAGGACGCAACCGGCGCCGGATTTTCTCAAGTGCGACGTGGAAGGCGCGGAAGTCGAAGTGTTTCGCGGAGCGCAGCGGTTGTTGCGAGAAAAGCGTCCCGGAATCATCTGCGAAATGCACAGCGAAGAGAACCATCGCATACTTCTTGAAGAGTTCTCGCGGATCGGCTACATCAGCAAGCCATGTGGGACGAACCACATTCTGGCACTCCCCCGATGACGCAAAAGTGCATTGCGCTGCTGGGCCGGCGGGATGCGCCGACGGATGCCGTCGAAGAATATTGTCAATATCTGGGCGAAGCACTGCGCGCGCACTGTTTTGAGTTGGAGCTTGTGCGTGTCGCGTGGTTGGAAGACGGCTGGCCTGCGGCGATGCGCGAGCTTGAGCGTCAAGCGAAGGAATGGCGCGGCTGCTGGGTGCTCGTGCAATACACTGCGCTGTCGTGGTCCGAACGCGGCTTTCCGCTGCGGTTTTTGCGAGTGCTGCGCATTCTCCGGCAAGCGGGCGCGCGCGTGGCGATGGTCTATCACGATGTGCTGCCCTATCACGGCAACCGCACCATAGATAAGCTGCGCCGGCGTGCACAGACTCACGCCATGAACGAAGCGCTGCGGTCTTGTGATCTCGGCGTCTTCACTGTGCCGGTCAGCAAGATTCCCTGGATTGGAAAAAAACACACGCGAGCGACTTTCATTCCCGTGGGCGCGAACCTGCCGGGACCAGAAAGGGCTTGGGCCATGCAACGCAGCGAGGCGAACAGGCTGCCGGCGATTGCAATTTTTGGGATTACCGGCGGAGAGAGCGGCATCTGGGAGATCGCAAGCATTTCCGAAGCGTTGCACATCGTGACGGAGCGCATCGGAAAGTTGCGGCTCGTCGTCATGGGACGCCATTCGGACACGGCGGAGAAAGCGCTGCGCAATTTGATGGAAAAGCTGCCGGTAGAAGTTTCCGCGCTGGGAGTTTTGCCGGGAGAAGAAATTGTGCGGCAGATGGCGTCGTGCGACGTGATGCTTTTTGTACGCGGGGGCATTTCTACGAGACGCGGTAGCGCGATCGCGGGAATTGCGTGCGGACTGCCGGTCGTGGCGCTGGACGGGCCGGAAACGGCTTCGCCCATCACGGAAGCGGGAGTGGTGTTCGCCGACCAGAAGCGCCAACGAGGTTTGGGAGAAGCGCTTCTCAAAGTGCTCGCCGACCACGAGTATCGCGCATCGCTCGCGGAACGCAGCCGCCGCGCCCAGGACCAATATTTTTCCTGGAAGGCGATTGCCACGCGTTATGCAGAGGTTCTGCGCCCTGCGGATTGAAGTGCGGTTCTACCAGTTTTTCGCAAGCACGGCGATGATTTTCGCAAGCGCGTCTACATCGCGTGTATCCACCACTTCGCCCGGCGAATGCGAATAACGCAGCGGCCAGCCGAGTGGAATATCAACGGCGCCGTAACGAACGAACACCGCACCGTCGTTACCTCCGCCGGTCACGCCGTATTGCACGGGGATGTTGTTCTCGCGCGCCAGCTTGATGACGCGGTCAACATATTCGCGCGGCGCGATGTTGGAATTGTCCACGGCGCGAATGACGAAGCCCTTGCCGACCTCAGCGTCGGCGAAGCGCTTGGTTTCAAGAGGCGAGTCCGAACTGACAAATGTGTCGATGCCAAAGACGAAATCCGGCACTTTGCCTTCCTTCGCTGCGCGCTCGGCGTACGCCGCTGCGCCTTTCAAACCGACTTCTTCCTCGGTTGACCAAACAAAGGTGACATCGCGGCCCGGCAAGTCCGGCGGGAGAGCGTTCACCGCCTCAATCAAGGCGGCGCAGCCAACACGGTCGTCAAAGCTGCGAGCGTTGGCGCGCGTTCCGAGGAGCGGACGATACTCTTTGGGAATCGTCATCCAGTCACCCACTTTAATCCCGAGCTTCTGCGTTTCCTCGGCAGAATGGGTGCCCACGTAAACATGAGCAGACTCGTCCAGGGAACGCGGTCCGCGTGGCCATTCAAATCCGGGTTTATCCCAGCCGTCGGGCAGCTCAAGCACGCCACCGACCGGGTATTTGTCGGTGTTCACTCGAACAAGGTGCCCCTGAAAATACTCGGTGTATCCGCCGCCAATAGGGTCAACAAGAAGCCGGCCGTCGGATTCGATCGAGCGTACCTGGTAGCCGATTTCGTCCATATGCGCGACGAATACAATCCGCGGCGTCTTGGAGTCCGGCTTTGGATGACCAACGTGAAGGATGAGATTGCCTGCAGAATCGGTCTCGGTTTGCGCGCCTTTGGGAAGCCATACTTTTACCTGCTCGCGCACTTTTTCTTCATGGCCGCTGGGACCGTACGATTCGACCAAACTCTTGAGTGGAAATGAACCCGCAATGCCGCCTAAACCGTCGCCGACGATGCCGCTTGTCGGCCTGGGAATTTGCAGATAGGACTGGAGCAAATCTTCCAGATTTGCGAGATCAATGCGGGCGACAAATTCCCCGGGAGTCACGGGCCAGCGAGTGGAAACACCGAGTTGCGCGAAGCGCTCCGGTAAGACGCTGGTCTTTGCGTAGCCGCTCAACCTGGGCCGCGCGGCAACCACCGGCGTAATGGGCAGATTGCTCTTTGCGGAAAGACTGACAAGTTCCGCAGCGAAACCAGCGGGGCTCTTCTTGACGTATCATCGGTGGCCAACAAGACGCCCGCCTGGCTGGAGTTTGCTTGCAGCGGCGATGTTTTTCCATCCGCGCTGCGAGGCGGCATGAGGCGGCCAACATAGATGACCTCATCCGGCTGAAGCTCGTTCAACAAGCGATCCAGCCCACGGCCACCAGTCCATTGCTGGGCCGCAAACGCCACCGTTGTGGTTCCGACGGTCTTGGCTTCGCGGATGTGGCGCAACAAGGCGAGAAGAGTCTCGCAGCCAAAGCGGTCGCCGACGGCAGGGCCCGCCACACCACCGTTGCCGATCGGTTGATACTTGCGAGCGAGAGCGATGGGATCCAAAAGGTCCACACCTGCGGCGTGGACTTCTTCCGCGGACATCGCGCCAATGTCCACGTACATTTCATCGGGATGCGACATCTTCGGAAGATTTTGCCGGCCGGGCTCCAAGTGAAGAGAAAGGCCGGCTACGACACCGGAGATCTTTTTTCCGCTGCGGGTCATGATCCAAACGGGCTGTGCGGCATGCAGCAAATCGAAAACAGCGTTGGGTGCTGCCTGTGGCAAACGCTGCACCCGCAAATAGCCGTCGGGTGTGATGTCGCTCACGACGTAGCCCGGTTCGTCCATGGAAGTAACAATGAGGCGGTGAGGTGCGCCGCTTCCCACAGTGACATACACATTTCCGAGGTTGTCCGTTTTCGGAGAAAGTGCTTTCAGTTGCTCGCGAATCTCCGCGGCCAATGCCTGTTCGTAGCCGGTGACTGCGGGAATCTCATAAATGCGGTCTGTATTCGAAAGAAACCGCGAGCTTGCCGGGTGTGTCGGACCGAGGATCGTACCTATCAAGAAAAGAACGGAAACGCGAAGATTCACAGTCACCCTTTCTTCCGATTAACCCGCAGACGGATGCGGCATTAACGGGACAACGCGTCGATCAAGGATTCCTTCTTTTTTTCAGCGAGCGCGGCCAAAGGATCCAGCGAGGAACTGTAACCCATGATCGCTGCCGCGGCGAGAAATGCAAATACCTCCGCAGGAAGCCATGGATTGCCGGTCCAACGGCTCATAAAGAGAATGGGTGCGCTGATAGCGCCCAAGATGATTTGCGTCCCAAATGAGACGAGCACGGCCATGCCCGATTGGCGCTGGCCGCGCATCTGCCCGAAGTTGAGCTTGCGGGGAAAACACAGAGAGGACCAGTTGGCGATGGACAATTGTCCCGAGACGTTGAAGACGATCGCGGCGGCCGTGGCGACAAGAACGGGCAGCGAGGGGAGTCCGGAAAGGTAGGAAAAAGCAACCACGGAAAGCGTCAATTCAAACGTGAGCAGCGCGACCTGCAGGAGATTTTTTCCAAGAAATACTTCGCGAAAACTGACGGGGCAGCTAAAAAAAGTTTGGATGCCCTTTCCGTCGTACGCAAAGCTGTTATATGCGGGCGCCATTAGAATAAGGATGAGATAAGCCATCATGCCCGGGAAAAACATCTCGGAGGAAATCGGATGTTTCATGGCGGTAGGATGCCTGCCCGCGAATTGTGTGGTGAACAGCAGGACAAACACGGGAGGCATGATCAGCAGGAAAAAGGCAAAGCTGTTGCGCGACAGATAGCGGAACTCCTTGCGAAGGACGGCGGCAACTTGCGGTGTCAGCAGGCGGAGCGCGTCGGCTTGTTCGGCGGTACGGGAGACGGGGCGAGCGACCGCGCGGGCAGGGGCTGCTGTCTCACTCAATTCCTCGCCGCGGTATTGCGTGGAGAAACGAAGCCAAAGGAGCACGCTGAAAAGGAGTCCGTAGAGTGAAATACCAGTGGCGCCGACTAAGACATCCGTGAAGTGATTGTGCGCAGCACCCACAATGGCTCGTCCCGCAAGGGAAGGAGGAAAAACAGCCAGGTAGGGAAGCATGTGCCGGACCCACGGCTGCGCCGTATGGCCGTATTTCTGCAAGAGAGGCGAGATGAACTGAACGGAGACAGCAAAGAGAATAAACAGTGCGAAAAACATTTCCCGGGCGCGACGGCGAGCCAGGATGCGTTCGAGCCAGGAGCCGATCATTCGCTCGAGCGTGATGTTCATCAGTAAGAAGAGGACGGAAACCACGAGCATAGCCGGCAGAACACTTGGATTTGCCACGGTTGCACCGATAGTTATGGCAATCAGCCAGCAGACAGAGGCAATGGCGGCAAAGTCAGCGAGTCCATAAGCGAGGCCGATGATATAGAACGCGCGGAGGCTAAGTGGAAACCGGAGCAAAGTGCGAAACTCAAAACCAACGCCGAAGCCCGCCGTGAAAACGGGAAAGAGCTGCCAGAAAAGAAAAATTCCCCAGAAAAGCAACGCAATCCAACCTTCGTGGCCGCCCGACAAAAACGTGTAAGCGCCGAAGCAGAAGCCCACGCTCAAGCCAATGACCGCCAGCCCGGCGAACACCCCGGCGAAAATCATGCCGATCAAATCCCACTGATTGCTTTTCTTGCGGAGATTGTTGCGCAGAATCCGCCAGCGAAGTCCGGCGACAAGCCGGATTTGCTCCCCAACACCGGGAACGTGGGCTACATCAGCCAAGTAAGTTCCTCGAGTTGCGGCCGCTGCGATCCGTCCTGTCCCACGATCGAAAGAAATATCTGCTCCAGGGTCGTCTTACTGCCTTCTGCGCCGGCGATACCAGCGCGCAACTCGTCGAGCGAACCCTGCGCAACGAGCCGGCCTTTGTGAATGATGGCCACGTGGCTGCAGAGGCGCTCGACAATTTCCAGAACATGCGAAGTGAGAAAAATGGTCACGCCGCGCTCGGTCATGCGGCCCAGAAGCGCCTTGAGCGCGCCCGCGGCAAGGGCGTCCACGCCTTCGAACGGCTCATCAAGGAAAAGAATCCTCGGCCCGTGAATCACCGCCGCAGCCAGGGCGAGCTTTTTCTGCATGCCGTGGGAATAGTCGGCGATCAAAGTTTTTGGCCGGTCGGCAAGCTGCATGAAGTCGAGCAGCTCTTCGGAGCGGCGCTGCGTTGTGGGACGATCGAGCCCATACATGCGGCCAACGAAGTGAAGATACTCGGAGCCCGTCAGTCGTTCGAAGAGGCCCATGCCTTCGGGAACAACGCCAATTTGCCGCTTAACTTCGACGGGATGCGCTGCGAAGTCCAAGCCGAGAAGCTCGGCGCGCCCCGAACTCGGAGCCAGCAGGCCAGTGAGCATCTTGATGGTTGTGGATTTGCCCGCCCCGTTGGGCCCGAGGAAGCCGAAGAATTGCCCTGCGGCAACTTTGAGGTCGACGCCGTCCACCGCCGTCAACTCGCCGAAGCGCCGCGTTAGTTTTTCCGTCACGATGGCCGTATCCGTCATCGCGTCTCCCACTTGTTGGATGTAATTCGAAACAAGACTCTAACATGACTCCCGCGGCATCGAGATGTTCGAAGATGCAGTTTTGCGGCCAGACGAGAAGCGATATTAGGAAGGCTTTAGGGGATTCGGATCCGCGCCGGTGAGCTGCAATTCCTTCGTGGGCAGAGCCGCCAGGACGGCCGGCAACTCCACGCGGAACACGGCGCCGCCTTCTTGCCGGTTGTAGCAAAGAATCCTGCCGCTGTGCTCCTGCACGATGCCGAAGCAAATACTGAGACCCAAGCCAGTGCCTTTGCCGACCGGTTTAGTAGTGTAGAAAGGATCGAAGACGCGGGAGGGTTCCTTAAGCCCCGGCCCGGTATCCGAAAAAAGAACGACGACATAGGCGCGATCACGCATTGTTTTGATCGTCAGAACGCCGCCTTTAGCTGCTTCCATGGCGTCGATTGCGTTGCTGATCATATTGAAGAAAACTTGCATCAATTGGTTTCCATCACCGCGAACGCCCGGGAGAACGGATTCTAGCTGCAGTTCGATGCTTACAGTCCCAGCACGCAGGTCGAGAGTGCGAAGCTGCACAGCATTGGTTACCACGGTGTTGATGTCCAGGAGCGTGCGTTCCGTGGGGACCTGCCTCGCAAAACTCAAAAGATTGCCAACGAGAGTTTTTGTGCGGCGAGCCTGGTCGCGAATTTTTCCGGCTGTGGTACGAGCTTTTTCCGGAAGCGCTGTGTCGTCGGCCAAGAGATCGGAGAAACCAAGAATGGCCGTCAACGGGTTGTTGATTTCATGCGCGGCGCCAGCGGCTAATTGTCCCAACGACACAAGTTTTTCGGATTGCACGATTTGCGCCTGAAGCCTCTGCAGATTCTCGATGGACTGCTCGGACCTAGCGAGCAAACGCGTGCGATCGGCATCAGCCAGATAAGTTCTTAGAAAGACCAGCAGAGCCAGCGGAATGGAGGCGACGAGTACGGTCATCAGCCGGAAATCGCGGACCGCGGGGTTTTCATGAGCGAAGCGCAGAGTGTAGATCGCAAAGACAGGCAAAGAGATAACTGCAGCCATCGCCAGGCGCGCTGGCACGACACTTTCTCCGCGCGAGCCATCCGACTCGGCATCGAACCCATTTTCCGAAGGCGCGTCAAGGACAGCCCGTTTTTGGTAAGCGATGACGCCCGCGAGGGCGAACCAAAGAAAAGAGGAAACCAGCGGGAGGTCGTACAAGCTCCCCGTGTAGTAGCGGTTGAGATCGAGGGCGACGTTGATGGTGAGCGAGGAGAGCATGTAGAGCGTCGAGGCCCCGAAGAGATTGGCATAGATTACCCGCCAGGTTGCCGTAGACCTCAACCACAGGTAGCCGAAGCCGCCGACAATGAGCATGTTCTGAATGTTGTGCAGCAGGATGTAGTTGTGGTTGTACTCCGCAAGCAAAAAAGTGGCGTACATCCACGGCAGCACGATGAAGATGTAAAGGAAGATCCACCAGGTGAGCAGCAATACAAAATCCAAATAACCGAATCGGAGGTGAAGCTCGCCGCGCTTGAGATGCGGGCGCAGCGTCAGCGCGGCCATTATGGGAATCCCGCGCAGGAAAAAAACGGCGTCCACCGGGTCATTGTCGGGCATTGCCCGGTGTAGGTAGAGCTCGTAGTAGCTCCGCTCGAATTGCCCGATCATCCACAGCGTGCAGCCCATCGCGATCAACATCCAGAAAAGATTTCTGCGCCAATGTGGAGTTCCAGCGTTCATGAGAAGACCGGCGTTGGCAAGCAGCGGGACAAGGCACTGAGTTAAGTCTCCGAAACTGGTAAGAGCACGGTTCCCCCGTGGGAGAACTAGAGCGACGGTCGCATAGACGGCCAGGAACAAGACCCAGATAGCCACCATGCGGATGATCGTTTTGGAAGAAGACATAAGGTCAAGTCAACCCATTTTAGAAGGGAGAGGATGGGAGGGCGGTGCCGCATTCGACGCGGAATTCCTAAGTATAAATGAAGCCGGAGGGTGCTTCGATGTTCGGCTTGCCGAATCCGGCCTAAGCTGGCGGAGGAGGAGGGATTCGAACCCCCGAGGCCCTTTCGAGCCTAACGGTTTTCAAGACCGCCGGTTTCAACCGCTCACCCACTCCTCCGTTTTTAATTCTAACGTATTCTGTGAGTTAGCGGCCAATTTGCTACATTTTGGATTCGAACTGCTGCATTTTGGTGCAGGGGTGTAGCAAGAATGTAGCTGAAATCGGGATCCGGGTGAGCTGGAGTGTATGTTCTATCGAAACAGTTCTGAAGGTTCTTGTGCAAACAATGGACTTACAAATGCCAGAGGTGCGGTTTCTATTTCCAGACGAGGTTTTGAGAATCAGAGAGACCGCCGGTTTCAACCGCTCCGCCACTTTTGGGCCATGAACGGAAAAGAGTCGGCAAGAATCTGTCGGGAGAGCGCCAACGGATATCCGGCATTCGCGTGTTGACCGAAGGACCGTTGCACCAATTGTCTTGGTCAGGAGCCGTTCCGATGGTGAATTCAGGCCAATCGATAGGTTCGTCTAATATATATTTCTCGCCATATTCTCGCCACAATCTCGCCATTGTCTTGCCACTTCAATTCCTCTTGCGCGAAGGCGAGAGGATTGTCCCGAGTTCGAGGTATATGGATATTCTGAATCTTGCAAGTCGGCACCTTAGGATAATCGCCGCCTTGGTGCTGCACTAACTTTGCAATAGGCCGTGCGGCCCGGCGCGAGAGCTTGACGGGCTTGAATTACGTGATTTGCGTAAATATTTACGCAGCCTGCGTAAATCGTTTGCTTTAGCCGCACTTCTCCTTGGAGCCGACAAATCTCGCTTTCTGCCATTCATCAGAAACCTTCTTCGGCTAGCGAGCTTCTGGGAATTGAACGGGCCAATATTCCTGAAGTTCCGCTTGGCTCAAGGCGGCCCTTGGAATCGCCGCGCCGCCTTTTGCCTCCAGATCGGCCAATGTGCGTCTCCTCGTTTCCTGAGGAACGTCCAGGTCGCTGAGGAACGCATCTAGCGATTCCCGATCGGCAAATAATTTCGGCTCCATTGCTCCGCCGCCAAAACTGGGAGAGAACATCACGGTGAATCCGTCTTCACCGCTTGCGGATCGTTTGATCAAGAGACTTCCCTCCTGCTTCCGGTCAAGCATGTCCAACACTCCAAGAATCCTCAGAACCGAGGAAAGTGTCACGTTGCCTTTCTTGTTCTCGAACCGGAGCAAAGTCGAGCGGCCAACCTTTGCCAGCGCAGCGAGATGCTGCTGCGTCAGGCCTCGCTCCTTGCGGCGCTTGCGCGCTTCCCGGACGATCACCTCCCAATTGAGTCGAATGTTCCGTTCCATCGTTTCCTCAGAAGCTCAGCCAGTCTTTTCTTCCACGGCGAACTACCAACTGGCGATGCCTTGATCGCAGTTTCCGCGGCCGGCAATCGGCGTCGCAAGCTGTTCACTGCAACTTGCAGCGCGGCCTCGTTCAGCCCGAGCGAACGTGCTAGGAGTAACAGGTGCTTTGGCCCGATGTCGCTTAGAGAGTGTGGGTTGGTTCCCCCAACCAAGCGCAGCGCCATGCCCGAACTCTTGAAACGTGGATACAACGTTGCGGCTACGATGTCGTAGAATGGCGCTAACCGAAATCCTTCCCGGGTATACAGCAAAGCAAAGTTCTTGGCGTGCGCGTCGTTGTTACCAAGGAGAATGCACGTCAATACCCTGCGAAACAGCCGATCAATGTCTTGTTCCCGTTGCTGCGATTGATTTGCCGAGATGAACGCAGCCATCTCGCCGTACGAACCTTCGTACTTTGCTTCCGACGGCCGTCCCAACAATTGATTGAACTCCTCAAAGTGGATCTTCGCTCCCTCAGAAGTTCGATCAAACCGTTGCACCAAAAGACATGATCCGTGGACTTTCTCTACGGTGGCAACTTCCACGGACACAACGTCGTCATCCGGTAAGAGTGCAGCAGCCGCGGTTGTCGTCAGATATTCTAGTTCCACCACACCATTTCAAGACCGCCGGTTTCAACCGCTCACCCACTCCTCCGTTTTTAATTCTAACGTATTCTGTGAGTTAGCGGCCAATTTGCTACATTTTGGTGCCAATGGCTTTCGCTTGGGACAGAGCGGAAAGACCAATGCTCTGAAATGTGCATTCTTGTCACTCGCCAGCGCTCTGTCTGAATCAGGACAATCAGCGAATCCGGACAGGGTGTTCGCGTTGACTTCCGGTGGTATACTCTTGCGCATAACAGGTTCCTCGAAGAGGGACATCGCCATCGCGCCCCGCGATTTTATGGCAGCCTCCGAGGTTGGATTCATGCAAAGCAAGCGCAAACTGCTCCTCGCCGTCTTGTCGTTCACGATGCTTTTCGCAGCACGCTCTATCGCTCTCGAGACGCAGCCCGCGCAGGATCAAAAAGAAAAAAAGGTCCTGCAAAACTCCGACATCGTCCAAATGGCGCAAAATCATTTTGATGACGAGACACTTTTGACCGTCATTGATGCCAACGACACGAAATTCGATGTGTCTCCTTCCGCATTGATCGATCTAAAGAACGCCGGCGTCAGCGATAGAGTGATCCGCGCCATGTTGCAAACCACAATGAAAAAGTCGAACGCGGCAACTTCCGCTCCGGCCTCTTCCGCAGCACAGTCTTCGACCGCTTCTCCTGCAACGGATACCGCCTCCTCCGTGGCATCCGCTCCTGCGTCCTCGGCAGCCGTATCGCCCGCCACTATGGCGCAAGGTCAACCTGTGGCTATGACGGGAGGCATGCGCGGAACCGGTGCGGGCATGAGTCCTGCGATGCAGGCGCAATTATCCAGCATGGCGATGGGGAACATGGGTGGCATGTTCTCTGTTATGACGCCCGAGCAGATGCCCCACGTCTACCTCATGAGCCAGCCCTCCAAGGAAGAAATCCCGGCGTCCACAGCGCAGATCGCGCAATCAAAAATGAAGATGGGCGGACCGAGCCAAGGCGGCATGCTGTTACATTCCGCAGCGTCTACTGCGCTGAGCTTCGCGGCCATTGGCGCGGGTCCGGGCGGAATGATGGCGATGTCCGCTTTCTCGATGGGCAGCTCATTGATGGGGCACGGGCGCCCCAAGGGACCAACCATGACCTACGTTTGGGGGCTCCCCGGTTTGCACTCCTCGCGAGGGTTGAATACGCCCACGCCAATGTTCCAGCTGAACTTTGGCGACATTCCCGGCGTGGACCCGGACGAATACGAGCCGGCGCTGGTGCGTCTGGTTCAAACGAAGGACAACTACCGGCTGGTGGGCGCGACGCAATCACAAATGGGCATGATGGGCGGCGGAGGCGGAAGCAAGTGGGTTTCGGAAGATCGCCTGCCCGTCCGGCTGGACAAAGAGGAGCGCGGAGTCTATGTGGTTCACGTGGATCAGGCGCTCGAGCCTGGTGAATATGCCGTGGTACTTCACCCCTTCAAGGGCCAAACTTTGAAGCCATCCGGGTTCAGCGGAATGGGCGGGATGGGTGGATTCGGCGCCGGCCCGCAGCTTTTTTATTCGGTCTGGGATTTCACCGTTGCTGGCGCTCCGCCTGCAGCGTCATCCGATAAAAAGAAGAAGAAATGACGGCTGGCGCGGTTATCTCACCGCAAAACGAAGTCTCGACGGCGCGATTTTCGATTTCCCGGCAATTTCTTCATAACAAATCGCAATTTTTCGCCAATTCGCGTTTTTGAAGGCCATTGACTTGTTGTGCTCCGCACCGTAGCATCGCCTCTATCTGATGGCTGAATCTTCAATCAGCCGCTTTTGAAGCGAGGTTGTTCATGAGTCTTCGCGACTTTATCTCCAAACAATTTATTGACGTCATTGACTGGACGGAGCCGGAAGACGGCATTCTTGCTTACCGCTATCCGATGCAAGATCGCGAGATTCAGAATGGCGGTAAGCTTACCGTTCGCGATTCGCAACTCGCCGTGTTTGTGAATGAGGGAAAAGTCGCGGACGCATTCGTACCCGGGCTTTACACGCTCAACACCAACACGCTTCCGATTCTCACCTATCTCAAAAACTGGGATAAAGCTTTCCAGTCGCCCTTTAAGTCCGATGTCTATTTTTTCTCGTCGCGCATTCAGACTGATCAGCACTGGGGCACGCAAAATCCCATCACGATCCGTGATAAAGAGTTCGGCGCGATACGGTTGCGCGGCTTCGGAATTTATTCCTACCACATTAGCGATGCGAAGTCGTTCTATTCAAAAATCAGCGGCACGCGTGACCTCTACCGCGTCGCTGATCTCGAAGGGCAGTTGCGCAACACCATCATCGCCAAAATGACGGACGCGTTTGCCGCCAGCCAGGTGCCGTTTCTCGACATGGCCGCTAGCCAGGGCGCGATTGCCGAAAAAATCAGCGAACAGCTCAAGCCTGCGTTCACGGATTACGGTCTGTCGCTCGATGGTTTCGTCGTCGAGAATCTCTCGCTCCCGGAAGAACTTCAGAAAGTGCTCGACCAGCGCATCAGCATGAACGTGCTCGGCGACATGGGCAAGTTCACGCAGTATCAGGTGGCGCAAGCGATTCCGATTGCTGCCGCAAACGAAGGTGGCGGAGCAGTCGGAATAGGCGCCGGGCTTGGTGCAGGCGTCGCGATGGGACAGGCGATGATGGACGCCGTGAAGCAATCCACTTCGTCGGCGCCAGGCGGCGGTGGCGCGGCTCCGGCAGCGGGCGCTGCTGCGGCCGGAGCGAACACGAAATTCTGCAGCGAGTGCGGCAAGCCCATCCCGCGCACCAGTAAATTCTGTCCGGAATGCGGAAAGCCCCAGGCGTAGTGGTGATGCGGGCATGAGCGGAATCGAGTGGGTCGTCGAGGCCTTCGGTTGCTCTTCGGAATCGCTGCGCGACCTCCGCGCCGTGGAAACGCTTTTCCATGGCATGATTCGCGGCATGAAGCTGCGTCCCGTCGGCGAAACGCAGTGGCATCAATTTCCCGGCACCGGCGGCATCACCGGCCTGTGTCTGCTCGCGGAATCGCACATCGCCTGCCATACCTTTCCAGAGCACAATTCGCTTTGCCTCAACCTCTTTTGCTGCGTTCCGCGTGCCGAATGGAATTTTGAAGCCGCTTTGCAGCAGCTTTTCCATGCAAAGACCGTTTCCGTCAGGCGCCTTGCGCGTCCCTATGAGGTGGCGCGTCATCAGGCGGCCAGCGATTAGAGCGTGGAGCAAGGATATTTTGTGAATCTCGTGAGCAGCGCACGATGACACAGCCCGTCTCGAACTGTCCCAACTGCGGCGCGAAAATTGTCTTCCAATGGTCCAGCAGCGTACAGACGGTTTGTCAGTACTGCAAGAGCATTCTCGTGCGCACCGACGTGGATCTGAAGAAAGTCGGCCAAGTCGCCGATCTTCCTCCGGACAGTTCGCCGATTCAGCTCAACACAGAAGGGATTTATCGCAATAAAGCATTCGTCGTCGGTGGCCGGATTCTCTACGAGTATGACCAGGGCGGCTGGAATGAATGGCATATCACGATGAACGACGGCACCAGCGCCTGGCTCTCCGACGCGCAGAATGAATACGCCATTTCTTTCGCTAGCAACACGACCGGCTTGCCCGCCCCCGAGCAAGTCAAAGTCGGACAGCAATACACATGGAACAATCAAAACTACACCGTGAGCGTGATTACGCCTGCGCATTATCGCGGCGTCGAAGGCGAGCTGCCTTTTCAATATTGGGACAAGACCGACGTCACCTTCGCCGACCTTCGCAGCCAGACGGGCAAATTCGCCACGCTCGATTTCAGCGATGATCAGCCCGCTCTTTATCTCGGCGAATTTGTCGAGTTCGACGATCTCAAGTTGAAAAATCTCCGCAGTTTCGAGGGCTGGTGATGAGCACGGGCACGCCGCCACTTTCGAATCCGCCCAAACCGCAAGCGAAAGCCTTGAATTGTCCGCAGTGCGGCGCGGCCATCACGCTTCGTGCGCTGGGACACGCCGAAACCGTAGTCTGCGAAAGCTGCCACTCCATTCTCGATGCCAAAGATCCCAATCTTCAAGTCCTGCAAAAATTTCAAGTCATCACCGGCGAAGTCCCCCCGCTCATTCCTCTGGGCACGCGCGGCAAGCTTCGCGGCACGGATTACGAAGTCATCGGCTTCCAGCGCCGCAGCATCAAGGTCGAGGGCATTCGCTACGACTGGCACGAGTATGTCCTCTTCAATCCCTACAAGGGAATTCGCTATCTCACCGAATATTGCGGCCACTGGAATGACATCAGCGTTTGCAAAGAACTTCCACTCGTCCAAATCTCCTCCGCCGTTTATCTCGGAGAAATGTATCGGCACTTTCAAACCGCCGACGCCGACACGAATTACGTTCTCGGCGAATTTCCCTGGCAAGTCCGCGTCGGCGAACATGCGACGGTAACCGAATACGTCAAACCGCCACGCGTCTTGTCCTCTGAAAAAACTGCCAACGAGGTCACCTGGTCCCTCGGCGAATACATGTACGGCGCCGACATTTGGAAGGCCTTCAATCTGCCGGGAAGCCCTCCGCGAAGCGGTCGGCGTTTACGAAAATCAGCCTTCGCCGGTCAGCGAAAATGTCAAAGGCATTTGGGCTGCCTTCCTTGTGTTTGCCATTTTTCTGCTGGTGCTAATGGCGGGATTTGACCTCATCTCGCACAAAGGGACGGTGTTCGATTCCAGCTACCGCTTGAATTCCGGAGAGCCGAAAGGTGAAGCCTCGTTTGTCACCAATCCGTTCGATTTGGACGGCCGGACTTCCAATGTGGAAGTGTTAACTTCCGCCAGTGTTGACAACTCCTGGATCTATCTAAACTATGCGCTAATCAATCAGGACACCGGGCAAGCCTGGGATTTCGGCCGTGAAGTTAGCTATTACCATGGCTACGATAGTGATGGCTCGTGGACCGAGGGCAGTCAAAAAGACACCGTCATCGTCCCCAGCGTTCCTGCTGGTCATTATTATTTGCGCATCGAGCCGGAGGTCGATCCCAAGCATCCTCCCATCGCTTATTCGGTAGAGGTGAAGCGGGATGTCCCCGTCCTCGGATTCTTTGGCATTGCACTTCTGGCGCTGCTGCTTCCGGCTATCGCCATCACCTGGCGCTCCATTAATTTCGAGCGCATGCGCTGGGCCGAGAGCGATCATCCGCCCATTAAGATCGGAAATTCGGAGGAATAAAGGATGTTTAGAAAACTCTATCTTGCTTATGGAGTGTTGGTCCTCGGAGGGACGGGATTTGCCCAGTATCACGGCTGGAGTCTCGACAGGATCAGCCAATTAAAAAATGTTCCCAAGTCCGTTCGTGACAATCCCGGCTCCTATCGTTCCGTCTACGGCTTCTATCACCATTACACCGGAGGCAAATAAGATGAACCTCGTTCCGCTCGGCAACGTCATCGCTGCATTAGTGTTCGCCTTTATCGGCATGCTCATTTTTATCATCGCGTTTGTGGTGATGGATAAGCTCACGCCGTATCATCTCTGGAAGGAAATCGTGCAGGAGCACAACATGGCGCTGGCCATTCTGGTCGGCGCCATGTCCCTCGGCATCTGCATCATCATTGCCGCCGCCATTCATTAGCGCATGGGCATTCTGCTCTTCATTTCGGTGCTGCTGGTTGCGGCGTGCGGCCTCATCTATGAGCTCGTCGCGGGCACGCTTGCGAGCTATCTCGTCGGCGACAGCGTCTTCCAGTTCTCCACCATCATCGGCACCTACCTTTTTGCTATGGGCATCGGCAGCGCTCTCTCGCGCTATCTGAATCGCGGCCTCGTCTATCGCTTCGTTTGGATCGAACTTTTGCTCGGCGTGATCGGCGGTTTTTCTTCAGCTCTCCTGATGTTGGCATTCGCTTTCACGCAGGGGTTTGAGCTGATTCTCTACGCTCTCGTAATCGTGATGGGCGTCCTCGTCGGCCTGGAAATCCCTCTGCTCATGCGCATCGTGCGCGACCGTTACGAATTCCGCGACGTCATCGCGCACGTCCTCACCTTCGATTACCTCGGCGCGCTCGGTGCTTCTCTGCTTTTTCCCATTCTCCTCGTGCCGCGCCTCGGCCTCGTTCGCTCCGCCATGCTCTTCGGTCTCGTCAACGCCGGTGTCGCGCTCTGGACCACGTATTTGTTTTCCGCCCAGCTTTCCGGCACGCGTACTCTGCGCGTGGCGTGTCTCGTCGTCTTATGCGCTCTCGGAGTTGGCATGGCCGACGCGCGCCACATCACCGCTACCGCCGAGGACAACATCTACGCCGACGACATCATCTTCGCTCGCGACACTCGCTACCAGCATCTTGTCCTCACTCGCTTCAAAGACGATCTCCGCCTTTTTCTCAACAGCCATCTCCAATTCAGCTCTCGCGACGAATACCGCTATCACGAGGCTCTCATCCATCCAGGCCTCGCTGCGGTTCCCGCTCCGCGGCACGTGTTGGTCCTGGGCGGCGGCGACGGCCTCGCCGTCCGCGAAATCTTGAAATATCCGCAAATCGAAAGCATCACTCTCGTTGATCTCGATCCAGAAATGACCAAGCTTTTCTCCACGCATCCCATGCTCACCAAGCTCAACGACAAATCCTTCCTCTCGCCTCGCGTTCATATCATCAACGCCGACGCTTTCCCCTGGGTCGATTCGAACACGGACAGTTTTGATTTCATCGTCATTGATTTTCCCGATCCCACGAATTATTCCCTCGGCAAGCTTTACACCACCGCCTTCTATCGCGCCGCCGCGCGCCATCTCAGCGCGCAAGGCCTGATGGTTGTCCAGAGCACTTCGCCGATGTTTGCCCGCGATTCTTTCTGGTGCATCGCGCAAACGCTCAAGCAGGCCGGCCTGCAAACTTATCCGTATCACGTCTACGTTCCGTCCTTCGGTGAGTGGGGGTTCATCCTCGCTTCCACGCACGAATACACTCCGCCTGTTTCTCTTCCTAGCGGTCTCCGTTTCCTCAACGTGGGAGGCCTGCCCGCGTTGTTTCAATTTCCGCCGGACATGGCCCCCCTTCCCATGCCGCCCAACCAACTGAACAGCCAGGTTCTCGTCCGCGCTTACGAAAACGACTGGAAGGACATCAGTCATTGAAGGTTGGACGCCGTAAGTTTCTCCGCGCCGGCAGTGCGGCCCTCGTTGGACTCTCGCTCAAAACAGATCGCCCCATCGCTGGCTCGTTCGTCAACGATTCCTTCCAGATGGGCCACCTCCTGCGCGATCGCGCCTCCTTTCCTCTGCCGAAACGCGTCGAAAAATTTCCCGTAGTCATCGTTGGCGGAGGCATCGCCGGCCTGAGCGCTGCGTGGCGATTGCGCAAACGCGGCTTCACCGATTTCGTCATTCTCGAAATGAATTCGCAGGCCGGCGGCAATGCCCGCTGGGGCGAAAACGAAATCACCGCCTATCCCTGGGCTGCGCACTATGTTCCGGTCCCCGGCCCCAGAGCCGAATACGTCCGCGAACTCTTCGAAGATCTCGGCGTCCTGAAAAATGGCCAGTGGGAGGAGCGCTATCTCTGTTTCGCGCCGCAGGAGCGCCTCTTTCTCTACGGCCGCTGGCAGGACGGCCTCGAGCCCGCCGTCGGGCTCACACAAAAAGACCGTGACCAGTTTCAGCATCTCGAAGATCTCTTCGCAAAATTCCGCTCGAGCGGTGAATTCACAATCCCTCTCGAACTCGGCCGCTCCTCCAAGTTTCAGGATTTAGACCGCCTCCCATTTTCCGATTGGCTCCAGCAGCAAGGCTGCGATTCGCGCCTCGTGAGCTGGTACATGAACTACGCCTGCCGCGACGACTACGGCGCGCTCGCCAAGGACACTTCCGCCTGGGCGGGTGTCCATTATTTTTCCTCGCGCGAAGCCGAAGAAAAAGGCCCGCTCACGTGGCCCGAAGGAAATGGCTGGATCACGCGCCGTCTTCTCGAACGCGTCGGCGAAAATATTCGCACCAGTGAAATGGTTCATCGCATAGCGCAAACAAAACGCGGCGTCAGCGTCTTCGCAGGCGACACCGAATTTCAATGCGAATTTCTCATTTTCGCCGCGCCCACATTTCTCGTTCCTTACCTCATCGAAGGTTTTCCCCGTCTCCACGATTTCGTCTACTCTCCCTGGCTCACCGCCAATCTCGCGCTCGAACGCCTCCCCGACTCACGCGGCGCCGAGCCCACTTGGGACACCGTTTTTCTTGACTCGCCCACCCTGGGCTACGTGGATGCCACACACCAAAGTCTCCGCACGCACATCGAGCGCACCGTCTGGACTTTTTATTGGGCTCTCGCCGACGGCACTCCCGCGCAAAACCGCCAGCTTCTTCTCGACAAGGATTGGAACTATTGGAAGGAAGCGATTCTCCACGACCTCGAGCGCGTCCACTCCGATATCCGTCAGTGCGTCTCCCGCATCGACATCATGCGCATGGGCCACGCCATGATCCGCCCCGCGGTCGGCTCCGTTTTTTCCGAAGAGCGCCGCACCCTCACGCGCCGCGATTCCCGCATCCTATTCGCCAATTCCGATCTCAGCGGCATCTCCATCTTCGAAGAAGCGCAATACCATGGTGTCGTCGCAGCCCAAACCGCGCTGCAGCGCCTGCACGGTCACCGCTAGCTCCGCAACGAAATTGCGAACCGGCACTGGAATCCTAAAGCAAATTTTTGCATCCAATCTAAACGCAGGTGCGTACTATATATGTCAGTGTTTCTGCGCTTCTTCATGGTGAAGATAGGAAGGGATAGATGTTGCTCCAGCGAAAACCCGAACTGACCTACGCCGACGTCACGCCCAAGGATCTTTATTTTAACCGGCGCAAATTTCTCCAAGCCATGGGCATCGCCGGCGCCGCCGCATTCGCCGGGGAAAATCTGCTCGAACTCGCGTCCCCGTCGTTAGGCGTCTACGCCGGAACGAAATTCACCAATCTAGCGAAGAGCCCCTTCAGCACCACCGAAAAACAAAATTCCTTCGAAGACATAACGCATTACAACAATTTCTACGAATTCGGCATTGATAAGGATACTCCCGCAAAAAACGCCCAAAAATTCCGCACTTCTCCCTGGACCGTTTCTGTGGAAGGCGAAGTCAAAACCAAGCGCAAGTTCACCATGGACGAAATCCTCAAGCTTGCTCCGCTTGAAGAACGTATCTATCGCCACCGTTGCGTCGAAGGTTGGTCCATAGTTGTTCCTTGGATCGGTTTTTCTTTCAACATCCTTGCCAAGCTTGTCGAGCCGACTCCCAAAGCGAAATTCGTGGCCTTTGAATCCTATTGGGATTTGGGCCAAATGCCGCTTGCGAGACCGGAATTGGCGGGCATCGAATTTCCCTATGTGGAAGGCTTACGGATGGATGAAGCGATGCACCCGTTGACGCTCCTCTGTGTCGGCATATACGACGAAAGCCTGCCGAATCAGGACGGCGCGCCTGTGCGCATGGTCATTCCCTGGAAATACGGTTTCAAGGGCATCAAATCGATCGTCAAAATTAAGTTTGTAACGAAGGAACCACCCACAACCTGGAATCTCGCAAACGCTCACGAGTATGGCTTCTATTCCAACGTCAATCCCAGTGTCGATCATCCCCGCTGGTCTCAGGCCACGGAGCGTCGCCTCGGCGAAATTTTTCGCCACAAGACTCTCATGTTCAACGGTTATCAGGATCAGGTAGCTAGCCTCTACACCGGCATGGACCTGAAAAAATTCTACTGAGGCTCATTCGAAGCGTGCCCTCGTTCCTTGCCAACAGATGGACTAAGCTCCCGGTTTTTCTGCTGTGCCTCGTGCCTCTCGGCCTTTTAGTTTGGCGCGCTCTCACTGCAAATCTTGGCGCGAATCCCGTCGAGTTCATTCAACACGCCACCGGAGATTGGATTCTTCGCTTCCTCATCCTCACTCTCTGCATCACGCCGCTGCGCAAACTTCTCAAACTCCCTGATCTCATTCGCTTCCGCCGCATGCTCGGCCTCTTCGCATTTTTCTACGCCTGCCTCCACTTCCTCACCTATCTCGGTCCCGATCAAAGTTTTGACGTGGCCGCAATGTGGAAGGATGTCGCAAAGCGCCCGTTCATCACCGTAGGTTTTACGGCATTCGTGCTCCTTATTCCTTTGGCGCTCACATCAACCGCCGGATGGATTCGCCGTCTCGGCGGACGCCGCTGGCAAATACTCCATCGAGCCATCTATATCAGCGCAATTTGTGGTGTGATTCACTACTACTGGCTGGTGAAGTCCGCGGTCCTGCGGCCGTTAACATACGGCGCGATTGTCGCCGTCCTGCTGCTCTGGCGCGTGTGCGATTGGTTCATTCGCCGTGGCCGCTCCCTCACAGCCGCACCCAAAACGCAGCGCGCTTCCGCGAACGGTTAGTGAACGATATCTATGGAGCGGTAACCGGTCGGTGGTTGACGAACGGCCAGTGAACTGCGTGAAACGGAAGCTCGGTGAACGGCGTTTAGTGAACAGCCGATGCCTCGTCTCCCTGCGTGGACAATTCGCCAAATTCCAATCCCCAAAAATGTGGCGCCGGCGTCAAAAACTCCACGCCGATTCTCTGCCCTTTGTCGCAAGGCTCTCCTTGATACACTACTCGGCACTCCTGTTCTTCCAATGTCTCCGGGTTCGTCAAAACGAGCATCTCGCCGTTATCAATCTCGTGCTTCAGCATCAGCAAACCGCCGTGCGCGTTCACCACTACTGTCTCGCAGGACTCTTTGAATTTCTTTCCGTTGTGCGCGCGGCCTTGCGCTTGCAGCCGCATCTTGTGGAACGCTCGCCCGCTGCGCCGGTGTGTTGGTGACGTTGTTCCGTTCATACCACCAATCATCGGCCCCTCCCGCAAACACCGTAAACTGGCCGACAGGACAGGTGTTCTCCACAAGCACCGTCCTCGCGCTAACACCTCCTGCAACTAGGCTTGCGGCAAGTCACCCTCTAAACGGAATCTTTCCACAACGGGACTCCTGGCTCGCAATAACTTCCGAGTAGTCCATCACTCGCCCGCAGTCTGCGCTGGGGGACAAAAGAGGACTTGTCCGTTCGTCGCGATAGTCAGGCGCTAGTTCGGGGCATATTGCGGGGCGAACGATTTCACACCATTCCCACCTCGTATCAATGCGGCTTAAATGTCTTCCCGGTTTCAAGCAGTGTCTTCAGGCGGGAAAGAATACGTGGCCATCCATCGGCGCAGGCAGCATAAGTGTGGTCACCCTCGGCCCATTCATCATGCGTCACCGTTACTTTGGTGGCTTCGGTCTCGGGCACCAGTTCGATAGTTGCGCGTGACACGTTATCATTTTGGCCCATTGCGAAGGTATACTGAAAGACCTTTGGCGGCTCAAACCGCAGGAACTTCCCACGAACGTAGGGCATTGGCTTGCCATCGGGTCCCGCGCCCACCCATGCGAGCAAGCCACCGGGCTTAAAGTCCGCTTGAATCTCAGCGCCTGAGAAGATGATGCGGTTCGACTCCCGCGACACAAAACCTTCCCACACCTTCTCCGGGGTGGCGGCAATGTAGAAGATATATCTCAGTGGTGTTTGATGGGCCATGATTGCTCCTGACTTTCTTCACCATCTTATATCCACAAGCAAAAACTTAATAAGGCAGTAGTGCCGGTTCTGCCTGATTCCTCGCATTACCTCAGGTTTTAGAAACCCTTTGTCCGGTTAGCCCGGTGGTCTCAATAGGTCGATGCAACACCACCTGATATAAATCTTCCTTCCGAGGTGGTGTCTATGACGCAAGGGAAATACGTGGAGCTTTCTGCGGCGCAGCGGACTGACGTGTGGCGCCGCTGGAAAGTGGGAGAGTCGTTGCATACGATTGGGCGCGCCTTTGACAGGCCGCATACGTCCATTCACTGTCTGTTGTCGCATCACGGTGGGATTGTTCCAGCGGTTCGTCGGCGCTCGGTGCTAGCGCTCACAGTGGTTGAGCGAGAGGACATTTCGCGGGGGCTCGCTTCCGGTTCGTCGATTCGTGATATCGCCAAAGGTTTGGAGCGCGCGGTGTCGACGGTGAGCCGGGAGGTCGCACGTCATGGTGGTCGTCCTGAGTATCGAGCCCATGAAGCGGATCAGCGAGCCTGGGACTCGGCCTTGCGGCCCAAGCGGTGCCTTCTGGCCATTCATGTGAGGTTGCGGAAGATGGTTGCGAGTAAACTGATTCTGGATTGGTCGCCGGAACAGATTTCTGGATGGCTGAAGATCCAGTATCCCGATGACGAGAGCATGCGCGTGTCTCACGAAACGGTTTACCGTAGCCTGTTCATTCAAGCCCGCGGAGTGCTGAAAAAAGAGCTGATCGGGCACCTGCGATCCAAACGCCGCATACGCCGCTCGCAGCACGCTCGTATCTTTAAAGACTCGCGCGGTCAAATCGTAGATGCCATCTCCATCAGGGAAAGGCCCGCTGAAGTTGAAGACCGCGCCATTCCTGGTCATTGGGAAGGCGACCTCATTGGTGGCACAAAAAACAGTCACATCGCAACGTTGGTGGAACGGCATTCGCGTTTTACTGCCCTGGTCAAGGTGCGAAGCAAAGACACGGCTGCGGTCGTCGCCGCATTGAGCCGGCAAATTCGCAGGCTCCCAACATCCCTGCGGCGCTCGTTGACGTGGGATCGCGGGCTGGAGATGGCCAAACACAAAACCTTCACGGTGGCCACGAATGTGAAAGTCTACTTCTGTGATCCGCACAGCCCCTGGCAGCGAGGAACGAACGAAAACACCAACCGCTTGCTGCGTCAATACTTGCCGAAGAGAACCGACCTTTCCGGCTACACGCAATCCCAACTGGACAAGATCGCGCTGCGTCTAAATCAACGCCCGCGAAAAACTTTGGGCTTTCAGACTCCTGCGAGTAAACTTCGCGCAAGTGTTGCGCCGACCAGTTGAGCTGGCACCGTCATCCGGGAGAAATCACTGAGTAAGCCCGGGGCACATTACGGTTCGCCCATTGTGCGTCCAAGTGGGTTTCGGGTTTCCTGCGCCCCTTTGGAATTCAGGTCGCGAGAGGGATGGCCGGATCCAGCACGCGCAGCAGGAGCAGACTTTGGTCATCCTGCTGCAGACCATATTGTCGCACCTCGCGCATGATGAGATCCCAAATCTCCGGTAAGGCTCTGGTAGCGTTTTGCGTCAGCAGCTCTTGCAGGCGGGTCAGGCCAAATTCTTCATCTCTGGCATTGGCTACTTCCGTTATGCCGTCGGTAACCATCAAGAAGAGATCGCGCGGTGAATAGATGACGCGCTTACTAGCATAGGAACCGCCGGGGATCAGTCCCAGCGGAAGCTGCTCCATGGAGAGACGGGCCGTGTCCCTGCTGCCGTGCCGATAGTGGAGGATCGGCGGATGGCCGGCCAACGCGTATTCGGCTTCACTGGAGCCATCGAAGCGGAGCAGGGCCAGGGTGGCAAACATTTCACGTTCCTTGAGATCCGGCAGCACGCGGTCCACACTCTCGAGCGCTGCTACCGGCATTTGGCGGAATTGCACGGCGAGTCGCATGGCAGTCTTCAACATCCCCATGAGCTGGCCGGCGGGCAGGCCGTGGCCGGAGATATCGGCGACGTAGGCCACCAACCCACCGTCGCTATCGATGACGTCGATCAGGTCGCCGCCCATTTCTGTGCTAGGGATCGATTTGCCGTATAACTCGAAACTCGCGTTCTGGAAAGAGACGGTCGGAACCAGGGTCGCCTGAATACCGTGGGCCAAAGAAAGCTCTGTCTGCATACGCACGCTGGCCACGCCCTCCGTACCAGCGAAGAACAGCAGAAATCGAACCCCGAAACCGATACCAACCAAGATCCCGATCGCATCGAATAGCACGCGCCGATGTACAGCGACGGGGACCGGGAGAGACGGCGAAACGTGCGAGGCCCAGTAGCCCAGCCAGGCGGTCAGGACAACCAGCAGAAACAGGAGAGGGATAACACGAACTCTTTTGATTCCGGCGGCCCTAAGCGCCATCGCTCCCGTGCCCACTAAGACAGGCCAAAAGAAACCTCCGCCGACGCGCGAAGCATTGAGCTGCAATAGATCGAACGCGAAACCGCCGGCGGCGCCGACGAAGAAGTACCCTGCCAGGAACATCTTCATCCGCCCTAGCGGCACCATGCGCCAGTAGGGACTGAAGGCGGTGGGAAAGGCCGAGCTCACACCAGCCAACCACGTACGGAGCTTCTTTTTCATCGGTACTTCCCCGGGCGTCCAGGATCGCAGGGAGACCGAGCGCTAAGCCAGGGCTTCGACCATTCGTCGGTGGAAGCGGTAGAGCGCCAGGAATCCGAGCAAGAGGACGGAGACGAGAATGGATAGATTCATTTATTGAACTGTTACCAGAAACACATAAAGATCACAAGCGGGTGCCGAACTTGAATGGCCGTCTTTGATTTTGATTGGCATTCCAGAAACCCTAGACAGCTCCGGCGAATAGTTACAAAACGAGCTGTACTGAAAAGCGCCGTTCCCGCCGGAGATACTCCGAGCGAGTGGTCGGCAAACCGCAAGTTAATCTGGAGCTCGCGTTCCAGCCCGCTTGTGCGCAAGGCACACCCCGCCCTAGAATAGGATTCAGCAGCCGGGGACGGTTTCATAAGTCCGCACTCATTCCGCTGCCACATACATACGCTTCAAGTTTCGCTCGATTTTATTCGAAAGGACTCATAGCCCCCGAGAGCCCCATGACGAACCTTGCTGAATTTATAGAAGGTAATCGCGATAAGCATTTGGCGGAGCTGTGCGAATTTTTGCGAATTCCCAGCGTCAGCGCCAAAACCGAACACAAACCGGACATCGAACGCGCGGCTCGCTGGGTGGCGGACAATCTTCGCGCCGCCGGTTTTCAGAAAATCGAAATCGTTCCCACAAATCTCCATCCTCTTGTCTACGCCGAATCTCTCGAAGCGCCCGGCAAGCCGACTGTTCTCTTTTATGGCCACTACGACGTGCAGCCTGCGGAACCGCTCGACCTTTGGACCTCTCCCGCGTTCGAACCCACCGTGCGCAACGGAAATCTCTTCGGCCGCGGCACCGCGGATGACAAAGGCCAGGTGCACATCCACCTGAAAGCGCTCGAGTCTATCCAGAAAGTGGATGGAAAGCTGCCCATCAATGTAAAAGTGCTCATCGAAGGCGAAGAAGAAGTCGGCAGCGTCAGTCTCTGGGACTACGTGCAAAAGAACAAGGAAAAACTCAAGGCCGACGCGCTGATCGTCTCGGATACGTCCATGCTCGCGAAAGGCGTGCCTTCCATCACCTACGGATTGCGTGGATTAAATTACTACCAGATCGAACTTACTGGTCCCGTCCGCGATCTCCATTCAGGCGTTTATGGCGGTGCGGTTCCCAATCCTCTGACCATTCTTACCGAGCTCTTCGCTAAGCTTCACGACAAGAATTTCCGCGTCACCGTTCCGGGCTTCTACGATAAAGTCGCAAAGATCTCCACGCCCGAACGCAAAGCGTTGAATGCGCTGCCCTGGAAGAAGAAAGCATTCGAAGAAGCCGTTGGCGCGCCTGGCTACGCAGGCGAAAAGGGTTTCACCATTGTCGAGCAGCTCTGGACCCGTCCCACGCTCGAGCTCAACGGAATTTGGGGCGGCTATCAGGGTGAAGGCGCGAAGACCGTCATCCCTTCGAAAGCATTCGCAAAATTCTCCACCCGCCTTGTTCCCAATCAGGAACCGCACGCAATTGCGAAGCTCGTCGAAAAACACGTCCGCAAACTTTTGCCAAAGACCGTCAAGTGCAAATTCGAAGTGCTCAGCACCGGCAAGCCGTGGGTGGCGCCATTTCAAGCGCCAATTTTCAAGATTGCTCAAAACGCTCTCGAAAAAGGTTACGGGAAAAAAGCGGTCTTCATTCGCGAAGGGGGCTCCATCCCTTTCGTCACGCAAATGCACGACACTTTCAAAGTTCCCTGCGTGCTCATCGGCTTCGGTCTGCCCGATGAAAACGCGCACGCGCCCGACGAACATATCGCTCTGGAGAATTATTTCGGCGGGATCAAGGCTATCGCCAATTTCTATTCCGGGCTCGCTGGCCTCTAGCCGCGGGTATCTTTATCCGGCGCATTGCTGCAGACGGCGTTGCTGCGGGTTATTCACAAGCGCCTCTCAAAAAAGCCGCATTTTTCCAGCCTTTTTTGCGGTTTTTCCTTGCGTTCTACTTTCAGCTTGGCTATAGTGCCGTGCGGCCCGAGTTTTTCACGCCAACCCAGGGGGTTTCGCTCGCGGCCTGCCCCGCTCGTTCGGGGTGGAAAGTAAATACAGGAGGATAAGCAGACTAGATGGCAGCCAAGCCAATGAGCAAGAGCAAGATCGTGTCGCACATCGCCGAGAAGTGCGGCACACCCAAGAAAACCGCAGCGCTCTTTTTTGAAGAGCTCTTTAAGCTCGCGGTGAAGGAAGCCAAGGGCGGCGCGGGCAAGTTCGTTATTCCGAACATCGGCCGCGTCGTGAAAGCGCACCGCAAGGCGCGCATGGGCCGTAACCCCCAGACGGGCGAAGCGATCAAGATCAAGGCCAAGACCGTAGTTCGCCTGCGCCCGGCGAAGGCGTTCAAGGACGCCGTACTGAAGTAGATTCTCTGCTTCGCAGGGAAAGGGCCCAGACACAGCGCACGAGAATCGGCCGGCGCTCTCACGCAGAGTTTGCCGGCTGCCACTTCGGACCGCGCTAGGTGCTTGGGCGGGTGTCCCGGTTGAGTTTGCCCTCGATGGCCTGAGTGATTAGGCTATCGAGGGCTTTTTGCTTGCCGCGGTATTTCCAAACGTTTACGGGAAATTCCCACCTCGCTCACCATTCTTCAAAAAGTGCGCGATATTCCAGACGCGCTCGTGAAACTCAAACGCACCGGAGAATGGCGAACGCTTCACCCACGCATTAGAGTGGCTTTATCTGCGTGTTAGAGCGTCCTCACGTAGGCGATGACGTCTCTGATCTGTTGCTCCTCGAGGGCATCCTTGAAAGGGGGCATCAACGAATCGCCATTCTCGATCCAGGTTTTCAGCGTTTCGTCGGTAAACTTGTTGTTGTTCACGGTAAACGTGCCGCGCTTGGAGATTCCTTTTAGTCCGGGGCCGATTTTTTTCGCGTCGCTATCCGCAAAGTGGCACATGGCGCATTTCTGCTCGAACACTTCCTTGCCTTTGCTGGCCGAGCCGGTCTTGCCTGGCGCGGCCTTTTTTGCAGGCGTTTTTGCCGGCGGATCCTGCGCCAAAACCGCTACCGCCGTGCCCAATACCGCGATCCCAAGAACCAGAATGATTCGCTTCACGTCTCCCCCCTTGGTGTTCGAGTGCGAGGTGCGCTTCCATCTTCTCTTTTTATCACCGGAATTTCCACTCCCGGCACCCGGCACAAGGTACAGGTTCCCCCTGTGAACAGGTCGCCCCCTCGTACTTTTGACGACCCCGAAACCGTGTGTTAACAATTTACCCCATGAGCCAGGAAACCCTGACGCGAGCCTGGGAAATCCTCCAAGACGCTTATCAGGCCCAAATGGAGGGCGACTACGAACGGGCCGTGGAGCTCTACCAATCCTCGCTCGAACTGCATCCCACCGCCGAGGCCTACACGTTTCTCGGCTGGACGTATCACTTTCAGGGCCGCATCGAAGACGCGATCGCCGAGTGCAAGCGCGCGATCGAAGTGGACCCGGAGTTCGGGAATCCGTACAACGACATCGGAGCCTATCTGATCGAGCTGGAACGCTTCGATGATGCGATTCCGTGGCTGGAACGCGCCATCGAAGCGCGCCGTTACGAGCCGCGCCATTTTCCTCATTACAACTTGGGCCGCGCGTATCTCGGCAAGGAGATGTACGCGCGCGCGATGAAGTGTTTTCAAGAGGCGCTCGAAGTCGAACCGCGGTATTCGCTGGCGCGGCAGGCGCTCGCTTCGCTTCGCCGCATGGTCAATTGAAGCAGTCGACAGTCCACAGTTGAAAGTCAAAAGTTCGGGTCCAGACAAAATCCTCCGAAATAAGAATGCGATGTGCCGCGTCATGATGCCGGTTCCTGCGGGGCGGGTTTGACGGCGCGGTCGTAAATCCAGAGGAGAAGAGCGGTGGCAAACCCGACGGCGCTGATGGCCCACCAGGCGCGCTCGGGATGGTGAGCGACTTCGCCGAAATGATGCATCATCGTCCCGCCGAACCAGCCTCCTATCAGTGATCCGATTCCGATTGGCAGAAATGCGAAGCCCATGTAGGTGCCTTGCTGGCCCGGAGGCGCAAGGCGTGAAATGTAGGCGTAGTACGGCGGCTGCTGAATGATTTCGCCGAGAGCCAGGACGGCGATCGAAACCACTGCGCCTATCACGGTCGGCCAGAACGCCAGGACCAGCCACGACATGGAAGAAATGACGGTGCCAAGAATGACCGCGTGGAACGGGGGAATTTTTCGGGCCAGGTAATTGACCACAAAGGTGAGGCAGACAACGATGGCGGCGTCGGTGATGAGGATGAGCTCGACGCGAGCTTTGGCATTCACGTAGGTATGGATGTAGCCGGGCAGGCTGGTGTATTGCTGCCAGAAAACGATCCAGTAGCCGGTGAAGATGAGAAGGAAGATGAGAAAGCGCGGCGGCCAGATTACCGCGCGAAAGTTGCGCACGACCTGGAGCAAGCTTGGCGCGGGCTCGTCGCCCGGTTTGCGCGGATCGCGGAAGAAAAAAAGGATCAGGAAAAACATCGCAAAAACGCTGAGAGCAGAAATGCGAAAAACTCTTTCCAGACCAAAGTGCGTGTGGGCCCAATCCGCGACGAAGGGACCGGCGGTGCCGCCGATATTCACCATGGTGTAGTAAATCGAGTAGCCGATGGAGCGGACGTTTTCCTTGGAAGCGCGGGCAGTGGTGCCTACGACGGAGGGTTTTACGAGAGCGATGCCGAGCGCAGGAAGAATCAGGATGACGCCGACAAATACGCTGAGAGGAACCGCGCCGCGAATGGGCGCGAGCCAGGACGCACCGATCGAGCCGATCAGGAAGTATGCGGCCGCCAGAATGAGATAGGCCATCGAGAGCGCGCGGCGAAAGCCGAGCTTGTCCGCGACAGCGCCGCCGAAAATCGCGAGGAACCAGACCATGCCTCCGAAGATGCCGGTGAGCGTGCCGGTCTGCTCGGTCGAGAAATTCAGTTTTTCCTGGAGATAGACGGCGAGAGAAGAGAACGCGCCGTAGTAGGAGAGGCGCTCGAAGATTTCGCTGATATTGGCGACCCAGAAGGGGCGCTCGAAGCCGGTGCGGATTTCTTCGAGGCGTTGGTCAAAGCTCATCGATCCCCCAGAATGAGGTGCGGGGATTGTACTTGAAGAGTCGAGAGTCGAAAGTTGAAAGTTGAAGGAAGAATAGCCCGCCCATGACGCAGCTGCTTGCCTCGTGAGCTGTGCCTCGGGAGGGGAGCGGCGGGCAGAGGAAGAGAAAGAACCGATGGCAGCCGGGGTACCCCCCTGGGGGTTTTCTTGTAAGTGCGGATTCTAAAGGACTTTAAGTCCCTTGTTTTGGAAGTGCGGATTCCAAAGGGGTTAAGGGCACATTTTTTGTAAGTGCGGATTCTAAAGGGCTTAGTGATTGGTGACTCGTGGATGGTGACTGTTGGAGGAAAGAAAGCTGACACCGCAGGAAGAGTGCCTTTGGCGGGGCGGGCGTGGCTAACGAATAGCGAGATGGAGCCGAGAAAAGCAGATTCCGCGTTGCGCTCGGGATGACAGCGGAGAGGAAGAGAGCCAAGAGCGGAGACGCCGTGTGCGCAAAGGTGAAGGGAAGGAAGAACTTGGGTGCATGCGGGCCGGAGAATCGATCGGTGGAGGATGTCAAGTGGTCGAAACATGGGGAATGGTAGCAGTGGGAGTACCAATTGTCAATCAATTTATTAGTTTACCGGAATGCAATTCGAATCGGGCGCGCTGGTTCGAATGGGAGTGGCGGAAGTCGAGAGATTGGAAGGAGTTGGCGAGGGATTGAATGATTTGATATGGCTGTGGAAATGTGTGGAAAAGTTAGAGGCCCTACACGTAAGAGCGATGTATGGGCCATCGGTTCAATTGCGAATGGTATTGAGACGTTGTGCCCCCGAGGCGGTTGAGACGGATTCAAGTCCAGGACTTGGCATGGCTTGCTATTTGGTGGTGAACGTATCGGGAGGCTCGGGGTTGACGGTGCACAGACTGAGGTCTGTGCTACTGTTGCCGGGATTTTGGATGGAGGTGCGTGTATGAGAGCCGTTCGTCGGTTTGGAATCGTTTGCGTTGGGGTGGCATTGGCATTTACGGAGGCTGCTAGGGGGCAGAAGCCGCCGCTATTGCCGGAGGGGGATGTGGCGGCTTTGGCGAATGAGTTGAGCGGGGAGACGGCGAAGCGGAATTTGGAGGTGATTGCGACGTTTCACCGGCAGCGCGGGTCGCGGGGATTTCATGCGGCGGCGGAGTTGGTGGCGGAGCGGGCGCGGGCGTATGGGTTGAGCGATGTGCAGATTTTGGAGTTTCCGGCGGATGGGAAGATTTTTTATGGGACGCAGAGGTCGCGGCCGGCGTGGGATGCGGAGTTCGCGCAACTCAGGGAGCTTTGGCTTGATCATAAGTGGATGCGCAGAGGCCGCGAAGAAGTACAAGGCTATTCTGCTGAAGAACAAAACTGACTGGACCCAATCGGGTTTGAGATGCTTTCCGAGCGAGAAATGATTGGCAAGTTATAGCGGCGGAGCCGGTTGTGTTGGCGGAGGACAGCGAGTCGGCGGATGTGACGGCGAAGAATTGGTGGATGTAGGCGAGGGGACGAAGGAGAGCGATTACGCGGGGAAGGACGTGAAGGGGAAAATTGTGTTGGTGAGCGCGTCGCCGGGGGCGGTGCAGGATTTGGCGGTGGGGAAAGTTTGGGGCGGCGGGGATTGTGAGTTATGCGCAGAACCAGAAGAACGGCTTGGTGGGGCGAGGATGAGAATTTGATTCGGTGGGGGCATTTGGAGACGTTTACGGAGCACAAGACGTTTGCGTTCATGGTGTCGTTGAAGACGGCGCGGGGGATGCGCGAGCGGCTGGCGCGCGGAGAGAAGATTACGCTGCATGCGGTGGTGAAGGCGGGGCAGCATGCGGGGAATTATGAAGTGGTGACGGCGACGATTCCGGGGGCGGATGCGAAGTTGAAGGAGGAGGAGATTGCGTTTTCGTGCCACCTGGATCATCAGCGGCCGGGAGCGAATGACAATGCCAGCGGGTGCGTGACGATTTTGGAGGTGGCGCGGACTTTGCAGAAGTTGATTGCGGAGGGAAAATTGGCGCGGCCGGCGCGGACGATACGGTTTATTTGGCCGCCGGAGATTGAAGGGACGATTACGCTGTTGAATGCGAAGCCGGAGTTTGCCGCGCGGATCAAAGCGGCGATTCACATGGACATGGTGGGAGGCGGGCCGGGGACGAAGGCGGTGTTCCACGTGACGCGGGGGCCGATGAGTTTGCCGTCGTTTGTGCATGACGTGGCGTGGGCGTTTGCGGAGTTTGTGAACGAGGAGTCGTACCAATTTGCGGCGACGGGGAAGGCGGAGTATCCGTTTGTGGCGCCGGAGGGCGGGAAGGAGCCGCTGCGGGCGGAGTATTCGGCGTACACGATGGGGAGCGACCACGATGTGTATCAGGATTCGTCGTTCGGGATACCGGCGATTTATATGAATGACTGGCCGGACCGGTACATTCATACGAATTTTGATACGGCGGCGAATATCGATACGACGAAGTTGAAGAGGGCGGCGTTTATTGGGGCGGCTAGCGGCTATTTTTTGGCGAATCTTGGTGATTCCAATGCCGAGCCTTTAAGGAATGTTGTTCGTTGTGAGCGGGAGCAACCGCAGGGCTGCCCTCGTTCTTTCGCGGCGGGAGATAGCTGGATACACCAACCTTGGCAGCTATTCCGATGTTTGGAGGCGGCACGAGGAGAGGGTCGGCGATTCCGTTATGGCATTTGTTTCGAAAACAGTTGCCGAAGATCTACGAGTGCACTACGGAGCGGCGCTGATTGACGTGACCCTGAATCCGACGAAAGTATGAGTTCGCCTCCAAACCGACTGGCGATGGGCTAATCCGTTTTCAAAGAAACGGAGAGCCGAACGGGCCGCTGGCGGTGTTTGGATATGACTATTTTGCGGATCATGCGAAGACGGCGGGAGTGGCGACGCCGAAGTTGATAAGTTATGAGGGATTGTGGGGGGAAGGCGAGGAGTATGCGTATGAGGTTTTGAATTTTGCCGATGGGAAGAGGAATGCACAGGAGATACGGGATGCGGTGTCGGCGGAGTATGGGCCGGTGCCGTTGGAGATGGTGGTGGAGTATTTGAGGGCGTTGGAGAAGATTGGGTTGGTGGCGAGGTGAAGTGAAGGCTGAGGCATAGGCAGCCGTGCCAACGTAGGAAATTGGCAAACGTGATCCGTGAGCGGCAATTCGCACAGCGAGGAGCAGATCTACTCACGAGGCGAGCGGAGCCACCATCGACAAACGGATCAGCTAGGCTGTTTGGCAGGTAGCACAGACTGAAGTCTAGCCACTCGGGGACGACTTGACGATTGCGGAGAGGATTGAGCGGTTGCCGCTGGGGAGGTTTCACCGGCGGTTTATTGCTTTGGTGTCGCTGGGGAATTTTTTTGATTTGTACGACATTTTTATTGTGGCGTACATCGGGGCGGCGTTGCAGCAGTCCGGATTTCTTACCTTGCGGCAATTTACGTTTTTTGTGGCGGCGGGATTTTTGGGGATGTTTGTGGGGACGGTGGTGTTTGGGATGGGAAGCGACCGGATGGGGCGGCGGAGCGCGTTCATTTTGCTGCTGCTGATTTATTCGGTGTTTACGTTTGCGGATGCGTTTGCGCCGACGGCAGGCTGGTTGATCGCGCTGAGATTTTTTGCGGGTGTCGGGATTGGCGCGGAAATCGTGGTGATTGATACGTATGTTACGGAGGTGGTGCCGGGACGCGCGCGGGGGCGGTACGTGGCGATTACCCAGGTGGCGGGGTTTTGCGCGGTGCCGGTGGCGGCGGTGCTTTCGCGCTTGCTTGTGCCGACTCATTTTTTGATGAGCGGGTGGCGATGGGTGATGGTGATTGGGGCGTCGGGGGCGCTTTTGACGTGGTGGTTCCGGCGGAGGTTGCCGGAGTCGCCACGGTGGTTGGAGAGCCGGGGACGAGTAGCGGAAGCGGCTGCGATCATGTCGGGGCTGGAGAAGGAGTCGTTTTCGTCGAATGGAGGAAGTGGCGAGTGGCTAGTGACGAGTGGCGAGCAAAGAAGTACGAGCGGAAAAACTGAAGCGGTGGCGGAGCGCGCTTCGTTTTGGGAGTTGTGGAGGCGGCCTTATCTTTCGCGGACGGTGATGCTTGTTATTTTTCAGGCGCTGCAGACGATTGGGTTTTATGGATTTGCGAATTGGGCCCCGACGTTTTTGTTGAAGCGGGGAATTACTTTGCTGCATTCGCTGGAATACACGATGTTGATCGCGGTCGTGTCGCCGATTGGGCCGCTGCTGGCGGCGGTTACATCGGACAGGATGGAGCGCAAGTGGACGATCGTGGTGCTGGCTTTACTTGTAGCGGGATTGGGAGTTGGGATTTGGAAATTCTATTGCGCCTGTGGCGGTTGTGGGATTTGGGGCGCTTTTGACGCTGGCGAATTATTGGTTTTCAGCGGCGTTTCATGCGTATCAGTCGGAATTGTTTCCTACGCGGCTGCGAGCGACTGGCGTGGGATTTACTTATAGTTGGAGCCGGCTTAGCGCGGCGTTTACTTCGCTGCTGATTGGAGCGGTATTAGTGCATGGAGTGCCGGCGGTGTTTGCGTTGCTGGCGGTGGCGATGATTTTGGTGGCGGGAGTGGTGGGGGTTATGGGGCCGCGGACGAATGGATTGGTTTTGGAGGAAATTTCGCGGTGAGGAGAACGGGACAAGGCAGAGGAAAGCGCAGGGCTCCCTACGGTCGACCAGCGCTACATTTATTTATTTTGAAGACGTTGCGGATCGAGCGTGGTGCGAATGTACGGGCGACACAGGCTGAAGCCTGTGCTACTGGTGGTGTGCTAGCATCGGGGATTGGGCGTTGAGCGAGGATCGAAGTAGATGGCGACGACGATGAAGGCGTTGCGGAAGATGCAGGCGGGGCGTGGGCTGTCGATGGAGACGGCGCCGGTGCCGGCGATTGGTGCGGCGGACGTGTTGGTGCGCGTGAAGACGGCGTCCATCTGCGGGACGGATTTGCATATTTATGGATGGGACCGGTGGTCGCAAGGACGGATCAAGCCGCCGGTGACGCTGGGGCACGAGTTTTGCGGTGTGGTAGAGCGAGTGGGAGACGAGGTTACGGCGGTGAAGGCTGGGGACTTCGTCAGCGCGGAGATGCATGTGAATTGCGGGCACTGCCATCAGTGCCGGCTCGGCGAAGCGCATATCTGCCAGAATCTGCGGATCATTGGGATCGATCAGGACGGAGCGTTCGCGGAGTTCGTGAAGATTCCGGCGTCGAATATTTGGAAGCTCGACCCGGCGATTCCGGAACATTACGGAGCGATTCTCGATCCGCTGGGGAATGCCGTGCATACCGTGCTGGCCGGGCCGGTTGCGGGGCAGACGGTGCTGGTGACGGGGTGCGGGCCGATTGGATTGATGTCCATCGCGGTGGCAAAGGCTTGCGGAAGCTCGACGGTGTTTGCGACAGAGACGAACGAGAACCGGCGCGCGATGGCGAAGAAGATGGGCGCGGACGTGGTGCTGAATCCAGCGGCGGAGGATGCCGTTGGAAGGATTCTTGCGGAGACGAACGGCACGGGAGTTGATGCCCTGCTCGAGATGAGCGGGAACCCTACGGCGATTCAGCAAGGGTTTAAAGCGTTGCGAGCGGGAGGACGGGCGTCGTTGCTGGGGATACCGACGGAGAGCGTGCCGCTGGATTTGGTGAATGACGTGATTTTCAAGGGCGCGACTGTGCAGGGGATTTATGGACGGCGGATGTATGGGACTTGGGTGCAGATGACGGCGCTGCTGAAGGCGGGGCGGCTGAATTTGGAGCCGCTGTTTGGGGAGCGGGAGCCGCTGGAGAAATTTGAGAATGCTTTTGCGAAGTTGCAGGGCGGGTTGGCGGGGAAGATTCTTTTGTATCCGAATGGGATGCCGCGCTAAGCGAATCGCCGTTCATGCTTTGATTTCGAATTGTTTGCTCGGAAGCGCGAGCTAACGCAGAATAGTAGTTCCACCAGCCAAGTCCACTTCAGGAGTCTAAGAATGTCCGATACCGCAACGATCGCAACGAAGAAGAATCCTTTGCAGTACATTTCCGATCAGTTGAATGAGCTGCGGGCGAAGGGAGTGGCGCCGAGGTTGCGGGTGCTCGAAGGCGAGCAGAAGCCGGTGTGCATTTTCGACGGGCGGGAAGTGATCAATCTGGCGTCGAACAATTATCTTGGATTGACGACGCACAAATCGCTGCGGAAGGCGGCGCTGGACGCTGTGAAGCGATACGGCACGGGAGCCGGCGCGGTTCGAACAATTGCTGGGACGATGAAGATTCATATCGAGCTGGAGGAGCAGATCGCGCGATTTAAGGATGTGGAAGCGTGCGTAGTGTTCCAGTCGGGATTTACCGCGAACGCGGGAACGGTTTCCGCCGTGCTCGGCAAGGAAGACCTGATCATTTCGGACGAGTTGAATCACGCTTCGATCATTGACGGAGCGAGGCTTTCGAAAGCGACGATCAAGGTGTTCAAGCACAAGGACGTGAAGGATTGCGAGCGCATCCTGCAGGAACATGCAGAGTTTCCAGGGAAGAAGCTGATTATTACGGATGGCGTATTTTCGATGGACGGGGATATAGCGCCATTGCCGGCGCTTTGCGACCTCGCGGAAAAGTACAACTGCATCATGATGGTGGACGACGCGCACTCGAGCGGTGTGCTGGGGCGGGGCGGGCGTGGGACGGTGGATCATTTGAATTGCCACGGGCGCGTGCACATCCAGGTAGGCACCTTGAGCAAAGCCATCGGTGCAATGGGCGGGTATGTTGCCGGATCGCGCGACTTGATTGATTTTCTGTATTTGCGTGCGCGACCGTTTTTGTTTTCGACTTCGCATCCACCGGCGACGGTGGCGGCGTGCCAGGCAGCGTTTACGCTGCTCGATTCACCGGAAGGCGAAAAGCTGGTGAAGAAGCTTTGGGCGAATACAAAAATGTTCAAGCGGGAATTGAAGAAACGCGGCTTTCAGTTCAAAGTGAGCGAGACGCCGATCATCCCGATTCATGTAGGCGATGCGGCGAAGGCGTTCGAATTTTCGAAGAAGCTGTTCGAGGCGGGCGTGTTTGCGCCAGCGGTCGGTTTTCCGACGGTGGCGGAAGGCAAGGCGCGGCTGCGGGCCATCGTGAGCGCGACGCACAAGAGAGAACAACTGCTGCGGGCGGCGGATATTTTGGCGGAAGTAGCGAAGCCGCTGGGCATCATTTCGTAGACAGACGAGCCCAGACAGACCAACATCGAGTCACCTATCCACTAAATTATATATTTTGGCCGTACTATTTCTCGCTCGCGTTCCGAAGCTTCGTTCTTTGTGGTGCGAATGCAACTAATCGTCGCGCGGGAGCGTCCCGTTATATAGGGATGATTCCCATAGAGGTTGCCCAGCCCATTCGCAATTGGATGAAGAAATGATACGAGCTGGATTTGCAGTCTTGGTTGGCGCCATGTTTGCGGCAGGGGCCGCAGTGCAAGCTCAAACGAGCGCGCAGACGCCGGCAGCATCGAGCGCTTCGGCGGAGGCGCAAACAGCCGCGGCAACGCTGCCCAGCGGAACCGCGATCAATGCGCAACTCAATTCGTCGGTTGATTCGAAGAGGGTCAAGGTAGGCGATAAAGTCGAGGCGCACACGACAGAGGCAGTAAAGTACGGCGGCAAAACAATTGTTCCGCAAGGAGCAAAATTGGAGGGGCACGTCACGGAAGCAACGGCGCGATCGAAAGGCGATAGCGGGTCCACGCTGGCGATTCAGTTTGATAAGGCGATTCCGAAGAAGGGAGAGGAGATACCGCTAAATGTGGCGATACTTGCCATGGCCGCGCCACGAAGTGATTTTTCAGCCGGGTCATCCGGACCGGGCAGCGATCCGATGAGCGGGTCGGGTGCTTCGGCGGCTGGCGGGTCGCCGATGGGCTCTAGCCGGCCACAGACTCCGGCGACCGGAACGCCGAGCTATCCAGTTGGCGCTCCCGGTTCAACGATGGGATCGAATGGTGACGCGCAACTTTCGGCAAACAGCCGCGGCGTGTATGGATTGAATGATTTGAAACTTATCGCAGCCTCTTCGAACGCGAACCAAACGACAGTTATAACTTCGAGCGGCAAAAATGTGCATTTGGACAGCGGAACAAGGCTACTGCTCGTCGCGCAAGCGGAAGCGGCGCCGAGCAAGTAGCTCGAATCAACAATGAGAGTCAGAGAGGGCACGGTGACTCGCGCCCTTCTTTTTGTTTTTGCCGAACCAGATCTGTTTTCGCGGAACTAAGCCTGCTTCCGCGGGCCTTTGCTATACTCGCCGGCATGTCTGCTGCACCGAAAAAACTGTTTCTAGTGGACGCGATGGCGCACATTTACCGCGCCTTTTTTGCACCCATGCCGCAGCGGCTGACGGGGCCGGGTGGCACGCCGACCAACGTACCGTTTCTGTTCGGCAATATTCTTCGAAGACTCATCAAGGATTACCAGCCGGACTACATCGGCATTGTGTTTGATCCTCCCGGTGCGACGTTTCGCGACAAACTGTTTGAAAAATACAAGGCGAAGCGGCAGCCGATGCCGGATGAAATGCGCGTGCAATTGCCATTTGTGCGGCGATTATGCGAGGCATTGAGGCTGCCGATTCTGGAAGTGCAGGGATACGAAGCGGACGACGTCATCGGCGCAATGGCCGTACAAGCTGCAAAGGAAAATTTGGATGTGCTGGTGATTTCGAACGACAAAGACATGATGCAGCTGGTTGGAAAAAATGTGCGAACGCTGCGCACGGGATCGGGCGGCGCGAAGGCGGATGTCATTGTTGATGAAAAGAAAGTGGAAGAAATTCTGGGCGTGCCGCCCGAGCGGGTAGTGGATTACATGGCGCTCTTGGGCGACAACATTGACAACATTCCCGGAGCGAAGGGCATCGGCGAAAAAGGCGCGGCGGAGCTGATCAAGAAATACGGAAGCGTCGAGAAGGCGCTGGACCACGCCGACGAAGTTCCGAACAAACGCTACCGCGAGGCGCTGCAGCAGCAACGGGAACAGGTGATGATGTCGAAGCAACTGGCGAAGATTGCCACGGACTTGCCGCTGGAGCTTGATTTGCATGCGCTGGAACGGCGCGAGCCGGATGTTGCGGCGCTGGGGGCGTTGTATCGCGAGCTTGGATTTAATTCGCTGTTAAGAGAATTAAGCGCGGAGGATTTGGCGACGTCCGCGCCGGCGAGCGCGGAGCCCGGCGTGAAAGCGGATTACGAGGCGTTTAGTGATGTTGCTGAATTTCGCGCGTATCTCGGAAAACTTCCGGCGAAGCAGCCGCTGGCGGTGTGGTTGAACCTGAAAGTGGGAGAGCGAGAATCGGAAGGATTTGGTACGCGCATCGCCTCGATTGAGGTGTCTTCGAAGGTGGGCGAGGGGCGTTCTGTTTGGTTCGATGAAAAAGGTGCGGCGCTGAACGCGCTCGCGCCGCTGCTTGCAGATGCGAAGCGCGTGAAAATTGTTCACGATCCAAAACTTTTTCAGTTGCTTGTGGGGCGCGCCGCGAATTTGAAGCATGCGACGCAACTGTATTCGTATTTGCTGCGGCCGACGACGGCGAATCACAATTTCGCCGACGTGGTGATGCGCCAGTTCAACGTGATGCTCGGCGGCAGTCCGGGAGAACGCGCGGACCACCTGCAGCGGCTCGCTCCCGTTTTGCGCGCGCAGATTGACGAGCAGGAGCTTGCCGGAGTCTACGAAAAAATCGACTTGCCGCTTGCGCCGGTGCTCGCGGACATGGAACGCATCGGAATCCGCGTGGACCCGAAAGAACTCGACAAGATGTCCAAGTCCATGGAGAAGGAAGTCCGGCGCCTGGAGAAAGAGATTTGGAAACTTGCCGGGAATGAATTCAACATCAACTCGCCGGCGCAGCTTGCGGAGATTTTATTCGACAAGCTGAACTTGCAGCCGCCGATGCGCCGCGGAAAAGGGAAGGTGCGGTCGACGGCCGCGGACATCTTGGAGGAGATGGCTGCGCAGCACGCGTTGCCCGCAAAAATCATCGAGTATCGCGAGATCGCAAAGCTCAAATCCACGTACGTGGATGCGTTGCCGAAACTGATCCACCCGGAAACGGGACGCTTGCACACGAGTTTTTCGCAGACGACGGCGGCGACGGGACGGCTCAGCTCGAGCGATCCAAACCTGCAAAACATTCCGATTCGCACGGAGCTGGGGCGCGAGATTCGGGCAGCGTTTGTCGCGGAGAAGGGGAAAATTCTGCTTAGCGCCGATTATTCGCAGATCGAGCTGCGCGTCATGGCGCATTTTTCGGAAGACCCGGTTTTGATCGATGCCTTCCGAAATGGAGAAGACATTCACGCGCGCACGGCGCAGGAAGTTTTCGGTGTTGGTCCGATGGCGCAAAATGCAGAACATCGGCGGGCTGCGAAGGCGATCAATTTCGGGATCATTTATGGGCTCTCGGCGTTTGGCCTGGCGCAGCAGCTCGGCATCGGCCAGAAGGAAGCCGCGCAATTCATCAGCGCTTATTTCACGCGATACAGTGGAGTGAAGAAGTTTCTGGACAAGATTCTCGTGGAGACGCGCAAAACCGGCGTGGCGAAGACGCTGTTTGGCAGAATTCGCCCGATTCCGGAAATCAGTTCACCGCAGGCGCAACTGCGCAGTTTTGCCGAGCGGACGGCTTTGAATTCGCCTCTGCAGGGGACGGCAGCGGACCTCATCAAACTGGCGATGATCGAGATTGATGAACGCCTGACTGCGGAAAAATTCGAAGCGAAGATGATTTTGCAGGTCCACGACGAACTGCTGTTTGAAGCACCGCCAAAAGAAAAGTCCAAGCTCGAAAAGCTCGTGCGGGAGGAGATGGAAGGCGTCCACAAGCTCGCGGTGCCGCTGGTCGTGGAGATTTGTTCCGGTCCCAACTGGCGGGACCTGGACTAAACTTCTCCCAGCCGCGTCCAGTCCAGTCTTGACCTGATTCTTGCCACGAAAACGTCTTCCATAAAAATCCCCAAGCCTCTGTTGCGCATCCAAAAGCCTATCTTTGCCAGCACGCCGGGCGTAGAATCCCTCCAAAGAATCTAGCCGATTCCTCTCGTTCGGCCGGCCCTTCCTATCAGGAGGAACGCATGAGCAAAGTTTTGTTGGTTCTTGGCGCGGCATTCGTGGCCAGTCTTGGATTGGCTCGAGCGGAGCGGAGCACTACGCAGGAAAAACCGAAGGATACGCAGTCCGCGACGGACGAATATAAGATCACGCAGGAAGACATTGACAAAAAGAACCCAGAGAAGCCGACGCCGGAAGGCCTTGCGGCAGGGCGCAAGGTCTTTGGCTTTGATTGCGCCATGTGCCATGGCCTGAAGGGCGACGGCAAGGGCGACTTAGTCGACTCCATGAAGTTGACCATGCACGACTGGCACGATCCCGCATCGCTCGAGGGAAAGACCGATGGCGAGCTGTTCTACATCATCACCAAAGGCAAAGGAAAGATGATTGGAGAGGGAGACCGCTTGCCCGAAAGCTTGCGCTGGAAACTGGTGAACCTGGTGCGGTCTTACTCCAAGAAAGAAGCGGGAGATAAGCCCGCTTCCTGAACGGCCGAAAATTCACTCATCACGCGCTGAAGTGGACCGCATGAGAATTGCCCCTCGCGAATTGTGATTGCGCTCGCGCAACTGCCAAAGCATTCTTCCTATGTGTTACGCTTTTCCCGGTAAATGAAATCCGGAGGATTTATGGTGCATTCGCCACAATTTTTGAGGCTCGTCGAGGACGCGAGACCGCGCGTCAAGGAAACGAATGTACCCGACGTCAAACAGCGCATGGACGCGGGTGAGAAATTGATTCTTGTGGATGTCCGCGAAGACAACGAATGGGCCAAGGGGCATTTACCTGGCGCGGTACACCTGGGCAAGGGCGTGATTGAGCGCGATATCGAACAGAAAGTCCCCGACACGGGCACGAAACTGGTTCTTTACTGTGGAGGCGGTTTCCGCTCGGTGCTCGTCGCGGACAATCTGCAAAAAATGGGCTACAGCAACGTGGAATCCATGGACGGCGGCTGGCGAGGCTGGCTCGCAGCGGGATTGCCAACTGCTCAGGACTAAAGATCATCGAGCGTAACTGGAGGAATTGGCTGGGGCGGGAGGATTCGAACCTCCACCGTCCTCATTAACAGTGAGGTGTCCTACCGATTGGACCACGCCCCAGCAGCTGTCGGGGTAGGCTCCGCCGCATGCGTACACGACGGCGAAGGGTGCTTCTAAGATAACACGGCTGCGCCTTCCGCAGTGCGTCGTCCCGAAAAAATTGTATTTGGCCGGTCTGAGGCAAAGTAGAAGACGTCAAGGCGCAAAGTTGGCTTCCATGCGCAGCGATCCAAGTTATTTCACCCGTTTCAAACTGGCCGGAGGCGCTGTTCCTTTCAGCGTGCGCAACTCACAGAAAGTTTTTTAAAAAAATTGCGCGAGATAGTTGCAATCCAGAAAGTTTTGTCGGAAACTATGCGGTCGAATACGTGCCGGGTGCGCACTTCCCGGCAATGACACCGCGAAGCATCCAAGCTTCTGCTCCTTCCCGGAGAGGCCTTCGCAAAAGTGCAACGCTGACATGGCCCAGATTTTTCATCGCAGCACGAATTTCATCTCAAGATTCAGTCTTTTTTCGGCTGTTTTTCTGGCCGGACTGGGGCTCCTCGGCGTTTTGGGGCTTGCGCGCTCGCCCTATTCGACGAATCAAAACGTTTCGCGCGCGCAACCCGTGCAGTTCAGCCACAAGCATCACGTCGGCGATGACGGGCTCGACTGCCGCTACTGTCATACGGGCGTCGAGACTTCCGCCGTTGCGGGCATCCCGCCGACGAAAACCTGCATGAACTGCCATTCCGTGCTGTATGCCGACGCGCCTTATCTTGAGCCGATTCGCGAAAGCTTCCGCACAAACCAGTCGATTCCTTGGGTGAAGGTCCACCGCCTGCCCGATTTCGTTTATTTCAATCACAGCATTCACGTCAACAAGGGCGTTGGCTGCTCGACGTGCCACGGCTCGGTCAATCAAATGCCGCTGGTGTTTCAAGCGTCTCCTTTGCTGATGGAGTGGTGCCTGGACTGCCACCGCAATCCCGAGAAGGTATTGCGTGCGACGAAGGAAGATGTGTTCGACATGAACTGGAAAGCTCCCGACAACCAGGCGGAACTCGGCAAGAGATTCGCCGCTGAGAGAAAAATTCGCACGACGGCGGAGCTGACGAGCTGTTCGACCTGTCATCGTTAATGGACGGTATGCGCGAAAACGACTTTATCCACGGGCACTCGCACGATCACGAAGCACACGAGGCTTCTTTGCACGCAGACGATCATTCGGAGCCACTCGCCGAGGATTTGACAGTGCACGAGCACAGCCTGGATCTTGCGGCGGTGCGCGCGAAGCTGCGTGAAAAGAGCGGCAAACAATATTGGCGGACGCTGGAAGAGCTGGCGGACGACCCGCACTTCGAAGAACTGCTGCACCGCGAGTTTCCGCGGCAGGCGTCGGAGTGGGATGAAACGGTTGACCGGCGCGACTTCCTGAAGCTGGCCGCGGCATCACTGGCATTTGCGGGAATTTCCGGCTGCGGCGGCAAGCCGGAGCAACTGATTGTTCCGTATGTGAAGCAACCCGACGGAATGATTCTCGGCAAGCCGCAATATTACGCCACGGCGATGCCGTTTGGAGCGGACGCCGTCGGAGTACTCGTTGAGAGCCATGAGGGCCGGCCCACGCACGTGACGGGGAATCCGGATCATCCGTCGAGCATCGGCGGCACGGATGTAATCACACAAGCTTCGGTTCTGAATCTTTACGATCCCGACCGCGCACAAACTGTCACAAAGATGGGAGAGATTCGCGCCTGGTCGGAGTTTCTTGAAGCCGCCCAGAATATTTCTTTGAAAGCGAAGTCTCAAAACGGCGCGGGATTCCGCATCCTGACGGGCACGATTACTTCGCCGACTCTTGCCGCGCAGATCGAATATCTGCTGAAGCAGATTCCTCATTCGAAGTGGCACCAGTGGGAGCCTGCGGGGAGCGATACCGCGCGCGAAGGAAGCAAGCTTGCATTCGAACGCTACGTCAACACGGTCTATCGTCCGGAGAAGGCCGACGTAATTCTTTCGCTGGATTCCGATTTCCTGGCAAGCGGGCCGGGCCACATTCGCTACATGAAAGAATTTTACCGCCGTCGTAAATTGAGCGGGCCAAGCGACGCGATGAACCGGCTTTACGTCGTTGAGCCGACGCCGTCCGTCACAGGATCGAGCGCGGACCATCGTTTGCCGCTGCGAGTCTCGGAAGTCGAGCAGTTCGCTCGCGCGCTGGCCGCAAAACTGGGCTTGGGCGGCAGCGGAGCGCTTTCACCGGCCGTGCAAAAATGGCTGGATGCCGTCGCCAGCGATTTGGCAAAGCATCGCGGCACGTCTCTTGTCGTCGCTGGAGAATTCCAGCCTGCGGAAGTGCATGCTCTTGCGCACGCCATCAACGCATCTCTCGGAAACGTTGGCACGACCCTTTTTTACACGGAACCTGTCGAAGCGAACCCCGTGAATCAACTGGAATCGTTTACCGAGCTTTGCGCCGATATGGACGCGGGCAAAGTAGATACGCTGCTGATTTTCGGCTCGAATCCTGTTTACGACGCGCCGCACGATTTTGATTTCACGGCGAAGCTGCAAAAAGTTGCAACGTCTGTGCAGATCAGTTCTCACTTCGACGAGACGGCCGAATATTGCAAGTGGCACGTCGCGGAATCACACTTTTTGGAAACTTGGGGCGATGCGCGAGCCTTCGACGGCACGGTCAGCGTAATTCAACCGCTCATCGCGTCGCTCTATCACACGCACTCCGCGTTCGATGTGCTGACGGCCTTCAGCGACAAGCCCGGCCTGAGTGCTTATGATGCGGTTCGCGAACGCCTCAAGACAGCCGCTGGCGCGGCGGACCCGGAAAAATTCTGGCGCAAAACTCTGAACGACGGGGTCATTGCAAATTCCGCGTACGCGCCGATTTCAGTTGCGCCAAAATTCAATCCCGCGAGCTTGCCACCGGCAAAAACGGTTCCCGCGGGACAAATCGAATTTATTTTCCGCCCGGATTCCAACGTTCACGACGGCCGCTATGCAAACAACGGCTGGCTGCAGGAGCTGGCCCGCCCCGTCACTAAAATTACTTGGGATAACGCGGCGCTGGTCAGTCCACGCTTGGCGGAGAAACTGCAGCTCACGCAACGCGCCGCAGCCCGCGGCGGCGAGCACGGCCAGATCGTTACCAACGTTATTGACATCGCGCTTTCAAACAGCAAAGTCACGGCGGCTGCATGGATCGTGCCGGGACAAGCCGACGATGTTGTCGTGCTTCCTTTGGGCTATGGCCGGAAGAAAGCCGGGTATACCGGTACGAACAAAGGGTTCAGTGCGTATGTCGTGCGCGCATCCACGGCGTTATGGATCGCCGCGGCGGGTGCCGATGTAATTAAGAAAACTGGCGACGAGTACCCCCTCGCTTGCACCCAGTATCACTTCCAGATGGAAGGCCGGAAGATTTTGGCCACCGGGACGCTCGAAGAATACAAGAAGAATCCCAAATTTGCGCATGAAGGCGATGAGCAGCCGCCCAAGGAAATGTCGCTGTACAAGGAATTTTCGTACCCGGGTTATGCCTGGGGTATGGCCATTGATTTGAATAGCTGCAATGGCTGCAACGCGTGCGTGATCGCCTGTCAGTCGGAAAATAATATCGCGGTCGTGGGCAAGGATCAGGTGATGCGCGGCCGAGAGATGCACTGGATCCGCATCGACCGTTACTATTCAAAGCTGGAGACGAAAACGGGCGATCCGGGCGGGCCTGATTACGATGCGCTTGATAATCCCGAGACATTTTTCCAGCCCGTTCCGTGCCAGCAGTGCGAGAACGCGCCCTGTGAGCAGGTTTGCCCAGTCGGCGCAACCGTGCATAGCGCGGAAGGCCTGAACGACATGGTTTACAATCGTTGCGTCGGCACGCGCTATTGCTCGAACAACTGCCCCTACAAAGTGCGCCGGTTCAATTTCCTCCGCTTCCAGGATTGGGAGACGCCTTCTCTCAAGCTTCTGCGCAATCCGGAAGTCACGGTGCGGAGCCGCGGCGTCATGGAGAAATGCACCTATTGCGTGCAGCGCATCAACAACGCGCGCATCGAAGCGGAAAAACAAAACCGCCCCATTGGCGACGGCGAAATTGTTACGGCGTGCGAATCCGCGTGTCCTGCTCAGGCCATCGTTTTTGGCAATGCCAACGACGCGAACAGCCGCGTTGCCAAGCTCAAAGCGCAGACGCGCAGCTATTCGATCCTCGGTGAGCTGAACACGCGCCCGCGCACAACCTACCTTGCGGCCGTGCGCAATCCGAATCCTGAACTGGAGAAGGCATGAGCGCCGGCCAGCCGCCAATCGATTCTCCGGAGATCCAACGGCTTACTCCCGTGCTCGGGCCGGGGCATACCTACAGCTCAGTCACCGACAAAATCAGCGCAATCGTTCTTACCCGGCGCACATCACTCGGCTGGTACATCGGCTTCCTGCTTGCTTTCAGCGTTTTCGGAGTGATGAACCTCGCCATCGGTTACCTGATCATGAAGGGCACCGGCATTTGGGGAATCAACATACCCATCGGCTGGGGCTTCGCTATCGTCAACTTTGTATGGTGGATCGGTATCGGCCACGCTGGAACGCTTATTTCCGCGATTCTCTTTTTGCTCAACCAGAAGTGGCGCACCTCGATCAATCGTTTCGCGGAGGCGATGACGCTCTTCGCCGTGGCTTGCGCGGGCATTTTCCCGTTCATACACACCGGCCGCCCCTGGTACGCGTTCTGGATGTTCCCGTATCCCAGCGTGATGGGAATCTGGCCGCAGTTCCGCAGCCCGCTCATCTGGGACGTGTTCGCCGTCTCGACATACGGCACGGTTTCCTTGCTCTTCTGGTTTGTGGGTTTGATCCCGGACCTCGCGACGCTGCGCGACCGCTCGACGACCAAGGTTAAGCAGATCATTTACGGAATGCTGGCTCTGGGCTGGCGCGGCTCCGCGCGTCACTGGCATCGTTATCAGTCCGCGTATCTGCTTCTCGCCGGTCTCGCCACCCCGCTTGTGCTTTCCGTTCACACCGTGGTGAGCTTCGACTTCTCGGTCGCCATCGTACCCGGCTGGCACACCACGATTTTTCCGCCGTACTTCGTCGCTGGGGCCATCTATTCCGGCTTTGCGATGGTTCTGACGATTGCCATTCCCTTGCGGAAGGCCTACGGCCTCGAAGATTTCATCACCATGCGCCACCTGGAGAATATGGCCAAGGTGATGCTCGCCACCGGTTTGATCGTCGCCTACGGCTACTTCTTCGAATTCTTCATGTCGCTTTATAGCGGCAACAAGTTTGATGTTTTCCTGGTGCAACAGCGCTTTCACGGTCCATACGCTCCTTTTATTTCGCGCTTAATTCTGTGCAACATCCTGATTCCACAGTTGCTCTGGTTCCAAAGGATGCGCACAACGTGGTCGTGCTCTTCTTGCCATGTCCATTGTCGTAAACGTGGGCATGTGGCTGGAACGGTTCGTCATCGTGGTTATCAGTTTGACACGCGATTTCATGCCCTCCGCGTGGGGCCGTTATTCTCCGACGTTTTGGGATTGGGCTACGTTTATCGGCACGATGGGCATGTTCGTCATGTTGATTTTCCTGTTCGTTCGCGTGTTGCCGGCGATTTCGATCGCTGAAATGCGCGAATTGGTCACGGAAACGTCCGAGGAACACAAGTGATACAGCACCGGTCACACATTTACGGCGTGATTGGCGAGTTTGAGAAGCCGGAGCAGCTCGTTCACGCCGCCGCGAAAATTCGCGAGGCGGGCTACCGCTACTATGAATCGTACACTCCGTTCCCCGTGGAAGGTCTTCCCGAGGCCATGGGCATGCGGCGCAATATGGTTCCGCTGATTACGCTCATTGGTGGTCTGGTCGGCGGGCTCGGCGGTTTTGGCTTCCAGTATTGGGCGAATGTCGTGAGTTATCCCCTCAACATCGGCGGACGCCCGCTCAATAGCTGGCCGGCGTTTATTCCTGTCACTTTCGAGCTGACCATTCTCTGCGCTTCACTCTCTGCGGTGCTCGGGTATGCTGGCACTCAACGGGCTGCCTCAGCCTCATCATCCGATTTTCAATGCGCATCGTTTCTCGCATGCCTCGACGGACCGCTTCTTTGTCTGCATCCAGGCACGCGATAAGAAGTTTCATTTGGCGGATACCGCTCGCTTTCTGCAGGGGCTTAGTGCGCATCACGTCTCCGAGGTGCACGATGACTAACACCTCGCGTATGCTCATTGCCGTGTGCGCTGCGATGTTCTCGCGTTTTGGCGGGTGGCTGCCAGATTCGCAGGACATGGCGGATCAGCCCAAGAGTAGGCCGCTTTCGCCCAGCCCGTTTTTCGACGATGGCCGTTCGGAGCGCCCGCTGCTCGAGAATACCGTGGCACACGGCTCGATTGTGGACGACGAGTCTATTCGTTCCGAAGGATTCGAATGCCTTTCCGCTTACGCTGACCCCGGAACTGCTAAAGCGCGGCCAGGAGCGGTATAGATTTTTTGCACTCCGTGCCATGGAATTGCAGGGTGATGGAAATGGCATGGTCTCGATGCGCGGGATGAAGCATCCGCCGAGCTATCATGAGCCGCGGCTGCGAGCAGGTTCCGGCCGGTTACATTTATGACGTGATTACGAACGGGTTCGGCGGCATGCTCGGGTACTCCGCGCAGATTCCTCCGCTGACCGCTGGGCCATCATCGCGTACGTCCGTGCGCTGCAGCTTAGCCGCAACGCACCCGTTTCCGAACTTCCACCCGCGCTGACGAGAAAAATTGAATGCAGGAGGCTCCACGAAATGACCGCGCAGGACTACATGGCGCCCGAGAGCGTCGGCCGCCTGCAGCAACGCGGTATTGCGGCGGGCAGTCGTCGGCCTTGTGGCCTGCGGCGTTTGTTTTTTCTCTATGGCGACCAATACGCCGATCGGTTCTTCCATTCCTATCTGATTGCTTTCATGTTCGTTCTCGGTCTGTCGCTGGGGTCGCTCGGTTTCTGATGCTGCAGCATCTTACGAGCGGCCACTGGGGCATCATGACTCGCCGCCACTCTGGAGTCCGCAACGAAAGTCCTGCCGCTCGTTGCCGTTCTGTTCATCCCGATTGTGTTTGGAATGAAACATCTCTACGGAGCTTGGCGTCAACAGCGCCCCTGTCGCGGCGAAGGCCGGCTCTCAGATTTCCAGCAGGGATATCTGGTGTCCAATGGGTGTTCTCGGTTTCAAAGGCCGCGCCGTAATTTACTTCGTTATTTGGCTCGCTTTGGTTTACTTCTTCAATCGCTGGTCGAAGGAACAAGACGCCAACCGCGAAGATCGCGGGCTTCGCCGCCGGCTGAAAATGGCCGCCGGTCCCGGCATCATTCTTTATGTGTTTGTCATGTCCTTCGCAGCGGTTGATTGGGTCATGTCCCTCTCTCCGCACTGGGCTTCGACGATCTACGGTTTTCTTTTCGTGGTGGGACAGTTGATCTCCTCGATGTCGCTGATGATCGCCGTCCTCGTGCTGCTCTCTAGGACTGCCCCGATGGAAGGCTGATCCAGAGCCGCCACTTGCACGATCTCGGCAAACTTTTGCTCGCTTTCGTCATGCTCTGGGCCTATTTCGGTTTTTCGCAACTCCTCATCATCTGGTCCGGCAACTTGCCTGAGGAAATCAGTTTCTACCGCACGCGGCTCTACGGAGGCTGGGGCGTCGTCGCCGTTGTCGTCTTGGTCTTCCACTTTTTCGCGCCGTTCTTTTTTCTTCTTCCGCGCGACGTGAAGCGCAGCGCCAAGCTGCTGCCCAAGATCGCCATGTGGCTGATCTTCATGCGTCTGGTCGATCTCTTTTGGCTCACGCGTCCGGAATTCACCTCGAATGCCATTCCGGGTTTGATGGATTTTGCCGCGGTCCTTGCTCTGACCGGAATTTGGTTTGCCGTATTCGCCAGAAATTTGAAGAGCCAGCCGCTTCTGCCGCTAGGCGATCCGAATCTGGAAGAGGCCATCGAAGTTCATGAATACTGAGCACCACAACCCGAGTCACGCGAGCGAACAGCCGCCCACGCACGCAGACGTCACGTTCGAGTCGTCGGATATCAATACCCGTACGATTCTGACGTACTTGTTCTATCTGGCGCTGGCCGTCGTGGTCGCATTTGTCGCCAGTGTCTTCATTTTTCGGTTCACAACAAGAATGGCGGCTAATTCCGATACGCCGATAGCGCCGGTTCACCGGGGCGTTGGACCGACGATGCCGCCCGAGCCGCGGCTTCAGGGCGTCCCCGGGCACGAGAACGACCCTCAGCTAGATCTGCGGTACAAAAAGGAAGCGGACGAAGAAGCCAACGAAAAGCTCGGCTGGATCGACAGGCAAGCCGGCATCGCGCAGATTCCCGTGGAAGAGGCGATGAAAATCATTGCGACGAAAGGCTTGCCGGCTGTGCCCGCGCCGGCCGCGGAGAAGAAAAAGTGAGGCCATGAACTGGATGCGATCCATCTCGGGAGTTTTTGCGCTGCTGCTGAGCGCCAGCGCGGCGTGGGCTCAAGCTGTGCCGAGCGGCACAGGCCCAGCGGCGCAGAATATGCCTTCCGTTCTGCAAAACGTCGGCTTCGAGCCGCAGCTCAACGCGCATCTGCCCCTCGATCTTGCTTTCCGTGACGAGACTGGCCGCAGCGTTCAGCTTCGCGACTATTTCACGCAGAAGCCAGTTCTCCTCGCGCTTGTCTATTACGGCTGCCCCATGCTCTGCGATCAGCTCGAGCAAGGAGTCGTCGGCACTCTCCGCATGCTTTCTTTCAATCCTGGCCGTGACTACGAAGTGGTCTTCGTCAGCTTTGATCCGCGCGAGACTCCAGACATGGCCGCCCAGAAAAAAGAATCGGCCATGACTCATTTCCGCCGTCCCGAAACGGCCAGCGGCTGGCACTTCCTCACCGGTTCGAAAGAGTCCATTGACGCGCTCACCAAGGGCGCCAATTTCCGGTATTCGTTCGACGAGAAGTCCAATCTCTTCGCCCATGCAAGTGGCATCATGCTGCTGACTCCAGATGGCCGCATCTCGCGCTACTTTTATGGAGTCGAGTTTCCTTCACGCGACGTGCGCCTGGGCCTTGTGGACGCCTCTGCTGGCAAGATCGGCACGCCCATCGATCACATTTTGCTGTATTGCTACCACTACGATCCGTCGTCAGCACGCTATAGCGCTTCCATACTCAAACTCATCCGTGTGGGCGGAGTTCTGACGATTCTGTGCCTGGTCGCGGGGATGTTAATTTTCCGCCGGCGCGATATCGCCGCTCGAACGAAGTTCCAAGGAGCCCACTAAGCCGTGCAGTCGCAACTGCCATTTTATCCCGAGCAGGCTTCCAACTTCGCTCCCAGCGTGGACTCGCTGATGACGTTTCTCATCCTCGTGTCCGTCTTCTTCTCGGTTGTGATCACCGCCGCGATCGTGGTGTTCTTCTTCAAATTCCACCGCAAGAGCAAGGACGAAATCGGCGTTCCGATTCACGGCGACTTGCGTCTGGAAGCCACTTGGATCGTCATACCTGCGTTCCTAGCGCTATGCATGTTTGCCTGGGGTGCGGTGATTTACGTCGATTATCGCCATGCTCCCCAGGACACGCTGGACATCTACGTCATCGGCAAGCAGTGGATGTGGAAAATTCAACAGCCTAATGGCCGCCGAGAGATCAACGAACTGCACGTTCCCGTTGGCCGCGACGTCAAGCTCGTGCTCGCCAGCGAAGACGTCATCCACGACTTTTTCGTTCCGGCCTTCCGCGTGAAGATGGACGTCGTCCCGGGCCGTTACAACACCATGTGGTTCCGTCCCACGAAGGCCGGCCGCTACCATTTTTTCTGTTCGCAGTATTGCGGCACAAGCCACGCCGTAATGGGCGGATGGGTCACCGTCATGAAGCCTTCCGACTACGCCGCGTGGCTTTCCGGCTCTTCGGGAGGCGACGTCAATCCAGTTGTCGCCGGAGAAAAACTGTTCACTGAAAAGGCCTGCAGTACCTGCCATCTGGGCAATGGCACGGGCCGCGCCCCATCTCTAAATGGAGTTTTTGGCGGCACGGTTCGCTTGGCCGATGGTTCGAACGTCACCGCGGACGAAGCGTACATTCGCGAATCCATTCTTGTTCCCAGCGCGAAGATCGTAGCCGGCTATCAGCCGCTGATGCCGGCGTTTCAAGGACAGTTAACGGAGGAACAGATTTTGAGTCTCACTGCCTACATTAAGTCGCTGCAATCTCAGCCGGTGCCTGCGACTGGTGCAGGCGTGACGGCGGCGGGGAAGAACTAGGATATGAGCACGACACCACCACATCCGCCCGGACATCAAATGCCGGAAGAGCACTACCTGAATGCAACGTACGGCATTCGCTCCTGGCTGCTGACTACGGACCATAAGCGCATCGCTCTGCTTTATCTCGCCTCGGTCACGTTTTTCTTTTTCGTGGGCGGCATATTCGCCACGATGATTCGTATTCATCTGCTTACGCCAGAGGGCTACCTCGTTACGCCCGAGACGTACAACAAGCTCTTCACCATGCACGGCGTGGCCATGATTTTCTTCTTTCTGATTCCCTCGATACCCGCGGTTCTCGGGAATTTTCTGGTTCCCATGATGATTGGGGCGAAAGACCTCGCCTTCCCGAAAATCAATCTCTTGAGCTGGTATGTTTATCTCGTCGGTGGCTGTTTCGTTCTCTATTCCTTCGCAACCGGCGGGCCTGGACACCGGCTGGACTTTCTACACCCCGCTTAGCAGCGTCTACTCGAATTCCGCGGTCACGCCCGCCGTCATCGGCATCTTCATCAACGGTTTCTCCTCGATCCTCACGGGCTTGAACTTCGTCGTCACCATTCACACGATGCGCGCTCCGGGCATGACCTGGTTCCGGCTTCCGCTCTTCGTTTGGGCCCAGTACGCCACCAGCATCATCTTTATCCTCGGAACGCCGGTTATCGCCATCACGCTGCTCCTCGCCGGCCTCGAGCGGATGTTTCACCTCGGATTTTTCAACCCGGCTCTCGGCGGCGACCCTATTCTTTTCCAGCACCTCTTCTGGTTCTACTCGCACCCCGCCGTGTACATCATGATTCTCCCGTCCATGGGAGTTGTCAGCGAAATCATTGCCACGTTCGCGCGCAAACCCCTCTTTGGTTACGCGTTCATTGCGGGTTCGAGTATCGCCATTGCCGTCATCGGTTTCCTTGTTTGGGCGCATCACATGTTCTTGACGGGCGAGTCCACATACGCAGCGCTAGCTTTCTCGCTCCTAAGCTATTTGGTGGCCATCCCCTCTGCGGTCAAAGTTTTCAACTGGACCGCAACGCTCTACAAGGGTTCCATCTCGTACGACACGCCCATGCTTTACGCCCTCGGTTTCATTGGCTTGTTCCTCATCGGCGGCCTCACCGGCCTCTTCTTGGCCTGCCTCGGTCTCGATATCCATATTCATGACACCTACTTCGTCGTAGCCCACTTCCACTACATCATGGTTGGCGGCGCGGTCATGGGCTATGTCGGCGGATTGCATTTCTGGTGGCCAAAGATCACCGGAAAGCTCTATCCGGAATTTTTGGCACGGCTCGCAGCCGTCATTCTATTTGTCGGTTTCAACCTGACTTTCTTCCCGCAATTCATTCTTGGTTATCTCGGCATGCCGCGCCGCTATCACAACTATCCTCCGGAGTTCCAGGTGCTCAACGTGATGTCCACCGCGGGAGCTTCGATTCTGGCGCTGGGATATTTGTTGCCGATGCTTTATCTCACGTGGTCCATGCGCTATGGAAAAGTCGCCGGCCCCAACCCCTGGCCCGCCACTGGTCTCGAGTGGCGCACGCCGTCACCTCCGCCAACCGAAAATTTTGACGCGACTCCGGTAGTGGATTGGGAGCCGTACGACTACAAGAACCGGCCGGATCTTGGGCTTGCAACACCCACTACGCCGTCGCTTGCTCACGGAGACGACTGAGGAACCGGATTATTCGACTGGGCTGATTGTAAGTTGAAATCAGGCGAGGAGCCCCGCCCGTGCCGCGGCAGTCAGCGCGGCTCGAACTGAAGTAAAAGAGGAGTGCCGAGTGCATCGCACCGGAGAACTGTACGGCCAATTTCAAACGCTGGAGCAGCAGAAGGAATCCGCCACGCTTGGCATGTGGACGTTCCTCATCACGGAAATTCTGTTCTTCGGCGGCCTCTTTCTCACCTACACCGTCAACCGCCACGCCTATCCGGCCATCTTCGCTTATGCCAGCCGCACTTTGGATTTGAAACTCGGCGGATTCAACACCGTTGTTTTGATCGGCAGCAGCTTGACCATGGCCATGTCCGTCTGGGCCGCGCAGGTCGGCAAAAAGAAGCTCGTCACGATCTTTCTTATTCTCACCGCTGATTCTGGGCTCCGTCTTCCTTGGCGTGAAAGCCATCGAATACCACGCTAAATATGTCGAGCATCATATTCCCGGCCTCAGCTTTGACATCAACTACTGCGTCAACAATCCTTCTGCGTGCGGTCTCAGTGGAAAGGCCCTCGAGGATGAAACCCGGGAAATTAGCGAGGAGACGAAACGCGAAGGCGGCTCCCAAGCCCTCAACGCACATGCTCAGCTTTTCTTCTCCTTGTATTTTGGCATGACCGGCTTGCACGCTCTGCACATGGTGGTTGGCGCGGGTCTTCTCGTTTGGCTGATAAAACAGTCCATGGCGGGCCGCTTCACGCCGCAGTACAACACGCCCGTCGAAAATATCGGTCTCTATTGGCACTTCGTGGATATTGTGTGGATTTATCTTTTTCCGTTGTTATATCTGATTGACCGGCATTAGCAGCGTCACTCAGGAGAGGCACGCGTGTCCGAGCATATTGTTTCGCCCAAACTCTACCTTTTGATTTTCACCACGCTCATGGTGCTCACGGGCACCACGGTTTATGCCGCCACCGTGGATCTCAACCAGTATTTCGAGGGCTTGAATGTCATCATTGCCCTTGTAATCGCCACTTGCAAAGCCGTCCTGGTTATTCTCTTTTTCATGCACGCGTATTACAGTTCCAAACGCACCCAGCTCGTCATCATATCGGGCGTTTTCTGGCTCGCCATCATGCTCTTTTTAACGTTGGGCGACTACGCCAGCCGCTCCTGGGACGTTCACTAATCTTTCGAGAACCGCGCTGCTGTCTTATATTCTCTGAGCCCCAGCAGGTATCTTCGGGTATGCAAAGGTCGGCTGCGGCACACTTCCGCCGTGTTCGGGTTTGTTCGGGTGGTTTTTGGTAGGTTGGTGACGGTCCGGTGGGAATTCCGGGTCACCGATCGGCGAAAGTGAAAGGGGGGAGAAACGAACCGGCCCAGCCCTCAATCCCCTAAAGGGATCCTCGGCTCGCCTCCCCCACTGCCTTTGCTAGTGCAACCCAGAAGCCAAGCTTAACTCCTCTATTTTCAATCAATTGTCATCGTATTGCCGGGTAAAAACGCTCCACCCCCCGTGAAATTTTACCCGTCAGGGGAATCCGGCACGGCCCTCCTGCCTCGATTCAACTCCCACGAACCCCCGCAGCTTGTACCCTTAGAGCGCGCGCCACGAATCTAAGGTCTAACGCCGTCTGGAGATATTGGAGGGACTCTCCAAAGAATCGGCCCCTTTTTCGCCTTAAACCTTGATTTGTCACTTCCGTACGACTGAAAAGCTATGCCCACTTTTCATAAAATCGACAAGGAACGTAGGCTCGTCATGAGCTCGGGAAACGGCGTCTTCGATAAGGAAGAAGCCACAGCCCATCGTGCCAGGCTTGCTGCCGATCCTGACTTCGATCCAAGCCACTCGCAACTCCTGGATTTCACGCACGTTACGCAGTTTGATCTCACTGCCGCAGACTTGCGCCAATTGGCCGAGGAGGATCCCTTCTCGCGGAATTCTCGCCGCGCTTTTCTCGTACCCAACGACCTCAGCTACGGCTTGGGGCGAATGTATGAAATTTTCCGAGAGGCTGGCGGCGAGCATGGAATCCGCATCTTCCGAAATCTTGAGGAGGCGCTCGACTGGGTTCTTTCAAAGAAGGCAACTTCCTAATTTCGATTTGCTCCATCCGCATTCGCATCCCGTTTTGCCACCGCACAAATGCTCGATAAATCGCTCTTATTCACCCATTCTTGACCCCGCTGAATTCTCCCTGCTATTGTGAAGAGTTATTCTGGCCTCAGTGTACCCACTGTGCGCCGGAGCTCCTGTGGAGGGAGCTTTTCAGTCTCATGGGCCTGACCAAATTGGTGATTCGGGGCGCTCGGCAGCACAACCTGAAGAACATCAGCCTCGAAATCCCCCGGAACACTCTGACCGTCATCACCGGCCTTTCCGGCTCCGGGAAGTCCTCTTTGGCCTTCGACACCATTTACGCGGAAGGGCAGCGCCGCTACGTCGAATCGCTCTCCGCCTACGCCCGGCAGTTCCTCGATCAAATGGAGCGCCCGGAAGTGGATGTCATCGAAGGTCTTTCGCCCTCCATCGCCATCGAGCAGAAAACCACCACTCGCTCCCCGCGCTCCACGGTGGGCACTATCACAGAAATCTACGATTACCTCCGCGTCATCTACGCTTCCGTCGGCGTACCGCACTGCCCCCGATGCGGCAAACCTATCGCGCGCCAGTCCAGCGAGCAGATCGTTCAAGCCATTCTCAATGGAGAGCTATGCCAGCTCGACGATCGCATCATGATTTTGGCGCCCATCGTTCGAGGACGAAAAGGCGCGTACCGCAAGGAGTTTGAAAAGCTGGCGCAGGACGGTTACGTCCGCGTGCGCGTCAACGGCGAACTTTTTCCTCTAGACGTTCCCCCGAGCCTGGACAAGCGCAAGAACCACACTATCGAGGTCGTCGTGGATCGGCTCCTCGTCAAACAGGGCATCGCCGCTCGGCTTGAACAATCCATCGCCACGGCGCTGAAGCTTGCCGGTGGTCTCGTTACCGTCGCCGTCGTTGGCGGCAAGGAGCACGTGTTCTCCGAAAAGCTTGCGTGCCCCGACTGCGGCATTTCCGTTCCGCAGCTCGAACCGCGCTCCTTCAGCTTCAATTCACCTTACGGCGCATGCCCGGCCTGCAACGGTCTGGGCTCCAAGTACGATTTTGATCCCGCCAAAATCATAGCGGACTGGACACGTCCGCTGTTCGACGGCGGCCTCGGTCCCGGTTCCAGCTCAGCCATCCTCAAGCGCACTCTTGAACTTGCCGCGTACGCTTATCGCTTCGATTTGGAGACGCCCTTCGAGAAATTTCCTTCGCGCATCCAGAACCTGCTTCTCTACGGCTATCCGCCCTCGAGTGGCCGCAGCGGCCTGGAGCATAAAGAATCCGCTGGCAAAAAGTCTCCCAGCGAGAAGGCGTTCCGTTTTCCTGGCATTCTGAAATTTCTTGATCGCAACTTCGCGGAGTCCAATTCGGATACCTACCGCGAGTGGATGACGCAATACATGTCGGCCACGCTTTGCAACGTTTGCCACGGCAAGCGCCTTCGTCCCGAATCGCTCGCCGTAAAACTGGCCGGCTATTCCATCGCCGATTTCACGGCGCTCTCTCTTGCCGCCTCTCGTCCCGCCGTGGATAAAATGCTCGCGCAGCTCACTTCTCGCCAGCGCGAGATTGCCGGCCGTCCTCTCGAGGAAGTCGCCGAACGAATCGATTTTCTCCTCGCCGTGGGTCTCGGCTATCTCAGTCTGGATCGCTCCGCCGCCACGCTCTCCGGCGGCGAAGCCCAGCGCATCCGCCTCGCCACGCAGATTGGCTCGCGCCTGCGCGGCGTTCTTTATGTTCTTGATGAGCCGTCCATCGGTCTGCACGCCCGAGACAACGACCGCTTGCTCGGCTCTCTTGAGCAGCTGCGCAATCTCGGCAACACCGTCCTCGTCGTCGAACATGACGAAGACACCATTCGCCGCGCTGATTTTGTCGTGGATCTCGGCCCCGGCGCCGGCGACGCGGGAGGCTACCTCGTCGCTCAAGGCAAGCCTGAACAGATCGCCGCAAGCGCCGAATCGCTCACCGGCCGCTATCTAAGCGGCGCCGCGCGCATCGCCGTTCCGGAAAAACGCCGCAGTCCCAATGGCAAAGCCATTCAGATCCTCGGCGCGAGCGCAAATAATCTGAAAGACGTTGATGTGACGCTTCCGCTTGGTTTGCTCACCGTCGTCACCGGTGTCTCCGGCTCCGGCAAATCCACGCTGGTCAACGACATTCTCTATCGCGCGCTCGCCCAGAAACTCTATCGTTCGATGGAGCCGCCCGGCGCGCACCGCGAACTGCTCGGCGTCGAGCAAATTGATAAGGTCATCGAGATTGATCAGGCGCCGATCGGCCGGACGCCGCGGTCGAATCCCGCCACCTACACCGGCGTCTTCGCGCCCATTCGCGAGCTTTTCGCCATGCTTCCGGAATCGCGCGAGCGCGGCTATCGTCCCGGCCGGTTCAGCTTCAACGTCAAGGGCGGCCGCTGCGAAGCTTGCCAGGGTGATGGCCTCCGCCGCATCGAAATGAATTTCCTGCCCGATGTTTACGTGATGTGCGAAGTCTGCCGCGGCAAACGCTACAATTCAGAGACTCTCGCGGTGCGCTATAAGGGCCACACCATCAGCGACGTGCTCAACCTACCCTCGTCTGATGCGTTAAAGCTCCTCGAAAATATTCCGCAAATTCAGCAAAAGCTTTTCACACTCGTCGAAGTCGGCCTTGGTTACGTCACGCTCGGCCAATCTGCCACGACTCTTTCCGGCGGTGAAGCCCAGCGCATCAAGCTGGCCCGCGAACTTTCCAAGCGCCAGACCGGCCGAACTCTTTACATCCTCGATGAACCCACCACCGGTTTACACTTTGACGACGTTCGCAAACTCCTCGATGTTCTCCAGCGCCTCGTAGCTCTTGGCAACACCGTCCTCATCATCGAGCATCACCTCGACGTCATCAAACAGGCCGACTGGCTCATTGATCTTGGTCCCGAAGGCGGCGAAGGCGGCGGCCGCATCGTTGCGCAGGGCCCGCCCGAACTCGTCGCCCGCGCCAAAAAATCCTACACTGGCCAAGCTCTAGCCCGTGTCCTCGGAATCCCCAACAATGGTCACGCCAATGGTCACACCCCCATTGCCAAATAATCGCGCAGGCGCCGGTCTTTGTAGGGTCCGCCTTCTGAGGCGGACCGTCGATCAAGCCAGTGGACCGCGCTTGTTGTGCTCGGCGCATTCCGTCTTTCCTTGCTACCATCCAGCTTTACCATTTACAGTGTTTCCTTCTCCATGAGCATCTACTCCACGCCGCCCCTTACGTTCGGTGCCGTCCGCACCTACCCGCTCGCCTCGCGCAAGAGCAAGGTAAGTGTCCGCGACTTCGCCAAACCTCCCGCCGCCAACACTTCCCTGACAAAATTTCTCGATTCTTTGCCGAACCTTCTCGCCGCCGAAGACTTGCGCCATCTCCTCGCCGCCATCCATCGCGCCCGCAAACAGCGTGCCACCATTCTGTGGGGCATCGGCGGCCACGTGATTAAAGTCGGTCTTGGCCCAGTGCTCATTGACCTCATGCGCCGCGGCTTCATCTCCGGAATTGCCATGAACGGCGCCGCGCTCATTCACGATTTTGAAATCGCTCTCGCGGGCAACACTTCTGAACACGTCGAAGCGGGCCTCGGCGCGGGCCAGTTCGGCATGGCCAGTGAAACCGGCGAATACGTAAACGAATTTTCAAAACTTGCCGCCCGCCTTCACATTGGCTACGGCGAAGCCGCCGGCCAATTTCTCACCAGCGGCATCCTAAACGTAAAACACGCTGCCTCAAGCGTCCTAGTCGCCGCTTACAAGCAACGCATCCCTGTCACGGTTCATTTGGCCATCGGCACGGATATTCCTCACATGCATCCCGCCGCTGATGGCCCTTGCCTCGGCGCCGCCACTTTTCTCGATTTCCGACTCTTCTGCGCTCTTGTGAAACAAATGCATCCCGGTGGTGTCTACTTGAATTGGGGCTCAGCCGTGCTTCTTCCGGAGGTTTTCCTGAAAGCCGTGAGCGTCGTGCGCAATCTCGGCGTGCCCTTGCAGCCAATCACCACCGCGAACTTCGACTTTATCCAGCACTACCGTCCGTTGCAGAATGTAGTGAAGCGTCCCACCGTATCCAAACGCGGAGGCCGCAAACCGGAATCGCGCGGCTACGCCATCACAGGCCATCACGAACTTCTCATGCCTCTGGTCGCCGCCGCGCTGGCCGTTGGCTGGCCGAAGTCTCCGCGCCAAGGCAAACGATGAGCTTCTTCGACGAAAACTCGCACCTTCCGCCAGAGCAAGAAATCCCCGCGCAGTCTCCCGCTGAGCCCGCCCCCATTGCCGCGCAGCCGCTCACAACTCCTGCTGAATTTCCTCTCGCCGGCGATCCCATCAGCCTCGCGGCCATTTCTCCCGTAACTACCCCTTCCTACCAACTCTCTCTGCCCGAGGACTTGCGCATCTCCTGGTCCTGGCTGCATCTTTTCTTGTTTCTTCCTTTTGGCTTGTTCAGTTTGTTTCTCGTCCAGGCGGGTTTCGCGATTTACTACGCTCCTCTCCACCATTTCTCCAACGAAAAAGATTTCGAGCGGTTCGTCTTGTCAAAACCCGAATTTGCCATCGGCAGCATGGTTCTTTGGTACGGCTTGCTCTTGCTGTTTCTTTACGTCACCCTGGCGGTCCTTCGCGGCTTACCCTTTTGGCGAACTCTGGGCTGGCGAAGGATCGCGCGCCGCAGCGACGGCCGCTCGCGGAGTCCTTGGCTCTTTTTCTTCGCAGGCTGCGGTCTTTCCCTCGTCGTCTCCATCGTTACCGTCAAAATGCAGCCGCCCGAAAATGTCCCGATCGAAGAGCTCTTTCGCTACAAAAACACGGCGATGCTTTTCATGGCCATGGCTGTTTTGATCGCGCCGCTTGTCGAAGAAACCGTTTTTCGCGGCTATCTCTACCCATTGTTTGCAAAATCCTTCGGCGTGGCGACCGGCGTCATCATCACCGGCGTCCTTTTCGGATTGATGCACGGCGCCCAGCTTGGCTGGACCTGGGGCCTCGTTTTCGTGCTTATCATGGTTGGTGTCATCTTCACCTTCGTTCGTGCACGCACCGGCTCCGTCTTCGCCAGTTTTTTGCTTCACTTGGGCTACAACTCCATGATCGCCTTGGTCACCATTCTCGGCACCCAGGGCTTCACAAAAATGCCGCCCATCCACTGATCGATTCGTTTTCTTCGCTTTCCTTCGCTACAATGATTCTTTCCGAATAACGATTCCTTCCAAGGACTCCACAAGAATGTACGTAGCCCAGCCCATCGAATGGACCGACCGCGGCGTGGTCATGCTTGACCAGCGCCTCCTTCCCGCGCAGGAAGTCAGCTACACCTACACCGACTATCGCGAAGTCGCCAAAGCCATCCGTGACATGGTCATTCGTGGCGCACCAGCCATCGGTGTCGCCGCAGCCATGGGAACCGCGCTGGGCATTCTTCATTCGCCAGCAAAATCCGTCGATGCGCTACGCACGGAGTTTGCCGAAATCTGTGACGCCCTCGCGAAAACTCGCCCCACAGCCGTTGATCTCTTCTGGGCCATCGAGCGCATGAAACGCCGCTTTCAGGAACTCACCGCCCAGAATTCCGGCCTCGAGAAAATCCGTCAGGGAATGGTCGAAGAAGCCCAACAAGTTCATTTGGAAAAGAAAGCCACCGACGAAGCCATCGGTCGATTCGGAGCGGAGTTCATGCCAGCTGACGGCCGCGTCATGACGCAATGCAACGCGGGAGCTCTCGCCACTGGCGGCATCGGCACAGCGCTCGGTGTCATCCGCGTCGCCTTCGAGCAAGGCAAAAAGCTCCATGTCTTCGTTCCCGAAACGCGCCCCTATCTGCAAGGTGCGCGCCTCACCGCTTGGGAACTTCACAAAGGCGGCATCCCGCTCACGCTCATCACCGACAACATGGTCGGCCATTTTCTTAAGACCGGCAAAGTCGGCGCCATCGTCACAGGCGCAGACCGCATCGCCGCCAACGGCGACACCGCCAACAAGATCGGCACTTACCAGATCGCTGTTCTCGCCAAAGAAAACAACGTGCCCTTTTACATCGCTGCGCCCGTCTCCACGTTCGATCTCTCGATTCCCGACGGCGGCCACATTCCCATCGAAGAGCGCTCCGCCGCCGAGGTCACGCATCTGCAGGGCGTTCGAATCGCTCCCGACGTTCACGCTGCGCATCCCGCCTTCGACGTCACTCCCGCTCGCTACATCGCCGCTATCTTTACCGAACGCGGCGTCGCTCGCGCTCCCTACACTGAGTCTTTGCGCGCTCTCGCGCAATCCGCGCAACTCGCCGCCGCTCCGTCCACACGCTAATCAACTGTGTCCATTCCAATGATCAACGCTGTCCACAAAACGATTCGCGCCGCGGCACTCGTCGCTCTGCTTCTCCCGGCGGCTCAAGCAAAGCCACAAACAAACACGTCGCAGGCCGCTAAATCACCACCCATCCGTCTTCATCCCGCCAATCCACACTACTTTCTCTTCCGCGGAAAAACTGTTGCCCTGATTACAAGCGGCGAACACTACGGCGCCGTATTGAATCGCGACTTTGACTATCATCGCTATCTCGCGACCATCGGAATCCGACGGACTGAACTACACTCGTCTTTTCGCCGGCTCTTATGTGGAAGTCCCCGCAAAATCTTTCGGGATTTTGCGCAACGATCTCGCTCCCGCCCCCGGCCGTTTCCTCGCGCCGTGGGCGCGCAGCGACACTCCCGGCTACGCAGGCGGCGGAAACAAATTTGATCTGGAGAAATGGGACTCCGAATTCTTCGCGCGGTATCGCGATTTTCTTTCAGAAGCTGCGAAGCGCGGAATCGTCGTCGAAGTGACGCTGTTCTCGGCCCATTACGATGAAGCGCAGTGGCTGATGAGCGCGCTGAATCCAGCCAACAACGTCAACAGTACTGCCGCCCTCGACTGGAAAAAACTCCACACACTCGAAAACGGCAACATACTCGCATTCCAAGAAAAATACGCACGCCAATTGGTTCGTGAAGCGAACCCCTTCGACAACGTCATCTTTGAAATTCAAAACGAGCCCTGGTCGGACAGGCCGGCTCTCGCAGGCGTGATCAACCCATATCTGCGCCCGCCCGCGCGCGATAACTTTCCGAATTCGGTGGATCTCCCGGATGAACTCTCGATGGCCTGGCAAGCGCGCGCCGTCGAGTGGATCACGCAAGAGGAGTCCGTTCTTCCTAACCGTCACCTCATCGCGCAGAACTACTCCAATTTTCGATTGCCCATACAGAATCTTTTACCGAGCGTCGATGTCGTGAACTTCCACTACGCTTATCCCGAAGCGGCTCTTCTGAACTACGGCCTCGGCAAAGCAATCTCTTACGACGAAACCGGTTTTCTTGGCCGCGACGATGACGCCTACCGCCGCCAAGCCTGGAATTTCATGCTCTCCGGCGGCAGCGCCTTCGACGCGCTGGACTACTCCTTCACAATCGGCCACGAAGACGGCACGGACTCAGAGTCAAACGGTCCTGGCGGCGGAAGTCCCGCTCTGCGCCATCAACTCCGCCTCCTGAGCCAGTTCTTGCAGTCGTTCGCACTGCCCGCTCTACGTCTAGACACTCGCACAGTAAAGCACGCCGCAGGAGCGACGGCTCGTGCGCTCTCCAATCCCGGCAAAGAGTACGCAATCTATCTCGACGGCAAAGGTCCCACCGACTTGACTCTCGAACTTCCGCCAGGAAACTACTCAGCCGAGTGGGTGAACGTAGTAACTGGAAACAGCGAGCAGTGGGAAAAATTTAACCACAAAGGCGGCGACAAGGTTCTGACATCGCCCGCATTCCAAAACGGAATCGCCCTCCGCCTCAAGCGAACAATCTAGCGATCTAGCAGCACCTCACCCGCCCTTACCAGCGATCATGCACCAGCCCCCGAATCCTCTCATCGTAAATCCGTCGCACACCCGACATCGCTTCCTCCGTCAACGATGGCAACCCTGACGCCGCGCAATTGTCAGCCACCTGCGCAGGCCGCTTCCCCCCCGGTATCGCGCACGTCACCGCATCAAACATCAATATCCATCGCAGCGCAAACTGGCTCATCGAAACGTCGGCAGGCACAAGCGGCCGCAATTCCTCCACCGCCTCAAGCGCAACCTCGTAATCCACACCTGAAAATGTCTCCCCCACATCAAACGACTCGCCATGCCGGTTGAAGTTCCGATGATCGTCCGCCGCAAACTTGGAATCCTTCTTAAACTTTCCTGTCAGTAACCCGCTCGCCAGAGGCACCCGCGCCAGAATCCCAACTTGTTTCTCCTTCGCCCGCGGAAAGAACACCTCCGCCGGCCGCTGCCGGAAGCAATTGAAAATAATCTGCACCGTCTGCACGCCGGGATACTCGATCGCTTTCAATGCCTCCGCAATCTTCTCCACGCTCACTCCGTAATACCGAATCTTCCCCGCCTTCACCAGGTCTTCCAAAATCCCCAAAACTTCCGCATGCTCATACAGCCCCGTCGGCGGACAATGCAGCTGCAAAAGATCAATCGTATCCACCGACAAATTCCGCAAACTGTCCGTCACCCACGCCGTCAGATTCTCCCGGCTGTATCCTTCCACCGTCTGCTTTGGCAGTCTCCGCCCCGCCTTCGTCGCAACGATGATCTCTTCCTTCCGGTTCTTCTTCAGTTGTGCGACCAACCGCTCGCTGCGCCCATCGCCATACACATCCGCCGTATCGATGAAATTGACGCCGCAATCCACTGCCTTGTACAAGGCGTCAAGCGCCTCCTCATTCGACACGTGCCCCCACGCTCCTCCAATGGCCCACGCCCCAAAACTAATTTCCGAAACGTTCCAACCCGTCCGCCCAAGCGCCCGGTATTTCATGTCTTCTGCATCGCCCCGTAACACTCCAATACATCGTCCACGCACTCCATTGACGCCTGTCCGCTTCAACTAAGTTTCAGACGAGCGCCGGCGAGAAATCGAGACTAATCCACATCTTTTTTGGAACTCTTGCTCCCGGTGCTCGCCGGAAAAACATTGTGCTGCGGCGGCGGCATCGGAACATCCCCCATCCGATCCTTCCAAAGAAACTTGTTGAGCAGCGCCGTATCCACTGCGTCGGCGTGGCTGAAATCCAGCTTTTTCCCTTCTTTCCACTCCACCGTATTCATCTGATAGATCAATCCGTTGTCGCGGTTGCGATAGTCGGCGCTAAACTCTGTCTGCTGCCCCGTCCCGCTGAAAAGCGGCGCCATCACTGCTGCTCGCGAATCGTTTGCGTTCATAGGCGGCGCGCCCAGCAGCGATTCAATTGTGCGCACCACATTGATCGTCGTGTAGAAAGAATGGTCGACAAACGGCGCTCCGTCAGCAGCCACCGGCGCATATTTGCTGATCACCAGCGCCAGGCTTCTGTGAGAATCCACGTGATCCGGCCCGTCCTGCGCATCGTCCTCCAAAATCAAAAACGCTGTATCGTCCCAATACGCGCTGTGCGACACCGCGTCCACCACGCGTCCGATAGCCAGGTCATTGTCCGCAACAGAGGCCGCCGGCCGCGGTTGGCCTTTCGTGAGGCCTGCCGTGTGATCGTCCGGAAGCCGCAACAAAATAAATTGCGGCATCGTATCCTTTCCCGCATTGCGCGAGTCAACGAACTGTTTGAACTCATTCAGAAATTCATCCGCGCGCAGCTGATCGGGATATGCAACCTCAAAATCAGGAAACAGCGGGTCGAAGTGGCCGCGCAATTCTGCTTCGCTCGCGACATTCTTCGCCAGAACCGGAATGGCCCACGGATAGGGACTCGGTCCTCCTCGCGGGTCGCCGACATTGCGTTCGAGTGGCTCGCCTTTGTTGATCACGCTGCGCGCGCAAGCTTCCCCCGCTGCTTTCGGCGGTCCCGAAGTAGGATTCCCCGCGCCGCTTTTTTCGTTGCACCAGCGGCTCACGATGTACTCGCCATAGTGCCGGTAAGAAATCCTGTGGTTGGCAAAATTCTTCCATAGGTAGCCGCCCGTCGGCTCGCCCGCATCCGGAACTTCGTCTTCGAGCGAGACGCCACTGAGCAGAGTACCCTCGGAATCGTACGTGTGCTCGCTGCCGCGATAGCCGATCGGCCACGTCTTTGCGATGTAGTCGGAAATCGAAGCGGAGGTGGACCACACATGCCCGTCTCCCGAAACATCTCCGCTGTCGTAAAAATTGTCGAGAATCCCGAATTGCCGTGCGAGCTTGTGCTGATTCGGTGTGATGTCCTCTCCGTACATCGTCAATGCCGCATCGCCATTTGCGCCTGCCAGATCGCCGAAGACCTGATCGTACGTGCGATTTTCCTTAATGATGTAAATCACATGATGGATTTTGTTTTCGCCGGCAGCAAAAGACACTCGGTCGCCATTCCCGCGCAGCGCGTTTGTTTCAACGACTTGTCTTGTGTACGCAGCTAAGTTCCTATTCACGTCCGCAAGCGGAATGCGCGCCAGCGAACCATGAATCATCGCGGGGCCGTACGGATACTGCGGCCTGCCATCTGTTTTTTCCCCGATGGGCTTCGGATTAGGTCCGGAACCTTTTCCCTTCGCGCTCCCGATCAGTAAATCCTCCCCGCTGGTGGCGACGACCGTCGGGTACCACTCCGTCGGGATGAAACCCGTCGCTGGAGCAGGTTCACCTCCACTATCTTTCGTAAGATCGAACACCGCCACCGAATCAGAAATTGCATTTGCGGAAAAGAGCGTCTTTTCGTCCGGCGAGAGCGCCAAATATTCGGGATCGCTGCCGCCGTATTTCTGTCCAGGAAGTTTCGTGGAAAGGGAAGACACGATTTGTCCCGAGACCGTGTCGAGCACCACGATTTCGTCGCGGTTCGTCAGCGCGACGTAAAGCCGCGAGTTATCTCGATTGAGCAGCAGCGCCGTCGGATGCGATCCTCCTGCGAGCGGTGAAGCCGGCTTCCGCAGTGGAATCATCCGCACCACGCGCCCATTCAGCAAGTTGAGCTCTGCGACCGAGGATGCATTCCACAGCGAAACGAAGCCCCGCTTGCCGTCTCTGGTCATAACCGTCGTATACGGCAGGGAAGCTGGTATGCGTTTCATTGTGGAAAGATCAAACCGGTGGACGATACTTCCGTCGCTAGAGTTGAGAAGCACAGCTTCGTCGGAACTGTTGCTGGCAACGAGCACTCTCTCTTCGCCTCCGCTCTGGCCGCCGCTTTGAGCAATGCTCAGCCCCGCCGGATAAGTTACGTCTTTGAATTCAGCCCGGCGGAGTTTCCCCGCAGGAATCTTTTTACGCGGTTTCAATGCCAGAAATCTCTCAGGCGCGATACGTCCGTTCTCGAAACTGTAAACAGCGATTCCGTTTCCTGTACTTCCTTTCTTTTTTCCAAGCGGGTCAGTGAGCGAGGCTATACTCGCAAAAACATGTTTGCCGTCGAGGCTGAATGCCAGCCCGATAAAATAAGTCTGCCGTGCTTCGCTGCCCAGCCGGTCGTCGGGGAAATCGGTTAGTTCATCTGTTTCAAGATTCAGCACCGAGAGAGACTGCTTCTCTCCCGAACTGTACGCGCCGTACCCACTGTGCAGCAGCACCGCGAACCGCTCGTCGGGAGATATCGCGATCGCCGTAGGGAGATCGTTGATCGTCCGCGGTTTTCCAGGAACTTCGCCAAGCAATTTGCCGTTCGGCAGTTGTACCGTCTGGGGCGCATCCTGCGCAAAAAGAACCGGTGCCTGCAGAGCAAGTAATGAAAAAGAGAGGAACAGAATGGAAAAAGTGCAGAAGCTGCCAATCCGTTTTTGCATCGCGCGATTATAACGGCCCGGCGTCAGAAATGTGTGAACGCTGCGGCTGGAAAGTGTCGCCATCTGATCACCGGGAAACTCTGTTCGAAGAGCCGCAGTCCCCGAATCCTACGCTTCCGTCCCTCGCTCTACAAGGTTCTCGCCGTTCGACTCATCAACTGCCGCCATCCGTCGAACGCCAAAAGTGGCCACTCGATCTGCGCTTGACGCGAGCAAGCGCCTGACCTATGGTTTTCCGCGAAGCGAAAAGCAAAAGCTTGAATTCCGCCGGTGCGCCCCGCTCGCTTTGACATGTTTGCGCAAAGGCATCGCCCAAAGAAAGGTCGCACATGCCCGCCGTCGAGGCCAAAGTTTTTCATATTGATGCTCTCCGTGAATTCAGCACTCGCGTCTTCCTTCACTTCGGCGTCCCCAAAGACGACGCCACCCAGGCCGCCGATGTTCTCGCCTCGGCAGATCTGCGCGGTATTGACTCGCACGGTGTCGCGCGCATGTACAGCTACGTTGGCATGCTCAGCGAGGGTCACATCAACCCCAAGCCGAAAATCGCAATCGTCCGCTCCACTTTGAGCACTGCCACCATCGACGGCGACAACGGCCTCGGCCTCGTCGTCGGTCCTCATTCGAATCGCATCGCCATGGACATGGCGGAAAAAGCCGGTTCCGGCTGGGTCAGCGTCTGCAACACCAACCATTTCGGCATCGCGGGCTACTACGTTTTGCAGGCCCTCCAGCGCGATCTCATCGGCTGGGCTATGACCAATTCGACCAGTTTGGTCGCGCCTTTGTGGGGCATGGAGCGCATGCTCGGCACCAATCCCATCGCCATCGCTTTCCCAGGCAAGGAAGAGCCGCCCATCGTGATTGACATGGCTACTTGCGCCGCCGCCTACGGAAAAATTGAAATGGCACGACGCAAAGGCGAAAAAATTCCCATCGGCTGGGGAATCGATAATCAGGGCCGCAACACGACGAATCCCGACGATCCCGTCAATGGTGGCGCACTGCTTCCGCTCGGCTCTGATCGCGAACGCGGCGGACACAAAGGCTACGCTCTCGCCATCATGGTGGATATGTTGAGCGGCGTGCTCAGCGGCGCGAACTGGGGACCGTTCGCTCCGCCGTTTGCCTTGCGTCAGGAAATGCCAAAGCGCAGCGTGGGCAAGGGCATAGGCCATTTCTTTGGCGCCATGCGCATTGATGGATTTATTGACGCTGATTCGTTCAAGCGTCAGGTAGATGACTACGTGCGGGTTTTTCGCGCCACCAAGCCCGCGCCGGGTACGAACGGCCCGCTCATCCCCGGCGATCCTGAACGCGAAGCCGAACGCGAACGCCGCAAGAACGGCGTGCCGCTCATCATGCCCATCGTCGAAGACCTGCGCGCCATCTCCCGGCAAACTGGCATTCCGTTCGATTGACGCAGTGGCTGCGCCAACTTCGCCGCAAAGCCGTTCGAATAGAAAAGTGTTGCGAAGAACTCAAACGCGAGGAGTTTCGCGTCAGTGATTTGCGGCTGAAGACGTGGATGCGCTCGTCAGTCTCTTCAAATCCATTGTGAGAGCCGTGAGCGCTCCGTCGAAATTATTGTCATGGGTTTTCTGCAAGAGCGCCATTGTGATCGACTCCGTCAGCGCCCAGAGCACATAATGTGTTTTCCGATCGAAGATCACGAGCCGGAACATCGGTAGTGGGTCTGGTGCGCCATTCTGCTTGTTTGGGTTGGAAGGGCCATAAGGGGCGATCAGTTGTAGCTCAAACACGATGTCTGCTTCCGATGGATCCGCAAGAAGCTGATACCGCCCCCAGCTCTGCATAGCCGCATAAAATTGATTGTACGGACGGTCTGGATCGCCGCTGAACGGATGCGGAAAAAGCCCGCTGTCGGCGCCGGCATTCGAGATGAAGACAGTTTTTGCACTGAGAAGCGCTGGTGGCACGGGCGCTAACGAAATGGGAGGCGGTGCTTGAGCGCCTGCGTACGCTGCGAACAAAAGCGTGGCGCATATCAACACAAACAATCGCATTCGGTTCACTCTGAACATGGCTTTCTCCGGGCTCGTAAAGGACATGGCTGCTAACTGTATGTGAGACGTTGAATCGTCATTGCTAGTTTCGGTTCGTCCCTGGAGGAGCAAACAGAAGCGAATGCGGCAGCGTTGCGCGCCATTGCGAACTCATCAGGAATAGGGCCACATGCCTACTAAGCAGGGCGGATTGCCATGACGATTCTTTCGCGCCTGCTGAAAAGCGCGAAGAAACCCAGAAGTTGTTTCAACGGAAAATATTTCCTATTGAGCAGTCTCATGGCCTGCGAAGCTGTCTCGCCAGTTACGATTTCTGCGTTGGCCTCGGCCCATTCGCCGAGCACTTCGCCCTTGAGCGTGCATGGCGCGATTTTCACGTGCGGATTGTTGCGGATGCGTTTCACTTTTCCCGTGTTTCCGATTGTGTAGATGTAGAGCCGCGCCGCGTCTCCCGAAAGGTCGAGAGCTGGATCCGCAGCGAACCATACCGGCGTCTTCACGCCTTCTCCGTTCTTTTTGAAAGTCTCGAGGCTGAGATATTTGTGTTCGCGAAATGTCGCAAATCCCATGGGGTGCTCCTGCACGTTCGATGCACGCCATTCTACACGCGCTACATGCGGCACTGGCGAAAAGGGCAGACTCGCATTGAGCCTGCTGCCAAAGATTTCGGTCCCATTTTCATCCTCATGACTCCCCCTCATTCGTCGTTTGACGTACACTCACTCGGCCACTCGAAACCTATCGAGCGGGCGGCGCTGGCGCTCTATTTCCGAATTTCTGCGTCGTGAACCCGACAATGACGCCAAGCAACATGCCGGGCAGCATGATGTCCCAGAACAAGGCCATTCCCGCGTGCAGAATCACGAGAAGGCTCAACCCTGCGGCAATCGCGATCCCGGCAAGAATTCCGACAATCATCGAATGAACACGCTGCGAGACATATCCGATGGCGACGCCGGCAACGAGCCCTTTCAGCAGAGAAAATGTCATGACGCTGCTCATTACCGGTGCGAGGGACGGCTCCAGGAATCCGCTGAGTCCATCGAGCAGGCCCAGCGTACTTCCCACGGCCAGTCCCAACATCGGTTTCGTCAGGCTCATCGCGTTCTCTTCCGCTCGCGCCGTTTGTTTCAGCGCAACTTCTTTCAGAGCAACTTCACTTGGCATTTGGATCCGGTTGCATTACGCCGAAAACATTGCCTTCCGTGTCTTCGCAATACGCGAAGTAGCCCACAGTTGGAATCGGCGTTTTCGGCATGATGTTTTTTCCGCCGGCTTTCAGCACTGCTTCGATCGCGCCATCCACCGACTCCACGCCAATCGTGTTGGTAGTTGATGCGATGCCGCCGGGCTTCTTCATCATTCCGCCGTTGATCCCCGGCTCCCCTTCCTTGCCGGTGGTCACCATCCAGTACTCCACTGGCCCGGCCCACTTATCGAATTTCCAGCCGAACACTTTTCCATAGAACGCCGCGGCGCGCTCCGGCTCCGCTGCGGGAATTTCAAAATGAATGACTCGAGACATAGTTCTCCTCCGTTATTTGTGAAATAAATTCTCTCGCAAGTGTTTTTCCTGCTTAACGAGCTGCGTTCGCAGTTGCTGGAGCCGCGCCATATCTCTGCGTGGCATATCCGACGATCATTCCCACGATGCTGCCGGGCAGAATGATCGCAAAGTAGTAGCCGTGCTGCATGTACGCGACGAGGAACGCCAAGACGAAGCCAACCGCCAGGCCGAACAAGATTCCGAGCGGAACGGAATTTACTTTGCGCGCAAAGATTCCCGCGGCCACTCCGGCGATCAGGCCCTTGACCGTCGAGCCAATAATGATTCCCGCTATTTGTGCACGAACCGCTGGCGTGAACCAGGCTGTTCCTCCGTCAATGGCGCCGAGCAGTGCTCCTAAGAGCAATCCAATCAGGACTTTGTTCATTTGTTGACCTCTCCTTTTTGTTCTCTAAAGATCTATACAACGAGACCTGGAATTCCTTTAACTCTATCTCTTCAAAACCAGCAGCAGGATCACGCGCATCACTAAATAGGCCAGAATCAGCAGGATAAAGAAGCGGTAGCGGCGGTAAAAGCGGGTCAACTTCTCGAAGATGCTTTCGCGGTGCGCTCCTACCGCCAGACCATCGAGGTAACGGGAAACATCCTGGCCAAGTTCCTGGACGGCGGGATAGCGAGCTTCGCGTTGCTCCGCGGAGGCTTTTGCGCAAATCGCTTCGAGGGAGCGGTCGAGGCGCGGTGTCATTCCGGCGGGCGTCTTTTGCATGAGGATGAATCGCAGAAGCGCTCCGAGCGAGAAAATGTCGCTGCGCGCGTCCAGCACTTCTACTTCGCCGCGCGCTTGCTCCGGCGACATGTAGCCTGGAGTGCCCATCACCGTGCCGTGTCCGGTGATGACGGAACTCTTTGTTGAACCCCGCTCTTCTCCGGACTTTTTTGGTTTTTCAAAGATTGTCGCTTCGGGATCGGCGGTGCGATCGGCGCTTGGTGTTTCGCCGCGCAGGATTTTTGCGAGGCCCCAATCCATCACGAGCACTTCGCCGAATGGCCCCACCATGATGTTCGCGGGTTTCAAGTCGCGATGGAGTACGCCGCGCGCGTGGGCAAAGGCGACGGCATCACAAATGCGCAAGAACAGACGCAAGCGGTCCTGCACGGATTCCACCGTCTCGATAAAGTTGTCGAGACGCTGCCCCTCGATGAATTTCATGGTGTAGAATACGCGGCCATCCGCGAGCGTGCCTACGTCGTGGACCGGGACGATTCCCGGATGTTCGAGCCGCGCGAGCACCCGCGCTTCACGAATCAGGCGGTTTGCCAAATCACCGTCCGTGCCCGGCGCGTCCAGCACTTTCAGTGCGACACGACGCTCCAATTTCTCATCTTCCGCCGCGTAGACTACGCCCATGCCGCCGCGAGCGACACGTTCGAGCAAACGGTATCTTGTGCCTGCAAGATCCGGTTCTTCGGCGCCAGCGCGCAGTCGTTCGACGGCTTTGTCCGAGAGGAATTTCATTTTGTGTTCCAGCCAAAGACGACGCGGGCTTCGCGCTGGAATTCTTCCTCGCTGCCACAGATCTCCCGAAGGCGCTCAAGCGCGCCGCGCCGGAATTCCCGCCTCGCCCAAGCGAGCGCATTGGTTACATCGGTTACAGGTATTCCGTAATCCAACGCGAGCCTGTCATACGAAATGGTTTCGTCGCCGGCGAGGTCGTATTCCTCGAAGAGGCGAAACGTTCTTTCTCTCTCGCTGGCGTCGCAATGCTTTCGCAAATCCTCGACGGCCAGCTCGAAGAGACCGCGCACCCACTCTTTTTCGAAAAATTCATCGAGCGATTCCGGAGAAGGAATCGCGGCAGGATCCATTGTCGCGCCGCCCAATTCTTCCTCGGCGCCGGCAAAATCGAGCGCAACATGCGCTGCGTTTCCGCCGCGTTTCAGACGCTTCGCGGCTTTCTCTTCATTGATCACGAAACTGTCCACGCACATGCGAAGGAAAGTGCGCAGACGACTTCTTGCCGGGTCGTATTTGTCCAGCAGGCCGCGTTCGATCACCTGTGCGAAGAATCCCTGCGTTAAATCCTGGGCGTCTTCTGATGAGGGGTTCCAGCGGAGGCGTACGTACTTGTAGACAGGCTTCCAATAGGCCGCGCAGAGCGTGTCCATCGCTCGGACGCGTTCTGCTTCGTCGCTGCTGCGCGCCGCATCTATCACCGACCATCGCGTCAGCGGAAAGCGGTCGCCGCCCCGGTTTGATTTCTCACCGCTCATTTCTGCCGTTGCCCATATGCCGCTATCGAGAGTTGCGTCCTCGTGCCGGAGGAGTCTATGCAGGAAGGAGGAAGCTGACAAGGCGTCTCTCTCTTCCGAGCAACGAGTTGAGGGCCGGTAAGCCGAGGGGGGAGTGGTATGTGATGGAGTTAGAAAGTAACGAAAGGTGGCGGAGCGATACCGTGTGCTACCTCCCCACCGGGGTATCCAGAGAACGGTGAAGTAAATGCATGACGGGAAAGGGTTTGCGTTGGTTGCTGCGCGCGCGTCGATGGCTGTGGGAAAAAAGTAAGGCGTTGAGGGAGTGGCTATCGGGGGCACCCTCTCCCCCTGTTTTTTGTAAAGATATGATTCGATGAGGGTTAGGGGGCAGGGGTCGGCGAAAGATATCATTCTAAAGGAATTAGGGATCTTTTGGTCGCGATGCTGGAGGTTGCGCTTGAAGGGGGAGAAAAAGACGCCGGGCTTAAGCCCAGCACCTACACGAGAGGGAAGTATTCCGGCGGGGTAGGGAAGGTGTGGACGAAGCCCTTCGGGGCTCAGAGTAAACATGGAGAATGGTAGCAGGGTGAGTTACCATTTGTCAATAACAATTATAGTTTACTTGATGCTAATTCGAATCGGGAGGGCTGGTTCGAATGGGATGAGAGGAAGTGGCGAGGATTGAGGGAGTTGGGCGGGGAGTGCTGGGTTTGCTACGGCTGTGGAAATGTGTGAAAAAGTCAAAGACCGGAAAACCTCCCGTCTGTCCCCAGTTTCCCGGTTTCCCCGGTTTCCAAAAGCCAGAAAACGTCCCGTCTGTCCCCGGTTTCCCCCGGTTTCCCTGGGTCGAAATGAAGGAAAAGGAAAGAGAAAAGATACTTATAGGTGAAGAGAAAAACGAACCCTCGCGGCTCGTGAACCCGAGGTGTCTCTTGACAGAGCCGACAACGTCATAGACGGTGGCTCGGTTTTGATGGACCCTTTGAGGCGGGAAGGAGAAGGCCCGGCATAAGGGACAGTGGCGCTTTGGAACTTACTGGCCTTTGGTCCATCTGACGGAGACGGCGTCGCACCCGGTAGGCTTCCTTAGGGCTCGAGATGCGCTCGGGCCGAGGAGGGGGCGATGTTGCGCAAACGAATCCTTATTTTGCTTGGGGTATGTGCTCTTGGGGCTGCTGGGGCGTGGGCGGACGACGTGGGGTACGTGGACTGCAACAGCCATTCCGAGGGAACGCAGCTTTTTGGAAAGCCTAGAAAGACTCCCGATACAATCGGAACGCTGCCTTGCGGGGAGCGCTTCACGATCCTGGTCTATGGGTTTTTCTTCTCAAAGGTCCAGACGAAGGACGGCCAGATAGGCTACATCTACTCGAACATGATCGCGGTGGATCGCGGCGCGACGTCTTTGCAGCCCACGGCTTCCGCACAACCGGCGGGACAATCAACGGCTTCCTTGCAGGTGGCCTCGGAGAAAACCAAAATTCCGCGAACGCCGCCGGACGATGTGCAGTCTATTCCGGCTGCGAGTGCACGGCCGCAGCCGGCTCCAGTGAGCGCCACGCCAGCGCAAGTGCCGGCGACTTCTGCGCCCGTTACATCCGCGTCTGTGACGAACGCCACGGGAGCGGCTCCGAGCAACGCGATAGCTACTCCGCAAGCGGCGAAAGAAATTCAGCCAGCGCCCGTCCAAGCGGCTACAACTTCGCCCGCGGGACTTACCACTCCTGCGACCACCACGACAGAGGCTGTGAAGACCTCGAATGTGGCGGAGGCGGCTCAAATTAATCCTGAGGCCAAGCCAGAGGTCAATTTGCCAGCGGCAGCGGAGATTCAGCCCGCGCCAGTTCAACCGGGGACGACGTCACCAGCCGGACTCACAACCCCCGCGACTGCTTCGAGTGCGACAGGAAGTGCCGCGAATGCCGCGGAAACGGCTACGCCAGCGCCGGAACCTAATCCGCCTGCGCCAGCACCGCCACAACCAGCGGCGGCTCAGCCGGAGCCAGCGCAACCGGCAGCGCCAGCAATTCGGCCTGCAGATACGAGGGACAGCTGGGAGAAGCCGCGGCCAAGCATTCGCACGGCGCCGTTGGTGGAACTCTATGGCGGCTATGCGTTTGCAAGAATGAGCAGCGGGGGATCCGGGAGCAATATGAATGGGGCGCTCGGGTCGTTCGGGTGGAACGTAAAATCGTGGGTGCAGGTCGTTGGGGATACCAGCTTCAGCTTTCAAACAGTGGGCACCACCAAGAATGTTCTCTACGGGAATCACTTTGGCGCGCGATTCACGCTGCGGATGCGCAACCGGTGGGGAATTACGCCGTTTGTGGAAGGCTTGGCTGGAGGATCCAGTCTAAAAACCACCGTCAGCGGGGTCGGCGGTTATACCGCGTCCACGGGCAGCATGCTTTCGTATAAGGCGGGCGGCGGAGTGAATGTTCATCCATCTCGACACTGGGAAATCCGTTTGGTTGACGTGGACTATTACAGGACCGCTTTCGGTACTAATCTTCATCAGAACAACTACTGGATTTCGACCGGAGTTGTGCTGCGGCTGTTCGGAGGGGGAGTCGAATAGCGGGCTGATTGGATGGCGGTGCGGGGAGAAACTTGAGGAGCAGAGCTGCCCTTGCACACAACTAAACCGCAAAGTTGTGGCCCCTGCGATGGGCTAGCTACCTTTGAGAAACAAACTGAGCGAAGGGACTGGAACGAAGCGGGCGAATCGGCTAGAAGTGATTTCAGGCTCCAACGCGCCCATGCATCGTCTCAGCGTGCGCTAAGCCACGAAAATGCAGAGAGGTTTCGGAGGAGGCGCCATGAGGAAAATTTATCTGTTGGCGGCAGCGGTAGTGTTGGCTGGGATTCCAGCCGCCGCCAAGGAGCCTCAGGCGGGAACGATTGTTTCCGAGAGCTCGGTGGCTTGCGGGTCGCAGGTGAAGAACAAGAAAGAGACGACGCAAGTGCTTTGCCAGGAGTATGTGGTGAGGACGGAGACGACGGAATACCACATCCGGCAAGAGAAGCCCGCGGATAAAGAATTGATACCGGTGAACACGAGCATCGAGTTCACGATGGACAAAGACAAGATGAAGTTCAAAGCGAATGGTAAGAAATACGAGTACCTGGTGGTTTCAGAGGCGGCGGTGGTGGCCGCGCCTAAGCCCTGAGTTGCGGACGCGGGGTTGCAGGTGCTCAGCTAAAGATATTGGTATTCAGGAATTCGTTGCGGAATTTTCCCTGCGGGTCGAACTTCTTCGTGAGCGCGAGAAACTCGGGCAACTTCTTGTAGCTGGTGTGCAGTTCCTTCGGCGACATCGTAAATAGTTTGCCCCAGTGAGGCCGAGCGTGAAAGGGAGCGAGTTCTCTTTCAATGACGGGCAGGAGTTTGCTGACCGCGGGCCATTCTTGTTTCCAGGTGAAGTGGATGGTGACGCAGGGTTGCTGGTAGCAAGGGCTCATCCAGAGATCGTCGGCGGCAATGGCGCGGATTTCGGTGATGAGCAGGTGCGGAGTGATCTGGTCGCGGAGACGTTCGACGGCGAGGATGGCTTCGACGGCGTGCTGGCGCGGGACGAAGTATTCGGATTGGAGTTCTTTGCCGGCGCTGGGGGTGAAGCCCATGCGGAAGTGCGGCAGGCGTTCGTACCAGGGGCCGGGGACGCCCATCTGCTCGGTGCAGTTTTCGGCGGAGAGTGCGGCGATGGGGTGGAGATTTTTGGTGGCGAGCTTGGCGCCGAAGAATTCCGGCTTGGCGTTGAAGGCTTGGCCTTTTTCGGTGCGGGTTTTGAGCCAGACTTCGCTGAAACGCTGGTTTTGCCAGTCGGTGAAGAGGCTGACGCTGTAGGCGCTGGCCTGGATGGCGTCGAAGTGGTCTTTCATGGCAGTGAAGGAAAGATTTTCGTAGACGTATTGGCGCATCTGGTAGGTGGACTGGATGTCGAGGGTGATTTGTGTGATGACGCCTAGCGCGCCAAGGCCGACGACTGCTCCCTGGAAAAAATTGGCGTCTTGCTGGCGGGAGAGCTTCACTACCTCGCCGGAGGCGGTGACTATTTCCAGCGCGGAGACGGCGGTGGCGAGGTTGCCGTTTTTTTCGCCGGAGCCGTGGGTGGCGGTGGTGCAGGCTCCGGCGACGGAGATGTGCGGGAGCGAGGCCAGATTGTGGAGCGCGAAGCCTTTGGCGTCGAGGAGCGGGGCCAATTGGCCGTAGGTAATGCCTGCGTCGACGGTGACGGTGCGGGCTTGAGCGTCGAGAGAGACGATTTCGTTGAGGGGCTTGAGGGAGAGGAAAGCATCTTTGCTGTCGGCGATGTTGTTGAAGCAGTGGCGGGAACCGAGGACTTTGAATTTAGGATGGTTTTTGACAAAGTCCTGGATCTGCTCGAACGACTTGGCGGCGTAGAGATTTTCGGTGCTGTATTCGAGGTTGCCGGCCCAGTTGGTGAGTTTGTCGGCGCCGGCCCAGGCTAAGAGACGCGAGACGGCGGGGATGGCGATGGTGGCGGAGGAGAGTTTTATGAAGGTGCGTTTATTCATGGCGAAGCAGAAATCTCTTATTGAGTTTCGTGAGCGGCGTCATAGTACACCTCTCTCGTTGGTTTGCGACAGCGCAAGGCGGTGTTAGCGGCCCAGCTGAGACATTGCATGTTTTACGAGAAGTAGCCCGAGGATAAGAAGAGCGAAACCCAGGCAGGATAATAGGAAGCGGATCGGATTTGACGTTATGATCGCATCGGACTTTCGACCGCCTCTACCACCGGAAAAATGAAGATTTCCTGTGGCTCCAGTTATGAAAAGCGAGAGTGCGCCGAATAAACAAAGAAAGATGAAAAGAACTTCGAGTGACATAGCTGTGGGACCTTAGCATAAATTTGTTTGTGGAGCGGAGTGCAAGTGTCTACAGAAGAGCACACGCAGGAGTGGCTGTTCTACGCAGTTGGTGCGGAGACCGAGGGTGGACGGCGATGGCATCGGGTTCGTTTCTGGGGAGACGGGGAGTAGAATAGGCGGCCAAGCCGCGAAGGGAGGCTTACTACATGCGCTCGACAACCAGTTTGGTCGTGACGATTTTCGCGATTTTGTTGGCTGGCGGGGCCACGGCTCCATCCGCGATGGCTGCGCCGGATACGGACGCTTGTTTACTTGTGACTCAGGCGCAACTGAGCGCGGCGCTTGGTGTCTCGATGGCGGCCGGAACACACACAACGCCGACTTACGTGAAAACGTGCACGTGGAGTCCAAGCGGCGGTGCGACAAAGAGCCTGAAGTTCGTGACACTGAACCTCGAGGCCGGAGATGGGTACGAGCGCGCCAAGAACACAATGATGCAGCTGAAGCCGAAGAACACGGTGATTACGCCAGTCAGCGGCATCGGGGACGACGCTTACTACATTTTCTTTGGAAGCACGATTACGAACCTGATGGTGAAGAAGGGAAATGTATCGTTCAAGCTCGCTTTGTATGGGGAGACCGCGCCTGAGAAGGCGACGGCTATGGAGAAGACGCTTGCATTGGAGATTGTCGGCAAGCTGTGAGGTGTCACGCGAGCCATGAAAACGCACGGGCAGGAGTGCAGAAACAAAAGCGCGAAGACTGAAAAGCGCACAGGCTGAAGCCTGTGCCACTTACTCGTAGCGGAGGGCTTCGACGGGATCGAGGCGGGCGGCTTTCCAGGCGGGGTAGACGCCGAAGACGATGCCAATGAGGGCGCAGAGCACGAGGGCGGTGATGATCCAGAAGAAGGAGAGGGCGGCGGGGAAGTGCGCGCCATAGCGAAGCAGCAAGCTGATTCCCGAACCGAACAAGACGCCGATGACGCCGCCGATGGCGCTGAGCGTGACGGCTTCAATCAAAAACTGGGTGAGGATGCTATTTCGTTTTGCGCCGATGGCTTTGCGAACGCCGATTTCGCGGGTCCGCTCGGTGACGGAAACGAGCATGATGTTCATCACGCCGATGCCGCCGACGATCAAGCCGACGGAAGCTACCGCGAACATCAGAATAAAAATCAGGCTGCTGATTTTCTGCCACAGTTCGAGAAAATAATCGGGAGTGAAAATCGCAAAATCGTCGGGCTTGTCGTTCGCGAGGCGCCGCTTACGGCGCAAGAGGTCGCGCATTTCGTCCACGGCTTGATCCACGTTGTTGGGGTCGGCAGCTTTGGCGAAGATGACGTAGTCTTTTTGGTTGGGGTAGAGCTTGCGCAGAGTGGTGACGGGCATGTAGGCGGAATTGTCTTCGGGATTGGAGCCGCCGGAGATGCCTTGTCTCTGTTTTAGGAGAGTGCCGATGACGGTGAAGAGCTGGCCGTCAATGGTGACTTCCTTGCCGATGCTGTTAGCGGGCGATTCGGGAAACAGAGTTCGGACAGTGTCATAGCCGAGAAGCACGACGGGAGCGCGATGCTCCGCGTCGGTTTCGTTGAAGAAGCGGCCGTTTTCAATTTTTAGGTCGAAGATTTCGCCGATGGACGGTTCGTTGCCTTGCAGAATGACGCTTTTCGCGCGGTAAGCGCCGCGGCGGACGTCTTCCGTGCCGGAGCCGAACTGCGGCTGAAAAATACGCATCGAAGCGGATGCCGCCTTGATGTGGGGGAGTTTGGCGATGTCGTCGGCCCATTCCGGCTGGAGTTCTTTGCGAGTGAACCAGTCGCTGGGCGGCCGGGAGAGCGAGGCCCAGGGAAAACGGTAGGCGATGATGGTGTCGGAGCCGAGTTCGCGGATGCCGCCAAGGACGTTGTCGTTGAGGCCGTTGATGACGGCAGTGACGGTGATGACGGTGGTGATGCCGATGACGATGCCGAGGATGGTGAGTGCGGAACGAAGAGAGTTTTTGCGCAGAGTATCGAGAGCGAGCAAGACTTCGTCACGGAATTTCAGAGCGGTCTGCTTGCCGCCGAGCAGGCGCAAAGGCAGTGCTGCTGTTTGCGTGTGCGGTAGAGTTTTGCCGAACGTCGCCATCGTTTCTATTCCGTGTGCGCCCCGACCCTATCGGAGCAGAACTTCTTTGCTATTCCGATCTTAACGCGACAACCGGATCCAGCCGCGCGGCTTTCGACGCAGGATAGGTTCCGAAAAACAAGCCGACGCTCAATGCCACGAGCAAGCCACCGATGACAGACCAAAGCTGAACCGCACTCGGCAGCGGCGAGACGATGGAGACCAGCTGCGCGAGGAGAACTCCGCAGAGCACGCCGAGCGCGCCGCCGAAGAGCGAAATCGTGGAGGATTCGATCAGGAATTGGCGCAAGATGTCGCCGCTGCGAGCGCCGAGCGCCTTGCGGAGGCCGATTTCGCGGGTCCGCTCCGTGACGGAGACAAGCATGATGTTCATGATGACGATTCCGCCGACCAGGAGCGAGATGGAGGCGATTGCGATGGTTACCAGGAAGAAGCTGCCGCTGATGTCTTTCCAGAGAGACAAGAAGGAGTCGCTGGTTTCGATGGCGAAGTCATCTTTTTTTCCGTAGTCAAGGTGACGGCGGCCGCGCATGATCTGGCGGACTTCGTCGACGCTTTCCTGAATTTTTGACGCCGAGCCTGCGCGTGCAGTGATGCGGAGCGAGTCGCTTTGCGTGCCGTATTCTTTTTTGTAGGTGGTGAGCGGGAGGATGATCCAATTGTCGAGAGAGGTTCCGAGCGCGGAGCCCTCTCTTTTGCCGACGCCGATAACCTGGCACGGGATATTGCGCCAGCGAACTTCTTTTCCGATGGGGTCCATGCCGGGGAGCAAGTTTTCGACAAGGTCGTTGCCGATGACGCAGACCGGAGCGGCTTGCTGCAGGTCTGTTTCGGTTATGTGACGGCCGGCGACAAGATCCACGTCGTAGAGTTCGGCCATCTGGGGGGTCCAGGCGCGGAGGTTAGTGTCTTTCAGCGAATTGAGGCCGCTCTTTACCTCGAGCCGCCCGCCTAGAGAGGCGCCGATTTCCTTGCAGGATTTGCAGAGTTCGCGGACGGATTGATAGTCGTCATAGGTGATGCGCTTGCGCTTTTGAAATTCAAGGTAGTCGTCGACGTTGGTGACGATGGAGGGCGTTTTGGCCACGCCGAAGACATCCGCGCCGAGGCGGAAGACCCTAGTGGCGACATATTGGTTGGCTCCGTTAATCAGGCTGACGACGGCGATGACGGCGGCGACACCGATAACCACTCCGATGAGGGTCAGGACGCTGCGCAACTTATGCGCCCAGAGGCTGCTCGTGGCAATAGCCACCGCCTCTTTGAAGTTCATTGTGCTCGCCTGGGCCATGGAAGGTGTTCCTCCTAGTATACGTGCGGCGGAAGGGTTAAGTATCGGTTCGTGGGCTTCGCTGGTTAGTCAGAAGAGGGCACCAGGCGGGCTGCAAGAGAGGCGGTCCAAAAAATGGTCTAGAAAGGGGGGCCGGGAATCCGGAGTGGGGTTCCGGATTCCCGGGGGGTTGCAGCGATTAATGCGGGGTGTGTTAGGGGTTGGTTCAGGGGAGACTTGCGACCAGGGTGATTTGACCCTCGGTCTCAATCTTTGCAGTCAAGGCAATTTCCTTTTCGCGCGTGGACTTCATGAGCTGACGGCCGCGGGTGTTTCCAGCGGACCAGACTTGCGAAAGAAAGTAGCGGTCGCCGTAGCGGTTGAAAACCAGTTTTGATTCGGACTGAGCGTCGTTTGCGACGACAGCGTTCGTGTTCAAGAAGATGGAGGCGGTGGCATCCTTGCGGTCAATCAAAACAAGAGTGTGAGTCGGGCCTGTGGTTTTGACGGCGTACTCGCCGGCCGGAAGCGTCTTGCTGCCAGCCACGAAGTCGAAGGGGACGTTCACGACCATCGGTTCCTGCGCACGCGCCACGCGAGTGGATGCCATCATCGTGACCGCGATCATTCCTGCCATTACCATAGCTCTCGTTTTCATGGGGTCCTCCTCTTTCCTTTTCGCTGGCGACGCCCAAGCTGACCTGTCTTTCGCTTGGCTCGTTTTCTTGCTCAGCGCTTCAACATGCTGCGAACTTTCCTGCATTCTTCTGGAGTTAGCAATGCACCGAGGGTGAACTGGCGGGAGACTGTGGGTGAACAAGTAAGTGGGCAGAAATAGAGGGGTTAGTGGCGACCCGGGGCAGTCGAGATTTTCGGGAGGAGTGGTATAGTCTCGTGGTCACAGGAAAATATTCAGATGCCGACGACTGCCCGCTCCGCGAATGTTGTGCGATTTGAAGTGTTTGAAGTGGATTTGCGCGCCCAAGAGCTCTATAAGGCGGGGCGCAAAATTAAGCTGCAAGTCCAGCCATTTCATGTGCTTGCAATGCTGCTGGAGCGGCCTGGGGAAGTTGTTACGCGCGAGGAGATGCAGAAAAGGCTATGGCCGGCGGACACGTTTGTGGATTTCGATCATAGCCTGAATACGGCGGTCAAGAAGCTGCGGCAGGCGTTGGGCGATGATAAGAAGAAGCCGCGGTTTGTGGAGACGCTACCTAAACGCGGTTACAGGTTTCTCGCTAGCGTGAAGCGACCTGTGACGACTTCCTCAGTCGCGCCAGCACCTCTTGCCGCGCCTGCTGCTAGGAAAGACGCGACCGCGTCTTCCTGGGTGGGGCGCGTGGCAAAGGTTTCTTGCGAGGATGGACTTTCCTTCACTGTAGTGGCGATTGATGAGGCGGCTGCAGCGGAGAGACAGAAGCTGGATGCGGCGAATGACGACGTGGGCTTGTCTCTCTTGATCGCTTCGCAAAGGCTGCTGATGGTGCCTGAAGGGACGCCGGTGAGGATCATCGATGTGGAGCAGGGGTTTTCGCGTTGCCAGGCGCGAATACTGGAAGGCGAGCACTATGGCAAGACGGCATTGCTTCCGCTGAAGTTACTTGCGGAATCGCAAGAGCTCAATTCAGCTCGCGGGCCGCGACAGTGGAACCTCGGCAACTAGCTTTGGACGTTTAGCTCGGGTGGCGAATGCGTTCGGCGAGTGCGCGGGCTCGCTGGCGGCCAATTTCGACGAAGCGGGAATCGCTCGCGATTTGGTCGAGCGTCGGCAAAGCGCGCTGAGGTTCAGGCAGGAGCTTGTGGTTCAGATCGGTTTCGAATTGCAAGAGAGCGTCGTTGATGCCGAGACGATCGTACTTCATGCGGCGTTCCAGCAGGGTCACCAATTCTTGTTGCCGGGCGAGACCTTCGAATATCTGCATCAGCTGAGTCGCCGCCGAGTTCAGCGTGTAGTTGAATTTTGTTTCGTGGGTTTCTGTTCCCTTTTCCCAGCGGAAAGATTTTTCGCCGAGATTGGCGATCCGGCGGTGGACGTCGAGATCCTGGCCTTGAAAGTGTTTTAGTTGCGCGGCCAATGCAAACATTTTATCGCGCAGGCCCGCTCCAACTTCGAATGGCGAAGCGCCCGGATCTTCATCGAGCTGGCGGATCTCAAAAGTCGCCGCGTCAGAATCGTCGCGCACGATGATTTCGATAAGCTCCGGCGAGCTGGATTTGAAAACGCGGCGGTAGGTGAGCTTTGCGTGAGCAGGGGCAGGAGACGGCGCGGCTGCAGACGAGGTCACGTGTGCGGACGCGCCCAAGAAGCCGGTCGCTAGCCAGGTCAGAAGAATAAACCGCAGAAGAGAAGTCTTCATCGTGTCGTTACGATACGCCGCAGCATGCCATGAGTTGCCCCGCCGCGTGCAACTGCAAGAGATGGGGGTCGCAACTTCGCAGGCGCGGTCTTGTCTGGAAGCCCAAACCGCTGGCGCGCTTGTTCCGCCTGCAAATGGCAGAGCGCCACAGCCAGTGCATCGGCGGCATCGGAAGGCTCAGGCGTTTCGGTCATTTCGAGCAGGGCGCGTACCATCAATTGCATTTGCTTTTTGTCCGCCTGGCCATAACCGGCCACGGAGGCTTTCACTTCGCGTGGTGAATAACTGTGGACTGCGACACCACGCTGCGCCGCAGCCAGGAGCACCACGCCGCGCACCTCGGCAAGCCGCAACGCGGTTCTCATATTGAGCGCGGTAAACACGGATTCCACGGCGAGGGCGTCCGGCGAAAACTCGTCCATCAATCGGCAAAGCAGCGCGTGGACGTCCTGGAGCACGGCGCCGAGGCACTCCTTCTGCCGCTTCGGCGCGACTTTGAGTGCACCATAATGCAGCATACGGCAGCGGCGACCGTCGCTCTCAACGATTCCGTATCCGGTCGGCCCTGCTGATGCCGGGTCCACACCCAGCACGCGGAAACACGACTTGTTGGCCGCCGAAGTGTCCGCTGGACTTTCTTTTTTCATCGCCCTAAGTCTACGGCGTTCCCCGCGTCCCTGCCAGAGCTTTGTCTACGAGTGCCTTGCTAAAAGAAAAACGGCCATCCTGATATCCGGGGATGGCCGTCATAAAGTGGGACAGACATTCCTGTCAGTCGCTTTCAGTTCAAACTAGTTCGCACCTACCGCTTCCTGAATCTCCGACTCGTCAATATCGAAGTTTGCGTAAACGTGCTGCACGTCGTCGTGTTCTTCGAGCGCTTCGATCAGGCGCACCATCTGGGTGGCTTGTTGGCCTGTCAGCTTGATGTAATTTTGCGGCACCATACTGATTTCCGCCGAGGTTGGCGTGATGCTCGCCTTGGCCAGCGCTTCCTTTACTTTTTCGAGCGCTTCCGGCGGCGTCACAACGTACCAGCCGGAGCCATCATCTTTCAAATCTTCAGCGCCGGCTTCCAGCACGACCTCCAACATCTTGTCTTCGCTGGCAGCTTCCTTGGGCACCACGATTTCACCTTTGCGGTGGAACATCCAGCCCACAGCGCCAGCTTCGGCGAGGTTTCCGCCGTTCTTGCTCATCAGGTGACGAAAATCGCCGACGATGCGGTTGCGGTTTGTGGTGACGGCTTCAATCAACATGCCCACTCCGCCAGGGCCGTAGCCTTCGAAGGTGACTTCTTCATACTGCTCGCCTTCCAACTGGCCTGTGCCTCGAAGGATGGCGCGCTCGATATTTTCGTTCGGCATGTTTTCGTTTTTGCCGGCGAGGATGGCGGTACGCAAACGGGGGTTGGAGTTCGGATCACCGCCGCCGATTCTGGCAGCGATGGTGATTTCGCGGATCACTCGAGTGAAGACGCGGCCGCGCTTCGCGTCGGTGGCCGCCTTCTTGTGTTTAATGGTGGCCCATTTTGAATGCCCAGACATGACAGAACCTCTTTTTTGCGTGCTCCCGGCCTGGCGGGATTCACGTTGGGTGAAATTTCGTGCGACCGCGCGCCACGTGAGTGGCGGTAAGGCGACTTTACCCCGCAAGGCGGGGCTTAACTGTGCGGAGACTTAGGGTAAACCGCAAACCCCTGCGGAACTGGGCCAGTTTAGCACAGCCTTCGTGCGCGCGAAACCGGGTATACTCGCTGCCGGGGCACCTCCTTGCGCTTGCTACGCTTCCCTATTTTCGGCGAGTTGTGCGTCCAAATCGCACGGTCCTGCCATGGCTGACCGTCGCTACCGCGTCCTGGCCGTCGCCAGCCACCCTGTCCAGTATATGGCGCCGATTTTTCGGCGGATGGCGGTTCATTCTGGGTTCGATTTACAAGTTGCGTACTGCAGCCTTCGCGGGGCGGAGGCTGCGCATGACCCCGAGTTTGGCGCCACGGTTAAATGGGACGTTCCTTTGCTCGAGGGCTACTCATGGTCTCATGTGCCCAACCGAGGCTCGGGGGAAGAATCTTTTTTCGGGCTGCGAAATCCAGGACTGTCAAAGCTCATTCGCGAGGGTGGGTACGATGCCGTGCTGTGTTTTGTGGGCTATGTTCGGGCTACGTTTTGGATCGCGTGGCGCGCAGCACGGTCTTCGAACACGGCATTTCTTTTTGGCACAGACACAAATACGCTCGCTCCGCGCGATGGGCGCAGGTGGAAGAGCGCGGTCAAGAAAATTCTCTGGCCCCGTCTATTCCGGCTTGCCGATCAGGTGATTGTCCCATCTTCTGGCGCGCGCGACCTCATCGTGTCTCTCGGTTTGAGGGCCGAGCGCGTCACGCTCACGCCTTATAGCGTGGATAACGATTGGTGGATGAAGCAATCCGCAGCCGTGGACCGTTCCGCAGTGCGTGCTTCGTGGGGAGCTTCAGCCTCGGATGCTGTGATTCTCTTTTGTGCCAAGCTGCAACCTTGGAAGCGGCCGGGCGATCTTCTTCGTGCGTTTGCCGAGGCGAAGCTTTCGAATGCGCTGCTCGTGATCGCGGGCGAAGGCCCTCTTCGCAAGGAACTCGAAACGCAAGCTGCGGATTTGGGCATTGAACAGCGAATTCGCTTTTTCGGCTTTGTGAATCAGTCGCAACTTCCCGGTGTGTATGCTGCCGCCGATCTGATGGTTCTTCCTTCGGAATACGAGCCGTTCGCCGTGGTGGTGAATGAAGCGATGTGCTGCGGATGTCCGGTGGCGGCCAGCGACCACGTTGGAGCTGCGCGCGATCTTGTCGCGCCGGTGCGGAAGGAGTTTGTTTTTCGTTGCGGCGACGTGGCTGCGCTCGCAGCACTTTTGAAGGACGCGCTGGCTGATCGTGTGCGTCTCGCCTCGCTGGGCTGTGCTGCCGTCGCGCATATGCAAACTTGGTCACCTGAGAGAAACATTGCGGCGACGTTTGAAGCGATTGAAATTGCCGTCGCGCGGAAAGGCCGTCGGGCCGGCGTGGCAGTTGTCGATTCTTCCGCCGCGCACACTACTCCAGGCTCTCCGCAAAAAATCCGCGAATGAAGCTGCTCATCTATTCTCATTTTTTTGCGCCGAGTGTAGGCGGGGTCGAGACGCTTGTTTTGTCTCTGGCTCGCGGGCTGGCGGGACTTCGCACATCAGGTGGCGATCCGGAATTCGAGATCACTCTCGCTACGCAAACATCCGCCGACGGCTGTGACGACCGGTCGCTTCCGTTCCGCGTTGCGCGCCAGTTATCTCCCATTCAATTGTGGGATTTGATCCGCGCTTCCGACGTCGTTCATGTGGCAGGGCCCGCTCTGTGGCCTCTAATTCTCGGTCTTCTTGCGCGCAAGCCCGTCGTCATCGAGCATCACGGTTTTCAGACGATTTGCCCGAACGGGCAACTTCTCATCGAGCCCGCCGGAACCCCTTGCCCCGGGCATTTCATGGCAGGGCGGCACGGCGAATGCCTGCGATGCAATGCGGGCCAAGGATGGATTGCTTCGCGCAAACTTTGGTTGCTGACTTTTGTGCGCCGATTCCTGTGCGGGCGTGTTTCGAGCAACATTGCTCCGACTGCGTGGCTCGGCGGACTGCTACAACTTCCACGGGTTATCGCAATCCCGCACGGGCTGGAATTTATTGCCGCGCCGATCGCGTATTCCGCAGCGGCTCTGCAACACCCTGTTATCGCGTTTCAGGGACGGCTGGTCACCACCAAAGGCGTAGGCGTTTTGTTCGAAGCGGCGCGCACTCTGCTTGCGCAGAATCGGGGGTTCGAACTGCTCATCATCGGCGACGGTCCGGAACGAGGGGCTCTCGATCGGCTCTCGCAGGAGCCGCCCCTTGCGGGGCGCGTTCGTTTTGCGGGACGTCTTGTTGGAGAACAGCTTGATTCCGCGCTCGCGCGCGCATCCGTCGTCGTCGTTCCATCCGTGGGCGGAGAAGTGTTCGGGCTGGTTGTTGCCGAGAACATGTCGCGAGGTCTGCCGGTGATCACGTCCGATCTTGGCGCGTTCGTAGAGGTGCTCGGCGAAGGCGGTCTTACGTTCCGCACCGGCGATGCACCGGCGCTCGCAGCAGAACTCGCGCGAATTCTCGATGATCCAGCGCTTTCGGCTCGCCTTGGACACAGCGCACGAGAACGCGCTATCAAATTCTGCGACTTCCGCCGAATGCTCGAAGCTCACGCACAGGTTTACCGCGAGGCCCGTTCCTGACCTGTCCGAAAAGGCAGGTACGCCGTGGGTCACAAAGAAGGAAACTCTGCTGATGCAGAGAGCGCCCAGGTCTAAACTAAAAGTACGGAACACGGAGTGGGTAGAAGATTTGCTTTTTGACGGACCTAAAGAATGGTATCCACTCGTGGCAGGAGACAGAGAATATGAAACGCGCGTTTATTTTCTTCGCGGTATTTTTGCTGGGGCTGGTGGCGGCGCGCGGCGTTCTGGCTTTGCCGCAATCCAGAGGAACGGCAACGCTCAGCGGCGTGGTTATTGGACCTGACGACAAGCCAGTGCCGCACGCCAGTGTCTCGTACCAATCTTCCGACGGGAGCGCGCCGCATGCCGTGCACGCGGATGCACGCGGGCGGTTCACGATTTCACAGCTCAGGGCCGACAACTACGACATTCGGGCTTCGGGAAAAGGCGTCTTTTCCGACTGGCAAAAGAACATCCCTCTGCGCAAGGGGCAAGCGCGCTCCATTGAATTGCGGCTGATTTACGCGAAGGAAATGCCCAAGTCTGTTTCAGCCACAAAACCGAAACGATAAATCCCAAGCCAACAGATTCTAGATAGGAACATTGAGAAGCAGAAGCAGACTGCTTCCGCTATTGCACGAAGAGCTGCGCCAGTTCGTGCAGGTCTTGCGCGGATGCATCGGACACGGCGCAGAACTCCATTCCTTGATGGCGCCAGTGAACCCATTGATAACCTTGCCTTGAGCCGGGCGGATGAATCGGCGTGTCCGGTTCCTTGGTCGGCCAGACAAAAACGTTGATGAAATGCTTGCGGCGTCCGTAGACGAGAGCCGCAACGTTACGCTCGCCAAGAACATCCAGGCGGCCGCCGATCAGTGGAAAACCTTCGTCGATGAAATCGTGCACCGGCGGAATGAAGTCCAGCTTGCCGTCGAACCAAGGCTTGACCGTGTGCTGGTCCGTTGAAGCCACGTCGGTGAGATGCCCGGGTTGCAGGGAGCGAATGTGGGCGTCGATGACTTCAGCAGAGGTGACCGACTCAGGGCCATCGCCGCGGAAGTGAGGCACGGCGAACCACGCTACTCCGGTCACCAAGAGGATTGCGGCGGCTACAGCCAGCCAGCGCCACGCGGCAACCGGCGAGCTGCTCGCGCCAACTGCTGGGACTCGGAGTTCCGTGCGAATTTTTTTGCACAATGCCGCTGGAGCCGTCTCGTAAAGCTGCGCACGTTGAAGTGAGGAGCGCAGCGACTCCCCCGCACCAAGAGTCGCCGTGCACTCGCGGCAATTTTCGAGGTGGCGTTCGAATTCGGCGGCGCGAGAAGAATCGAGTTCGCCGTCGAGATAGGCGTGAAGAAGCGTCCCGGAAAAATCACAGCTCATTGGGGCGCCTCCTGCTGAGCAGGTTGCGTGAGTGCGCGCTGCAGGCGCTGACGCGCACGCGCGAGCGCGGACATGACCGTGCCGATGGGGACGCTGGTGATCGCGGCGATCTCCTTGTACGAACAGCCCTCGAGTTCACGCAGGATGATCACTTCGCGAAAGCGCACGGGCAAAGTGTCGAGCGCACGCGCCAGCCGTTCGCGATTGTCGCCGGCGATGGCCAGCGCTTCCGGCGTCGCGGCGGACTGTTGGTGCAGGCCTTCGTCGAATTCCGTCATGAGCTCCACCCGGCGATTTTTCTCCAGCCACGTATAGCAGGTATTGCGCACAATTTGCAGAAGCCATGCTCGAGCATCGCCGCCGTTGAAGCCGCGGAAGAAACGAAAAGCCCGCAGCATCGCTTCCTGAGCGACGTCTTCCGCATCGGACCTGCTTCGCAGCAGCCAACGCGAGAGATTGAATGCGGCATCGAGATGAGGCAATACGAGCTGCTCGAAGCGAGCCCGGTCCTGCGAATCCAACACGTCCCAACCCTTCCCCTGGCCCGTAGAACTCATGAACGAAAACCACCCCAGAGCCGATTTTATTCCCAATTATCTCGCATGTGTGACGAATTAATTTTGGTGGAGTGAGCGCGCAAAATTGGAATAAGCGCGCGCCAAGCACGGTCTGCACAAATGAAACACGTCCCATGGCGGCGCGGGAACCCTAGCTCTTTCTGACCCGCGCCGCTCCTGCCAAAAATGCGCAGCCGTGGGAAACGCATATATTCATGCGTATGGAATAAGTGTCTTCAGGAGGAAGAAAGAAATGACTCGCCACGCAAAAGACGAAATTTTGCACGATCACAATCATGATGGAGTGGACCGCCGCGGCTTCTTGAAATGTATGGCTTGGGCGGGAACGGGCGCGTTCTGCGTGATGCAAGGCGGTGTTCTGAAGTCGTACAGCATGAGCCGGATTGCTGAGATGAACCCGGGAGACATTAAAGGGGAGTTGAGCTTCGTGCAGATCAGCGACAGCCACATGGGTTTCAATAAGGCTGCGAATCCGGATGTTGCGGCAACGCTGCAAGTCGCCGTCGACAAGATCAACGCGCTGTCCATACCGCCGGAGTTCTTGCTGCATACCGGGGACATCAGCCACCTTTCGAAGCCCGATGAATTTGATGGCGTCGAGCAGATTCTGAAGAGTGCGTCGGCGAAAGATGTTTTCTACGTCCCCGGTGAGCACGATGTTCTGAACGACGATGGCAAAGATTATCTCGAGCGATTCGGCAAAGGAGCGCAGGGCGGCGGATGGTACAGCTTCGAAAAAAAGGGAGTGCACTTCATCGGCTTGGTGAACGTGATGAATTTGAAAGCCGGAGGCCTTGGCACGCTGGGGGATGAGCAACTGGAATGGCTGGAGAAAGATGTGAAGCACCTCGGATCAAGCACGCCGATTGTTGTCTTCGCGCACATTCCGTTGTGGGAGGTGTATCCGGAATGGGGATGGGGAACGGAGGACAGCGCGCAAGCTCTCGCGTACTTGAAAAAGTTTGGGTCAGTGACCGTTCTCAACGGGCATATTCATCAGACCATGCAAAAGGTTGAAGGGAACGTCACGTTTCACACCGCTTGCTCTACCGCGTTTCCACAGCCTAAGCCGGGCGAGGCGCCGTCGCCCGGACCGATGAAAGTGCCCGCTGAGCAGTTGCGCAGTTTGTTAGGCATCACGGATGTGAATTACGTACGCGGCCAGCATGCGCTGGCTGTTGTGGACTCGACGCTAGGGTGATCGAGAAGAAAACTCGCAGGCAACCGGGAAATGAATTCTCAAAACTGAAAGAGAGGGAGAAAAATCATGAGGAGAGGTGTGTTCATCGCAAGTTTGATGGCGATGGCAGTGATGGGCCTGGGCGGAATTGTTGCGGAACATGAGAGCTTTTTGGTGAGTGCGCAGGAAAAACCTGCCTCGACGGCCGAAGTGAAAATTGACAATTTCGTTTTTGGCCCGGCGGCCATCACGGTCTCCGTGGGAACAACCGTTACGTGGATCAATCGCGACGACATTCCGCATACGGTCGTGAGTACGGAGAAGGTGTTTAAGTCCAAAGTGCTCGATACCGACGAAAAGTTTTCTTACACGTTTACGAAATCGGGAGAGTATCCGTACTTCTGCTCGATCCACCCGAAGATGACCGGAAAAGTTGTCGTCCAATAGCCGGAGAACTAATCATGAATCCCTACGACATTAAAGCTGCACTGCTTGCCAGGCACGCGCAACACGTTGTGCTTATTCACTTTCCCATTGCGCTGTTCATTGCCGGCGCGGTGTTTGATTTCCTCGCGCAAAGCACGAAACGGCGCGCTCTTGCGGCGGTTGCTTATTACAATCTGCTCGGCGCGGCAGTTTCCGCGCTCCCAGTGGTCGCCACGGGGCTCCTTGCCTGGCGGTTCCAGCTCGAGGGGCAAAAACTGCAAGGCATTCTATTGATGCATTTGGCTTTGGGTTTGACGTCGGCGATGCTCATCTGGATTGCGTGGGGACTGCATGTGCGGGTAAGAAGACAGTTGCAGGAGGGGCTTCCGGTTTTTCGCCTGGGGTTTGAAATTCTGGCCGTGGCGGTCATCGGGCTTACCGCGCACGTTGGCGGATTTCTGAGCGGAGTGAACGGTCCCAGCTAGTACTTTTTCGAGCCAATAGAAGCTCTTTGCTTGCTTGTAATATGCTGTAAATAATAGACATACATATGAAATGGCCTCAAGCGAGGAGCCGCGGTCTAGTACCACGACTGCGGTACTCCGCCGAGTGGCTCTAGCGGCCCATTGAGGGCTCCACATCCTCCGCGTAGGCTTCTAAGAACGGGTTGGGGGCCGCGCGGGGACAGCGGCTCCGCAAGGGGCCGTGTGCGAGCTACCCAACCCGCCACTCTAATTTTCGAGTTCCTCTCACCAGGCGATACAAGTCCCAGTCCCAGGTTTCTAGGCCTCCCCACATAATCCTTCCACAACGATGGGCAGTCCTCGTGCACTCTAGAATTGGCGATTCTTGCTTCCATTCCAAAAGAGTTGCGCCATCATAGAGTTGCGGGAGGATCTTAGACTGTGGGTGAGCGATTCGGGCGACACGTGAAGCGATTTGTGGACAAACTCGTTGTGGCCGGCCTTTTTCTGCCGGCTCTGCTCGCAACATCCGTCTCTTCCGCGCAGTCGGCCCCCTCCGCTGATCCCGCGCCGGCCAAATTGCACACCGAAACGGTTGCCGCGTTCGACGGCTACGTTCACCTCACCGAAGAACGCAACGAAATGGAACTGAAGCGCGGCTCGGCACTGCTTTGGATTGATGCCTTGCCAGAACCGCAGCGCACGCAGACCTACGTCGCCCTAAAGCGCGGCGAGGTGCAAATCCATCAACTCACCACGCAGGACAACGGCAGGGCTATCGTTTGCCCAGGAGGGATGATTCATCACTGGGTGGGCGTAGTCTTCATTCCCGGCGCAAAGCTGGACGATGTACTCGGCGTCCTCCAGGATTACGATCACCAGTCGACCATCTACACGCCGGATGTTGAGCGCTCGAAGATCGAGTCGCACGAGGGCGACCACTTTCGCGTGTTTCTCCGCTTCCGGCGCCACAAGGTGATCACTGTCGTGCTCAACACCGAGCACGATGTGCACTACTTCCACGATGCTCCCGGACGCGCCCACAGCCGCAGCTCCGCGGTACGCATCGCGGAAGTCGAAAATCCCGGCAAGAGCGACGAACGCGAGAAGCAGCCCGGCAACGACGGCGGCTTTCTGTGGCGGATGGAAACCTGGTGGCGAATGGAAGAACGCGACGGCGGGGTTTACGTGCAGAGCGAGGCAGCGTCACTCACTCGCGATATTCCCACTGGTCTTGGCTGGCTGGTCGGGTCGTTCGTCACGAGCATTCCGAAGGAAACGCTGGTTTTCACTCTTGAGGCCACGCGAAAAGCCGTCGAGGCCAAAGCGAAGCGCAAACCCGCAGAGCGAGAGGCCCAATAGTCTAGGACGATTCTTTGAGCGCACAGACAAGAACAGCTCCACTATTCAGCAGAGGATGCGCCCAGCTGTTCGCTCCTTTATCCGTGCCAGAATAGAAAATGATTCGGTCAGCCCAGTGCGAGATCAACTCGAAGGAATCGTAAACGCTATAGGAATATGCAACGCCATCCCCTTCGGTGACTCGATAGCCTTTGCCAGAAGTTCGCACGTAGTTGTACGCCCGCCACAACTTGGTCTTGTAAAGGCCAAGTTTGATAAGCCGCGCCGCCCGTGAGCCCTGCCCGAAGCGATTACTGTCCGAGATCAGCACCGCTTTTTTCGCCACCCGGAGCATTTCCTTAACGACCGCATTGGGATTGGCGACGTGATGAAGCACGGCGAATTCGCACACTACATCGAAGCTGGAATCCGCGAAAGGCAGCGCCGTGCCGCTCCCTCGAACTATTGGCCCGACGGCGGCGTTGCCGTTCTGTACCGCCTGCTCGAGGAGTGCAGCCACCGGCTCTATTCCACAAACGAAACCATTCGGCAGTGCTTCTTTCAGATCGCGCAGACCCCGGCCTGTTGCGGTTCCCACGTCGAGAACGGATTGGGCATCAATCATGCGAAGGATGGAGTGGACGAACTTGTTAGCGAGAGGGTCGCCAGAACCCTCGTGCTCATGCATCTGCTCATATCGCGAGGCTGTGTCAGTGTAGTACTTTTGCTGCAACTCTACGCCGCGATGGAGTTTCGGAGCCAATCAGTGCCTTTCGGGAATGCCGCTATCGCAAATCCCGCAGTGTACGCATCTTACTTCAGCCACCAGCCGCATCGCATCCTTTAGAGCTCTGTTAAGAGTCGGATGAAGTCGTCTTTGCGGGTATGCCTGCTAAGAGTTCCCAGACCGCCTTCGCATGACGATCCCAATTCCAGTCAATGGCCTTCCGGACTGCGGCTTCACCGATAGTGCGCCGCAGATTTGGTTCCGATTGAAGCCGCCCGATCAGACGCGCCAAAGCTTGGGCGTCGCGCGGTTCGCGAAGAACAAAGCCGTTTACACCGTCGTGAATGTAGTCAGCGACGCCAGCCGCTACGGACGTAATGACCGGCAAGCCGCACGCCATGGCTTCGGCCACTGGGAGCCCGAATGAGTCTTCGCGGCTCGGACTGACGTAAACATCCGCCGCAGCATAGAAATCGAGCACATCGGAAGTCGAAAGCTCCCAATGGCAGCGGTGCTGCACGTTGAGTTGCGTTGCGAGAGCTCGGAATGACTTCGCGTCATCGTTTCCAACCACCAGCAGTCTTAGTGGCAATGAGGGAAGAGCGGCGAGAGCTTCCAGTATCGTTGGCAGACCTTTGTTGCGCCAATCGTTGCCGATGAGGAGCAAAACGAAATCCTCGTCACGAAAACCTCGCCGTTGCCGCGCTGCCGTGCGCCGCGCGAGCCTGGCCACCGGCGAGAAATGTGATGTGTCCACGCCATTCGGGATCACGCAGACATCTTCCCGGTGAAAGTAGTTCTTCAGCAGGTCCGCCGTGCGCTTTGATACCGCCGCGAGAGATACTCTGGGATTGGTGTAAATCCGGCGTTCCAGCGCGGTGAGCAGCCCGTAGTAAACCCGGCGGTGTATCTTCCGAAGAAAACTGGTATGCGTACCAAGCTCCGGACTTTCTTCACGCGAGAGTTCCTTTAGCCGATGAAACAACGCATGAACGATGACGACATCCGGATGGAGGCAATTAATTCCCGGCGACAGAACCAGATCGTAGGATACGTCGCCAAAGAGCGTGTGCCACCTTCGGAGGAACGCGTTCAAAAACATCCAAGCGAGAAACTGCGCCAAATGCGGTCCCGGAATGGAGGGCACCTTGTGCCAAACAATGGCGCCCGATTCCGCGGCACGCGCCGCTTGCGGATCGCTTAGCGGAGAGTCTTCAATACGTTGCGCGTAGAGATGTATCTCGCAGCCATAATTGCGAGCGAGCCGCTCGACCAATTCAGCGACCGCGCGCTCCGTGCCGTGGCGCCGGTCCACAAACGGGGAAACAACCGCGAGCCGCAAGTCAGCGTATCCAGCGGCGCGCAGGCTGGGTTGCCGAAGCGTTTGCCGCGAACTGCGCCGAGAGCGCGATGGTGGGAAGCCGGAAGAGCAGACCGAGCAACAGCCAAAAGTACGCATTCAGAAGAAAATCTTCGTAAGCGGCAATGCCGCCAAACGTAGCAGGAAAAAGCAAAAAGAATGCGTACCAGAAAATCACGAACCCGAGCGGGAACCAGGGCGAACCTTTTAGCTTCTTGACCACCTTCCACGCGGCAATCAGAATCGCCACGCTCATGACGATCCAAAGGATTAGCCCGACTATCCCCATTTCAAGAACGAGTGTGCCGTAGCCGCTTTCCACCCCGACGATCGGCGGTTTCGTATTAAAGATTCGGGTGACATACTGACCGCCGAGCGACGTTGTTCCAATGCCATACCCGTACGGCCAGCGCTCGTAGGTGAAGGCTCCGAGGAAGTTCTCGACGGGATACGTCCAGCCTCGATGCGTGAGTTCACTTGTGGGCGAATTGGGCGTAAGTGTCTCTTGGTAAATAGCGAGCCGCGACAAGAGGGCATCAGGATAGGCATAGAAGAGCAAGACGATGCCAAGACCAATGCCGATCGCAACTCGCTGAAGGGAACGGAACACTCGCCGGGCTTCGCCCTCCCGCCACGGAGCGCCCCAGACGAACGCAATGCTGGTTGCCGTCGCGTTGATCATCCCCCACATGAAAGAGCCTCTGGACGCAGTCAGGAATGCTCCGGCTGCCGTCACAGGGATGGCGATGAAAGCGAGAACTCTCCCTTTCTTATGGCGCAGGAGAAGATAGCCGCTGAATCCCAGGACCAACAGCCAGGCCACTATGATGAAATTCATATAGCGACCTGCGCTAACGAAAACCGACGTGGGCCGGTAGGCGATGGCCCCGGTGATAGGCGATACGCGATAGAGGGTGCTCAATTCGCGAAGATCTTCGGCCTGAACCGCGGGGTTCAGAAAGCTCGGACCCAGAATGGATTGAGCGATACCCAGAGAAACGATGACGAGGACTAGAACCAAATTTACGGTGAAGAAACGGCGCAGCTCCGCCTCCGAATTCAGAAGCGCGTAACCGACAACCATCAAGGGAACGTAATAGAAGAAGATCTTAATGCCCATCAGTCCGTACATGATGTGTGTGGAAGCTGGATTGAATATCTGGAGAATTCCGAACCACACGAAGATCATCAGAGGCATGAAAAACGGAGGGCGGAAGAACGGCACTTCTTTGCGGCGAAAGGCCGTGAAAAACGAGATGTAAACGACCAGAGCCAGAAAGTCTTTGGCAAAGTAGATAACCATGTTATTGCCGAGGAATTTTCGCGCGAAATCCTCGAACAACAGCCAGCCCAGAAAAAAGTATACGCCGTTGCGCCAATTGTTGAGGATCGCGACGACGATTGCGCCGCCGAGGATGCACAGGCCGGCATAAGTCAGGCCCACTATGTCGTCGTTGATCACATATTGAGCGACCTGGTAGGCGGCAAAGGCGCCGATGACAAGAATGCCGAAGAGAAGCAACGGCCCTCTTTGTAACAGCCCTGAACGCAATGGGGAAGCAAGCCGCATCTGGCCTCTATCATACGCTGGCGGGAATCGAATTAAGGAAGCGTTGACCCAGCTGTTGAAATACTACAATTGGTCTCGATACTGGGCACCGCAATTACGCGTCTTGAATCATGGGGACAACGGTTTCACACCTTCAATACAGACCCCTGCTCCATTGAGAATCCTGCTTTCGTCTTCAATTTTGTCCACGTTTTCAATTCGACTCTGGCGACAACCCCGGCGCTGCGTGTCCGCAAAACCCGCCGCCTGAAACAGAACGGTCAGCGAATCTGAATCATACATCCATTTATGGGAATGGAAATCCTGCCACGCATTGTAGATGCGGTACAGCAAGTTGCCAGTGGGTGTGTTCGGCGAATGCATCAGAAGCCGGTGATTGACCCGGTCCGCCGGTCTAAGAGATCCAAACTCTCCCGATAGTTGCCCAAAGGGGCGCTCTCCCAGATATTCCTGCACGATGGCGTGAAGGTCTGGGACCACCACGCGCAATATGCCACCAGGGCCGAGCACGCGAAAAGCCTCGCGGATCAGCCGCTGAGCCTCTTCAAGGTACAGATGTTCGAGAACATGAGAAGCATAAATGGCGCTCGCCGAACCGTCGGAAAATGGCAATGGCTTTCTAATGTCGTGGATCAAGATTTTCGAACTCCAGGGAATCTCGGACTTGTCCTTCGCGATGAAATGCATGGACGTGAGCAGACGCCGGAGGAACGGGTGTTTGGCGAGTCTCGCGTTCCAGGAACCATCCACATTGATCCACCCTTCCGGCGTCTGGAGGCCGCACCCGAGGTTTAGACGAAGTAACTCTGTCGCGCGCGACATTGCCCTTTCGCTTTCCCGCCGAGCAGAGTGCCTACGTGGGCGGCAACTGAAGTCAGATTAACAACTAGAGATAAGAAACATAAGTGTACAGCAAGCATGAACAGGATTGTGCGTTCCGTGATATCGGCTGGTGGCGTTGGATAAGGTGGGCGAGCTACTAGGTCTGCACTGGAATTCTGTAATGTTGTTCGCCGTTCTGCCCAAGCACTATACTGGCACCGGAGTTTCTTACGAGGGGGGTTGCGCACGCAACGCAAGTAAGAGCTAGTTCCACTGGCACATGTTCTTGAAGAATTCATGAGCGTCTGAAGGAACTTTGGCATATCTAATGGCCGATCAATGGAGCAATAACCGACCCGAGGTGGACGTGGTCATCCCCGTTTACGGCGAGCGCTCGGAAGCTCTAGCCGCAACCCTCTCGGCCTGCGTCAAGCAGACCTATCCGATCGCTCGGATCTTCGTTGTTGACGACGGCTCTCCCGAGCCTATTTCTCTTTCCGATTGGGCGCAGTCCTCCGCTCAAATACTTCTTCTTCGTCTTCCTCAGAACCAGGGTATTTCAGGCGCCCGCAACGCGGCGATCGCGCGTTCGAGCACACCGCTGCTCGCATGCATCAACACAGAAGTTCTCCCCGCCCCGGACTGGCTCGCCTCTTGCGCGAACTATCTCCTGACCCGCCCCAGCGTCGGTGCTTGCTACAATCGCCTCGTTTCGGCCACTCCACATCGCGTGCTCACGCGCTGGCGCATGCGGTTTCTCGAGACAAAGTTTGGAGAGCAATCCGGACTCTCTGAATTTGCCCCTGGGCACGCCGTGTTGTTTCGCAAGGAAGCGCTTGATGTTGTCGGCGGGTACGACGTACGTCATCGGCTGCATCATGAGGATTCGGACATCTGCCAAAGGATGCGGAAATTCGGTTGGGAGACACACTACGTTTCGCACAGCCGTTGCATCTCCATCCAAGAAGATACTCTGAAGCAATTGGCCGCCAAGGAGCTGAGGGAAAGCTACTGGTACTCGCCCGCGGAAAGCTCGCTGCTCCGCCTCTACTTCCATCTCAGTAAATGGACCATCATCAGAGCGAGCAGAAACCTCGTGAAAGGGCGCCTCTATTTTCTTCCCGTGGATGTTGCAATCTGGGCTTTGGCTCTTTGGACGGCCACCCAGCGGACTCTTCGTTCTTCAGGAGCAGGTGGGCGAGTTCGTTGAGTTATCGTGCGTCGAAGTCCCTTCTTTGTTTTTCCGCTACTTGGAACACTCCGGTCAGAACTCACCTGCGAATCCGCGACGCGGCAGTGTGTGAGAATCGATTACTTGGAGGCATATGAATTTAGTTCCCCGAGAGTTCTCCCTTCACCCACAGAATCACAATTGAAGAGGATTGCTTTTCTCCAGATATCCTCATACCGCGAAAATCAGAGACCTCCGATTGTTCAATCTTTACCAGATCACCGTGCTGTTCAAGTTCCTGCAGCGGGCCCGCAATCGCCGGTGGATACGCCGGTGAGCGCACGACCCAACGGATGCCTTCCTTCCTGAACAGCGCTTTCCATTCTTCCGTTGTCTGAAATTTGGAGGGGTCCACGGCCCAGCTTGCGGTTGGATCTCCATACAAGAATGGGACACGCAGATAAAAGACATGTCGCACGAAAACGAGAGTTTTTCCTCCCGCCTCCTTTCCCGCCAGAACCTCGTTGATGAATCGCACCTTCTCGTATTCCGGAGCTCGCCGGAGTAAATACTCCTCGCGAGATACGAATCCCGTTGCCGCGGCCAACGCGGGCCGGTCGTAATAAAGCATGCTTGCCGCGCCAAAGAAGAGAAAACCTCCGATACTGGCAAGCGAAACGTAGCGTGCCGCGCGCCATCCGGCGGCCGCCAATTGCGCGGCACCCGCGAGTACTGCCGACAGTGCGACCGGGAGTATCGGAAGCAGGAATCGTGTCATTCCGGAAGACCATCCGATTCCGAGCGCGCTTAGCATCCAGACGATGAGGGCGCTCCTCCACGTAGCATCCCTCCGAACCGCTAAAATAAGTAGAGGAGCGAACGCGATGATGATGGGACCCAGGAATTGCCAGAAGCCCGGATGCTGGGAATCTATCCCTGCGAAAAACACAAACTTCAGAATCATCCACAAGTTTGTATGCGCACCCGCTCCAGTATCCGCACGGTAAGAGGCCAGCCCATAAGCATTGAGCTTGTCTGGCGTGAACCACCGCGTCAGAAAGGGAAACATCGGGTCGCCGGTCCAAACGAAATTCCTTGCATAAGGCCAAATCCCAGCGCACAAGGAGCCGGAGAGAAAGAAAAGCCGACGGATGATGGATCGCGCCTCCCAGAAGTACGCCGCGGCCATGCTGGCCGCTATGACGCACCCTGTATATTTCGTTCCCGCGACGCCCCCTGCAAGAATTCCTGTCAGAAGTGCGTGAGCAGGGCGCGGCAACTCCTTCGCGCGCGACATGACGAGGACGCCGGTGGTGGCAAAAAAAGCCATCCACAAATCCGGCGCGCCTGCCGCTGAAATCTGCCAGAACACCACCGGCGTGAGCAGGAACACGAGCGCGGCCGTCCATGCCCACGGGACGTTGGCCCATCGGCGCATGAGGCACGCGCACGCTGCTGCGGCCAGCAACCCACCAAGGAAGATTAGGCCCATCGCAAATTGGGTACTCCCGATCGCCAACCCCATCAGAATCAAAAGATGGGATTGGCCGCAAAAGAAACTGTGTGAAAGAAAGAAGTTAGGATGAAAACCCGAACGCAAAATGAGTAGCGATGCTGTGAAATGGTAGTGGAGCGCGTCGGAGCCCGTCAGGGGCGCCATCGCAGCCATTCCTTCGATGAGCAGGACCATCCCCGTCAGAGAGGCGAGACATATCTCCAGCCTTGATCCATTGAGGATTGAACTGAGTACTTGAGAGAGTCTTCTTAAGACGGGCACGAAGTCGCTGGCAGCCAGCAAGAAAATCAGGACGATGATCACTATCAACCCAACGCGGACGCTGCCCAACATCTGACCAAAGAACAAGCAAATCTCGGTGCAGATTACCCCAAGCGCCGCGCTGCATAAGAGATGTTCTGTAGGAGAGAAGAGTTGAAGTGAACACAGCCGGAGCAGCCGATGGCCCAGCGAGGTAGCAGTGAAAGCGAAGAGCATAACCGCTAACAACACGGATGAAGAGATGGCTAATGCCATAGCTTGTGCAGAATGAGCGAAAGGATAGGCCGGAATTGTTCTTTGAATTGCAGGTAATACCACACCTGCGCGCCCACAGCCCAAACGCAGAACACCGGTTCCACCCATCTGCGTCTCTGTAAGTCCATCGGCCGCGAATTATAACATGCGCCGACTTCTCATTAAGTCTGCCGTTGTGCGTGTTCCCAGTGCTTCTGCGTTAGCTTACTTCCTACAGCGTCGCCTCAATCTGTAGCTCATCGATCATTTTTTCGAGCTGATCGTTCGCCTTGTCGCGCTGCGTTTCCGTGTCGCGGATTGTTTTCCGCAGCGATTCGAGCTGCGTCTCCTGCTCGTCAAGTTGTTTCGTATAGCGCTGCAGCAACGCTTTTTCCTCGGCGCTTCCTCGCAAAGCTTTCATGTTTTCGCGCAAACGTCCCTGGTCTTCCACGATGCGGTCAATATCTTTCTGCCGGTTTTCCATTTCGTCTTCGAGCTTGGCCACCACCGCTTTCTGGTTCATGATTTTTTGCAGCGCTTGCGCCATCTCCGGCGTAATGGTCTTGGCCTTCACGAAGAGACCGATCTGATCCGCATTTAGATCGGAGATCGAGTAGGTGACATCGAGCGTGCGCATCTCTTCCACCGGCAGAGACGCCGTCGCCTTCGCGGGAACTTCCAAACGGAAGCGGTACATTCCCGGAGCTTTTTCTTCCGGCTCTTTCGCGCCCTTTGCAAGCGACCATCCCATCCGCGCGGGGTGCTCGACCACCAGCGTTCGCGCGGCGGCGTCCTGATTGCGCACGGTGTAGAGCGTGCGTTCTTCGAGGCGGCTCTCCTGCGTAAGAACGCCCTTGGATATTTTGGCCAGCGTCACGCGCTGCGGCTGGCTGCTCTTTTGCGCTTCCACAAGCAAGCCCAGGTCCGTTGCATACGAAAGCAGCCGCCGTTCGCCCGGCTTGATCGGGTCGGTCAAACCTTCGCCCGCGAACACTTCGTTTTCCAGCACGCTGAAGCTGCCGCCATCGAATGTCAGCGGACTGGTGTTCTTCAGCCAGAGCCCGCGCAACGGCCGGCCCGAGCCGGTCATCCCGCTCCACAGCGAAACTTTCTCGGCTTCTATCTCCGTCTGCGCAATCGGCACCAGCGCTGATTGGTTTTTCTTCAGCGTCACTTTGTCTTTCAACTTGTACTCGAACAAGTCTCCCAGTTCTTGCCCGCTCGCCGCGGCTTCTCCCATTGCGCGAGCTTCTTCGAGCGTTGCTGTCGTGGGAGCGATCACCCCGCCGAGTACGCCGCCCATCGATCCGCCGGGCGCTCCCCCGGCAATTCCTCCGCCTGCTCCGCTCCCGTAACCCGCGCCGGTGCTTACGTGCGGCCGATTCGCCACGCCGCTCAGGGTGTGGCACTGCCGCCAGTCCCGCCGACTCCGTGTTCAATGTGACGGAGTCCGCGCTTACCGTGACTGTTTCCGTGGAAGCGCCCACGTCCAATCTTGCATTTGCCTGGTTTTCCCCCGGCGCGACATTCAGTTGCGTCATCAAATTGGTTTTGAACCCAATGCGCTCCGTTTGCACGCGATAGTTTCCCGGTGCGAGCGAGGAAAAGGAATAGTTCCCGACGCTGTCCGTCGTGGTTTGCGCCACGATCGCAGTTGCTCTCGTCCATTAATTTCACTGCGGCGCCGCTAACTCGCGGCTCCAGAGGGATCCGTAACAGCCCCGCTCAATCGGCCGTTTCCGCCGGAGAGTGTCGCCGCATGCGTCTGCGGAGAGAGCTCCACGCTCTCCGGCAAAGGCACCACCGGACGTCTTCCATAAAACGGCTCGGAAAGTTGTTGAATAAAAGAATGTGGCGCGCCAGCCACCAACGACAATTCGACTTCGTTCCAGTCCTCGCCAACCGTGTTGTCCACAATCGCCCACCCTTGCAGCAGCGGTTTTTTCTCGACCTTCGCCGGCAGCACGATGCGGTACGTCGTCTTCCAGATAGGCACTTCGCTGATGTAGCTCACATACAAATTTCGCTCGCCATTTCCAGTCGTCGAGATCGTCATGCGCCTTACGTCCTGGTCGCGCGACGACGCAATCAGATTCAAATACCGCCCTACTTCCACTTGCAAATCTTTTTCCGCGATGCGCACGCTCGTCGTCGGATTCAAATCCACGCTGTGAACTTCGCCGCTGTCGGTGATCAGCGAAATTTCATCCGTCTCGACAGTCCAGTTCGTGGCCGAGCGTGTTTTTCTCTCCACACTGAGCAATCTTCCCGTCAGCGGCGGTCCGGTTGCGCCGCGTACTTCTAGACGCGCTCCGCGCAGCGCTCCGAGAAATTCAGAAACGCTCGGCCGTTCTCCCAGCGCCAGCCGCAGCGTCGCCAGCCTGCGCGCCAGCGGCGCTTCGGAGTTGTAATCGACGCCGGTGATGCGCCCGCCCGCGAGATCGAGCACGGTTAGTGACTTCAGGACGTCGTTCAATTGCGCGCTCGTAAAATCAATGTGCACGTCCTGGCTTCCGCGCACGCGCCCGAGATGTTCGAAGTAGCCGACGCCATTTTTGTAGAGCACCACGCGCCGCACCGGCAGCTTCGCCGCCGATTCGTTAGAACCGCTTGGCGCGGAGTCGCGCGCCTCGTTCGCCGGGGCAGCGCTCTGCGGCGCAGCCCTGCTTTTTTCCTTTTCTTGCGCTGGATTCAAATAACAAAACAGGAAAGAAAGGCACAGTACTGGTAGAACTCGCTTCATGGACCACCCCTTGCCCCGAGCGAATTACAGATTTAATAACCGAGATGCGAGCAACAGAAATCGAGTTGCATCTTCTCCACGCAAATTAATTCGATGAACCAAAATTCTTTCTCTTCGCCAGCGCGTGCATGCGCTTCGCCTTCTGTGAAATACCCTTTTATGGAATACTTGGACTCCAACTTACTCTCGGGAGTTCCCATGCCACGCTACCTCTCGCAACACACGCTCGCTTGCCTCACGCGCCAAGGCGCGGAGACGCTGGCTCAACGCATGCAAGGCGGCGGACCCGCCTGCGCCGAACGCGTTCTGGTCAACATGGTCGAAGGAAAAATGTTCGCCGAGTTCCGTTCCGATTCACGCGAAACTCTGGAAACCTGGCTCAAGACCGAAGGCATGCACTTTGATTGGCTCGTTCGAATCGAGTGGGAGTCCCGCGGCGGCAAGCTGCAGATCGCCGAATAGCTCCGGCCTCCCGTTTCGCAATGTAAGTTACTGAAGATAATGTAGTTATTGGATTCTTGAAACTAAGCTGAAGCGCCTCTTGAATCTCGATAAAAAAGAGGGTGATTTACCGCTCAACCTGCGCTAATCTTTCCTCCTCACGTCTAACTTGAAGGGGAACATTATGTCTGACTATGCGCATCCAGAAGTTTTGGTCACCACGGAATGGGTGGCCGCTCATGCAAAAGACGCGGGCGTCCGCGTCGTTGAAGTCGACGTCGACACCACCGCCTACGATCAAGGCCACGTGGACGGCGCCATTTCCTGGAACTGGCAAACTGAGCTGCAGGACGCCATTCGCCGCGACCTTGCGGCGCCCACCGCGTTTGAGGAACTGCTCGGCAAAGCCGGCATCTCTCCGGAGACGACCATCGTCCTCTACGGCGACAACAACAACTGGTTCGCGGCGTGGGCCTTCTGGCAACTGAAATACTACGGGCACGAAAAAGTTCTGATCATGAACGGCGGTCGCAAAAAGTGGCTCGAAGAAAAGCGCCCGCTCTCCAACGAAAAACCCACGGTTGCCGCGGCCGCTTACAAAGTCAAAGCAGCGAACGCAGCGATCCGCGCGAAGCGCGACGATGTTTTCGCCGCCGTTGAGAAAAAATCCGGCGCACAGCTCGTGGATGTGCGTTCGGTGGATGAATTCACAGGAAAAATCATCGCGCCCCCCGGCATGACGGAGACGGCGCAGCGAGCGGGACACATTCCCGGCGCGGCAAATATTCCTTGGGCGCAGGCGGTCAATGAGGACGGCACGTTCAAGAGCGGCGCCGCGCTGAAGCAGCTCTACGGCGCGAAGGGCATTAGCGGCGACCGTGAAGTCATCGCGTACTGCCGCATCGGTGAGCGCAGCTCGCACACTTGGTTTGTCCTCAAGTATCTCTTGGGCATCAAGGACGTGCGCAACTACGACGGTTCATGGACAGAGTGGGGGAACTTGATTGGCGCGCCAATCGAGAAAGAAGTCTCGGCCGCGGCCGCGAAATAACGCTGACTCCGCCAACGAATATTCCGAAGAACAGAGTCGCAAGAAATAAGACTGGGAGCAATTCATGCACCCAGTTTGGCTTTTGCTTGTGAAAACGAATCTGCGGCTTCGCCTCCGAGCTTTATTTAGGCGCTGATACCGGCTTCAAAAACATGCTGTCGTCCACAGGAGCGTTGTTTTTGATCTGCGTAATCCGCAGCGTAAAGATATTTCCCTTTTCGACGTGGCGAATGCGGAAAGCAAAATAGGCGCCATCAACGGCCCGATAGTCTTCCATATAGTTTTCCACTTTGTAGTCGCCATCTTCGCGGTGTAGCGTATCGTCCGTACGAACGGGGAAGCCGCTATCCGTGTCGAAATAGATCTTCGACGTAATTTTCTTTTGCGGAGCGAATTCCACGACGTACGTCGAGTGCGCGCCAACCTTTTCCGTGCCCAGCACGTGTCCGGTAACTGCCATCAGTAGCGCGTCAGCTCGGTCGTTGAAGTTTGACTGGCGGATGCGGCTTTCCAGGGCCGGACCAGTAATCTCATGCATTCCGCCGACGGGATCTTCGATCCAAGCGGATTTTCCATCGCACACTTGGCGTAGCACCACGCCGTTCGAAAACGTGATCTTGTGGAGAGTCTTGTTTGGCGCTTTGCTGTAAACCTCGATCGCCGCAAAACCGGAAGCGTCCTCGGTCTGATAGATGCCCTTCATGTAGCGCGTGGTGAAGCCGGACCAGACGCCGCGGCCTCCGCTGACCGTTTCAAATTTCTCCAGCACTTCTTTCGTAGTCGGAAGAGGCGCCGGCGCTGGGGGCACCGCCGTAACGGAACTGACGGGAGTAACGGGCGCGGCGCTGGGCGAAGGATTCTGCGCCAACGAATATGCAGCAAAAAATATTCCAACAACAGCCGAGGCGGCGAGGGGTACGAGCCTGCGGTTCATGATTCCTCCACCACACGAAAAACGTGTGAATGTTTCTATCTTCAGTATGGAAGGGCTATGGCGGAAAGGCAGATTCATCGTTCTCTAGCGTAGTGGAAGAGAAACTGTCCGAAAGGGCAGGTGGTTGAATTTGCGGGGCCGGCGCCGCGAGATGCGGCCGCAAGTGGGCGTATCTCAGCGAATCGCATGTTCAGCATTCCAAAGTCGAGTTTCGGAACATCAAAAAAACGCGACGGCTACTGCTTTACCAGTTCAACTCGGCGATTCTGCGCTCGCCCGTCCTCGCTTCCGTTGTCGGCGAGGGGTTTCGTCTGGCCGAGGCCCTTCGAGGACAGGCGGGCAGCTGGAATGCCATGCGCAGTGAGCCAAGCAACTACCGCCTGTGCGCGTTTTTCCGACAGAAACTGATTTGCCGCCGCGTTGCCTTGATTGTCCGTGTGACCTTCGACGCGAAGTTTCAGGTCCGCATTCTGCTGCAGCATCTTCACGATTTCTCCGAGAATATTCTCAGAGTCAGGCAAGATCACTGCCTTGCCGGTATCGAAATGAATTCCGTAGACCGCGACGTGCCCGGACTTGTTGATTTCGTCGTTGAGACTCGACGCGTCTGCCGTGACCTCTTGGGTCATGGTCTTTTCAGTGACAATCGTTTGATAGTAATAGTCGCCGCGATTGTCGATGAAGATCCAGGTGCTTCCTTTGTGTGCCACGATTTGTTCGGGAGAATTTGAATAGTCGATGGCGAATCCAGCCGTCTTGATGGCCGTCTGGAAGTTGCGGAAAACCTGAATTTCGCTCGTCCCCTCGCGAGTGCCGATGTCCAAGTAGTGATATTCCCCTTCAACGTGCTTTGTCCGTGCGTTCCCATCTTTGTCGAGTCCCAGAGGAAAGTCCGCCTGCTCATACTCTTTGTTTTCACAAGAGTGGATGATGCTGCCCGGAAAGCGTGTGATGAGCGGAGAGTCCTTGCAACCCTCAGCGTCCTTGGGTTTGTCGTCGTCCTGTGCGCGAAGAGTGTTTGCAAAGAGCAGAATAGCCGAGCACATCAGCAACCGAACCAAAAGCTTCATGAAAGAAATCCCTCCTTGGGAATTTAGGTGAGATTGTACACGACGATTGAAATGTGGCGATTCGCGATTGGCGGCTCGTGTTCTATCTGTTCTCCTTGTAGGAGATGTGCTGAGAGCAGCGAGGCCGCACTCTTCGTGCCATGGTGGCTCACCGGAACTTTTTAACGCACAAGCGCCCGGATTTGGGGATAGAATACGCGCCTGCTTTCTGAGGTGCGAAATCATGGGAAACGAATTTGAATTCGAACACGCGAACGACAAGAGCTGCGAACAGGAAGCGCGCGCTGTTGCCGCCGATGGCGAAGCAGTAGCCGACCGGCGAACCTTTCTGCAAGGTGCGGTCGCAAGCGCAGCGGCGCTCGCTTTGCCCAAGTGGACGCACGCGGCCACAGCTCCTGACGACATGGACGGAATCCGCACCGAAATCGAGAAGCGCCACGACGAAGCCGTGCAGCGTTTGCAGCACTGGATCCGGCAGCCTTCGATCGCGGCGGAAAATCGCGGCATGGCCGAAGGCTGCGAGCTCACCATGCACATGCTCCGCGACGCGGGCTTCGAACAAGTCACGAAGGTTCCCACTGACGGGCAGCCCGGCATTTTCGCGACGCTCGATGCAGGCGCGCCGCGCACCGTCGGCCTGTATTTCATGTACGACGTAAAGCAGGCGGATCCCGCGGAGTGGAGTTCTCCTCCATTCGAAGCGGCGCTTGTAGACAAGCCGGGCCTCGGCAAAGTGGTCATGGGCCGCGGAGCCGTCAATCAAAAAGGGCCGGAAGCGACGTTTCTTGCCGCGTTGCACGCTATGCGCGGCGCGGGAAAGAAAATGCCGGTAAATTTCGTCTTTGTCGCGGAAGGCGAAGAAGAGATTGGCTCGCCACATTTTCCCCAGGTCGTGCGAAAAGCCGATGTGGCTGCGGCGCTGAAAAAGTGCACGTCCGTCTTCATGCCATTTGCAGCGCAGGGCCTCAGCGGCGACGTGACGATGACCCTCGGCGCCAAAGGCGTCGTCGAACTCGAGCTGGTATCAAGCGGCGAGCGCTGGGGCCGCGGTCCCAAGAAAGATCTGCACTCGAGCAACAAAGCCCGCGTGGACAGTCCGGCGTGGCATTTAGTCGAAGCTCTGGCATCGCTCGTCTCGCCCGATGGCAACGATCCCGTGATCGAAGGTTTTGCCGCCAAGGCGCGGCCGCTCTCGGACGCTGACAAGAAAATGATCGCGGAGGCGGCGCGTCGTCTAAGCGAAGCTGACGCCAAAAAACAGATGGGAGTCGAACACTGGGTGCATGACGTAAGCTGGCGCGAATCGCTCGAGCTGCTCTGCTCGCGCCCAACAGTGAACATCGAAGGTCTCGTCGGCGGCTACACCGGTCCGGGAGGCAAAACGATTCTGCCGGGCAGAGCCGTGGCCAAAATTGACATGCGCCTCGTGCCCGACATGACGGCTGCGGAAGCGCTCGCTGCGCTCAAAGCCCACCTCGCCAAAAAAGGCTTCGGCGATATCGAGGTCAACATGAGCGGCGGCTACGATCCAACGAGCACGCCCGCCGACTCGTCAATCATTCGAGCGTCCACGGCGGTCTACAAGAAAAACGGAATCGACCCCGTAATGCTCCCGCGCCTCGCGGGTTCCTGGCCCGGATACGTCTTCACGGGGGAGCCACTCCACCTCCCCGCGGGACATTTCGGCATGGGACACGGCAACGGCGCGCACGCCCCGGATGAGTATTACCTAATCGAATCGAAGAATCCCAAAATCGCCGGAATGGACGACGCTGTTCGCTCCTACGTGGAATTTCTCTACGAGGTCGCCCGGACGGCCTGAAACAAAAATTTCCGGTAATTATCTCCCGCGCAGGGAACCAAACCGCCTTCGCAACGTCTTTAGGGGTATATCTCCGTGCGGAGGCTTGACATGAGGACCTTGGTGCAGGATTTGCGCTACGCGTGGCGGCAGTTCCTCAGATCGCCGGGGTTCGCCATCAGCGCCGTGCTTTCCTTGATGCTCGGAATCGGCGCAACCACAGCCATCTTCAGCGTGGTCTATGGCGTGCTCCTCGACCCTTACCCCTACAAGGACGCCAATCGGATGGTGCACGTCGAGCTCCGCGACAAAAATGGCCGCGGACCTCTGCTCATCGTCAATGGCACGCAAGCCGGCGAGGTTCGCAAGGCATCCTCGGTCGACGAGGTTTTTCTGCAAGACGAAAAGCGCGAAAATCTGACCGGCGAGAAATTTCCCGTCTCCGTAAATGTCGGCCTCTATTCTCCAAATATGTTCGACTACATGGGTGTGCCGCCGTTGCTCGGGCGCGAGTTCACGCCTGCCGACGCTCCAGGCGGCAATCCCGCGCCGGTCGCCGTCCTGAGCTATCTCTTCTGGCAGCGGCAATACGGAGCCAGCCGCGATGTGGTTGGAAAAACGATTGAACTGGACCACACACCGTATACCGTCATCGGGGTTGTGCCGCCGCGTTTCACTTGGGGCGATTCCGACGTCTATCTCCCCGCACTGCCCTCCGCCGATCCGCACTATTACTGGCTCTCCTTCATCAAACTGAAGCCGGGGACGAAATATCCCGCCGCCCAGGCGGAGATGCAGGTCTTGGTGGACCGCTTTGCAAAAGAAGACCCCAAGAATTACCCGCAGGACATGCGCGCCAAAATTGTCACGCTAAATGAAGAGGTGCTGGGCCGCTTCGCGGGAACAATTGTCTTTTTGTTCGGGGCCGTCGTCGTGCTGCTGCTCATCGGTTGCGCAAACGTTTCGATCCTGTTGCTCGCACGTGGAACGGCGCGGCAGCACGAGCTTGCGGTGCGCACTTCCATGGGCGCCGGACGCGGCCGGCTGATCCGCCAACTGCTGACGGAATCCGTTCTTCTTTCCGTTACGGGCGCGGCACTCGGCGTCCTCGCTGCCTACTGGGGAGTGAAAGCTCTTTCCAACATGCTTCCGTTCTATTCGTTTCCACATGAAGCGGCGATTCACGTGAACGCCATTGTGTTGATCTTCAGCGCCGCGATCGCCTTGTTCACCGGCATTATCTTCGGGATCTCGCCGGCGTATCAGCTTTCCCGTCCACAGTTGGGCGCGCTTATTCAGGCCAACAGCGTGAAGCTCACGGGCAGCGCACGCAGCCGCAACACGCACCGGCTGCTGATCGCCGGGCAGGTGGCGTTGACCCTGCTCCTTCTTGCAGGGGCAGGTGGAGCGATGAAAGCCTTCCTCGCGAAGGTGCATACGCCGCTTGGCTTCGACCCGGACCACGTCTTTGCCATGAACGTGGCCATGCCGAAAGGTGCTACTTCCACCTGGCAGGAGCGCATCAATCAAAACGAAATGGTGCGGCAAGCTGTAGCGCAATCGCCGGGCGTGGCCGAGGCGGGCGTTTCCACAACGTGGTTTCCCGGCTTCGGCGGATTCAACGCGAAAATTGAAATTCAGAGCAAACCGACATTGACGGACTCGCAAGCCGTTCTGACCCTCGTCAGTCCACAGTTGCTCTCGACGCTGCGCATTCCCCTCTTACGCGGAAGAATTTTCGACGATGCCGAGTCCCGCCGCGGCGCGCATCTGGCGATGGTCAATCAGGCATTCGTGAAGCAATATCTCGGCGACCTCGATCCGATTGGGCAAAGTGTGCGAAGCCCGCAACTCAAGATCGATCAGCCGAATTTTTTGTCCGCGCAAGCTCCAGACGATTGGCTCGAGGTAATCGGCGTCGTCGGCGACGCAAAAAACGACGGCCTGGAACACCCAGTGAAGCCGGCGATTTTTTTACCCTACAGCTTTGTTCTGACGCCCGAGGAAAGTTTCATCGTGCGCGCAAGCGGCGACCCGGAGACGGCTATCCGTTCCGTTAAAGAGCGTTTGCGCGAAATCAACTCCGAGTTCGTGGTTGGACGCGACCACACGTTAACTTGGTGGCTCGATACCGACGGCTGGGGGCGCGAACGCTTTATCGCCACGCTCTTCGGTCTCTTTGCAGCTCTTGCGCTGGTGCTCGCCGCCACGGGACTCTACAGCGTGGTCTCCTTTGCCGTGACCCAGCGTACACAAGAGTTGGGCATTCGCATGGCACTGGGCGCGCGCCGCGGCACCGTCGTGCAACTTGTGCTCGGCTCGACCGCTGCGATGCTCGGCGCTGGTGTGGCCGTAGGATTGGTTTTGAGCGTGATCTTGAACCGCGTGGTCGCTTCGTGGGCCGGAGGTAGCTCGCGCGATCCGGTCACTTTGGTGGTTGCAGCTTCGATCCTCGTTCTGGTCGCAGGAATTGCCTGCATCTTGCCGGCGTGGCGCGCCGCGTCCATCGATCCCATGCGCGCTTTGCGCGTCGAGTAGAACAACGCAACTCGGAGCAATCTCCGAGGCTTCGTCAGGACGACGGAACAGCTCGTCTTCGGCGCGGCCATTTTGCGCAGCGCTTCTACGCCTTCTTCAAGAACCAGGTCACGCTTTTCTTGCAGCGAAACAATCGTTGGCACGGCAATTTTATCGGGGATAACGCCCTCGCCCTCAAGTTTGCGGTCCTTCGGCGAAAACCATAGGACCTCGCTGATTTCCAGCACTCCGCCGCCCTTCATCACTCTGTCATGCGTGATGCCCAGCACGCAGCCGCACGACGGGCTGCCGACGAGCGTCGCCCGTCCGGAATCCTGCATCCCAGCGGAAAAAACTTCCGTGGCGCTGGCGGAATATTCGCTCACCAGGATGACCACGGGTGCCGAATAAATCTGCGCCCCGTTTTTACCTACAAAAACTTGCTGCTCCTCCGCGTGGTGGCCGTCGCGCTCGGAAGCGGTGACCTGTTTTCTGCTCATTCTCCGTTCGAACAGGGTTTTGCTGTCGAAGAAAAATCCCGCCATCGCTTCCAGCGTTGCCCCGACTCCGCCGCGGTTCCGGCGAAGATCCAGGATCAGCCCCGGTGTTGTGCGCAGATTCTCGAGCGCTGCCTTGAAGTCTTTGACCAGCGCCGGCTGGAACTCGTCAAAGCGAATGTATCCGAAGCCCGATGACAACTTTGCTGCCGTAACGCGGGGGGCCGTGGAAAGTGTTTGCCGCTCAATTTTAACTTCGAACACGGAACCATCGGCGCGCTGCAGGCTGGCAGCAAACGGAGTTTCGAGCGGAGCGGCAAAAATATTGCTGAGGACGCGAAGCTTCGTGACACGCTCCGTGGAAGACGGCAAAACTTGTTTTCCGCTTTCGGCAAGACGGTCGTCAATCGGCTGGCCATCGAGCGCGGTCACAATCATCCCCGGCTCGATGCCGGCGTGGGCTGCATTGCTATCGGGGAAAACGTCCAGAACGACGACCTTGCCTTCCACATACCCGGGCCGGAAACCGACGCTGACGCCCTGGTGTTTTTTGCGATTCTCCCACTGCTCCGGCGAACTGAAACGCGTGTGCGCGTCGTGTAGCTCCGCGGTCATGCGGTCCACAATCGAATAAAAATCTTTGTCATCTTTCGCGGCCTGCACCAACGGCAAGTAACGCTGATGAACCTCCTGCCAGTTCACTCCGCCGAATTCCGGATCGTAGTAATGCTCATCCACGTCCTTCCACACTTTATCGAAGACTACTTCACGCTCCTTCGGCGAGAGGTCATGTGAAGTCCCGCGCACAGTTATCGAACAGGCCAGCCCGAGAATCAGGACGGCGAGAATCGAGAAGCGGCGCGCGAAGCTGGGCGGCACGTTTTTCATGATTTCGGCGCTCGATGACTTGACGAAACACCCTGCTATCAAAAATGTTGCGTGACTCCGCGTCAATTGCCCCTGGCGCGGACGGAATCATAACAGCATGAACGCTTGGACGGCGACAATGGGCCGAAAAGTTGGCTTTAGGATGGGGTCAAAGCGCGGGCTCGGCCGCTGCGTACAGCAGGCTATTTCGGATGAGCCTGCGAGTCGCGGTTCAGTTGTTCAAGATTTTCCCGGGCCAATTCGTTTTTCGGATTGATCTGCAACGCGCGTTCAAAATGCAGCCGCGCTTCCCTCAAATTTCCTGTCTCCGCCAGCGCGCTTCCGAGATTTGCCTCCGCGTTTGCATCCTGAGGATTCAAGCGAACCGCGGCGCGAAACTGCGTAAGCGCTCCTGAAAAATTACCTTGCGCAGCCAGCGCATTTCCCAGGTTGTAGCGGGCATCGAAATAATCGGGCCGGCCCTTCAGCGCGGTGTTCAGATGCGGGATCGCTTCGTCAACTCGGCCGTTTGCCAGCAGTACGGCCCCCAGCGCGTTGTTAGCGGTGGAGTCATCGGGGCGAACGCGAACGGCTTGCGTGAATTGCTGGATTGCGCCGAAAAGATCTCCTTTCATCTGAAGAAGCGCCGCAAGGTTGTAGTGCGCTTCAAAATCCTCGGGGTTCGTCTGAATGTGGTGCAACGCTAGCGCTTCCTGAATTGCGGCGCGCGGATCAGCCGTCGCGTCGGCCGATTCTCGAGGAAGCACTTGCAACCACAAATGCGCCATCTCATCGCTTGCGCGGTTGCCCGCCATCACGCGCTTCGGAGGCTGGTTCGGATTCCGAATGTTATCAGCCGAGTTGTCGTACGTGAATCGCATCGAGATCGTGGTGCCCGCGGGCAGGTCCACGGGCTCCGCATAACGATAGACAGCCTGCCAATTCAAATCCCAGTTGCTGATGTGGATCAACGTTTTTTTCGATCCGTCAGGCAGAGTCGCGAACGCTAGCAGATTTTTTCCGAGATAGTGCGCGTGCGGATAGATGGCCAGGACTCTCGCATCCACCGGCAAAGTGAAATCGTCGGAGACCTGAAAATTCTTCTCGCCGGGCGGAATGTCCAGCATGCGGTCGTTTTCGAGCTGCAGCAGAATGGGATGCATCGTGGCGGGCTTGTCCGTGAAGTAGAGGCCGAGAGTCGGCTGAATCGCCTCCGGTTTTCCCGAAGGCTGGAGATGCGTGTTCAAAACGAGATCGGTGTTTTTGTCCAAGCGCAGCGCCATGCCGTCTGGCTCCACATACGGCTGTGAGCCCGGCTTCCAGAAAAGAAAATGGCTGTCTGGATCAAACGCCTCCGATTCGATGATGAGTTCCATCCCGCCGAAGCCCGCCCCTGGCTCTTTTTCAAGCCTCCGCCCGGACTCTTCGCGGTCCACCAAAACATTTGCATGATGCACGAGCCTTTTATCGCCGGGCCGGATTTCAATCGCTTTCAACCACCGCGAGCGATGCACAGGCGTTCGAAAAACAAAATTCCAATACGAATCACTGCCACTCGCAGGAAGCAGATATGGTTTCTCGGCCCTCACAATAATGTCGGGCTTACCCAGCTGCCAACCCGCCGTGAATGCGGGCCGGGGAGGAAGGTCGGAAGGATTTCCTTCGATCTCGCCTTGGTCCACCCATGCTTGAATCTTCGCGATTTGCTCTTCGGACAAACGCAGCTCGTCCGCAAACCTCAGCTCACCCGGATCGGGTAGCCACGGCGGCATGATCCGTTTGCTCGTGACGAAGGCGATCTGCCGCCCATGCGATTTTACGTCCGCGTATGTCAGCAGCGGAAAAGGGCCTGCCTCGCCGGGATGGTGGCACTGCGCGCAATTCCGAAAAATTATGGGAGCAATATCGCGGTTAAACGTAATCTGCGGTTGCCTCGCCACAGGCTGAGCGTCTGATTGCCGCGCCGCTGCCGCGTGACGCTCTGCAATTCCTGCAGATGTGAGAGCGAGAAAAATCAAGACTCCCGGAAGGGTTTGCGAGGCGCGCGTCATTCCAAGTCCGAAATGTAGCATCCCACGCCGTGTGTCGCGTCCACAGCCAGACTCTTGCCGCTGAGCGCCGCCGAGATCGCGTCCTCCAACTCATGCGTCGTGGCAGCGCTCCGCGCGCGGCCAATATCTTCATAAAGATTATCAACGCGGCCGTGATAGACAAGTTTTCGGCCAGCGTCAAACACTGCCACTTCCGGCGTGATCTGCACTTGGCTTTCTTTCACAAGAACATGTTGGGGATCGCGCAGCGCCGGAATCTTGTAGCCGTACTCGCGTTCGTGTTTGCGAATGACTTCCGCGGATTCCGATTTACTCGGATAAACCAGCCAGAACGCCGCTTTTCCCGCGTGCTCTTCACTTAGTTTCTGGATTGTCGGCGCATAGCGGTTCGAAACCGGGCAATCCGTGCGCACGAAAACCAGAACGACGACTTTTCCGCCGGCCGTTTTCAGCGGATCAAAACGATTTCCTCCGAGATCGAAGGCCGTGCTTTGCTCACCCGACGTGCCGGAGGAAGTGACAGCAAACGAAGAAGACCACGCCGCAACAATCACGATCACGAGCAGGCGTACAACTCGAAAGGTGTGCCAACCGCGGCCCATACGTGCCCGCACCCATCGGGCCCCACAAATTTTACTGCGGCGCGGACTGCTTGTCGAAGAGATTAACGAAGATCGCCGGGCTGCACGCCCTTTTTCCGCGCTTCATCCAGCAGCGCCTGGATCTTGCCCTCAAGCTGTTTCTTTCTGTCCTGCAGGCTGGTGATTTGCTGGTCCACAGGCACGCGGTTATAGCCCTTGTTGAGCTGGTAGCCGCTGGATGTCGTCGGCGCTTTTCCCTCGCTGAAGTCCTTCAGATCCGCGAGTTGCTTCTCCGTATCATCCAGCTGCGACTGCAGTTTCTCGAGTTGCTTGCGCGTGTTCGCGATGTACTGTCCATCTGCCTTTGCTTCGGCGTCCGCCTTCCCCAAATTCTTCGAATTTCCAACCACCGAAACCGGACCGATCAAGCCGTTGACGTCCTCATTCGTCCAGATTTTCTTGGTCTTTTTAGCATCGGCGGGCGTAGCCGAATTCGCAACCGGCGTCTTCGACGCCGAAGCCGCAGGCGTTGTACTCGATCTCTGGGAGTTATCGGGGGGCGGGTTTTGCGCCCAACCATTCGTGCACGTCAAAATCCCGCAGACAGCCAGCGCACACAATGGCAGCAAAGAGTGGGTCACAGAGCCTCCAATTCTTTGAGGACGAGGCTGGTTCTAGTACCTTAAACCCACTATAAGCGACAAAGTTTCAGGGGTCCGCAATGGCGCTGCCGGGCTTGCCCAATTCGGCACGAATCATCGCCAGCGCTTCTTTGGGAGTTCCGATGCGATGGAACTGACTATAAAAAGTCCGTTCATGCACGGAGATCGAACTGAAGAGTTTTCGGCCGTCGAAGTCGTATTGTGAGAACGATGGCATCCACAGGCCGGGCAGCATTTCATACCGCTCCTGCATGAAGTGGCTGCCCTTGTAAACTTTCGCGAGGAACAATCCGACGGTGATGTCCCCGGTGACTTCGCCTTCCACTCGCGCGATCTGCCCTGCCTCCGGGTCGATCCACACAAACCCGCTAACTTTCGCAAAGATAGAGGTCGCTCGCGAAGTAGCCTTGTAAGTTGGATTCGGATCTATCTTGTATTTGTATAGAACTCGCCCCGCACGGGTTTCTGTCGACACGAACGTGTAGAGAAAAGCCGTCCGCGTCGCGTCAATCAGCTCATCGCGCTCTTTCTGTTTTTTGGCTATTTTCTCGTACGCGTCGTGCTGTGCGTGGCCATCGTCTGCGGCCCAGGAAAGGGCATGCTCAAGCTTCAAGAGTTCCGTGTGGTACGCGTCAGGGTCCGTTGGTTTTCCGTCCGGTCCAATCGGAATGTGATCAACTCCGGTCCCTGCCGGCACGACACGCGAAACCTTGATTTCCGCAGACAGTGGATCACCACCGCTCTTGCGCAGTTCCACACGCTCGAGGCGCTCATAAAGGTTCATAGCCTCGTCGCTCTTCTTTTGATTGCCGAGCACCAGGTCGAGCAGAGCATTTTTTTCGGCTTCCGTTTGAGGCGGAGCAGGCGTGGCAGATTCCTGAGCCATCGATATGGCTGCGAAAGCCGGGAGCAGTCCGGCAACGAGAATAAGTCGTCGCGCGCGCATGGTTGCAAGCGGCAAAAGAGCCGCTAACAGATATATTAGTTCTGATTCTTCCGCGCCGACAATTGTTGCTTTCCAATCGCACAACAGTGCTCGCTTTGAAAAGCAGGCAAACTCTTTGGAATGGTTCGCTTAGAGCCTACGATTTCGGCTTTTGAGCCTGCTTCTGTTGTTGTTGCTGCTCTTCTGTCCACGGCGGCACCACACCATTGCTTCGCGCATACGCGATGGATTGGCCTAGGTGCTCCCCCAGGTGTCCCGTGCAGAATAGGAAGACGTACCGATACGTCCGATCTTTCCCGAAGAGCTTCACCGTCTTTTCGACATCCGCATCGCTCAAGCCAAGTACCCCTTGGCGATAGTGAGCAAAAGAGTCTCTAAGTGTCTGGATAATCTTGGCCTTGTCCGTCGTGGACTTTTCGAGACCAGGGACATCTAGTCCGGCAGGTGGCGGCACGCCGATAAGCCGAGGCAGGTTAAAATTGGCTGCCGCCACGTGTAGAAATACCTCGCCGATCGACCTCACCCCCTCACCGGGACGCCAGGTATATTTCTCCGCCGGAACAGCCTGGGCGAGGCTAGTAAAGCGCTGCTCGTAGAAATCCAGCCGGTCAATGAACTCGGCCCGCGCGCCAGACGTGGGTGCCGCAGCGGCGGTCGCCGCATTTTCCGCAGGCTTATCTTGGGCCCTGCAGGTGCTCCCCATTCCCATGGCAAACACTGTAACTCCTAGAAAACAAAGAGAAATACCGCGCATGAACCCTCCCGGTTGACGTTCTTTCCGCGGCCATCTATCCAAGCACCGGACGCGGAAACCCTGTAAAATGAAGCTGGGCGGTACGGTACACCCAGAATTATTGAAAGCAAAGGGGTCTCTCCACCGTCTATATAACTATATAACGGGAACGATTCGACCCCTATTCCCGTACTACCTTATGCAAGCACGCAATCGGAGGCCTGTTTGGGTGTAGCACCTATCGAAGGACTGAGCAGTTTCGGGCGGGTGATCCCGCGTGCCTCCAGCCTGCCGTCAACGATAGGCCGATTCCGCAGCGCCGCCATCACCACGGTCGAGACTCTCAAGTTGTCCCTCGACGCCCTTCGCGCCCATAAACTCCGTAGTTTCTTGACGTTACTGGGGGTCATTCTTGCGGTCACAACCCTCGTCGCGGTCATGAGCGTCGTCGCTGGCCTCAATTTCTACGTCGCCGACAAAATCGCCAACCTCGGCGCAAACGTCTACGTTCTCAATCGTTTCGGAATCATCACCAGCAACGACGCCTGGGTGAAGGCACAAAAGCGGCCACTGATCACTATGGCGGAGTACCAAAGTCTGAAGGCCGGCATGCACACCACGAGCCAGATCGCCGCCGTACTCGGTACAAGTTCCGATGTGCGTTCCGGAAACGAACTCCTGGAAGACGTAAGCATTGCTGGAGTCACAGCGAACTATTCCGAGGTTCGCAGTTTCAATGTGGCCTCGGGCAGGCTCCTCACGGAAGCGGACGAGACCCATCACTCTCCGGTGTGCTTCATCGGCGCAGACCTGGCAAAAAAGTTTTTCTACAACGTTGACCCCATCGGGAAAACGATCCGTGCAGGCTCGCACAGCTATGAAGTGGTCGGCGTGTCGGAAGTTATCGGAAGCGCCTTCGGACAATCCCAGGACCGCTTCCTATTTATTCCACTCGGCACTTACGTCAAGGAATGGGGCACTCAGCGCGATTCTCTGACGCTCTTCCTGCAAGCAGGGAACGCGGAGATGATGGAATCATCCGAGGACGAAGCGCGGATGCTCCTTCGCGCGTGGCGTCACCAACCCTGGGAAGCGCCAGACAGCTTCGGAATCGGAGCCGATGATTCCAAAGCTGTCCTCGGAGTCCCAGGATTGATGGCGCCAGGCACGCAAAAGCATGCGGGCTTCGTCTTCGGAAGACTTCCATCATCTCGGCGTTTCAGTGGAGGAAAAGCACGAGGGAATCGCGCTGCGTGCCCCATTCCTTGGAGTAAGTGCCGAGCGGAATAAACATGAAGCGGTCCTGGGATTGGCCAGCGCGCTTCCGATGACCGTGGAGACGCCGACGACTCCGTAACTGTGCGAGCCAGCGCGGATTGATTGGATGGGGTCCACGTTGTAGAAGAACTTCTTTGCCACGTCCGCGCCGATGAAGCACACGGGAGAGCGGTGCGTTTCATCCGCTTCCTTGAGGAACCTACCTGAGGCCACATTGAAAGCACGAATCTCGGAATAGTTGGGAGTAACCCGATTGATGTTTACATCTTCGAGGAGTTCGTTACCCGAGCGCACATCAGAGGAAGTGCCAAGGAGAGCCCCGATCTGGCTCGTCGTGTGCATGCCTTCTTTCAGCTTTGCGTACTGCTCCCATGGTGACAGGGGGGTTTGTGGGCCTTGATCCAAGCGTCGTTGCTGGTGTGATACCGAACGGGTGAGAACGTAGACGTTTGCGCGAGGTTGGCGATTTGTGGGCGACGTAGAAATTGAGGCCAGCGACGACGCTCATGACCGCGACGAGGGTTGTGACCGCAAGAATGACCCCCAATAACGTCAAGAAACTACGGAGTTTATGGGCGCGAAGGGCGGGCGAGGGAAAGCTTGAGAGTCTCGACCGGTGGTGATGGCGGCGCTGCGGAATCGGCCTATCGTAGACGGCAGGCTGGAGGCACACGGGATCGCCCACCGAAACTGCTCGTCCCTTCGATAGGTGCTACACCCAAACAGGACCCGATTGCGTGGTTGCATAAGGTAGTACGGGAATAAGGGTGAAAAAGGGGCCCTCTCCATAGTTATCAACATGGGGGAGAGACCCCTTTTTGCTTTCAATAATTCTGGGTGTGCCTTACGGCCCAGCTTCATCTTACAGGGTTTCCGCGTCCAGGTAGCCGTGAAAAAACGTCAGCCAGGAGGGTTCATCTGCGGCACTGTCTCTTTGTTTTTGTAGGAGTTACGAGTGTTTGCCATGGGAATGGAGAGCACCTGCAGGGCCCAAGATAAGCCTAAAGGCGGCGAGGGCCGCTGCGGCACCCACGTCTGGCGCGCGGGCCAGTTCATTGGCCGGCTGGATTTTTACGAGCAGCGCTTGACTCGCCTCGCCCAGGTCTATTCCCGCGGAGAAATATACCTGGCGTCCCGGTGGGGTGAGGTAGAATCAGCGAGGTATTTCTACACGTGGCGGCAGCCAATTTTAACCTGCCTCGGCTTATCGGCGTGCCGCCACCCGCCGGACTAGATATCCCTGGTCTCAAAAATCCACGCACAAGATTATCCAGACACTTAAAGACTCTTTTGCTCACTACCGCCAAGGCG
>CAVSIW010000046.1:0-14304 GCA_963727945.1 uncultured Acidobacteriota bacterium
ACCGCGCCAATCAAATTCTCGTCGTCTGCGGGCCGGTGTTTCTGGTACGTGCGATAGGGAACGAGAATCGCTTTGTCGGAAGCCTGATCTTTCACCAGTTGCCCTTTGCGCGCCGCAAGCACGCCGATCACTTGGTACGAGACGCCGTCAACAAGGATCGGCTTGCCAATCGGATCGTCGTCCGGATAAAGCGCTTTGGCCAAGTCCGGACCGATCAGCGCCACGTCCGACCGGTGCATGTTCTCCGCTTCGGTCAGAAATCTTCCGCGTTCCGCTCTGGAATTGAACACTTCCTCGTCCTGCGGCAGGATTCCGTGATAGTCCACTCCGGCAACTTCCTTATTCATGTAGCGCGCGCTCATCAGTGGGCGCCCACCAGGCGAGCCCTCCACGACCCGTGGCAGCACCGCAGCCGAGACGGCTTTGACGTCTGGGCAAAGCTCCCCAATGGCCTCGGCGTCCCCAAGGGTGAGAGACTTGCGCGTGCGTTCTTCCGGGTGAGTGGTCGTCCCGACGTGTGGATGCCGGGGTCAAACTTGAAAATGAAGAGCGTATCCGAGCCGAAATCACTCAGAAATGCGTTTACGTCGTTATAGACACCCATCAGAACCGCAACGACGGAAAGCAGCGCCGTAATCCCAATGACCACGCCAAGCACGGTGAGAAAAGACCGCATTTTGTTCTCACGCAATGTCGTGAGAGCCATCTGAGCGTTTTCGCCGAGTGACATTCGCATTTTGATGTACTCACCCGCTAGATCTCTGTGCGCAGCGCTTCGATCGGCTCCAGCATTGCCGCTTTTCGCGCCGGATAAACACCAAAGAAAATCCCGACAGCCGCCGAGATGAGTTCCGCGATGATGACCGCGGAAATAGGCACGTGCATCGGAATGGATGTTGTCGCTTTTGCCAGGCCGCAGATGCCATACGCCAAGAGCACGCCGATTGCTCCACCCATCGCGGACATTACCCAGGCCTCGACCAAGAACTGCAGCAGGATGTCACGCAGCTTGCGCCAGCGCCTTGCGAATGCCGATCTCTCGCGTGCGCTCCGTAACCGTGGCCAGCATCACGTTCATGATCACCACTCCTCCAATCACCAAAAAAACGGAGACCACGCCGACCATCGCAATAGCGATTACGCCCGTCAGCTGTTTCCATAGCTGCATCAGCGTCGCCGAGTCTAGAATCCCAAACGAGTCGGTTTCATTCGGTTTCAGGTGACGCCGCGCCCGCATCAGGACACGCGCTTCATCTTGCGTCCGCTCCATCCACTCCGCGCCGCGCGCCTGTACGTTGATCCAGATTCCCTCATACGCTCCGTAAATCTTGATGTACGTCTCCACCGGAACGTACGCGAAGTTATCCCGCGATTGCCCCAGGACGGTGCCGATTGGTTTCGCCACTCCCACAACGATGAACGGCCTGCTATCGAGCATCTACTTCGTGTCCGACCGGGTCCAGGCTTGGAAAGAGTTTGTTCGGCCAGTTCCGGGACCCGATCACGGCCACCATCGCCCGGCTGTTTTATCTCGTTCGCTATGTACCGGCCGTCGGACAGTTCTTGTGCATCTATCTCGCCCATGCTCGCGGACACACCTTGGATGCTGGTGTCCTGGATGGTAAGCGAACCCACGTGGGACTTTCCCGAAGTCCAGACCTCGGCTCCCACACGCTGCGGCAACTTCAGGTTCTCACGCAGCGCCTCATAGTCGTCCCAGGTAACAAGTTTATTCCGGCGCAACGCCTTAACGAGCTCTTCCATCTCCGTGATGATCGGAAACCGCATCACGGTAAACGCGTTCGAGCCGAGGTTCGCCACCTTGTTGGCAATGTATAGATTGACCCCGGAATCAGCGCGATGACCACGATCAACGTGGCAACGGAAAGAATAATTCCCAGCAGCATCAGGAAGGAGCGCATTTTGTGCGCGCGCAGTGTCTCGAGCGCGACGCCGATCGGTTCTCGCAACGGCACACGCCGCTTCATCAACGCCACCCCTTGCTGATTCCTACGCCCCGGCAGGGAGAAAGTTTCAGTTTGCATGGTCAGAAGCTAGAATTATCAGGCATTTCGGCCACAAACATTGATTGCTGACATGCCTTGCGATGTTCCCGGTACTTCTACGGCCTACGGTAGTTGGATAAGGCGGCTTCTTCTGCTTCGGGATTGGATTTTTCTCCAAGTCCGCGAGCAGTAACTCAACGGTTCTTTCCAGCTGTGGATCATGTCCCTCGCGCACGGCCTTGGGATCCAGTTCCACTTCCACGTCCGGCGCAACGCCGTGGTTCTCCACTTCCCAATCGTTGTTCGGCGTCCAGAATCCCCGGCTCGGCGTTGTCACAATCCCTCCATCCATCAACGATTCGGAGGGGCCGTGGAATCCCACCAGGCCGCCCCAGGTCCTCTTTCCCACTAGGATGCCGAGCTTCGGCCTGGCGGAAATGCCAGGGCATTGCGTCGCCGCCGGAGCCCGCGTATTCATTGATGATCATCGCCTTCGGTCCCGAATCAGGCTCACCGGGGTGGTCATAGCGTCTCCATCTCGCGTAGTGCGGTAGTTCATCAGCGTTCGCCTCAGGTAATCGAGAATGTAATCCGTGTTCGTCGCCTCCTCCGTTGAAACGCTCATCGACCACCGCTCCATCCTTGCCAGCTTGCGAAAAAAAATACCGGTTGAAAAAAATGTACCCGCCGCTCGCCGTGTCCGGCAAATAGATGTACGCAAGTCTCCCCTTGCTCAGTTGCTCGACTTTCCGCCGGTTGTCTTCGATCCAGGCAAGATTGCGCAGCCCCATCTCGTTTTCGACGGGAACCACGGTTACTTCGCGCGAGCCGCTGCCATCCGGGTTCGGCCCCGACGCGCAGCAGCACGGATTTCCCCGCCGTCTCTTCGAAAAAGCTGTAGATATTGTCGCCGCCGCGCACTTCGTGACCATTCACAGCCAGCAGATACTCGCCCTCCGCGACATTCACGCCCGGTTGCGTCAGCGGCGCATGCAATTGCGGATTCCAATTCTCGCCGTCGTAAACGCGCGAAAAACGATACCGGCCGTTCTCGATCTTGTAATCGGCGCCGAGCAATCCCACCGGGACTCGCTTCATCTCCGGACCGTCGCCGCCCCGTACGAACAGATGTCCGACGGTCGAAGTCGCCCATCGTCTCCTGGAAGATGTAGTTCAGGTCGTCGCGCGACGCCACTCCCGGCAGGTACGCGGCAAATTTCTTCTCGGTCGCCGCCAGGTCCAGGCCGTGAAATCCAGGGTCGTAGAAGAAGTCGCGCTCGAGTCGAAATGCCTCGTGATACATCTCCTTCCACTCGATCTGCCGGCTCGATGCGCACTTCCATCGCGGCAAGATTCAGCGTCTTCGCTCCCGACAGCGCGCCGCCGGAGGAACCGCCTGCCCTGGGCGCCCCCGGCGTTGGCGCGGGCGGAAGCGGTGCAATCGTCCACGTCTGTGCGGGCGCAGAGCCTCCCGGCTGCTGTGCGCCCGTATGCCGGTAAAGCAACTTTTCGCCGTCCGCCGAAACGTGGAAAGCTAAAATGTTCTCGAGCAACCTGTCGGTCCTGCGCGTCTTCAGCTCAAAACGATGTACCGTCAGCGTACTCGGCCCATTGAGCGGCTCGAACGAGCGGTCCTTCCACGAGAAAGAGCACTCCTTCTTTCCCAGTCTTCAATTCCGTGTAATTTCTTGCCGGAATCGGCATCGCCAAAATCCTCTGGCCGATCTTTTCGAAATCCACTTTCACAATTGCAGGTGGCTTTTCCTTCTCTTTTTCCGCGCCTCCTGATTTTGCCGCATCCGTCTTTGCAGCTTCGGCTTTCGCTTCGCCTTCCTCATCGCTCAACGGAACGAGCGGCGAGGGCAAATCCTTGCGCAGAACAACGATATAAACGTTGCTCGTCACTGGCCTGTCGTAGCTCAACATGGACGCGTCCATCGTCGGCCCGGCATCCGTGCTCGCCAGGAGATATAAATACTTCCCGCCCCGATCGAAAACCGGCGAAAACGAATCGCTCATCCCATCCGTCACTCGCTGGCTCTGCGCCGTTTCCAGCGAATACAAAAACACCGAGCGCATGTGGCTCACTTCCTGCTGCGTGTACGCCAGCCATTTGCCGTCCGGTGACCACCCCGCCTGAAAAATTTGCTGCGGCCCTGTGAACCGGTCATGGAAAATTTTTACCGGCGTTTTCTTCTCCAGGTCCACGTACCAAAGATTCAATCGTTTGTCCGTATACGCAATCTTCTTGCTGTCCGGAGACCACGTCGGGAAAAAGAAAAACGAGCCTGGCGTCCCTAGATCAATCTTCTGCGCCTCTCCCTGCCCATTCTGGTTCTTGATATACAGCGCCACTTCGCCAGACTCATCCGAAAAATACGCAATGCTCTTTCCATCCGGCGACCACGCCGGATATCGCTCATCCGCGCCTGGCGTGTTCGTCAAATTGCGAATGTCGCCCTTCTCGGCGGGAACGGTGAGGATTTCTCCGCGCGCTTCGAACACCGCGCGCAAACCAGTCGGCGAAATATCCGCATTTCGAATTCGATTGCTCACGTTCTCGTAACGAGTCCGCAACTGCGGCAAGTCTCCCGCAATGTGAATGTCCACTTTGTGCGCCGCGCCCGTCTTCAAGTCATAGAGCCAGATCGCTCCAAACTGCTCGATCGCAATCGCATCCGGCCCCGCGCTCGCATATTTAAAATCGAGCCCATCGTTTTTCAGCGCAACCGTTACGTCCTTCGTCTTCGTGTCATAACTGAACAACGACATCGCCCCATTTCGATCTGAAATAAAAAACACTCGATGATCCACCCACATCGGGTTGAAGTCGTTCGAGTTCTCGCGCGGTATCGGCGTCACGCTCGAATCCGCAAGCCGCGCGATCCACACCGGCGATGTGCGCCCGCCGCGATACCTTTTCCAAATTTCAAACGCATGATCTAGCGGCACATACGCCAGTTCTTTCCCGTCAGGTGAATACGAACCCTCAGCTCCAATCGGCAGCGGCAGCTCCACCGGAAATCCGCCATCGCGCGAAATCGTTAATAGCCGGCTGAATCTCGAGTAACTGTTCCGCCCCGAAGCAAACAGCACAGACTTACCGTCGCGCGTCCATCCGATCACCTCATCCGCCGCCGGATGATACGTGAGCCGCCGCGGCGTCCCGCCGCTCGCCGGAATCACATAAACGTCCGCATTTCCGTCATAGTCGCCCGTAAATGCGATCTCGCTCCCATCCGGTGAAAAAACCGGCAGTGACGCCGTTCCCGCACCCGCCGTCAGCCGCTGCGCCACGCCGCCTGCACGCGGCACGCTCCACAAATCTCCTGCATATACGAAAACAATCTGCGTCGCGCTAACCGTCGGGTGATGCAGCAGCAATGGCGGATTCTCGTCCGCAAAACAAACACTCGCCACCAACAGCGCGAACACGCTCGCGGCAAATCGCAACATTTCCATTCCCTCCCCTGCTCCACGCATCTTCTTCGAATCGCGCACAATCTTACAGCCACATCGGTCAAGATCAAACCGACTCGCCGACTTTCCTCCAACGCAGAGGATTTGTGATAAGAAGGTGTCGCGGCCATGTACCCACAGCGTTCAGAAATCGTCTTTCGCATTCGTTTAGCATGGAGGCTGATCCATGCCTGACGAAAAATCGCCACAAAAATCCTCAGCCGTCTGGACCATGATCCTCACCGACGTTCACTTTTGGGTCCCGGCCGTCGTCCTGCTCGCCGGATTGGCCGTGCTTCATTGGATCCGCTGAGCCCACGCGTGAACTCCTCCGCCACAAGCACAAAAATGCTCGCGCCCACGATCGAGTCTTCTCGCCTTCGCCAACTGCAACTCGTCGGAATCCTCTGCGGCTTTGGCGCAGGCGCATGGCTAGGCGCCGCCGAAGCTCCAACAAAATTGGTGAAGCTAGGTGTCTCGCCTCTCGTCGTCTCGCTCTTAATGGTTCTCGGCGTCTTCCTCGCGCGCTGGAGCCTCCCCGCCCTCATCCGCGGCACCGGCCAAATGCGCGCAGACATTCGCCAAGCCCCCCACTTGATCGTCTGGGGAATTCTTGCCGGCTGCCTCTGGGCCGTCGCCAACACGCTCACCATTTTCGCCATCCGCGACATCGGCCTCAGCATCGCCTTCCCTCTTTGGAACATCAACAGCCTGCTCGGCATCTTCTGGGGCTATCTTCTCTTCAACGAACTCCGCGACGCCGGCAAACTTCGCTGGCTCTCCGTTCTCGGCGGCGCGCTTCTCATGTTCACCGGCGCAACACTCCTCGCCATCGCTTCCTCCACGCAAAGTCCCGCCGAGCATCCCCTCCGCGGAATTCTCGCCGCACTCGGCGCAGGCGTTCTTTGGGGCACCATGTACGTCCCCTATCGCAAAGCCTACCTCACCGGCATGAATCCTCTCTCCTTCATCGCCTTCTTCACCGTCGGCGAACTCGGCATGATGCTGACTCTCGCCCTCGCTTACGGCGGCGGCCCAGCCGCTCTCTGGCATCAGCTTCTCGAAGCAAAAGACGTCCTCTTCTGGCTCATGCTCGGCGGCTTCGTCTGGGTCATCGGCGATTTATTTCAACAATACGCTGCAAAATACATCGGCATCAGCCGCGGCATTCCGCTCTCCAACACGAATCAGCTCTGGGGCCTGCTCTGGGGCATTCTCGTTTTTGGGGAATTGCGCGGCCTCAGCACATCGCTCTACGCGCAAGTCATCGGCGGCTCTCTCTTGATGGCCGCCGGTGCGGGAACCATCGCTCTCTCCAGCGTCACCAGCAATGAACACGCGCGCTGGAAGCAAGCCGCCGAGCGCGAAGCCGCTCGTTACGAAGTGGATTCTGACTACGTCCATGCCGCTCTCTCCGGCAACGACGCAAGCAACGCGACCGGCCAACTCGCAGTTAAATCCGCAAGAACCTGGCTCGACTATCTCCTGGTCATCGCCGCCACCACTATCTTCATCACGCTCGCCGTTCTCGCCCGCGCTCCCAACATGGCGCTCAACTGGCCCGCCCTAATCGCACTCATCGCCGCCATGCTGACTTTTCTCTTCGCCTGCGGCGTCGCTCTCTGGAGGACCACCCGCTTCAACTGATTCTCACTTAGTCGTTCCCGTAAAAGCCCGCGCAAGGTAAACTAAACGGTGTAAATCGAATTGACGCTGGTCTGGCGGGTGGAGCAGAGAATGCCAGCGGGGTGCCGCATCCCTTGTGATTTTCAAGGGTGCGGGTTTTGACTTTGTTCTGGCGGTGAAATCCTCGCCGAAACTAATGCTTCCGGCAACACCCTCAACGAGTACATTTTCTTCGCGGGCAAACGCGTCGCTATCCTTCCCGCTGGCGGCAATCCCCAATACTACGCCGAAGACTTTCTCGGTTCCTCGCGCGTCATCACGCAAAACAACGGCGCCGTCTGCTACGATGCTGACTTCGATCCCTACGGCAGCGAGCACCCCTACACCAACAACTGCCCGTCGAGCAACGCCTACAAATTCGAAGGCAAAGAGCGCGACACCGAAACCGGCAACGACGACTTCGGCGCACGCTACTACACCAGCCGCTTCGGCCGCTGGCTCTCCGCCGACTGGTCCAGCGTCCCCGTTCCCGTCCCCTACGCCAACCTCACCAACCCGCAAACCCTCAACCTCTACGCCATGGTCTCCGACGACCCCGAATCCTTCGCCGACCTCGACGGCCACGCCACGCAAGCCAGCTACGGCACTTCTCCCGAGACTGGCAGCGCTCCCACTTGCATCGCGAAGGGCGCCGGTGTTAACGGCACCACCGCCTCCGGCTGCGCCAGCCAATCCGCCCCATTGACCGACATCCAACAGCAAAGCCCATATCAAAAATATATCGACCAACAAAACCGGCCTATCACTGAGGCTGACAAAGCCAACGCGCTATTACAAGCCGGCAAAATGGGAGACGCTGGGGTTAAGGCAGCCATGGTTGTCGTAGGGGCCGAGGCGACCATGGCCACTGCGGTTGTCGCCGCTCCCGCAGTCGCCGCAACGGCCAGTCAAGCCAGCGCAGTCATAAATACGGCCACTACAAGCGCATATGTCCAAGCTACGACGGCCCTCTCCGCCGCCGGTACTGCAATTAGCAATGCCACCACGTCTGCGACAAACACTCTGAGTAACGCCTACAGGGCAACAGGCGATTCGGTTCTCCGCGTAGGCGTTAGACTGGATACACTTAGGTCAGGCGGCGGTGCCGTTAAAGCTGTTGGAGACTTTGCCCGTGGCTTATTGTCGCGAACCAGCCCTGTGACGAACAAAGAGGGAATGGCGGGGAGGGTGGCAAGAATCGCTTACGACCTAGGCACTAAATTTTTTTAGTAGGACAATCGATGGGATCCAGATTCCTACGAAAATGTCCATGCTGTGGCACGTTGATTGGGCCAGACCAAGTCCCACCGGGGCAGTCCAAGGGATTTCCGTGCCCCGTCTGTGGTGAATGTCTGCGTTCTTCCCTGCACAACCTGACCAGAGTCTGGGCAATCAGTCTCTTGGGGTCAGCCGCAGTATCCTACGCCTTTGCCCTTAGAGGGTGGACCTTCCTTGTTGTCGCGTTGTTCGGTTCGCTTCCCATATCGTTCTTGGTCTATGCCGCGGTCAGCTTCGTCTTCCCACCGCCGCTAGAGCGATCTCCAAAAAAGGAAGACGGCGGCACTGATTAAATGAAAGTGTCGGTTGGCGGGTGGAGCACAGAATGCTGACGGGGTGGCTGGCGGCAATCCCCAATACTACACCGAAGACTTTCTTGGTTCCTCGCGCGTCATGACGCAAAACAACGGCGCCGTCTGCTACGATGCTGACTTCGATCCCTTCGGCAGCGAGCACCCCTACACCAACAACTGCCCGTCGAGCAACGCTTACAAATTCGAAGGAAAAGAGCGCGACTCCGAAACCGGCAACGACGACTTCGGCGCACGCTACTACACCAGCCGCTTCGGCCGCTGGCTCTCCGCCGACTGGTCCAACGTCCCCGTTCCCGTCCCCTACGCCAATCTCACCAACCCGCAAACCCTCAACCTCTACGCCATGGTCTCCGACGACCCCGAATCCTTCGCCGACCTCGACGGCCACGCCACGCAAGCCAGCTACGGCACTTCTCCCGAGACTGGCAGCGCTCCCACTTGCATCGCGAAGGGCGCCGGTGTCAACGGCACCACCGCCTCCGGCTGCAGCAGCGCAGCACCCAACTCGGCGCAAGAGACGACGGCAGCCACAACTGCGACGGCAGCAACAACAGCGGTTGAAAAAACAGCACAGAAGGAAATCGACAAGGTCGTTAAGCCCTTGATAGATAGCGCGGCTGAAGAAATAGGAGCTGCGTCTGGTGTTCTATCCAAGGTGTTTGGCGCCGTAGTTGGCGTAGTGGTTGAGCTGGTCACCGCACCGGCCCTTAACGCTAACGAGAATACAATGTTGGACAAAACGAAAGGCCTCCCTCCCAATGCGGTTAAATTGAAAAAAGATCAGGGCTACAGAGATAAAGATGGGAACATATGGAAAAAGGACAACTCACAAGGACCACTGGGATGTCAGTGATCGAAAAGGAAGGAAAATCAAAGAGGTGAGATTTGATGGCACACAACTCTGGCCAGACGGACCGAAGAATAAGTAATAATAATCCAAACAGAAAGCATACTCATCCCTATGCGGAATTGGAAGGCACGCCTGTATGGAATAGCGTGGATCGGGCCATCAAGGCGCTGTTAAAGAATGGCGATGTTGAATTGAGGACTCGTCGGGAATATGTGGTCGGCTATATCTGCCACAAAATCAGGAGTAGCTAAGGCGCAAAATCAGAACGTAGACAATCAGGCAGGCGCTACGGCTATCGTGAAGTTCGTCACCCCAACTAGGCAGAAAGATTTGAACTTTCCAACCGGTAAGACGATTCTGTCTATTTTATTTCTGGTATCGCTCATTGACTCTCTTCTCGCGCCGAGAGGAGCATCCCCAGGACACGGTGGGTCGTTTTGGCTTGCGTGGGTGTTTTTCACACGCCTGTTCCTCCAGAAGCCATCCTCGATCCTCGTCATCATAAGTTTTCTATCTGCCGTGGCATGTGTGGCATCAAACCATGGAATTGTCGTATTCGGGGTTTCCCTGCGGTCTTTCTACTTTTATTTCGCAACCGGTTTACTCATAGTTTTTTGGGAGAAAATTGTGCACTCTGACCGAAATATTAGTAAGCTCGAAAGCCAAACGTAAACTATTTCGACGATTAAGAAAATCCGGACGTCCCAAAAGGAATTCAATGCATCGATATCCTTGGAAACCATGTAAACTTCTCGCTGGGACGAGAGCAAACCCGCGGCCGTTCTATCTACTAATTATTTGGCTGAGCGCCAGTCTGTTCGCGGTGTCTTGCTCACGAAATGGCCTACTAAATCAGAGCGCAAGCAAGGGCGCACAGAGGCCCGAGGTTGTACTCCCCTATAGCGGCGAAATGTGGCTGAAATGGGACAGGTCCTCGCGCTTGGCCTTCATCATGGGGAATCTTCGCGGTTATTGGGACGGCCAAGGTGCCGGTTGCGGCGAAGCGAAGATTCTTGCTGAATCGCTTCCTGGCGTCAGAGGTTTGACGGAAGACATTGCTGAGCAAATGAGGTTTCGCTGCGCCAACAAGCTGAAGCTATCAAGCCGCACGTTCGAGTCTTACGAAGGAGTTGTCACAGAATTCTATACTCGTTACCCAGAGGAAAGAGCGGTTGAAATTCAGGACGTTCTGCAATTACTGGCTTACGATCCCGACGGTAAACTAACCGTCTCCGATGTCCATGAGCGAATTAAAGTCTTCAAGTGAAAGCCGGGAAAGGCGGGTGGCGCAGAGATTAGGGAGGTGGCGAAATCTGTGCAGTTGGATTTGATTTGTTTGCGGGGTGGCGGGTGGAGCACAGAATGCTGACGGGGTGGCTGGCGGCAATCCCCAATACTACGCCGAAGACTTTCTCGGTTCCTCGCGCGTCATCACGCAAAACAACGGCACCGTCTGCTACGATGCTGACTTCGATCCCTACGGCAGCGAGCACCCCTACACCAACAACTGCCCGTCGAGCAACGCCTACAAATTCGAAGGCAAAGAGCGCGACACCGAAACCGGCAACGACGATTTCGGCGCACGCTATTACACCAGCCGCTTCGGCCGCTGGCTCTCCGCCGACTGGTCCAACGTCCCCGTTCCCGTCCCCTACGCCAATCTCACCAACCCGCAAACCCTCAATCTCTACGCCATGGTCTCCGACGACCCCGAATCCTTCGCCGACCTCGACGGCCACGCCACGCAAGGCAGCGCAGGTTTGTCAGCTGAATCGGGCGGCATCAACCCAGGCACGGGCCAACTGACGGACGCGCTCGCTGCTGCCGCCGGGCTGACGCAAAACCAGCAGCAAGCCGAAGCTGCTCAGCAAAATGCCCAGAACCAGGCCACCGTACAGCAGAAAATTTCTGATACGGCGCAAAATCAGTCAGCCTCGCAACAGACTGACAAAAGGACAGACGTGATGCTGACTCCAGATTCAGTTCCACCGAAGCCGTCTGTCACGGAAGGAGCGCAATTCGAAATGGACTATAAGATCGTTCCGCAAGCGAACACGATGCAGCAGCTCCAGGACAACGTCAGCAACGTCAGGGATGATAAAGCGACCCAAGCTAACTATTCGAAGATGGAGGTGAAGCTTTGGGAGTCCCAGCGCGGTGGAAAGTGGCAGTGGCAAGGTGATCCGCTGAAGGGACATGGTCATGATGTGCTGAACGTGTTCGCTCAGCGCGCCGACCAACGCTGGTACATCGATGGGAAGAGGGTACAACTGGTCATCGGCAAGGACAGTAGCGGAAATTTGATAAAAGCCTGGACCGTCCACGTTGAAGTCAAGACCACTGGGCCGGAGTTCTCTAAAGTTGACTAGCCGGGCCGTGCCTTTGGGATTGGCAGTTTATTAAGCACTGCAAGAAGGGGTTCAGCATGAGGACCAAGCGCAACGGGCTAATGGTGATCGGATTGTTGCTGTTGTTCTCGACTATCTCTGTATCGCAGTCTCAAACTTCGGATCGGGTGGAGCTATTCCGACATCCGGGCCTGCTATGGCTGTCCTGGAGCGCAGCGGAACGGGAGAATTTCGTTTACGGCTTCATCCAGGGATATGGGCACGGCGTAGTCGAGGCGTGCAGAGGTGCAGACGATCTGTTCGAAAGAGACAAACCGCACCAGTTGGGACACGATGACGTGCCCAGTACATTTCCATCTGCGCGCTGTCGTGCACGCGTTGCGGAGTATTCCAACGTAAAGATCGACCTGTCGAAAGGCCCGGACTTCAGTGCATACACAACGGTGATCACGGAGTTCTACACAAAACACCCGGAGTATCGAGATACTCCCTTTTCGCTTCTGATGGAATCCTTGGCGGGCACGAAGACTCTGACAGCCGATGACATCTATAGGAAATGGACGAAATCTGGACTCTGCGCCTTCCCAGTAGGAGAATATAAACCTGGGGACAGACGGGACGGCGGGTGGCCGCGCCTTAGCCCGCCGAAACGGTTTTGACTTTGTCTTTTCTCTGTCGGGGTGCCCCACCCTTTCGCGTTTGGTTTTTGAAAGGGTGGGTCTTTCTCTTCATCTTTTCTGGCGGGTGGAGCACAGAATGCTGACGGGGTGGCGGGCGGCAATCCCCAATACTACGCCGAAGACTTTCTTGGTTCCTCGCGCGTCATCACGCAAAACAACGGCGCCGTCTGCTACGATGCTGACTTCGATCCCTACGGCAGCGAGCACCCCTACACCAACAACTGCCCGTCGACCAACGCCTACAAATTCGAAGGCAAAGAGCGCGACTCCGAAACCGGCAACGACGACTTCGGCGCACGCTATTACACCAGCCGTTTCGGCCGCTGGCTCTCCGCCGACTGGTCTAGCGTCCCCGTTCCCGTCCCTTACGCCAACCTCACCAACCCCCAAGCCCTCAACCTCTACGCCATCGTCTCCGACGACCCCGAATCCTTCGCCGACCTCGACGGCCACGCCACGCAAGCCAGCTACGGCACTTCTCCCGAGACTGGTAGCGCTCCACTTGCACCGCGGAGGGTGCCGGTGCCAACGGCACCACCGCTTCCCGGCTGCGGTGCCGGTCGAATCCGACGAAGCAGCAGAATCCCAAGGTCATACTGGTGCATTTGGTTTAGTTCAGGACTGGCTCGACGTTATTGAAATCTCAGGTTCCTACGGCGTGGGTGCGGGCGTTCAAGGCCAAGCAGGCGTGGCTGAAGGCCGTGCAGGAGTCGGGGGAGAGGTCGAAGGGACGATTGGCTTAGGCGGAGGAAATAAGGAAGTCGAAGTCTTCGGAGGCGGCCAGGCCTCAGGAAAGCGGAGGTCCTGCGGAAGGTGAAGTAAAGGCAGGAATCACGTTATCATCTAACGAAGGGTTGAGTCTTTCTGCCGAGGCTAAGGGCGCTGTTGGTCCGACCGGCGGGGGTGTCAAGGTCGATAATTCAGGAGTACATTCTACGGTTGAGTCTCAGAAGAAGAGCGATACGAAGATCTGGTGCCCACATACAAGTCGGCCTCGGCATGGGTGCAAAAGTAAACTTTAGCCAAGCCGCACGAGCGTTTGCAAACACCCAAAAGTCGGCAAGCGCATTGATAAGCGCGATGGGCGATAAACTGCGGAGCTATGGGGCCATGGTCAGTAATGCCTTCCAGCCGTCTTTCGGACCTCATTCAAACTAAGGTGAGATGCCTATGAAAAAAGGCTACAAATACGGATTGTATATATTAGGGGGCATCTGGATTGTCGTCATGATTGCCCTGTCCCCCCAATTCTTGGCGGCACATCGTGAGACGAGGAACGTTTTGCTGACTTTCGACCAATATCCGGCGGCTTTGATCAACCAGCATTTCGACGAAGCGTATCAGTATTGCGGCAGCGATTTTCATGAAGCAATGCCCTTCGATAGGTTCGTTAGCGTTCAACAATCCTTGGAAGGGCAACTGGGGCATGTGAGTCTGACAGGAAGAACCGCGTACGAGTTGCACGGCAAAGGTACACCCATGTACTGGAAGGCTGTCATCGACGCCGACATGCAGTATGAGAGGAAAACCCTTAGATTCCAATTTGTATTTCACAAGGAGAGCGGACGCTGGATGTTATACGGATACGAACAGTTATAATTGGCGGGCGGGTGGAACACATTTAACGCGGTGAGATGCTCTTGGGTGGCGCATCCCCTTGGAGTTTGGTTTATCAAAGGGTGACACTGGCGCCCGGCGGGTGGA
>CAVSIW010000047.1:0-25854 GCA_963727945.1 uncultured Acidobacteriota bacterium
CACGGCCCCCGGCATCAACATCGCCGACCTCAACATGGCCCCTTCCAACTACTTCATCTATCGCGAACAAAATCAAACCTTCCAGGACATCGGCGTCTACCAGGGCGATGCGGTCAGCATCACTGGCCTTGCCGAACCCGAGCAGGTCGACGCTCTCGACGTCACCGACGGCACTCTCCCTCTTCTCGGCATTCCGCCGATGTCAGGGCCGCACCTTCACCCGCCAGGACGATTCTCCCGGGTCGCCCGACACCGTCATGCTCACCTACGGCTTCTGGCGCAAGAAATTTGGCGGCTCCGGCTCCGTCATCGGTCAATCCATCACCATCGACGGCAAGCCCCGCGAAATCATCGGCGTTCTGCCTCAACGATTTCATTTTCTCGATTGGAACGATCCCGCCGTCATCCTCCCCTTCAAATGGGATCGCAACAAACTACTCTCGGCAATTTCAGCTACGAAGGCGCTCGCCCGCCTCAAGCCCGGCGTCACTATGGAACAGGCCAGCGCCGACATGGCTCGCTTGATTCCCCTCGTCTACCGTTCTTTCCCCGTCGCCGGCAGGCTTCAGCGCAAAAATCTTCGACGATGCCCACATCGGCCCGAATCTTCGCCCGCTCGAAGAATCGACGTCGTCGGCGACGTCGGCGGCACGCTCTGGGTTCTCATGGGCTCTATCGGCATGGTCCTGCTCATCGCTTGCGCGAACGTCGCGAACCTGCTCCTCGTCCGCGTCGAAGGCCGCCGCCAGGAGCTCGCCGTCCGTTCCGCTCTCGGCGCGAGCCCCTATCGCATCGCCGGCGAACTATTCCTCGAAAGCCTTCATTCTCGGTTTGCTCGGCAGCTGCATCGGACTAGGCCTTGCCTTACGCCGCCTTGCGCGTCCTGTCCTGATTGCCCCGTCGGCCTTCCCGCGCATCAACGAAATCGGCATCGACGGCCCCGTCCTGCTCTTCACCTTCGCCATCTCCATTCTCGCCAGCGTGCTCTTCGGCTCCATCCCCATCTTCAAGTACGCCGGCGTCCGGCTAAGCACCGGCATTCGCGAAGGCGGCCGCGCCAACAGCGGAAGCCGCGAACAGCATCGCGCCCGCAGCGTTCTCGTCGTCGTTCAGGTCGCTCTCGCTCTGGTCCTGCTCATCTGCTCCGGCCTCATGATCCGCACCTTCCGCGCCCTCACCCACGTCAATCCCGGTTTACTCCGAGTCCGCTCCAGTCTGCAGACCTTCCGCATCTGCATTCCAGACACTCAAGTCAAGGACGAACGAAACCGTCGTCCGCACGTTCGAAGCCATGCGCAGCAAAATATCCGCCATTCCCGGCGTTTCTTCAGTCACCATCTCCACGCGTCTTCCCCATGGACGGCAACTCCAGCAACGACATCGTCTTCGCGCAGGATCATCGCTCTACTCCGAAGGCCAATTCCCTCCCCTTCGCCGTTTCGCTTTTGTCATTCCAGGCTTCTTTAGCACTGCAGGCACACCTCTCGTCGCCGGCCGCGATTTCACCTGGAACGAAGTCTACGAAAAGCTTCCCGTCGCCATCATTTCGGAAAATTTCGCCCGCGAATACTGGGATTCTCCCGCCAACGCCCTCGGCAAGCGCATTCGCGTCGCCTCCACCGACGACTGGCGCGAAATCGTCGGCGTCGCCGCCAACGTTTACGGCGACGGCGTCAACAAAACCCCTCCCTCCATGTGCTATTGGCCTCCCCTGCTCCAGCGCTTCGAAGGTCAAGCACAGCGCGTCGAGAACTACACCGCTTTCGGCATCCGCAGCCCGCTGCGCCGGCTCACGAAGCTTTCCTGAAGGAAGTCCGCGAAGCCGTCTGGTCCGTCAATCCCAATCTCCCTCTCTCTCAGGTCAACACCCTGCAGTTCTACTACTCCCGCTCCATGGCTCGCACTTCTTTCACGCTCATCATGCTCGCGGTCGCGGGCGCTATGGCGCTGCTTCTCGGCGTCGTCGGCATCTACGGCGTCATCGCCTGCTCCGTCTCCCAGCGCGTCCGCGAAATCGGCATCCGCATGGCCCTCGGCGCGCAACAGCAATCCGTCACCGGCATGTTCATCCGCCACGGACTCATCCTAACCGGCATCGGCGCGGCCTTCGGCCTCATCGCCGCCGTCATCGTCATGCGCCTGATGTCGTCTCTCCTGTTTCACGTCAAGCGCGATCGACCCACTCACCTACGCCGCCGTCACCCTCGGCCTCCTAGCCACCGCCTTTGTCGCCAGCTATCTCCCCTCGCGTCGCGCCGCCACCGTCGATCCAGTCGAGGCCCTTCGCGCCGAATAGCCTCCAACTAATTCGCACCTGTAAGGAGCTGTTGTAGAGTCCGCCTCCCGAGGCGGACCGCTCTTCCCTCTTTGGACACGGCTCGTCCCGGCCGCGTTTCACCAGCTCAACTCTGTGGTGCAATAGAAATTCAGAAGGCCACCTTCCTTTAAAACGTCATGACCTTCACGCGCACGCTCGCGATTCTTCTCTGCCTTTCTCTTCATTCCCTGCGCTCACGCCCAAAAATCAAAACCCATCGAAAAACAAGAAATCGCCGACTGGTTCAACAAAAAATCTGATTGCCCTGAACAGCCTAGATTTTATTTTTCGAGCTTCGAGTACTTCGACTTTAAGGGCCATGGCACAAAGCAGGCCATCGTCGTCGCTTCAGACCTGCGCAGTCAGGAACTGGTGGCCCAAATGTTCATTCCGTCATTTCGCGCGACGACGATGGCGAACTGGAAGAATTGAAAATCGCCGACGTCGATCCCAAGACCTACGATAATCTCTTCGGCAATCGAAATTACACACTCTCTGTCGAAAATGGCCTCCTCGTCGCCACCTTCTCAGACGACCCCGACCGCGACAACACTCCACTCATCATCAAGTACAAATGGAACGGCGAACGAATTTGCCATCGTGACCATCGAAAAAACCGGCATTTATCCCACCAGCTACGATTGCACCAAGAAGCTCACGGAAATCGAAAACGTGATCTGCCACGTCGATTCTCTCGCCGCGCTCGACGTGCAACTAAACGCGGTCTACAAATCGCTCTCGGCCAAGCTCGCCGGCCCGCAGCTCGACGCCCTCCGCGAAGAACAACGCCAATGGCTAACCGGCCGCGAAAAAACGTGCCCTATCTACAAAGGCTGGCTCAACTGCCTCGCCGGCTACTACCAAAAACGCATCGACGAATTGAAAAAACATACCCCGGCTGATTCACCTAAAGAGTTGGTACATCCCTTCTAGTCACCAGGCTCGCCACTCTCTCCCCGCTCCTGCTATCCTGAAGACCTAAAGATGAACCGCGTCTATCTCGATTACAACGCCACCACGCCCGTCGAGCCCCAAGTCCTCGATGCGATGCTTCCCTATTTCTCTGGCGACTTCGCCAACGCCTCTTCCATCCACACGCCTGGCCAGCGCGCCCGCGCCGCCGTCGAAATCGCCCGCGAACAAGTCGCCTCTCTCATCGGCGCTCGTCCCCAAGAAATCGTCTTCACCAGCGGCGGCACCGAGTCCGACAACCACGCCATCTTTGGCATCGTCGGGCCTTTGGTGGCACAGCCAATCTTGGCTGTGCGCTCTTCGTCGCCTCAACTCCAGCCGCCACACATCATCACGACCACCATTGAGCATGAAGCCGTCCTCAATGCCTGCCAAGCCCTTGAAAAGCAGGGCGTCAGCGTCACCTATCTTCCAGTCGATCGAGAAGGCCTCGTAGATCCAGACTCCGTCCGCCGAGCCATCCGCCCCGAAACTATCCTCATCACCATCATGCAAGCCAACAACGAGCTCGGCACCGTCCAACAGCTCGAAGAAATCGGCAGCATCGCCAAAGAACACAAAATTTATTTCCACACAGACGCCGTACAATCCGCCGGCAAAATTCCCATCGACGTCAACTCGCTAAATGTGGATCTGCTTTCGCTCTCCGGCCACAAGTTCTACGCTCCCAAAGGCGTCGGCGCTCTATACGTCCGCAGCGGCACTCGCCTTCGCCAGCTTCTCTATGGCGGCCATCACCAGCGCGGATTCCGTCCCGGCACGGAAAACGTCGCCGGAATCGTAGGTCTAGGCAAAGCCGCGGAGATTGCGCGCAATTCCCTCACGGACGACGCGAAGCGCGTCTCCGCACTGCGTAACAAACTCGAGCGCGGCCTGCTCGATCGCATTCCGCAAGTCCGCGTGAACGGCGCCCTCGCCCCGCGCACCCCGAACACCGCCAACATCATGTTCGCGGGTATTGAAGGCGAAGCCTTGGTCATCGCGCTGGACTTGAAAGGTCTAGCCTGCTCTGTCGGAGCGGCGTGCTCCTCTGGCGCGGTCGAGCCGTCGCACGTTCTGACTGCCATCGGCTTGACGCAAGACGAAGCCAAGGCCAGCCTGCGCTTCAGCCTCGGCCGCCACACCACGGAAACTGAAATTGATTTCGCCCTCGAAGTCATCCCCGCCGCCGTCACACAGCTGCGCTCGATTTCGCCGACATACCAAAAGGCCGCCTCCCATGTCTAGCTTCGAGCCTTTTCGCTTTTCCCTTCTCTGCGAATCCTCTGCGTTCTCTGCGTTATCTTTTCTTTTTCCGCCATTCCATGCGTGGCGCGCTCGAATCCGCTAAACTGAGATTGTCATAATGAACACTGCTACTCAATTCGACACGCTGCCGACGCGGGAAGAAACACAGCACGGCCTGGTGGCTGTCGCCATGTCCGGCGGCGTCGATTCTTCCGCCGTCGCCGCTGTTCTTCAGGAACAGGGCCACCCCATCGTCGGACTCACGATGCAGCTCTGGAATCAGCGCCGCCTGCCGGAATTGCAAGGCGATGGCCCCAAGCAACATCGCTGCTGCTCGCTCGACGACGTCTACGACGCCAAGCGCGTCGCGCAGCATCTGAATTTTCCGCATTACGTGGTGAACTTCGAAGAACAGTTCGAGCAGCGCGTCGTCCGCCCGTTCGTTGATCAATATCTCGCCGGCCGCACGCCGATTGCCTGCACCAACTGCAACACGGACGTGAAGTTCGAGCCGCTGCTGCGCATGGCGCGCCAGATCGGCGCTGAGCGATTGGCAACTGGCCACTACGCCCGCATCCGCAAAAACGAGCAAACGGCGCGCTGGGAACTTTTGCGCGCGCGCGATGACACGAAAGACCAGTCGTATTTTCTCTGGGGACTCTCGCAGGAGCAGCTTTCGCGCAGCGAGTTTCCGCTCGGCGAATTGACCAAGGAAGAAGTTCGCGCACTCGCGCGCCGCACCAATCTTCCCGTCGCGGAAAAGCCGGAGAGCATGGAGCTCTGCTTCGTTCCCACCGGCAATTACGTGCAGTTCATCCAGGCCTATTCGAAAGATGCGGGAATTTCTTTGTCGCAAAGCGAAGGCGAAATTGTCACGGAAGACGGCGCTGTCATCGGCCACCACAACGGCGTGCACAATTTTACGATCGGCCAGCGCAAGGGTCTTGGCTTTGCCGCAGGCAAACCGCTCTATGTACTTTCCATCGATCCGGAGAAAAATCGCGTCGTCGTCGGCGAGGATGACGCTCTGCGCACAACCACGTTTGAAGTCGAAGCCGTGAATTGGGTCTCCATCGAGTCGCCCGCGTCACCCGTGCACGCGCAGGTGAAAATCCGCCACAAGCACGAGCCCGCACCCGCCGTGGTCGAAGCTTTGGGCGATTCTCGCGCGCGCATCACTTTCGATACGCCGCAGCGCGCCATCACACCAGGCCAGGGCGCCGTCTTCTACGACGGCGACCTTGTCCTGGGCGGCGCCTGGATTCGATAAGACAGCATTGTGAAATAATTCTAAAAGGATAGCTCAGATAGAAGTTGAAAGCACAATTTCAAGGAACGGGCGATTGAGAGGAAGCAGAGAAAACACTCGAAGCCGGCAGGTCTTAACTTTCAACCTGGAACTGTCAACTGTCGAATTCTTAAATAAACAGTTCTTCTTCCTGTTCCAGCGGTTCGTCGGAACGCGTCCCGCCGCGCCGCGAACGCAGGATATCGAGTCCAACCTTGATTCCCTGCACGAGCGCCGAGGCCTTCTGCATCGGCCGCCAAACTGTGCTTCGAAATTGCGAGCCCGCATCTTCAACGGCTTCGAGCGCGCCCGTCAGAATGCGGTCGACGTGATTCAATTGTCCGCGTAGACGGTCCGTCGCGTCCGTGATCACGCGGTCCATTTTCTGCGCCTGGCCCCGCGCCAGATACACGATGTGCGACGCGTCGCCACCATGTTGGAAATTTTCGGCTGCGTGTCGTCGAGAAGAATCTGCGCGCGAGTAAGGATCGGGCCCATGCGCGTGTGCAAATCGGTCACGAGCCCGTTGACGTTTCCGTAGTGCGGCGTATTTGAAAGAACAGCGCGATCAAGATCGCGCACCTGAACGACAGTGCAATCGCCGCGACGATGCTGAAAATTCGAGCCAGGATTGCATACTAGACACCCCGCCGTCTCCTGGAGGGCGCCTGAGCCGGCCGGATTTTCTCTTCGAACCCTTGCGAATTCGCTGCCGGCGCACCCGGCGGCCGATCCTAAGTCGAACTTATGACTTCGATTCGCGGCGGTACGCCTCGCGCGCGCCTTCCACGGCCGCGGAGATCGAATCCTTGCTGTGCGTACCGCAACATCCTTGCTCCGCTCGATCAGTTCATCGGCGCGCTCGCGAAGTTCCTTCGCTTTGCGCTGCGCGTAGTCGCGGCCTTCATCGGCTTTCTTGGAAAGAAATTCCCGTGTCTCTTCGCCGGACTTCGGCGCAAACAGAACACCCACCAGCGCGCCGACACCGAGACCCACGAGGAAATAAGTGACCTTGGAACCTACATTGTCCGCCATGGAACCTCCACAAAAACCGTAGCATAGCGGCAGCGGGGCGCGCAATATGGGCTAACCGGTATGTATTATTCAGGCTGGTTATCGGCGTGATGTCTTTCGAGCGCAGAGCGCCGAGTTGTTCGAACAGTTTTTCAGCGCTTTTTCGCGAAATGACGCTTGCTCAATTTTTCGAGGCCGGCGCGTCTGGACGTTCGCAACACTGCCGAATTCGCGCAGGAGTTTTTGCGCCGTACGCGGACCGATACCGGGAATGTCGTCGAGTGCGGATTTTCGTTTGGCGAGTGGCGCGGCGCTGGCGGTGGAAAGTCACGGCGAAGCGGTGCGTCTCGTCGCGAATTTGCTGGATGAGATGCAGGACCGGGGAGTGACGTTCCAGGACGATGGGCTCGTCTTCCTGGCCGAAGCACGTAGAGGATTTCTTCCTTTTTCGCGATGCTGACCAGCGGCTGATTGATGATTTGCAGCGATTCCAGCGCTTGCGCGGCGGCGTGGAGCTGGCCGATGCCGCCGTCGATCAGAATCAGACCGGGCAGAGGCTTTTTTTCTTCCTGCAAACGGCGATAGCGGCGCGTGACGGCTTCGCACATGCTGGCGAAATCGTCGTTTTGTCGAACGAGTGGACTTCCGTCGCGCGGCGCTTCATCGCCGCGAATGATGAATTTGCGGTAGTCCGATTTTTTCATGCGGCCGTTTTCCCAAACGACCATGGAAGCGACCGTGTCCGTTCCCTGAATGTGGGAGATGTCGAAACTCTCGATGCGGTGCGGTTCTTCGGGAAGATTCGAGAGCGTTTTGCAGAGCTTCGCCGATGGCTTTCGAGGTGGGCTTCAGTACGCGGAAGCGCTGTTCGAAGGAGTGCTTGGCGTTGTTTTCCACGAGTTCGAGGAAGGCGCGCTTGCTGCCCCGCTGCGGCGTGAAGATTTCGACTTTGTGGCCGGCGCGTTCGGTCAGCGTTTCCTCAAGCAGTTCGCGATCCTCAAAATCGGTCGGAGACGTGAATCGCTTTCGGCAGATATTCCGCTTCCAGATAGAGCTGTTTGAGAAGCGAGGGCACGAATTCCTGCGGATCGAATTCTTCGAGTTCTTCCCAGTAGAATTCGCGGCGGTCGACGACGCGGCCGCCGCGCAAGTGAAATAGATTCGCGGCGACGAGCGGCGGCTCGGCGTAGTAAGCCAGCACGTCCGTGTCGTCGCCTTGCGCCGAGGCGATGCGCTGGCGCTCTTCGATGTCTTCGAGGGTGCGCAGGAGATCGCGATAGGCGGCGGCTTGTTCGAAGTGCTCCTTTTCCGCGGCGGCCACCATGCGCTCTTCGAGGCTCTTGATCAGGTCGTGGCGGCGGCCTTCGAGAAACAGGCGGACATCGCGCGCCGCTTCGGCGTAGCGCTCGTCGGTGGTGAGGCCGGCGACGCAAGGTCCGAGGCAGCGCTTGATGTAGTACTGCAGACACGGGCGCGGATGGCTGCGGGTGAGATCGACGGTGCACGAAGGAACCAGAAAGCGCTTGTGAATAAAATGGAGGATGCGGCGCGCCAGGCTGGAGGGAAAGTACGGACCAAAATAGAGCGAGCCGTCTTTCTTGATGCGGCGCGTGAAATAGACGCGGGGATATTTTTCGGCGGCGGTGAACTTGATGTACGGATAGGTCTTGTCGTCGCGCAGGACGACGTTGAACTTTGGGCCGGTACTGCTTGATGAGATTGTGTTCGAGGGCCAGAGCTTCGCGTTCGTTGCCGACGAGAATGGTTTCGAGATCGGCGATTTCGCGGGCGAGCGAGCCGGTTTTGGCGTCGACCCAGCGCGATTCGAGAAAATAGGAACGCACGCGGCTGCGCAGCGACGCGAGCCTTTCCGACATAGAGGACGGTGCCGCCGGCGTCCTTGAAGAGGTAGACGCCAGGGCTTTCGGGAAGCAGCGCGGCTTTTTCGCGGGGTTCCATGAGGATTCAGCGCGGAATTAGCTTCAATCGCCAGCCAACTTCCATCATACTAGAGGGAATCGTAAAGAGGGATTCGTGAACCGTGATCCGCGCTGGTGAGGCGCGAGTTGCGGCTAGTGGAACGGGAGAGTTTCCAAAGCGGGGTGAGTGGGTGCATCTAAGCACCGAGATGCAAAGAGCTTTCCGAAACGCGGCTCAACTTGTGCTGTTTTGCTCTGCTGGTACTGGCCGGCCTGCGCGCAATTCCGCAACAGGATTCGCTCTCCAAATCCATCGGACAAATCGGCCTCTCCGCAGCCATAAGCCGAAGCCGCAAAGCCAAAGAAAGACAAGCGACTCAGCAATCGCGCCGGATCAGCCGACGTGGGATCCATTGCGCGCGGAAAAGGACTGCAGGTGGGCGTCAATATTACATGCAGAAAGGCGACGTGGACGCGGCGATCGACCGCTTTCAGGATGCGACCGACAGCGAAACCGGGTTACGCGACTTCCCTTCCGCATATTAGGCGAGGCGCAAGAGAAAAAGGGGCTGAAGAAACAGGCGATCAAGTCCTACAAGTCGGTATCTGGATTTGTTTCCGAACGCAGACGACAAAGACAAAGTTCAGAAAAAGATCGAAAAGCTTTATAAGGACGTGGAGAAAGAAAAGAAGTCTTCAACTAGGCGGTATCCACGCTGTCGGGAAGCTCGGTCCGTCTTCCCGACGGGATTGGTGATAAACACCACGCGGGCCCTAAATCGCGTGGCTGTCGAAGAAAAAAGACAGCGGCGGTGGAAGTCAGCGAGCGAGGTGGTCGAGGATGCGGCGGGCGCGGGCGAAATCGGCGAACAGTTTTTCTTCGTCGCGAAATTCGGGTGAATGGGAGACGAGGCTGCAGCCGGAGCGGCGGGTAGGGTGCTTGACGTGGAGCATTTCGTGGTAGAGGACGTATTCGACCGCGCACCGCGGGACGCCGGGCCGGTCCATTCGGCGATTAAGCAGGATCTGATTCGGCCCGGGATCGTAACAGCCGAATTGTCGGCGCCAGCCTCGCGTGCTCCAGCCGATGTGGGGCCGTTGCAATTGCCCGAGGAAATACGTTCGTTTAGTTGCTCAAATAGCTGATCGAGATCGAAATGATTGCCGCGTGGATTTGTCGTGGCCAGGCGGACGCGTCCGCGGCGCATGCGGTTCATGCGGCTGCGCGTGCGATCGGAACGTGCATAGTTCCAGATAGGGCTCGACGAGGGCTTTCGGTGTCTTCCTCCGGTAGACGCGCGAGAGAAGAAGCGCAGCCGCGCCTTCCAGAACAGACGAGCGGAGCCCGGCGGAGGAGATCCGAGAAGCGGACGTACACTACATCCTCGCGGCGGCGGATCGTCAGCACCAGGCTGGAGTACGGATAAAACTCTACGCGAAAGCGCGGCGGCCGCCCGTCGCAGCCGAGGCGCGTGAACATCCGCTGGAAGAGAGGCGCTCCTCCCGGGACATGCAAAATCTTGCGGCGCTCGCCTTCAGGGTCGCTGTAGCTCCGGGGTCAATTCTTACGGCGGACGGGCGGCGGCGCCACTTTTTTCCTGGCTTTCTCCGCGTCATCCCAGAGCGTCGCGCGTGCCCTCGATGGCGTCGTCCAGATTGTCCTTGTAGACGTCGCGCTCCGGGCCATCGAGTGGACATCTTTTGCCAGGACGGCAAGAAATTCCTTTGCGCGCGAAACCATGAGGTCGATTCCCTGGCGGATATTCTGCTGTTTTTCGATGCCGAGCTGAATGAGGTCGGCGGCGTCGTCCACGCAGCCAACGTACGCATTCAGGAGCGCAGTTGAGCATGTCCTCGTGGCGGTTTGCGGACGGATGGTCGAGCTCGTACTGGAAGTTTCTTCAAGCGGTCGTCCGCGAAGGATAGAAATAGCTTGATGCGATCGTTAGTCGTTTCGGCATCGCGGATCTTGTCGGCTTCGACGGAAGAGAGATAGTCCTTTTGCGTTTGAGCGCCGGCGAGGGCGCCTGCGACGCCGTGAACAATTATCGTGCACAGAAACAAAATAGAGAGATGAAGTTTCATGGGAGCACTTCCGGATCGGGTGGAGTCCCTGTTAGCGTAGCCGAGGCGCGCGGCTTACTCTCGTGCTTCCGCGGAAAGAGAGAGCGGAGCAATTCGTTGTCGAGGCTCAAGAGATCCTGACGGACAAGCTGCAGCGGAGGCCTAAATTCTTCAGGTGCGACCAGAAGGATTTCGTCCACTTCGCGCAGACCTTTCTGAACGTGCATTTCGAGTTGCTTGTAGCCATTGGGATGGCGCTCGCCATCCGGATTATCCTTTTCGAGGGCCTTCGAAGGCGGAGCGGACGTTGTCGCGGTATTTCTCCATGATCAGGTCCACAGTGGTGTAGTCGCCGGCTTTTTCGGCGCGGCCAATTTCCAGAAATTCCGCATCGCCGAGGCGCTGCAGCATTTTTGCTTTATGAACGCCATTTGTTTCGCTATCGAAGCGCGCTTGCAGTTCGCTGACTTTGTCCGTGGCCACGGCGAGGCCACAAAGCGCGGCCATCAGAATTGGAAATGCAACTCGACGCGCCACGCGGGGCCCCATGCGATTACCTTTTCTGATCCAACATACGGCGCAAGACTTTGCTGCGCTGCTGCGCCTGCCAGACCTGGTCCGGGTTCTTGTCCTGGTCGAGCGCCAGGAATTTCTCATAGGCCTCGAGCGCAGGTTTGGGCTGCCTAAGATTATCGTAGCAGAGCGCGCGAATAAACCATTCGCCGGGGCCGGGCGTTTCGACCTTGGCGATCAAGTCCTGGGTGGCGAGCGTGGCTGGAAAGTTTCCGGCGAGATAGTACGTGGTTCTAAGGTCCTTCCAATAGACGAGATTGTTTTTGTCGAGCTGCAGGGCGGCTTTTAGTTCTTTTTCGGCGGAAGCGAAGTCGCGTTTTTGGAGATAGACACGGCCGAGGCCTCCGTGCAGTTCCGCGTCATTCGGAGCAAGCGCGATGGCCTTGCGAATGGTGACGATGGAATCGTCCCATTTTTTCTGAGCGATTTGAATGTCAGCGCGCAAACGGAGCGAATCGAGTGGGGGGGCTTGCCGCCGTCGGCGCGATCGAGTTCAGCGAGCGCGGCGTCGTATTGCTTTTGCTCAAACAGAAGATGGATTAGGCGAGATTGTGCGCCTGGGGTGTCGCCGGCTGAATCGCGAGATAGTCGCGAAACGCGCCGCGGCTTCGGGCTTCTTTTGCACGTCGAGCGACTGCGCAAGCCCGAGGAGAGCTTGCGGAGAATTCGGCTGGGACTCGAGCACGGCACGGAATTTGGCTTCGGCGTCGGGGTACGCTTCAGACCGAGATAGAGATTACCGAGATGGATGACCGTTTCGGTGTCGCGCGGGTCGAGACGGAGGGCTGCTTCGTAGGAGTAGACGGCGGCGGGGATGTCGCCGGAGCGCTCCTGTGCGAGACCGAGGAGGAAGCGTGGGCGGCTTTGGGCGGGGAGAAGATCCACCGCGCGATGAAGAGGGGCGACGGCGGCGGCGGGATTTTTTTCTGACAAGAGAATGCCGAGATTGAGGAAGGCTTCGGACATTTTGGGATCGAGCGTGGTGGCGCGTTCGTATTCGGCGCGGGCTTCGTCCGTGCGTTTGAGGGCCGTGAAAGCGTACGCAAGCTGAAAATGTGCCCAAGCGATGTCGGGTTTTTCGGCGAGGAATTTTTGGAGAGGAGTGATCGCGGCTTCGAATTGATTGTTGTCAATGTCGTGTTGGGCTTCGTCGAGGAGGTCGTTGAGAGGGTTGGCGAGTTTTTGAGTGCGGGATTGCGCCGGCTTTTGCGGGGAGGACAGTGCGCTGGCCGCGGAGGCCATGCACAAGCGGGGCGCGCATGCTGCGCCCCCACAATGATTAGGAGGACGCTTGCGGCGCGGAGTGATCGAGGTACGGACACGCGCAAATTTGGGAGCTTCATGACTCGGCCGGAGGATTACCCGCTCCATTGGCGATTGTACCTGAAGGCACTGTGGACTTGGATGCACCGTTGGCGGAGCGCTTTGCCTGGCCGTTGGCGCTGAGAACGCGAGTGAGGAAGCGGCCGGTGTGGGAGTGTTGGTTGCGGGCTACTTGTTCTGGCGTGCCCGTGGCGATAATTTTGCCGCCCTGGTCGCCGCCTTCGGGGCCGAGGTCAATGAGCCAGTCTGCGGATTTGATGACGTCGAGATTGTGTTCGATGACGAGTAGCGAAGCGCCAGATTCGAGAAGCTTGCGAAACGCAGAGAGGAGTTTGGCGATGTCGTCGAAATGGAGACCGGTGGTGGGCTCGTCGAGGATGTAGAGGACGCCCAGATTTTCGGTGCGGGCGAGATGCGCGGCGAGTTTGAGGCGCTGGGCTTCGCCGCCGGAGAGAGTGGTGGCGGATTGGCCGAGACGGAGATAGCCGAGACCGATTTCGTTCAGGATGCGGAGCTTTGAAACAACTTTCGGGACGCCGTTGAAAAATGCGAGAGCTTCGCGCGCGGTGAGTTGGAGAACTTCGTGAACATTCTTGCCGCGATAGCGGACGTCCAGAACGCTGGTTTTGAAGCGCGTGCCGCGGCATTCTTCGCAGACGAGTTCGACATCAGCGAGGAATTGCATTTCGACGGTGACGGTGCCATCGCCCTGGCAAGTTTCGCAGCGGCCGCCGGGGACATTGAAAGAAAAGTGGCCGGCGCTGAAACCGCGGCGCTTGGCGTCGGGCGCGGCGGCAAACACTTCGCGAATCGCGTCGAAGGCTTTGAGATAGGTAGCGGGATTCGAACGCGGGGTGCGGCCGATTGGCGATTGGTCAACGATGACGACCTCGCGGATGGCGGCGTCGCCTTCGAGGCGGTCGCAAAATTCCTTGACGCTGCCGCCGGTGCGTTTTGCGGCGAGCGCGCGGTAGAGGACGTCGTGGACGAGGGTGGATTTCCCGGAACCGCTGACGCCGGTGACGACGGTGAGAGTGCCAAGCGGGATCATCAGATCGATATTTTGGAGGTTGTGGAGCGTTGCGCCGTAAAGACGGAGAAATTTTCCCGTGGGCTTGTGGCGATTGTTGGGAACGGGGATGGCGAGTTCGCCGCTGAGATAGCGGCCCGTTAGGGACTTCTGGTCCGCAAGCATGCCTTCATAGTCTCCGGCAAAGAGGAGTTTGCCGCCGAGTTCACCTGCGCCGGGGCCGAGATCAATGACGTGATCGGCGGCGCGAATGGTGTCGGGGTCGTGCTCGACGACGAGTACAGTGTTGCCGAGGTCGCGGAGGGATTTAAGGATGTCGATGAGGCGCTGGGTATCGCGCGGATGGAGACCGATGGAGGGCTCGTCGAGAACATAGAGCGCGCCGACGAGATGTGAGCCGAGCGAAGTGGCGAGCTGGATGCGTTGGGATTCGCCACCGGAGAGAGTGGAGGTGAGGCGATCCAGCGTGAGGTAATCGAGGCCGACTTCATCGAGAAATTGGAGGCGCGTGCGGATTTCTTCGAGGATTTTCTCGGCGACTTTGGCCTGCAATTCGGAAAGAACCAGCGTGGAAAAGAATGCGCGCGCTTCTTTCACCGTGAGCTTGGTAAGTTCCGTGATCGAGCGGCCTGCGACACGGACGGCGCGGGCTTCGGGGCGGAGGCGTGTGCCGTTGCAGTCGGGGCATTTGGCGTAGCCGCGGTAACGGCTAAGAAATACGCGGACGTGCAACTTATATTTTTTGCGTTCTAGCCAGTTGAAGAAACCTTTTACGCCTTCGAAATCGTTTTCGGGATCGCCCTCAAGGACCAGGCGGCGCTGTTCTGCGGTGAGTTGGCGCCACGGAACAGTCAGCGGTATGCCTCGGTCGCGAGCCCATTTTTTCACGTCCTGGAGGAGAGCTCGGTAACGCGGCTTGGTCCAGGGTTCGATCGCACCGTCGTCGAGCGACTTGCTGGAATCGGGGACGACCAGATTGAGATCGAAATCTATGGTGTTGCCGAAGCCTTGGCAGCGTGGGCACGCACCGTAGGGATTGTTGAAGGAAAAAAGGCGCGGCTCGGGCTCCTGATAAAGTGTGCCGTCGTTTTTGCATTCGAAGCGCTCGTTGAAAGTGAGGCGCTCGGCGTGATTGCCGGCGCCGTCAGCGATGAATTCGAGGATGGCTTCGCCGCCGCCTTCTCGATAGCAGATTTCGATGGAGTCCGTTAGGCGGCTGCGCGATTCGGGATTCACGGCGAGGCGGTCAACGAGAACGTAGACGGGCTTTCCGAAGTCGACGTCGAGAAGAGATTCGGGCGATGAAAATTCGTGAACGCGACCTTCCTGGTAGAGGCGATTGAAGCCACGCTTTTGGATGTCGCCTAGAGCTTGCTTAAGCGCTTCTTGCGGGGGCGGAGGAGATTTTTTCTTGGGGACGCGGCGGGCGCCGCCAGTGACTTGCGGCTGGGTGGCGATCCGAAGCGGATACATGATGTAAAAGCGGCGGCCCTGGACGAAAGAGAGGACTCGAGTCGCGATTTCGTCGGGGCTGTCGCGGCGGACTTCGGCGCCGCACTTGATGCAGAAAGTCTGGCCGCAGCGGGCGAAGAGGAGACGGAGGTAATCGTAAATCTCGGTAGAGGTAGCGACTGTGGAGCGCGGGTTGCGCGTGGAGTTTTTCTGGCGAATGGCGACGGCAGGAGCGATACCGGAGATTTCGTCGACGTCGGGCTTTTCCATCCGCTCTAGAAATTGGCGCGCATAGGAAGAGAGAGATTCGACGTAGCGACGCTGGCCTTCGGCATAGACGGTGTCAAAGGCGAGGGAAGATTTGCCGGAGCCGCTGACTCCGGTGACGACGGTGATGGCGTTGTGGGGGATTTCGACGCTGATGTTGCGCAGATTGTGAACGCGGGCGCCGCGGACGCGGATGACCTCTTGTTCGGTAAGCACGGGCGTGAGTTCTTTGGTCGCCAAAGGGGAGCCTGTACAGTGCGCTTGGAGCGCGCAGCCTAAACTTTAAAGTATACGACTAGGGGAAATTGGGAGCAAACAGGATGGTGAGAGGCGCGAACGCGGCGTGTGGAGCTGGGATTCAGGGCTTCGCAGATTGGGCTGTGTCTTTTGCTTTGCGGGCGCGATCGAGTTTATCGCGAAGAAATTTATTCGAGGGGTCCGCGTCCAGGCCCAACTGATATTCCTTGATGGCGTTGTCGAATTCTCCATTTTCGAAATAGAGGTCGCCGAGCGAGGTTGTGGAGCTAACTTTTTTGGAGCGGGCAGCTTTTTCCTCCGCGGTCATCGAGGGCGCTGTAGATGCGGCGGAGCCGGCGCCTTTCGGTTGCGCGGCGGCCGCTGCGGAAGACCCACTTGCTGCTTGTAGCTGTGGCGGCGTCGCTTGGTTGGGCGCAGGGCCAGAAGGCGCTGACCAACAAAGACGTGATGGACATGGTGAAGAAAGGTCTGAATGAGGCCGTCATCGTGAGGGTGATCCAAGCGAGCGACACCAATTTCGACACGTCTCCTGACGCGATGACTCAGATGCAAAGCGGCGGCGCAAGCGTGAAGGTGATGGCCGCGATGTTGAGGGCCGAATCGAGCAAGAAAAAGGCCGCCGCGGCCCCGCAGACGGTGACTCCCCCGGCGCCAGCGAGTGCGACACCGGCAGACCCGAACGCAGGCAAATATCTTTTGAAAGAAGGCGCGGAAATACCTCTGAAATTTGCAACGGATGTCAGTTCGAGATACGCCACCGAGGGCGACAAGGTCGAGCTTACGTTAGTCAGTGACGTAAAAATTGGAGACGTCGTGATCGTGAAGCAAGGCGCAAAAGCCTTTGTCGTGGTCACCAATGCAAAGAAGGCCGGAATGCTGCCCGGAAGCAACGGCGAGCTGAGCCTGAACATGGGAAACATGACGAGCGGAGGAAGTCGAATCCGTCTGCGCGGAGCAAAAGGAAGCGTGCTTGGCCCTCTCGGGCAAATCAAGCATGGAAACGTCGAAGTGGATGAGGGGACTCCCCTGCTGGCGTACGTTGACGAGGATATTTGGCTTTCGCCCGCGAAGTAATCAGCACTTCATGCAGAACTGAAATCTCTTACCGCGAATGACGCAAACTTACTATTCCTGAGTGAGCGTAATCGTTCCGACGCCGCCTTCGACCTTGACGTGAATCGTTACCGGCGATTTGCCGTAGAGATCGTTGGTGTACTCGTCGCCATCGTGCTTCAAGCCGTGAGCGTTGATGGTGCCGAGGCCGCCGGAGGCGTTGACGATGACGCCGACGTTTTTCGGGAGACGAATGTTGGCTTCGCCGACGCCGCCTTCGATGTCGGCAGTGAGATCGGATTTGCGGTCGCCCGTGAGATCCACGTCCACCTGACCGGCGCCGATGTCCAGATTGAGGCGAGTGACATCAATGTCGCGCAGCCGCAGGTTGCCGCGACCGGCCCCCATTTCCACTTTAATTTCGAGTGGCACATCATTGGCGAAGTGAAGAGTCCAATGATTGTCAGAAGTCGTGCGAATGTGGCTGTCGGAATCTTCCTGAGAGATACGGAGGTCGCCCGTCGTTCCGGAGACGGAGTAGTCCACCTTGGGTGTGCCGGAAGAGGAACGGTAGTCAAAGTCGGCTTCGACAAGATGACTCGAGCCGCCGCTCAGGTTGAGTTCACCGGCGCTCAGTTCCAAGGTTGCACGGACGGTCTTGGCGTTCAGTCTCTCGACGGTGCGCGATTGATGCTGCATGGCGTAAACGGTGCTGCCGTGCCAGCGGTTGAATCTTCGTCCATGCCAGAGAAGAGCGACGAGAACTACCACCAACGCCAGCGCAGCAATATTGCCGCCCATGGACGATCCAGCTGACGTTTCCGGATGCTGTCGGCGCTGCCAACTGTCATAAATTTTTCCGAGCCCGACGAAGATGAGAATCAGCGGCCAATAGTCCATGAAAATGGGCCAGGGATCAAACGCCGGGTGCCAGTTGGCGTAGAGAAAGATCGCGCCGATTGCGATAAGGAGGATTGGAAAGAACAACGAAACACGCCGGGGAGTACCCTCTTGAGCCATCACACACCTCTTCACTCTTTACTACGCAGCGGAAGACGAAAAAGTTCAGGGCAGAAGAGCGAAAACGTCTTATGTGGAGGATAGTGGGGCGGGAGGAGATGGTCAACTGGGCGGGCTGCGCGGCGAGCCGTTGCGATTGTGCTAGAGTGCAGCGGAAGGCCGGCAGCGAAAGACGAAAACGTAGATGCAAGAACAAAAGTCGATGATGGGGATTTGGCGATGGCGAATTTTGAAAGAGTGATTTGGATTGTGCTGGACAGTGTGGGCATCGGCGAATTGCCGGATGCGGCGGACTATGGCGACGTAGGGCGAACTACCCTGGGGCACATTGCCGAGTCGCGGCCGCTGGTGTTGCCGAACCTGATTCGGCTGGGACTTGCGAATATCGCACCGCTTGCGCATTTGAGCGCCGCGGCGTCGCCGGTCGGCGCCTATGGCAAGGGAGCGACACACTCGCCCGGAAAAGATACGACCACGGGACATTGGGAGATGGCCGGCGTTTGGCTTCCGATCAGGCATTCCCCGTTTATCCAAACGGATTTCCGCGAGAGGTGATTGAGGAATTTGAAAAACGGATTGGGCGTGGAACACTGGGAAACAAGCCGGCGTCCGGCACGGAAATTATCAAAGAGCTTGGAGAAGAGCATGTGCGGACGGGCAAGCCAATTGTTTACACGTCGGGCGACAGCGTTTTTCAGATTGCGACGCATGAAGACGTGATTCCGATTGCCGAGCTTTATCGGATGTGTGAGATTGCGCGGAAATTGCTCGACGGGCCGCACCGCGTGGGGCGCGTGATTGCGAGGCCGTTTGCTGGAGCCGGCGGGAAATTTTAAGCGCACGACGCGGCGGCATGACTACGCGGTTGATCCTCCGAAGCCGATGTTGTTGGATGTCCTTGCGGAACGGGGCGTGCCTGTTTTTGGGATCGGAAAGATTCATGACATCTACAACGGGCGCGGCGTCGAGAAATTCGTTACTACTACCGGCAACGCCGACGGAATGTCGAAATTGACCGCAGCCCTCGGCGAGAAAAGGGGCGGACTGATTTTCTGCAACCTCGTGGATTTCGACATGCTGTACGGGCACCGCAAAGATGTCGAGGGATTTGCGGAATCGCTCGAGGAGTTCGACAGGATGCTGGGGCCATTTTTGAAGCTGCTGGGCGCTTCGGATTTGCTGATCATCACCGCGGACCATGGCTGTGATCCTGATCCACGTTGGCCGACGACAGATCACTCGCGGGAGTATGTGCCGATTCTGGCGTATTCGCCGGGAAGCGGAGCGGGCGTGAATCTTGGCGTGCGGCAGACCCTGGCAGATATGGGACAAACGGTTGCGGAGAATTTTGGCGGAGAGATTCCGCATGGGAAGAGTTTTTTGAAGGAAATGCGGAAGTAGCGATGTAACGAAATAACGACGTAGAGAGGTAAGGATGAACCCGAAACCTGAGGGGGGATCCCCCACCCCGGCTGTTTTGCGGAAAGAGTGCGTAAGAGGATGAAAACAGAGAAGATAGCGAGTAGTGGGTAGTGAGAGAAAAGCGAAATCCGAAAACGGAAATTCGAAATTCGGACTGTCAGAGACGAGCCTCGGCATACGCCCCCCACCCCCGGTTTTCTCGTAAGTGCGGATTCTAAAGGGTTTTAAGTCCTGTGTTTTGGAAGTGCAGATTCTAAAAGGGTTACAGGCGCATTTTGCGGAAGTGCGGATTCTAAAGGGGATAGCTATCGGAGGGAAGAAGCGCGGATCTGAAGACCCGTCGCTACAGGCACGGGGAGAAAGTCGCGGGGCTGAAGCCCCACACCTACAGTGGCGAGGAGAAGAGTTGCAGAGGGAGGAGAAAGCCGGAACAAGATTCGGCAGCGGGAGATGGTTGCGCGAGCGAAACATAAGAAATGGTAGCAGTGTTAGTTACCGATTGTCAACTATTATTTTAATTACTGAGTAGGTCATTCGAACGACGATGGCGGATTCGAATGAGAGTGGCGGAAGTCGAGGGGTTTGAGGGAGTTGGGCGGGGAGTGATGGGTTTGTTACGGCTGTGGAAATGTGTGGAAAAGTGGGCGGGGGGATCGAAATTGGAAATGCGAAATGCGGAAGACCCACCCTTGCATAAAGCAAACCCGCAAGGATGGGGCACCCGACGGAGAAAGACAAAGTCAAAATCTTTTCGGCGAGTAGAGGATGTCCCACCCGCCTACCGGGTGGAGCGAACCAGTTCCCGGGCGGGTTACTCCCGCTGATGGACCATCACCTTTTCACGGCGCACCCGGTAACCCGACTTACTAGGCAGTTGGAGTAATCGATGGAGTCTTTGATAGCTTGCCTCACTCCCAACTCAGCAGGTTCCTCTCGAAATCGAAGCTGATGCGCCGCGCTCTCAGAGCGGTAAGCGACAAGTACCCATCTATCCCTCGCAGGAAGCCCACCGGCGAGTTCCGCAGGTAAACTGCTCGCCGTTCCAGTTCGGTCCCGTTCAACTGCGCTGGCGGCAGCGTGACAACTTCTAAGGCTGTGCTTCCGCTCAGACTGGCACCACGAATCTGCTGCTCGATTCTCACATTCGGCAAGCGCTCTCCCATCCGGTCACGATACAGCAAAATAGTGCGCACGCCCGAATCTACCAGGAGTCGCAAGGGGCGCCCCAACATACGAGCCTCCACTGCCAAGTACGATTGGTCCATTTCCATAGCTACGCTCGACCGCAGCACTCGTGGAGCCCCAAACGTGATTTTTCGTCTGCCAAAATCGATGCTGAAACTTCGCAGCCGCAGCACGTCCAATCCAATCACTCCGTCCACGCCCGGAGCAGTTTCGCGCAGATAACCCAAATCATTCATCATCATAGGTAACTGAGCTATTCGGATCGGCCCAAGCTGAAAATCCGTAACTTCCATCATCCCTTCTGTCAAGACATGATCAAGATTGACGATGCGCACCGGCCGGGACGCAAGTTCCAGCCCTTTTGCGAGTTCCGACCGCAAGAGACTGTGCGTCGCGCCCGTATCCAGCGCGAATTTCATACGACGCTGTCCTCCGATCCGCGCATCCACAACGATGAAATAACCTTCCTGTACTGTGAAGGGCACCTCCGCATTCCCCTCCTGGCTTTCTGAAGGTGCTGGTCGCGCTGTCCCGTCGCTCTGGTTCCCCGCTGCCGAGCTCACACCCTCTGATCCCGAAACAATAATTGCCATACTGGCCAGCCAAACAATCCTTTTGAACCAGAAGCTCTCCGTTTTCATGGCGCTCTCTCCGCCCGCGGATGCGGGAACGCCAACACTCCGTCGGGTCAGCAGGCCCTGCCATGGAGCCGGTCTGAGATGAATCTGAAATCCATGTGACACGGCAAGCTGTGCAGATTCAGCGGGATGGACAGGCAAATGGGAGGAGGGAATGACTTAAGAAACTGTGTTAGACTCGCAACGAACCACGCGAAAGACACACGTAAGCAGCACGGCCCACCTATGTATCGTTTCGGCGCATATCAATTTGACCCCAGCACGCACGAATTGCGGAGGGGCGGCATCCGCATCAAAATCCAGGAGCAGCCCGTCGTGGTGCTTCTGAAGTTGCTGGAGCGTCCCGGCGAACTGGTCACCCGCGAGGAACTTCGCTTGGCGATTTGGCCGGCCGACACATTCGTCGATTTCGACACCGGCCTCAATACCATCATTATGCGACTCCGCGAAGTCCTCAGAGATTCCGCCGAGTTCCCCCAGTTCATCGAAACCGTGCCGAAACTCGGCTACCGCTTCATCGCTCCCGCCGAGTCCATCGACGTAGAGCGTGCGGGGAAGGCCAAGGGAAGACCTAAGTTCTACAGGCCAGCAATACTCGGCGCGATTATCGTCACAGTCGCCGCGCTGGCCCTATGGATGACGGTTCTCCGAATTCCGAGGGCGCCAAGAGTCCTGCGATTCACGCGGTTAACCAATGACGTTCAAGCAAAATTCGGCCCGATGGCTACAGACGGTTCGCGAATCTATTTTAACGAAGCATTGCCAGGGCAGCGCTCCATCATCTTTCAGGTGTCCGCCAAAGGTGGAGAGGCTGTTCCCCTCTCAGTGCCACTCAAGCAGCCTTCCGTACTCGATCTATCGAAAGACGGAACTGAGCTTCTGGTAGCGAGTGACGATGGCCTCCAACCCGGTTCGCTTTGGGTGCTGCCGGTCGCGGGAGGATCGCCGCGCCGTGTTGGAACGGTCCGCGCCATGGATGGGCGGTTCGGCGGGGATGGAACGAGCATCGTCTACGGCGACGGAAATGACGTCTACTCGGTAGGACGGGACGGTTCTTCCCCTCGAAAACTCCTCACAGTTGACAGCACCCCATTTGCCTTCCGATTTTCGCCGGACACACGAGTCTTTCGATTCACCCAGTTTGATGACCAGCACGATTCTATGGCCATCATGGAGGCCGGCGCGGATGGGACGGGCCTCCACAAAATGTTTCTGGGATGTTGCGGCACATGGACTTCAGACGGAGGGTTTTTCATTTTTCAGAACAGGCGCGAGCTTAGATTCGATCTCTGGGCTTTGTCGGAAGAGAGACGTTTCCGCTGGCGAAAGCGGGATGAGAAGCCAACCCAGTTAACCGCAGGCCCTATCAGCTTTGAGTCTCCTTTGCCGAGCAAGGATGGCAAACAGATCTTCGCCGTCGGTGATTCCTTTCGAGCTGAAGTGATCCGCTATGACTCGCGCAGCGGCCAGTTCGTGCCCTATCTTTCCGGAATCTCTGCTGAGGGCCTGGCATTCTCACGAGATGGGCAATGGGTTGCCTACACTTCCTTCCCCGAGGGTACGTTGTGGCGGAGCAAAGTGGATGAAAGTGAGCGACTTCAGTTAACTTTTCCGCCCATGCGAGTTCTTTTGCCGCGCTGGTCGCCCGACGGTAAACAAATAGCCTTCAATGCCATTTTTCCCGGTGAGACCTGGAACGTCCACCTGGTCTCGAGCGATGGCGGCACTCCGCAGCGAATACTCGCCAGCGAGCAGAGTCAGATGGATGCGGACTGGTCACCGGACGGAAACTCGTTGGTCTTCGGCACCCTTAGTGTCCCGAACATGCCGATTTTCACCATCGATCTCAGGTCCAAGCGCGTTTCTACCCTGCCTGGCTCAAGTGGACTCTTTTCCCCTCGATGGTCGCCGGATGGAAGGTACATTGCCGCCATAACAACAACCGAAAGCCAGAAGCTGATGCTCTTTGACTTTGCCACTCAGAAGTGGACGGAAGCTTTCGGCTATGAAATCGGCTACCAGTGGTGGTCACACGAAGGAAAATACATCTACTTCCAGGACAAGCGCAATTCTGCGCAAGGTGCCCGTAACCTCGTCGCCCGCCTTCGCCTAAGCGATCGCAAAATCGAAAGCATAGTGGATGTCAAGAATGTCGGGCGCGTGACCACCGGAACGATTGTGGATTGGTTTGGACTTGCACCCGACGACTCACCTCTATTTGCCCGCGATATCAGCACGGCAGAAATCTATGCGCTCGAGATAGACTGGCCGTAAGTCTGCCAAGCTTCCGAACTCGACCTCCACGTCCCCGAGCACGATTGAGTAGCTTAGCTCGGGTTCGTCGGGAGCTCGGCGTGTAGGTGACAACATCAGTTAATAGATTTGCTGTTTACTGAGTAGGTCATTCGAACGACGATGGCGGATTCGAATGAGAGTGGCGGAAGTCGAGGGGTTTGAGGGAGTTGGGCGGGGAGTGATGGGTTTGATACGGCTGTGGAAATGTGTGGAAAAGTGGGGAGAGGCAGTGAGTAGTGGGTAGTGAGTGGAAAGGCCAGAGACGGAGAGGAGTGACCCACCTTTGCAAGAAACAAAAACGCAACGGGCCACCCCAGAGTAAAGGCGCTGCCACCCGCCAGAATCTTCGCACGCGAGCCGCAGGAAGCTTGGCCGTGCCAGTCGAGGGGAGTCGGCAGGGATGTCGGAGGGCTGGCGAGGAAAGATCAAGGACGCAGGTGCAAACGGCGGCACCTGGGCACTCGGTTATCCGCCGTGTCTAACGTCAAACGGCGTCGGGGTGCAAGGGTGTGAGGCCGACGAAACGACTGAAGTCTGCCACATTCAGGGTAAGAATGTGGTTGACGCCATGAACGTACATCGTGGCTGCCAAACGAGCATCGTGCACTTGAACTCCTGAAATTGAGTATTGGAGAACGACTCTCCGCCACTCGCGGTAGACGGCCTCACCGTCCGGGAGCAAGGTTAAGCCGAGTTCAATTAAGCGTACTTCACGCTCTGCGTCAGCGACGGTCAACCCCAGGCCATTTCGAGCGATCGGACGCGTCATGGTGTTCCAAAGCTCGGCGATATTTTGGTGAGTGTAATGAAGAGCTGTGCCTTGTCCGGCGAGACGCGCGAGGGCGATATCCACGATCTTGTGTTGAGGATCAGCGCGGCGTGTGATGCGCAAGAGAATGTTCGTATCGACGAGACACGAAGCAATCGCCATTTAGTTGTGGTCCTGATAAATCCAGTCGCGGGAGATCGTTTGCGGGAGTGGGGGAATCTTGTCCGAGAACTGCGCGAGCGAGTCCAGCCAAGCACGGATTTCTTCCGAGGTGCGCGGGCGAGAAGGGGTGGAAGGCGGTAAGGACAGTTGCTTGGTCAAAATCTCGTTTATATAGTCCTCGACGCGCAGGCCGCGTGATTTGGCTTCCGCGATGAGTTCGTCGGGGATTTTGAGCGTAACTTCCATGCAAATATGCTAGCACGAATCAGGTGCGACGAAGAATGGAGCGATTGAATTTCTGTTTGGAATTGAGACCAAGCGAGGTCTGTAGGTTGCAAATGGGGCAGCTCGATGGGTTAGGACAAATCAAGGATCCAAACGCGAAAAGCGGCACCTAGGCAGCCGCGAGGAAATATCAAACGCCATGAAAGAGGAAAGACCCACCTTTTCAAAAACGAAAAGCGAAAGGGTAGGCCACCCGAGAAAAAGTCAAAGTCAAAATCGTCGTACGGCGTTAAGGCTGCGCCACCCGCCAAACCCGCAATGATGGGGCACCCAACGGAGAAAGACAAAGTCAAGATCGTCTCGGCGCGCTAAGGGTCGCCCACCCGCCAGAAATAAAACAAGCCCCGGTGCTGACCCGTTGGTTGGTGCCGGGGCTTTTCGTCGTCCATACCTTATACTGCACCGCACTTGCCCGCGTTGATACGTTGTGGCACTGGCCTTGCGGACGCTTTTCATCTACCATTGGCGGGACCGGAGGTTGTTCTCGCATGGCAGGCGTCACTGTTAAATTAACCATCGGCAATGTTTCTGTTGAAGTAAGCGGGCCGTCAAAGTACGTTGACAAGAAATTTGACACGCTTGTGGGTCAATTCTTGACTTCGCGTAAAGCCCTCAGCGGTGAACCCATTGCACCCAGCGCAAGTATTGAAAAGGGTGGGAAGAAAACAAGTGCCGCAGAATTCTTGAAGAAGAGTACCGCCAAGAACCAATGGGACCGCGCTCTATACTTGGTTACTATATTGAAAAATCTGGGTCCACGAGTTTCACGTCTGGCGACCTTGTGCGCTTGGGAAAGGAAACGAAACAACCGTTTACCAACGCCAGCGACGCGATTGCAAAGCTCAGTGGCCGAGGGGCTCAATGAGTGCCGGGGACAAAGAAGGAGGACGAGCATACGCACTTACTGCCAGTGGTGAAACGTATGTTGAGGGCATGCTGGAACCCAAAGAGTAAGAACGTGAAAATGCGCCGTGCTTGAATCCCTCTCAAACCTCAACAAAGAAATAAATGCAATTATCCTGAAACTCGAAAACGCCCCGCAGAACATCCCACCTACAAATCCGATTGCTGAAAGGGTTCTGGACCTTGTGAGCACATGGGGGACTCGCTAGTGTGCGGCCAAACCTTGCAGCATTGGAAGATCCACGCGAAGTCTTAGGCAGGGCCATGATAACTTCCCGAGCAGCGCGGCTCGCCGCTGAAACGTCTACCAAAACCAAGTACTTATCCGCACTGCATGCCATTAACCGCGTATTCATGAGGCAGGTGTTGCTTAGGTAGCGCGGCTTCCTGCCGCGTTGCAGCTTAACGACGCCTTCCT
>CAVSIW010000048.1:0-46745 GCA_963727945.1 uncultured Acidobacteriota bacterium
TCACGAATCCATCGTAGCTGCAGGGAGCAAATTGTTTGGCTTTATTCACCGGAAACTTGGCGAAGCTATTGGTGCCAAGATGGGACAACATTTTGAGGGCATCCGGGCCGTCGATGTACACGTTCGCCATGTGGTGGGACTGGTCGAAAAGAACGGCGGTCTGCCGCCAGGCACGCTGTTCGTCGCGCCAGTTCGAAAATTCCGAAGAGACTACCGGATAGACATAGGCTCCGATCTGCGAGTTACGCAACACATTCACCATGTTCCCGGCTCTCTGTAGCAAATCCTCCAAGCTTTGCTGGCTCATGCCCCTCTCCTAATGAAAAAGTGTTTGCTCCTGGCTGTTTTGGGGTTTCTCTCTGACTCCCAGAACGGCCGCGATTATACATCCGTTCCGTCTCAGGGAGCTAGAATATGAAACCGCGTTCCATTTTTGCTCGTCTTGCAAAATAAGCAGAGCGGGTGCTCGCATCATGCCACTCATCAAGTCGACCGCAACAGCATGGGCGCGCATGGATTGCGAACTATTTCAGTCGGAATGAGCCTTCGAGCGCTTGGAGATGGTGAGAGACTCTTAAATGATGGGCGACGATTCGTAGTACCCCAGACTTGCAGAGAGTTTCTCCGCCATCTGCTTTACCAGAGCGATCTTCTCTCGCAGTTCCTGGCCTCGGAAACGCAGCGTCGGCCCAGCGATTCCCACTGCGGCGATTACGCGGTCAGGGGAGCTTCGGACCGGAGCAGCAATGCCGCTAAGGCCCCGTTCCAGTTCCTGGTTATCGAGGGCGTAGCCTCGCTCGCGGATTTGCCGGAGATTGGAGCGCAGGTCGGCGATGCGCGTGAGCGTGAAAGGTGTGAACCGTGGCAGCCCATTGTTTCGAAGAATCGTGTCGAGCTCTTCGGCAGGGAGGTGAGCGATCACGGCCTTACCCACAGCCGTGCAGTGTGCCGGAAACCGCGCTCCGATTTCGGTCCGCATGGAGATCACCGTATGCGGTGAGTTTACACGGTCCAGACAAATGACAGCACCCGGACTGTGGACTGCCAGGCTCACCGTTTCATGCGAGCGTTGAGACATCTCCAGAAGAAACCGATGGGCTTCGCGCTGCAGTGTCCTGGACTCCAACGCTTTGAGGCCAAGATCGTGCAACTTCAATCCCAGGCGATATCTATCGTTCTCGGTGTTCTGCTCCACGAGCTCGAATTTGGACATGGCATTCAACAAACGGTACACCGTGGTCTTATTCAGGCCCATCGCAGAGGCGAGTTCGGTCACACCCATCTCCGGGCCATACTGGCCAAGGTGCAGAAGAATGCGAAGACCCTTTTGCAGCGACTTGCTTGACCCGGGCGCACCCGCTTGCTTCTGCGCGCCGCGTTTCTTGTTTTCCGTGGTTCGTACTATCGCTGAATATTTCAAGTGATTTTCGGAGAAGCTCCGCCTGGGGCCTGATCGCCTCTTGATTTTAGATACAATCTAACCAGAGTCAACATGCAAGAGCACTTTATGTCACGCCGCAGGGAATAAATGCTCCTTCTTACATGGGATTGATAATTCGAGGCCAAGCCGGTCATCCTCCGTCGCAATGGTCGTTCCCCGACGGACGTTTACCCCCTCGGACTAATTCGGACAAATACTGTGTCAATGGCTGACAGGGGCTCAAGATATCGAGTACTTGGCAAAGCGAACCCCACTTTCCAGAATCTCGGTAATCCTTGCGATATTCGAGAGACTAGACTGCTTGTTCAATTTTTTCCAGGGATGCAGTCCTCGCCGCATGGCCGCCAGTCACTCGCTCGAAATCGGTCAAGCGCCAGTTTGCCTCCGGTTTTTCAACCACTTGCACAGATGACTACTCGGATCCGCGTGCGCCCAGGGCATCGACACACATGGCTAGCACGCGACGCGCTGTGCCAAGACTCACTGGCAGCGCAGAGCGAGGACGGGGTCTACTCGGGTGGCTCGCACAGCGGGGATGAGGGTCGCAGACAGCGCGACAATCGTTAAGAGGACCGCGACTCCGGCGTATGTCACGAAATCCGTTGCGCTAACACCATAGAGCAAGCTGGCCATCAGACGCGCTGACGCAAGCGTCGCTGTGAGGCCGATGGCTACGCCGAGAAATGTTATCTTCGCGCCTTGGCCCAGAATGAGATGAAGCACATCCTTGCGCTGCGCGCCGAGCGCCATCCTAATTCCCACTTCCTGTGTGCGCTGCTTAGTGCTGTAGGCAATCACGGCATAAATCCCCACTGCGGCAAGCACGAGCGCGATGATTCCAAAGGTGCCCACAAAAGTTCCCGCCATTCGCTGAACGAAAGAGGAGACCCCTACCCGCGAAGTCATCAAGGCGACGTCGAACAGGGGCAGGTCCGGATTCAACTTGTGAACGGCTTGCCCGATTGCGCCGACGGACGCGAGAGGATCGGCTACAGTGCGCACGTGAAGTATCACTCCAGAGGAGTAGAACTGGTAGAGGGGAAGATAGATGAAAGGCCGCGGCCGTTCGTTCAGATCGTAGTAATGAGTGGTGCGCGCCTCACCAATGACGAAGGCCCACTTCCCTTCGATCTGCATGCGCTTGCCGATGGGATTCTGCCGGGGCCAATACCTATCGGCAAGCGCTTCATTGATGACCACCACGGTCTGGGAGTCCGCGGAGTCGTGCACGGAAAAGTCGCGGCCACCGGGCAACGGAATTCCCACTGTGGCAAAGTAGCCTGGGCTCACGTGGGCAACACCGGCGCTAACGGCCTCGTGCGGCCTGGGCACATAGCCTTCGGGGCTGAAGCTGTCCGAGCTCGAGACGAACCCGAGCGGCACCCAATCTGCCAGCCCGGCCGACAGAACTCCGGGAACTGCCCCAACGCTATCGAGAACCTGTCGATCGAAGGTCACACCCTCCGCTTGCGTGTATCCATTCGGAAAGAGATCGTACGACTGCAGCAGGACATTTCGCGGATTAAAGCCGGGATCGAACTGCTGCGTGGCATGGAAGCTACGTACAAACAGGCCGGCGGACACAAGCAAGATCAGAGAGAGTGCAACCTGCGCGACCGCAAGTCCGCTGGACAGCCGCGCCTTGCGTCGCCCGCCAGCCAACGCCCCTGATTCATCCTTGAGCACGCTCGCGGGATTCATGCCGGATGCCCTCAGGGCAGGCAGTATGCCGAACAGTATGCCGCTTGCCAACGTAATGATCAGCGTCGCTATCAAAACTCGGCGATCCACGGCCACGGTAATCCAGATGGGGAAGCCTGCCGTGGGCGCGAAATCCATGAAGGTGCGGGAGGTCCATAGGGTGATGGGCAGCGCGATTGCACCTGCGGCGAGCGAAAGTAGGATGTTCTCGACCAGAAGCTGCCCGACCAGCCGCAAGCGCCCGGCTCCCAAGGAGAGTCGAATGCTCATCTCTTTCTGCCGGGAAAGGCCCCGCAAGAGCAGGAAGTTTGCAACGTTGGAACACGCGAGGAGCAAGACAACCCCGGCAATGCCCATCAGAATCGGCAAGAGCGTGGAGAAAAAGCCATTCGCCCCATTTGGTGCGCGCCAAAGCGGATAGAGAGTGATCTGGTTCACGCCGCGGTGCGCATCAGGGAACTGCCCCGCAATCTGTTGAAAAAGGAGTGTCGCTTCCGATTGTGCCTGTTCGCGGCTCCGTCCGGGACCGAGGCGACCCAAAACATTCAACCAAGTTTCGGCGCGCGACTCGAGCAATTCCTTTCCGCCTTCCGCGAGGTGCTGAGCCGTAGGCAAGGGTGCCCACAGATCGAATCGAAGTCCGCTGGTGCTACCCTGAAACACGGGCGGGGTGACCCCCACAATCGTAAGCGGGTGGGTGTTCAAGTGAATGGTCTGGCCCACAATGGCTGGATCGCCTCCAAATCTCAGGTGCCAGAGGCGGTCGCTGATGACCGCGACCGACGCGCCGTTTGCGGATTTGTCTTCTCCCGGGAGGAAGCCGCGTCCCAAGGCGGGCTTCACGCCCAGCACCTCGAAATAGTTAGCGGTTACCATCGTTGCCCAGATCCGCTCCGGCTTGCCGTCTCCCGTCAGGCTCGCTGGCGCGAACGCAAATGCGGTAAGACCGGCAAAACTGTTACTTCTGTCATGCAGGTCCAGGAAATCGGGATAGGAGAATGAGCCTGCGCGGCCCATCTCAACGGCGACCATCTCACTCGGCCGAGAGACCCCAGGAATAGGGTTGAGCAACGTTGCATTGATCCAACTGAAGATGGTGGTGTTCGCGGCGATGCCGAGGGCAAGGGTGATCACAGCCACGACTGTGAAGCCGGGATTCTTCCGCAGCATCCGCAATGCGTAACGTAAATTCTGTAGCAAAGTTTCCATGAAACAACTCCTGCATCATGAAACTCGCGATCGTCCGTGAACTCCGTGTCCCACGTCACAACCTGTTGTGACGGCCGTCAGTCCAGTGCGCACAGTTGGCAATCTGTATTGCTCTGTTCATCGCTATGTAGCGGATCCTCCGATTCCGGACCACTGGTCGGCGACTCGGAAACTATCTCGACCCCTTGCGGTCCTTCTTGCGAAAGTCGCGGTCACTTGGCTGTATAGTCGCTTTACCGGACATCTGCCAAACTGATCTGGGGTTTAATTCTACTTCTCCGCTTGTCCGTTGATCGGGACCTGGACGACGATCTCAATCGCGCCAGCGGCCCTATTCTCAATCCGAATTGGAACGCCTGCCGTTCGGGCCAGGGGTGACAAGCTCCAGATCATTTTCGATTACGGTCCCGCCGGTGGCCGACGGATACCCTGGAATCAGTGGGGCCACCCTTGTACTGGTGAGCTCCTTCAATCCCAAGATCTTTCATCCACACTGCTTTGCTCGACAGGATCTCCCTCCCGGAGCAGAAGGTGCGGAGGCTGATGTTCCGCAACTGTTAGCATTTCTCAGGGCGAGGGTTGGGGTCGCAATCTCTTATTCTCCCTGCTTTGCAGCAATCGTCCGACAATCCATCCTAGGCCGAGACCGATAATCATGCATGCCAGTATGTACGGGAGAGTTACCAGGGCGCCGTTCATAAAAAAGAAGTCCTCCCAATATTGCGCTCTCCACACCATAAAATATAATCCGATTGAAGAAAGCGCGGTTCCGATGACCATTCCTGAGACGCTCGCAACCCGAGTCATTGCGGTAGATATAGGATCTACTCGAAGCAGACGTCGTGCGATTATCGAGGCGATCACGAACGGGATATCAGCAATAAAATAACTAAGCAGCATGACCGTCATCGTAGAAGGGGCAAAAGACCAAGCCAATTCGTGAGCTGTGATTGGTTGTCCCCGGAGTAGATGGTAGAGGCGAAAGAGCAGTCCGATAAGGATTGGAAGAAAAAAGCCGAAAACGGCAATCCACAATGCCTTGTAACGGGTCTGAGGTTTGAGTTCTATTCTCATCGTATCCTCCAATCTCCTCGATCTCTGCCCCGTCATATCTTTGTGATTGCATTCCCTTTTTTTCTGTGCGGCTCATCACTGCGTTCGGTGATTTAACCGGCGGGTGGCAGGTCCTTAACCTGTGGGTCGGCGTGGCGGGTGGCCGGCTGCCGCAGCCTTCCTTCTAAGGCTGCGGGTTTTGACTCTTCCATCTTCCAATTTTCTCCTTGACAACCCCATTACTACTCCGGTATACTTTTTTTGGTTAGTTTTGTGCCTCGCTTCCTGCGAGGCTTTTTTTGTCCCAAAATTCAACTTTCTGGAGTCACCCATGTCCTCTCTTCTCCCAAAGGACCGCGCCCCCTTGTGTTCTTTCACCTTTACCGATGGCCGCCGCTGCCTCACTCCTCGTTCCGACAGTCATCCGCACTTCTGCTTCTTTCATGCCCGCAAGGAGGCTCAGGCCCGAGCCGCCGATAAACTCGGCAGCGACCTATCCTATTTCTTCTCCGGAGATTACGTCTCCGCCTGCGATCTCAGCACCGCCCTCGGCCGCCTCATCCCCGCCGTCGCCCAAGGCCACATCAAACCCAGAACCGCTTCGACCATCGCCTATCTTGCCCAAACTCTTGTCCAAACCATCCATCTCTCCCAACATGAATACATCGAGACCTTTGGCGATGACAGTTGGACGGATGCGGTCCAGAACTCCGTCAACGAAAATTTCAAGCACCGCTTCCCGCCCCTTCCACCCCAACAAAACCAGCCCCCAGCTCCGCCGACGTCCACTGATCAACACAATGTGCCTGACCAATCCCCGGAACTCATCGCGCAACTCGGCACCGAGTCCACTTCCAAATGACCGCACTCTCCAGACTTCGTCTCCGTGGACTCTGAGCTCTCTGTGCCCGGCACCTGCCCCGACACTGTCGGGGCGTTAAAATCCGCTTCCACCACGCCTCGCACTAAGACATTTAGAATCAACACTTGCAAAACTGCATCAAAACAAACGACTTCAACTCCCTTTAGAATCAACACTTATGAAAAACATAGGGGGGAGGGGTGATATGGTTAACTGGGTACGGACCGGGCACATCCCTGACAGAATAGACCGAGGGATATTCCTAGCCCTTTAGCCTTCGAGAGCGCCCTGCAGTTCACGCCCTCGGATCTAAGGCCTTTCTGCCTCCGCTCGAATATGCTCCAGAACACGCATGTGAATCCGATGAATGATGTAATCCGACCACAGATGCCAATACGTCTCTGGCCGAATCGTGTGGCTGTACCATGTCGTGCCTTCGAGCCGTGTCCGTCCTCCCGGCAGCGGCGTGAGCAGGAATTGCCCCTGATGCGACACAAAATAGCCATGCAGGTGCGGCGGCTCGATGCTCGCATAAGGCGTGATCTCGCGCATCGGCGAAGGGTTTTCCGTCACGCTGAATTTCAGCAGTCGCGGCTCGTCCCACACTTCAATCGGCTCGACAAACGAGCCCGTCGAAAAAACGCAGTGCCTGACCGCGCCAACACCATGCCCGCTGATCTCCGCGCAAATCGGGTACGCAATTCCCGCGCGAAATATCATTTCCTTCGGCGCCGGAATCTCCCTGAACGCCACGACCTCTTTCCATACCACTTCCGGCGGAGCGTTCACTTCGATCGCCGACTTCACGACAAAGGTCTCCGGCTTCAGGTTCGCCACCCGTTCCACGCCGATAAACGACGGCGTGAACAGCAGCACAATCGAAAGCATCGCGGGCGCGTCTTTCGCGCGCCAGTATCCCACCTGAATCGAGTATCCCAGCGTGCCCCCGAGCGCCGCCAGGACCACTGCGAACGGCGCCGCCATCAAAATGCAGATCAGCCCTTCTATCGCTACAACCAAAAGCACTGCGCCCAGGATCGCCAACGGGATCAGCGAAACCGCCATGCAACTGCGATAGCCTCGCGGCTCGTGATAGCTGTACACCAGCACCGCAAACAATCCCAAACAAAATGGCGCCGCCACGAAGAGCCCCGCCCCGTAGATCCTCATCGCCTCCGTGCTGAAAAGCGTAAACGCCAGCCCCGCAGCCGCTGTCACCAGAATCGCAGACAACCCGGCTCCCAACTTGCTCCGCGGAATCAAGCTGTCGAGCGGCCTTGTCTCCGGCCATGGCGCCGCCTGCTTCGCTTCCGCTCGCGGATGCGTGCCGAGCACGCACAGCAGCAGCAAGAACAGCACATTGACGACCGGCACGAAAAACAGCACCACCAGCCATACCGGCTGCCCTGCATCCCGCAACCTTTGTACTGTCAGCGTGACGCCCAGCCAAATGAACGGAAGCGCGATCGCCAGCATCGTCGCCGCGAACACCGGATCACCTGCCGTCCGCGCTGGACTCCATTGCACCTGCGGCCCCAGCGGAAACAGGTAATTCCACGGCATCCACTGGCGATGAAACAATGCCCCAGCTACCGATCGGTCCAGCAAATACTTCACCGCCAGCGCGCTCACTCCAACCGTGGCGTACGTCCCACGGCCTACCCTTCCCTGCCATCGCCACATTTCCGCAAATCGCATCGCCATGACGCAAACCTCGTGGCACAGCCATTCTTGGCTGTGCTCTTACGACCACGAGTCTCGGCTGCGGCCGCGACCGTTCCCGGACACATTCCTTACTTCGTCGCTTCCTTGCTTCCCTACTCCGTCTTTGTCATTTCACTATTTCAGCTCTCTTACAGCTCACAGCCGCGCAATTTCTCTTCGAGGCTTGCCGCGCATATCCGCGCCGCAGAAAATCCATCATCCCCGGGATTTTCGACATCCACACCAGCGGCCGCGCCCACCAAATCTCGCGCGCCAAACCCACCGCCGCATCCGCTCCCCCAAACTGCCGGCCGTCCGAAAGCAGAAGCCGAATCTCCCGCAGCAACTCTTCGCGCGTCATTCCCAGCAGCGCCCCAACTCGCGGATCCTGCAGCGGCGCCACCGCTAACCCGCGCTGTTCCAGAATCGGCGCTAACCATCGCGCAATGCTCGTGCAAAACACGCACTCCGCATCAAAAAATAACCACCCTCGCGCGTGCCGCCCTTTCCCGTCCGTATACTCCGATATCAGCGAAATCATCGTTCCTTCTTATCTTTACGTCTTTGCTTCCTCACTTCCCTACTTCGTTCCTTCTCATCTCAACCCGCCTTCTTCCCCAGCAACGTCACCACTTTCCCCCTCAACTTCCCCACTCCCTTCAACGCCGAAGTCGGCATCCGCAGCACTTCATCAAACAGCCCCGTCATCACCCTCAAAAATTCCAGCATGCTCTCCAACCGCTCCCGCGTATACGGATCCCCCTGCGCGTTCGCCTTCGACTCCGCGACGCACTCCGCCAGCACCCGCAAAGTTGGATCAATCTCCCGCCGCTTCCGCTCCTCCGAAACAATCCGGAAAATCTCCCAAACATCCTTGATCGATTCAAAATGGTCCCGCCGGTCGCCCAAAACATGCACAACGCGCACGATGCCCCACCCTTGTAACTCTCGCAAACAGGTGCTCACATTCGACCGCGCCACTGCCAGCGTCGTCGAAATCTCATCCGCCGGCAACGGCATCGGCGAAAGAAACAGCAGCGCGTGCACCTGCGCCACCGTCCTGTTAATCCCCCACCGGGTGCCCATCTCGCCCCAATGCAAAATGAACTTCTGCGCTACAGGTGAAAGCGTTGCTTTTGTAGTGTCTGTCATTTCTGTTGTTTCTCTCTGTACAGACATTACCGTAAAGACGCCCCATTGTCAAGCCCTTTTTCGCGCCCGTTTTGCGCGTCTCCTCTCGGTCTTCGTGCTCCTTCCACTTGTGTTGGTGCGTTTCCGTGGGCGAAGCGCTAGGTGCCGATCCTCACACCTGTACCTTTTCCGCCCTTCCCTGCCATTTACATGCACGTTTGCCTTCGCCAAACTGTTGCTTCTGAGGATGTTATGCGCTTGAGTTTCCCAGGAACGCGTAACTGCAAATCCGCCACCATCGCGGCGCTCACCGCTCTTGCTTTTGCCAGCGCCTGCGCTGTAATTCCCTTCGCGGTTCGCTCAGCGCAAGCACAAGCAGACTCAACGGACGACTCAGCCGCCGCGCTCTGTCCCGTCGTCTACCCCGATGACGAGACTCCCGCCGCCCGCGGCTACCGTTACACTTTCTTCGGCAACGCCTTCTTCATCAACGACCAGGGCTATCTCCTCACAGTCGCCCATGTCCTTGACACGTTCAGCGACGGCGGCCAACCGTACATCCTCGTCAATCGCCCCAATTCCCCGCCCCGCTTGCTGCAAGTCACCGTAATCGCCAAAGATCTACAGCACGACGTAGCCATCCTTCGCGCCACACCAAATCCGTTCACCGCCAACTTCAAAGTCAGCTTCCTTCAACTGGCCTCCGACCGAGCCGTTCGCGGACAAACTGTCCTCGCCCTTTCGCTCCATCCCCAAAAGCTCCAGGATGCTCACAGCTTTGAATCGGAGCGCGAAGACTTTTCACCCGGAACGGTCCTTACCTACGAATCCACGCAACTCCAGAAGTCCGGCCCCTCCTCCGATGTGTTTCTTCTCAGCCACCCAGTCGTGAAAGGTCAGAGCGGCTCTCCCGTCCTCGCCGCAGGCTCCCACGCTGTCGTCGGTCTGGTCGAAGGCCTTTGGCTTCGCGGCACCCCCGTGTCCCTCGCCAAGTCCGGCGCGCAACCGAGTTCCACTCCCGGAGCCGCCGTCCCCGTGCAATACGCGCTCACTCTCCTCAAAGAACACAACATCTCGTGGCGCTCCGCTCCACCCTCTCAGACCAAGTAGCAACACAAGTGGCACAGGCTTCAGCCTGTGCGCTGACTGAAGCATTCGGAGAGTGACGCGGCTCGTCGCGCCTTAAGTTGTAAGAGATCTAATTTTTGGTTCAACTAACTAAGGAATGAAAACCAACCTGCGGCCACGTTGCCGTCCGCCCCCAAGCCTGCTCAATATCAGCCAGCGGAACTTGTTCCGTCTCAATCCTCAGAGTCCCTGCAGCGCCCCATTCTAGAACCCGGTGCATCGCAGCGACAAGTGCCTCTCGCCCCGGGATTCCAGCAGTCCCAAGAATCGTGAGCGCCGCGCTCCGCAGCACCGCCGCGGGCAACGAAATGGTCGGCCCAGCGCTCTCTCCCACTTGCAATAAGCGAATTTCGGAATTCACAACGGCAAATTCCGTGCGCGTGATGGCCGCAAGAAGCACCTCGGTTCGGCCGCCCCCAAACGTAGTCAATCACCACGTTGAATCCGCCCTCGCCGGCTTCGCGGGCAAACGCCTTCTTCAACTCTTCCTCGGGTTGATCGAGTTGGATCGTCGCATCCGCTCCCAGTCCGCGAAGTTTTCCGAGCGCCTCGACGTTCCCCGTCCCGCCCCAATCACCCGCCCCGCCCCCAGCAATTTTGCAATTTGTACAGCGATCGTACCCGTAACTCCCGTCGCGCCCAGGATCAGCACCGTCTCGCCCTTCACCATCTTCGCGCGGCTGTTCAGCGAAAGCAGCGCCGACACTCCCCGGATTCGGCAGTACGGCCGCGGTTGCGTCATCCATTCCCCTCGGCACCGGAAAACAGAATCCCTGCGGCACAACGGTGCGTTCCGCCATCGCCCCATAAGGCCGACGCGGCCCGCCAAAAAACACTCGCGTTCCATCTGCAAGCTCGCCAACTCCGTCCGCTCCGCACACCACAGGCAGCTCGCGCGGACTAGCAAAGTGAGATCCTGCTGCAAGTTGCCTATCAATAGGCTTCAGTGACGCAGCAAGCACGCGCACAATTGCTTCTCCAGGCCCGGCCGCCGGCTCCGCAAATTCCTCACAGCGAGGTGCCCTTCCCAGATCATGTAACACAGCAGCTTTCATCGCTCGCCTCGATTTCCTGTCAGAGTCTTCAGAGATTCTCGTGGTTGCATGCGCTGACGCGATTCTTGTACATAATCTCCACCAAGTTCTGGCAGCACGTCAAAGTACACGGAGGCTCCACGCACGTTTTCCGCCTGGAGAATGCACTTATGCTTCGTTTGGTTTTGCCGCTCGCATTACTCTTTTCTGCCTTCCGGCTTTCCGCCCAAGTGCAGACTATTGGAGACGCGTCCTTCACCATTAGAACCTTTCTCGGCGATTTCGTGGTGCGTTTGCCACACGTTGAGTTCCGTGATGCATTGAGCCTGTTAGAGTGATTTGGATCCCTTAGGGAATTTGTTCAGTTATCCGCCTGTTCAGGAGGTGCAGTCGCCTAGGTCGATTGCTGGAAGATTTCCTCCGTCGATAGCAAGTCCCAAAGCAATTCCGCGGTTAAGCAAGCGGTCTATCCCGGTTTCGCTACACGTTTGTCCCGTAAGCGCACAGGCGAATTATCGTTCATTCGCCCAGTGCCACTACAAGTACCTGCAACCACCGAGACTTACGATAACAAAAGCATTGGAACCTGGCTTGCAGTGTACTATGACGTCTAACGATATAGTCTTGCGTAAGACGATAGATATAGCCCACGGACGCAATAGAAGGCGGAGGGTAGCAGGTTTTGCGGAAACCGAGGAAGCAAAGCAAATCAATCGGACCGTGGGAGACTTTTTTAACGACGGCGGGCAGCTAAATCCTAAGTTACCGCGAAAGCTGTAATGGTAGTGAGATGCCTTGGAGGGTTCGAATATGCATCGATCATTAGTAATAGTGCTCACGATGGCGATGGCTGGGGGAGGGACGTTGCGGGCACAAAGCAATCCCCTGAGTGCGGACGTTAAGAGAGATTACAAAAGCGTAAGAGATTATTTCATCAGGGCCGCGGAAAAAATGCCCGAAGCGGACTACGGGTTCAAGCCATCACCCGACGTGCGCAGCTTTGGCCAACAGGTAGCGCATGTGGCTGACGACCAATACAACCTATGCGCTCCAGCCAGGGGCGAAACCAGGAAGGCCGCGTATACGGAGATCGAGAATACGTTGTCCAAAAAGGCGGACTTGGTCGCGGCGCTCAAGGAGGCATTTGCATATTGCGATGGCGCATACGACGCGCTGACGGATGCTTCAGGCGCGGAAATCGTCAATTTTGGCAAAGGAAGCAGGACCAGGTTTGCCATGTTGAACTGGAACTTGTGGCACACCTGGGAACATTACGGAAACGTAGTGGTGTACCTGCGCATGAAGGGTCTGGTCCCGCCGTCGAGCGAGGGGAAGCAGATGATGCAGATGAATTGAATTTCGAGAGACATATTGGGCTCGGCAGGCGTTGCGGCTCTACGAACAAGCGGTGAAGCGCGCGGCGGCGAACCGCGTCGAAGAGTACGAAACGCCCGAAGCTCTGTCGGCGAATAGTGAGCAGAAGGTAATCCTTCACCGTCCTGACGCTGACGAGGTCCGCAAACTCGCCGACACCAGTTCGCTACTTGCAACAGGCGTAGAAAGATTCCCGGCCCGGAGCTTAATGCTTCGGGTCTTTTGTTTCTTCTTTATCGCATCCAGCCAGTTGACGGGTCGCCGCCGCCCAAACCCGTCTCCGCGGCGCTGGGCCCGCGCTCTTCCGGCACGATCTTCAACGATGTGAGCGGGAAGCTGCCGTATTGCATCTTCGTTCCATCGAACCAATCGCAGTTGGCCTCCGTCCGTCCCTGCCATTCGCGAAGATTCGAAACGGTCATGTGCGGACCGCCCGACTTTAGCTGAACAACAACCCCTGCTTTTATTGCATCTATCATTTTTTCCTCCTATCCCCCTTACATTTGCCACTATAAGTGAAGAAAAGGCGAAACCAATAGACCGCAGGGACTAGTACTTTTACGACACATTACTCGCCATGAGTTCCGCGGCAAACTCGGTGTAGGATTGCGTGCGTTACTTCACCGCTTACTGACGAGGTGCGCAATGCCCAGAGTTGTCCCAAGTCAAGTCTGTCGCTTCATAGCTAACATTCCCACTCAACAAGCCGGAGAATTGGTGAGAATGAACAACATCGGCTCGCGGGCACTCACTGCGGTCCTCGACCTGATCGACCAGATTCCGGATGAACTCCTTGCGATGGATAGCGAAACCTACGGGACATTTATCCTTGCCAAGGCAGATATCAAGGATATGCTTGCGACCTGGACTGCAAACCGAACCGCCGGCCATTCACTCACTACTGTAAACCTTCACATAACTCGCAATCCGCTGTTCCTCATTGGCCAAGCGCTTGCGAAGTGCCCAGATGAGGCCCCCGCACCCGGCACATCAGAACTCAGCTTCATTACGGACGCGGACCTCCGAGCAAATCTACGAAATGATATCGGCGTCATCTACAGAACCTTGGCGGATGGTGAGTGGAAAGCCGCGACGGTTCTCGCGGGCTCTGCGGCTGAGGCTCTGCTGCTCTGGGCTCTCAAGCCACGTCCAACAGCAGAGATTGAGCGCGCCATCGTTACTCTCCGGACAAACTCAGAGTTAACCACGAAACCAGACCCAAATGACCCTCGACCGTTGGAACTTGTACGAATATATCGAGGTAGCAGCAAAGCTCGGGATCATTAAGCCAAATACCGCAAAGCAAGCGAGACTCGCAAAAGACTTCCGAAACTTTATCCATCCCGGCGTTGCTCAACGCCTCGGCGAAAAGTGTGACCGTGCCACAGCCTATTCTGCCGTCGCAGGGATGGAGCACGTCATCAGAGACCTGACGCCATAGTCCTAGTGTCCGCTCAATTGTCCTCAGATTTTGGCTTAAGCTAGGCTTAAGCTAAGAATCCCCGCGCCGGAGCCGGGCCTTAGAAACATGCGTTTTTATTGGGAAAGTGGCGCGCCCGGAGAGACTCGAACTCCCGACCCTCTGGTTCGAAGCCAGATGCTCTATCCAGCTGAGCTACGGGCGCGCAAATTGTATTATAACCCTCTGCAAGGCGATTCTGCACGCTGACGCAAACTCACCATATGAGGCTTGACTGTTTGGGCTTTGTATTACAGGGCGTAATACAGTACAATGCATTCAGGTGCAATCATGGCATCTCCACTCACTCTTCGCGTAGACGAGAAAACCCGACAGCGCATCGCGCGGTTAGCTCGGCACAAGCGCCTCTCCGCATCGGAAGTCATTCGCCAGGCGATTGCGGCATGGGCTGACGGTCAGGAGCCGATCACTACCCCTTATGAAGCAATGATGGACTTGATCGGCGTGGTGCGCGGCGGAAATCCGAAGCGCTCTGAACAAACCGGCCGCCAGTTCACCGAACTTCTTAAGCGCAGGCGGAGCCGCCGTTGATTCTGGTTGATGCGGGGCCGCTCGTTGCCCTGGTGGATGCAGACGACCAGCACCATGGCAAGTGCGTTGCAGCTCTAAAGGGGATACGCGAACCTCTGGCAACAGTCTGGCCGCCGCTCGTTGAAGCGATGTACCTGTTGTCCGACTTGCCTGCAGGGCAAGACGCGCTATGGGAAATGTTGGAGCGTGGCGTGGTCCTTCTTCTTCCGCTCGACTCCAGCGACATGCCCAGGATGCGCGAACTGATGCGCAAATACTCCAACCGTCCGATGGATCTCGCGGATGCTGCGCTACTGCGCGTTGCAGAGCGAGAAGGCATCCGCAAAATCTTTACAGTAGACCGCCGCGATTTCTCCGTCTACCGCCTTCACAATCGGACCCGCCCAACACTGATCCCGTAATAATTCCCGGCCGCGTCGCTCGCGCCGAACATGAAGACAAGTCTAAACGCGCATACGCAAAACTGGCGTATGGGCCACTCAGAAGAGTTTTAGAATTTACCGTCTGTGCCGCCAGCCAAGCTCTCGCAAGTCTCAGTATGCTAGCATCCGGTTCGGAACTGAGGATTGTGTATGCGCGCTCAGAGCATGAAAGTCGCCGGGTGTTTTCTTATGATTGCGATGAGCAGTGGAACTGTGATTCCGCCGTGCAATGCTGCGCAGTTGAAACCATCTGACGAGGCATCCTCTGCAACGAGCGATTTTTCCGGGGCCGTGGACATTGGCAATGGCCGCAAACTTCATCTTGAATGCAGCGGAGCAGGTTTTCCGACAGTGATTCTGGAATCTGGGCTGCGAACACGCGGCGACAACTGGAGCCGCACGGATTTGCTGTCGCATGGCGGGGCGCCGGTCTTGCAAGAAGCGGCCAAGTTCGTTCGCGTGTGCACGTATGACCGGCCGGGCACGACGCTGAATCCCGGCGAGGTCAGCCGCAGCGATGCAGCTCCGATGCCGCGGACCGCGCTGAATGTGGTGCACGATCTTCATGCACTCTTGCACGCCGCTCGGCGTTCCGGGCCCGTATGTGCTGGTCGGCCATTCGATGGGTGGATTGTTCATCCGGCTTTATAGCGCGATGTATCCGGAAGAGGTAAGCGGGCTGGTTCTGGTGGACGCACTGGCGGAACAGATCAAGCCGCTCTTCAAGCCGGGCGATTGGACAACTTTCGTGGGCCTTAACTCCGGGACGCTTCCCGGATTTGAGAATTACACGGCGCTCGAAACCATCGATTTTGACGCGAGTTTTCAGCAGATGGAACGAGAGCTGAATAACGGGCCGATGGAGAAAATCCCCGCTGTGATTCTGGTCCGCGGGCTGCCGGTTGAGCTGCCTCCGACGGCCCCGCCAAAGTTTGCAAGCGTGATCGAGCCTGCATGGCGCAAATCCGAAGAGCAACTCGCATTAGCCGTGCCGCACATTCAGTATGTAATCGCTCGGAAAAGCGGGCATTACATTCAGTGGGACGAGCCAGGGCTCGTCGTGCAAGCGATTCGCACGGTGGTGGCGCGGGTGGCGCGTTAATTCAATGGGAATGCGCCGGCGGCCCGTTGCGACGCTTCATCCAACAGTTTGCATCGTGGAAACCAATTCGGGAATGTCAATCTTGATGAGAGTGCCCTGGCCGGGGCGGCTCTCGATCTGCAAATGAAAATCGGCGCCGTAGAGGACGCGGAGGCGCTCGCGCACGTTGCTGAGGCCGATTCCTTCGACGTAGACGTGCGGCATTTTTTCTTCGGAGATGCCGACCCCGTTGTCTTCGATTTCGATGTGCAGGCGGCCGTCGCGATTCGTAGTGCGGAGTTGAATTTTCCCGCCGTCGATTTTTGGGGCCAGACCGTGTTTCAGGCAGTTCTCGACGATTGGCTGCAGCAGCATGCTCGGCACAAAAGCTTCCAGCGTTTCTTCGTCAATCTTCTTGATGATGTCCAGATTGTCCCGGCCGAAGCGAGCCACCTCGATGTCCAGATAGTCGTCGATGAACTCGATTTCCTCGCGTAGCGGGACGAACGTCTCGTGCTTGCGGAGCAGCCGCCGCAGAATGTTGCTCAGCTTGAGGATCACTCCGCGCGCGTTGTCCGGATCGATGCGGACGAGCGCGGATACGGTGTTCAGCGTGTTGAAAAGAAAGTGCGGGTTAATCTGCCGGGAGAGCGCGTCCATGCGGGCCTTCAGCAGGAGCTGCTGGTGGCGTTCCAGGTTCATCTCGATGCGCGTGTTGTTCCAAATCTTCAGTGGGGCGGCCACGGACATCAGGGTGGCAATCACCGTCAAGCCAAGCCACCAGTCCCATTCCGGATGAATCGCGAAGAGCCACTTGGGCTTGGTCGCCTCGACGAGCGCCACGCGGCCAAGCTCCAGTCCGACGCACACACCCAGCGGCGCCATTTCCCAGGACAATTGCCCTTTTTTCAAAAGCCGAACAACCGCTTTCGGGATGTTTAGAAACGTAAACGGCCCGAAGTTCCAGAGATCTTCTTTGTTGGGAATCGCCTGGCGAATCAATCCGCCGAGCAGTCCCGCGGTCGAAGCGGCGGGCATGGCGAGCCACTCGTGCGAGATGAGCGCGGGAATGGTGATAATCGCGCCGCCAATCGGTCCAACCACGCGGCCGCCCAGCAAGCCCATCAGAAACGCGCCTTCGAGCGAAAGGTCCGCGAACCGGTATGGAAATCCCACCAAGCGCAGCGTCACGCCGACGATTAGCGGCGGCGTCATGAACAGCATCAGCTTTAGTTTTTGGTCGGGATCGCGCTCTTCGGTAAAGAGCACGCGGCGGAAGGTATTCCAGCGCGCGAGCAATGCGGCGATCGAGGATGCCACACCGACCTTGAGCAGCAAGGTGAAGAGGAGGTCGCGGACTGCGGTGGCGGTGTCCATCGTTGGTTGGTGCGTGGGCGTCTTCGCTAACGCTAGCCAATCGTGGCGCGATGTAAAGCGTCGCGTGGCGTACCTGATATACTTCTGATTCCACATGAACAAAAAACCGGCGGGCACACAAAAATACAGAAAAGGCGGCGGCAGGAGTGAAGCTCGTGGCGCAGGCGGCGCTTCCGACGAGGCACGGGCGATTCACGATTTACGGATTTAAAGGGCGCGGAGCCGCTGGATGAAGCGATCGCGCTGGTGCGCGGCAAGGTCAGCGGAAAAACCGCGCCGCTCGTGCGCGTCCATTCGCAATGCCTCACCGGCGACGTGCTCGCGTCACTGCGGTGCGATTGCCGCGCGCAACTCGAGCTTTCGCTCAGGAAAATTGGCCAGGCTGGCTCCGGAATTTTGCTCTATCTGCCGCAAGAGGGCCGCGGCATCGGACTCATGAACAAGCTTCGCGCCTATCAGCTACAGGATGGGGGGATGGACACGGTGGAGGCCAACGAAACGCTGGGCTTCGCTGCCGATGCGAGAGATTACGATTTTTCGGCGCAAATTTTGAAAAAACTCGGCGCCACGAGAATTCGCTTGCTCTCGAACAATCCGGAAAAGGTTCGCCAGCTCGAGAAGTCCGGAATTCGTGTGGTCCAGCGCGTCGCATGCCAGCCGCGCGTCTCGAGAATTTCGCGCGCTTATCTCCAAACGAAGAAAAGTAAGATGGGCCATCTTCTCGACGGACTTTAGGAATTTTGAAAAGCGGTGAGGAGCCAATCCGATGACACCGACAATCTCTCAGCGCGTCAGGTTTTCCGCTTCGCCGAAAATACTTTTCGAGATGTACATGGATTCCAAGAAACACGCCGCTTCAACCGGAGCGCCGGCAAAGTTGAGCCGCAGAGTGGGCGGAGCGTGGCATGCGCACGGCGGGGCCATTGGCGGAGAAAACTTGCTTATCGTGCACGGTCAGAAAATTGTGCAGGCTTGGCGCGCCAGTCACTGGAAAAAGGGAGAACTCTCGATCCTGATCATGACGTTTGAAAAAGCGCCGGGCGGCGCGGTCGTGGAGATCGTTCACGTGGGCGTGCCTCAGCACGACCAAAAAGGCGTGCGCAACGGCTGGCCTGCATATTACTGGAAGCGCTGGAAGAAATATCTCGCCGCGCAAAAGAGAAAATAGCGCTTCAGCCTTAGCCGCCGCCGACGAATTGAACGATTTCGTAGCGGTCGCCGGGTTCCACGGGCGTTTGCGTCCACGCAGGACGAGGAAGTATTTCCAGATTTCTTTCGATGGCCACGCGGCCGGAATCGAGGCCGAGCGCGGCGAGTAAGTCGGCGACCATCGCGCCGGGATTTGCTTCGCGTTTTTCGCCGTTCACTACAATCGAAATCGCTGTCTCCATCGCCATGTTCAACTCGGATGCCAAATCGAGCGCTACTCTTACGCCGTAGGCACGCGCGGTCTTGCGCGCAATTGAAATTTCAACTGGCCTTTCGAATCGGCCTGCGAGGCTTCAATAACCAGGGCGGGTTCGGCACCGGCAATCCGAGGCATGTCGAACTCTAGCCGCGCCTGGCCGTCTGGTCCCGTCTCCGTGGAAAATTCCGTAACGTCCGCAGCGCCATCAATGCGCGCGGTCACGAGCGCACCAGCCAAGCCCTGCACTATTTTGCCTTGTTCGAACGGCGACGTGCAAATTTGCGCGCTTTCCTGCGAGCCAGCTTTTCGCATTGACTAGCTCCACGGCTAGCGCAGGCGAAACGGATGCGTTCGAATTCACCGCGGCATCTGCGTTCTTCTTGTCGGCGGGGTTTTCCTTGACGGGCATCGGGGGCGGCACCAAGTGCAACGCTCCGCTGCGAATTTCTTCGGCGACGGCGCGGTGCTGGTCATCAATTCGTTTTCGAAGCAACTCTTCGCGGGCCGGATCGAGTGGCAACAAGTCTATATAGTTATTTGTGCGCCGATGCAGAACGCGACCGCGGCAATAGACAGTCGTGTCAATGAGAGCATTTGCAGTGCCGCGGTCCTCGGTCTGAACGTGATAGACCGTGTCCCCCGCCTTCACATCCGTGTTATGCCCAAAGAGCATATGATGTAGACTCACTTCCCCGGCGGCGCGGTCGCCGAAAATTCCGCCAGTGTGCGCCGCAGGATTTTTCTCATGCCATTTGACCGACTGGCGGTTGAATGGATATTATAGCGCTTCGCCCATGACCGATTCAGGCCTACAAGCGTACACTCCGCTTCTCATACACCTGCTGATAGCAACGGCGCTCGCCGGGGCGCTGACGGCTGCCTCGGTTCTGGTGGGATGGCGCAGGCCAAGCCGGGCAAAGCAACAACCCTACGAATGCGGCATGGAGCCCACGGGCGATGCTCGCGCTCCAATTTCCGTAAAGTTTTACTTGGTGGCGATGGTTTTCATTTTGTTCGACGTGGAAGCCATTTTCTTATATCCATGGGCCTACATTTACCGGGACTTCATCAAAATCTCTCCCAGTATCGGCTTGTATGGGTTCATGGAAATGATGGTATATATCGCCATACTCTTGGTCGGTTACTTCTATCTGTGGAAAAAAGGCGCGCTCGACTGGCATAAGAATTAGCCTGCGTCTGAGGGCTTCGAAACGGTGACAGAGAATACCAGCCAAAAAGCCAATGTTGTGGCCGAGCAGCTGCGCGCGTGGAATCCAAACGCGATCGAGGAAGTGATTGAATTCCGCGGCGAGACGACTATTGTTTTGCCTCGCAAAATTCTACGGGCGGCAGCCGAGCACTGTCGCGACAACGCGGAACTGCAATTCAATCTGCTCACTGATGCAACGTGCGTTGACCGCTTCCCCCACGAGCCGCGCTTCGAACTGAACTACCATCTCGTTTCGATTTCCCGGCGCGACAAAGTTCGCCTCAAGGTTCGCTTGTCCGGATCGGACGCTGTTGTGGACACACTGGTGCCCGTTTGGCCGGGAGCAAACTGGCTGGAGCGCGAGATTTTTGACCTTTTCGGGATTCGGTTCACCGGCCATCCGGATTTGCGGCGCATCCTGCTTCCGGAAGACTGGGAAGGATATCCGCTGCGCAAAGACTATCCCGTCGAGGGATATCGCGACGTTCCCATGGTTACGGGATTTAGGAAGAGCTCTGTATGACCACTGTTGAAACCGCCACCGGCGCGACAAAAACGATGGTCCTCAACATGGGGCCGCAGCACCCCTCGACCCATGGCGTGCTTCGCGTGCTGCTCGAACTGGATGGTGAAACGGTCGTTAGGGCCGTGCCTGATCTGGGTTATTTGCACACGGGAATCGAAAAGAGCTGCGAAGACAAAACTTATTCGCAGGCCATCACGCTTACAGACCGAATGGATTACCTAAATCCGCTGGGCAATAACCTTGTCTACTGCCTCGCGGTGGAAAAGCTGCTGGGCCTGGAAGTTCCCAAGCGCGCGCAATATGTTCGCGTCATGCTTGTCGAGCTGCAGCGCATTTCTTCGCATCTGGTGTGGCTTGGAACGCATGCCATTGACCTCGGAGCGATGACCGTTTTTCTCTATTGCTTCCGCGAGCGCGAAGAGATTTTGAAAATTTTCGAGATGTTTGCCGGGCAGCGCATGATGACGAGCTACATCCGCATCGGCGGTATTGCGCTGGAACCTCCGGCAGGCTGGCGTGCCGCCGTCGATCGCTTCCTGAAAATGATGCCCAGCCGCATTGATGATTATGAATCGCTGCTCACCGGGAACCGCATCTGGATGGGACGTACCAAGGGAGTCGGCTATATTTCCGGGGAAGACGCGGTGGCTCTCAGCATGACCGGCCCCACGCTTCGCGCCGCGGGTATTTCCTACGACAACCGCAAACTGTTCCCCTATTCAAGCTATGACGAATTCGAATTTGACGTGCCGACGCGGACAGATTCCGATTGTTTCGCGCGTTACATGATCCGCGTGGCGGAAATGCGGCAGAGCTTGAATATCGTCGCGCCAGGCGATGGCCAAGATTACCGATAGCGGACCGATCCGGACGGATGCGCCGGGCATCGTGCCGCCAGCACGCGAAAAAATGAAGACGGAGATGGAAGCGCTCATCTACCACTTCAAGATTTTCACGGAAGGTTTTTCGCCGGCGCCGGGTGAGGCTTTTGTTACGGTGGAATCACCGCGCGGTGAGCTAGGCTGCTTTGTGGCCAGCGACGGCTCGCCGAAGCCGTTGCGCGTGCACTTTCGTTCGCCGTCGTATATCAATTTGCAGGCGCTGCCGAAGCTGGTCACCGGGCAGTTGATTTCCGACGTGGTCGCGTGCATCGGAACGATTGATATCGTTTTGGGAGAGGTCGATAGGTAGGAGAGAAAAGGAAGTAAAGACGTAATGAAGTAAGGAAATAAAGAAGCACGGATAAGAAGGAAGAGCCGAGGGGAAGCCGGTAACGGAATGGAACTGAATCCACAACTTGCGGCGAGGTTCGAGAAGTTGCAGACAGCGTATCCGGTCAAGCGCAGCGCGCTGATTCCCATGCTGATGTACGCGCAGGACGAATACGGCTGCGTGAGCGACGAAATGATTGCGGAAATCGCGAGCCGGCTTGGGCTGAACAACGTTCAGGTCGAGGAAACTCTCGCCTACTACTCGATGCTGCACCGCAAGCCGATGGGCAAGTATCACGTGCAGGTTTGCACGAATGTGGCCTGCATGCTGAGCGGCGGCAACGAGATTCTGGAGCGCGCGAAAAAGCGCCTGGAAATCGGCCACAAGGAAGTGACCGAGGACGGAGTTTTCTCGCTCGAAGAAGTGGAATGCATCGGCGCTTGTACCGGCGCGCCCGCCATGCAAGTGAATTACGACTTCCACGAAAATCTGACGCCGATCAAGTTCGATCGCATCATCAAGGATCTGGATGGCGGCAAGGTTCCTCCGCCTGAGCCGGTCACGGCGGGCGCGCTTCACCAGCGCGAGCCGGGAGAAACGCCGCTCATCAGCAAGCGCTGGGGCATCAAGGATTCGCGCAAGATCGATGTTTATCTGAAGCACGACGGCTATAAGGCGCTCGAAAAAGCGCTGAAGGAAATGACGCCGGAAACGATCATTGATGAAGTGAAAAAATCCAGCTTGCGCGGGCGCGGCGGCGCGGGCTTTCCCACGGGCATGAAGTGGTCGTTTGTGCCCAAGGATTCGCCGAAGCCAAAGTATCTGATCTGCAATGCCGACGAATCGGAACCGGGTACCTGCAAAGACCGGCCGCTGCTGGAGATGGACCCGCATCAATTAATCGAAGGTATGGTCATCGCGGGGCGATCCTTTGGAGCTCACCGCGGATTCATTTATGTGCGCGGCGAATATCGGTACGTGCTGGACATCGTGCAGACGGCGGTTGAGGAAGCTTACTCGGCGGGATATCTGGGCAAAGACATTCTTGGCTCTGGATTCGATTTTGATTTGCTGACGCACACGGGCGCGGGCGCTTACGAATGCGGCGAAGAATCCGCGCTGATGGAATCGCTCGAAGGCAAGCGCGGTTATCCGCGCATCAAGCCGCCCTTCCCTGCTGTTGTGGGCCTTTACGGCTGCCCGACCATCATTAATAACGTGGAAACTCTCAGCTCCGTTCCGGCGATCATTCTGGAAGGTGGCGACGCTTACGCGAAGCGTGGGACGCCTAAAAATGGCGGCACGCGGCTGCTGTGCGTTGCAGGCCATATCGCGAAGCCTGGCATCTACGAAATCCCGCTCGGCATGAACATGAAAAAGTTCATCTACGAAATGGCGGGCGGCATTCCCGGCGGGAAAAAACTAAAAGCCGTTATTCCCGGCGGAAGCTCTTGCCCGATTTTGAGCGCCAGTGAAATTGACATCGCGATGGACTACGACTCCGTCGCTAAAGCGGGCTCGATGCTCGGCTCCGGCGGCATGGTGGTGATGGACGAAACCACCTGCATGGTGGACATGGCGCGACGCATCATGCACTTTTATGCGCATGAATCCTGCGGGTGGTGCATTCCCTGCCGCGAGGGTACGTCCTGGCTGAAGAAGCTGCTGGACCGCTTTCATGCGGGCTACGGCCGTCCGGAAGATATCGACATTGTGGGCGAGCTGGCGAAAAATATGCTGGGCCGCACGTTTTGTCCCCTGGGCGACGCCGCCGCGCTGCCGACGATCAGCATCGTGCAAAAATGGCGCAACGAATTCGAAGATCACTTGAACGGACGCTGTGCGCATAAATCCGCGGAAGCGCTCGTAGGCTCGCGTTAGGAATCCATGGCAGAGACGAAGCTAGTTACGCTGAAAATCAACGACCGCGATGTGCAGGTTCCTCCGGGCACGCTGGTGATTGAAGCGACGCGCCGCATCGGAACCGAAGTGCCGTCGTTCTGCTACTACCCCGGTCTTTCGTTGCAGGCCGCCTGCCGCATGTGCCTCGTGGAAGTCGAGAAAATGCCGAAGCTGCAGACGGCGTGCACGCTGGTGGCGACGGACGGGATGGTCGTTCGAACAGACACAGATCAGGTTCGCGGCGCGCGCAAGGCGATGCTCGAGTTTCTGCTGACGAACCATCCGCTCGATTGCCCCGTCTGCGACAAGGGCGGCGAGTGCGAACTGCAGGACATGGTGTTCCGCTACGGCGCGGACACGAGCCGTTTCGTCGAAGAAAAAATTCACCGTCCGGAAGAGAAGTGGTCGGAGCTTGTCTATTACGACGCTCCGCGCTGCATTCTTTGCTTCCGCTGCGTGCGCGTTTGCGATGAAGGCATGGACGTCAAAGCGCTTGGCGTGGGAATGCGCGGCGCGAACAGCATCATCATTCCGAATCGCGAAGACCATCTTGAGTGCGAAGAGTGCGGCATGTGCATCGACATTTGTCCCGTCGGCGCACTGACGAGCGGCACCTATCGCTACAAGACGCGGCCGTGGGAGATGACTTACGTCTCGACGGTGTGCACGCATTGTTCGAACGGTTGCAAGACGACGCTCAGCGTGCGCAATCACGAAATCATGCGCGCGAACAACCGGGATCTGTCCGGAATCAACGAAGATTTTCTGTGCATCAAGGGCCGCTTCGGCTTCGATTTCACGAAGCATCCCGAGCGTCTGCGCCAGCCGATGGTGCGCAAAGGCGACAAGCTTCATCCAGTCTCCTGGGAAGAAGCCGCGCAGACCGCCGCGACCCGGCTCAAGCAGATTTACGATGCGGGCGGCAAGGACTGCCATCGGCTTTATCGGTTCGAACCGCACTTCGAACGAAGAAAATTATTTGTTCCAGCGGCTGGCTCGCGCCACGTTTGGCACGAACAACGTCGATCATCACCGCACGGCGGACTACACCGGGACTGATCACCGCGCTCGGAGACCGCGCAGGCGATTCCCTGCTGACGATGAAGCAATTGGCCGAGTCGAAAGCCGTTTTGCTGGTGGGCAACGATCCGACGAATCAGAATCCGCTGGCCGCCTGGCAGATTCGCAAAGGAATTCGCCACATCGGCGCGAAGCTCTTCATCCTGAATGCGCGCGAGATTAAGCTGAAGCGCAAGGCCACGCAGTTCGTCAAGCTCGCGGCGGGTCAGGAAGCGACTGCCATTCGATGGATGGCTCACGAAGAGGGGCAGCTGCCGAGCGATCTGGTCGAGCAGCTTGTCCAACTGAAAGCGGCGCTCGATGCGGAATCCGACGTAGCCATCGTTTTCGGCGCGGAAGTGACGGGCGCGGCGATCGCGCAACTCGTTGCGCTTCGGTTCAAAGCTGCACGGCAAAGTTCGCTACATGGCGCTGGGCGATTACGCGAATTCGCGTGGAGCGGCCGATATGGGGCTGCTGCCGGACCGTCTCCCTGGTTACGCGCATGTGGATGATTCCGCCGCACGCGAAGGATTCGAACGGCTGTGGGGCGGAGTGATTCCGTCCAAGCCGGGACTGACGGCGCCTGCCATGGTGGACGCCGCGCAAAACGGCAAGCTCAAGGCGCTGTACGTCATGGGCGCGAATCCGCTGGCGCATTTTGGCACGCTTGGATTTGGACGCGGCAAGCTCGATCTGCTGATCGTTCACGAAATGTTTTTGACGGAAACAGCGAAACTGGCGGACATTGTATTCCCCGCTGCGTCAGCCTATGAAAAAGAGGGCAGCGTCACGAACACCTCCGGCGAGATTCAGCTTCTGCACAAAGCCGCTGAAGTGATGGGCCCGCGAACCGACTTCGATCTGCTGCGCATTCTGTCTCATCAACTCGAAAGGCTCGGCCTCGGCAAAGCATTCCATTACAAGACGCCTGCCGCCGTCTTCGAGGAGATTCGCAAAGCAGTTCCGGGTTATGACGTGCAGGCCGCCGGATTGCTGACCGGTGGCGCGGAAGCCACGCACGTTCAGGTCGCGAAGAACGGCCACGCGCCTTACGATGTGCCCGTTGGCCTTGATTCGCTCCGCGCAGGACACGCTTTTCACCAGCGGCACGCTTGGCCGCTTCTGCACCATGATGGAATCTCTTCCGGAGGCGGAAGCCAAGCCGTGAACGCCTTCTTAATCGCCAACGCCACGTATCTGATCATTACCGTCATCAAGATTGCTCTTCTGCTATTCATTGTCCTGACCGTCAACGCCTATCTGACGTGGTTCGAACGCAAAGTCGTCGCGCACATGCAGTCGCGCTGGGGACCGCATCGCGTCGGACCACACGGCTTGCTGCAGCCCTCGGCCGATGGCGCAAAATTTCTTTTGAAGGAAGATCCGACGCCGGCGGGCGTGGATAAATTCACGTATTTTCTCGCGCCGCTTATGGCTCTGGCGCTCGCGTTGACTTCGCTGGCGATCATTCCGTTCGGGCCCGAGCCGCTGCACTGGATCTTCGGGGACGAGAAATCTACTCTTGGCATCGCTGATCTGAACATCGGCATTCTGGCGCTCTTCGCGATTACTGCGCTGAGCGTCTACGGCGTCGCGCTGGCCGGTTGGTCTTCGAACAGCAAGTATCCGCTGCTCGGCGGCCTGCGCAGTTCGGCGCAGATGGTGAGCTACGAGCTTGCGCTGACGATGTCCGTGGTCGGCGTGCTCTTGCTTGCCGGCAGCTTCAATCTTGCGGGACATTATCAACGCGCAGGCGCACCATCCGGAGCGTCGGCATCTTTGGCTGGAATATTTGGCCGCAGATTCTTGGGATTCTTCTGCTTCTTCGTCGCGGCGGTTGCGGAAACCAACCGCGTGCCGTTCGATCTGCCGGAAGCGGAATCCGAGTTGGTTGCCGGTTTCCACACGGAATACGCCAGCTTCAAGTTCGCGATGTTCTTCATCGCCGAGTACACCAGCATGATCACAGTGTCCTGCCTCTGCACGATCATGTTCTTCGGCGGATGGCTGTCTCCCTTCCCTGCCAGCTGGACGTTAACACATTATTTGCCGTCGGTGATTCTGATTCCGTTCGGCTTGTGGGTAATTTGGGACGGCATCCGGTACGAGACGATTTTTGGGCAGGATCATTCTGCCCGGCGTGGGCACCGCCATCGCGGCCATCGGCGCGGTGCTCATTGCCTTCCCGCCGGTGAATGAGTTTATCCAGGGCCCGTTCTGGCTGATGGCGAAGATCTTCGTCTTCCTGTTCGTGTACGTCTGGATGCGCGGCACTCTTCCGCGATTCCGCTATGACCAGCTCATGGCGTTCGGCTGGAAATTGCTCTTGCCGGTTTCGATCGCCAACGTCGTGCTCACCGCGTTCGCCATCTTGATGTGGGGTGCGCGATGACGCCCCAGCTCGCCATTTTCTTCGTGCTGGCGGCGCTTGGCGGTGCTCGGCGCGCTGAGCCTCATCTTCCAGCGGCATCCGATTCACAGCGCGCTTTCGCTGATCGTGGTGATGATCGCGCTCGCGGGCTTATACCTTTTGATGGGCGCGGAGTTTGTCGCTGCCGTGCAGATCATCGTGTACGGCGGCGCGATCATGGTGCTTTTCGTCTTCGTCATCATGCTGCTGAACGCCGGCGAGGAAGAGCGCACAAATGTTTCGAAGCTGGCCGGCATTGCGGGCATTCCGCTGGCCGTGGCCCTGCTCGGATTTATCGCCGCGGCCATTGCCCGTTCGAATGAGAGCGCGCAAGCAGGCTTGCAGAGCGGCGCGCTGGCTTCGACGAAAGAAATTTCGACGATGCTCTTCCGGGAATTTGTTTATCCGTTTGAGCTGACGTTCGTTCCTGATTCTCGTGGCGATACTGGGCGCGATTGTTCTCGCGCAGCGGGAGAATTGACGATGGTCCCGACGAGTTATTACCTGATTCTTAGCGCCGTTCTGTTCGGCCTCGGCGTCGTGGCGTTTGTCTTCAAGCGCAACGTCATCACGATTTTCATGTCCATCGAATTGATGCTCAATGCCGTCAATCTGGCGTTTGTCGCCTTTAGCCAGGCCAGGCACCAGTCCGATGGCCAAGTATTCGTTTTGTTCGTGATCGTCGTGGCGGCAGCGGAAGCGGCTGTCGGGCTGGGAATCATCATTCTTACGGCGCGCAACCGGCAATCGCTGAACGTCGAGCGCGTGGATTTGCTCAAACTCTAATGCCGATACTCGATCATCTGTGGATCATTCCGCTGCTGCCGCTGCTCGGCTCGGCCATCAACGGCCTGCTGGGCGGCAAGTGGCCGAACAAGATCGTCAATAGCGTTGCGCTTGGCGCGACGGGACTTTCGTTCGCGTTCGCGCTCGAAGCCGTGCGCGAATTCACGCAGCTTTCGCCCGAGCAAATTCCCTGGGTGCAAAAGTATTTCACGATGGATTGCCGCGGGCAATTTCCGCGCGGGCTTCGATCTGCAGATTGACCAGCTCACCGTCGTCATGCTGATGGTCGTCACCGGCGTGGGTTTCCTCATCCACATTTACTCGACCGGGTACATGGCGCACGAAGGCGGCTACTACCGCTTCTTCTCCTACCTGAATTTGTTCATGTTTTTCATGCTCATTCTGGTGCTGGCCGCAAACTACGCCCTGCTCTTCGTCGGATGGGAAGGCGTCGGCCTGTGCAGCTACCTGCTCATCGGTTTCTATTTCCTGAAGAAGTCGGCATCCGACGCCGGCAAAAAAGCGTTCATCGTCAATCGCATCGGCGACTTCGGTTTCATGCTGGGAATGTTCCTGCTCTTCCGGACGTTTCACACGCTGGACTTCACAACTTTATTTGCGGCTGCGTCTGGCCCGTCCTCGGGACATGAAGCGTGGGGACAGTTCGGCACGTTTACGATCGCCTGCCTGCTGCTCTTCATGGGCGCGACCGGAAAATCGGCGCAGCTTCCTTTGTATGTCTGGCTGCCGGATGCGATGGAAGGCCCCACGCCTGTCAGCGCGTTGATTCACGCGGCGACGATGGTCACTGCGGGCGTTTACGTCGTGGCCCGCTCGCATATCCTTTTCACGCACTCCGAGACGGCCATGGTCGTCGTGGCGATCGTTGGATGTGCGACCGCGTTTTTCGCGGCCACTATCGGCCTGGTGCAGACCGACATCAAAAAAGTTCTGGCGTATTCCACCGTCAGCCAGTTGGGCTACATGTTCCTCGCCTGCGGCGTCGGCGCCTTCTCGGCGGGCATTTTTCATCTGATGACGCACGCATTCTTCAAAGCGCTTCTCTTCTTGGCTGCGGGCAGCGTCATTCACGCCATGGGCGGCGAACAAGACATGCGCCACATGGGCGGCCTGAGCAAGAAAATCAAGTACACCTACTGGACCATGCTCATCGCCACGCTGGCCATCGCCGGCATTCCGCCCCTGGCCGGATTCTTCAGCAAGGACGCCATCCTGCTCAATGCGTTTCAAAACAGCGGCGGCAACCATCTGCTCTATGTGTTTGGGTTGCTCACCGCGCTGCTCACTTCGTTCTACATGTTCCGGCTGATCTTTCTCACCTTTCACGGCCAGCAGCGCTACGACGAGCATCACGTCCATGTCCACGAATCGCCCTGGAGCATGCTCGGCCCGCTGGTCGTGCTCGCGGTGCTCTCGGTCGTCGGCGGCTGGCTTGCCGCGCCTGCGCTTTGGGGCGGGCCGGACTATTTCGCCAATTTCCTTGGGCCGGTGTTCGGTTCGGCGGAGGGGGCCCGGGCAGTGAGCGAAGGAGCCGTCGGAGCCCACCAGTTGGAACTGATTCTGGCGGTCGTCGCTGTCGCCTCCGCACTCATCGGCCTCGGCGTGGCCTTCTGGTTGTACATCCGCCAGCCCGGCAAGCCCGAGTCGCTCGCGAAATCCATGAAGCCGGTCTACAACACGCTGCTGAACAAGTATTACGTTGATGAGCTTTACGCCGCCGTGGTGGTCAAGCCGCTCATGTGGATTTCGACGAACGTGCTCTGGAAAATCGTGGACGTGGCTGGCATTGACGGCACAGTGAACGGCATCGCCAGCGGCGCAACGAGCATCGGCGACACCGTGCGCCACACGCAGTCCGGCAACACGCGCAGTTACGCCGTCTGGGTCGTCATTGGCGCGCTGGTGATTATTGCCGTCATCTTTTTCTGGCCCGCGGCTGCGCCAGTCGCTGGGATGGTGCGCTAATGCCCGCCGGACCGCTGCTCACGATCCTGATCTTCTTACCCGCGCTGGGCGCGGTTGCCTTGCTGTTCCTTCGCAGCGACGACCACGAATGGATTCGCCGCCTCGCGTTCGCCGTCTCGATTGCCGAATTTATTTTGTCACTCTGGTGGCTCCTCCGCGGTGTGCCTCTTGGCAGCACAGGTTACAAGCTCGAAGAATTTCATCAGTGGATCGCTCTCGGCCCGCATGGCGCGGCCTCACAGACCTACATTAACTATCACCTCGGCGCGGACGGCATCAGTCTGTTTCTCGTCATCCTGACGACGTTCCTCACGGTAATCTCCATTCTTTGTTCGTGGAACAGCATCCAGAAGCGCGTCAAAGAATTCTTCATCGCCATCCTGCTCTTGGAAGTCGGCGTCGTCGGCGTCTTCCTCTCTCTCGACCTTTTCCTTTTCTTCCTCTTCTGGGAAGTCATGCTCATTCCGATGTATCTGCTCATCGGCATCTGGGGCCACGACCGCCGCATTTACGCCGCCGTCAAATTCGTGCTCTACACCATGGCCGGCTCCATCCTCATGCTCGTCGGCATCCTCTGGCTCTACAACGCCACCGGCACATTCGACCTGCCGTCGATTCAGCGGGCGCTCCAGACCGGCGCACTCGTTCTGCCTCGTGGCACGGAGACACTTCTCTTCCTCGCCTTCTTCGTGGCCTTCGCCATTAAAGTTCCGCTCTTCCCGTTCCATACCTGGCTGCCCGACGCCCACGTCGAAGCGCCCACAGCCGGCTCCGTGATGCTTGCCGGCGTGCTCCTGAAAATGGGCACGTACGGTATGATTCGATTCTGCCTGCCGCTTTTCCCCGACGCGTCGCGCCGCTTCGCGTCTGCCATCGCGGTGCTCGCCATCATCGGCATCATTTACGGCGCGCTCGTCGCTCTTGTCCAGCCAAACTTGAAAAAGCTTGTCGCGTATTCGAGCGTCAGCCACCTCGGTTTCGTCGTGCTCGGCATCTTCGCCTTCCATCCGGTCTCCATGCAGGGCGCGGTCTTTCAGATGCTCGCGCACGGCATCTCCACTGGCGGGCTCTTCTTGCTCGTTGGAATGCTTTACGACCGCCGCCATACTTTTGAAATGTCGCAATTCGGCGGTCTGGCCACGCCGATGCCGCGCCTTGCGGCGTTCTTCCTGTTTGTCGCTCTCTCTTCGCTCGGCTTGCCGATGCTCAATGGTTTCGTCGGCGAGTTTCTGATTTTGCTCGGCACGTATCAAGTGCACTGGAACTGGGCTGCTTGGGCCGCCACCGGCGTCATTCTCTCGGCGTGCTATTTGCTGTGGTCTTATCAGAAGGTTTTCTTCGGCGAAATTACGGTCGAAAAGAACCGCACGCTCCCAGACGTTTCCGCCCGCGAGCGCTGGATTCTCGTGACTATGGCCATCATCACGCTGTGGATGGGAATCGGCTCGGTCTTCATCACCGGCCGCACCGCCGCAGCCAGCCAGTCCGTGATCGACCAAATGGCGCGCCCGCAGCGTGCGTATGACGCGCAGCACGCTCCGGTGAAGTCCGCGCCGCAATCCAAAGCACAACCAAACGGCTCGGCTAGCCTCGTGCAAAAACCAAACTCATTGGAAAGGCTCGGAGCCCGCTAAATGTCCGCGTTCCCCAACACGTCAGATATGCTTCGCGTATTGCCGGAACTGATTTGGTGCGGCTTTGGCGCGCTCCTGATGCTGCTCCAGCCGCTCGTCAAGAGCCGCAGATTTCTAACGACCGTCGCGGTCATCGGAGCGCTCGGGGGCATAGTCGGCAACTTCTATGCGGTCCACAATCCTGGCGCCGCGTTCTCCGGCCTTGTCGCCGCCGATCCTTTCAGCATTTTCTTCAGTCATCTTGTCGGGCTGGTCGCCGTCCTCGTCATTCTCGCCGCGGCGCCGTACCTCGAACGCGAACGCCTGGCTGACGCTGAGTTTTACGCGCTCATTCTGTTCGCCACCGCCGGAATGGGCGTCCTCGCCTCCGCGCAAGAGCTTCTCACCGCGTTTATCGGCCTCGAAATGAGCTCCATCTCCAGCTACATCCTCGCAGGCTACCGCCGCGACACCCTCAAGTCTGGCGAATCCGCGATGAAGTATTTCCTTCTCGGCTCATTTGCCACGGCCTTTTTTCTCTACGGCATCGCCCTCGTCTACGGCGTCACCGGCACCACGAATCTCCTGAAGATGGATGCCGCCGATCCAACGAGCACTCTTCTAAAACTTGGCCTCGCCCTGATCCTCATCGGCCTCGGTTTCAAAGTCGCCGCGGCGCCCTTTCAGATTTGGACGCCGGACGTCTACGAAGGCGCTCCCACGCCGGTCACCGCTTTCTTCTCCGCGGGACCGAAGGCCGCCGCCTTCGCTTTGCTCCTCCGCATCTTTGCCGACGTTCACGCCGCCACGCAATTCTGGTTCTGGGCCTTCTGGATACTCGCGATCCTCACGATGTTCGCGGGAAATCTCGGCGCGCTGCTCCAGACCAACGTCAAGCGTCTCCTGGCCTATAGCTCGATCGCGCACGCGGGTTACATCCTCGTGGCTTTTGCCGCAGTCACAAGACTCTCTGCCGATCAGGAAATAGGCGCGAGTCCGGCCTACGCCGCCGTGCTCTTTTACCTTCTGAGCTATGCGCTGGTCAAAGTCGGCGCGTTCACTATCGTTTCGCAATTTGGCGGCGCCGGTGAAAAGCACCTCACGCTCGACGACTACGCCGGCCTCGGCGAACGCCAGCCTGTGGTGGCCGCCGTTCTCTCGCTATTCTTGCTTTCGCTGCTCGGCCTTCCGGTCACTGCCGGCTTCCTCGGCAAGTTTTACATTTTCAAAGCTGCCGTGGATTCGCATCTGATCTGGCTCGCCGTCATCATGGCCATCAACAGCGTCATCGGCGCCTACTACTACATCCGCCTGATCGTCGTCATGTACATGCGCGAACCCAGCGCGGAAGTCGCCGCCACAGTGCCCGCGCGCTTCCCGCTGTCGGTCAATGTCGTTCTAGCCGTCGCCGCGTTTGGCACCATCTTCCTCGGACTCTTGCCCAGCCGAACGCTGAACTACCTCCTCCAAGCCAATGGTGGCGCAAGCCAGCCACAAAGGTGGTGGTTTTCCAATGGCCGTGCGGGGCCGAAGCGATACAGCGCTGCCCCCGGCACGTCGATAGCGCCGCGTCATGCTGGTCGATGTCCAGGTTTCATCGATAAACACCAGCTTTTCGAGGTTCATCCCGGGCTGTGCGTCACTCCACGCGCGCCGCGCCGCCTGCACGTCCTCGCGCTCTTGCTCGCTGGCGTGCAAGGTTTTTTTTGAAGGTGAGATTCCATTTGTTCAGCTGGTGCCACAGAGCGCCGATCTTGATCGAAACACGCTGTTGCGCCAGCCGTTGCTGTAATTCGACCAGGGTCAGATCGGGCTCGGCGGCGATCCAGGCGCGCAGCACCTGTTCCCTCTCCGCCAGCCGCGAGCGGCGATGGCCGCCGATCTGAAAACTGCTGCGCACGCCCGTCTCTTGCTCCCGGTTGCGCACCTGATAGACCCAGATGCGGCTCACTTCGAATCGCCGCGCAATCTCCATCGGACGATCCCCGCGATCCAGCGCCCGCAACACGCGCTCGCGCAAATCCTGCGAATAGGCCTGCATCAATGCCTCCCCTCTACCAGCAGGGGACACCCTCTTTGTTATTCAGCTAAGTCTTTAGAATGAATCGATCGAGAAACACCTGTTTTGCCGTGTTTTACCGGTTTTTCTGGCCCCGCAATCCTTAGAATGAATACCTCAAAGGAGTTGCTGCAAGTATTGATTGTAAACGACTTACGGGAAGTGTTAAACCCTTTAGAATCCGCACTTACGAAAAAAGGGGGAGGGGAGGGCTAACAAAAGGCCCGGAAGCTTTCGCCTCCAGGCCTTTCCAATTCTGCGTGATTCTCGATTACAGCTTCGAGTAGAGAAGGAATCCCAACGCAAAGGTGAACAGTGTCAGCGTCTCGACGAATACAAGTCCCAAGATCATGGCTGCGCGAACGCCGCCGGCCGCTCCCGGATTCCGCGCGATGCCTTCGCAGGCCGCTGCCGCGATCCGGCCTTGTCCCAAACCTCCGCCGAATGCCGCGACGGCCACGCCAAAGCCAACCGCAATTACAAGCGTGGTCGGGTTGATTGGCGGCTTCGCCGCTTCTGGTACAGTCTGCGCGAACGCCGCCGGTGCAATTACGAGCACCGCGATGAGCGCGATCAAAATAACTGCTGCTTTCTTCATAACTTCCTCCTCATGAATTGCCGCCAGGAGGTGGTTCCCGGACACCGTGCAGCCGGGCTCACGCTGGAGCGGCTAACAAATCCGTACCGCGAAAATCGTTTAGTGCTCGTCCGCCGTGGCCAGGCCAATGTAAACGGCGGGCAGAATGGCGAAGACGTATGTCTGCACAACGGACACGAACACGTGCAAGATAATGAAAGCGATAGGCGCCAGCGCCGGGAACACCATCAATACAGCGCCAAGAACCGAGGACTTCGTCCCGCCCCAAACGGCCAGCCCGGTAAATAAGCCAAGAAACAATCCATAGATCAAATCGCTGGCAAAAATGTTGGCCCAGAGACGCACCGTCAGCGAAAGCAAACGCGCGGTGGTGCTGATAATTTCCACCGGAAACATCAGCGGAGAAAGCCAGACCACCGGCCCCGCGAAGTGTTTCGCGTATCCCGCAGGGCCATGGTGCTTCACGCCCTGCCAGTTGAAATAGATAAACGTAATGATCGCGCACGCCAGCGGAACGGTTACGTTCGCCGTAGGTGCCGTGAAAAACGGAAACGCACCGAAGAGATTCGCCAGCAGGATGAATAGCGCCACGGTTCCAACCATCGGCACGTACTTTTGCCAGTGATGGCCCGCGTTCTCTTCCAGGACGTCGTTGATCCCGAACCCCATCGGGTTCGTCATCAGCATTTCCGCGATCTGTTGCGAAGCTCCGGGCCGCTCGACCGACAGCCGCGACCTCAGCACAAGCGCCAGCAAGGTGCCCACAACGAGCACCGTCAGCGCCATCACAACATGTTCGGGGATAGGTGTATCGGGATAGCTCGGCTTGATGTGCAGCGCCGATAGCAGCGCCAGGGCCACGGAGCCCAGGTAGTGATTTACAATCTGTGTCAGCCAGCTTACGTGATGTTCCATTCCCTATTCCGTAGGACGCAGGATTTCGTACACACTCGCCGCAATCGTCGCGGCTCCTAAAGCACACAAACCAGCAACCATGCTCGAAAGGGGGACTTTCAGATACTCAAAAATAACATACACGCAGAAGGCTATCAAGCCGTAGCGGAACATCAAACGGAACCATGTTCCAACGGGGATTCGCGGCTTGGCAAACCCTTCTTGCGCTGTCGAAACCACAACCAGCGCATCCAGGCCTCGCTTTAGCCAGCGAAAATTGAGCCAGGCCAGAGCCGTTCCGATTGCCAGTCCCTGCGCCCAGGGCCAGCTGCGCATCACTGCTGCCGCGATGGCGGCTGCTCCCCCAAAAATCAAGGTCAGCCAGGCGATTCGCCGTTCAGTCCGCGCGTAAGCCACGGACTCGCCATCTCCAAGCTCGCTCGATGAGGAGTGCTCCACCCTTTCCATCGCGTTAGCCAGGCAGCCGCCGCAAGATCTCGCGCAACCCGGCGAAAAAACCAAGGCCGCCGAACACAAACATGAAAATAAACTTGGTGTGCAGCCAGTGGTCGAGAAAATATCCCAGCGCGCCTCCGACAACTACAGAGGCGACAAATACAAACGGCAGCTCCATCGCTAGGCCAAACTGCGTGCCGAAGCTCTTCGCCTTCGGAGCGGAGGAAACCGGCGAGTCCGTTTTATTAGGTTTATTGTCCAAAGGCGTAGCGCGCCAGGCGCAGGAACGGTTCAGGATACAACCCCGCCGCGAGCGATACAAACACGGCCACCGTCAGCGCCACCGTTTGCCCGCTGCTTATGATCAGTGCTGTGGCTTCGGCCGGCAACGCATCGGCAGCAGGCTTCTTCCACGCATGTGCCGCGACGCGGCCGTAGTAGTACACTCCAAGCAGCGCATTGACCACCGCAAACGCCGCAAGTTCGGGGTGCGGCGCCGCAATCAACGCTTTGACGATGTAGTACTTGGCCAGGAAACCCGCGGCTGGCGGTATTCCGGCGAGCGACATCATGAAAACGAGCAACAGCAGCGCCGCCGCGGGGCTGCGCCGGTACAAGCCGTCCAGATCGCGCAATTCTTTCGCGGCACTCCCGCGCTGCTGCAGCACAATCAAAATTCCAAACGCGCCCGCCGTCATGAAAACATTCACGCCCAGGTAGAACAGCATGCCTGTAAACCCAGTCTCATTTCCCGCAACCAGCCCAAGCAAAATAAATCCTGTGTGGGCCACGCCCCCGTACGCGAGCATCCTCTTCACATTGGTCTGCCGCAATGCTGCAATGTTCCCCCACAAAAGCGAGAAGATCGCCACGCCGCCCCAGACGTGTCTCCATTTCTCGTGCGCAAATAGAAACAAGAAAGAAAAACATCTCAGCAGTAACGCGAACCCCGCCGCCTTCGCCGCCGCGCCCAGATACGCCGCGATAGGCGTTGGCGCTGATTCGCAAACGCCAGGTGCGAACCAATGAAACGGTGCGGCATCGATCAAAAAGAACACTCCAGCGGCGATCAATACAAGCGCGAACACGGCGGGCCACACCGTAAGCCCGCCAAAAGCCACCCCATTGTCCAGACGCACATCGAGAATCGCGCCAATCCGTCCGAGATTTGTGGTTTGGAACAGCCTGTACAGCAGCAGAAAACCCGCGGACAGCGCAAACGAGCTGCATGCCCAAAGAAAAGCGTACATTCGCGCCGCGCCTCTCACCCGCTGCTCGTTCCGCGAGAATCCGGCCAGTAGAAAACAGCTGAACCCCATGAACTCCAGCCCGAGAAACACAACGATCACATCAACGCCCGAAACCATCAGCATCATGCCAACGCATGCAAACAGAAGCAGCGCATAGTACGATCCTCGCCGTTCTCCCTCGACCTCCAGATATCGCACTGAAAACAAGAGGGCCAACGCTGTCGCAGCAAGAAGCAGCGCTGCGAAATAGAGAAATAATGGATCGACCAGCACGCTTTGGTGTAGCCCCAGCAGCCCAGGCGACTCGGGATTCGCTTCCCGCAGCACTTGTATTTTCCCGTGCTGCACGTACAGCGTAAATCCGCTGAACGCCGTCCCTGCGAGCGCGAGCAGTGCGTTCCAATGTTTTTCGTTCGCTGTCAAGCCACCGGTCGATGACCAAAATCCCGCACGCAAATAGAACGAGCTCCATCTCCGGGAGAATGAGCGCTCCGTCTCCTCCGAGGAATCCGCGTACCACGTTGATAAGGGTATGAATCATTAGAAAGGAAGATTCCGCCGCGAGGACGAGAGCGAAGCCCTCCGCGGACGTGGTATCACTTTTCGAACAGCAATTCTCCCGCGCGATGCGTAGCTTTCACCACGGCCTTGATCAGCGTGACGCGCAGCTTGCCTTCTTCCAGCTCCATGATTCCGTCAATCGTGCAGCCCGCCGGCGTCGTCACCGAATCCTTCAGCAGGGCCGGATGGTCGCCCGTTTCAAGCACCACGCTCGCCGCGCCCTTCATCATTTGCGCCGCGAGCAATGTCGAAATATCGCGCGGCAATCCCACCTTCACGCCTGCCTCCGCGAACGACTCCAAAATAATATAAGCAAACGCCGGTCCGCTCGCTGAGAGCCCCGTCACCGCATCCATGTTTTTTTCGTCTACGACAACTGTGCGTCCGACCGCGTCAAACATCGCGCGCGCAGTCTCCAAATGTTCCGCCGCCGCGTGCGCACCGCGGCAAATTCCCGTCATCCCGCAGCCCACGGCGGAGCACGTATTCGGCATGGCGCGCACCACCGGCACATTCCCGCCCACGTGCTGTTCGATGTAGCTCGTCGGCACCGACGCCGCGACTGAAATCACCAGCGTCTTCTCGCTCAGCTCCGGCGCGATCTCCTTCAATACTTCGCCCACGACTTGCGGCTTCACACTCAACAGCACGATATCCGCGCCACGCACCGCTCTTCTATTCTCCGTGGCTACCGCCACCCCAAGCTCTTTCGCAAGCGCCGCCGCCTTCTCGCTGTGTTTCACCGTCGCCGTCACGCGCTTCGCGGAAAATAACCCTTGCTTCAGGTATGCCCGCAGCAAAATTCCGCCGAGCTTCCCGGTCCCCAAAATCGCCAGTTTCTTGTCCGCAAGTTCTTGCTCCATAGTGCAAACATTGTTGACGACGCGCCCACCCGCGTCAACCACCGTTTCACCGCCTCTTCGGATACAATGCCGCACGCATAGCGTTACGGTCCTTTCCCGGAGGCTAATCGCACTTGCGCCGCTTTTCTTTCTTCGTGACCCTCGCACTTCTGCTCGCAGCCGCTCTGCCCTTCTTTGCAGGTACAGCCGAGCAAGCAAAACCCTCACCCGCTCTCAACATCACCAAAGACGTCGCCGTCCCGATGCGCGATGGTGTTGTCCTGCGCGCGGACGTCATTCTCCCTATCGCCACCGGACGCTTCCCGACTCTCGTCTACCGCACACCCTACGGAAAACAGTTCGCGCTGAAGGAAGGCGGTACGTTCGAAAAAGCGGTCGCTCGCGGTTACGCCGTCGTCATCCAGGACGTCCGCGGCCGCTACGCCTCCGACGGCGATTTTCTGCCGTATCAAAACGAAGGCCACGATGGTTTCGACACGATCGAATGGGCTGCGCGCCAGCCGTGGTCGGACGGAAACGTCGGCACATTCGGCCTCTCCTACCCCGGCGCCGTCCAGTGGCTCGCCGCCGTCGAAAATCCCCCGCATCTCAAAGCCATGGTTCCCGCCATGACTTTCTCCACGCCGCGCAATTTCTTTTATTCCGGCGGCGTCTTCGATGGCTCGTGGCTCGATTGGATTTGGTTCAACATCGCCCCGGACGCTCGCCGCCGCAAAAATCTCCCCGGCCCGCAAACGCGCAAAGAAGCCGCCGCATCATGGAAGCAAGATCACGAACGCATCCAGAGTTTTCTGCCGCTGCGCGACCTTCCGGACCTAAAGCAAGTCGCGCCTTTCTACTACGACTGGCTTTCGCATCTACCGGCCGATTCCTGGTGGGACTGGGCCGAACTACGCAATAAATACGATCGCGTTCACGCCGCGGTCTTGAATTTTTCCGGTTGGTACGATGAAGCCTACGGCCCTGACGGTGCAACTACGAATTTCAACGGCCTGCTCGCCGCGCGCCGTAACGAAAAAGATCCCCGCACGCATACCATGATCGGTCCCTGGACCCACGGCGGCCAGGACGAATCCAAGTCCGGCGAGCGCGACTTCGGCCCCGCCGCTCCCATCGACTACGACGAACTGATTCTCCGCTGGATGGACCACTATCTTCGCGGCCTCGACAACGGCGTCGACCGCGAAAAACCCGTCCGTCTTTTTGTCATGGGAGACAACGCCTGGCGCGACGAAGATTCCTGGCCGCTCACTCGCGCAAAAGAAACCTCCTACTTCCTGAACGCAGACGCCCCCGCGTCCCGCATCGGCACGCTGAATTCCGCATTGCTCGTCCCATCCACTCGCTTCTCAGAATTCATTTCCGATCCCGCGCATCCGCTGACCGATCCCTACACCACCTACGGCGCGCATGATTTTCGCGCATTCCCCGGCCGCGACGATGTCCTCGTCTTTGACACTCCTGCTCTCGACGCCGGCACCGAAGTCACCGGCCCCATCCGCGCGGAACTCTTCGTCTCCGCCGACGTTCCCGATTTCGATCTCTGGGTGCGCCTCCTCGACGTCGCTCCCGACGGCGCCGCCTTCAATCTCATGAGTCCCGGCCTCGACGTCCTCCGCGCCAGCTACCGCAACGCCTCGCTCAAGCCCGAACTTCTCACTCCAGGCAAAGTCTATCTGCTCAATCTAGATCGCATGCTCACCAGCAACGTCTTTCGTGCAGGCCACCGCATCCGCGTCCAAATTTCCGCCGCTTTCTCCCCCCACTTTTCGCGAAATCTGCAAACCGGTGAATCCGAAATCTCCTCTTCGCAAACGCGGCTCGGCCACATTCGCATCTACCACGATGCAGAACACTCTTCTCGGATTGTTTTGCCAATTATTCCGCGTGCGAAGCAGTAGAAGAATTAATCGTGTCTCGCCCCGTGCAGCACATGCACGGCGTGCGGCAAGAGATGCGCCACCGCTTCCAGCGACTCCGAAGCGCCCTTGGGACTTCCAGGCAGATTTACGATGAGCGACTTCGAACGCACCGCTGCCATTCCCCGCGAAAGCACAGCCGTCGGCGTCAGCTCCGCTCCTTTGCGCCGCATCTCTTCTCCGATTCCCGGCACAATGCGGTCCGCGACCGCCGCCGTCGATTCCGGCGTGTTGTCTCGCGGCCCAATCCCCGTCCCGCCCGTCGTCAATATCACGTCCAAACGTCCGGAGTCCGCCAATTCACGCAACTGCTCTCGAATATTCGCGGGATCATCCGACACGCGCAGCACCGACGTCACTTCCCAGCCCAATCCGCGGCACACCGCGACCACCGCGGGCCCAGACAAATCCTCGCGTTCCCCTCTTGCAACTGTGTCGCTGATTGTGAGCACTGCGACGCGCATCAGGTGGGTTACTTCGTTTCCACGGTATCGCGATTAGCTTCATCCATCAGCCTCATCGCTTCCATCAGCAGGCCGGTCGTGTTTCGCGTCGTAGTTGTGCGTGTCGACGCATTTGCCGCGTTGAAATCAATTTCAAAATCCCCCGCGGTCCATAGCACTACGCGATAGACTGCGTCATCACCTTCGGTCTTTCCAATCTTCGCGTCGCGGCACTGCCCATTGGCAAAAAACAGCTCACCCTGTTCGCCGTTGTGCTGCACCACCAGCCGGCACGACTTCTGCCCCATCTCCAGCGACTGCATCAGGTCAATCATGCTCATCTCTTCCAGGCGGCCTTGAATTACGCCGGGCCTCGATGCGCGCTTCTGCAATTTCTCCAGGTGCAGGCGGTCCACGACTTTCTTCGCAATGCGCACCAAATCCTTCACGAGAAACGGCTTCGTGACAAAATCCTCCACGCCATCCACCAACGGCCGCAACCGCTCCTCGATATCCGCCCTGCTCGCCATGAACAAAAACGGAATGTGCCGCGTCGCCTCGCGCCCGCGCAATTTTTCGAAAAGCTGCCGCCCATCGAGTCCCGGCATCTTGTAGTCGCAGAGAATCACATCAGGAGGAGTGTCAATCACTTTCAGCAGCGCATCCGCCCCGTCGGCGGCCGTCTCGATCTCGCAGTACGGCTCCATCCCTTTCACAATCAAATTCCTAACCAGCGGATTGTCGTCCGCCAGCAGCAATTTGACCGTCTTCGCTCCCGCCGCGGTCATTGCGCGCGGCTCCGCTTCGTTTTCTTGCTATTGTTCTTGTGATTGGCCCCAGTGGCCGCGTCGCGAAAAAAGTCCCCACTCTTCCCGCCGGTCTTCTTGACGAGAACTAACCCCGCTGATTTCCATCCCTTTATCGAGAGCTTTGCACATGTCGTAGATCGTGAGGGCCGCAGCAGTAACGGCGACAAGGGCCTCCATCTCCACCCCTGTCTGAGCTGTCGCCGTAACTTCAGAGCGAACTTCAACGCCATTTTGGCACAGCCGCGCAGTCACATCAATGTGCGTCAGCGGCAGTGGGTGACAAAGAGGTATCCATTCCGCCGTCCTCTTCGCCGCCGCGATCCCCGCAATCCGCGCCACTTCCAGCGGGTTTCCCTTCGGATTCCTCAGACGCTTCACTTCCCGCACCACCAGGGGGCTCATCTTCACAAACCCCTCTGCCACCGCCGTCCGTGTCGTCGACGCCTTCTTCGACACGTCCACCATCCTCACCTCGCCCCGCGCCCCGTAATGTGACAACTTCCCCATTTTTCAGTTTAGTCCGGTCCTGTTTTTTCTTTATTTCTTTGCTTCTTTATTTCGTTACTTCATTGCCTGTTTGTTCCTCTTCAGATCACATCTCTCCGCAACAACACGCTCACCCTCTCTCCCGCCTCAATCTTCTCCACCTCCGCCGGGACCACCACAAAGCAATTCGCTTTCGCCAGCGCCGACACATCGCCCGATCCCTGCCACTTCAACGCCACAACTTCCAGATTCGCTCCCTGCCCCTCGACACGCGCTGGCAGAAAGTGCGTCACTCCCGGCTTCTCGTTCAAAGCCTCGCTCAATCGCGCCTCCACAATGGGCAACGCCCGCGCCTCCGCTCCACTCAACAAATCCACCGCTGGCGCCACAAACAACTCAAACGTCACCATCGTAGACACCGGATTCCCCGGCAACCCAAACACAAATTTCTCCCCGCACTTTCCAAACACCGCCGGCTTTCCCGGCCGTATCGCCACCTCATCAAAATAAAATTCCGTCCCCATCTCCCGCAAAACTTTTTCGACCAAATCGTACTTCCCCATGGATACTCCGCCCGACAAAACCAGCAAATCTTCCTGCAACCCGCGCCGGATCTTCGACTGCAGATCGTCTTCGCGGTCCATCGCATTCCCCAGCAACACTGGCTTGCCTCCGGCAAGCCGCACCTGCGCCGCAAGCGACACGCTATTGCTATTTCGAATCTGAAATCTCCCCGGAATGCTGTCCACCGGCACAATCTCATCGCCCGTCGAGAGAATCGCCACGCGCGGCTTCTGCGCGCACTTCAACTCCGCTGCTCCCACCTGCGCGGCCAGCGCAAGCTCCGCATAACCCAGCCGCATCCCCGGCGTCAGAAGCGTTTGCCCCGCCCGCGCCTCACTCCCACGCGGCACAAAGTTCTGTCCAACGATTGCCGCTCGTTCGAACCTCACCTGATCCCCGTCACGCTGCGTGTGTTCGATCATCACCACGGCGTCCGCCCCCGATGGCACTGCCGCTCCCGTCATAATCTGCACACACGTCTCCGCCCACAACTCCTTCGTGACGCGGTCCCCCGCCTTAATTTCCCCCGTGCATTTCAGCGTCGCCCCCGCTTTGGCATCCGCCGCAAACACGGCATACCCGTCCCGCGTCGCACGGTTAAACGGCGGATACTCGCGGTCGGTCTTCACCTCTTGCGCCAGCACATAACCCAGCGCCTCGCCCACGCGCACCTGTTCCGTAGCGCGCGGACCCTTCTTCTCTGCAATTTGTTCGATAACTTTCTGGCGTGCTTGCTCGTAGCTCAACATGCGGCAAACTCTCTGACTTCAACCGACACGATTCATCGTTCTTCGTCCTTTACTTCCTATACCTCCTTTGCCTCCTCTACTTCCTTTTCCTACAGCCACCGCGCCAGCAAAGTTCCCGCCGGCACAATCGTCGCATCCCGCTCCGGCCCGGTAGAAATCATCCCAATCTCCACCTGCAAAAAATCTCCAATAAATTGCAAGTAATCCAAAGCCGCCTTCGGTAATTTCGCGCCGTCCTTCACGCCATACGTCGTCTCGCACCAGCCCGGCAGCGTCTTGTATTCCGGCGTCACATGCTCGTACTCTTCCGCCAGCGCCGGCATCTCTTTCAGCGTTTTGCCCTTGTACTTATAACCGACGCACACTTGAATCTCACGCTGCGTATCAAACACATCCAGCTTCGTCACCACCAGCGAATCAATCCCATTGATCATCTTCGCGTACCGCAACACCACTAAGTCCAGCCATCCGCAGCGCCTCGCGCGCCCCGTCACCGCTCCAAACTCCTTGCCGCGCTCGCGAACTTCTTTCGCTTCCAGCTCCGGCATCTCTGTCGGAAATGGCCCGCCGCCCACGCGCGTCGTATAAGCCTTCGAAATTCCCAGCACGTTCTTGATTTTGGTCGGCGGCACTCCCACGCCAGTCGTCGCGCCTCCCGAAATCGCGCTCGACGACGTCACAAACGGATACGTCCCATGATCAATGTCCAGCATCGTCCCCTGCGCGCCTTCGAACAGAACCGACTTCCCTTCATCCAACGCTCGATTCACCAATTCCGCCGTATCGCAAATGTATCCGCGAATCTTCTCGCCCAGCTTCAGCGTCGCTTCCACTTCGTGCGAAAAATCAATGTCCGCGCCGTACGCGCCCTTCGCCAGCCGGTTTTTCTCCGCAACAACTCGCGCCGCTTTCTTCCGAAACAATTCCGGCTCCAGCAAATCGCACATCCGCAAACCGCGCCGCGCCATTTTGTCTTCATAAGCCGGCCCAATCCCCCGCGACGTCGTCCCAATCTTGTCCGCGCCGCGCGCCCCTTCCGCAGCTTTATCCAATTCGCGGTGATACGGAAAAATCAAGTGTGCGCGATTGCTGATGTGCAATCGCCCCTTCACATCAATCCCCGCCTTCGCCAAAGTCTCGATCTCCGCCACCAACGCCGCCGGATCCACCACCACACCCGTCCCAATCACCGCCTGCTGCTTCGGCCGCAAAATCCCGCAAGGAATCAGCTGCAGCACATACCGGTCCTTTCCAATAATGACCGTATGCCCCGCATTGTGCCCGCCCGCCACGCGCGCAATGTAATCAAACGACCCCGCAAGGTAATCCACCACCTTGCCCTTTCCCTCATCTCCCCACTGCGCGCCCACCACCACGACAGATTTCATCCAGGCCTTCTCCTAAGCGGGACAGTCGATCCTACTTGTCTCCTGTCCGCTCGCCGACCACACTTCATCGCCTCAACATTCACATCATCCTTACTGCGTTGGAATGCACCAAACATACGGCAGGTTGCTATCGTAAGCTCGCCCCCGCCCTCAACGCAAGCACATGGCCGACGTCTCCTCGGCCATGCAGTTTCATTGCATCGCGCACAAAGCCCGTTTATCCTGTGCGCTCACAAAGGAGCGTCGTCTCCATGCGGACACTTTCTCTTGCCTTCTTACTCGCGTCTCTCGCAGCAGCGCCCGTGGCCCTGGGCCAGGACCCGGTATCCGTCAATCCCGGCGACGTGAAAGTCGCGTTCGAAAACGACCAAATTCGTGTCTTGCATGCGCGGTACGCACCGCACCAGAAGATCGCCATGCATTCGCATCCATCCCGTGTGGTCGTGTGCATCACGGACATGCACGTCCTTGTCACCTCCGCGAGCGGCGCAACGCAGGAATTGCGCAGTAAGGCTGGTGATTCGCAATGGTCTGAGTCCGTGACTCATTCCGTGGAAAATCTCGAGGACACGCCGTTTGAGGTGGTTGAAGTCGAGCTGAAAAACGCCGCCGCTGCCGCGGTGCCCGTTCCCCCACCTGGCGGTTCAGCCACCGCTTTGACTGAGCCCGTTCCTGTCGACAAGGAACCACACCATCACTTTGCTTTCCAGAACCAGTACGTCCGCGTCCTCGACGTCCTATTCCCTGCCGGCGAAGCCTCTCTGTTCCATACGCACAGCAACGACAACGTCGGCATTCCCATCAGCGGTGACAAAACTCAATCCCAGCCCGCTGGCGGCGAGTGGAGCGAAGTGCAAGACGTCAAACCCGGCGATGCCGGTTTTCGCAAGGCTCGCGGACAGGCCTACACACATCGCGTGCGCAGCGCCGGAAAACTTCCGTTCCACGTCATCGACGTCGAAATCTTTCCCTGACGCTCACACTGGCTCCGGCCATTCTCGAGCCGATTACTCTTCGGAAACTACCCATCCCTCGGACCTGCACGTCTTCTTTTCCTTACGTGCTAGCTTTGATCGACATGCGCCCACTCCCGAAGTGGACCGAATCCATTCGCTACCCCGTCATTGCTGGCACCATACTGCTCGCGGTGGCCCTGACCATTGCTTGGTGGGGCAAATACGACATGTCCCTGCTCTTTGCCACCGCGGAGATCCGGCGTGGACAGCTTTGGCGTTTGTTCACCAGTATCTTTCTGCATCTCGACATCCTGCATCTTGTGTTCAACGTCTACTGGCTCTGGATTTTTGGGGCCGCCCTTGAAGGCGTGTTCGGACACGCCAAAACTGCCGCGCTCTTGGTACTTTTTGCCGTCGGCTCAAGCTCTTTTGAGTTTGCCTTCGCCAGTGGTGGCGTCGGTCTTTCGGGAGTTGGCTACGGTTTCTTTGGCCTGCTTTGGATACTCTCCCGCCGCGACGAACGATTCCGCGATTCCATCGATCAAAGAACCGTCGGCGTTTTCGTGGTCTGGTTCTTTTTCTGTATCGTCACCACGCTGACCCACACATTCGTTGTCGCTAACACGGCTCACGGCGCCGGAGCCGTTCTGGGTATTCTCGTTGGTTTCGCAATCACGACGCCCAGCCGTCGCGCGCTTTTTGCCTCGGCAGTCGCCGCGCTGGTTGCGTTTGGCCTCTGGGGATCGACCTACGGACGTCCACGAATCAATCTGTCTGGAAAAGCTGGCTTCGAGGAAGGGCAATGGGGCTACAAGGCTTTGCTCGCGAACAACAACCAGAAAGCGGTTCGCTGGCTCCGCGACGCGACAGCTCTGCAACCCAAATCACCTGAGCTGTGGATGGACCTGGGCATCGCGTACCATCGATTGGGCAATATGCCCGCCGCAATGGCTGCCTACAATCAAGCGCACAAATTGAGACCGGATGATCCCGCGTACGCGGTTCCTGCTAATAAGTAAACGCCGGGAAATCAAGATCCGCGCGGTGCTCGAAACGAACCAAACGCCGTTCCACTACTTTCTGGACAAAGGAGCGTACCGGAAGCAT
>CAVSIW010000049.1:0-105634 GCA_963727945.1 uncultured Acidobacteriota bacterium
CGATTTGAACCTCTCTGCGGATGGTGGTCATCTCAGTGGGAAGACCGCCACGGAGCGTCTCCTCGCTGCCGCGGGCGATCGCAAACCGGCGCTGATCTATATGACGGGCGAGTTCGATTGAAACCTCGGACGCGCCGCGAAGCTCGCGGCGAACCTCGCCTTTTGCAGGAGGAACCAGTTCCGCATTCGGGATGTTGTCGCCACGCTTCAGGAAATCTTCGCGGCTAGCCCGCCAGATAAACCTTTGGAATAAGGCACGTGCTCACTTAGGACTAGTCTTGCTCGACGTTGCCGCATCCACACCGAAATCCCACACGTACAAATTCAATCCATCCTGCAGGACTTCCGCCAGCGCGTATTCGCCGGGCGGAAGTGGTGCGCTCAGCGTAAATCGGTATATGTCCGGCGCGACTTCCCAGCGCTGAATCGCAATTTCGTCTCGATCCTGCGATATCTCCATTCCGAACTGGTTCCGAATGGACTCGAGCAGTCGCTTCTTGCCCTTCACCTTAGCGCGCACCAAAGCCACTTCTGGTCCTGACTCACCCTGTCGGCTGGTTCGCAGCAACGGCGAGTCGTGGTCCGGGTCCGGCGGCGGCTCGCGCAGATAGAACTCCGGCAGCGTGGTCGTGATCCGCACGGTGGCTCTGGTTCCCGGTAGCTCAACATTGTGCTTGCTGGGAATGATCGGTATCGGGGAGAGCACTTGTTTCAGGACCGTTTTCTTATCCGTTTTCACTTGAGAGCCGGCCTGCTCCAGCCGTTTGACCGACTTGCCCTCGATCGCGAACATGCCCTCGCCGTCAGGCAAGAACACTCCAGGGGCAACCGTCAAGCTGGCATCCACATCCACGGGCGTCTGCGCATTCCTCGCCGCCTCTTGAATCCGGACCTTCTCCAACAGCGCCGTATCTGTTTTCTCTTCAGCAGCTTCCGCCTGTTTCGTAGCGTCCCAGTCCACCATCGCCGCTGGTATCTCTTCCCAGGCTCCTCTTTCCACGCTGAAGTACCGCACGCGCTCGCCGTTTTTTTCGTAGTTGCGCACGAGCTGGTAGGTTCCATCCTTCAGCACCAGCTTTTTCCCCCTCGGAACGCTTGGAAGCGCTGTCGTGGTCGCAGAGTCCGCTCCAGGCTTCTTGGTGGACGGCGCATCTTGCGGCGTCGCCGTGCCCGTATCCGAAACAACGCCGGACCAAGCCGCCCGGCCCGAGGCGAGCAAGGCAATCTGAAGGACCAAAGCGAGAGTCGAGGCGAAGCTCATGGTTGTTTCTAGGCTATCAGATGCCGGTCGGAAGAATCGGTTTGCCCTCGGTCGAGCATACTCGGCTGCTTAAGGCCCTGCAACTGTCCCAAAAAGCAAATAGCTCTTTCCAGGGTTCCGGAAAGAGCCATATTGAATCAAAGTTCGTTGACGTTCTTAGTGCGTACAGCGCGGAAATAGTGTCACCAGCACCATCAGGTCGGACAGCGTGAACAGCCACTGATCCGCTTGCTTGCCCGCCGCTTCCGCAGCTCGCGCGATGAAGCCCAAGTGTCGGCTTTTCGCGAAATTGCGGATGTGATCCACGCAAATCCCAGTTAGGCTGGCGATCTCCGCGTCGGTGAAAATCTTTTGGCTCGATTTTACGGTAACCATGGCCTTGTCCCTCGGACTGTCTGCCACACCGCGTTCCCAATTCCTTTGATGCTTCTTGCAGCGTACGCGATGCACCTTTACAAGAGCAATAGTAGTTCCGTTCTTACCAACTAAAACGAAAAGGCTAGTACTTTTGTTCCAAACCCCTGTGTAAAAAGGCATTATCTATTTTCCTGCAGAAGAACGGCACCTGGTACGAATCGCACCAGACTGGAAAGGTGAGAGGAAAAATGTCCTACTTTTGCAAACTCTCTACGGATTTCGGTAGGCTCGCTGCAATTTCTCGCATCTGTTTTGTGTGCCGAACTTCATGTGCTGAAATGAATTGGATCCATTCGTAGGTGTTCAGAGTGCCGAGCGCAGGGTGCGGCCAGCGGTATTCTCCTAGGTCACGCCCTCTTGTTTCTTCCAGAAATGCCATCGAACGCTCGCGTGTCTTACGCAATTCCGCGAGCATAATCTCTTTGTCTCGCAGCATTGCTGGGTCAACGGGGATCGGCGATTTCCGCCGAATCAACCGCGACGCCACCAGCGCCATCGGCAGATGAATCCTCTTTAACAATGGAGTTCGCCTCGGCGATTTCTGCGCCACACGGTCCGCTTTTTCAATGACCGCCCGCTCCACCATCACCAGATGCGCCACCAACTCCGCCGCCGACCATCTTCCTTCGCTCGGTCTGGTGCGCCATTCCTCTGCGGTTACAGCATCGGCTGCGCGCAAGAATCCCGCCTGCGTTTCGGCCAAATTGCCGATGATGGAATCAAGTTCTGGCGGCACGGCTATCTCCCACTCTGCCCTGCACCGGCTTCTTGAGCGCTTTCGTATTTAACCGGTCGGTTAAATAAGCTGATGGGTTTGCTACACTGACCCGCCACCGGCCTGCTCGAAAGCGTGGGCCAGTTGCAAAACGGTAGGCTCGCCGAAAGCCGGCCCGAAAATCTGCAATCCTACCGGCAGCTTCCCGCCGATCTTGCCGCATGGAACGGAGATGCCCGGCACCCCTGCCAGTGATCCCGTAACCGTATATATATCAGCAAGATACATCTGTAGTGGATCGTCCGTCCGTTCCCCGAGTTTGAACGCCGGCACCGGCGACGTCGGCGTTACAATCACGTCCACCTTGGTAAACGCATCGCGAAAATCCTTCGCAATCAGCGCTCGGACTTTTTGCCCCTTTAGGTAGTAAGCATCGTAATAGCCCGCCGACAACACGTACGTCCCCAACACAATTCGTCTCTTGACCTCGGCCCCAAATCCCGCTCCTCGCGTCTTTCGGTACATCGCGAGCAAGGAATCGTCTCCCACTCGCAGGCCGTACCTCACCCCGTCATACCTTGCCAGGTTCGAGCTCGCCTCGGCGGTAGCGATGATGTAATAAGTCGCTATGGCGTAGTCCGTATGCGCCATGTGGATTTCGTGGAGCTGGCACCCCAGCTTTTTGAAGATCTCGATCCCCGCTTCGATCTTCTTCCGGACGCCGTCGTCCATTCCCACGCCAAAATATTCCTTGGGAATCCCAATGTGCAGTCCCTTCACCGGTTTTTCCATCGCCGCCCGATAATCCGGCACAGCCGCAGTTGTGGAGGTGGAATCGTTCGCGTCGCGCCCGGCGATGACTCCCAGGACGGCCGCAACGTCGCGGGTATTCGTCGCAAACGGGCCGATCCTGTCCAGCGAAGACGCAAACGCGATTAGCCCGTACCTCGACACCCGTCCGTAGCTTCCCATCATCGCCGGAATCCCGCAGAATGACCCCGGCTGCCTGATTGACCCGCCCGTGTCCGTTCCCAGAGAGGCCACAGCCAGCCCAGCCGCCACGGCTGCCGCGGACCCGCCGCTAGAGCCTCCGGGTACGCGGTCTGTCGCTTCCGGGTTTCGCACCGCGCCATAGGCGGAGTTCTCATTCGAACTTCCCATGGCAAACTCGTCGCAATTGGTCTTACCGAGAATCACGGCTCCCGCTGCTTCCAGCCGCTCCACCGCCGTCGCGTCATAGGGCGGCACATAGTTCTCAAGAATTTTCGACCCGCAAGTTGTTCGCACTCCGCGAGTGCTGATCACGTCCTTAATCGCGACTGGAACGCCCGCCAGAGCAGGCAGAGGCTTCCCTGTCGCAACCAGGGTATCGATCCGTTCCGCCTGCGCGTAGGCGCGTTCCTCTGAAAGCGCCAGGTACGCATTCAGCTCTTGGTTGCGCTCGCCAATCCTCTTATAGAAGTCCGCTGCCAGTTCCCGCGCCGAAACCTTCTTCGCCGCCAGCGCTTCTCGCACGCCGTCGATTGTCCACTCTCTGCTCATCGCTCAATGACCTTGGGCACCCGAAAGTACGGCGCCTCCGGATCAGGCGCTTGTTTCAAGATGTCATCCGCTACCTTGCAAGGCACCACTACATCCTCGCGCAAAGTCGCATCCGCGCTCTGCCCCTCAGCCAACACCTGCGCCATAGGTTCGACACTCGATGTGTCCAACTCGTTCAACTTCCCGATATATTCCAAAATTTCATCAATCTGCTTGCGGTACATCTCCAGCTCGGCCTCGCTCAAATCCAAATAGGCCAGCTCCGCCACTCTTTCCACGTCTTCCCGGCTGATTTTCAAGGTGATTTCCCGTCTTTAGTTACGCTCAATCGAGCAAAATTCTAGCACATCCGTCCCACCCGCCCCGGGCAGCTACTCGATCGAATGGGACGCCTTCGGATCGGGGATGAGCGCCACAAAATCGTAGGCGAAGATCACGCGCTCCAGCTCCGGGTCCATCTTTCCGTACTTCGAAAAACCGTCCCGCAATGCCCGCAAATCATAGAGCGTCCACGAGTTCTCGACCTGTGCATCGAACAGCGGCTTGAAGAAAAGAAATGACGAATCTTTGTCGCCCGCCAAATCGAGCGGCCCCGCTTCCGCAGGCTTCCCGATGCCTGCGAAATGCAGCTGCTCCCCCTTCACTCCCACGATCAATATGTGCACGGACTTCAATTGATTGGCCTCGGCAGTCTCTTCAATCAGGTTTCCGAGTTCGCTCGAATGCAATGGATTCATCCCGCGAAACATGTGATATGCGCCGAACTTGAAGAAAATCTTAGGCAACACGCCATCGCTCTGCGTAGTAGCCGCAAATTCCCCGGCGAAATTCTTCTTCATCAGCAATGCTCGCTGCCGGTTCGATTTGTAGTAGTCGCCCGTCATGTTCTTTTGGTAGATTTCGCGGCTCATCAGAAACGCGTCAAACAGTTTCTGCGCCTCCAGTTTGCCCTGTTTCTTCAGGAGATCGCGCACTCGGTCCAGCTCTTCCTGTTTCGCGCTCATCATAAATACATCCCCCGGGTTGCCGCTCTTCGCCGCGATCGCGTGCGCTTCATTGTCCTTCTTCAGAAGTTCCTCGACGGCAGCTCTCGCCTGGGGGCCTGGATTGGTCGCGAGAATCTTGTCTGTCAAAAATCCCGAAGCGCCCATCAACTCCTGGTCCAGTCCCCAAATCGCCATGTGCCCCGGCGAAGCCGCGCTCTCGCACTTCTGCAACATTGCGAACTCTTCCTTCCAGTCGTAAAACGCAATGGTCTCCGGGATATTTCTTATCGAAATCCGCGAGTTGCTTCGCGCCGTCCGCGCTCCGCGCCATCTTTTCCACCTCCGGCGCAACGTAAGTACCGATTTCGAGTCCCATGTGGTGGAATCCGTGAGGTGCAAGCTCCGCGCAAAGCGCCGCCGCAAACTCTGGAATTTGTCGGATGCCGTGATCCTCTCCAAGAGCCACGAAGTGCGCTTCGGCCAGCGCCGCGCGCAAAATATCCGCGCCGGGCCCCGCGAGTTTGCCGTCCTGCACGCTAATCGCTCCGCGATTCTTCTTCAGCATCTCGATAAAAGCCGGGCTCTGTCCCCGCGCGCAAAGAACGAACAACAAGCAAGTGGCGAAAGCGAGCGACCCCGCACGATACATTTTCATTCCTTCTCCATCAGTAGGGAAATCAGCAAGGCCAGTCTGCTTAACGTATTCTAAAGAAGAAAGCTTCCCGATCAAACCTTGAGAATGCAGCCCAACGTTCCGCGCCGGACGTTGCCTGGCTAACTCATTATTTACGGAAGCCTACGACTTCTCAATCGCCGCGTCTTCCTTAGTCTGCAATTTTGAGTTTCAAGTCAGCGGCTGGCTGGAACTGCTTCCGCAGTCTTGCGTGGGTATTTTTTCACGATGTAATTATTCACGAGCGCCTGGAACGCCGCCGCTAGCTCCTCGTACGTTCCCTCGAGGGTCACATCTTTCTTTCCATCAATATATATCGGGCAACGCGGCGCCTCGCCGGTCCCCGGCAGGCTGATCCCAATATTTGCGGCCTTCGATTCGCCTGGGCCGTTCACAATGCAGCCCATCACCGCCAGCGTCATCGTTTCAACGCCTTCGTATTGCGTCTTCCACATCGGCATGCTGTCACGTATGTAGTCCTGGACGCGTTCCGCCAACTCCTGGAAGGTCGTGCTTGTCGTTCGCCCGCATCCGGGGCAAGCCGTCACGCTCGGCGAAAAAGACCGCAGCCCCAGTGCCTGTAGCAGCTCGCACGCCGCATAAACTTCTTCGCGCCGGTCGCCGCCCGGTTTCGGCGTCAGCGAAATCCGGATCGTGTCCCCAATTCCCTCATAAAGCAAAACGCCCAATGACGCCGCCGACCAAATCTGCCCCTTCATCCCCATCCCGGCTTCTGTCAATCCCAAATGCAGCGGCTGCTCCGTCTTGCTCGACAAATCGCGATACACCGTAATCAAATCCCGTGGCCGCGAAGTCTTGCACGAAATAATAATTTGATCCTGCCGCAGCCCGCACTCCAGCGCCAGCTCCGTTGACTGCAGCGCCGAAAGAACCATGCAATCATTGATGATTTCTTCGGACTCCTTGCCCAAATTCTTGTCCGTGTTCTCCTGCATCTTGTGCATCACCAGCTCTTGATTCAGCGAGCCGCCATTCACGCCGATGCGCACCGGCTTTCCGTTATCTCGCGCAATTTTGCAAATCGTCGAAAACTGTTCATCGCGCCGCTGGCCCGCGCCCACATTCCCCGGATTGATACGGTATTTATCCAGCGCCTTCGCGCACTCCGGATACTTCGTCAGCAGCACGTGCCCGTTGTAATGAAAATCCCCGATGATCGGCGCGTTGCAACCGGAATCGAACAACCGCTTCTTGATCTCTGGCACAGCCGCCGCGGCCTCCGGCACGTTCACCGTCCAGCGCACAATCTCGGATCCGGCTTCCGCAAGCTCCATCGTCTGCTTGAACGTCGTCGCCACGTCCGCAGTATCCGTGTTCGTCATGGACTGCACGACAATCGGCGCGCCGCCGCCCACCAACACGTGCCCAACTCGCACGCTGTAAGTTTTGCGCCGCGGCCGGCCGCTTGCCGCCGCGTCAGTTCCTTTTATTTGCGTGAGCATCATTTACAATTCTAGCGTGATTTCGGCTTTCCGGGAAACATCACCAGTGTCGAGTGCAACGACATATGGTTAACAGTAGAATCCCGAAAGATCGGCGGAAAGTAAGGAAGAGATCACCTTCCCTGCATTGCAGCTTGCAGATCGAGAAGCGCCGGCCATTACTGCCAGGTCGCCAGTTAGGTTGCGACGCGCTCGACGAAGAGCACTTCATGTCCGCCCAATCGCCCAAACGCGGGCCTTTACGACCGGAGATCGCGAATTGTGCGAGCCTTAGGTTTTCAAAAAAGACGCAGTGGCGGTCTCCCCGTTAGAATTTGTCAGCAGCGAGCCCTTTGAATCGCAGTTTTCCAAAAATAAGATTCTCTTTAGATTTATTTCAGAAAACTTTGCTGCTTCCAGAGAAACCATTCCTCATTCGCAGGCGTCTGATGGGTTATGAACGACACCTCTTCGTTAGAGAGGTGTGGGTTCCGGGGTGGTTGGGGTGGTACGGGGTAGTATGGGGCTGTGGCGGGTCTTTCTCACTTAGTAAGTAGGTAGTGTGTCTTGTTTTGAGACTGCTGTAAGTACCCTTGTGGGCCCATTCTGCTTCCTTCCTTACCTGACGCCCTGCTAGTTATGGGGAAAGGGGTGTCTTTGTGAGAAAGGTTAGTCTTTGCTTTGCCATTTGCATGTTCTTGATTGCGGTCGCTTGCACTCTTCCGGCTGTGAGTTGGGCGCAAACCGCTACAACAGGAACAGTCATCGGAACGATTTCTGATCCGAGCGGTGCCGCAATTGCCGACGCTACAGTGGTTCTCCGCAATCGAGCTACAAATAACCAGGTAACCCAGACCACCAACGGAGCCGGACAATATACGTTCGTAAATGTCGCTCCCGGAGAGTACGAAGTCACGGTTAAGAAGGAAGGCTTCCGGAGTTCAACCGTGACGTCCCTTACCGTGGATGTTACGAAGAGCTACACCGTGGACGTAAAACTGGAAATCGGCCAAGTCACGGAATCCATTACCGTTTCCACCGAAGCCAGGGTCGAACTCCAGACCACGGACGCCCAGGTTGGCGATGTCATCGGCGGCAGCACTCTCTCCCGCTTGCCAACCCTGACGCGAGACGCCTCTGAACTTTTGACCCTCCAGCCGGGAACCACACCGTACGACACACCGGCCAATGGTGGCTTTGGAAATAACGGCGGTACCGTCGCGGGCGCACGCAGCGACCAAAACGCAATTTCAATGGATGGCATAGACATCACGGACAACACCGTCGGCGGAGGCGCAACTGCACAGAACTTCATTCCTACGGGCGTTGAAAGTTTGGAAGAGTTCCGAGTCGGCGTTTCCAACTCCAATATCGATTTCAGCCGCTCATCCGGCGGCAACATTACGCTGATCAGCAAGAGCGGCGGCAACACGATCCATGGAGACGGCTACTGGTTCCATCAGAGCGATGGCTATAACGCCAATTCTTGGGACTTGAACCACACTCCGGACGCAGCAACAGGGAAACCTTTCACCGTGAAAACTCCCTTCAAGGATAACCGCGAGGGCGTCAGCGTCGGCGGACCAATCATCAGGAACAAGACCTTCTTCTTCAGCAACTATGAAGTCCGCCGTTTCCCTTCCGCCTCGCAGGTAAGCCACATCGTACCTACGACGAGCCTGCAGGATGGCATTTTGTCATTCGCGGACTCTACTGGAGTGGTCAGGCAATATAACTTGGCTACCTCTACCGCCTGCGGGCCCGCCGGAAACCTTCCGTGCGATCCTCGTGGGATCGGCATAAGCCCCACGATTCAGACACTTTATAAGCTAAACCCGGCCGGCAACGACCCCAGCCTGCCCAATGTGGACGGAAATAACACGACCGGCTTCGTCGCCACGGCCACGACCCCAGTCAAAGATGACTACGTTACCTTCCGCCTCGACCATAACTTCACGGACAAAATGCATTTCTTTGGACGCTATATCTATTCCCGCGCGCTCCAAGTGACTCCCAATCAGATCAACACCCTCAACAACCAAACCATCGCCACGAGCGGAAACGACGTCCGAGGCGATGGCGCTATCGGCGCACTCGATTACGCCTTCAGCTCTTTCACCAGCAACACTATTCGCTACGGATGGATTCGCAGCCGCGTTTTCATCCCCGGCTTGTCTCCCAGCGCTTCCGCGGCAACACTGGCCCTTGCGGGTACTGATACCTCGTCGGGCTTCGTCGCTCTAGCTCCCGGTCTAGCCGCAACCGGACTCATCGACGTTCCCATTGATGTGGACACTCAGCGTGCCCGCACGCAAGGCAACTTTCAGCGAAACAAGCAACTCGTTGACAACTTCACTCACATCAAAGGGCGCCACACCATCACGGCCGGTGGCGACGCTCGCTGGCTGCCTCTCATCGCCCAGCGCAACGATAAAGTCGTCGGCTCCCTGGCCTCTCTCGTTGCCACGGAGGATGCCGATGTGTTTGGCACCAACCAGACCATTCCAGGTGTTAACCGGCCTCCGTCTTGCAGTGCTACCCTAACAACGTTTTGCCTGCAACCGACCGATGTTCTTCGTTGGGACCGTTTGTATGCTGCAACTCTCGGCATCGTGGACAACGTTAACGTCCTTGCAGTTCGCGACGGCAGCCTCACTCCTCAGCCGTTCGGCACGCCTCTTATAGCCAACACAAACCAGCAAGCATACGACTTTTATGCGCAGGATACTTGGCGCATAAAGTCCACCTTAACGCTCACTTACGGCCTCGGCTACGGTTGGCAAACGCCTCCCACGGAAGCCCACGGCCAACAGACCTTTGAAGTCGATAACAGCACTGGCCAGATCCTAACGGCTGCCGGCTACATTCAGGCTAAGGACCAGGCCGCCATGAGCGGCCAGGTCTTCAATCCCACAATCGGCTATCTGCCCATCAAGGACTCCGGACGCAGCGGCATTTGGAACACGGACTATGGCAATATCGCTCCGCGTCTCTCCGTCGCTTGGAATCCCTCTTACAAGGATGGTCTGCTCGGCAACGTCTTCGGTCAGGGTAAAACCGTTGTCCGCGCCGGCTTTGGTGTCTACTACGACCGCATCAACAATGTCCAAAGCGTGGAAATCCCGCAACTCGGCGTTGGGTTTGCACAAACCTTGGTCCTCCCCACGCCTCCTTGCAACCTTAATACTGGCGCAACCGGCCCGGGTTGTAACGCGGCTCTGGGTGCCTCCAATATCGGCGCCTCCGGGTTCCGCGTCGGCGTGGATGGTGACCTTCCCGTACCTCAAGTCCCGGCAGTTTCCTCACCGATCGTTCCGGCTCTCGGCGGAGAGAATCTTTCCTTCGCCGTGGATCCTAACTTCAAGGTCGGTCGCAGCTACAGCATCGACTTCAACGTTCAGCGCGAACTGCCCGGCAATATGCTGATGGAAATCGGCTACATCGGACGCATTGCTCGCGATCTTCCCAACAGCGTGGATTTCGACTCGTCTCCTTATATGTTCGTGGACAAGGCCTCTGGGCAGACTTTTGCCCAAGCCTTTGACGTCGTCGCCCACGAACTCGCCACCGGGCAGCCCGTCACCGATCAGCCCTGGTTCAACAACCAGTTGGCAGGCCTGACCGGAACCGGTTGCGCTAGCCCGACCTCCTGCTTGGCCGCACAAGCTGCATCTGCATTTATCGGCCAGTCCGTCGGAAACGTGTTCGGTCAAATTGACGCCGACCGGGCGAATCTTGGCTTGCCGACCTTCAACAATCATCAGATCAACTTTGCCTTGTTCATGCGGACGCACAATGATCTGTCCAACTACCACGCCGCTACCATTTCTCTCCGCAAGCGGCCGTCCCATGGTTTGCAATTTGACATGAACTACACCTTCTCCAAGTCGCTGGACCAAGTCGGGACCGTGCAGAACAACGCCGGCACCTATGCCACCAGCTTCAATCCGAACTTCCAGTATGGGCCGTCGCTCTTCGACCATACCCATATCTTCAACGCCATCTTCAACTATGACCTCCCTGCGGGAACTGGTCATAAGTTCAACTTTGGCAACAACATCGTCAATAAAATCATCGGCGGGTGGTACGTTTCCGGCGTCTTCCGCGCCGCGAGCGGTCCTCCACTCACCGTCACCAATGGCGACCTCGGCGGCGGCTTCTTTGGCAATGGTCTGAACGCCATTCCGCTCACCAGTACGAGTCTGCTCGGCGCTGGCCTCCACGGCAGCGTCTGCAGCGGCGCAAACGGCTTCGGCTCCAATGGAGACGGACCAACTTGCACAGGCGCTCCTCAAGGCACCGGCCTCAACCTTTTTGCCAACCCAGACGCAGCGGCTGCCGCCTTCCGGGCCGTCAACATCAGCACCGACGGGCGCGACGGCACAGGCAATCCGCTTCGCGGCATGGGATTCTGGAACTTCGACTCGCGCCTTGGAAAGACAACTTCCTTCCACGAGCGCTTCAAGGTTGAATTCTCAGCCGATTTCTTCAACCTCTTCAACCATGTCAACTTCTTCCAGCCATCACTGAATCTTCAGAACCCGGCAACCTTCGGCGTCATCAGCCAGGAATTAATTCCTGCTGATCGTACGCAGGGCAGCCGCTGGATTCAGCTCGGTCTGCGCGTTTCGTTCTAATCACAACATTTAACTCTACCGAGGAGGCGGGATTCGTCCCGCCTCCCTTTTTTTGCGTGCGGCTTTCCATCCGAACAAGTCTTCACCAACTGTTTCTTCTTTGATCGCCAGCAAGTGCAGCTCGAATCACTTTTCGATCTTCGCCTTCGAGACAATCCTTCAGAAGCCACAATCAGGCACGTTCCCCCGGAAGCAACAGACGTTTCATTTTTTTTCTTTTATGAATCAACCGTTGACACCCCCTGAGTTTTTGGTGTAAGCAGTGGCTCATCTTTGGTGGTGGGGACCCTGCGAGTGGTCATCCATCGTTTTTTCATCTCTGGCGTTGCTCTATTTTTGTCTTTCAATAGAGATGTGCCCATCTCTTTCCAGATGCAAGCGCATCCCTGCCGTTGGACGGGAAACTGCCGTCCGTCGGCGCCCTGAGATGTCTTACGAAGGCCCGCTCCGCGGTTAATTAGCCACCCAAAGCGGGGGGCACTATGAAGCTGTTTGTTCGTTTTCTTTCTGCTGCATTGTTGGTTCTCGGAGTCTTATCGCTCGACATCTCTGCTAAAGCGCAGATCCTCGAACTCCGGCATCGTTCTCGGTACCGTAACGGACAAGGCTAACGCTGTTGTCCCGGATGCCACAGTCGACCTGGTGAATACTGCGACCAATGACACAAAAACAACAACTACCGGTGCGTCCGGCCAATATATTTTCCCGAATGTCTCTGCCGGCACGTACACTCTCAAAATTTCCAAACCCGGTTTCGCCACCATCACCTTCGCGAATCTCAAAATCGACATCACCAAGAGCTACACCTATGACGCCACTCTCGAAGTCAGTTCCGGCAAGGAAGTCGTTGAAGTTTCCGCAGCCGCGCGCGCCGAATTGCAGACCACCGGACGCGGTCATGGGTAACGTCGTCGGCGGCAGCGATGATGACTCGCCTTCCTACTCTTGGCCGTGACGCCAGCGAGCTCCTGACTCTCCAGCCCGGCTCCACGCCTTACGACAGCAACCAGACGGCTTTGGAAATAGCGGCGGCACGATCGCCGGAGCCCGCAGCGACCAGAACAGCACCGTCGTCGACGGCATTGATATCACCGACAACGTTATCGCCGGAGGCGGCAACGGAAAAGCCCATCATCCCCATCGGCGTTGAGAGCGTGGACGAATTCCGCGTCGAGATCACCAACGAGAACGCTTCCTTCGCTCGTTCGTCCGGCGGCCAGATCGCTATCATCAGCAAGAGCGGGACGAACACTTTCCACGGTTCCGCCTATTGGTTCCACCAGAACTCTGCGCTCAACGCCAACTCCTGGGACAATGGCCACACTCCCAACGGTTCCGGTCTGAGCTTTACTCCGAAGCAGCCCCAGCACGATAATCGTGTCGGCTTGACCCTTGGCGGGCCGATCAAGAAAAACAAAACGTTTATTTTCGGAAACTACGAAGTCAGGCGTTTCCCTCAGGCTGTGCAGGTCGAGCGCGTTGTGCCCACGCAATCCCTGCGCAATGGCATCCTCACCTTTAATGGCGTGGCTTATAACCCTGGCCACTTCCATGCTGTGTGGCGCTGGCGGTAACCAGCCTTGCGATCCTCGTGGTCTTGGCATCAGTCCCACGGTCCAGAAACTTTGGAATATGATGCCCCTCGGGAATGATCCCAACGTGGGCGACGGTTCCAATACGGAGGGATTCCGCACCAGCGTTTCTGAGGCTCTTAAAGACGACTTCGTCAACGTACGCTTGGACGATAACTTCACCGACAAAGTAAAATTCTTTGGTCGCTACCTCTATCACCGCGACCTCGCACCCAATTCCTCTGGCGAATTTGCTGGTCAGGTTAGCTTTCTTAGCGGGACTGCCGTGTCTTCGAGCGCGTCGGATGTTCGCGGCGATGGCTTTACCAGCGGTCTCGATTGGCAAATCCGGGATAACCTGATTAACTCCCTCCACGTTGGCTGGATTCGAAGCCGCCAGGACTTCAACGTCATTCGTCCCAGCACTTCCTCGGCTGTGCTGAATCTTCCCGGCACCGGTTCGGCCCTCGGCCCCATCGCCCTCGCTCCGGGCCTCGGTACCACTGGCCTAATCGACACGGTCGTTGACGTCGATACCCAACGAGCGCGCCATCAAGCCATTTACGACAGCAACAAGCAGTACGCGGACAACCTGACTTGGATCAAGGGAAAACACACTGTTGTCACGGGTGCGGACATCCGCTGGCTGCCCACTATCCACGACCGCGATGATAAGGTCATCGGCTCCCTTACTTCCCTCGTGGCGCTGCTCGACTCGAACGAAGGCGGTGGCACCCTTGCGATTCCCGCTGCTAATCGTCCTGCGGCGCTCCCCACCTCCGATCAGCAAAACTGGGATCGCCTCTACGCCGCCAGCCTCGGCTTGCTAAACCAGGTTGGCATCCTCGCTGTTCGCGACGGCGCACTCCAGCCCCAGCCGCTTGGCACCCAGCTTGAGGCTAAGACCACACTGCGCGCCTACAACTTCTTTGTTCAAGATTCCTGGCGCATCAGGCCATCCATCACTCTTACCTATGGTGTCGGCTACGGCTGGCAGACTACGCCACAGGAACTGCACGGTCAGCAAACTCTCATCGCCAATCACGATACCGGCGACACCATCATCACTGGTCTCCAATACATCCAGGCCAAAGAGGCTGCTGCCCAGGCTGGCGATGTCTACAACCCCACGCTCTCCTATATTCCTATTCGAAATAGCGGCAGATCCGACGTCTCTAATGTCGATTATGGAGACTGGGCTCCCCGCGTTTCCGCAGCTTGGAACCCAAGCTTCTCGGGTGGCGTCTTGGGCCGGATGTTCGGGGACAGAAAGACCGTCGTTCGCGGGGGCTACGGCATCGCCTACGACCGGGTCAATACCGTTCAGAGCGTCATCATTCCCATGTTGGGTGTGGGTTTCGCGCAGACTATCAACCTCCAGACACCTCTCTGCAACGCAAACGGCACCAGCGTTAGCGGTTGCAACGCGGCTGTGGGTGTCGGGTCTGGTGGCAATCCGGGCCTGGCAAGTTTTCGTGTCGGGGTTGACGGTACGATTCCAACTCCAGCGCTCCCCGCCGCAGTTAGTTCGCCGATCGTCCCAAGCGTTCCGTTCGCCGAAACGCTAAGCTTTCAGAACGATCCCAACTTCAAGGATGGCCGCGCGCATATGGTGGATTTCACCATCCAGCGCACATTGCCAGGCCAGATGATCTTGGAGCTCGGCTACGTTGGACGATTTGGCCGCAACTTGGCCGGCAGTATCAACTTTAACTCTGCTCCTTACATGTTTAAAGACAAGGCCTCTGGCCAAATCTTTGCGCAGGCTTATGACGCCGTAGCGACTCAGCTTCGAGCTGGAGTGGCTCCTACGGCAGTTACGAATCAACCTTGGTTTGAAAACCAGCTACCTGGCCTCGGAGTCGGCTGCGGGGCGGGCGGTGCAAACATTTCTTCGACAGCATGTCTCGCGTCGGGCAATGCCGTCAATTTCATCAACAACAACCTCTCGAGCCTGTTTAACAGTATAGATATCGACCGGCAGTTTGCCCTCGGATTGCAACCCTACGACAACTTGCAGGTCCTCGACCTGTTCATGCGGGATAGCCACGACCATTCCAATTACAACGCATTCGTCGTCACGCTCCGCAACAATAACTGGCATGGCTTGGTGTTCGATCTAAACTACACTCGCTCGAAGTCTCTCGACGACGTCGGCGCGGTTCAGAACGCCGCGGAATACCACTCTTCCAGCTATAACTTCGCCTTGGACTACGGACCGTCCTTCTTCAACCGCCCCAACGTCTTCAACGCTCTTTTCAACTACGATCTCCCGTTTGGAGGATCGCACCGGCTGAGCAACAGCCATGCCTTTGTGAACAAAATCATTAGCGGATGGTATGCCTCAGGCATCTTGCGCATCAGCAGCGGCATTCCTAATCTCGTCACCGTCAGCGGTCAGTCCTTCGGCGGGGGCGATATCTTTGGGATCACCGCAGGCATGTTGCCCACCGTGCCGGTTGGCTCCATTGGAGGCGGAAGCGTGCACTCCGGGATCTGCAGCACCGGCGCAGGTTCCGGCGGCAACGGTCCCGCGTGCGCCCACCCGGCAGGCACACCGGCACCGACGGGCACTGGTCTCAACTACTTTTCAAATCCCGTGGCTGCCCTCGGTGATTTCCGTCCGACTTTGCTTGCCACTGACACAAATGACGGCAGAAACAGCCCCCTTCCGGGTCTCGGTTTCTGGAACTTCGACATGAGCCTCGGGAAATCGACGAATATCACGGAGAGACTGAAAGTCGAGTTTTCGGCCGACTTCTTCAATCTCTTCAATCACGTCAATTTCCTGGACCCGTCTCTCGACACCACCAACCCATCCACCTTCGGCGTAATCAACACCCAGCTGGTCCCTGCCGACCGCATTCAGGGTTCGCGCTGGATTCAGCTTGGCTTGCGCATCAGATTCTAAGCAAACCCACAAAAACGAAAAAAGGGAGAGGCGAAAACGCCTCTCCCTTTTTTCATTTCCCCCAACCTGTGTCAGGCCCGCATCGAATCACGAGCAGGGAAAGCTTTCGCACAGGTACGATTTTATCTCTCACTCGCTCCCGCTCGTTCCTTCCCCTTGCTTATTGACAGGAGAGCCCGCATAATCCCTGTCAGTTACTAAGGGGAGCCACAATGACCAAACCCACCGACCTCGTCCAGGGCACTCTCGACCTTCTCATCCTCAAAACCATCGCCCTCGAGCCCATGCACGGCTGGGCCATCGCCCAGCGTATTCGCCGCGTTTCCAACAACGTCCTCCAGGTCAATCAAGGCGCTCTCTATCCCGCTCTTCACCGTCTCGAACAGCAAGCCTGGATCCAGGCCAAATGGGGCGAATCCGAAAATAATCGCCGCGCCAAATATTATTCCCTCACACGCGCCGGACAAAAATATCTCAGGTCCGAGGAATCCAACTGGGAACGCCTTTCGTCAGCTATCGGACTCGTCCTAAAGACGGTCTGAGGAGGAACGCACATGCGCTGGGTCCAAAACATTTCCAACTGGCTCCGTTCCTTGTTTCGCAGAAACACCGTCGAACAGGAACTTGGCTCGGAACTGCGCTTTCACATCGAACGCCAAGTCGAGGAAAACATCGCCGCAGGAATGTCCTCGCAAGAAGCGCGCCGCGCCGCACTGCGCGAGTTTGGCGGTGTCGAGCAAGTCAAAGAGGAATGCCGCGACTCGCGCCGTGCCAATTATGTCGAAAACTTGCTAAACGATATCCGCTACGGCTTTCGCATGCTGCGCAAGAGCCCCAGTTTTACTTTCTTCGCCGTCACTGTTCTCGCCTTGGGAATCGCGGCGAACTCCGCCATTTTCAGCATTGCCGATAATGTTCTCGTCCGTCCGCTTCCATACCGTGATTCGAATCGTCTCGTCATTGTCTGGGAAGACTCCTCAGCCTACGGTTTTCCCAAAGACACGCCGGCGCCCGGAAATTTCTCCGATTGGAAATCCCGAAACGAGGTCTTCGAAGATGTCTCCGCGATCGCCAATGCCTCCTTGAATCTCACCGGGGACGGCAACCCCGAAGATCTCATGGGAAAAAAAGTCAGAGCCAATCTATTTTCCGTGCTTGGTGTGACTCCCGCTCTTGGCCGTGACTTTCGACCCGACGATGATCTTCCCGGCTCGCCGCATGTAGCGATCCTGAGCCATGGTCTCTGGCTGCGCAGATTCGGCGGCGATCCCCAAATCGTTGGAAAAGAAATCACTCTGAACTTCGAAAAATGCACCGTTGTTGGCGTGATGAAGCGCGGCATGCAATTTCCCGACCGCGAAACCGAGCTCTGGGTTCCCACACGCTTCACTAACCAACAGTTGACCAATCACGGAAATCACTTTCTGCAGGTTATCGCCCGTCTCAAACCCGGCGTCTCGCTCAAAGCCGCGAATGCTAATCTCGCTACCATCGCGGCGCAGATGGAAAAAGAAAATCCCGATTCGAACGCCAAGGTCGGCGCATTCGCCGTCCCGCTTCGCGAAGAACTCGCAGGAGATGTTCGCCCCGCCATCCTCATGCTCGTCGGAGCCGTCTGTTTTGTGCTGCTCATCGCCTGCGCCAACGTCGCAAATCTTCTGCTCTCCCGCGCCACTGGCCGCCGCCGCGAACTCGCCATGCGCCTCGCGCTCGGCGCCACTCGCGGCCGCGTCATCCAGCAGATGTTGACCGAAAGCATCCTGCTCGCTCTCTTCGCCGGAGCCGCAGGTCTGCTTCTATCCATCTGGGGAACAAAGTTTCTCGCAACTCTGATTCCCGCCGGCCTCGCACCGCTCACTGGAACCGGTGTTGATGCCCGCGTTCTTCTCTTCACACTTTTCATTTCTCTCTCAACCGGAATTCTCTTCGGCATCATTCCCGCTTCACGCGTTTCGCAATTTCAACTCACGTTCTCGCTGAAGCAGGGCGGCGGACAAAGCGGTGTCGGCTCGGGCGGCCATCGCCTGCGCGACGCCCTCGTCATTTGTGAAGTCGCTCTCGCCATCGTTTTGCTCGCAGGCGCTGCACTCCTGATTCGAAGCTTGCAAAATCTCTATCATCTCGATCCCGGCTTTCGCGCCGATCACGTTCTCGTGATGCGCACGCCTCTCCCGCGCCAAAAGTACGAAGCGTTCGCGCCCAGAACTGCTTTCTATGATCAAGTCCTCGCAAAAGTAGAAGCTCTTCCTGGCGTCGTCTCCGCCGGCTACACCACATGGGTTCCGCTGACGAATACGGGCGGCGCAACGGGCATCACCATCGAAGGAAAACCAGAACCCGCGCCGGGGAATATTCTCATTCCTAATACGCGCATCATTAGTCTTGACTACATGAAGACGCTTCGCATGAAGCTCATCGAAGGCCGCGCGATCGAGCAAAGCGACGGCGCAGGAAAACTTCCCGTCGCGCTGATCAACCAAACTATGGCGAAGAATTATTGGCCTGGCGAAAATCCCATCGGCAAGCAATTCAAAGTCGGCGGCTACAGCGAAAAGTCTCCGTGGATCACGGTGATTGGAATCGTCGGCGACGTTCATCAAGCGGGACTTGATGTTCCTGCGCGAGCGGAAATGTATTTGCCGTATCAGCAGCAGGATTTTGGCTACGAGCCGGAGTATCTCGCCGTGCGCACTTCCGGAGATCCGATGGCGCTCGCGGAAATCGTGCGGCAGCAAGTGTGGGCCGTGGACAAAGAGCAGCCTGTCGCGGGCGTGATGCCGCTGGAAGATCTCGTGGACGAAAATTTGGCGTCGCGGAGAATGCAGGCGTCATTGCTCAGCGGATTCGCGGGACTGGCGCTGTTGCTCGTCACGCTGGGAATTTATGCCGTGCTTTCGTTTGCCGTGACGCAGCGCACGCAGGAAATTGGCGTGCGCGTTGCGCTTGGCGCGCAGCCTCGCGATGTGTTGCGCATGATTTTTTCGCAGGGCTTCAAATTATTTCTCATCGGCGCGGCAATCGGTTTGGCGGCTGCGTTCGTGCTGTCGCGTGCGCTGGTTCATTTGCTTTTTGGAGTAAGCGCGTATGATCCCGCGTCGTTCGCCAGCGTGACGATTCTACTTGGCTGCTGTCGCGCTGCTGGCATGTTACGTTCCCGCGCGGCGCGCGACTCGCGTTGATCCGCTCGTCGCTCTGCGCTACGAATAAGCGCAAAAATATTTTCCTCCGAATTACGAGCCAGCGGCTTGGGCGGCGATGTTGCCGCGTAGGCCGAGCGCGTCGGCTTGCTGCGCGCATCGCGTTGATGCAAAAGCCGATGTGTTCTTCGAGCGGGATGCCGAGCTCTTCGGCGCCTTTGCGGACGTCGTCTCGGCTGACGCCTTTGGCGAACGCTTTGTCTTTCAGGCGGCGCTTCACGGAGTCCACCTCGAGATCGAGGATGCTCTTCGACGGGCGGACGTACGAGCAGGCCGTGAGAAATCCGGCGATCTCGTCGCAAGCGAAAAGCGTGTGCTCCAGCGGCGACTGGCGCGCGACGCCGGAATAATCGGCGTGCGAAAGAATGGCGCGGACGATCTCTTCGGAGTAGCCGCGCTCGCGCAGAATTTTCGCGCCTTCCGCGGGATGCTCCTTGTCGGGAGAGTGTTCGTTGTTGGGCCAGCGCTCGTAATCGAAATCGTGGAGCAGCGCCGTGACGCTCCAAAGGTCTTCATCGGCGCCCTGCTTGCGCGCGTAGGCGCGGACGCAGGCTTCGACGGCCAGCATGTGCTTGCGCAGGCTCTCCGATTCGGTGAATTCGCACAGCAGCTTCCAGGCATCGTCGCGTGTGGGCATGCGTTTCTCCAGGTTGCGGAGCCCGTATTGTAACAAAGGAGAGAGTGACTCGTGGGTGGTGAGTAGTGAGTAGGGAAGACGAGATTCGGGAGCGGCGAGTGCGGCCCCCCCTCCCCCGGTTTTTTCGTAAGTGCGGATTCTAAAGGGGTTTAAGTCCTTTGTTTTGGAAGTGCGGATTCTAAAGGGTTTAGAGGCGTATTTTTCATAAGTGCGGATTCTAGAGGAGTTAGCGTGTGGGGAAGTTGGGAGATTTAAAAGTTGGAAGGTTCGAAGGTAGCGTAAGGAGGGAAGGAGGCACGGGCAAATTGAGCGGGCAGGGCGAGGCAAGGAACTGATTGGCGTGGGCCAAACATAGGGAATTCTGGACATTGCTGCTCAGTTCTCCGTTGCAAACCTCAACCTTTTTTCTCTTTTCCTCTTTCCTGTCGGCCTCTGTCGCGGAGCCGGACATGGTCGGCGCCAACTTATCGAGGGCCTGTCTGAATAATGAGTATTCATTGTCTCCTTGGAATACTTCTCCAGCCCCGTTCCATAGAAAATCGAGGTCGAGGAGTCCCCAAGTTTTTAGACCGAGTTTTCGCAGGATAGCCATGAAAGGTACGACTTTGTCTTTGCCGCCGCTTTCAACGATCGCTATCTCATGAAAGTCGAGGTCGAATCCTTTCCTGACCTTGGCTGCGGCCGCAATTAGGTATTCGTCTGCGATACCCTCGACGAGGAGGACTCCACGAGCAAACAGGAACCTTGCGCTCCGCTGTATCTCGAACAGCCGTTGAATTTCTCGCTCGGTTGCTGGCAATTCGGATGTTTTTAGTGGTCCATGCACTGTCGTTACGGGCTTTGGCCCATTTACCGAGGCGGTTTTATCTAGTCGCACTGTTCGCTCTATCATCTCCGGTGCGATTAAGATGGGAGAATGCGTTGCGACGATTACTTGTTCCTGCTTTGAAATCTCAGAGAGAGCCTTTCTCATTTTTATTTGTCCGTCTGGATGAAGACATGCCTCTGGCTCTTCGAAAAGTAAGACAAAGGGCCTAGCCACGTCCTTGCCGCTCTGTTGGCGAATATAAAAGGCCAGTGAGCGAAGGAGACTCAAATGAAGAGCTCTTTGGAGCCCGTGGCCTCTGCGATAGTACGGCTCAGGTGGTCGGCTGCCTTCTGCAATCAGAATATCCACATTTTTGAAGATGTCCTCAGCAATGGGTAGTTTTACTTTCAGCGCAGCGGCAGCGGCCGGAAACATTTCCTGGAGGTGGTGTGAGATTCTAGCTTCAACGTCTTTCAGCTCCGTCAGCCGGTCGTCGAGTACCTTAGTTTTGCCATTCTCGACAGTGCTCTGGGGGTTTAACAACTTACTCGCATCATCGTATGCTTTATCGAGCTGGGATTGGACTTTCTCCTTCACGCGCGCGAGTATTTGGGCCATCAGTTTCCCGACTGCGCCCTTCTTGCTGCTTTCGGCTTCCTCGGAAATGTCGTCCAACGCGCCGATGAAGTTCACTTCTGGGAGGAATGGCTTCAATGCTGCGTCGATACCCGTAGGGGTGCGAAAGTTCCGTCCTTATCGTCCTGGATCTCGATCTTGCCCAGCTTGTGATCTTCGTCCGTAACCCTCCGAATTCTGATTTGGCCCTGCTGGTTAATCCTGTCTTCGATTTTTGACCGATTCTTTGCATCGCAGAGTGGAAGATAAGGCGCTGCCCCCTCAAATGTCGCCTCTACGACGATTGGCTGTGCCAGGTCGTAGAAGTCGACCTGGGTTACGGTTCCACCTTCCAAAAGCAGTTGGATTGCAGCGAGAACATTGCTTTTTCCAACGTCGTTCTTACCAACTAAAACGGCGAGTTCCGGGAACGTAATGGATAGCGACTCCAGGGAGCGAAAATTGGTAACGGATAGCCAATTCAGACGGAGCATATCAACTGGAAGTTATGTTACTTAGGAAGTTAAGTCAATGGCTGTGTGACATCGAGCGCGAAGGGTTACTCGACGTGCCCTTCGCGCCAATCACGTGGCGGGCCTGCCATCCGCCATCTTCATGGTTCATTGCAGGGTGTATCCGTGGCGAGATGCCATAAGGTCGTCGCGGGACGCAGCAGCCCGTCACCTCGGGGTTAGTTTGCTTTTCTGGCTTTCGCGACGGAAATGGCACGAGCGAGGAGTGAAGCAATAAAGTTTTCGAAACACAATTCCGGGACTGGTTCGCGATAGTGCCCTCGAAGGCCCTTCTTGGGGTCGGAAAGCAAGAAACACGCTGAATCGTACAGACGCTCGCGCACTAGCTTTGTGAGCAGAATTTCGTAGCGCTTTCCATAGGATGCGTCTTTGAATTCGGGAAAGACCTTGAAGTGAGGTTCCCGGGCTTTGACGGGGCTCATCGAACCGGGCGCTTCCTCGAGGAGCATCATGTAGCCAAGCCAGGGACGAGAAGACGGTTTGAAGGCGCCTTCGCGATAGGCGGCCCAAATATCGGTTGCACTGCCAATAGCTTCCTCGGTCCGGTTGTTGTAATTGTTCCCGAAGGACCCGACTTGCGATTTGAATTCGATTCCGGCAATCAGCTCGCCATCCGAAATAACCAGCAAATCCCATTTTTTCTCCGGGCGGTACCAACCCGGGATTTCGACCGCGGTCCCACAGAAAATCTGCGTCTTCGGGAGGCCATTGGCGGACAAATAGTCCCGAACCAAGTGGACGAAACCGTTCATCTGCTGCCCGCCGGTCACAGCGGTTCTTGCGCCAGCATCGCGGGAGCCCGACTTGGAGCCCTGATTCTTGGCTTGTCTTTGGCGCGTTGACCAGAAATGCTTGATTGCGCGGCGCAGATCCTTTTCGATGTCGGGATGAAGTGCCATGTCGCTGGCTAATCGATGCAGGTTGAGTGAATAGCTGCTTTGCTGAAAAGGGAGGAAGTATCTTCTGAGATTCGTTTTTGGGCTAGTTTGTAATAGTGGGGGTCTATTTCGAATCCAATGCTGTTTCTTCCCCACTTGGCGGCAGCCACGGTGGTCGTGCCAGTGCCCATAAAAGGATCGAGAACCGTGTCACCAACGAAGCTAAACATTCGGACGAGTCTTTCGGCGAGCTCGATCGGATAGGGCGCGGGATGTTGCTTTGTTGAAGCGCCTGTGACGCCGCTCCATATCTGTTGGAACCACTTCTTGTGATTCTCCCCCGAAATAACACTTAGAACTTTCGTAGAGATGTCCGGTGCACGGTATCCGCCGGGCTTCCGTTCCATCAGAATGAACTCGATGTCGTTTTTTATGACGGAGTTTGGTTCGTAGGGCTTGCCGAGAAAGGAAGACCCGCCCTCGACCTCGTATGCAGCGTTCGAAATTTTGTGCCAGATGATGGGCGCAAGGTTGTCAAATCCAAGTATTCGACAATGCTCCTGAATCGACGAATGGAGTGGCACAACCGTGTGTCGCCCGCCGTTTTCCCTTCTTGAGAGGCAAACGTCACCGACTACGCAGATTAGTCTGCCGCCGGGAACTAACGCGTGAAAGCATTGTTTCCATACCTTGTCTAGTTCTTGGAGAAACTGGTCGTAATCCTCGATGTGACCCAACTGGCCGTCGGAGTCTCGATACTCTTTAAGTGTCCAGTAGGGAGGGGACGTCAGCACGAGGTGGACACTCTGGGGATCTAATCCAGACATTTCTCGTGCGTCACCACGATAAAGCGAGTGCGCGGTCGGAACTTGATGGACTGCGCGCTCAATGAGACGGATTGATTCAGGGTCCTTGGCGATGCGCGGGATAGCAGTTTGTGGGTCGCCTAGATGCGCGAGTTCGTCTGGGACATAACGGGAGAGGTCAGCGCTCGCGTGCGCTAGCTGATCTTGCTGAAGCTTGCTCTTGGCGGCTACGTGCATTGGCTGAGGCTATTATCCACGATTCGTTGGCTGCTTAGAAGGGTTGCGTATTCCTAATGCCGTGGGCCAATCAAAAGACGAGGGATGATGAGAGTGCTGGCGGCGCAATCGCAGCTTCGATTCGTTTATCCGAGTATTCACCATTCAAAGAGCCGAATGCTGAATACTCGGATAGACGGATCTTCGCCGCGATTGCTCCTGCCGGTGCGGACGGGAATACAAAAAACTCATCCGGTAAAATCATCAGGGACGTAACAAGCACGTCCCGCAGGATCATCTGGGACGCAACAGTCGCGAAAGAGGGGTTGGGGCGCGGGGATGAACATAAATCCGAGCGAAGAGAGATTTCATCGCTCACAGGAATCGTGAGCGATGGGGCAGCGAAGAGAAGAGAGATTTCATTGCACAAAAAGCGTGCAATGGCGGGGAGATCTCTCCGCGCAGGCCGACCACTCCGCAGGAGCGGAGTGGAAAGAAAAGGCGCCGGCCTGCTCCGTTTGAAATGACGTGGTTGGGGTGGCGGGGTGGTGTATCGAGATTTATTTCGACATGGGGCGCCCGACCCGCCAGACAGCACATGCTGGTCGCGATTCCAGCGCGCTGTGCTAGTGGCGAAGGCGTCCGACGAGATAGCCGACTAGAAAACCTAGTGCGCCTCCCAGAACAGTTCCTCCTAAGACTAGGACGGGAATTTCCAGGAAGCCTAGAAAGATGGCCTCGACGTTCCACCATGCTTGAATGAAAATGATAATTTCAGATACCGCGGTTCCCACGAAAGCCCCGTAGACGAATCCGCGGTACTTGATTTCTGCAAGAGAGAGCCATCCGGCGAGCAAAGCAACCAGCACAAACGGCAAAACCCAAATCAGAGAAAAAACCGCTAAGAGGGTAAACTCCTGGGCGACCCAGCCCCACGACATAACCGGCTTGCCGATGGAAACCAAGTACTGGCGAACGCAGACGCCGACGATGGCGGGCAAGAAGTAGCCGACAGCAACAACGATCCAAGTCCATCCGTGTTTTCGAGAGGCGTGCACTGGCGAGTCCACGTGAGAAATAGGAGCGGTAGCCATGGTTGTCACCTCTGGGAAAGAACTGCGACGAGAGTTACTCGGTCCGGCGCGCAGCTTCAGTGACCAAAGTCACGGGACGGAGTGCTCGTTATCACCCTGTAGGGGCGGCCCGTGAAGTAGTCAGCGGCTTAGCTAGAGGTGGGAAACAACAAGATGTGAGATAGCCAGGACCGGTGGCCCGATCGCGCGTTTTATTCTTTTCCATTGACGGCGACATGCGCCTATTTGGGCGGTTTGGAGGTGAGGAGATCGAGTTCGTCGAGGGAGCGAGGCCAGTCTTCGCGGAGGAGGCGGGAGAGGGCGCGGTCGGCGAGGAGTTTGCCGTTGGTTTGGCAGGTGGGGCAGTAGTTGGTTTCGTTGCTGGCGTAGCGGATGCGCTGGATTTTGGTAGTGCAGCGCGGGCAGGGTTGTTTGTAGCGGCCGTGGACGGCCATGCCTTCGCGGAAGGCGGTGACTTTTTCGGGGAATTTGCCGGCGGATTGGGCGCGAAGGCGATCGGTCCAGTGGGTGAGGCTGGAGCGGATGGCTTCGTAGAGGCGCTTGATTTCGGGGACGGAGAGTTTTTGGGTGAGCGCGAGAGGCGAGAGCTTGGCTTCGAAGAGAATTTCGTCGGAGTAGGCGTTGCCGATGCCGCTGAAGAGGCGAGGGTCGGTGAGAGCGCGCTTGAGAGTGTGGTTGGCGGAGAGAAGCGCGGAGGCGAAGCGGTCGAGAGTGGCGGTGAGGACTTCGAGGCCGCCGGGATCGAGAGAGCGGAGGCCGTCTTCGCCGGAGACGACGTGGAGAGAGGCGCGCTTTTTGGAGCCGGCTTCGGTCCAGAGAAGAGAGCCTGAGGGGAAGTCGAAGGCGGCGAGACCGCGAGGCGGGGAAATTTTGGGGCGCGCGGCGTTAGGAGTGAGGGCGCGCCAGTGAAGGCGGCCGGCGATCATCAGATGGAGGACGAGCCAGAGGTTGTGTTCGAGGCCGATGCAGATGCGTTTGCCGAGGCGGCGGAGTTGGAGGACTTTTTTGCCGAGGGCGTCGGCGAGAGGCGGGTTTGCGGTGCGCAGGAGGAAAGGGCTGACGACGCGAACGGATTCGAGAGTTTGGCCGAGAATGCGGGTTTCGAGGGCTTCGATGTAAACGGTGATGTCGGGGAGTTCCGGCATGAGGTGTCCGATGTGGATATGCGCGATGGGCGCAGGGAACATCGTACAACGGCGAGAGATGATTGGGGCGCTGAGAGTGCGGACGTTAAAAGAGCACAGCCAGGATTCATCGCGCCAAACCAGCGCGATGGGGCGGAGGTGGCTGTGCCACATGGAGATGCAGCACAAAAGGATTGGTGGTTCGCGGAAGAGCATACAACAGATTGTGGAAGACGGAAAAAATGGGAGGAGACTGGCCGGAGGGACAGGCGAAAATTTTTCGTAGAGACGCGGTGGAGAGAAATGCATATACAAAAATAGTTCAAAAATACTCTTGACAGAAAATGGCCATACGCACGATACTCCCGTCGCGCCAGTTTTCTGCCTTCCCCAGAACGTCGTTCCGGGGTTCCCCCCACTATCCGCACGCCGTGCAAAGTCAGCGAGGAGTACCGGTGTCTGTTCAAATAGAAAAAGAAAGTATGAATTCGTTCGAAATGGATAGGGAAGTCATTCGCTGTAAGACATGTGGTCTCGTCCAGTACCGGACGCGCACGGGAAACTGCCGCCGATGTGTGCGCGCCTTGCCTCAGCGTTTGGAATTCCTGATTCCTCCACCGGCACCTCCGGAGGAAGCAGCCGCTGAACCTACATCCGAAAAGTTCGCCAACCAACAAACGGTCGAGAATATCGGCCAGCGGATTCGCCAATTGCGCGAATCACGCGCGATGACCCAGAGCCAGCTACAGTCGCGCTCGAAGGTGTCACGTTCCTACTTGTCCCGCATTGAGAGCGGCCAGATGACGCCGAGCCTCGGCACGCTGGAGAAAATCTCCGAGGCGCTGAATGTGGGCTTGAACCGGTTCTTTATCCCGGAATCCGACGGCGAAGCGCTGCTCGAGGATCCGTTCATCCAGGGATTGCGGCCGTTCCTGCGGCAATTGGATTGGGAACAGTGGCAATCTATTTTGAAGAGGCTGCAGGCGATCAGCGATCACGTGCATGCAGCGCCGGTTACTCTCCGCCCTATCGGTAATCCGGCGCGGATGCCGCAGCCCGCGCCGGCGAATGGCAACGGCAACGGACACAACGGACATATCGGTGCCGGCCATTCGAATGGGCATGCGATTTCGCATTCCCATGGGCAGCCGCAGGGCTATGTGTTGCGGCGACCAGGCACGGGGCCGGTGTTTCAGCGGCCAGTAGCACGGTAAGTTTTTTCGTTTCGAGAGCAGAGCACAAATTGGCGCGGTGTGACAGTGAGTGTCACACCGCGCTTTTTTTGTTGGGGACAACAGAACAGTTGAAATTGTTCCAGAGATGCGGGTTAGTCGCGGATGACGGAGACTTTGGCGGCGGGGACTTCGAGACGCATCATGCGGTGATTCGAATCGAGGTAGAGATCAATCTCGAGGTCAGTGGTGTTGACGCGGAAGCCTTCGTAGGATTTGCCGTCGAGGGTGGCGGAGCCGGTGGATTCGGCGGTGATGGTGCCGGGCATTAGTTCTTGGGGGATGAGCACGGAGAAAATTTGCGGGCCGCGCTTGGACCAGTCGTAAAGACGAGCGAGGACGGCATACTGGTGGTAGAGGTTATTGTCTAGGATGGCGATGAGGGGAGAACTGAACGAAAGGCTTTGTTCGAAAAAGCAAGGTTGCTTGCGGTTGGGATCCTTTATCTCATCAGGCGTACATGGACGCGCGCCCTCCATCTCGACGGTGACGTTGGCGATGCCGTTGGCGAAGAGAATGTGGGCGCCGTTCTTTTTTTCGGTTTGCGCGGTCCAATCGTAACTGATGGGCGCACCGTCGGGTTGAAGGGTAAGCGAACCGGAGACTTTGCTGGTGGGGCCGCCGGACGGTTTGATTTCGGCATCGCCTTTGGCGAGCCAGCCGCCGCCGGAGGGCGTGATTTCAAATTCTTCGCGGCCGACGTTTTGGCCATCGAGCTTGATGGTGAGCTTGCCCTTGTCCTGGGCGAAGACGCCTGCGCCGGAGGAAGCAGCGTTTTTCTTTTGAGCGGCAATGCTTGCGACAGCGCATGCAAAAATCAAGGCGACGCTGAGAGAAAAAGAAAGTTTGGCCAGAGGCCCACGCGATTTTGTTTCCATGAAACCCCCTTCGCAGCAGAGCACGAAGAACAACAGAAAATTGGCGGAGAAAGAATCTCCGATGCTTATTCTAGCGAAGGCTAGTCAGGAATTTGGTTTTTCGACGACGAGGTGTGCTTCGCTGCTACCTGCCGTTACAATGCCGCGGCGGAGGATTTCGGCGACGACCTGGGTGGGATCGCCGGAGCTGTCCACGCGATGATCAGCGAGCTGATAAGAGGGAAGACGCTGTGCGTGAAGAGCGCGAAAGCTGGCTTCATCGCGAAAGAGCGGACGACCAGTCATGGTCATGCAGCGGGAAAGAAGAAGTTCGATGGGCGAATCGAGCCAGAGAACGGGAACGGCAGCGTTTCGCAGGAATTCGGGGCAGCCGGGCTGAGCATAAGTGCCGCCGCCGAGTGCGAGAACGGTGGATTCCCTGAGCTCGGACGCGCGGCCGAGGGCGGCTCGGAGCTGATCGGCTTCGATCTGGCGAAAGGCTGGTTCGCCGAAGCGTTCGAAAATCTGCGGGATGGCGAGGCCTGCGGATTGTTCGATGCGCTCGTCCAAGTCAACGAAGCGCCACGCTAGTTGGCGCGCAAGCAGAGTGCCCACGGTTGTCTTACCTGAACCCATGAAACCTGCAAGGCAAATCACTTGAGGACGGGCAGCGGGGCCACGCAAAGAGGGCGGTTGAGTCACTGTTCAGAGTAAAGTGCGGCCACGCGGACCGCCAGTTCGTGGCGCGAAAAATTAATCGCGCTTCATGATGCGGATTGTACCACTGTAGGACGAGAGTTCGACTTTCGCGAGGCCCATTCCGAAAGTGCCGAAGAGCCCGTGCGTGAATTTGGAAGCGATGTGCTTCACACCATGGGAATCGGGCTTCAGAAAAGCGGCGGCCTGATTATCAACAATGCCGGTGGCTGTCTGAGCTTTCAAGTCAAACGAATCGGTGCTGGAAAAGCGGACCTCGACGAGGCCTTTGCCGCTTTTCATGGAATAGAGTCCGGTGCGGACGAAATCGCCGTCGAAAAGAATGTTACCCGTGGTGGTCATGAGATTGACGTTGTTCAGTTGAGGCTGAAGAATCTGGGCGTTACCAGCGATGGAGCTGAAATCTAGCTTGCCGGCACATTGTGTGCAAACCAGGGAGCCGCCGGTGGTCTTGACGATGATGTAGCCGGAGACTTCCTTTAGGTGGACATCACCGGCGTAGCTTTCGAGTTTCATGTCGCCAGTGACCTGCTCGACGTAAATCAGACCAGTCTCGGTCTTGAGCTGGAGTTCGGTTTCTTCCGGAACGGTGAGTTGCAGGTTGGCTTCGAGCTCCAAAGGCTGCGCGGAAGCGTCCAGGATATTGGCGGTGACGTCGACGCGGTCTCCCACTTGCTCGATTTCAAATCCAATCTTGTTGGAAGACTGCGTGCCGACGACGTCTATTTGGGCATTCTTCCAGGACTTGACTTCGATGCGGCCGTTGGCCACGTTGTGGATCACCACGACGGGGCGTCCAGTGACGTTGAATTGTTTTTCAACGCGCTGTCCGGCGCCAGCGGCGCGGGCGGGCGCGGCGCTCCAGAGAAAAAGACCAGCGCTCAGAAGCGGCAAGATGCTGCGCTTCACGGAAAGACCTGGACGGACTGGGGAAGTCTCCATCGTTCGAAGGCACATGTTAGTTTATGCTCCTTCCGCGCTCAATCATCGCGGACAGTAATTCGGCTTTTTGCTCGTAGGCTGCGGACAAGTATTCGCGCGTCAGTTCGTCCTGAGGCTGTTCCTTGAGGTGGCGCTCGCAGTCGGCAATAAATTCGTTTACTTTTTTCAGGTTGTCGCGCAAGGAAGCGTCAATCGGAGAAGTGCTGGCGAGAAGCATCCCGGTAGCGACTGGTTCCTGATCGTTCAGCGCGCGAGCCGTGCGGTCGAACTCACCGGTTGGTTCCGCAGCAGTAGGCTCCGCGACCGGAAGAGGCTGAGTTTTGGCGGACTGCATAGGTGGCGCGTTTACGGAGACAGACGAGGTTCTGTCACTGCGAATCTGGAAAACGGCAGCTGCAACGATGAGGATGCCAACCATGGAGGTGGCTACCACGCGGCTGCGGAAGAAAGCGCTGATCGAATCCCAAAAGGAAATGGATTCCGAAGGAATGGGATCTGCCGGAGTCCTGATAATTCCTTCTTCTTCGAGTTGCGTGCGGAGAGAAATCCAAACTCGATCCGGGGGAGTGATTTCCGCGGGCAATTTTTTCGCCGCGTCCACGAGGCTGGTGAGGTCCGCGATGTAGTTGCGACAATCGCGGCATTCCGCCAAGTGTGCTCGAGCTTCTAGAGGAAGCGGTTCCAGCCCTTCCTGTTCCAGAACGAGTTCAACATCTTTACACTGCATGTCACTTCACCCCGCGGGCAAAAGACCTGGGTGGCCTCCCCGCTCAACTGCCATTAAGTTTATAAGACGCTTCCCCGAGCCGAACAGTTGGCTACATTCTAGCTCAATCTCCGAGCCCAGCTTGCGTTTTTGCAGCGTGACGTTCTGCTCGAGCCTGGTCGCGCAAATCTTCCTGAAGCAACTCGCGCAGACGCGTCCTCGCTTTGTGCAACTGCGACTTCGAATTACCTACAGAGCAGCCCATGATGCCTGCAATCTCGTTGTGCTCGAATCCCTGGACGTCATGCAAGACAAAGACGGTCCGGTATCCGGGCGGAAGCTTTTCAATCGAGCGTTCCAGATTGACGCGGTCCACTGCGCCGCTGAGACGCAAATCGGGCGCGCCAATGTCTTTTCTGGGGCCACCTGTCTCTTCATCGGGTTCCGTCGTTTCTTCCAGAGAGGCCGCAGGGAGCGACTTCTTACGCAAACGCATCAGGACCACGTTCACCGTCATGCGGTGCAACCAGGTTGAAAAAGCCGACTCTCCACGGAAAGTACCAATCTTGCGAAAGAGCTGCAGGAAAGCTTCCTGCATAAGGTCTTCCGCGTCAGATGGGTTACCAACCATCCGCAAGCACAAGGCGTAGACGCGACGGCTATGGAGCTGGTACAGATACTCAAAAGCCGCAGCATCCCCTGCTTGCGCCAGGCGAATAGCTTCCGCTTCAGTCGCCGATCTAGGTGACTGCGTGACATTCACCCTATTTGGCGACGGTAGAGCAGTCGGCACACTGGGCTCGCTTGGTCGGTTCCTGGCCAACGGTCCAATTGCGGCGCATCCAATCGTTCGGATGCACCGAATCCCTCCTAGAGTTGTCCTCGCAAGGACTGGGTGTTCTCAATCAGACAAGCGGGGACACTGTCTTATTCCCCGGCAGCATGAGCCGAGTGGCCGGCCTTCAGGCTGGATAGCTTATTCTCCCCCGATTGGGGCCATTCGTCTATGGCGGATCAAACGCTGGCTAAAGGTGAGCTTTTTGGGTTTGGAGACGCCCATCTGGCTGCAGACGGTCGCTTGAAAGGAACCCAGCTCGTCCTCGGGGAGGGCCATGAGAAAGGATTTCAGGAGGACGATGGCTTCCCGGAGACAGGTGTTCAAGTCATAGTGAGTTGCGTCAACCACTTGCCATTCGGCGTCGGAGTCCATCGAGCCAACGCTGGCGATCTCGGCGGCGGCGGCGCAAAAATCACGGCTGAGATCATCGACAATTTCGCCCAGCGTACTGATCTTGTAGAGGAACTGGGAACGCTCGCTGAGCAGGACGCGGCAGAGCAAGCTGCTGAGGCGCGCGGCTCGCTGGCCTCGTGGGCCCTGAAAATTGGCGGGATCGAGAGGCGCGGCATTCGGAACAGTGCCGTAATGTTTGGCGTGCTCGCCGAGCGCCCAAAGGACAGCCACGAGAGGGTGGGTGAGGCGGTTGCAGAGGTCGGGTGTGACGCACACGGCTTGGCCGGCCTTTGCCAGGCGTCCGCCTTGGCGAAGCTCGAGAGCTTCATCCAAAGAAACACTGAACATGTTGTACGAGATCTCTAATTGGCGAACATAGGAGCGAAATACCTGGTCTTTTTCTTCCGGTAACCAAGCTCGCCAGTCATCTTTCACAGTCGTGCCGCGGGCTGAGGAGGGGCGCACACGGTCTCTCACTAGGTGTCTCCCTGAGGGAACAGGAAGGAAAGTATAACAAATTCTAATTTCGTGAGAACGATTTTCTTGGGATGTTCTCTAGTAGTTCTGGTCCCTCCCACAAGGAAGAGCCCGGAATTTGCTGGCAGTTGCCCCAACGAGGCGGTGACCGCTATACTCGCCTGCATTCACGCCGAAAGGATCTCCGATTGCAATTTGAGCCTCGCGATCAGTTTGAACAGCGCCAAAAGAAACTCGAGCAAATAGAAGCTCTCGGACATGAGCCGTTTCCGCGGGAATTCCGCTGGACAGATACGCCAGCGGCGCTTGTGGAAAAGCATAGCGAGAAGTCGGCCGCGGAGCTGGAATCTGAGAAGCACGAAGTTCGCGTGGCGGGACGAATTGTTTCCCTGCGCTTGATGGGGAAGGCGGGCTTTGCGCATTTGCAGGGTTCCGGCAAGCGGATACAAATCTATGTAAGGAAAGACGTTGTCGGCGAAGGCGGCTTTGCGCTGTTTCACCTGCTGGATCTGGGCGATTTGATAGGCGTTCGCGGGCATCTTTTCCGTACGAGAACCAACGAGCTTTCGATTTGGGTTGAGGAGCTGACGTTCCTTTCCAAGGCCTTACTGCCACTTCCGGAGAAGTGGCACGGGCTGACCGATGTGGAGCTGCGCTACCGCCAGCGTTATCTGGACCTGATAGCCAACGACAAATCGCGGCAGGTGTTTGTTGCGCGGGCGCGGATTATTCAGGAGCTGCGGCGCTTTTTCGATGCGCGCGGATATATAGAGGTTGAAACGCCGATGATGCACCCGATCCCGGGAGGCGCAGCGGCTCGGCCCTTCGTCACGCATCACAATACATTGGACATTGATCTGTATCTGCGGATCGCGCCGGAGCTGTACCTCAAGCGGCTGACAGTCGGCGGGTTTGATCGGGTGTACGAAATTAACCGCAACTTCCGGAACGAAGGGATCTCGACGCAACACAATCCGGAATTCACGATGTTGGAGTTTTACGAAGCCTACAGCAATTACCGGGACTTGATGGAGATGAACGAAGAGTTGTTCGCGCTGCTGGCGAAGAGCATCACCGGGTCGACAATGGTGAAGTACGGCGAGCATGAGTTGGATTTTGCGAAATTCGAGAAACTGACGATGCGCGAAGCGATCATAAAGTACTGGCCGACTGGCGCGGGAGCTGCGCCTTCGCAGGCAGAACTTATGGCCGCGGGTGGGCCGCGCGGGGCGGTGGAGCGCTATAACGCTTGGGCGAAAGCCGCGGGTGCGCCTTACGCCGCCTCGAAAGGCGTATTAAAGGATGGCGAATGGACGGGCTTGCTCTTTGAAACGATGGCGGAAGACAAGCTTATTCAGCCGACGATTTTGTACGATTTTCCCACGGACATCTCGCCGCTCTCGAAGCAGAAGCCTGAAGATCCTTCTCTGACGGAGCGATTCGAGATTTTCGTGGCGGGAATGGAAGTGGCCAACGGCTTTTCGGAGCTGAATGATCCGGCTGAGCAGGAGCGGCGATTCCTGGCGCAAATCGCCCAAGGAGGGGAAGAGGTTCCAAAGCAGCTTGACGTAGATTACATTCGAGCGCTTTGCCACGCCATGCCGCCAACCGCGGGCGAGGGCATCGGCATTGACCGGCTGACGATGCTGCTCACGGATTCGCAGTCCATACGCGATGTGATTCTCTTTCCGCTGCTGCGACCGGAAACGCGGCAAGACTCCGCTACCGAAGCGGACGGCACGTAAAGTATCCTTTCTCCAATGCGATTTACCCATGCGATTTGAATGGTTCGTGGCGCGGCGGTATTTGCGGTCGCCTTACCGGCCGGCGGTTCTGCGGCTGGTGACGCTGTTCTCCGTACTGGGAGTGTCGGCGGGCGTGGCGACGCTGGTGATTGCGCTGGCGATGAACACGGGATTTCGCGAGACGCTGCAGGATCAGTTGCTCGGTGTACAAGCCCACATATCGCTGACGCGCCCAGGCTCGGAGATTCATAACTACGAAGCACTGGCGGCAAAGCTCGCGGCAATTCCGGGAGTGCGGTCCGTTGTCCCCGCAACTTACCAGACAGTGCTCCTGTCCTTTGGCGGCGAGGCTCTGGGAGTCGTCGCGAAAGGCGTCGAACCGGAACGCGAGCGGCGCGGAGATCAAGCGCTGCAGAGAATTGTTGCGGGAAGTCTTGATTTCAGGCCAGATGCAGAGGGAATTGACGGGCTGATGGTTGGCAAGCAGCTTGCCGACGAATGGAAGATGGCGCCTGGTGACTACGTGACGCTCATGAGTCCGCAGGGACGGTTGACGCCATTTGGTTTGATTCCGCGGACGAGACGGTATCGCGTGGCGGGAGTATTCGAATCGGGATTTTTCGACTATGACAAGAACTGGTGCTTTTTGACGATGCCAGCGGCGCAGTCGCTCTCGGGCACGGGCGACGTTGTCAACGTGCTGGAATTCCGGCTGGACAATCCGGCGCGCGCGGGAGAGATTGCGCGGCAGGCTGAGCAAATGGCGGGGCAAGATTATTTGGCGACCACCTGGGTGGAGCAAAACCTGGCGTTGTTCCGGGCGTTGCGGCTGGAAAAATTGGTTACGGCGATTTTCATCGGGTTGATTACATTTGTTGCGGGACTGAACGTTCTTGTGGTGCTTTCGATGACCGTGACGGACAAGGCTCGGGACATTGCGGTGCTGATGTCCATGGGGACGCGGCGCGAACAGATTCGAAAGATTTTTTTGTGGCAGGGAATCGCGATCGGGTTCACGGGGACGGTGATCGGGCTGTGCGTTGGCTACGCCTTTGCGCTGATTGCGGGAGCGTATCATTTGATTCCGCTTGATCCGGCGATTTATGCGGTCTCTTATGTACCGTTTCATCCCAGCGCGCTGGATGGTGTGTGGATCACGCTGGCGGCGATGGGGATTTCGATCGGGGCGACGATACTTCCCGCGAGGGCGGCGGCGCGGCTTTTGCCGGTAGAGATTCTCCGCTATGAGTAGCTGAGCGGGTGGCGTGACTGATTCTACGGGCTTTAGGCGAGGGATTTTGGCGTGCTGTTTGCACATATAAGTGCGCAGAGGCAAGCGGGTAGAACCAGGGTGTTGCCCTCGCCTCTGGGAAGTGCTCCTGCACGCTATAAGTGATTGAAAAAAGGAAGTTTAAGAGTGTTCCAAACTTGCCATTTTCTGGGCAATTTGGAGACAGGCAGGCGCTAGGCGGAAATAGGAAACTCTTGGGCTTTCTAGCCCGGTCGCGACAAGCATCGGGAACCACGAGGAATGGGTAAGTGGCATCTAAGTAAAGAGAAGCTGTACGGTAACCCGGATACATGCAAGATTGGGTTTGAGAACAAAATGACTCAGCCGCAAGATAACGCGAGGCAGGTAGTTGGGACGAGCCAAGCGATCACGCGAGGCGCCGCATCCGTGGTGATGGAAGCGCGGAGCCTGAAGAAAGTTTATGGAAGCGGCGAAAAAAGCCTGCCAGTTTTGTCGGATGCGAACCTGAGTTTGCGGCGAGGAGAGATGGTTGCGATCGTTGCGCCGTCAGGAGCGGGCAAGAGCACGCTGTTACATTTGCTGGCCGCGCTAGACACGCCAACAAGCGGTACAGTATACTTCGCGGATAAAGCCATTGAAACGAATGATGACGCGGCGCTCGCGGAATTTCGAAACCGCGCGGTGGGTTTTCTCTGGCAGCGCCACCAGTTGTTGCCGGATTTTACGGCTGCAGAAAATGTAGCCATGCCGCTGTTGTTGCGCGGCGAGAATTTCGCTTCGGCGCTGGGGATGGCGCGGAAGTGGCTCGCGGAGGTTGGCCTGGAAAACCGGGCGGATCACCGCGCAGGGGAACTCTCCGGAGGGGAACAGCAGCGCGTCGCGATAGCCCGGGCGCTCGTCACTGGGCCGAGCGTGCTGCTGGCAGATGAACCTACCGGAGATTTGGACGAGCAGAATGCTTGGGCCGTGTTTGAGTTGCTGGAACGGCTGCACCGCACGCATGGGTTGACGTCGCTGATCGCGACGCACAACCTGGCGCTCGCAGCGCGGTGCGACCGGATACTCGGACTTGAACATGGCGTTCTGCAAACTCGCGGGGCTTCGGCTCCAGCGAGCGGGGCCCCAGGGGGAGAAGCGAGCTAACGTGTTCGAACGCTACACAGAGAAAGCGCGTCGCGTCATATTTTTTGCACGATACGAAGCCAGCCAGTACGGCAGCCCGTACATCGAGACCGAGCATTTGCTGCTCGGCTTGATGCGCGAGGACAAAGCGCTGGCAAACCGTTTCCTGCGGCAGCAGGGATCGATTGAATCGATACGCAAAGAGATCGAGGCGCGCATCACCATTCGCGAGCGCATCTCGACCTCCGTCGAAGTGCCGCTCAGCGCTGAATGCAAGCGCATCCTGAACATGTCGGCGGAAGAAGCCGAACGCTTGGGACACAAGCACGTGGGCACCGAGCATCTGTTGCTCGGGATCCTGCGCGAAGAAAAGTGCTTTGGCGCGGAGATTTTGATGGAGCGCGGGCTTCGCCTCTCGACGCTGCGCGAAGAATTGGCGCGCACTTCGGGCGAGAAGACGACGGCCACCCGTCCGAAAGAAACATCACTGCTGGCGGAATTCAGCCGCGACCTGACGCAAGCTGCGGGCGAAGGATCGCTGGACCCGCTGGTCGGACGCGAAGGCGAAGTCGAGCGCGTGATCCAGATTCTCTGCCGCCGGACAAAAAACAATCCAGTTTTGATTGGCGAGCCGGGCGTCGGAAAGACGGCAATTGTTGAAGGACTGGCGCAGCGCATTTCGGATGGCGATGTGCCGCCCTTCCTTGCGGACAAACGCATCCTTTCTTTGGATCTTTCGCTGATTGTGGCGGGCACAAAATACCGCGGGCAATTCGAAGAGCGGCTCAAGACCATCATGAAGGAATTGATGGAGAGCCAGAACTCGATCGTTTTTATTGATGAACTTCACACGCTGGTGGGCGCAGGTTCGGCGGAAGGATCGCTGGACGCCGCGAACATCCTGAAGCCGGCGCTTTCGCGGGGTGAAATACAGTGCATCGGCGCTACGACGCCCGGCGAATACCGCAAATCCGTCGAGAAGGATCGCTCCTTAGAGCGCCGTTTCCAATCCGTCAAGGTTCCCGCACCCAATGAAGAAGAAGCCGTCCAGGTAATCCAGGGCGTCCGCGAGCGTTATGAAAAATTTCATGCGGTCAGCTACACGGATGAAGCACTGCGCTATTCCGTCTATCTTTCCAACCGCTACATTCCAGACCGGTTTCTTCCAGACAAGGCCATTGACCTGATTGACGAAGCCGGCGCGCGTGTGAAGCTGCGCCAAGCCACAGTTCCAGAAGAAGTCGGCGAAGTGCAGAAGCGCGTGAAGTTCATTACGCACCGGATGGAAACGGCGATCGCCAATCACGAATTCGAAAAGGCGCGTTTTTATTCCGAGGAAGAGCGCAAAGAAAAAGAGAATCTGCGCACGCTTCGCGAACGCTACAAGCTGGATGATGCTTCGACCGGCATCGTCTCCCGCGAGGACATCGAGGAAGTGGTTTCGCGTTGGACGGGCATCGGCGTCACTTCCATTAAAGAAGACGAACAGCAAAAACTTCTGCGAATTGAGCCGGAGCTGCACAAGCGCGTCATCAGCCAGGACAAAGCTATCACCGCGCTGGCACGCGCCATTCGTCGCAGCCGCGCGGGCCTCAAATCGCCTTTGCGCCCAGTCGGCTGCTTCTTCTTCCTTGGGCCGACCGGCGTCGGAAAAACCGAAGTCGCCCGCCGTCTCGCGGAATTCCTGTTTGGTTCGGAGAAGTCGTTGGTACGCTTCGATATGTCGGAGTTCATGGAGAAACACTCCGTATCGAAGCTCATCGGCGCGCCTCCGGGGTATGTGGGTTACGAAGAAGGCGGGCAGTTGACGGAGCGCGTTCGCCGGACGCCGTACTCGGTCATCCTCCTGGATGAAATCGAGAAGGCGCACCCGGACGTTTTCAACATATTGCTGCAAGTGTTCGAAGACGGGCAGTTGACGGATGGTCTCGGCAACACCGTGGATTTCCGGAACACCATCATTATCATGACTTCCAATCTGGGCGCGCGGCACTTGCAGAGGCGCACTTCCATCGGATTCCAGTCTGGCGCCGATGAAGCGAGCCAGAAGTCCATCGAAGAAATGGTGATGAACGAAGTGAAAACAGGCGTTCAACCCGGAGTTTCTCAACCGGCTGGACGAAGTCATCATATTCAATGCTCTCAGCGACGAAGATTTGCTCCGCATCATTGATTTGCTCGTGGGCCAGCTGAACGACACGCTGATTCACCGGCAGGTGCAGATAGTGGTGTCGCCGGAAGCACGCCAGTGGATCCTCGAGAAAACGTGTGCGGACCGCAACTATGGGGCACGGCCGCTACGCAGGGCTCTTCAGAAGTATGTCGAAGACCCGCTCTCGGAGGCGCTCATCCAGGGGGGAATCCAGAGGCCGGCGACGCTGCAGATTTATGTCGCAGGAGAAGCTTTGGCCTTCCGTCCGGTGGTTGAGGCAACCCCGGTTATCCACTAGCGAATCTGACACAACGCACGGGTGACCCCGACCAGGTCGGGGTCAGCAAACGACCGGCCCACACCGGGTCCGGCGGGAGAAAAACAAATTGTGTTTTGGGGGCGCGGCCTTGACGACCTCAATGGCCGCTTATAGGAGAGTCTGTTTGCCGTTTGGAGTTTTGGCGTTTCGGGTCACCTGGATCGCGGCGTTCTTTTTAAGCTTTGCGGCCAGCTCACCAGCAGCAACGCAAAAAAATCTCCTCGCGGGCGCGTCTGCATCCGCGTCTCCGGTACAAGTGTCACTCTCTTCAGATTCCGCGAAAAACGAACCCGTTACTTCCGCAGAGTCGCAAGCCCCACAGCAAGCCGCCAACGCCCAGCAGCAAGCGGTAATCGAGAGGATCGAATTCCTGGGCAACAGGAGAATCCGCAGCGACACGTTGAAGGCCCGCATCTTCAGCCGCGAAGGCGATGCATACAATGAAGAGACCCTGCGCCGTGACTTCCAGGCGCTGTGGAACACGCAATTCTTCGAGGATGTAAAACTGCGCGTGGAAGATTCTCCCGATCGCGCGGACGCCAAGATCATCATTTTCGATGTAAAAGAACGCCCGCAGATTCGCCGCATCCGCTACGACGGCATTCACTCGGTTACGGAATCCGATATTCTCGACCGCTTCAAGGAGCGCAAAGTCGGGCTTTCCGTGGAAAGCCCTTTCGACCCGACGAAAATCAAAAAGGCCGAAGTGGTGCTGAAGGAATTGCTCGGGGAACACGGTCGCCAATTTGCGAAAGTAACGCCCGAGTACGAACGCATCGCGTCGAGCAACGCGGTGATCCTGGTCTTCAAAATTGATGAAGGTCCCAAGGTTAAAGTCGGAACGATCAAGTTTGTAGGAAATCACGCCTTCAGTGATCGCAAGCTCATCCGCACCATGAGGCACGACCGGCCTTACGGAATTCCGCTGTACTACTGGGATATCCCCGTTTTGTCCAAGACCTACGACCGCGAAAAACTCAACGAGGACCTGGAAGTCGGCGTCCGTGGTCTGTACCAGGACAATGGATACTTCCGCGTGGTGGTCGCTCCCAATGGCCCGATTTTGGACAACATTGATGTTCATCATAAGGGTGTTCCGCTCCCCGGACTGCGGCCGCATATCGGGAAGGCCGTCAACATCACCATTAAAATTGAAGAAGGCGAGCGTTACCACATGGGGACGCTCAAGATCGTCAGTTCGGACCCCGACAAGGCCTTGTCGCTCAAAGTGGAGCCGCTGAAGGCTCTCTTTCCGTTGAAGGAAGGCGACATCCTTAACGTAGACAAACTCCGCAAGGCTCTGAAGAATTATGGGGACGCTTACGGCCAGTACGGCTTCATCGATTTTACGGCCGAGCCGGATTTTGATATTGATGATGTGGCGAAGAAGATCAACCTTACGCTGCACTTCGACGAACAAAAGCAATACTACGTCCGCCGCATCAACTTCAGTGGCAACACCACCACGCGAGACAAAGTCATCCGCCGTGAGTTGCTGATTGATGAAGGCCAGCTCTTCAACAAACGCTATTGGGATATCAGCATTTTGCGGCTCAACCAGCTCAACTATTTCGACAAGATCGAAGCTGACAAAGCCGTGGAGCTGCAGAAAAACACCAAAGACGGCACGGTGGACATTAATCTCAAGCTCAAAGAGAAGGGCAAACAGTCCATCGGTCTACAAGGCGGCGTGAGCGGCTTGGCGGGCGGCTTTATCGGCCTCACGTATCAGACAAACAACTTCTTGGGGTTAGGCGAAACACTCACGCTCTCGGCGCAATTTGGTGCGTACCAGCGCGTCTTGCAATTCGGATTCACGGAGCCCTACCTCTTCGACCGCCCCATTTCCACCGGATTCACCGTCTTCTCGAGCAAGTACAACTTCAACCAGGCCCAGCAGGAGGCGGCGTTTACCGGTCAGCAGGTTAGTATCAACCCTCAATACATCCAGGATTACGATCAGGACAGCACGGGCTTCACCGCATTCGCAAGCTACCCGCTCAAGCGTTTTTCTTTCGCCAGGCTCGGCCTGACCTATGGGTTGACTCGCACGAATATCACTTCGTTCAATCAGGCCTCCAGTCTCTTGTTCGAGCAATTGCAATTCCAGAGCATTACCGGGCCGAGCGCATTGAACGGCATCGTCTCGAGCACGATTTCGCCGTCCATCACGTACAACACCATCGATAATCCGATCAACGCGACGAAGGGCAAGAGCTTCTATTATTCCATGTCATTCCAGGGCGGGCCTTTGGGGGGCAATGTAAACACCGTCACCAATGTCTTCGACATCAAATATTTCCACCCGATCAACCATCACCGCAATGCCATCGGCGTGCACTTCACCACCGGCATAATTAACGGCTACGGCGGCAAGGAAGTGCCCCCGTTCAGCCGCTTTTACATGGGCGGCGAAAATGACATTCGCGGATTTGATATTCGGTCCATTTCGCCGGTGGTCTTCATTCCCAGTGTGACCGCACAGACCCTTATCTATCACGATCCTCTTTCCGGAGGCGCGTTGAGGTCGTTTACCATTCCCGTGTTGGTTTATACGGCGACTTTGCCGGGCGGCGACTTTCAAGCTTCCGGCAACATCGAATACCGTATCCCCATCGCAGGGCCCGTCACGATGTCTCTCTTCGCCGACGCCGGAACGGACGGAATTCTTCGCACCAATGCCTTGCGCCTGGATCAAACAGGCTTAGCGAACATAACGTCTACATTCCCGAACGCGCCGCTTACGAAAAATCTTAGTATTTATCCCGGAACGAACTTCAAATTAAGAGACTCGGCGGGCATCGAATTTGGCGTCAACCTTCCGATCGTCCAGGCGCCCTTCCGGATTTATTACGCTTATAATTTGAACAGGTTGTACTCCCAGATTGCTTCCCCTAATCCGTTCGTCAGCCAGAGCACGCTCGATTCCTGGAGAAATACGCTGGGTCCAAATCTTTGGGACAGCCAAATCGCGCCTCAATTGACATTCCTGAGCAATCCGGGACGGCTCAACTACTTCGAGCCGAAGACGACATTTCGCTTCACGGTAGGCAAGACATTTTAGCGGTCTGGAGATTTTGGAATTGCCTGGGAGAAAATTAGGCCTGCGGGCTGCAACATCTGCGGCGCGCGTTAACTTTGGGAGGCAAGGGAAATGAAGTTGTGGAAAATTTCGAGCTACTTGGCGCTCGCGGTCATAGCGCCCTGCATATTTTTCAGCGGCTGCGGAGGCGGTACCGGCGTCATCGCCATTACTATGTCCGTTAGTTCATCCGTCGGCAGTACGCTCATTTTGGGTCAGTCGACGACCCTCACCTCCACGGTCGTGGGTTCGACGAACACCGACTCCAAGTGGGTTGGATGCACGTACACAACCACGACCACCTCTTCCTCTGGCGCGGTGACTACGAATAAGGCCCTTCCTTGCCCAACGGACGGCACCTTTGGCACTCTTTCCAACGAACAGACCACCGGGCCGGCGACCGCGACCTTTACTGCCCCGCAGACTCTGCCCGATCAAACCAAGTTTCCCGGGCTGATCATCATAATCACGGCGCAATCCGTTGCGGACTCAACGAAGACCGGCACAGTCTCCCTTTTCATCGACTCCGGTATCACCGTGACACTCACTCCCAGCACTGCCGCGGTGCCGACAAACGAGAAGCAGCCCTTCTTTGCAATCCTCACGAATGACCTCAAAAACCAGGGTGTGACCTGGCTTGTCACTCAGACGACTCCCACCACGACCAGCACAAATGCCAATCCGTACTTGACTCTTCCCACGTGTACGGTAAGCGGGAATGCCACGGGATGTGGTTCGATCGATGCGAACGGGGTTTACACTGCTCCCGCGGTTGTGCCTACGAGCACGACCGTAACCGCGACGCCCGCAAATGTGATTCTTGTGGCGACCTCGGTGGAGGACACCACACGCTTTGCCCTCGCGACCATCACTATTACTCCCGGCGGGCCGATTACATTTAACGGCATCACTCCCACAATCGCTCCACAGGGCGCCGAGTATTGGGACATCTATCTCAATGCTCCGAACATTTCTTCGGCCTCGCTGATCACGCTAACGGATGCGAACAACGGCCAAACAACGCTTTCGTCCGCTTCCGGACAGGTCAAGGTGCTGTTTCCGATTCCCACGACCACGGTGGCGAGCCCGACCTCGACGGGCGCCAGAATCCGCCTTTTCTCAGGCAATTTGGCCGGCACCGGCCCCGTCACCGTTTCCGTAGCCGATCCCGGACAACCGGTCACAACAACTCCCGGAGGAACTTTCACCTACAATATTTTGCCCGTGCGCCCGACAGTGTTGAATTCGGCTCCGGGCGACATAATTCAGGGCGGGGTGTCTTCCGGCACTATCAATTTGACGATAGACGGAGGCTACTTAGGTCAAGGCGGCCACTTAGCGAACGTCATTTTCCAAGGCACCACGATTCCTGGCACGACGAATGGCCAGGGCCAGCCTCTTTCTAGTTCGCGGCAATTGAGGGTGCAATTCCCCAGTGGCCCGATCAACACAGGCAGCCCAGGACTCTATGCTCTCTCCGTCGCGCGGACAACGCCGCCGCTACCTTTTGAAGACAACCCGGCTGTAACAGATTTGGCCGTTTTCCCGAACTACTCGACGACTCCGCCAGTCGTCGTGGGTAATCCTGTGGCTGCAGGCACCAACCCAAGCGCGATTGATATTGATCCGACGCTGGGAATGGTTGCCGTCGCTGAAACCGGCTCCAATGCCGTCCAGTTCTACAGTATCGGAGTTGGAACGCTGACCCCGGTGGGTGGTCCAGTGGCCGTGGGCAAGGTTCCCACAGGTCTCTCCGTGAATCGCACCAACCACACCGTCGCGGTCGTCAATTATCAGGATCAGAGCGTAACGGTTCTCCCCATTCCGGGCGCGCCCATTCCAGCTCCCGGCACTCCGTTCACCATTGATATTTCCGGCGCCCTGCAGGGACAAGTTTCGCCGGCGCCGCTGCCCTATGCGATTGGCGTGGATCCCGACACGAATATGGCGCTGGTGGCTTATTCGTCCACGTCCACTTCTTCGGCGGCAAACCTCGGGTTCCTCGTGAACTTGAATACGGGAGCCAATCCGTTCGGATGCCCGCTCTCTACGGTCACGCCTTCCCCGGCCGGGCAGTGCCTGTTTGCTCAGGTCACACTGAATTCTGGTCAGTACCCGCAGATTGCAATGGCGCCTCACGGCCACCTGGCGTTCGTCACACCCGGCGGACAAGGTGCACTGCAAGGCGTGGACGTGACCAGGCCTTCCCAATCGTCCTTTATAAAGTCATTGACGCTCGCGGCTGGAATCGTGACCGTCACGACGACGGCATCCAACGGCTTGGTGCCTGGCAACTCTGGCACTGTGCTGATCACCGGCGTGCCGGGGCCTGGCACTACGGGCAATAGCACGACTGCGAACTTCAACGGTGTGTTCAACGTCGCCGCTGTAAGTGAGGTCAGCTTCAGCTACATTTTGAATTCGACTTCCAGCGGCACCGTGACGCTGGCTCCTTCTGACCCCAATAATCCCAATGTCACTGCAGCTCAGATTTTTTTTAGCACTCCGAACCTAATCTTTGGTGGACTCTCCCAGACGACGCAGGGCATTGCTATCAATCCCGTCACGAACACTGCTGCGCTTGCCGATGGAAACGCGACCGGCTCAAATGGTCCGCAGATCAATTTGATCAATAATCTCGATCAAAGCATCAGCTCGATATCTTACTTTGCGACTTGCACGTTTTATTCGACCACCTGCGCCAATTCGCCTGAGCTCTTAGGCACTACGGACATCGCCTGGCAGCCGTACTCGAACGCAATCGTTTCCTATAACCCCGGGCTTAATCAGGTTTCCATTGCCGATCCGGTGAGCGCGAGACGCTATGCCTTCGCTTGCAATGCACCGGCCGCGTCATGCCTGGTCAATCCACAAAATCCGACAGACCAAACCACTTACAACACCCAGACCACATTGCCCGGAACCGGCAGGGCCACGCTGACGGTGCCGAACGGCACGACCAACTCTCTAACGCTTTTTGGCGGCTTGGCAGTAGATCCAGCCACCAACCAGGCTTTCGTCGTCATGTCTGGTAGCAGTCAGATCGTCATCCTCAATCTCGGGCCGACCACCGGGTCTTCCGGGAACGCCCTGAAGACGACGCAAATAACGGAGATCCTTGTGCCGAGTCCCACTCCCGCGCTTGGCGCGATTGGAGGAATTCCCAACGCGACCGTGCCGCAGGGAACGCTCACGTCGGCAACCGACTTGAGCGGAGTGCAAATCTTCGGCTCGGGTTTTGACGCTGCAAGTCAGGTTCGCTTGGACGGCACAGCCATTCCTGCCGGCAACGTACAATTCGTCAGCGACAGGCAACTCACAGCTACAATTCCGGCTGCCAAGCTGTCGTTCCCGCATCGTTACGCACTCGACGTTGTTAACGGAAGCGGTGTGCAATCCAACGCCACGGACTTTTTCGTGATTCAAACGGTGGACATGTCCAAAATCTGCACGGACGCCAGCGGGAATACCACCAACACGCAGCCAAGCTCCGTGGCCATTGCCGACCAGCTCGTCAACGGGCCCTTCTCGCCGATCGCTGTGGTAAGCAACAGCGGTTGCAATAACATTTCGGTAGTTGATATCAATCCGACCGTGACAGTAAGTGGTGTTACGCAGCAGAACCCCAACTTCGGCAAGATTCTTAATTCCATCGCGGTCGGGGCTACTCCTCAGGGAGTTGCCGTGAGCCAGCCGTTTGGTCTGGCCGTGGTTGCCAATAACGCGGATGGCACGGTTTCGGTCGTCAATCTGCTCACAAATTCACTCGCGGTCCCAGCCGTTACTACGGGGAAGAACCCCACGGGAGTGGCCATAAATGATGCGACTGGTGCTGCCGTCGTCGCCAACACGGGCTCAAGCACCATTTCTGAAATCAACCTAGGCCTTCTGTTTGGAAGCACGCCCGCGACTACGCTTTCTCCAGTAAGCATTGGTGGATTCCAACAGCCGACGGCTGTGGCGATTGACCCGGACCGCGGCACAAACAATCAGGGTATTGCCGTGGTCACGGCGCTCCAACTCGTCACTGGGCAGGCTCCCCAAGGAGCTCTGCAAGTCGTGGACATTGGGGCGACGACTCCCGTGCTTAGCACTACAGCACCGACCGGCGGCGTAACAGCCCCGGCGACGGGTATCGTTTTTGACCCCACTGTGACGACCGGGACGGCCCACAATGGAGTGTTCTTTGCCAGCTCCAGCGGCGGCAATGTGATCTCCTCCTTCAATCCGGACAATGGCCAGCCCAACACTGTAAACGTCGGCATCAACCCGACCGCGCTGGCGATAAATCCGGAGACCGGAGCGATACTGACCACAAATCTAGCGGGCAAAACGATGTCGCTCGTTGACACGACTTCAAGTCCGTTGAAGACGGTAAAGACGATTGGGCTTCCGGGTTCGGCGCAGTTTGGCATTGCCATAGATCAGTTTACGAATCTCGCGGTCATCGTGGATCAAGCCAACAACCGGCTGCTGATTTTCCCGATACCGAACTAAGGACGTAGTTTTGCGCCGGGGGTTAAGAGAGCGAAAGCACAGGAATCGCTGATGCTTTCTGATTGCAGCAGGACAAGGGGCTCGGCTATACTTTGGGGTTTGTGTGGTGCCCGCGGATTGCGCAGGCAGACGGAAGTAGTTTCAAGCCGACGAAAAGTTTGGTTCCGGTTGATCTCGATCTCGTCGAGGTCACCCATAACAAGGAGAATAAAGTGAATTTGAGAATGGTATTGAGATCCGCTGCTATCGCAGCAGCATGCGTCATCGGCACGGGAGCAGCCTGGGCACAGGCGGCTCCAGCGGCTGGCGCCACCGGTGCGGCCAAAACGGTAGGCATCATCAATCTGCGCGGCGCCATCGGCAGCACCGCGGAGGGCAAGCAGGCGTCCGCGGAATTGCAATCGCAATTCGCGCCGCGGTCTTCGGAAATCGACGGCCTGACAAAGCAAATCAATGATCTGCAGCAGAAACTCCAGGCAGGTCAGGGCAAACTGAGCCAGGAGGAAGAAACGCGGCTTACGGCCGAGGGACAGCGGCTCACGCAGCGCCTCGATCGCCGCCGGAGCGATTTTCAAGAAGACGCGGGCGCGGCACAGCAAGAAGTGCTCGAGCGTATCGGGCGCAAAATGGTGGACGTTCTGGACCGTTACGCGCGCGAGAACGGCTTCAGCGTTGTTCTGGACACATCCGGACAGAATTCCCCGATCCTCTACGCTTCGAATCAGATCGATGTCACGCAGGACATCATTCGTCTCTATGACCAGCAATACCCCGTTAAAGCGGGGGCCGCAGCTCCGGCAACTACCAAGCCGGCCACACCCAAGCCAGCAACTCCGGCTCCAGCAACGAAGCCACCCCAGCGGTAGTTCGCTGGGAAATGTCGCCAGCTGGGTTTTCAAAACGCCCTCGGATTTCCCGGGGGCGTTTTCTTTTGCGCAGAAAGGGATTTCCGCAGCGGCAGCTTTCTCTGCCGTGTGCGGTCCAGAGTTGCGCGGCTTTCATGCTCGAGGTTGGTGGATACAGAGCTGAAATTCAGACAGCCTAGACTTCGTTTGCTATCGTTGTTCTTGCTCCGGATCTTCTTTCGGCTTCGCGACAGTGCCGGCAGAGTCCACCGAAAATAACATGTAGTTCCTCAGCGTATGGCTGTGGTGGTACCGCTTTCCGTGCAATTCCAGAAACATCTCGGCGTTCCAGGGAAGCCATAGCGTCGTCCCGCCGCGCTCAAACTTCACGGGACCATAATCAATGCTCAGATGATCGCGCGTGAGCTCGAGCTCGGTCACAGGTTCGCGAAGATCCGTCTCTATGTGAAGCACGTCGTAGCTGCTCGCGGCAATCCACACGCGGCCCTTCAAAGGTACGGAGAATGTGCCGCGGCTATTTTTCCAGATACGAATGCGCGACGGCACGCCCTTCCGTTGCTCGAAGCGCAGTTGCCAAACGGCTTGCCCGCGCCATGTCCCCAGCCCCTCGCACTTGTAGATTAAGTCGCCCTCATAATTGGGGTCGAAAACGCTTACGGCGAGAGCTGCGAGCCCCTGCGTGGCCAGAGAGGTCGGGAAGGAGCCGAGGTTTTCCCCGCCATCGCGGTTCTCCCTGAGAAAGGACATGCCGGGCTTGGGGTGTTCTACGAAGATCAGATAATTGAAGTCTTTCGCGCGCGCTGGTCCCGGAATACCGTAGGCGTTTACTTCCTGATGCTCGATGTGTTCCGTCGCCAAAAACTTTTCGAAATTGTCTAATTGACGCATGATCTTCATCTGCGTCCTCTGTACCAATTCGCTTTCCGAGCAAGTCACATCTTGAACGGCAGGATATTCCTTGCTGTCTATGTCCGGAGGCGCCCACGGGCGGACGGCCACGGGCGGAGCCGGCGGAGGTGCAACCGGCTGAAGCGCGGGCGCGGGACTGGAAACCGTTGTGACTACCGGTTTGCTGAGCGTCGCAAGCTGCCCTTTTGCCTCCGGCACCGAGGGATCTTTCGGGAAACTACTGATGAGAGTTTCAAACGCTTTCTTCGCTTCGTCCCGTTTCTCCTGCTGTACCAGGATTTGGCCCAAAAGCATCCACGCCGGCCCGGCATGATCTTTCCCAAGTTCCGTCGCGCGCTTCGCGTGAGGAACCGCTTTTTCATAATTCTTCTGCTGCGCATACGCATTGGCTAGTAGCAGGTGCGTCCGCCAGTCGGCGCCATTCAGCTGATACGCCTTCTCGAGAGTCTGCGTTGCTCCAGCGGCGTCTCCCGTACGAAGTTGAAGCTCTCCGAGTGCCAGGAGCGAGCGTTCATGCGAAGGATAGATGGATAGAGCCGCCTGAAATTTCGTGCGCGCGGCATCGAAATGCTCTTGCGTGTACTCCAGCATGCCGATCAGGTACTGAATGTCCGGATTGCCTGGCGCCAGCTTCGCAGCCTTCTCGAATTGCGCGCCGGCGGCCTCGTACTGATGCTTCCGCATTTTGTCGAGACCCTTATCGATCTCTCCTTGCAGGCGCGCCGTCATGGTGGTAGCGCTTGGCGGAGCGTTGGCAGGCGCTGTTTCGTTCTCTGGATGCAGATACACGTACACGGTAACGCTGGCGCCTGATGCATACACTGAAGCATGTTCCTTAGCGGTCTTATAACCGCTGGCCGTCACTTCAACCTCGTATTCACCAGACATGATCTTCACGAAAGTGGCCGTTGAGCCATCTTGCGTCGGAGCGGTCAGAAAGGCCCCTCTTGGAGAATACAGTTTGACGATGGCGCTCCCCGCCAGGGGCATTCCGGTCGGTTCGCGGACGCTGACAAGCACATCAACGGGTTGCTCCCACGAAGTAGGGAAGGAAGGACTGCTGGACCGTTGGCCAGCACCCGGCGTCGGTGCTCCTCCCGTAGGGCGCTGGGCGCAAACAGGCAATCCGATAAGAAACATAGCAGAACTAGCAAGGAGGATTGGAAAGATGCGTACGCGTTCAAAGCGTCGAGGATACATGCGATTGACCTAGAGGTTCGCGGCCACTGAAGCCTGGAGAGACGATAGCCAAATCTGCCGTGAGTGGTCAAGCAAATCGTCATGCGGAATGCTGGGCGCTCGCCGCGAGAGCAAGCGAAGCCATGGTTGCGAGGGCAAGAAAACCGGGTGCCGCGAAGGCACTAGAAACGGTCGTCACAGCCCATCGGAATTCGATATAGTAGGCAAAACATTGCGGGGAGGATCGTATGCCACAAGTAAAATCACGCATGGAACGCATTCCGCACCCGCCGGTTTTCGCAACGCCCGCCGAGGAGCGGCGCCACCGAAAAGAGAGACTTGCAGGAGCCTTTCGCCTGTTTTCGAAATGCGGCTTCGATGAAGGCGTCACGGGCCACATCACGGCTCGCGATCCCGAGCGGCTGGATCATTTCTGGGTGAATCCTTTTGGAATGCACTTTAGCCAAATTCATGTCTCGGATCTTCTGCTCGTCAATGATCACGGCGAGGTGGTGGAAGGCGATCGCGAAGTGAATCTCGCGGCGTTCGCGATCCACTCGAGGATTCACAAAGCGCGCCCGGACGTGATTGCGGCGGCTCATGCGCATTCGCTGAACGGCAAGGCGTGGTCTTCGCTGGGACGGCTGCTCGATCCGCTCACGCAGGATGCCTGCGCGTTTTACGAAGATCATGTCGTCTTTGACGACTACAGCGGAGTCGTCTACGAGACCGACGAAGGCGACCGCATTGCCAAGACGCTCGGCGACAAGAAGGCGGGCATCCTTTGCAATCACGGACTGCTGACGGTCGGGCAAACCGTGGACGAAGCGGCGTGGTGGTTCATCACCATGGACCGTTCCTGCCAGGCGCAACTACTTGCGGAAGCTGCGGGGGAGCCGCGAAAAATTCCTCACGAAACGGCGAAGCTGACGCATTCCCAGGTGGGCATGCCTCTGGTGGGATGGTTCCAATTCCAGCCGCTCTGGGACCGCATTACACGCGAGCAGCCGGATTTGTTCGATTAGCGGCACTCGGCTCAAGGTCGCAGCGCGCACGCGAGTGAGTCTCCGTCCGGCGGCGGGGGAGGCTTGTTGAGTTCCTCCATCTTCTTCCGGTGCGCTTCCTGTTTTTCGTTCGCTGTCTGAGCCATCCCGGCAGGTTTGCTTGATGGGCCTGCCGCTTGGCGACTTCCTCAGCTATGGCGAGAGTCTATTTTTCCTTGCTGCCAGTGATGAAGTCGAGATGCTGCCGGAATTCAGGATGATTTGCGACTGCCGGCGGACTGAGAATGTGATTGCAAAACTTGCCGATCTCCGCAAAAAGAGCGGTGAGGTTTGTCGGATTATTTCAGGGCGCGGCAGCCGCAGACGGCTGTGCCCCGCGGCCATGTCCAGGGCAAGCCGGATGCGGAGAACTGAGGTGGGAATATTCTACGGAACCGAATGGGGGCGGAGAGGGAGCATTAAAGAATGGGGAGGCGCAGATTCGAATGAGACTGGCGGAAGTCGAGAGTTTTGAAGGGGTTGGCGGGAGCAAAATGGTTTGATGAGACTGTGGAAACGCGTGGAAAAGGCAAAACACTAACCCTTTGATAAGCCAAATTCAAAGGGATTCAGCACCCGTCCAGGGTTTAACTTAGGGGATGTGGCCGACGTCACATGGCAGGGTGAGGCGGAGCACATTCAAAGGGGGATGAAGGATGTAAATGTAAGAAACTGGAAGCGGTCCGAGGAAGCGCTGCAGGACGAAGTTTTGTGAAGAAGCTTTTGGTTGGAATGCGATGCTGGCGGTCCGCTGAGATTGGGCTAATTCGGGCTTAGGCCTGGAGCCCCGTCGTCCTGGAGGGGCGGCGGAAAGGAGTGAGTTATGAATTACATCCTTTATACCGTGGTGATAGTGGCTGCCGCCCTTCTGGTCTTAAGGCTCGGTCGCGCGGTGCGCATGTATCTAAAATTTCGAGGAAAGAGAATTGTCTCGTGTCCGGAAACGCATGAGGCTGCGGCAGTACGGGTGTCGGCAGGGAATGCGGCGTTAAGAGCAACGCTTGGGCATGAGCACCTGCAGTTGAACGAATGCTCTCGTTGGCCGGAAAAGGAGGCTTGCGGGCAAGAATGTCTACAGCAAATCGAAGAAGCGCCGAAGGCCTGCCTGGTTTCGACGATCGTCAATCGATGGTATGAAGGCAAGGAGTGCGCGTATTGCCATAAGACCTTTGGCGAATTGCATTGGCACGACCACCCGCCGGCGCTCGTGAACGCGGAGCGGAAGACGGTGCAGTGGAGCGAAATCCCGACGGAGAAGCTACAAGAGACGATGAGGACGCATCTGCCCGTCTGCTGGAACTGCCACATCGCCGAAACGTTTCGGCGCGAATATCCGGAGTTGGTGGTGGACCGGGCGCCGGATCCGTTGCGCATGAGTGTGTATAAGTAGCAGAAACAGGCATTCGCTGGGTCAGGAAAGTCGAGGCGAGTAGGAGCGATTAAGGGGGCTATTGAGCTGATCAGATGGCGCGGATTTGAAGGGTACGGGATGGAGGCCCGGCAGAATGGATGCGGGTCGCATGTGGGATTGGCCGTAAATCCGCGCCTTATCTTGCTTTTGACTTGAGGGCAGAATATACTATCTTTTCGCTCTGAAGCAGGTCGCACGGATGGGTGGGCGCAAGCCCACTTTTTTGTTGGGCCGGTTGGAGTGCACTGAATACCGGCATTGCTTGGGGAGTCTCTGGTTGGATCTGGAAAAAATTCGGGAAGCCGCCGAGCGGGTTGCGCGGTCTGAAGGGCTGGAAATCTTTGATGTTGAGTGGAAGGTTGGCAAGCAGCGCTTCCTGAGAGTCAGCATTGATCGGCCGCCGAAAGTCGGGGCGGCAGTGACAGACGCCGCGGGGCAGGTATTGCCGCGGAGTGAGGCGAGCGAAGGCGCGGGCGGGCATGTCGGTGTCAGTCACGCGGATTGCCAGCGCGTGAGCCAGCAGTTGAGTGTGATCCTCGATGTTGAGGAGTTGATTCCGGGGCCGGGGTACATCCTGGAAGTGAGTTCGCCGGGGATGGACCGGGCGCTGCGGAAACCGGCGGAGTACGAACGCTTCCGGGGACGGATGGCGAAGATTTCGACGACCGAGCCGGTGGAGGATGAGAAGTATTTTGAGGGGCGGCTGGCGGGATTTGCGGACGGGAAAGTCCGCTTGGAATTGAAAGGGAAAGTGGCGCGGACGGTGGAGTTGCCGCTGGAAATGATACGCAAGGCGAATCTGATGGTGGAATTCTAAATGGCGAATCTGCTCTATCAACAAATCGAGATGCTGAGCCGCGAGAAGCACATCGAGACGAACGTCGTGGTGTCTGCGATTGAAGACGCGATGGTGGTGGCGGCGCGGAAGTATTACAAGACGGAAGAGGATCTGCGCGCAAAGTTCAATCCGGAAACCGGGCAAGTGGACGTGTACTCCGTGCATACGGTTGTGGAGGAAGTGACCGACCCGAAAAAAGAAATCAGCCTGGCGGACGCGAAGAAAAAGAATCCGACGGCGGAGATTGGCACGGAAATTACGGCGGCGAAGCCGACGGACGTGCTAGGGCGAATCGCGGCGCAGACGGCGAAGCAGGTGATTCTGCAGAAGGTGCGCGAGGCGGAGCGCGACACGATTTACAACGAGTACCACACGCGCGTGGGCGAACTGGTGACGGTGATCGTGAAGCGAGCCGAAGGCCCGGATTTGATCGTGGACATGGGGCGGACGGAAGCGCGGCTGCCGAAGCGCGAACAGTCGAAGCTGGAGACGTACAACATCGGAGAGCGGTTGCGCGTGGTGATCAAGATGGTGGACCGGGCGGCCAAGGGGCCGCAGGTGATCGTTTCGCGCGCGGACGCCAGCCTGGTGCAGCGGCTGTTTGAAATGGAAGTGCCGGAAATTTACGACGGCACGGTGCAGATTCGTCATGCGGCACGCGAGGCGGGCGAGCGGACGAAAGTAGCGGTGGCGAGCCGGGATAAGGATGTTGATCCGGTGGGCGCATGCGTGGGCATGAAGGGCATGCGAGTGCAGTCGATCATTCGCGAGCTGCGCGGCGAGAAGATTGACATCATTCCGTACAGCGAAGAGACGGTGGCGTTCGCGCAGAAGGCGTTGAGCCCGGCCAAAGTGACGCGCGTGCAGATCACCGACCCGGAAAACCGGAAGCTCGAAGTGATCGTCGAGGATTCGCAGCTTTCGCTGGCGATCGGGAAAAAGGGACAGAACGTCCGGCTGGCGAGCAAGCTGATCGGCTGGGACATTGATATCAAGAGCGAGGAAGAGAAGCGGCAAGAAATCGAAGAGCAAATGACAGCGCTGACGGCTCCGACCACGCCGTTAACGGCTCTGGTGAATGTTGGTCCGAAGACGATTGAGAAAATCGAAGCGGCGGGAATTACCAACGTCGAGAAACTCGCGGGGATGACACCGGAGCAGTTGATGGAGATTCCGGGAATCGGCGAGAAGATGGTGGACAAGATTTATCAGGCGGTGAACCGGTTCTACGAAGGTGGCGCAGAGGCCGCTGCCGCTGCACCGACGGGCGAGACGACGGCCGATTTGGCGACAGAAGGCGAAGCGACTGCTAGCAGAGGGTGAAGCGGTTGAGGGAAGTATGGAAGCGGCATCGGAAGTCGTAGCTGGTGCCGCAGCGACGGAAGAAACTCCGGAAAGTGCTGCGCCGGAAGGTGCAAGCTGCGGCGGCGGCAGACAGAAGCAGAGCCGACAGTTGAACATTCCGCAGACGCACCCAAGACAGAGGAAGAGTCGAAGTCTTAAGCAGCTAGTCGCCCTTGATTCAATTGAGGCTGACTGAATTTTTGACCGTGGAACGGTCCATAGGACGCATGAGCGACGCAAATCAAGTCCGAATCAACGAGTTGGCCCGCGAACTCGAGGTCAAGGCCAAAGCGATTATTGACCTTTTGCCCGGGTATGGCGTCACGGAGAAGAAGACGCACTCGAGCTCGATCCCTGAGGATGTCGCCGAGAAGGTTCGCAAGAACATTTTGGGACAGGCAGAGGCTGAGGCCGCAGCGGAAGCGGCGGCGAAGGCGGAATCCGCTGCGAAAGAAGCTGCTGCCAAGGCTGCGCGCATGCGGCCAGCGGCTCCTCCAGCGCCGGTCGCTGTGGCGCCGAGCGTGACGCCAAAGCCTGCGGCGCCGAGCGTGGCGCCCCCTGCGCCGCCGGTTGCACCCATTGCGAAACCAGCTGCACCCCCGGCTGCTGCTGCTCCTGCGTCGAGCGCCCCGGCTGCCGTTCCTGCCGCTCCTAAGCCGCCGAGTCCGGCTCCTGCAGGAGCGCCAACCGTCGTACCTCCGGTTGCAAGACCGGCTGCGCCCGCTGCGCCGCCTGCGACAAAGCCTCCCGCAGCTATACCGATTCGTCCTCCATCACCAGCAGGGCAGCCGACAGCGGCGCCCGGTGTACCGCGTCCAGTTGCGCCTACTGCACCACGGCCAGTGGCTCCAGCGGGCGCTCAAACTTCAGTCCGTCCTGCCGCAGCAGCGCCCAGCGCGCCAGGGACACGCCCGACTGTGCCTTCTCGACCGTTACCAACGGGCAATCGCGGACCGGTTCCTGGAACGACTCCGGGAAGTGGACAACGCTCCGGCGGGGGACCGCGTCCTGGCCAGCCAATGCGCCCGGTGCAGCCAGGCGGTCAGGGAAGACAATACACGCCCCGGCCCGGTGGTCCGGGTGGAACAGGAAGTTCGCCCGCGAATCGACCTTTTGAGCAGCGACGCGGAGCGATGCCTACCGGCACGCGTCCTGGACCGCGGATGCCGGGACGTCCCGGCATGCTACCGGCGCTGCCGCCGGACAAAATGCCGCCGAAGGCGGAACCTGGCAAGCCGCTCTATACCCGCAAACCTCCCCAGAGACAGCGGCCTGTCATGGACAAGCGGGAGCAGGAGGGTGAGCGCAAGCTGCATCCAACGCGCCAGCGTCCGGGAGCAGGCGATCGCCGATCTGCTGCGGCCGTTATTGCGCCGCCGGAACCGCGGCCGCCGCGCGAAGTCACGATCACGGAAGGCATCACGATCCGCGAACTTGCGGAAAAGCTCGATGTGCGCGCGAAAGATCTTTTGAAGACGCTGCTCGATCGAGGGGTATTCGCCAGCATCAACCAGGCGCTCGACGTGCCGACGGCGACGACGCTCGCGGAAGCGTTCAGCGGAGTCGTGAGCGTCGTTTCTCTTGAAGAAGAGATGGTGCTCGAAGTCGCCAAGGAAGAGACCAAGGAAAGTTTGAAGCCGCGGCCGCCCGTCGTCACCGTCATGGGGCATGTGGACCACGGCAAGACGAGCTTGCTCGACGCGATTCGCGAAGCGGATGTGGCTGCCGGAGGCGAAGCCGGCGGAATCACGCAGCACATCGGCGCCTACAAAGTGGTGGTGAACGACCGCAGCGTGGTTTTTGTGGATACGCCGGGCCACGAGGCGTTCACGCGCATGCGCTCGCGCGGCGCAAAGGTCACGGACATCGTTGTGCTTGTCGTGGCCGCCGACGACGGCGTCATGCCGCAGACGAAAGAAGCCATCGATCACGCGAGGGCCGCCAAGGTTCCGATCATCGTCGCGATCAACAAGATCGACAAGCCGGAAGCGCAGCCGGAACGCGTGAAGCGGCAGCTCTCCGACGTCAACCTGGTTCCCGCCGAGTGGGGCGGCGACACGGAATTTGTGGAAGTTTCCGCGAAGCAGAAGAAGGGCATTGATAAACTGCTCGAGACAATTTTGCTGGTCGCCGATTTGCGCGAGTTGAAGGCCAATCCGGACGCGCCGGCGAGCGGCACGGTGCTGGAGTCGCGCGTGGACAAAGGACGCGGCCCTGTGGCCACGGTACTCGTGCAAAACGGAACGCTGATCTCCGGCGACTTCTTCATTTGCGGCTCCGTATTCGGCAAAGTGCGCGCGATGTTTGATGATCGCGGACGCGTCATCAAGGATGCGCCGCCGTCGCACGCCCGTGGAAGTGCTCGGTTTGCAGGGCGTGCCCGAAGCCGGCGACCATTTCCAGGTGACCGAGGAAGCCAAGGCGCGCCACATCGTCGAATACCGCCAGGGCAAGCAGCGCGACGCGCAAATGGCCCGCACCAGCGGCGCGCGCATCACGCTCGACCAGTTGCACGAGCAGCTCAAGGCTGGCGACGTCAAGGAACTGGGCATCGTCATCAAGGCGGACGTGCAGGGCTCGGTCGAAGTGCTGAGCGAAATGCTGCCGAAGCTTTCGACCGACCAGGTGAAGCTGAAGATTATCGGCTCTGGCGTGGGCGCGGTGACGGAAAACGACGTGCTACTGGCTTCCGCTTCCGGAGCGATCATCATCGCGTTCGGCATTCGGCCGGATCGCAAGGCAGTGGAACTCGCGCAGCAGGAACACGTGGACATTCGGACGCACAACGATCATTTACGAAGTGTCCGACGAAATTAAGAAGGCCATGGAAGGCCTGCTCGAGCCGGTCTTCCAGGAATCGTATCTGGGACGCGCGGAAGTGCGGAATACGTTCCGGGTCAAGGGCGCGGGCACGGTTGCGGGATGCTACGTAGTGGACGGCGTGCTAAAGCGCGACGCGCAGATTCGCGTCGTGCGAGACGGCGCGGTCATCTACACGTCAAAACTCAGCTCGCTGAAGCGCTTCAAGGATGACGCGAGCGAAGTCCGCACGGGATTCGAATGCGGCGCGGGCATCGCAAACTTCAACGACGTGAAAGTCGGCGACATTTTGGAATGCTTCAGCGTTCAGAAAGCTGAGCGCCGCGGAAGCGGCGGGCCAGAGCGGCGGGACCGCCGGCCGCAGGTAGTCGGAAAATACCCCCCGGAGCGCTCATGCCGGTTGGCCTGCTTACCCTTGAGCTGCACATCCCAGACGCGCAATCGTTGAAGGACAAGCGGCAAGTGTTGCGCAGCTTGAAAGATAAGCTGCGGAGGCAGTTCAATGTTGCGGTAGCGGAGTTGGACCATCACGACGCGTGGCAGCGGTCGGTGGTCGGCGTAGTCACGCTTTCAAATGAAGAGAAGCACGTGAACGAAGTGTTACAAAAAGTCCTGGATGAGGCGGACCGCATCCTGGGCTCGATTTTGATCAACCAGGCGATCGAAATTATTTAGGAAGTTTTGCGGGGACGGAAATGAGTCCAGCCAATCACCGTCACGAACGGGTGGGCGAGGAGATCGCTCACGAAATTAATGCAATGCTCGCGGGAGAACTGAAGGATCCGCGCCTCGAAGGCATGGTGGTCGTCAGCGAAGTGCGGGTCCAGCCGGACATGAAACATGCGCGCGTTTTTATCAACATGCAAGGTTCCGCAAAAGAACAGACAGACGCTATCAAGGCGCTGGAGCACGCTTCCGGCTTTATCCGGCGCGAACTAATCGAGCGGCTGCAGCTTCGCCGCTTGCCGGAGCTTCACTTCACGCTGGATCATTCGCAGGAGTATAGCGGAGCGAATCGATCAGCTATTGAAAGAGATGAAGAAGGACAAGCCTGCCGCGTCCTGACTTCAATTTTCAATTGGTCGGCTTAAGGTGCAAAGTGACTGGTGACTCGCGACTCGTGCAAACCCCACCAGAGACAGCGTTTATCTTTCAATTTCGAGGATTCCGGTTCAAATACGCAACACTTTTGATCGAAAACTTATAGGTATTTACTCATCCCATGCCACGCCAGCCTCAGCCTGCGCCGTTTGACGGCGCGCTCGTCATCGACAAACCGCGGGGAAAAACTTCCCACGACGTCGTGGACGCGGTGCGCCATCTCGCGGGCTTTCGGCAGATTGGGCATCTTGGCACGCTCGACCCGTTGGCGACAGGTGTGTCTGGTGCTGTTGCTCGGACGCGCCACGAGGCTCGTGCAGTTTTATAACGGACGCAGAAAGCGCTACACGGCGGCTTTCCGGTTCGGCTTCGCGACGGATACTTACGATTCGGATGGCGAAGCACAAGGACCGGACACCGCGCCGGCACTCGACGCGGCGACGCTGCGAAAAACTCTCGCGGAGAGCGTGTCTGCCGGTTCGAGCAAATGCCCGCCGCATCTTCTCCGCAAAAAAAGTGAAGGGCCGCCCGGCGTACGAGCTGGCGCGCAAGAAACAGCCCGTCGAGTTGAAGCCGGTCGAGGTCGAGCTTTTCGAATACAAGATTGACGGGAATTGAAGGCCAGCGTCGCGCGGTTTGTCATCGAGTGTTCGTCCGGCACGTACATTCGGTCGCTGGCGCACGATATGGGACAGAAACTCGGCTGTGGCGCGCATCTTTCGGAAATTACGAGGACGGCGGTCGGGCGAATTTTCGCTCGACCAGGCCATCAAGCTGGAGGAGCTGGCGGAAGTGGCGCGCGCGGGGAAATTTGCCGATTGTATGATCCGCCTCGAAAACCTGCTGCCGAATTTTCCGCGCGTCAACGTGCTGCCCGTAGTTGAGAAGCGCGTCCGGCACGGCACTAAGTTCAACGTGCAAATCGCGCAAATCCAGCCGGGCCGAGTGGAGTTGCCTCCCGGCGCGACGCGTGCAGCTCGATGCGGGGGAAGCCAAAGCCGCCGCGATTGCGCGTCTTCAGCCAGCAAGACAAGCTCATCGCCATCGCCGAGGCGGTGGTGCCACGAACTTACCAGCCCATCGTTGTGTTCGATCCGCTGCCATAAAAAACGCGCTTGCACTAAAGGCGGGCGAAGAGACCGCGGAAGTCCCTTAAGCTAAGGCTGACGCTGCGGAGGCTGGGACACCGGTGTGGCACCGCGGCCCGCCGCGCTGTCGTGTCCGACATAAATGGAACGCGTGACGCGATCCTGATTCGCAATTTCCGTGCGGGTGATGAGTATCAGCATTTCGGTGTCCTGCGCGGTTGTGTTTCGTTGGCCGAAGGCATAGCCGATTCCACCTGGAAGATTCGCGAAACCTGGAAGTCCGGTGAGCGTACGCGTCTCTTCATTGTCGAGCAGTCCGCCGATGATGGTGGGCTCTTCTTCCTTGATGCGGACAGTCTGCGAAAGGGTGCGGTTGGTAAGGATCAGGTATGCCGTTGATGCTCGATCCCGCGAGCGCGCGTATCTCGAACTCCAATTGCAGCGTCACTTCGCCATTCGGATGGATGGTGGGCGTGGCCTTGACCTTAACGCCCGAGATCTTCATACTGCGCGCCGGGATAGGGTTGCTCCGCTAGTCCCGCTCAGCGCCCGCGCTTGAAAATAGGCTTGCGGGACTAAGAATGACGGTGACTGTCCCCGCGGACTCCCGACGGATTGTCCGTGATGGCCACGTCGGGCAACGAGGCGCCGCTGAGACTCGGCGGCAAGGATCGCCGTGGGATTCGAACCGACGGGAAGTTCAAACGCCGGCGCGAATAATCCCTGGCCAAGTCCGAGAAATACCGACACGCTGTCTGTTTGTGGATCGGTCACGGCAATGTCTGCATTGCCATCAGCATTGAAATCGGCGATCGTGACGGCTGTGGGCGACTGTCCGGTTCCGAGCGGCGAGTTTGTAGCGGCGGTGAATGTGCCGTCGCCGTTTCCCAGGAGCACGCTCACGGTATTGTCCGTTTGGTTCACGACGGCGAGGTCGGGATGGGAATCGCCGTTCACGTCTGCCGACGCGATGGCCACCGGCGAATTTACCCACGGCAAACGGCGAGCCAGTCGCCTGCGTAAACGTGCCGTTACCGTTGCCGAGAAGAATGGAAACGTCACTGGTCGTGTGATTCACGATCGCCAAGTCCAGGTTTCCATCGGAATTGAAGTCGGTCGGCGTCATCGCAATTGGGCCGGCCACCGCGTTCGGCAAGACAAAGGGCGAACCGGTCGCTTGCTTGAAAGTTCCATCACCGTTGCCGAGAAACAGGGAAAAAGTGTTATCCGTGAAATTCGTCACGACAAAGTCTTGATTGCCATCGGCATTAAAATCGCCGGTGACGATGGCGCTGGGCTGTTGGCCTATGGTGATCGGCGAAGCCGTGGCCGTCGTTGAACGTATCGTCGCCGTTGCTGAGGAGAACTGTACGGTGTTGGCGACCGGATCGGTGACGAGCAGATCGTGAAAACCGCTAGTCGTGAGGACCGCAGTAGGCAATGGAGGGAGCAATCGCGGGAGCGGTCGTTCGAGCGGTGCCAAGCGAGATGGGTAGACCGTGGCCTGAAGAAACGTTCCATCGCCCTGATTCTGCAGAATGGTGAGCGTGTTGTCAATCTCGTTGACGACCGCGAGATCCTGCACTGGCCCACGTTGCGGAAAGTCCGCTGAAGTAATCGCTACGGGCCCCACGCCAACGCTATAGGAAGCGCTTGGCAGAATGCTGTTGGTTGGTGCCCGGAACAAATGAACTTGCGCCGAGGCTTCCCGAGAGCAGGGAGAGCGTGATTGGATACCGGTCACCCACAAAGAAGGAAGCCGGCTTGCCGTCCTGAGCGCGCAACAGCACCTGGCGTCCGCTGTGCACGAGCGTCAAGTGCGTCGGAAAACTGCGCTGCCACTGCGGGCAGCGTCAGGAGGAAGGTCGTCTTGCCGCCTCCTAGTAGCGGTCAGCGGCGGGATGAGCGAACTGAGATTGAGGGAGCTTCCCAGCTCCTGCCGAGCCTCCCCCGTTTCCGAAAATGCTGGCGAGCAACGTTACCAGAGTGCTGATGTCCTTCGCTTGCCTCAATTGAGAGATGAGGTTCGGGGTGAGAGAAATCAGCTCGGCCGAGGAAGGCGGGAGAAGACCTAAGGTGCGCGCCTTGTTGCGATCGACCTCGAGAATTTCTATTTCGAGCAGCACTTCACCTCGAGCTTTTTCTGCTTGACGGATAATCTCTCCCGCGAGCGCAAGTCTTTCTGGAGCGTCGCGAATGGTGACGGTGCGGGTCTGTGCATCGAGTTCGACGCGCGTCGATCCCGTCATCTCACGGAGAACACGCGTCAGTTCGGTCATCTCCTCTGTCCCCACGGAGGCGGGAAGAAGAAACGATTGCTTGGCCTGCACACCATATTGGCGCTGCTTTTCCACCGTGTCCTGAGCTACGAAAAGGAGTGTGGAAGTTAACGGGCGGAAAAATGTGCCAGTCTGCACGCTGAGAACTTTCAATGCGGTGTTGAAATCAACGTTATCCGCGCGTAGCCGGACCGGTCGCGCAGCCAAGTCCGGATCGAAAGTAACCTTTATCCCGAACAGCGCGCCCACTTGTTCGTAGACTGTTTTCGTATCTCCGCGCAGGTCCAGGTTTTGCATTCGCTTGAGGGGCTTCAGTTCTGGTAGGCCCGCGATTTTCTCGATCTGGCCTGGCGACAGGTTCATCCTTCATCGCCTTCATTTGGTTCAATCGCTCAGCGACGATCGTGTTTCCTGGATCAATGAGCAAAGCTCTAGCCGAATTCCTCCGTGGCCACATCCGCGTGGCCAGCGAGAGCGTCGCGCTCCGCAGCCTCCACGTGGTCGCGAACGAGCTTGGAACGCATGGACGCGATGCGCTCGATCAGGGCAGTGTCCTGCGGCGCGTAGCGGGCGGCTTGCTCGTAGTCGTTGAGTGCTTCATCCAGATGCCCTTCGGCCAGCGCCTTGTCTGCAAGCTCGGAGAGTTTCCGTGCGAATTTGGGATTTGGCCGTTGGGCCATTTGGAGCTGCGTTTCATTGGGAGCAGTCTGCGGCGTGGCGGACTGGGTTTGTGCGGGAGACTGTGCGCAGCAAAGAAGAATCGCCAGTAGGGAAGAGAGGGCTTGGCGGAAGTGGACGGGGATGATCATTGAATTGAGCAGGTCATGTATTTTACCGTATGTTTAAATAAGAAGTCGGACCGGATTGGTCCGGTTGACGGAAATCCATACAAAGAGTAGACTTTGATTGCAGTTGCAAATTGCTAACAACTGGAGATCTTTTGCTCTCTGCTTTGCTTATCGCTCTTCGTGAAGGTGTCGAGGCTTCTCTCGTTGTCGGCATCATTCTCGTTTATCTCTCGCGAACAGGCCGCTCGCAACTGGCGCGTTTTGTTTGGTATGGCGTCACCGCCGCCGCGGCGCTTAGCCTGGCTGTGGCGATTGCGCTAGAGCGCTGGCGCATCAGCGAAGACGGGTTCGAGGGGGTCATGTACCTCGTCGCGGCTGCGTTTGTCATTACGATGATCCTATGGATGAATCGCGTTGCGCGCCACTTGAAAAAAGATATCGAGCAGAAGATAGAGAGTTACGTGGGGCGCGCGGGAGCAGCGGCGGAGTGGGGCATTTTCTTTTTTGTATTTCTTATGGTTTTGCGCGAAGGGGCGGAGCTGGCGGTGATTCTGCGCGCAGTGGAGCTGTCCACCGAAGGTTTACAAACCTGGATTGGGACGGCCCTGGGAATTGGCGCGGCCGTGGCCGTGGGCTTGTTCTTTTTCAAGGGCACATTGCGCGTTCCGCTGCACCGGTTTTTTGCCGTAACGAGCGTCATTCTGATCCTTGTGGCGTTTCAACTTGCGCTGACTGGTTTGCATGAGCTGAGCGAGGCGCAGTGGCTGCCTTCGAGTAAGGTGGAGATGGCCGTCATTGGGCCGGTCGTACGAAATGAGCTGTTTTTCTTTGTGCTCGTTTTCGGTGCTGCCGCGCTGTTGGTCTTGCGCGAATGGCAATCGGCCTCACATGCCAAAGCGGCGAAAGAAACAGCCAATGAAGCGGAGAAACGGCTTCTCGAAGCGCAGAATCGGCGCCAGCGGCGATGGATGATCGCGGCGGCGACGGGATGTTTGTCGGTGATTTTGGTGCTGACGGCAGACTTTGTTTACACGCGCGCGAATTCCGCGCCTCCATCAGCGCGAGTAATCACAGCGGTGGGCAACGACGTGCGCATTCCTGTGAATGAAGTGCAGGACGGCAAAATGCATTTGTTCACGGTCAGCGCCGGTGGGCAATCGCTGCGCTTCATGATCATTAAAAAGCCGAATGGTTACGGAACGGCGCTGGACGCCTGTCGCATCTGTGGCGCTGAGGGCTATCGCCAGGATGGGCAGAATGTCGTTTGCAGGCACTGTGGCTCGGCGATTTATATACCGACGATCGGGGAGGCAGGCGGCTGCAATCCGATTGGCGTGCCGTCGCATCTGGACGGGGCCGATCTTGTTCTCGACGTTTCTTCACTCGTACAAGCGACCAAGGAGATTCCACAGTAGGAGCACGATCTATCGTGCCCCTACGAGCGCGACTGCCGATCCCATGTTCTTACGTCTTGTTGCCGATTCGTTTACACGCCGTCCGCGCCGCAAGGTGCTGACCGCCGCGGCGTTGTCGCTGGGTATGGCCGTTGTGACGGCGGCGCTGAGCGTTTCGCTCGATGTGGGTGACCGCCTTGCGAGTGAATTCCGCAGCCTCGGCGCGAACTTGCTGGTTACGCCGCAGGCCGATTCACTACCGCTGGAGATTGGTGGCGTGGACTACGGCCCGTCAATGCCGGCGCGTATCTTCCGGAAGCAGACCTTCCCAAAATCAAGACCGTTTTCTGGCACAACAATATTGTTGGATTTGCTCCGGTCCTGGAGGTTCCCGTTAATGCGTGGACCAAGTCTTCTCAGACCTTGATCACGCCTAAAGTGGATGCGCCCGCTACCTTGATCGGAACCTGGGCGGCGCGCTCGGTTGTTTTGCCAGACGGCGGCAGTTTCACAACCGGTATCGAGAAGACGAACCCGTGGTGGCATCTTGATCTGGGGCGCTGGTTTCAAGACGAGGCTGTTGAATGCGTTGTGAGCAAGCGGTTCGCACAGCGCGATGGAATTAAACTTGGCGATACATTGAATGTAAATGTATCAAATCAGAATGTAGCCCTTACGGTCACGGGGATTCTCTCCACGGGCGGTACGGGAGATGACGCAATCATCGCTCCATTGTCAATTGCGCAGAAAATTGCCGGCAAACCTGGCCAATACCGAAAGCTTTATGTCAGCGCGCTGACGAAACCTGAGGACGACTTTGGGCGGCGCGATCCAGCCACGATGAAGCCGGATGAAGTGGAGCGCTGGATGTGTACTCCGTATATTTCTTCGATTGCAGCTTCCATTAAAGAGGTGCTGCCGGGGACAGACGTTCGGGTGATTCGGCGCGTGGCTGAAGGTGAAGGCACGATCCTCACACGCGTTCGCGCGTTGCTCTGGATGGTGACGCTCGCGGCGCTCTTGGCGGCGGCGCTGGCTGTGGGGGCTTCCTCGGCTGCTTCGGTGATCGAGCGGCGCACGGAAATCGGCTTGATGAAGGCTTTGGGAGCGGGCTCGGGCACCGTCGGCTTCCTCCTCGCTGCCGAGCAGCTTCTGCTCGCGTTCGTCGGCGGAGGCATCGGCTATTCGCTCGGCATTATTCTGGCGCGCCTTGTTGGACAAAAGATCTTCGGCGTTGCTCCTGCGCCGTCGCTGCTCGTTCTTGTCGCCGTTCTTGCGCTCGCCGCGGGAGTCACGCTTTTAGGCAGCGCCATTCCTCTGCGCCGGGCTTCGCGCTACGAGCCGGCTCCCATCCTGCGAGGCGAATGATGGCGGCGTTTCGATCGCAAAATAGGCAGATGTTCTGGCGCATCATTCGCCGTCTGCTCGGAGCCAATCGCGGCCGCCTGTTTGTGATTCTGCTTGCTCTCGGCGCCGGTGCCGCCGTCACGGCCGCGCTTCTTAATCTCCAAGTCGACGCCAAGCGCCGCCTCACCACCGAGTTCCGCACCTTCGGTCCCAATGTCCTCGTCCTCCCGAAAAATGCTTCGCTTGTAGGTACCGAGACGTTGCCCGAATCGATTGTCCATTCTGTGCCGATAAATCTCCCGAACGGCCGCGTCGTCGTAACATCCTCTCTCTACTTCGTCGCGTCAGTCTCCGCACCGCAACCTGGAAAATCTCTCTCTGCGGTTGTCGCCGGAACCAATCCGCTGGCATTTGTTAAAGCATTCGCGAGTTCTACTCCGCCGCTAGCGGGTACTCCCATGGCGATTCCGCCACCGACGGGTCGCGAATGCGTTGTGGGCACAAACGCCGCGCGCCAACTGAATGCTCAACAAGACGCGCAACTTACTCTAACCTACGAAGATCGCCAGGAAAGCTGCCAAATCGCCAGCTTCCGACAGACAGGCGGGCCGGAGGATGACCGAGTTGAGGTCGGACTTCGAACCGCCCAGCGCTTAGCCGATCTTCCCGGTCGCATTAGCGCTGTCGAGCTTACGGTTCCTGGCACGCCCAGCGAAATCCAAACTTACATTGCAGATCTCCAACGCGATCTACCGGACGCCGAGGTCCGGCCTGTTCGGCAATTCACAGATGCGCAAGCAAAAATTTACGACCGCATTTCAGGAGTCATGAATTTTACAATTGGGATTGTCCTGGTGCTCACGGCACTCTGCGTGATGGCGGCGATGACCAACGTCGCGATGGAGCGCAGGAACGACGTGGGCTTGATGAAAGCTATTGGCGGCGCGACGCGTCGCGTGCTACGTCTTTTTCTGGCGGAAGCGGCGCTGCTCGGCTTTGCCGGAGGTCTGATTGGCGCCGCAGCGGGGATTTTCCTTTCGATCTGGCTAGGAAAGCAAGTGTTTGGGGTAGCAGCGCAGCCGCGCCTGATTGTGTATCCTGTAGCCGTGGCACTTACTACCATCGTCGCGATTCTCAGCGCATATCCGCTTCGGCGGCTCGCCAGCGTTCGCCCCGCGTCGGTTTTTCGAGGTGAGGCGTGAGCGCTCCTGTCCAGATTCTCCCCGAGCAAAAGACGGCAGCGCCGCAAGTCGCGATCGAAAACCTCGTCAAGAAATACGGCGTTCTCCGCGCTCTCGACGATCTCAGTTTCAACGTCGAAGCCGCCGAATGGGTCGCGCTCATGGGCCCGTCCGGCTCGGGCAAGACCACGCTCATCAACATTCTTGGCGGGCTCGATACGCTCAACTCCGGCCGAGTCGTCGTGGACGGTATCGACCTCTCGAAGCTCAGCGAGAATGAGATGGTGCGCTACCGCGCCGAAAAAGTTGGCTTCGTCTTCCAGCAATTTCATCTCGTACCGTATTTAAACGCGCTCGAAAACGTCATGCTCGCTCAATATTTTCACAGCGTGACGGATGAGAAGCAGGCGGAAGAGGCTTTGCGCCGCGTGGGTTTGGGTGACCGCATCACTCACCTCCCGGCGCAGCTCTCCGGGGGCGAGCAGCAACGCGTGGCCATCGCGCGCGCTCTGATCAATCAGCCGAAGATTATCCTTGCCGACGAGCCGACCGGCAACCTAGACGAAGCCAACGAAGAAATCGTCCTGCAGATCTTTCGCGAGCTGCACCATGCAGGCCATACGATTTTGATGGTCACGCACGACCCGGATATCGCGCGGCAAGCCGACCGCCGCATTGAACTTGCTCACGGCCGCCTCCACTTTGATACCGCGCAACACGGCCCGGGCCATCCGCTCGCGTGTCCGCTCGCCAACACCGCCGATTGTTGCACGCCAGTTTCCGCAGATGACGAGATTCGTTTCGATCATCTCCTCGAGCAAATTTGGATCTGCGGCGAGGAAGGGAAGTCAGCTCAGGTAAGCGGGCTGCGCGCCAGCGGCTCTGCCGGAAGTCTGCCAATTATCCCGGACGAGCCGGCTGCGAAAGTGCTCAGCCGTATGTCCGATCTGCAACTCGTTCAACTCCATGACGGCGAAGCGCAGCTTACCGCCGTGGGAAGCCAGCGCGCGCGCGACGTCGTGCGGCGCCATCGCCTCGCGGAGCGCCTCTTCAAAGATACTTTTTCCATCGACGAATCCGAAGTGCATACGCAAGCCTGCAAGTTCGAACACATCATCAGCCCGGAGCTGGATCAGCGCATCTGCACGTTCCTCGGCCATCCCAAGACTTGCCCGCACGGAAATCCCATTCCTCCGGGCGATTGCTGCAACGGAAAACCGAAAAGCTGACGCCGTCCTCTCGCATGCCCATTCCTCTCGATCCGCGAAAGAAGCCGACCGCTGTGAAAGTACACGTTAAAACCGGCGCTGGAGTGGACATCACCTGGGCCGACGGTCACGCCAGTCACTACGACTTCTCCTATTTGCGCGATGAGTGTCCCTGCGCCACGTGCAATGACGAGCGCGGGAAAAAAGAAGCTTTCGCCGCCGCGGCGCCCGCTGCCAACTCCTTTCAGGCGCTGCCGATGTTCAAACCCAAGCCGCGCGCGCAAGCCGCCACCGTCGTCGGCAACTACGCCGTGCAAATTAGCTTCACGGATGGCCACTCGACTGGCATCTATAGCTACGACCATCTGCGCACCATCTGCCCCTGCGAGGAGTGCGCGAAGGCGTTCCGCACCGCCGCCTCCTAAATTGTTTCGCCTAAGCAAAATCGTTTCAGCCACAACAAAAAGGAGCCTTCGGCTAGACTTCGTGCCGGAAAAGTGCGAGCATTTTAATCCGCTGATCGAGATCACCCGTACATGAGCAGCTCCTCAAATACCCCTGCTGCCGCAGGCAGCAGAGGCAACGGTATTCCGCGCGTCATCGTCGCCACGACGGCACTCCTTACGTTTATTTCGTTTTGGCGAGCAGCCGCCATCGTTTTGAACGATCTGGCCTCCTCGGCCTACTACGCAGGCGGCGAAGCGGAAGGCTACATCGGCAAGACCGCGCCGTGGTTCATCCTGGCCATCATGCTGTTCTCGTACGCGGTGCGTGCGGTTTACGTCGAGAGCTGCAGCATGTTCGTGCGCGGCGGCGTGTACCGCGCGGTGAAGCAGTCCCTTGGCGGAACCCTCGCGAAGTTCAGCGTTTCCGCACTGATGTTTGACTACATCCTGACGGGCCCCATCAGCGGTGTCGCGGCGGGGCAGTATTTAGCCGGCCTGATCAGCGAGCTGCTCCAGTACTCCCACCTCGGTAACGCCCTCACCCCAGGCGAAGTGGATTTCATCGCCGCAGGTTTCGCAATTCTCGTCACGGTTTATTTCTGGTGGGAAAACACCAAGGGCATTCCGGAGTCCAGCGAAAAAGCTCTCGTCATCATGAAGCTGGTGACGGTCATGGTGGTGCTTTTGATCGGTTGGTGCATTTACACGGCGATCCTGAGGCATTCCCCGCTTCCACCTTGGCCGCACCCGCGCAATCTTCGGCTGAATGCCAGCGCGCTCGGCTGGCTTGCAGGCAGTCCTCTTCCGCACATGTTCGGAATCATCGCGATCTTCATCGCGCTCGGGCATTCGGTCCTGGCCATGAGCGGAGAGGAATCCCTGGCGCAGGTTTACCGCGAGATTGAACATCCCAAATTGCCCAATCTGAAAAAGGCCGGCTTGGTCATCTTCGTCTACAGTCTGGTGTTCACGTCCCTGGTTTCCTTCTTTGCTGTGATGATCATTCCGGACAGCGTCCGGCAGAACTATCTCGAGAACCTCATCGGCGGCCTGGCGATGAGCCTGCACGGGCCGCTCATTGCCCGCCTGATTTTTCATGCATTCGTGGTCGTGGTAGGCACGCTTATTCTTGCTGGCGCGGTCAATACCGCCATCGTCGGCTCGAATGGGGTTCTAAACCGCGTTTCCGAAGACGGCGTTCTCAGCTCGTGGTTCCGGCAGCCACATCCGAGATTTGGGACCAGCTATCGCATTATCAATATCGTCGTCGCGCTGCAAATCGTGACCATCTTTATCAGCCGTGGCGACGTTACCTTCCTCGCAAACCTCTATGCGTTCGGCGTCATCTGGAGTTTCACGATGAACGGCCTGGCCGTGCTCGTGCTTCGATACACCCGGCCCGGAGAGCGCGAGTTCCAGGTGCCCTTCAATTTCCGTATTCGTGGCGTGCAGGTGCCCGTCGGCCTCGGTTTGATCACGCTGACGCTATTTCTCATCGCCGTCGTCAATCTTTTCACAAAGCCGGTAGCCACTATGGCGGGCGGCACTTTCTCCGTTCTTCTCTTCATCGTTTTCACAATTTCCGAACGCCGCGCCCATAAAGGTGGCTCGGCTCAAATGGAGATGGATCAGTTCAATTTAGAGTTGGAGTCCGAGTTGACGCCTGAGTCGGTTGGTGCGCGGGCCGGCAATATCCTCGTGCCAGTGAGCAATCACTTCAATCTCTACCACTTGGGGAACGTCCTCGATCGCATCAAGCCAGGACGCCGCGATGTCGTTGTCTTGCACGTCCGCTTGTTGCGCCGTTCGGCTTCCGGCGAAAACGAATTGGACGCCGATCAGCTCTTTGGCAGCATCGAGCAGCATCTGTTTTCGCAAGCTCTCTCCATGTCCGAAAAGCGAGGGAAGTCGATTCGGCTTGCGGTTGTTGCGTCGAACGATCTTTGGGAAGGCATCCTGCGCGCGGGCGCTTCGCTGCAATCCAGCACGATTGTGATTGGACGCTCGGCGAAGGACAACACCGAGGAGCAGGCCCGGCAGATCGGCGATGCGTGGGAAAAACTCGGCGACATCAAGCCGCAATTCAACCTCGAAATTCATTTGCCGAATGGTGACAAGATTTACAAGGTTCTCGGCCCGCACGCTCCGAACCTGACCGCCAACGAAGTCAATCTGCTACACCGGTTGTGGCTGCGCTTCAGCGATGTTTTGGCGCCCCAAGAGCTGCATCATCACGATGTCGTGCACTTCGCTCTCGAGGAAGTCCAGAAAGAAATCGAGGAAGGGCAGGAAGATGCTGTCGTCAAGCGGCTGCGCGCTCACCTCGAAGCGAACCAAACGAAGAAAACACCGTCCTCTTAAATAAGTCCGCGGTCCCTTGGCAATTTCCTTGAAGATGGAAATGTAGTCTCAAGCGAGCTGCGCGGTGCAGTGGCCGCAGCGCTTGGCCTGGATCGGAATGCTCATCGCGCACTGCGGGCAGTCCTTTGTCGGGGGAGCCGCGGGAGCCGCCGGCTTGGTGGTCCAGCGATTCACCATGCGCACGAGCAGAAATACTGCGAATGCGACGATCAGAAAGTTGATGACTGTGTTCAAGAACATGCCGTAGTTCAGCGTCGGGGCCGCAGCCGTCTTTGCCAGCGCGATCGTGTCATAGTGCTTGCCGTCCAGGCTGACGAACAAGCTCGAGAAATCGACGCGCCCTACGAGACGACCTAGCGGCGGCATCATCACGTCTTCCACAAACGATGTGACGATCTTTCCGAACGCGGCTCCGATGATGATACCGACAGCCATGTCCAGCACGTTGCCGCGCATCGCGAACTCTTTGAATTCTTTCAGCATGGTGCGTCTCCTTTTATCTTTTGACGTGGGCCAGGCGATCGCCCCGTGTGGCTGTGGAAGCAGTGAGGGGCTGTTCGTGGTGCAGATTATATCTGAAGCAATCAGAAAGCTAGGACGAGAAAGCCGCGGCGCAAAATCAGCGCGTCCGAAGGGCGAGCGCTGCCCCGATGAGTCCGCGCAAACTCATCAATACGCCGGCGGTGGCTAGCAAAGGACCGACCCACAAGAACGGCACTCGATAAATCGCCAGCATCACCACGCCGAGAAGCGTTAGCGAAAGCCCGCGAGTCCAGTTCTCCCAGCGTGCCCACCATTTGTTGGGTCCAAAGAGCGCCCGCAATCCCCAAAGGATAAGCGCACCGCTCAGGATCAACCAGGACGGTTTGTGCCGCTCCACAAGTATTCGTCCGGTGAGTGCCAGCCACACGACAAGAAATCCCAGCAGCACAAAGATCACTTCAATCAGGAGCCGGAGAAGCCGCTGGGGCGTCAGCATTGTCATCCTGCGCGTCTAGGGCACGCGCTCGATGCGCACTTTTTGTAGCACAACAGGCGTCTTCGGCCGGTCGTTCGAATCGCGCGGCAGATTGGAAATTTTGTTCGCCACGTCTTGCCCCTCGATCACTTCCCCAAAGATGGAGTGCTTGTTATCGAGCCACGGCGTTGCGGCGACGGTTATAAAAAATTGGCTGCCGTTCGTGCCCGGCCCAGCGTTTGCCATGGAAAGCTTGCCCGCTTTCGAATGATTCAAGGAAGGATGAAATTCGTCCGCAAACTTATATCCCGGACCGCCGCGGCCCGTGCCCTGTGGGCATCCGCCTTGGATCATGAACTGCGGAATCACACGATGAAAAACGAGCCCGTCGTAGAAATTCTTCTTCAGTTTCTTGCCGGTGTTTTCGTCGGTAAATTCTCTTGTGCCTTCTGCTAGCCCAACGAAATTCTCGACGGTTTTCGGCGCTTCCTTTTCGAGAAGTTTCACCACGATATTGCCCTGCGAAGTCTCGAAAATGGCGTACATCCCTGATGGTCGGCTCATGCACTCTCCTCGTGTACCGAATTATCCTACACGACCCACCGCTGCCCGCGCCACTTGCCGCCGGTCACCAGCCCTTCTGTTTCCGCAATTCGGTGATGTGCGCCGTATGGTGTTTTCCGTGCCATTCGTAGAGGAAAAGAAGCCAATCGACTGTGCGTTCTCCATGCTCCGGGTGCACAAGAACGCGCGCGAACTGCTCCGGTTTCAACGAACGCCACAAACGATCCCAACGCGCATGGAGGGAATCGAGAAGCAGTTGCGAACTTTCTATTGGCGCCGATTTCGAATCCGCAAGCTCCGCCCACGCCGCTTCGTTATACGGCTTGATCGTCGGTTTCTCTTCTGTGAGCGCGAGCTTCAGCCGGACAAGCGCATTGACGTGGCTGTCCGGAACGTGGTGGACAACCTGGCGAACGGTCCATCCGTCGTCGCGATACGGTGTATCCAGCTGCGAATCGTTTAGGCCGTTCACCGCCTCACGCAGTTTCGACGGCGTCGAAGAAATTTCTTCGATAGCCGCTTGGCGTCTTTCAGGCGTCACTTGCGAAGGCATTGCGAATTTTCCAATTGGGTATCGTGGGTCCATCTGAATTACTCCTCGGGCAACCTCAATCTCTGGCGACTCGATGGTTGCGACTATAGCCGCGGCCCTCCGCAACGGTCAACGTCGCGCGAGGAGGTCGGCTCTCCAATTTGGACGCTTGGCGGTCCGACTCGCAAGGGAGGGGATGCTACAATATTGAACTTCAAGTTGTACTGAAGAGCCGTATTGGGGAGTTGTATCGCACGGGCGCGCTGCTGAATCTAAGAGATGGAGACAATTGGAATGCATAATGTCGTGATTATCGGCAGTGGCTGCGCCGGCCTCACCGCTGCGATCTACGCCGCGCGAGCCAATCTGAAGCCGCTGGTGATTGACGGCCACGAACAAGGCGGACAGCTATCCCTCACCACGCATGTCGAGAACTTTCCCGGCTTCCCTGACGGCATCATGGGTCCGGAGCTCATCGAAAATATGCGCAAGCAGGCCCAGAGATTCGGTGCGGAGTTCAAGGCGGGAGCTGTAAGCGAAGTGGACCTCACAAAGCGTCCATTCAAGATCACCGCCGGCAAAGACACGTACGAAACTAAGACGCTGATTGTGGCTGCGGGAGCTTCGGCGCGTTTACTCGGTCTGCCGGGCGAGCGTGAACTCATTGGCCGCGGCGTTTCGACTTGCGCGACCTGCGACGGCTATTTCTTCCGTAGCAAGGCCATTGCCGTTGTTGGCGGCGGCGATTCCGCGATGGAAGAGGCCAACTTCCTGACGCGCTACGCGAGCAAGGTTCACCTCATCCACCGCCGCAACGAGTTTCGCGCCTCCAAAATCATGATTGACCGCGCCAAGGCCAACGAGAAAGTGGAGTTCGTCACGCCTTTTGCGATCGAAGAAATTCTCGCCCCCAAAGGCCACGTCGAAGGAGCGCGCCTGCGCAACCTGCAAACGAAAGAAATCCGCGAAATCGCAGTAGACGGCATCTTCGTCGCCATCGGCCACGATCCCAACTCGACCGTCTTCAAAGGCAAGCTGGAGATGGACAGCAATGGCTACCTTATCGCCAATCATGGCAGCCTGACTTCGATTCCTGGCGTATTTGTCGCTGGCGATGTGCAGGATCACCGTTACCGCCAAGCCGTCACCGCCGCAGGCTCCGGCTGCATGGCCGCCCTCGATGCCGAAAAGTTCCTGGAAGAGCACACGGGCTAGTCGCAAAGGATTTACACGGGCATAATCATACTGCATGCTCCGCGCGACGCTTCTCAAGCTCTCCGAGAGTCCCCGCTTCGCCAAATGGGTCACCTCCAACGGCACAACACGCCGTATGGCCCGCCGGTTCGTCGCCGGCGAAACGCTTGACGAAGCCATTGAAGCCGCCCGCGCCTGCAACAACGCCGGCATGCTCGTCAGTCTGGATTATCTTGGCGAGAACTGCGCCACTACATCTGACGCCCAACGTGCGCGCGATGCTTACCTGGAAATTTTCGAGCGTATCCACAAGGAAAATCTCCACGCCAACGTGTCTTGCAAGTTGACGCAGCTAGGGCTGGACCTCAATGTCGACTTCTGTCAGGGTCTGGTCGTCTCCATCGTGGAGTTAGCTGCGCGGTATGAAAATTTTCTTCGCGTTGACATGGAAGGATCGGCATACACGCAACGCACCCTCGATATCGTAAAAAACGTGCGCTTGCGTAATCCTGCCATCGGAACAGTCATCCAGGCCTATCTTTACCGAAGTGAGACGGACGTACAGGCTTTGCTCTCCTGCGGATGCCGAATCCGGCTTTGCAAAGGAGCCTACAAGGAATTGCCCGAAGTAGCGTACCCCGGCAAAAAGGACGTCGACTTTAATTATGTGCGGCTAATGAAACTTCTTTTGCCTAGTGGCTTCTACCACGGCATCGCCACGCACGATCCGCGCATGATCGCGGAAACGATACGCTGGGCAGCCGCTCAGCAAATTTCCAAGGATGATTTCGAGTTTCAAATGCTCTATGGAGTGCGGACCGACTTGCAGCGCCGCCTTGTGAAGGACGGCTATCGCCTGCGCGTTTACATTCCTTACGGCAACGACTGGTTCCCGTATTTCATGCGCCGCCTTGCCGAGCGCCCCGCCAACCTGGGCTTCTTCCTTCGCAGCTTCTTGCGTTCTTAGCTTTTCCTCGCCTTACAGTTTACGGCAAACCGTCACGCCATCGCGGAGCGGGATCAGCACGGGATACAGTTCTTTCGACGCATACACAAGCCGGTTGAATTTCTGCACGCCGAGCGTCGTAGCATCATCCGGAGCCGCAGGCCGCGCCGCTTTGCCGGACCACAGCGTATTGTCCGTGATGAATAATCCTCCCCGGCGCAGCTTCGGCAGCGCCGCCCGCAGCGCGTCCGGGTATTGGTGTTTGTCCACATCGTTGAAGATCAGGTCAAATTTCCCGGGAGTTTTCTTGAGCAATTCGAGTGCGTCGCCCACCCGAACGTCAATACGTTTCGCCACTCCCGCCCGCCGGAAGTACTCTCGTGCTCGCTGTGCATTCGCCGGGTCTCCGTCGGTGTAATGCACTTTCCCCTTGGGTCCCGCCGCCCGTGCCAGCCAAATTGTCGAATAACCAATGGCCGATCCCATTTCAAAAATGCGCTTCGCACCGGAAACCTGCGCAAACAACGCGAGCAAGCGCGCCACCGCCGGCCCAATAATCGGCACGCGGTGCTCTTCGGCGTAGCGCTCCATCTCGCCGATGATGGCGTCCCGCTCCGGCAGCAGTTCGTACAGATACTGTTCCACGTCGTCTTGTAGGAAGCCGCTGCGCAAATTCTCGCTGCGAATCACAGGCTCTCTCCAGCTTTGAGCCCATGAATCTCCAGCCCCGCAATCTCTCGCGTTTCGTGCCGCAATCCCTCGACAGTCCCCGTCAGAACCGGAAACGTCGCATAGTGCATCGGGATAACGTGCTTCACTCCGAGCAGCCGGACCGCATACGCCGCCTCGCGCGGCCCCATGGTGAAGCGATCGCCAATCGGCAGCATCGCAAGCTCGGGTTTGTACAGCTCCGCGATGAGCTTCATGTCTCCGAACAAAGCCGTGTCTCCCGCATGGTAAATCGTGAATCCCCCAGGCATTCGAATCACGTATCCCGCCGGCTCGCCTCCGTAATGCCGCACGCCATTGTCATCAATGGAATTCGAATGAAATGCGTGCGTCATCGTCACTTCAAAATCTCCGACGCTCTGCGATCCTCCCTTGCCCATCGGGCAAGCCTCGTTTTCAAATCCTTTACTCCCGAGCCAAAGATACGTCTCGAAGCTCGTCACAAGTTTCGGCTTGTGCTGCTTTGCAAGCGCGAGCAGATCGCCCATGTGATCCGTGTGCGCGTGAGTCAAAAAAATCACGTCCAGCTTGGGCACGGTTTTCAACTCGGCCGGGCAAGCTGGGTTCGTCATCACCCACGGATCGATGATCGCCACTTGCCCCGACGGCGTCGTCAGAGAAAATGTGCTGTGTCCCACGTACGTTATTCGATTGCCCTTCGTATCGAGCATTGCCACTCTCGCAGTTGCCGCTAAATTTTTGAATCGAACCCCTATTTTCCCTGCTGCGCTACGCTCCCACCGCCTGCCAGCAGTCCGCGAATCGCTTCTTCGTACTGCTCCCGGCTTTTCTCACCAATGAAATGGCCTGCTTGCCGTCCGTCCTTTGCATAAAAGATGGACACAGGCATCGTCCCGGTCCAGCCCGCAAGCACGGATTCCCGGAACGCCGCTTCCGCGCCTGCTTGCTTTCGGTAGTTCGGAAAAATCGGCTTGTACCGTGCCAGGAATCGCCGCATCAAAATCAAGTCGCCGTCGTCATCCATGCTTACGCCAACCACCTGCAGCCCCTTCGGCGCATACTGTTTCGCGAGTTCGTTCAGCATCGGATATTCGTCGCGGCACGGTTCGCACCAGGTCGCCCAAAAGTTCACCAGCAACGCCTTTCCACGATTCTGCTCGATGATCTTCTGAAACTTTTGCGCGTCAATCATCTCGGGATCGTGCGGCGCCTTGGTTTGCGGCGTGGCCAGAGCCACAAGGCTCGTCCCCACGGCAAGCAACATGACTGCGCCAATAGCTGTCCAGGTTTTCATGGGTATACCTTTCCGAACCATTCTAGCCGTATGTGCGCCGGTTGAGAATCCTCCCCTCGCACAGTACAATCTACTCAGTTGCTTGTTGGCCCCGGCTGGGGCGTGGTATAAGAAAATTCCGCCGGGCGCTTGCATTCTCAAGAACCGCTCTCGGCCCGTCGTCAGAGCAAAGGAGATTTGAATGGCTTACGTAATCGCCGAGCCCTGCATCGGCACAAAAGACACCGCTTGCGTGGACGTCTGTCCCGTCGATTGCATCCACCCCCGTAAGGATGAGCCGGAGCATGAGAAAGGTCACGCAGCTCTATATCAATCCCACGGAATGCATTGACTGCGGCGCTTGCGTACCGGTCTGCCCGGTAACCGCTATTTTCGCCCTGGAAGACCTGCCGGAAAAGTGGAATAGCTACACGCCCGTCAACGCGGAGTTCTACACCGCGAAATAACATCAATCATCTCTTTTCAATTGGGATTTAGACGTTTCCTGCGGCACGCTTCGGCTTGCCGTTCTGTTTTGCTCAGCTTTCGAGCCGCGCCGTTTCCGCTCGCCGTACCCCGCCGCTCAGCGTCCGCTTGCGCACTTCTTCGAAGGTAGTCGCAAACAGTATTTTCTCCACCGCTCCTTGAACATCCTTCCAAATCTGTTTCAATCCGCAGCTTTCTCCCTCCACGCACACCCCGCCCATCGCCTCCTTGTGTACGCAGCTGGATTCCGCGAACGCGCCATCCACGACTCGCAACACCGCCCCTACCGAAATCTCCTCGGGTGCCCGCGCCAGCGTGTAGCCTCCGCGCACGCCTCGCCGGCTCTCCAATATCCCGCCCCGCTTCAATTCCAGCAGGATCTGCTCGAGGTACTTCAGCGGAATGTGATGTCTCTGCGCAATCTCGTGGATCGTCACAACCTCAGGGTACTGCAGGCTCAGGTGCAGGACCGCCTGTGTCGCGTATTCGCCTTTTGCTGTCACTCGCATCGTGTGTTCTATTCCTTGGTTAGCCTTTCACACGCGCGAAGGAGTGTCAATCTCCCGCGCCCGTCGCGACCCCCGCGCCGCCTCCCACGCATCCAACCAAAGTGCGCCTTTCGCGCACTCCGGCTATCTCCTGAATCCGAAATGCTTCGCCTCACGGTATGATGTTTGAGAGAAAAATTGTCCCCATGTCAGAGCGCTTTCATCTCGTCCTGCTGATTCACGCCCACCAGCCCTGCGGCAATTTCGGCCACGTGCTCGAAAAGGCTTACAAAGACTCCTACTTGCCGTTCATTGAGGCGCTTGAAAAGCATCCCGGCATTCACATGGGCCTCCACTATTCCGGCCCGTTGCTTACCTGGATCGAAGAGAATCGTCCCGAATATTTCATTCGCCTCAAGTCCCTCGTCAGCGCTGGGCAAGTCGAGTTGATCGGCGGCGGCTTTTACGAACCCATCCTCGTCTCCATCCCGCCCGAGGACCAGCGCGAACAGATCACCCGCCTCGCCGGCTACCTCGATCAACACTTCGGTCATCGCCCGACGGGCGCCTGGATCGCCGAGCGCGTCTGGGAGCCTCAACTTCCCTCCGCTCTAGCCGGAGCCGGCGTCAGCTACACCCTCGTCGACGACATCCATTTCCTCTCCGCCGGCTTTGAACCCGAGGAACTCTTCGGCGCTTACATCGCTGAAGATCGCGGCCAAAGCGTCTGGCTCTTCCCAGGCCAGAAAGCGCTTCGTTATTTCATTCCGTTCGGCAAGGTCGAGGACGTCATCACTTACCTGCGCGACGCCGCAGCCGTTCATCCCGGCGGCATGGCCGCTATGGGTGATGACATGGAAAAATTCGGTGTCTGGCCAGGCACTAACGCACATTGCTACAAAGACGGCTGGCTAGAAAAGTTCTTCACCGCCATCGAGGAAAACTCTTCCTGGCTCCGTGTTTCGACCCCCGCGGAATACCTCGCGGATCACTCTCCCTTGGGCCGCGCCGATCTGCCCACCGCTTCTTACACAGAGATGATGGAGTGGGTTCTCCCCACGCGTGTCCGCCAGCGCTTTCACGCCGTCCAGAAAGAGTTCGGTGCGCGTCCCGAGGTGCTCTCGTTCCTCCGCGGCGGCTCCTGGCGCGGTTTCTTCCGTAAGTATTCTGAATCGAATTTGCTCAACAAAAAAATGCTGCGCGTCTCCGCGCGCATCGCGGCCGCTCCCTGGCGCCGCAGCGAATTCGAAAGCTTCCGACGAGCTTATGCAGGCTCGCGACCTTCTCCTGCGCGCGCAGTGCAACGACGCTTACTGGCACGGCATCTTCGGCGGCCTTTACGCTCCGCATCTCCGCACCGAGCTTTGGCGCAGTCTGATTCGCGCTGAATCCATCGCCGACCGCCAGACGGCAGGAGCGCTGATACCGCGCGTCGAATTGCTGGATTACGATGCGGACGGCGCTCATGAGCACCTGTTCTCCGCGCCGGAATATCAAGCGCTGCTCAAACCTACGGACGGTGGAACTCTCGCCGCGTTCGATTTTCGGCCTGCTGCCGCGACGCTCATCAATTCCATTCAGCGCAGGCCGGAGGCTTACCACGCACGCTTGCGCGAAGTGGCGAAAACCGCGGTCCCCGGTGCTGTCGCCTCTATTCACGAGCAAACACTCGTCAAGGAGCCCGGCCTCGAACGATTTCTTCGCTACGATCGCTGGCCCCGCCACGCGTTTCGCGTCTTACTTTTCGACCCCGCCCGCACGCAGGCCGAATATGAAACGCTGGAATTGCAGGAAGATCCCGGATTTGCTGGCGGTGCCTACAGCGTCAAATCCTCGTCCGCTAACGATGCTCAATTGATCCGCGAAGCCGAACTCACGTTCGCTGCGACACCTGGCGCCACCGCGGCGAGGCTCTCCCTGGCGAAGCGCTTTTCTTTCGGCGCCGCCCCGCATGGCTGCGAAATCGGCTGCGAGATCGGATTGAAACTGAAGCAGTCTCTCGCAAAGCCCATCGCCATCGGCATCGAATCCGTCATCAATCTTCTCGCTCCCGCCGAATCGGATCGTTTTTTTGAGACGTCCAAGGGCCACCAAAATCTTCGATTCAGCGGCGTCTTGCCCGGCCCATTGCTTCGCATGGAAGATGGCTGGCAGCGCGTCCGCATCACTTTTCACGCGCCGGGCGCAAAGGAATTTTGGATTGCTCCGATTGAGACGGTTTCCGAATCCGAGGAAGGTTTCGAGCGCGTCTACCAGGGCTCCCAGATCCTCGCTGTTTGGAATCCGCCCCTGGCTGCAGAAGAGCCTTGGTTTGCGCGCCTTGTCTGGCGCATCGAATCTTTTTAGGTCTCGTCCAACGAAGCGCGCCTTGCCCGCTTCACGCCGGTCTTACTCAGCGATCAGCAAATTCTGCGCGAATGGCCACTCTTCATCCACCCACTGGCCCTCGCACCGGAACCCTGTCCGTTCCGCCATCTCCGCCGCTTCTCCAATTCGGTATTTGTGCGAGCTTTCCGTCCAGATCGTTTCATCTTCATCCAGCGATATGCGAAGTCCCGCCGCCGGAATCTCCACGCGCTGCCGGCAAGTCGACCGCAAGTGCATCTCCATCCGCCGCTCCATCGCGTTCCATCGTGCCTCATGACGGAAACACGACAGATCGAAGTCCCCGCCCAGCTCCCGGTTGATCCTCCCCAGCAAATTCAAATTGAATGCCGCCGTCACTCCGGCAGGATCGTCGTACGCCAGCAATTGATCTTCGACGCTTTTCTCCAGGTCCGTGCCCAAGAGCAACGCGTCGCCTTTGCGCAAAATGTTGCGTACGCTCCGCAAGAACTCTTCGCCTGCGTCGCGGTCAAAATTCCCGATCGTGCTTCCAAGAAACAGGACCATTAAATGATCGCCGTCGGCGCGCCCCTCAGCCACTATCCGCAAGCCCTCCAGATACGGCTGCTCATGCCCCACGATGCTCACCAGATCGATCTGCCCCAATTCCTTCTCGCAAGCCGCCAGCGCCGATGGCGAAATCTCGATAGGGAAGTAATATGTCTTCTGCCGCCGCGAAAGCGCTTCCAGAATCCAGCGCGTCTTTTTTCCGCTTCCGCTCCCGAGTTCCGCGACGTGCACCGGCATTGGCAACAGCCCGACGATCTCGCGCGCATGTCTCTCCAATAGCCGCGCATCCGCACGCGTTAATCCGTATTCGGGCAGGACGCAAATTGTTTCAAACAGCGCCGAGCCCACTTCGTCGTACAAGTATTTCGACGGCAATTCTCTCTGCCCGCTTTTCGTCAGGCCTTCGCGCACATCGGCCGCGAACTCGGACACATGTCTCAGCGGAAGGGTTTGCGTCAGCATGTCGGCTCCCAAGGGCCCGGGTTTTCTTGCTAGGGCTAGTCTTCCACGCAACGGAATGTTGCGTAGACGTACGGATAGTGCGGCTGAAACCAGTTCCGGAAGGATCGCCGCAACATGCACGCGGCCGTTCGCGGCGACCCTCCTTTCATCACGTAGTGTTTGCCATCGAAGAAATTCGCGGAATAGCCGGGGTAGAAGGGCATCGCCACAAATCCAGAGAACGGCGCGAACTGCGTCCGCGTCCATTCCCAGCCATTGCCCACCAAATCGTGAACGCCGAACGCGCTCGCCCCTTCGGGATGCGAGCCAGCCGGTGCAGGATCCCATTGCTGAAAATCAAAATTGCCGTGCCGCGCTGTCGGCGCGTCCTCGCCCCATGGATAGGCTCGCTCGGTCCGCCCCTCGCGCGTTCCGTACGCGGCACGGTGGAATTGCTCTTCGCTCGGTAGTTCGCGGCCAAGCCACTTGGCGTACGCCGTCGCTTCCGCGTGGCTCACGTAAACCGGCCAATCCAGCGGCAGTCGAATCTCGCCGAACATCGCGCGGTACATCCACAAATTCCCGTCGCGTTTCCAAAATGCCGGATGTTCTACGTTCTCTTTTTCCTTCCACTCCCACGCCTCGCTACTCCAAAGCGTACGGTTTTCGTACCCGCCGGCCTGAACAAACCTCAAAAAATCCTGGTTCGTGACGTTCCCGCTCTCCATCGCAAATCCCGCGATGTCCACTTCGTGCTCGTCCAGCTCATTGTCCCAGCCAAATTCATCGCCCGTCTCGTATTTCAACCCCAGCGTAGCTCGCCCTCCTGATATCTCCACGAGCCGCGATTTCATTTGCGCAGCCCCATAACTCGGCGCAATCGGCCCGCGAATTTTTCTCCCGGGCGGCAGCCGGTGCAGCATATACGCCAGCGTCTCCGCGTGCATCAGCCGGTGCTCGATGGCCACTTCGAGCATGGGAATCAAGTGTGGATGCCCCTCCGCAGGCCGTATTAGCGCATGCTCGATCGCCGTGTCCAGTTCATTCCGCAAGCGCCTGTTGTAACTCTCCACTTCGTCGCGCTTTGGCCAATCGTTTGGCCCGTCGTTCGGCAATCCGCCTCCCACGGGGTCGATTCCGAACGCAAAAAGATCGTCAAATGTTCTTTGCAAGGACGCCAGCCCAAATGCGCGTTGCGCAAGCAAGTTCCAATCGAAAGCTTCCACGTGTCCCAGATAAAAAATGATTCGGTGCCGCTCGGGAATGGGCCTGTCGTAGATGGCCTCGTTGCGCACAATGCCAAACAATGCATCGGTTTGCGCGCGCGCGTCTAATAGGCGCGTCTGAAGGTCGTGCCGTATGCGGACAGCAGTGGCTGTGGCTCCCATGGCAACTCCCTCTAGCTTGGATGCGGCTTCCGCGAGAAGGATGCGCCAAAATGCGGCGCCGGGGAGGCTGACTGGAGTACGATGTTCCCCCTGTGGCGTGAGGCTGTCAATCGAAATGAATGCGAAACTCGCGGCGCCCTCGGGCCCGGCCATCGAATTCCGCGGCGTGAGCTACCACATAAACGATATTCCTGGCCGGGCCATCGTTTCAGACGTTTCCCTGGCCGTCTCGCGCGGGGAAACCCTCGTCCTCCTCGGTCGCAGCGGCAGCGGCAAGACCACTCTCCTCAAGCTCATCAATCGCATGCTCGTCCCATCGCAAGGACAAATCCTTGTCGAAGGTAGAGCCACCACCGAGTGCGATCCGATCCAACTTCGCCGCGGCATCGGTTACGTCATTCAGGAGGCCGGTCTCTTTCCCCATTTCACCGTCGCGCAAAATGTCGGCCTCGTCCCCACTCTCGAAAAATGGGATTCCGTTCGAATCGCCGCCCGTGTGGAAGAACTCCTGCATCTAGTAGGTCTCGATCCCGCTGAATTTTCCAATCGCCGTCCGCGTGAACTCTCTGGCGGCCAGCGCCAGCGCGTCGGCGTCGCGCGCGCTCTCGCGGCCGATCCGCCCATCCTTCTTATGGACGAGCCTTTTGGCGCGCTCGATCCTGTCACCCGCGCCGAACTTCAGCGCGAGTTCAGCGCCCTCGCCCGCCGTCTCGGCAAGACCATCGTTTTCGTCACGCACGACATTCGCGAAGCTCTTCTTCTCGCCTCGCGCATCGCCCTTCTCCACGCCGGACGCGTCGTCGCCCTTGCTCCTCCTCAGGAATTTCTCCACCTCGACCATCCCGAAGTCCACGCCTTCACGGATTCTCTAGCCGTCTCCAACGGAGTCTCTCGATGACTCCCTGGACCTTTTTCCTCAGTCACCGCTCTGAAATCCTCAGCGCCACGCTCGACCATCTCACTCTCGTCGTCATCGCCATGGCCTTCGCCATTGCCATTGCGGTTCCTCTCGGCATGCTCATCGTGCAACACCGCAGCCTCCGCGCCATCGCGCTAGGCGCCGCCAGCGTTTTTCAAACCATCCCTAGTCTCGCCCTCTTCGGCTTTCTAATCCCCATCCCCTTCATCGGCGGCATCGGCCGCCGCACCGCCATCGTTGCTCTCGTTCTCTACGCTCTTCTCCCCATTCTCCGCAATACCTACGTTGGCCTTACCGGCATCGACCCCGCCATCCTCGAAGCCGCCGAAGCCATGGGCATGACCGGAACGCAAATCCTTCTTCGCGTCCGCCTCCCGCTCGCGCTCAGCGTCATCCTCGCCGGAATACGTACCGCCACAGTCATCACCATCGGCGTTGCCACCATTGCCGCCGCCATCGGCGCCGGCGGCCTCGGCACCTTCATTTTCCGCGGCGTCGCCATGGTCAACGACTCCGTAATCCTAGCCGGCGCCATCCCCGCCGCTCTACTCGCCATCTCCGCCGACCTCCTCCTCGGCCTACTCGAACGCCGCCTCAAAGTCACCTGACGCGCGATTTCGTCTTTGTAGGGGTACAACATGTTGTGCCCCATGTCCGCACGGTTTCCCCGTTCTACTCCTCCTCTCTGTGTTCTCCGCGCCCTCTGTGTTAAATTCCCAATTCCAATGTCCATCCCTGCCTAACATGCGCCGCTACCTGCTCTGTCTCCTCAGCCTTTTCTGTTTTGCCACCGCTTGCAACAAACCCACCCAACCTCACCTAACCATCGGCTCCAAATTCTTCACCGAGCAAGTCATCCTCGCCGAACTCCTCGCCCAACACATCGAAGCCCGCACCGGCATCCCCGTCGAGCGCAAAACAAATCTCGGCGGCACTCTCCTCGTCCACAAAGCGCTCCTCTCCGGCGATCTCGATCTTTATGTCGAATACACCGGCACCGCCCTCACCGCCGTCCTCAACGAATCTCCAGGCGCAGACAACTCAGCCGCCATCTACAATCGCGTCAAGCAGCAATACTCCCAGCGCTTCGCCCTCGATCTCACCGAGTCTCTCGGCTTTGAAAACACCTTCGCCATGGTCATCCGCGGCGACGACGCGCAAAACCTCCATCTCCGCACCATGTCCGATCTCGCGCCCATTGCCCCCAAGTGGCGCGCCGGTGTCGGCTACGAATTCCTCGAGCGCCCCGACGGCTTCCGCGGCTGGAGCGACCGCTACGCTCTCCGCTTCGCCGCGCAGCCGAATGTCATGGACCTCGGCCTCCTCTACCGCGCCCTCCTCGATCATCAAGTGGACATCGTCGCCGGCAACTCCACCGACGGCCTCATCGACTCTCTTCACCTCGTCGCTCTCGAAGACGATCGCCACTACTTTCCGCCCTACGATGCCGTACCCATCGTTCGCCGCTCCGCCCTCGAAAAATTTCCCGAGCTCCGCTCCGCCCTCGCCGATCTCTCCGGCAAACTCACCGCCGCCGAAATGCGCCATCTCAACTCTCAAGTGGACGCCGATCAGCGCGACGTCGCCGCCGTCGTCCGCTCTTTTCGCGCCTCAAAAAATCTATAACGCCAAAGCGGGGCGCCATCACTTCGCGCCCCAAAATCAAACATTCTGGAATGTTTTTCTCAGGTCAGAAACTGCTCATTCAGGTGGAATGTAGGAAGAGCTCCACTCAATCGGATGGATTCGATAACGTGCCGGCGCCGCGCTGCTCTACTGCTGTTTGCTTGCCAGCAGCGCGCAGTTCGCCACGCACTTCGCCGCCTGCATCTCAATTTCCGCCTTCTTGTGATTCGGCACCCTCGCGCCCGGCTCTGGCGCAACGATCAGCGACTGCGGCCCATCCCCGACGTTGAACGTGCATTCGAACTGCTGCGATTGCACTCCGCGCTGCTGGCAGTTGTTTTTTTCCAGCGCGGACTCCAGCGCATCCGGACTCCCATGCAGCCGGTTGGCCATCTCTGAAGGCAGCATCGCCACCACCATCGGCACGGGCGACTTGATCCTTATGCTCACCTGCTCGCCGTCGTGGTCCGGCGCAAACCCGCCATAAACCTTCAGAAACCCCGTGAGCTCGTACTTCTCCTTCACCTGCAGACTCCATTGAATCTCCGGCTGGATGCAGTTCTCCACGCAATCCCACCGGTAATATTGGATGTGCACATCGTTGGGCGATTTAAATTGCCGCGTGGACGCCTTGGCAGTCAGCACCGCCGCGATTCCAACGCCCACCGCGCGTTCCACCTGGTTATTCGGATCCAGCACCGCGCCGAGTCCTGCAAATACCGGCCCCTCAGGGTTGTCTCTATCGTCCCGGATGATCAATGTCATCGGCTCGACTGGCATCTCGCAAACGTACGTTGTCTCCACCACATGCTCTCGCAGGCACACTTGCCGCAGCCTGGATATGGCTTCAGGATGCTGCAGCGCCGCGTTCCAATCTCCCTCAGGCGTCATGAAGATGGTGACGGGCCTTTCCGCCTTGATATCCACATGATTGTTTTGGCCCGGCGCGTTTGGACGGTACGTCCGCGCCGTATGGTAATTCCCCGGGTCCAGCCGCACGCTCTCGTCATTAGCCGGCAGCCAATTAAAGACTCGATCCTGCGCCGAAGCCGCCACGGAAGAAAACATCCCGATGACCAAGAATGCGAAAACGACCTGGCCCGTCTTGTTTTTCTTCGTAATTTGAGTGTTTCTCATAGTACTTCTATTGAATCGCTGCCCATCCGCGCTGACAAGTTCCCATCACGAACTTGTCTCTTTCCAGTATCCTGTTCTTCCGGCCAGCTCCCGCTCTCACCACCGTCATTTCGACCGCAGCAGGTCGACGTCTTTCTTTCCACTTTGCTCCTGCAAATTGGTCGGCCTGCGGAGGGAGAAATCTCTCTTGTGCCTTGACCTTACTCATGAAGGAAACCTCTACCGTTCGGCCACTACCCCCTCGTATTTCGCATCCGGGCCACACTCCCAGTACAATTGCCGTACATGTATCTGACCATCACGACAACGCACTCTCCCGCCACCGATCTTGGCTACCTGCTACACAAGCGCCCCGGCAAGCTCCACTCTGTCTCGCTCTCGTTCGGCAAGGCGCTAGTCTTTTATCCCGAGGTCACAGAGGCACGGTGCACCGCAGCATTGCTGCTCGAAGTCGATCCCATCGAACTCGTCCGCAAACCCGGAGGGCCCTCCGGCGAAGGTGGTCTGCTCGACCAGTACGTCAACGATCGCCCGTATGTATCTTCTTCCTTCACAAGCGTCGCGCTCGCCCGCGCTTTTGGCACCGCTCTCGGCGGCCGCAGCAAAACGAAACAAGAACTAGCCGATGCAGAAATCCCGCTGGAAATTCGTATTGCAGTTCTCCCTTGCCGCGGAGGAGACGCTTTCCTTCATCGCTTGTTTGAGCCGTTGGGCTACGCTGTCATCGCGAAACGCCATCCGCTTGATGAAAAATTTCCGGAGTGGGGCGAGAGCCGCTACTGGACTGTCTCCCTTTCCGCCAGGAAACGCTTACAGGATGTACTGCAGCACCTCTATGTCCTCTTGCCAGTCCTCGACGATGACAAGCACTATTGGGTCGGCAAAGACGAAGTCGAAAAACTCCTGCACCGCGGCGAAGGCTGGCTCGCGGCCCATCCCGAACGTGAGGAGATCACTCGGCGCTATTTGAAGTATCAGCATCGCCTCATGCGTGAGGCGCTTGCTCGTCTCACGGAAGAGGAAGAAGACCCCGACGAGATTGCCGAGCTCCATTCTGCCGAGGAAGTCATTCTCGAAGAACGCATCAGTCTAAACCAACAGCGACTCGGTTCTGTGCTTGCTGCCATACGTCAGTCTGGTGCCAAACGCGTTCTCGATCTTGGCTGCGGCGAAGGCCGCCTCCTTTCGCTGCTGTTGGCGGACTCTTCGTTTTCGGAAATAACCGGAATCGACGTCTCTCCTCGTGTTCTGGAAAAAGCTGCTCAGCGCCTTCGTCTCGATTCGTTGCCTCCCCGCAAAAGGGAACGCATCAAGCTTCTCCAGGGCTCTCTGATGTACAAAGACGCACGCATCTCCGGTTATGACGCTGCTGCCGTCGTCGAAGTAGTCGAACATCTCGACCCGCCGCGACTAGCTGCCTTCGAGCGCGTCCTTTTCGAGCACGCTCGTCCGGCCACCGTCGTAATGACGACGCCGAACCGCGAATACAACGCCAAGTTCGAAACGTTGCCCGCTGAAAAGTTTCGGCACAAAGATCATCGTTTTGAATGGACCCGCGCGGAATTTCAGGCTTGGTCCAATCGTGTGGCCTCGCAAAACAGCTACAACGTTTCATTCTTGCCCGTCGGCGAAGAAGATCTCGGTCTCGGTGCCCCCACACAGATGGCTATTTTCCGGAGTCTGAAATAGAAGACGATGAAAGAGAAATTCACATTCCCGGATTTGTCTCTGGTCGTGTTAATTGGAGCTTCAGGCTCCGGCAAAAGCACCTTTGCGCGTAAACACTTTCTGCCCACTGAGGTCATTTCTTCCGACTATTGTCGCGCGCTCGTCTCCGACGATGAAAATAATCTCTCTGCGACCAACGATGCTTTCGAGATCCTCCATTTTGTCGCCGCAAAGCGTCTCGCCGCCGGTCGTCTCACCGTAGCTGACGCCACCAACGTAAAGCCCGAGGATCGCAAGCCCTCATCGAATTGGCGCGGCAATATCATTGCCTTCCGGTCGCTATTGTTCTAAACATGCCGGAGAGAGTCTGTCAGGATCGCAACCATGTCCGCACCGACCGCCGGCTTGGCAATCACGTAGCCCATAACCAACTCCAAAACTTGCGCCGCTCGCTCCGCGGTTTGGAACGGGAGGATTTTCGTCACGTCCTTATTCTGTCCTCCCCGGAAGAGGCAGAATCTATCGTGCTCGAGTGAGTGCCGCTCTACAACAATAAGAAAACCGAAACCGGACCGTTCGATATCATCGGTGATATTCACGGCTGCTACGACGAACTCGTCGCGCTGTTTGCCAAACTGGGCTACTCGACCTGCTCAAATCGATCAAGCAACTCCCGAATCACCGGCATTCATTCCTCCGCTCGGTCGCAAAGCAATTTTTCTGGGCGATCTCGTCGATCGCGGTCCAAACGCGCCAGCCGTTCTACGTCTCGTCATGCAGATGGTCGCTCAAGGCAATGCTTTTTGTGTCCCAGGCAATCACGACATCAAGCTTCTTCGCAAATTGCGCGGCAAGGATGTCCAGCTGACACACGGCATCGTCGAAACCCTCGAGGAACTCGAAAAAGAGCCGCCGGAATTTCGCCAGCAAGCTGCAAAATTTCTCGACGCTCTCGTCAGTCACTATGTGTTCGATGGTGGCCGTCTGGTTGTTGCACACGCAGGCATGAAGGAAGAAATGCAGGGACGCGGTTCAGGAAAAGTTCGCGACTTCGCCCTTTTTGGCGAGACGACCGGCGAAGTGGATGAGTTCGGCCTCCCCGTGCGCTACAACTGGGCCGCCGACTATCGTGGACAATCCGTGGTCGTTTACGGCCACACGCCCATTCCCGAATCCGAATGGCTCAATCGCACCATCAACATAGACACGGGCTGCGTCTTCGGCGGAAAACTCACGGCACTTCGATATCCCGAAAAAGAGCTCGTGTCCGTCAGCGCCATCAACACTTATTACGAGCCTATAAAGCCTCTCCAGCCCCAGGCACTCGTATCTACGCTCAGCGCGCAACAGACTTACGACGATCTTCTCGACCTCGAAGACGTCACTGGCAAGCGCTTCATCACCACGCGCCTAAACTCCAACATCACCATTCCCCAGGAGAACGCCATGGCCGCGCTCGAGGTGATGAGCCGCTTTGCCGTAAATCCAAAGTGGCTCATCTATCTGCCTCCCACAATGTCTCCCACAGAGACCAGCCACGAGCCTGGCTTGCTCGAACACCCCGCCGAAGCCTTTGCCTATTTTCGCCACGAGGGTGTTCCCTCCGTTATCGTCGAAGAAAAGCACATGGGCTCCCGCGCTGTCGTAGTTCTTTGCCGCGATGAAGACGTAGCCCGCAAACGCTTTGGCGTCGTCGGCGAAGGCATCGGCGTTTGCTACACCCGCACTGGACGTCGCTTCTTCGAGTCCGCCGGTCTCGAGGCCCAATTTCTCAACCGCATTCGCGAAGCGACGGACCGCATTTCTTTGTGGGACGCCCTCAAGACGGATTGGTTATGCCTTGATGCCGAATTGATGCCCTGGTCCGCCAAAGCACAGGAACTTTTGCGCCGTCAATATGCTGCAGTGGGGTTCTCCGCTCGCGCGGCTTTTCAGGAAGCCCTGATCGGCCTGGATCAGGCCGCCCCTCAAAGATCCGGAAATCGCTCAACTTCGCGACCGCCTGCGAGAACGCGCCTCGCTCGCCGAGCGCTTTGTGGATTCCTATCGGCGCTACTGCTGGACTGTTCACTCTCTCGACGATCTAAAACTGGCTCCATTTCACTTGCTAGCGTCGGAAGGTCACGTCTATTTCGATCGCGATCATCATTGGCACATGGAGACTCTCGCGTCGCTTTGCACGGCAGCCCCCCAACTTCTTCTGGCGACAACCAATCGCAAAGTCGATCTAGTCGACAATGCAAGCCAGGAAGCTGCCATTCACTGGTGGACGGAACACACCGGACGGGGTGGGGAAGGCATGGTTGTCAAACCCTTCCGTTTTGTGGAAAGGGGCCGCAAAGGCATCGTCCAGCCCGGCGTCAAATGCCGCGGCCGCGAATATCTCCGCATCATATACGGCCCGGAATACACGCTTCCCGAACACTTGGACCGTCTCCGTTCACGCGGTCTCGGCCGCAAGCGCTCTCTCGCCTTGCGCGAATTTGCTTTGGGCGTCGAATCCTTGGAACGCTTCGTCCGCCAAGAACCGCTACGCCGCGTCCACGAATGCGTCTTCGGCGTCCTGGCCCTCGAAACCGAACCTGTCGACCCACGCCTCTAAGTCAGACTTTTGGACCGCGAGTACCCCGCCCTCGTCTTTTGAGGGTGAGGGTTTTGACTTTTCCACAGATTTCCACACCCGTATCAAACCACTAACCTCCCCGCCAACTCCATACCTTCCCACAATTTCCACCACCGACATTCGAACAAGCCCTCCCCGTTCGAATGACCACGAAGTACACACAAAAAATCTATTGACAAATAGTAACTAAAGCGCTATCATGTATTGTGAACGCAAGGCGCGGTCCCTTTCCGACGATCCCATCGTCTCAGCACAACCTTTGTGCCCTCCGCCATCCTCGGCAAAACCGGTGCGTCGGCGTTTACCCCGAACTAATCGGGGCGTTATCTTCTTCCGATCTTTTTCTTTCCCCGTTCAACCTTGAACTGCCCGCCAAACGCCGAGTCGAAGCGCCGGCCTCATTCCCATTCGCTCGCCACTCACCACTCACCACTCGCCATTTCTGCGCTAACCACGAAACACTCTTGTCCCTAAGTCCTTTACTATCCGCACTTCCAGGATTTGCACCCCTAACTCCTTTAGAATCCGCACTTCCAAAAACTCAGGACTTAAAGTCCTTTAGAATTCGCACTTACAGAAAAAGGCGGGGGGAGGGGGTCTTATTGTTAACCGCTTCCGCCGCGGGCCACGTCCATCTCGTAGGGGCACGATACATCGTGCCCTTTTTGGTTTGGCCCCTTCGACTTTCAACCGTCGACTGTCGGCTCTCTTTGGTTCTCTGTCCTTTGACTCTGCGCCAACACCAACATAGAATCGCACCGCGATTCAGATCGGATGTGTTGAGAAATTTCGTAGAGGAGAGCATTCAGTGAAAAAATTGTTGAATTTTACAGTTCTCGCAGGTTTCTTGGCATTTGGACAGGCAGCGCCGCTCGCCGCGCAGGCGCCGGAAAGGGAAGCGAAAGCTCCGGAAGCCAAAGCGCCAGACAAATGCGACGCAGCAGCCACGAAGGAAGAATCTTCCGTAACCGATCACACCATCCGCCTCGGCGGTCAAACGATTCCTTACAAAGCCACCGCCAGCACCACGCTGCTCAAGAATGACAAGGGCGACGCCACCGGACTGATGTATTCCGTCGCCTACACCCGGAGCGACGTCAAGGATCTGACCACGCGCCCCGTCTCGTTCCTCTACAACGGCGGCCCCGGCTCCGCCACCATGTGGCTGCACATGGGCGCGTTCGGCCCGCGCCGCGCCTGGACGGTCGACGGCACCTTCACTCCGCCCGCGCCGTACAAGCTCGTGGACAACGGCGAGAGCCTCCTCGACAAGACCGATCTCGTTTTCATTGACGCCATGGGCACCGGCTACAGCCACGCGGTCTGCAAAGCGCAGGAAAAGGATTTTTACGGCATTGATGAAGACGTGGACGCCTTCGGCCAGTTCATCGACACCTATATCAGCCGCAACGACCGCTGGAACTCTCCGAAGTTCCTGATCGGCGAAAGTTACGGCACGTTCCGCTCCGCTGCGCTCGGCAACTACTTGCAGAAGCGCTACAGCGTTCACCTGAACGGCATCGTCCTGATTTCCTCGGTGCTCGATCTCTCCACCATCACGTTCGCCTCCGGCGATGACCGCTCCTTCGTCTACTATCTTCCGAGCTACGCCGCCGTCGCTTGGTATCACAAGGTTCTGAAAGACCGGCCCGCCGACCTTGCCCGCGTTCGTCGAAGAAGCGCGGAAATACGCGCAGGGCGAATATTCCGCCGCGCTTTTCAAAGGCGCACAACTTCCAGCCGGCGAAAAAGCCGCCGTCGCGAAAAAGCTCTCCTACTTCACCGGCCTCAGCGAGGACTATCTCAACAAAGCCGATCTGCGCGTAAATCTCGGCCAATTCATGGCCGAGCTCCAGCGCAGCCGCGGCCTCACCACCGGACGAATTGACGCCCGCTTCACGGGCTACACCGCCAATCTGCTCGAGGAAAACGCGCAGGGCGATCCGGAAGGTCCGGCCGTCGGCGGCGCGTTCACCGCGCTGATCAACGCTACAATCACGACGAGCTGAAGTTCGGAAAGGACAAGGTCTATCACAACACCAGCGGCGGCGGTGGCGGCTGGAACTGGACCCGTCAATCCAGAGGAGGACGCGGCGGATTTTTCCCAAGCGCTCCGAATGTCCAGGGCGATCTAGCCCAAGCGATGATCACCAATCCCAAGCTGCAAGTTCAAGTCGAAAACGGCTACTACGACATGGCGACGCCGTTCTTCGCCACCGAGTTCACGATGGAGCACCTCGGCTTGCCGCCCGATCTGCAGAAAAACGTCAAACTCGATTACTACAACGCTGGCCACATGATGTATCTCCACGACGAGGACCGCGTGAGCCTGCACAACCAAATCGCCAGCTTCATCGACCGCGCGACCAAGCAGTAGTGGCACAGACTTCAGTTTGTGCATTTTTAATGTAAGGAGTGACGTAAGAAGATTGCGCCGAGCTGAAAATGCTGAACTCGGTCAGCGTTCAGTTCGGCGCATAAACAAGGAAAGAGAAAGAAGGCTACCTAGCGCCGCTTCTGCGCGGCGGCGCTAACAAGATTCTGATTCTTCTGCTCGGTATAAGCGACGAATTCTTCGTACGGGCCTTTGAAGTCTTCGATCTTGCCTTCGTGGAAATGCCAGATGCGCGTCGCGACTTCGTCGATCACGTCGTGATCGTGCGTCACCAGCAGCACGGTACCGTCGTAGCGCTGCAACGCAATGTTGAGCGCGTTGATGGATTCCAGGTCGAGGTGGTTGGTCGGTTCGTCGAGCACCAAAAAGTTCGGCTTCTGCAGCATCAAGCGGCAAAAAATTAGCCGCGCCGATTCGCCGCCGGAGAGCGCGCGCGTCGGCTTCAGCGCATCTTCGCCGCTGAAGAGCATCTGGCCCATCAGCCCGCGCAATTCCTGCTGATTGGCGGAAGGATCAAACTGCCAGAGCCAATCGATGGCTGTCATGCCCTTGGTGATGGATTCCCCATGGTCCTGCGCGAAGTACCCGACGGCGACTTCGTGGCCCCACTTCACTTCGCCGCCGTTGGTTTTGAAAAGGCGGTCGTCGTCGTCAATGAAGCCGGGCGCGTTGAGGACCAGCGATTTTAGCAGCGTGGTTTTTCCGGTTCCGTTGCGGCCCATCAGCGCGATTTTTTCTCCGCGCGTCACGGCCGCCGAAAAGCGCGGAATCACTTTCAGGTCGTCGTAGGATTTTTCGACGCTGCGGATTTCCAGCGGATGGCGGCCCGAATTGCGCTTCATGTCGAATTTGATGTATGGCCGCTGAATGTTCGACCGCGCCAGCTCGGTAGTCTGCAGCCGCTCGACTTCTTTCTTGCGCGAAGTGGCCTGCGCGGAACGCGTACCTGCGGAAAAGCGCGCGATGAATTCGTTCAGTTGCGCGATTTTCTTTTCGCGATTCGCATTTTCCGATTCGATGCGCGAGCGAATTTGCGTTTTCGCAACGACCATGTCGTCGTACCCGCCGACGTACATGATGATCGTTTCGTAGTCGATGTCCGCGGTGTGCGTGCAAACGCTATTGAGAAAATGACGGTCGTGCGAAATGACGATGAGCACGCCTTCGTAATCGCACAAATATCTTTGCAGCCAGTGAACGGAATCGAGGTCCAGGTTGTTGGTAGGTTCGTCGAGCAGCAGAGCCGTGGGATTTCCGAAAAGCGCTTGCGCGAGCAGCACGCGAACTTTCTGGCCGCCTTGCAATTCGCTCATTTTGCGCTCGTGCAGCACGCTCTCGATGCCAAGACCATCCAGCAGCGTTCCGGCGTCGGCCTCGGAGGTGTAGCCGCCCTCTTCGCCGACAATTCCTTCCAGTTCGCCGAGACGCATGCCGTCCGCGTCGGTCAATTCTTCATGCGGCTTTGCGTAGAGCCCGTCGCGTTCTTCGAGTGCTTTCCATAACGACGCGTTTCCCATGATGACGGTGTCAATCACGCGAAACTGATCGAACGCGAACTGGTCCTGGCGCAGGACGCCCATTTTTTTCGGGCGGGTGATCGAGCCTTTGGTGGGCTCGAGTTCGCCGGTCAGGATTTTCATGAATGTGGATTTGCCGGCGCCATTCGGGCCGGTGACTGCGTAGCGGCGGCCGGCCATGAAGGTGCAGGTCACGTCCTCGAAGAGGACCCGTGGACCGAAGCGCATAGATATATTGTTGACTGTGAGCATAACCCTCCTATTGTAGCGTGAAATTGTTGCGCGCGCTTGTCACAGTTTGTTGCAGTCGGTACATTGATTGCGGGATGAAAGAGACGACGAATCCGACGTAAAAAAGTGATTCAACGACGATGAAGAGCACGCTTCGAAAGATGGCGACGTCGCTGGCGCTGATCGTGATTGTGGCGATGGGTGTGCGCGTGGCGTTTGCGTGGGACCAGGCGCGGAAGATTCCGGCGGGAGTTTTGGGGAGTGTTCCGTTTCAGCAGGAGACGGGGAATATCGCGTATGCCCTGGCGGAGGGTAAGGGATTCAGCGATGTGTTTCGAACGGAGACAGGGTCTACGGCTTGGCTTGCGCCGTTGTATCCGTTGCTAATTGCGGCGGTGTTCAAGCTGTTTGGAGTTTTCACGGCGCGGGCTTTTTTTGCAGCGGTTTTCTTGAACATTCTATTTTCTTCGGCGGCTTGCGTGCCGATTTTCTTTGCTGGAAAACGGATTGGGGGGTTGGGAGTGGCGGCGGGAGCGGCGTGGCTTTGGGCGCTCTTTCCGAACGGCGGTGATGATGCCGTTCGAATGGATTTGGGATACGTCGCTGTCGGCGCTTTTGGCGGCTGCGCTTTTGTGGGCGACTTTGGCGCTCGCGGAATCGGAGCGGGTGCGCGCTTGGTGCGGGTATGGATTGTTGTGGGGATTGGCGCTGATGACAAATCCGGCGCTCGGCATCTTGCTGCCGTTTCTGCTTGGGATGGGCGGCAATTCGCGGGCGCGGGGAAAGCAGAGCGCAGTGGAAACGGGCGGCGCTGACGGTGAGCGTTGCGATTTTGTGTTGCGTGCCGTGGACGATTCGAAACTTCGAGGCGTTTCATCGGTTTATTCCGGTGCGGTCGAACTTGCCGTTCGAATTGTGGCTGGGGAACAACGACATTTTTGATGAGCACGCGCGGGGCGGGCGGAAGTCTATTACCAGGACGGAAGAGGCGAAGAGATATGCGCAGCTTGGCGAGACGGCTTACATGGCGGAGAAATGGCAGCTCGCGACTACTTTTATGGAGTCGCATCCGGGCCTGGAATTGCGGTTGACGGAGAAAAAGTTCGTGGAGTTTTGGATGGGGACGGAATCACCGCTCAAGAATTTCCGGGAGACGGATTCGAGCTTGATACAGGGGATTTTGTTTTCTAGTTTTCTTACAGGGATGGGCGCGTTGTTCGGAATTGTCGCCCTGTGGCGAAGGAATCGTGAAATGGTTTTTCCCTTGGCCGTGGTTCCTTTCATTTTTCCGTGTTTGTACTATGTGACGCATGCGGATCTTCGGTATCGGCACCCGATTGATCCCATAGTCTTATTGTTGGCTGCGATTTTCTTGGCGGAAATGGTGGGTTTTGCGAGCGCGAGGTTGGGGAGGACAGGCTGAAGCCTGTCCCACTCGGGTTGCTCCTATTGGAGGCGCTTTGATACAGTGGCCCTTCGCTTGGAAATGATGGCTTGAAGCTTCGAAAGGGAGAGGCGCATGGGAATTCCGAAAGAGCTGCTGGAGATATTGGTTTGTCCGATCTGCAAGACGCCCGTGAAACTTACGCCGGACAACTTCGGCTTGAAGTGCGAGACGTGCCGGCGGGTTTATCCGGTGCGCGACGACATTCCCGTGATGCTGCCGGAAGAAGCGAAGATAGCTTCGGAATAGTTGGCAGTGAAATTGTGAATACCAGAGAGAATGAAGTAAGGAAGTAATGAAGTGGGGAAGAAGACTGCGCATGCCGACAAATATTACTGAATCCATTCCACGCTTGAAACGCTTGATCCCGAGAATGCGCGGGAAGCGCATGGGCGTGGTTGGCGACTTGATGCTGGACAGCTATCTGTGGGGTGAAGCGACGCGGCTGTCTCCCGAGGCCGCAGTGCCTGTGGTGGATTTTGTGTCGCAGAGCGAATGCCTGGGGGGCGCGGGAAATGTGGCAGCGAATTTGGCTGCTCTCGGTGCGCACGTCGAGACGTTTGGCGTGATTGGCAGCGACGAGGCCGGAAGGAGCTTTCCAGAAGTGCTTGCGCGCGAAGAACATCATAGAAAAAGGAGTCATTCCGGATCCGAAACGAATTACAACGCTGAAGACACGAATCATCGCGCGCCACCACCAGGTCGCCAGGGTTGACCGGGAACGGCGGGAGCCTTTGCGTCCGGAGACGGAAAAGAAGTTACTCGGTGTTCTCTTTAGCGCTTTGAAAAGACTGGATGCGCTGGTGCTCTCCGACTACGACAAAGGGCTGATTACCGATGACTTTGCGGACCGCGTTTTGAGCGCGGCGCACCAGTTAAAGGTGCCTGTTTTCGTGAAGCCGAAGAAGTCACGGCTATATGCGTATCGCGGGGCACGGGCGATTGTCTGCAATGCGACGGAGGCGGGATTTTTTGTGACGCGAACGCTGACGGATGAAAAATCGTTGGAAGAGGCAGGGCGGGCGCTGCTGGCGCACTTTGGGTGCAGCGCGGTGGTGATCACGCGGGGCGAACAGGGCATGAGTCTCTTTGAGGAGTCGTCGCCGCGGCATTTGCAGATTCCGGCGACGAGTTTTGAGGTGACGTACGCGCGAGTCGGGCAGAGCGGAGTGGAGCGCGGGGCTTCGGGGCGGCAGGTTTTTGATGTGACCGGGGCGGGGGATACGGTTTTGAGTGTGCTTTCGCTGGCGGTGGCGGCGGGGGCGTCGTTGCCGGACGCGGCTGTGCTGGCGAATACGGCGGCGGGCGTGGTGGTCGGGAAACTTGGGGACGGCGAGCGTCAGCCCGCAGGAATTGGAGCACGCGCTGGAGGATATTCGGGGCTGAAGACGAAGCCGTGACGGTATCGCAGAGAAAGCAGAAAAAGCAGGTTCCTCGCTCCGCTCGGAATGACAATGCAAGTCGTAGCCGCTACGCAGCTACCTTTTCGAGGAATGAAATAATTCTATGGCGGGAAGCTGAAGGATTTGTCTTTTGTGTCTACCCAGACGTTGACGACTTTGGTTTTTTGGCTTTTTTCGGGGTCGTTGTTGGCGGTGGGCATGGGGGAGAAGGGGCTGATGGCTACGCGGACTTCGACGCTGGTGCTTGAGCCGGTCGGCGATTTGGCTTTCATGATTTCGTAGCTTTTGACGGGGCCGTAGTAGCCGGTGGGGCCCCAGTCGGCGACGAAGTCCTGGAGCTTGTAGCTGGAGCCGGGGCCGGGTTTCCAAAGCTGGTAGGCGGTGTTCATGTCTCCGGCTACGACGGCGTTGAAGAATTGCTCCGCGGCTTTTTTCTCTGGATAAAAACGAAGCCAGAACCATACGGCGATGATGGCGATGATGAAAGCCGCCGTCATGGTGAAGATCATGGCCCGAGATTTTTTTTGAATATCGGCAGGTGGTTCGAGAAGTGACATTCAGTGGTCTCCTGCCCTGCGAGCGTCGGAATCGAATGTGAAACGAGTTGAAAAAATCCCTGCGAATTTGAGCAACACTAAAACCTTACATAAATTCTGGGCGTGAGTAAATGGCTTGAAACAAAGGCAGTAAGTCAGATTCCGATCAGCGCGCCCTTGTATCACCACCCTACGTTCAATCCGTCTTCATACCAGAGGGCAGCATACCCCTGCTGCTTTCTCCCAGTTGCGTACGGGTCGGCGAACAGGCTGGCCTCGACCAGCTTCTCGTTCGCGATGCCGAACAAGTAATGCCACAACTGATCGAACGTCTGTTGATAGGGAACGCGTTGCCGCACTGGTGTAATCTCTTGCACCGCCGTCCGGAATGATGCGTAATTTGCCTCCAGCCAGGACTGCATTACTTGATGAGCGATCCGCATCAGCCCCGCAACCATCGGTTTGTCGCGCTGGGTCAGCACGGGAATGCGAGCGCTATATTCTTCCCCTTGGTGGGCTACCCACCCCATGCCCTCCAAGTCGTTTAGCAAGTCTTCTGCTGTCGAGACATTCGTTTCCGCCGACTTCGCCAGAGCCGCTGACGTGCGTGGTCCTTCGCGAAGCGCGAACATCATCGCGCCGACCTTCTGGCCCAGTTCATCCTCACTCATCGCTCGTGTCGCAGCGGAGCCTCGACGCGCCATCCCCAGCAGACCGAGCCGTGGACTGAAATGATCGCCAAACGTCGTGAAGGAGGACTTCCCATATCCGCTGTTATTGCTACCCCAGTAGATCCCTTTCAACGATAGGCCGTCCGTCTCTTCAGCCATAAAGAAGAACTCGCCGTTCTTTCGTTTAGGAGAAGCAGCGCGGTACCCTCTGGCAGTGCTCAAAGCCAAGCCGTCCCAATCGAGAGAGAAGCATCCCAGCACGACAAAGGCGACCTCCTTTGGATCGACTCCTGGCAAATCGTATGACTTCAAGAGCGATTCAATCTCGGCCCGTCGCTCCAGCATCGCATCGGCGAGGCTCTGAGAGTATCCATGAGTTGCCCGCCGGATGATCTCTTGATCGGAGCGCGTCAGCAAGCTGAAATTGAGCCAATAGCGTCCTTCCTCCAACCGTAGCGATCCATTGGCAATCATGTCTGACAACGTGACGCCAGAACCGGACAGTGCCTTCTCGGCATAGTCGCGTTTGCGCGGCGCCTCAGCGATATCCAGCAGGAGTCGCTGCACCTCCCGGTGCGCCATCGCATAGGTTGCATTCTCGGCGGGTGACGTCGAGCTCGTCCAGCCGGTAATGCTATATGTAAGGAGCTCCGGTTCAGGAGTGGCATTTTGTGCAAATGCCGTCACCGGAGAAAGAACAATAAGAAGATAAGTTAGGACTCGCATAAGGAGTAGGCCCTCAAACTGAACACGGAGGAATGTTACAGCGGCCGGTACTGCTTGGAATGTGACATCAATCACGGATTCCGCTGTAGATGCTCCAATTCCACTTGGGCGTTAGCCGCGTTATCGGAAACTGACCCAATGCGGGCCTTAATCGTGCTCGTGGACGGGCCCGGTTCTTGTGTGAAATGCAGCTTAACCTTCGAGGGCGCCGGCGGAGCCTGCGGGGAGTTCGATGGCGTACTTGGTGCGGGCTTTTTCGGCGTGTTGTTCGAGGGCTAGTTCGATGAGTTTGTCGATGAGTTGGGGGAAGGGGATGCCGCTGGCTTCCCAGAGTTTGGGGTACATGCTGATGGAAGTGAAGCCGGGGATGGTGTTCACTTCGTTGAGATAGATTTTTCCGCTGTCTTTTTCCAGGAAAAAATCCACGCGGGCCATGCCGCTTAGTTCGAGGGCGCGAAACGCCAGGACGGCGAGGTGTTGGAATTTTTTTACTTGGGCGGGCTTCAGATCCGCGGGAATGAGGAGTTTTGTGCCCTCTTCGAGATATTTGGCGGCGTAATCGTAGAACTCGCGGTGGGGAACGATTTCGCCGGGGATGGAGGCCTGCGGATCGTGATTGCCGAGGACGGAGACTTCGATTTCGCGGGCGTTGACGGCGCGCTCGACGAGAATTTTCATGGCGAATTCGGAGGCGAGATTCAGCGCGGGAGTCAGCTCCTGGCGCGAGTGAACTTTGGTCATGCCGACGCTCGAGCCGAGCGTTGCGGGCTTCACGAAGACAGGATAGGGAAACTCTTTTTCAATTTGATGAATGACGATGTTTTCGTTGCGTTCCCACTCGTCGCGGCGGATGCAGACCCAGGGGACGACGGGAACTTTTGCGGCTTGCAGAAGTTTTTTTGCGACGTCTTTGTCCATGGCGACTGCGGAGCCGAGAACGCCTGCGCCAACGAAGGGGAGGCCGGCGAGGTCGAGCAGGCCTTGGATGGTGCCGTCTTCGCCGAAGGTACCGTGCATGACGGGGAAGACGACGTCAATGCGCTGTCCGCCGCCGCTGCCGTCGAGGCGGACTAAAGCGGCGTCGGTAGGATCGGCGGTCATCGTGACGCGCTGGCCGGTGCGAAGTACTTCGGGGAGCATTTTTTGCGCCCCGCTGCCGATAAGCCAGTGGCCCTCTTTGGTGATGCCGATGGGCACGGTCTCGTATTTGTCGGGATCGAGGCCGCGAATCACGGAGGCCGCGGAGGCGAGAGAGACTTCGTGTTCGCCGGAGCGGCCGCCGAAGAGGACGCCAATGCGCAATCGTTTTTTGTCAGGGCTCATGGAGGTAGTCGGTTTTTTTTTAGGGCTCGGGTGCCAAATCTTAGTTATAGGGCAAAGGGGAAGAGTTGTCGCGGGGGAAGTGGAGGTTGGGTGCTGGAGTGACAACGGAGATTCGGCGAACACTACTTAACTAAAGAAATTCGACGTGGCTGACGGAACCTTCTTCCATTTCCATCGTCTACAGAGGTGCGGGAATTGGGCAGGAGGGGGCCGTGTCTTCTCAATCGTTTTCTCAAAAGGGGAATGGCGGAACACCGTTTGTGGAGAATCTGCGACGAGATGTGCGGTACGCGGTGCGGACGCTATGGCGGGATGCGGGCTTCGCGGCGTTTGCGATTTTGATTGTGGGGCTGGGCGTTGGGGCGAGCTGCACGATTTTCAGCGTGGTGAATACGCTTTTGATTCGGCCGCTGCCGTTTCGCGATCCGGGAAGGCTGGTGTGGATCGCGAACCATCAGGACGAGACAAACGATATGTCCGGGAAAACTTCGCAGACGGACTACTTGTTGGATATGCGAGCGAAGAACCAGTCGTACGAGGATCTAGCGGCCTACTATGCGTTTTATGGCTTGGGAGACGCGAAGCTGATCGGAGATGGACAACCGGAGAGGTTGACGAGTGTTCCGGTGACGCAGAATTTTTTCCCGCTACTGGGCGTGGAGCCGCAGATTGGGAGGCAGTTCAGCGCGGAAGAGTGCAAGCAGAACGGGCCGAGAGTGACGATGCTGAGCGATGGATTGTGGAGGAGAAAATTCGCGGCGGATCCGAACATTGTGGGGCGAGCGCTGGCATTTGATGGCGGGCCGGTGACGGTGGTGGGAGTGCTGCCGGCGTCGTTTGATTTTTCGACGGTTTTTACGCCGGGGAGCCGGGTGGATATGTTCGAGCCGCTGCCGCTGTCGCCGGAAATAAACCGGCAAGGGAATACGGTTGCGATCATTGGACGGCTCAAACCGGGCGCGAGCGTGCAAAGCGCGCGGGCAGAAACGGCCGTGCTTGGGAAGCTGTTGCAGCAGGAGCATAAAGAGAGAAATGATTTTGAGCCAAAGGTCTCCGGGTTGGCGGAACACGTGAGCGGGCGGCTGCGGCCGACGTTGGTGGTGCTGGCGTGCGCGGTGGGCGTGGTGATGCTGATCGTGTGCGCGAACCTTTCGAATTTGTTGTTGGCGCGTGGAGCGGGGCGGCAGAAGGAGATTGCGATTCGCGCGGCGTTGGGAGCGGGGCGCGGGCGATTGATTGGGCAGATGCTGACGGAGAGTTTGGTGCTGTCGTGTTGCGGCGCGGCGCTGGGATTGTTGCTGGCGTTTGCTGGGACGCGCGCGTTGGCGCATCTGACGTCGGTGAGCATTCCGTTGCTGAGCGATGTGCGGATTGATGCCCGCGTGCTGGGATTTACGCTGGTGGCTGCGCTGTTGACGGGATTACTTTTTGGACTGGTGCCGGCGCTGCAGGTGCAGGACTTGAAGTTGCACGACACGCTGAAGGATTCGAACCGCGGGTCGAGCCAGGGGCGCGGGCATGCGTGGATTCGCGGCGCGCTGGTGGTGTCGGAGATTGGGCTGGCGTGCGTGCTGCTGGTTGGGGCGGGACTTTTGATAAGGAGTTTTTTGCGCGTGCTGGATGTGAATATGGGATTCCGGCCGGAACGAGCGGCGGCGCTGCGGATCGATCCGAATGCGTCGTACAAAACGCAGGAGCAGAAGAACAGTTACTTTACGGAAGCGTTGCATCGCGTGATGGATGTGCGGGGAGTTGAGGGCGCGGGACTTTCAGATTCGCTGCCGTTGGGACACAACCGGAGCTGGGGAGTTGCTGCGAAGGGCGTGCAGTATGCGCCGCAGACTTATCCGAGAGGGATTTCCGCGAATTATCAGCGACGGATATTTTCACGCCATGGGGATTCCGTTGAAGGCAGGGCGCGATTTTACCGAGCGAGACACGAAGGGATCGTTGAACGTGATTATTTTGAATGAGACGCTGGCGAAGAATTTGTGGCCAGGCGAGGATCCGATCGGGAAAATTGTGCGCGCGGATGATCCGGAGCGAACGGTGGTTGGCGTTGTAGGCGATGTGCATCACATGGCGCTGGAGGAAGGGTCGGGCAACGAGTTTTATATTCCGATGAGGCAGACGCAGGATTACGGGACGGTGGATCTCGTGGTGCGGACGTCGCTGCCAACAGCGGAGCTTGCGTCGCGGCTTCGAGAGGCGCTGCGGCCGATCGAGCCGGATCTGCCAACGGCGAATTTGAGGACGCTGCAAACGATGGTGGATCGCGCGGTGTCGCCGCGGCGATTTGTGGTGCTGCTACTCGGCGGGTTTGCCGGATTTGCGCTGGTGCTCGCTTCGCTGGGAATTTACGCGGTGATTTCGTACTCGGTGAGCCAGCGGACGCAGGAGATTGGGATTCGAATGGCGCTGGGCGCGTCGGCGGAGACGCTGCAGAGAGGGATTTTGTGGCAGACGCTTGGGCTGGCAGGGATTGGGATGATTGTGGGAGTGGTGGCGTCGTGGGCGCTGGCGCGGACGTTGAGCGGGCTTTTGTTTGGAGTTACGTCGAGCGATCCGGTGACGTTTGCTGGGATGATCGTCATCCTTACCGGAGTGGCGGCGTTGGCAGGATACTTGCCGGCGCGGCGGGCTTCGCGGATCGATCCGATGTCGGCGTTGCGGATGAGCTAAATCACAAACACAAAAAGTACCGGCGCGGCGGGCTTCGCACGTCGACCCGATGTCGGCCCTGCGAATGAGTTAATTCCGGCGGGATCGCCGGGCTTTAAATACCTCTCTTTCTGTAGACTTTCCGCTAGGGTAAACAAAACCCTTGACGGAATTAGGACCTTATTAGACCATTCGGAACTTCGCTCAGGTGACCCAATGACTAAGTTCCCTTTTCCGCACTACGTCTGTGTGATCCTAGCCTTCAGTATAGGTTATGGTTGCGGCGGCGGATCAGGCGGCCACGGGCCCTGGCAATCCGAATCCGACACCTAATATCAGTGTGACGTTGAGCTCCCAGTACAATCTCGCTGGCGCCGGGCGGAACGGGAAGTGTCACGGTAAGCTTTGCTGTGGTATCGGCATTCAATGGCGGCGTCGAGTTCACCGTTTCCGGACTTCCAGCAACGGTCACCGCGTCACCGTCGTCCTTGAATCTCACCGTGGGAAGCAACAGCGGCACATTCCTTTTCAATGCTTCGGCCAATGCACCCGCCTCGCAAACTCAGATAAACATCAGGGGAACAGCTGGTTTCCCAAATCGTGGATACCCCCGCGAGTCTCGTTGTAACCGGTCCGGTCGCGGCTTCGTCGAGCTTGTTCCGGGTGCTTGGAGGCGAGGCCGAACGGGCCTTTTACGATGAGGCCCGCCAGCTCCTCTTCGTTACGAACCGGAATCTGAATGAAGTTGACGTGCTGTCGGCAGCACTTTAGCTGTGCAAAATCGAGTGCTTGTGCCTGTGCCCTACGGAATCGACCAGATGGCGGATGGTCACACTCTTGTCGTGGGGACTCTCACCCAAGGTATCTATACGGTGGATGAAGACACTCTTGCCGTGACGGCACATTTGGCGCCCAACGAGCCGAACACTTACTTCAACAGCACGACAGTGTTTCCAAATCCAGTGGCCATGGCCAACGGCAAAGTGCTCTTGACCGCCAGCTACAGCGGCTTCCCATCGGTTGACTTTGCCTTCGGTGGCAGCGAACTCATCGAATGGGATTCAGTTACAAACACCTTTACGCAGCTGATGTCTGAGGTACAGAACGGCGCAGGCTTTTCTGTCGGAAATCTGAAGCGGAGCGCGGACCACAAATGGGCGATTTTTAGTACGGCACAGATGAACATCTACAGCTCCGATTCTGACTCGTTTATCTCGTCGGTTGGTCCAGTCACAGATGCCCAGCCATATAATGTGCGAGATGTGGCCGCAAATCCGGACGGGACGCAGTTTGCCGTCGCTTCGGCCCAGGAGGTCAGCTTCTACGACCGCAGCTTTAATTCATTAGGGAGGGTCAATACCACCGTTGGCATTCTTCAGGATACCAACGCTCAGTACAGTTCCGACGGCAAGAGATTTTATTGGGGGATGATTGCCCCATATGTGGATGTGGTGGACCCGATCAACTTCGTTGAGATCGGGAACGTAACGACCTATTTTGGAAGTGGCCGGACGGAATTTGGGTCTGGGCCTCCAAATTCATTTCTGTGGATAGATGCAAAACAGCGAATCTTTGTGTCTAGCTCCGGGGGGAGTGGGCGTCGCCGACGGTTCTATGCCGAACCCCCAATCGCCACAGGCCAATCAATTGGGAGTTGGCCGCCCTTTTGCGCTTAGTTTGAATACCCTGACTCCTGTTTCCTTTTCGAATATTTTTCTAGCCCCCGGAACGACAGTCAGCGTTGGCGGAATTCCCTCCGCGGTGCAATTCGGCAATCCCCTGATCGTCGTTCCTCCGGTCTCCTCGATTGTGGGACCCGTTGACATCGCGGTCAAGACTCCCAATGCCAGGGTCTTTCGTCTCGCCGCAGGCGCTTTCCTACGGAGTTAGCGTATCGGCGGTCAGCGCTACGCTTTTGCCGCCTAGCGGTAATCCCGTTGTCACGGTATCGGGATTTGGACTTTACAACGACTCTTTTTTTTACCGGTGGCACTGTAAACGTAGGCGGCAAACTGGCGCCCGTCGTGGCGAGCCAACGCGAGCGGGGGATCGGTTGTACCCTTCAGCAGCTGGCTGTTCAAATCCCAAACGGAAGCCCTGGAGCAACTGACCTTACTGTTTCGAGCAACCAGGGGACAGGCACACTATCTGGTGTGCTCTCTTGAGACATACCGTCCGCGAACATCTTGCCAGCGCCCGGATTGGTGCAGCTGTTGTATGACACCAAACGGAACGTCCTCTATGCTCTGAAGCCCACCGAGGTGGATGTGTTGAACCCCGCGACGCTGCAATGGCAAAAGCCGATATTGCCCGGAGGTTCAGCTGGGTCGGGATATGTTTCCATGACGCTCACGCCGGACGGCAGCCAGCTCCTGCTCGCCGATTCGATGACAAGCCTTTTGACGGCTGTCAATCCAGACAATCCCTCGCAGAAAACGGACGTATCGCTCCCGTCGCCGCCAGCGGGGAATATCGTTGCCACCAGCACGGGAAAAGTATTCGTCGGGGGAACGAACGTTGAAGTCGACCTTGCGAGCCAAACTGCCTCGTTAAAATTCGGCCTACCTGCAGAATACGCCGCGACGCCAGATGGTACGCATGTTGTCGGTGCGGAATTTGGGAACAGCGCTGGGGGCGTGTACGTGTGGGACAGTGCGAGCGATACGTTTACTTCCCAAGGATTCGATCAGAGCTTCTGGACCGATGTGGCTATCGCAAATGACGGAACCACGTTTGCCGCACTTTCAGGACTCCCTGGAGCCAGCGGTGTGAACATTGGATTCTTCGATGTACAACTCCACTATTTGAATACGAATGCCTATCCCGATCTGGTGCAACCACAAGCCACAGAAGTATTGGGTGCGATATATACCCCGAGCGGGAAGACCCTAGTCGCTCCTTC
>CAVSIW010000050.1:0-31400 GCA_963727945.1 uncultured Acidobacteriota bacterium
TGGTGTTGGATGGAACCAGGGACCGCCAGGCGTTAACCGACGCTCTTGCAGCTGGCGCGCCGAATGTTTCGCGCGATGAGATTTTGCGGCAGGTAGACGGGAATCTCGTCAGTTTCTATCGGATGGGATTGCTGGTGGCGTAGGGGGTAAGCTTCGTTTTGCAATTTCGCAAGGGTCGTCTGGACGTTGAGCCAGCCGGAAGCTAGCTCGGGATCAGAAGGCCAACCATGCAAATTCGGGAGGGAGCAAATTTGGGAAGTGCTCCAAGTTTCTGTATGATTTCACCCCGTGAACTTTGTCTTGAATGACGTCGAAGCGAGAGTGCTGGGCTGTTTGGTTGAGAAAGAAATCACGACGCCGGAATACTATCCACTTTCTTTGAATGCGCTGGTTAACGCGTGCAACCAGAAATCGAATCGCGATCCGCTGATGAGCCTGGGCGAAGACGCGGTGCGGGGCGCTTTGCGAGCCTTGGGTGAGCAGGCGCTCGCCAGATCGGCAGGCGGGGATAGCCGGGTGGCGAAATACGAACACCGGCTCGCGGAATCATTCAACTTCACGAGGCCGGAGACGGCGATTGTTTGCGAATTGTTATTGCGGGGGCCGCAGACGCCGGGGGAATTGCGGAGCCGCGCGGAGCGCATGCATGCGTTCGATGATTTAAGCGTGGTGCATACCACATTGAAGCATTTGATGGAGCGCGAGCCGCCGCTTGTAACGCTCCTGCCCCGGCAATCCGGGATGAAAGAGGCGCGTTATGCGCATTTGCTCTCAGGAAATGTGGATGTGCTTGAGACGCAACCGGGACAACCAATCAAGACCACCGCAGTATCCAATAATAGTAACGACGTTGAACGAATAGCGCACTTGGAAAGGGAAGTCGTAGATTTGCAAAAAGAAATCGCGGATTTGAAGCGGCAGTTTGCAGAGTTTCGAAAACAGTTCGAATAATACGTTCAGCTACTGGAAGAAGCGGAATGTTTTTCTTTTTCGAATGAAGGGTTGACATGGGCCCATGCGAGTTCATAACATGAGGCTTCACGATTGAAGAATTAAAACTGCTTGGGGCGGTTCGAAACGTTGTGCATCTCTCGGCAAGAAACAAAAATACATGATCACAGTTAAAGAGCTTACGAAGAAGTACGCGCGCAACACGGCTGTGGACCACATCTCTTTTGAAATCCAAAAAGGGCAAATTGTCGGGTTTTTGGGTCCCGAACGGCGCCGGCAAAACCACCACGATGCGGATGCTGACGTGTTTCATGCCGCCGACGGCCGGGACGGCGACGGTGGCCGGCTTCGATGTGCTTGAAGAACCGATGGAAGTGAAGAAGCGAATTGGCTACTTGCCCGAAACTCCTCCGCTCTATCCGGAAATGCGGACCGGAGAATACCTGGAGTTTGTGGGGAGATTGAAAGGGTTGTCGAAGGCGGAGCTGAGTAAACGGGTAGATTACGTTTGCGAGCGCTGCGCGGTGGCGGACGTGCGCGACAAGCTGATCAGCAAACTTTCGAAGGGCTATCGGCAACGAGTCGGACTCGCGCAGGCCATCATTCATAACCCGGACGTTCTGATTTTGGACGAGCCGACGGCAGGACTCGATCCAAAACAAATCAATGAGACGCGGGATTTGATCAAGAGCCTCGCCGGCGATCACACGATCATTTTGAGCACGCACATTCTGCCGGAAGTGGAACAGACCTGCGAGCAGGTGATCATCATCACCAAGGGAAAGCTGATTGCGACCGATTCCGTGAGCAATTTGCAGAACCGGGCGCGCGGCGCTGAATCGGTGATTCTAGAAGTGGCGGGCCGCAACGGAGATTTGGATTGCGCGGCGGTGCAGAGCCAGCTGGAGAAAGTTACTGGCGTGAGCAAGGTGGTCTTCAAGGAGAAACACCAGACGCGCAACGTTTTCGAGGTCGAAAGCGGAAAGGGGCGGTTGGCGCGTGGCGATCTGGCGCGCGCGGTGGTGGAAGCTGGCTGGGATCTGAATGAACTGCGGCCATCGGCGATGAGTCTCGAGGAAGTCTTTTTGCAGCTAACGGGAGATCATGCGGCCGCCCCGGCTCCAGCGGAAGCAGTCGCGGCGAAAGGGGCGATCAAGTGAGAAATATCTGGATCATTTGGCGCAAAGAGCTGCGCAGCTATTTCGTGTCGCCGGTTGCTTACCTGCTCCTCTTGATGTTCACGCTTCTATTTGGCTTTTTCTTTTGGAACCTCGTCGGCGAGTTTTCCTACTACAGCGTGCAGGCGATGATGCAGGGCGAGATGTTCCCGATGAACATCAACGAGCAGATCATTCGGCCGCTGCTCTCGAATGTCACGGTCCTCGGGCTGTTTTTTGTGCCGCTCATCACGATGAGGCTATTTGCGGAAGAGAAGCGCACGGGAACGATCGAGCTTCTGACCACGTCGCCAATCCGCGATGGAGAAGTAATTCTCGGAAAGTGGATCGCGGCTGTGACGCTCTACGCCTGCATCCTGTTTGTAACCGCGCTGAATTTTATCTTCCTGTTCAAGTACGGCAACCCCGACTGGAAGCCGCTGGCGATTAACTATCTCGGTCTGCTGCTGCAGGCGGCTGCCTTGCTGGCGATCGGAACCTTCATCTCTACGCTGACAAAAAATCAGATCATTGCCGGAGCATGCACCTTTGGCGTGTGCTTGCTTGATTTTTGTCCTCGGGTGGGTCAGTGGATTCAACAGCGCGACGTGGGCGCAAGTGTGCTCCTACATTTCCGTTAACACACACATGGAATCCTTTGCGCGCGGGGTGTTCGACCTTAAGGACGCCGTTTACTATGTGACGCTAACTTTCTTGGGACTCTTTCTAACGGCGCGTTCGATGGAATCCCTGCGCTGGAGGTCATAATTGAATACGGAACTCCTTAAAGCCAGACAAACTAAATATGTGGCGTACGCCACGCTCTACATTGTCGTGACCATTGCGGTCCTGACCGTCGCAAACGTGCTCGCGAACCGCTACAACAAAACTTACGACACAACCTCCAACAAGAAGTACACGCTTTCGGACCAGACCGCAAAAATCGTGAAGGGCTTGAAGGAGCCGGTAACGATTTATTACTTCGACCGCCCAAGCGGATTCAAGCAAGCCAAGGAAACGTTGGACCAGTACGCCACTCTCTCCCCCAAAGTGCATGTGGAGTACGTCGACGCGGAAAAGGATAACTTACTCGCTCGCCAGGCCGGAGCGAAGAACATCGGAACAGCCATTGTCCAGATTGGCGCTCGCAAGGAAGAGGCCAAGGGCCTTACAGAAGAAGGCATCACCGGGGCGTTCATCCGCGATCTGAAGAACACCACGCGCACCGTTTGTTTTGTGACCGGGAGTGGCGAGCACCAGATTGACGACACGGCCGGCAACGGTTTTTCGAAGTTTAAAGATCTCCTCGGCAGGGATGAATATCAGGCAAAGTCGATCAATCTTTTGGAGAAAGCGGAAGTCCCGGCGGATTGCACCGTGCTGGTCGTGGGCGGACCGCGGACCGATTATGTGCAGCCGCAAATTGATGCGCTGAAGAAATATGTCGAGGACGGCGGGCGCGCGATGTTTCTGCTGAATCCGGCGCTGAAGATGGGTCGAGAGCAAATCGCGGACAACGATGCGTTGACGAGTCTGCTTTCGAACTGGGGAGTGACGCCGGCGAACGACCTGGTTCTGGACATGAACCCGATCGGGCGAGTCTTGGGAACGGGGCCGGAAGTGGCGCTGGTCACGCACTATGATTCGCACGCGATTGTGAACGAGATGAAGGGAACGGCAACGGGATTCCCAATAGCGCGCTCGCTTGAAACGAAAAATGGAGATAAGACGACTGTCGAAAAGCTGTTTGATACATCGGAGAGCAGTGTCGCGACGTCGAAACTGAATTCTCCGAATATAGATCCCAACGATCCTAAGAACAGGAGAGGACCGTTGACCCTGGCTGCCGCGGGAACGTACCGCACTGGGAAAGATAACTCGCAGGGCCGCTTTGTCGTTGTCGGCAGCTCGGAGTGGGCTGCCAACTCATTTCTTCCGTTTCAAGGGAATCGTGACTTCGCGATGAACGCCGTGAATTGGCTGGCGTCTGATGAGGACTTGATCTCAATTCGTCCCAAGGAACGCGAAGATCGCCGCATCACGATGACGACTGGCCAAATTCGATGGGTAGGGATCACGAGTTTGTTACTACTACCGCTTGCCGTGATCGTGACGGGGGTTTCGGTCTGGTGGCGAAGGCGGTAACTTTCGCTTCGTCGGACCGGCTGTTTAATATTTGGATTTGTCAGGACTATTCAGATGAAGGGTTATGGTCTGCTTGTTGCCGCCGCGCTGCTTGCCGCGCTCTCCGGTGTTCTTTACTGGTCGAATCATCATAAACCCGCGGAAAACGATGTAAAGGTCACCGCAGATACACCGCCAAAAATTCTCGATCTCAAGCAAGACGATATCTCCAAGATTGTATCAAGAAGAGGGGAAGCGGCCAGGTCGAGCTCGCGAAAGACGCCTCGGGAAAATGGCAAATCGTTTTGCCAAAGCCGTACCGCGCCGACCAGAATGCGGTCTCGAGCTTGGCCTCCACACTAGCTTCGTTAAGTTCAGAGCGGCTGCTGGACGCTAAAGCCGGCAATCTTGCGCAATACGGGCTTGCAGATGCCGGTTATCGAAGTGGACGTGATCGAAAAGAATAACACGGCTCACCAATTGCTGATTGGTGATGAAGCTCCGGCAGGAAGTAACTCGTATGCCGCGCTAGCGGGGCGATTCCCGTGTGTTCATGCTCGGCAGCTATGGGAAAACCAGTATCGAAAAGTCGTTGAATGATCTGCGCGACAAGCGCCTGCTGGTGTTTGATTCGGACAAATTGAGCCGCGTCGAGTTGACGGCGAAGAAACAGGATATTGAGTTCGGTAGGAACAAGGATCAATGGCAGATCGTGAAGCCGAAGCCGTTGCGGGCGGATGACTCGCAAGTGGAGGAGCTGATTCGCAAGCTGGCGGACGCGAAGATGGATTTGAGCGCGTCGGATGAGGATCAGAAAAAAGCGGCGGCGGCGTTTGGTTCTGCGACTGCGGTGGCGACGGCGAAGGTGACGGATGCTTCCGGGACGGAAGAATTGCAAGTGCGGAAGAACAAGGACGAGTACTACGCGAAGTCGAGTGCGGTTGAGGGCGTATACAAGGTGGGAAGCGATCTGGGCCGCGTTCGACAAGGAAGTTGACGATTTTCGGAACAAGAAGCTTTTTGATTTTGGGTTTACCGAGCCAGAGAAGATCGAACTGCACGACGGAGCCAAAGCGTATTTCTTGACGAAGGGCGGGCAGGATTGGTTTTCGGCTGATGGAAAGAAATTGGATGCGATTGGTGCGGAAGCATTGATTGAGAAGGTGCGCGACTTGGCTGCGAACAAATTTGTGGATTCGGGATTCGGGACTGCGGCGATCGAGGTGACGGCGAGTTCGAATGGCGGGAAGAGCGTTGAGAAGGTCTTGATTTCAATGGTCGGAGAGCGGTTCATTGCGAAGCGCGAGGGTGAGCCGGCGTTATACGAGTTGGAGTCCGGCGTGGTGAAGGATTTGGAGAAGACTGCCGGGGATATGAAGCCGGCGGTGGAACCGAAACCGGCGGCGCCGCCGAAAAAGAAGTAAGCAGTCCCTACAATTGGAGCGAAGACTTTGTTGACGCTTTGTTGCATGGCGCGGTCAAGCGAGAGTTTTTCCACGGGCGTCAGTGGGCGAACGGCGGCTTTGGGCAAGTCGCCGAGCGCGAGCGGACCGATCGCAACGCGAATTAGACGTAGAACTTCGATTTTTAGAGTTTCCAACATGCGGCGAATGTGCCGGTTTTTTCCTTCATCAAGAATAATTTCCAGCCAAGAGTTGCGTTCTCCTTGACGGAGTAGGGAAGCGCTCTTCACACGAAGTGTATCTCCATCCTTTGTTCGAACGCCGTTTTTGAGAGCTTCGATGATCGACGCGTCGGCGATTTTTCCAATTTGCACGTGGTAGGTTTTGTCGAGATGCGTCTCCGGGGCGGTGACGCGGGCTGCCCATTCGGAATCGTTGGTGAGAAGCAGCAAGCCTTCGCTGGCTTTGTCTAGTCTGCCGACGGGGGCCACCCAGGGAAGATCCGCGCTCAGAAATGAGTAGACGGTGTCGCGGCCTTTTTCATCGGAGGCGGTCGTGACGATGCCGCGAGGCTTGTTAAGCGCCAGGTAAATTTTCTTGGAAGCGGCAACGGGTTGATCGTCAATTCGATGCGGTCTTTGCCAGGGCGGACGGGAGTTTCGGGATCGCGGCGAAGCGCGCCGTTGACGCGAACTTTTCCTGCGCGAATGAGTTGGGTGGCTTTGTCCTCTGGAACAGAAGCCGAGCTTGGAGATCGCTCGGGCTAAGCCCACTCTTTTCGGCGGGGAGATTAGGCAGTGGTGAATTGCTTCTTGTATGCAATGTATTTGCGGGAATTCAGTGACGCGACTGGCGTAGTCTGCAGACAGGTGCGGGCGAGTCGTGTTTCACGGCGCCGTAGCGGGCGGCGAGCCAGGCGCGGACTTCGTCGGGGTTGTAGTTGAATGGGCCCATGCCGCCGCGATAGGCGATGCGGCCGTATTCATCAATGATGTAGAAGCGCTCGGGCCAGGCGGAGTAGGCGTCTTCGGCGGCGTTGTTGATGTCATCTATGCCGAAAGCGATGGGATAGTTGAAGCGCTTGATGAAATCGTTGGCGATGGCCACGCGCTGGCCGAGGGTCTTCGGCTGGGCGTAGCAGACGTCGTCCTTCACGTTGGACTTCATTTGCCACTCGTCGGTGGGATGCGCTTCGCGCACATAGACCGTGAGAAAGTCGGCGTGATCTTTATAGTCGTTGTAAATCTGCACCACGTCACCGACGTGGCGGCGGAAGGGCGGTCAAGTGTAGCTGCCGAAGATGACGACGAGCGGGCGAGCGCCGGTGCGTTCGCGGATGTGGAAGTGATCCGAACCGTCGAGAGCGACGAGGCGGGCGTCGGGGGCGTCGTCGCCGACTTTGAGCGTGCCGCGGTGCATGTGGGGCAAGGCATAGCGCAGCATGCCGTAGGCGTCCTTGGGGCTGCCGGCCATCTTGCAGAGAACGAGGAACGCAGCGAGAAGCAGCGCAAGAAGAATGCCGATCGTCCATTTCCAGAAGAGAGTCATCGCTATTTGTTCCACCCGCTCAACAACGCGTGAAATCCTAATTAGGTGCCGCGAAACGTAACATCGCTGCGCCCATGGAAGAATAGTATCTTTGCACTAGCCGCGGCGAGATAAAAGCGTCGCGGGCTATTTGTGCGCATCCTTCGCCAAAAGGCGGTCGCGCTCCGCTTTGTAGCGGGCAAGTGCGCGCTCGATAACCGTCAGAGCGGCGTAGGCCGGGCGAATTTCCTCGACTTCCACCTTTTTGCCTTCGAGCAGCTTGTAGTCCTGAAAGAAACGCCGGAGAACCAGCAGCCGGTGCGGGGGAAGATCGCGCGCCTCGATATAGCTGTTGAATTCAGGGTCGCCGGTGGCCACGGCGATGATTTTATCGTCGCTGGCGCCCGAATCGATCATGGTCATCAGGCCGATGGCGCGGGCCTTAATGAGGGCAAGAGGCTGGACAGGTTCCTGGCAGAGCACCAGAACGTCGAGAGGATCGTTGTCCTCGGCGTAAGTTTGGGGAATAAAACCGTAGTTCGCCGGGTAGAAAACGGCGGAATGGATAATGCGGTCGACCTTCAGCATGCCGCTGGGCTTGTCCAGTTCGTACTTCACATTGGAGCCGAGCGGGATTTCAATCACCGCCTGAAAATCGCGGGGAAGCTCATCTCCGGGTGAGACGTCATGCCATGCATGGAGCATCGGAGCACGTCCTTCGTTACGGGCAGTATGAATTGCTTCAACCCATTATCGCTGGAAAATGCTTGCAGGCCAAAAACGTAAGTAGTCACAAAAGGCGCGATGCCTACGGTTGCATATGACAGCCGCTTAAGCTTGCCAGAGGGGGAGACAGGCAGGAATGCGCTCCCACCGTGGCTGCAGGGAGAGCCTCGATGAGCGGCAACGGCCCGGCGCCGAGACATGGGCGGTCTTGCGCTATGCAGTTGGCAGTTCGCGCCGCTTGCTCCAGAAGTAGATCGCGAAGGCGATGGCAACCAGAGGCAGCACGCAGCCGAACTCATCAATGAACCACGCAGTCTTTCCTGTGTTACGCGTAATTGGAGTAAAGATCCCCTGGATATAGAGGTTGTGGCTGCCGTGAAGAATCGCGCCGGTCCAAAGGCTGCCGGATTTCAGGCGCATCCAGGCAAAAACGAAGCTGATGGAAATGACTAGCACGGTGAAGCACGTCAGTCCGTACCAAGTCGGCGTGCCGGCGTTGTAGTCGCCGTAGATCAAGATAGGGTAGTGCCAAAGCGACCAGATGATGCCGCTAATGAGCGACGTCGCCGTGAACGACGTGGTTTTTGAAAGCTCGGGCACCAGGAAGCCGCGCCAGCCAATCTCTTCTCCAAGAGCGCTCGAAATACTGCGAATCAAGCCATAGCGTACCGGTAGAGAACGATTCCCAGCACAATGGAAACCCAAGCCGGTCCGCCCTGGTGGAACGACTTGGCCATCGAATCGAAGTAGTCCGGATTGCCAAACGCGCCAAAGCGAAAAATCCAAACAATGGCATAGGCGATGGAAGCGTAGAGAATCGGGATGTACCAGCTTCGGAGCTGATATTTTGTTTCGCCCCATTTCCAGCCGAGGTCAGCGATGCTTCGGCCGTTCAATCGCAGCGTGAGCATTCCAGCGAGAGCAGGGCACCACATCAGGCCGAGGACGTAGAGACCTCGGCCGTTGCCCAGGCTGCCGGAATGTAGAATCAGGAAATAGAAAACTGAGCTGAAAGCTAGAACGATGCCGAGATAGGTGAGTACCTGAACGCGAGAACGCGCGGGCTGGGCCATGGAGGTCTCCTTGTCGCGGGACAATACATTGGGTAGCGAAGCGATGCAAGAGGCGTCCGAGCAATTTGGACTTGCGGCTTGCATCGTGCAAGATTTGGCAGCGGCATCGTTCTGATTGTGGGAGGGTGTTATGCAAATTTTGCTTAGAGCCGGAATGGTGGCGGCTGCGTTTTATCTGATGATTCCAGGCAAGGGCGTGGCGTGCGATTGCATGAATGCGGGCCCGCCTTGCAAGGCATTCAAAGATACGCCAAGTGTCTTCACGGGACGCGTCACAAAAATCTCGACGATTCTAGTAAGACTTCAAAACGCTGACGAATATCCTCAACACCTGGTCCAATTGCAGATCGAACGCAGCTACCGTGGGCAAGAGGGAAGGTCCACGGTCGAAGTCGTGACGGGAGATGGGGGAGGCGATTGCGGCTTCTCGTTTCGAGAGGGCAACGAGTACCTCGTGTATGCCTATCCGCACCCTGCCACTGGAAAACTCTATACCGGCATTTGCCAGCGAACACGGCTCCTGAGCGATGCGTCCGAGGATTTGGAGTACTTTGAGAAAAAAGATGATCCAGCGCATGGAGCGGGCATAGAGGGATCGGTTGAAGAGTTATCGCGGGATAAACACAATCTCACGCAAGTTGTGGGTATGCTTGCGGGCGCCCGATTGGAAATCACAGGGAACGGAGGCCGCTGGACGATAGTGACGGGAAGCGACGGAAAGTTTCGCGTGTGGGGTTTGAATCCAGGAACTTACCAAATCGCCGCTCTGTGGGGGAGCAAATTTGTGCCGGAGAGCGAAACCGTAAGGCTTGGGCACCGTTCCTGCTGCAGAGGTGCGCTTCCTCGCGACGCCTCCTCGCGTTGAGAAGTGAATACCTGGATCAGGCTCGTGCCTTCTCAATCATTTCGTCCCAGATGCCTTTCGATTTTAGAATGAGTTCGACGGCTTCGCGGATCGCGCCTTTTCCGGCATTAGCCCTGGTGACGTAGTGCGCGGCCAGTTTTACTTCGAGGACCGCGTCGCCGACGGCGACAGCAAGGCCGATGCGGCGCATGACCGGCAAGTCCGGCAGGTCGTCACCGACGTAAGCGACAGCCGATTCAGGAACTCCAGTTTTTTTCAAGATTTCTTCCAGCGCGGGAATTTTCGTCGGTTGCTTTTGATAAATGAATTCCATTTTCATTTCCGTGGCGCGGCGCAAGAGTGCGGAGCTCTCGCGTCCGGTGATGACTCCCGTGCGAAGACCCGCCGTGCGCGCGAGAGTCAAACCCTGGCCGTCGTGAGCGTCGAACGTTTTGATTTCGAGGGCCGTGCCGTCGGGTTGCGAAAGCAGAGTGACAGAGCCGTCCGTCAACGTGCCGTCCACGTCCATCAACAGAACTTGGATTTGTTTTGCGCGCCTCTTCAGGCTTGCGGGAATTTTGATGAGGCCTTTGGCCAAGTTGCTCTCCTTTTTGGACAGTGGAAAAAATCGCGGGCCTGAAGGTCCGCCACTACATTAGTTCTAAGGTCCAAAGGTCATGGAGGTGCACTACGCCCACCACCCTTTTCGCTTGATCGACTACGACTACGCTCGTGATTTTGCGTTTTTCCATTTGATTGAGTGCTTCACTGGCGAGGACGTGCGGGCCGATGGTTTGGGGATTGCGCGTCATGGCCGCGCCCGCCGACATTTCCAGAGTGGCGCCGCGATGTTTTTCCATTAAGCGGCGCAAGTCACCGTCAGTGACGATGCCTGCCAGGCGGCCGTCTTTTTCGAGGACGGTGGTCATGCCGAGGCCTTTGCTGCTCATTTCGTGAATGACATCGGGCATTGGGGTGTCGAGCGCAACGCGTGGCAGAGCGTCGCCGGCGTGCATTTTGTTCTCGACACGGAGAAGTTTTCGTCCGAGGCGGCCCGCAGGATGGAGCTCGGCAAAATCATTGGGCTGGAAGCCGCGGCGATCGAGTAGAGAGACTGCCAGGGCATCCCCGACGGCCATGGCGACAGTGGTGCTCGCGGTTGGCGCCAGGTTTAGCGAGCACGCTTCTTCGCGCACGCTGACATCGAGGGCAACATCGCTCGCCTTTGCCAGGGTCGAATGAATTTTGCCGGTTAGCGTAACGAGCGGAGCCTCTAGACGCTTTAGCGCTTCGAGTAACTGAATGATCTCTTCGGTTTCGCCCCCGTAGGAAACGGCGACGATCGAATCGCCGCGGGCAAGCATGCCGAGATCGCCGTGCAAAGCATCCGCTGGATGAAGAAAAAACGATGGCGTGCCGGTGCTGGAAAGCGTGGCGGAAATTTTTCGTCCGATGAGCCCGGATTTGCCCATGCCAGTGACGACGACGCGGCCTTTGCAGGCGAAGAGAATGTCCACGGCTTTTTCAAAGGTGTGGTCGAGGCGCGCGAAAACATCTTGAATGGCTTGGGCTTCGATTTTCAGGACGCGACGGGCCGTTTCAAGACTCATTGCACGCTCCACCGACGGACTACGGTTGAAAGTTCTTTCAGGCGCTTGAGCAGGGCAGGGAGCTGGGAGAGCGGCAGAGCGTTTGCACCGTCCGAGAGCGCTTCGGCGGGATTGTCGTGGGTTTCCAGGAAAATGCCGTCAACACCTGCGGCGACGCCGGCGCGGGCGAGCGGCTCGATGAATTCTGGTTGGCCGCCGCTAGCGTGGCCCTGGCCTCCGGGGAGTTGAACGGAGTGCGTCACGTCGAATACCACCGGATAGCCTAGCTTTTGAAGAATCGGGAACGAACGCATGTCCACTACCAAATTTTGGTAGCCGAAGGACGCGCCGCGCTCCGTAATGATGATATCGGTGTTGCCGGTGCTGGCGATTTTCTCGACGACGTTGGTCATGTCCCAGGGGGAAAGGAACTGGGCTTTCTTGACGTTGACGATGCGGCCGGTTTTGCCTGCGGCGAGGAGCAGATCGGTTTGCCGAGCGAGGAAAGCTGGGATTTGCAGAACGTCGCAGACTTCGGCGGCGGGTTGCGCGTGAGACGGTTCATGAATGTCGGTCAGGATCGGGAGGTTCAGATCGGATTTGATTTTGGCGAGGATGCGCAGGCCTTCTTTTAGGCCGGGGCCGCGGAAGGCCTTTACGGAGGAGCGGTTGGCCTTGTCGTAGGAGGCTTTAAAGATGAATGGCACGCCGCAGTCGGCGGCGATTTTCGCTACTTTTTCGGCCATTTTTCGGGCGTGCGTTTCGCTTTCGATGACGCAGGGGCCGGCGATGAGAAACAGCGGGTTGCCGCGGCCGAGGTGCAGCGAGCCTAGAGAAATGTCATGAGCGGGGATCATCGAAGTTATCGAAGATAGCATACGCGGCCACGATTTGGAGAATTGCTGGCGTCCGCTCTGTCGCAAATCCTGCGGGGTGGGGAGAATCTGGGAGGAGCGTTTAGGAGAATGAGAGGGCAGGAACGCTTAGGGTAGCTGGATACGATAAAGATTTCGGCGGGTGCTGACCTGGGTGAAAGTATACACGGCTGGGCTTAACGCGGAGTCCACACGGTGGGGGATAAAAATCGCGCCTTTGACATTCTTCAAGCCTTCACGATCGGCCAAGCCGGACGCGGGCACTTGGGGTAATTCGGAGTCGCGCGACGCCGGAAGAGCGAAATTTCCGCCAGGCCCAAGCGCGAAACGGGCGAACGCAGATTTGCCTGCAACATCCCAGTTCAAGAAGCAATAGCCTTTACAGAGGACTTCATTCTGATTTCCCTCCAAACCAAAGGCCAGCACGCCCGGTTCGTCGTTCTTGTCGGCCGCTGGCTTGGCGCTAATGGCCCACCGGCCATCCGGGGAGACCGAGAATATATCCAGAATACGGTCGGGAAAGGCCTTCCGGCGGTTCGAGCCGTCGGCGTTCATGCGATAGCAGAAGTTTGAACCATTCTCGATCACGCGAAAAACCAGGTCACCGTTCGGGAGAAAAAAGGGAGAGTCTTCCACGGCAGTGGTCGAGACATGAACTGGGGACGAACTGCGATCGGTGGGCGCCACCCAAATACTGGAATGTCCGCCGGTATCATCCACGGCAAAGGCGACGCGCTTTTGATCGCGAGAGACGGAGTATGTCGACATCGCGTAGCCTGGAAACTGCCTCTGTGTTTTCCCGCTCGCGAGATCTTTCTTCCACAGTTCGTCGCCATTGGTTTGCCCGTTGGACATCAAGAAGTAGAGAGAATGTGCCGTCCGCCGAAAAATGAGGTGAGGAAGCATACCCTTCCGAGGAGACTTGATGGTCGCCATCCTTGTCGTGGAGCCAGACGGTGGACTCTTCCGAGCCAACGGAGGCAATCAAGGATTTGCCGTCGGAGGCCATGGCGATTCCTTCCTGGGAAGTAGGACCAAAGGTCAGTTGCTCCGGTTCACCGCCGGGAAATCGCTGGCGCCAGATGTGCGATTTGTCGGTGGCGACAGCGAGATAGACATATTTTCCGTCCGGCGACCAGGCGCCAGCGGTGCAGAGTTTATCGGGCGGGCCGACGATCTGAGGGGCGCCTTGCCCGTCGAAGGGGACCACGCGGCAAGGCAGGAGATTGCCGCGGCCGTCCATTTCCACGACCAATACGGAGCGGCCATCCGGAGAGATATAAGAGTGATGCGCCATGCTGCGGTCGCCGGGCGGAGCATAGACTTCGCGGCTGTGGCCTCGAGACTCGTCCGAGGTCACGAGAATCATGTGCAGCCCTCCCTGGGTTTCGGAAAAGATCACGTGCTTATTGTCCGTGAGCCAACTGAGGGAGGAGGCGTTGGCCAGCAGCAATTGAGGAGTGCCGCCGAGAACGGGGACTTCCCAGGTGGACCAGGGCTCGACGGTGCCGTAAACGACGTTGGCACCATCGGGAGAAAATGTGGGCGCCATTTTCAGTGTTTTGTCGGTCGTCAGCTGGACGGGTTGGCCGTCGGGCAGGAGCTTGACGTAGAGATCGCCACCTCCAAAAAACGAATCGCCTCCACGAATAAACGCCAGCATACGGCCATCAGGCGAGAGCGCGGGATACACGGCGGCGTCAGTGAAGAAAGTGAGTTGCTGCCATTCCTGATTGGCAGGCGAGGCGGTTCGCGTCGGATGGCGGAGCAAGAAAATGACAAGGACGGCAGCAAGCAAGAGAACGCTCGCAGCAGCGATGTAGATGGATTTGCGGCGCGAGGGCGGAGTTGCGGCGACAGTCGCGGACTTGGAATCAGCGCGCACCGGATCTAGTCCAGCGGTGGAGATTGGGGAACGGCCTGAGGCGCTATCGCGTTTCAGCCTTTGCAGCTCCGCGCGGAGATCGGAAGCATGCTGATAACGCAGTTCGCGTTCCTTTTCGAGAGCGCGATGGATGACCTCCTCGAATTTCGGAGGCAGGTCGGGATTGAGCCGTGCGGGGGGAATGGGGTCTCGATTGAGAATAGCTTCGAAGATGACGCCGGAGGTGTCTCCGCGAAAAGGAAGCGCACCGGTGGCCATTTCATAGAGAACAACACCGAAGGAGAATAGGTCAGTGCGGGCGTCGAGGTCCTTGCCGCGCACTTGCTCGGGGGACATGTACGCGACGGTGCCAACGGTGGTGCCGGGACTGGTCAAAACATCCGCGCTAACGGCGGTGGGCAAGCCCGGAGCGGCAGCTTCCTGCGAGCCATCGATTTTTGCGAGACCGAAATCAAGAATTTTGGCGTGACCGCGGCTGGTGATGAAGATGTTTGCGGGCTTGATGTCGCGATGGACGATACCTTTGGTGTGGGCCGCGTCCAAAGCATCCGCGATTTCGATTGCGAGGGGCAGGATGGCGTCCACGTCCATCGGCCGGCCGCAGATGTGGGACTTGAGGGTGGCGCCTTCGAGGTATTCCATGGCGATGAAGGCGCGGCCTGCGACTTCGCCAATATCGTAGATGGTGCAGATGTTTGGGTGGTTGAGCGCGGAGGCGGATTTGGCTTCGCGGCGGAAGCGGGTCAAGGTCTGGGCGTCTTGGGCAACGCCATCGGGAAGAAACTTTAGGGCGACGAGGCGGTCCAGGCGGGTATCTTCCGCTTTGTAGACAATGCCCATGCCGCCGCTGCCGAGTTTTTCCAGGATGCGGTAGTGGGAAATGGTCTGTCCATCGCACGGAGAGGAGTCGGCCATTGGGCTTTATCTTAGTTTTGCGGCAGTGGGCAAGTCAACGAAGGAGGGTTGGGGAGCCGCAAGACTGGGCAGAGGTGGCGAAACGTCGAGGCGCAGAGCGCCAACAAACGTCGTGAGCGGGAGCATCGAAGTTATTGAAGATAGCATACGCGGCCTTGATTTGGAGGATTGCTCGATTGACGTAGTGGTTGGTTTCCGGTTATCCGACGAATCAGGACTGACATCGTTCGTCTGGTGCGGCAATCTGGCGCGAAACCGATTGCCGGTGGATTAATTGCTGGCGTCTGTCTGGCACTGGGCGCCTCCTTCGCGCTTGCGAAGCTGATGAAGAATGCGCCCTTCGTCTTGGATTTGCACGATCCATTCGCCTATTTCGGCGTTTCCCTTTTGCTGGTTTCATCGTCGATAGTCGCGATGCTAATTCCCACGGTGCGCGCAACTAAGGTGAATCCTGCAAATACCTTGCTCGAGGAGGAAGGCATCCGAATTGTAAGGAATACGATCTATTCGAGATCGGGCGGAGTCACCTTGGCAATCCAGGAGTCGTAGTCGGAAGTGAAGCCCACTTTTTGCTGAAGGGCATGAACTTGGCGCTCCACCTTCGCCACCTGGTCGTCTGAAAGCTGTGGGATCACTTCCATCTGCTTCCCAATCGCGTCCATGGCACTCGCGACTTGCTGTTCAGCACTGCCGGCAGCGCCAGCGTTTCCATCGTCGCCTTCCAGGCAATCCACCACGCGCTTGGTCACTTTCTGGCTGTGCACCAGCGATACACGGATGTTCCCCTGTCCGGTGACGACGTTTCCGACCCCGAATACGCGGTCCATAGCGGTGTACCGCGGCAGATCCTTGCCATCGAATGTGTAGTATTCACCATTCATGTTGATCCCAGAAAGTTTCTCCGGCACCGAGCCGATCGAAGAAACGACCAGCGGCGCGCGGAGTTCGTGTTCCGAGCCGGGGATCGGTTCAGCCTTGCGGCCCTCGATTTTCGTTTCAACCACCTTCAGACCGGCGAGCCGTCCATTTTCGCACGATGATCCCGGTCGTCAGCGTGCGATCCTTGGTGCGAAACAGGTATTTGTCGCGCGCGAGGCGCAGCATTTTCTGCCGAACCATTTCCGTTTTGGCGATCTGCTCGGGCGTCGCGTTGTCGGGTGGTTGCGCCAGCGGCATGTCCTGTTCGCGGCGGCGATAAATCAAGAGGCAACCCTTTACGCCCAACTCTTCCGGCTTGATGCCGTGCGCTTTGCATACCTCCGGAACGCCTTTTTCCAACTCATGCATGCTGGTCTGAATGCCGCGAGCCCTTAAAGCACGTTCGTAGTTTTCGAGCTGGAGCACCTTGACCACGTCAATTGACGCCAGCCCGCCGCCCACCACCACGGCTTCGTCGGGCGTTTCATAACGCGGTCCGATATAGTCCTTTTCGTTCTTGTGGTTGTACCAGTAGATAAACGGATTTTGGTAAACGAGGCCTTTGCCGACGTACTGCTCTGCTTCCGGCACGCCCAATTCCCGGTCGCGCCACGCGCCATTGGCGAGAATCACCGCCGAAAAGCCCCACTCGAAAAGCTGGGGGAGACTAAAATCTCGGCCTAGCTTGGTAGAGGGGATGAAATACACATTCGGCTTCTTCATGCGCGCGTCGATTCGCGCGTATTCCTGTTTGCGCTGCTCGACGTGCCAACGCGGCAGACCGTCTTCGATCTTGCCGTACGGCCGCGTGTTCTGGTCGAAAACGGCGACTCGAATTCCGTGATCCGCCAGAATTTCGGCCGCCACCGAGCCTGAAATCGCACCGCCAATTACCGCCACGAAATGACGCCCAGGATTCGTCATATATCAGCCACCCCGCGAATTGCAGCGGGATTGTACAACGCAAATCGTGCAAAGTGTCCACAACTATCGAGGGGTTCTATGACTGTTTGAAGAACTCGTGCCTGATGGAATCGTGCCCCTCAAAGCTGGAGTTAGGCGTTGGCGTGAGGGGCTATGGTGACGGCTTGGACGCGCGGCGCTTCGGTTAAGGGGCGCGAGCGCTGCTTTTTGTGTTCCAGGGCGGCGCCGATGAAGGCCGCGAAGAGCGGATGCGGCTCGAGGGGCTTGGACTTGAACTCGGGGTGAAATTGGCAGCCGAGGAACCACGGGTGTTCGGGCGCTTCGATGATCTCGACGTAATTTTCGTCGGGAGTGCGGCCCGTGATGCGGAGGCCGGCACCGGTCAAAGTTTTCTCGTAGTCGCGGTTGAATTCGTAACGATGGCGATGGCGCTCGCTGATTTCCGTTTTGCCGTAGGCTTTCGCGGCGAAAGAGCCGGGTTCAAGTTTGCAGGGCCATGCGCCGAGGCGCATCGTACCACCCATTTCGTCAACGCCGAGGAGTTCGCGCAATTTATAAATGACGCGGTGCGGCGTTTGCGGATCGAATTCGGTGCTGTCGGCTTGTTTTAGTCCAGCGGCGTCGCGCGCGTATTCGATTGTGGCGCATTGCATACCGAGACAGATGCCGAAGAACGGGATTTTATTTTCGCGGGCGTACTGAATGGTGTGGACCATTCCGGCGATGCCACGTTTGCCAAAGCCGCCAGGGACGAGGATGCCATCGTAGCCGTGCAGGCGCGCCGCGGCAGTTTCCGCTGAATCAATTTCTTCGGCTTCGATCCATTCAAGAACGGTTTTGTGATTGTGAGCCAGGCCGCCGTGGAGGAGCGCTTCGCGGAGGCTTTTGTAAGCGTCTTCGAGCTGGACATACTTGCCGACAACGGCGATGCGAACTTCGCCTGCGGGATTGTGCATCCTGTAGACAAGGTCCAGCCAGGGGCGCATGTCCGAAGGGCGCTCTTCCAGTTTCAGATGCCGCAGAATCTGCACATCGAGTCCCTCTCGGCTGAGTTCCACGGGGACGGCATAAATCGTGTCCACGTCTTCCATCGAAATGACACAGGCTTCCGCGACGTTGCAGAACAGCGCAATTTTTTTCTTCAGCTCGCTGGGAATGTGGCGATCGCTGCGGCAAAGCAAAATGTCCGGCTGAATCCCGATGCCGAGCATTTCCTTTACGCTGTGTTGCGTAGGCTTGGTCTTTAGTTCGCCGGCTGCGGCGATGAAGGGAACCAGCGTGACGTGAACGAAGAGCGTGTTCTCCGCGCCGAGTTCGAGGCGCATCTGGCGAATGGCTTCGAGGAAGGGAAGAGACTCAATGTCGCCGACGGTGCCGCCGATCTCGACGATAACCACGTCCACTTCGTCGGAAACCTTCCTAATTGTGGCTTTGATCTCGTCGGTGACGTGCGGGATGACCTGCACGGTTTTGCCGAGGTAATCGCCGCGGCGTTCCTTGGTGAGAATCGTTTCGTAGATGCGGCCAGTGGTCCAGTTGTTGTCGCGGGAAAGCTTGGCGTGGGTGAAGCGCTCGTAGTGGCCGAGGTCGAGGTCGGTCTCGGCGCCGTCTTCGGTCACAAACACTTCGCCGTGCTGAAAGGGGCTCATCGTGCCGGGATCGACGTTCAGGTACGGATCGCATTTCTGAAGGGTGACTTTGAAACCGCGACTTTCGAGGAGACAACCGATGGAGGAAGCTGCAACTCCCTTTCCAAGTGAGGAAACAACACCGCCGGTAACAAAAATATATTTTGGCGCCATCCATGCAGCCCGCGCCTGGGATTTCCCAGTCCGCCGAGCTTATCAGCCCTCCACAGGAGTGACGTACGCATAATTATCATCGGAATGCGAGCGGCTGTCAAATCGAAGTATTGATTTGGGGAACTCGGAAAATCGGAATAGGAAATTAAAGAGGAAAGGGAAGCGCGGATAGCTGAGTTTTTCGATCGCGCGAAACTTTTTTTGACGAAGCGGGTTTAATTGCGCGTGGAGGAGTCCAGCTTCTTTGCAGCGAGAAGCGAGCGTGTTGTCCGTTTGAACAAAATCGCTTGTTAACGGAAAGCGTTTGCGGTGTTGTGATCATCCAAGCAATGGTACACCTGCGTAGTGGCGCGAACTGCGCGCGGTTTACGCTATCCGGAGGGATTCTTCGAGGGTCTCTCGAACGTGGGGAAAGCTTAATGAAACTGAAGATAAGATTGTATTTTTGCGGCGCTGTCTTTGCAGGCGCTCTTCTATCCGCTCCTTTTTCCGGCGCACAGCAGAAACCAACGCCGACGCCACAGCTAACCATATCCTATGACTTGAACCGCGAGACCCTCGTGCAAGGAACGGTCGTATCCTTCGCTGCGGCTTCTACCGTCCCGCCCATCGGACCGCATGCAACGATTCAGACTTCTTCCGGGATTGTTGACGTGCATCTCGGGAATGCAGCGATGATCAAGATAAACGACATGTTTTTAGCGCCGGGCGACTCCGTAAAGATCGTCGGCGAGAGCCATGACTTTGGAAATGGGACCATCTTCCTTGCGCGAATTTTGCAGAAAGGAAATCAAACGGTCACGCTGCGGAACTTGAATGGCATTCCCCTCACGCCGAGGCGTGCGGGGCCGGTGAAGGCGCGTTCTGCAGTAGGAGGCGCGCAATGAAACGGGCATGGATTCTTTGCGTTAGCGCTGCAGCCCTCTGGGCCGGCGCTTGCAACAATGGAGGAACTTCGGTAATGCCTCCGCCGCCGGTGGCCACGTTCTCAAACAGCGACCTACAAGGCCAATATGCCTTTTCGATGACGGGTACGGATGCTTCGACGAATAACCTTGTGCCCTTCACGCGTGTCGGCTCTTTCATTGCGGATGGAAAGGGAGGAATCTTGGGCGGCGCTGAGGACATCAACATCTTCGGAAGCGGCAGCAACGAATTTAATTTTAGTGGTGGAGGTTACACGATTAACGGAGATGGCAGCGGCACGTTGACCTTGAATGACAGCAGCGGCACGCTTACGTTCAGCGTCACGATGACCTCGTCTAACAGCGGATATCTTATTGATCTGCCGACCGATTTTCTTTCCGCGGGCAACGGCAGCTTCGTCAAACAAAACACTGCTTCGTTTCAGGTATCTGGCGTTTCTGGCAACTACGCGTTTGACTTGTCTGGGATCGACCCGAACCAGGCGCCGGAATCTGTCGTGGGCCAGCTTGTAGGCCAGCCCACGTCGAGCATCCTTGGGCAGTTTTCAGGGTTCGCGGACGACAATGATGGGGCAACGATCAACGGTGGTGTAGCTGGGGCTGCGGCCATTTCCGGAAGTTACGCACCGGATTCGCTGCAAGTAAGCGACTTGGCAAATTTTGGGCGTGGCGTTTTCACCATCGGCGGGATTAAGGGCGTGTTCTACATAGTCGGTCCTAACCAGGTGAAGCTCATGGAGACCTCTTCCGGCGGTACGCTCGCTGGCGACGCCTTTCTTCAGTCAAGCATTCCAACAACGACTGCAGGGATCAGCGGTGGCTTTGTTTATGTGATGGGCGGGTCTGGCAGCGGGGTGCCCATCACGCGAGGCGGCAAATTCAGCACCAGCAGCGGAGCCCTTTCGAACATCATCGTGGACAATAACAACGCAGGACTGGCCAACAGCGTAAGTTCCAGCAGTGGAACCTACACGATCGATGCCTCTGGCAGTGGCAGAGGAACGGTGAGCTTCAACGTTTCAGGCCAAACGAATACGTTCACTTATGTCTTCTACTTGATCTCGCCGACGCAAGCGTTTGTTCAGGATCAGAGCATCGGAATTGTCGAAGACGGCTCGATGCTAGCGCAAGGGTCTGGCACGATCAGCAATTCTTCGCTATCGGGAAGCTACGCGATTAATTGGAGCGGGATCACCAGCACGGATGTCGGTACTGGCGAGGAAGACCTCGTCGGCGCGACTTCGTTGAGCAGCGGGGCGCTGACGGGAACTATTGACCTCAATGAATTCGCATCCGGGAAGCAAGGCGCCGGCATCGCGTTGACAGGCACATTGAAACTCAGCGGCGATCCGACGGGGCACAACACACTTACCATCAATTTGGCAAGCAACCCTGCAAACAACGGGATCACCGCGTTTGCCTACGTGGCGAATAACAACACCATCTTGCTTATGGGAACCCAGACGGTGCGCATCACGGCGGGGGTTCTAACGCCGCAGGCGCCATAGCCCAGGAATAACTATATCGCAGCAAAAACGCCGCCCGGCCGCGTTCGGCCGGGCCGTTTTATTTTTGGATGAGTTTTTCCACGCGGGCGACGTCGTCCGGTACGTCCACGCTCACGGCGTCGTGCTCGACTTCGGCCACGCGAATTTTCCAGCCATTTTCCAGCCAGCGGAGCTGCTCGAGCTGTTCGATGCGTTCTAGTTCTCCCTGCGGCAAAGTGGGATATTCGAGGAGACGCGTCGCGCTGGAAAACATACAAGCCCAGGTGTTTCAGGTGGCGCACTTGGATTTTGCTTGCGGTGTCGCGCACCCAGGGAATCGGCGCGCGCGAAAAATAGAGCGCATTGTCTCGAAATCGAGAACGGTCTTCACAACGTTCGGGTCCATGATGTCCGCCGGACTCTTGATTGGGGTGGCCACCGTGGCGATCGCGGCGGCAGGCTCTTCGAGCAGGGCATCCACCGCCGTGTCTACCGCCGCAGGATCCAGCAAAGGCTCATCGCCTTGCACATTCACAAAAACTCGCCCTTTTCGTGCGCTGCGACTTCCGCCACGCGCTCGGTCCCTGTGCGGTGGTCGGTGCGCGTCATTCGCGCCGTCGCCGCCGAAGCTTTCCACAGCTTTCACGATGCGTTCGTCATCGGTTGCGACAATCACGCGGTCCGCTCGCTCGGCCATCTTGGCGCGCTCGTACACGCGCTGGATCATCGGTTTGCCGGCCAGCAAAACGAGCGGCTTGCCGGGCAGACGCGTGGAACCATAACGCGCCGGAATGACGATAACGACTTCTGGTTTGGCCGAGCTCATGCCTTCAAGTCTCCCATACTATTAGTCCCCCATGCCACAGAGTCTTCCACATTCGGGAATATTTGGGCACTCCTAGGGTCTCTACCTTATAGGCATGCGAGCCAACTGCTTCCAGCGCCGATGCTACCATACGACTGGCATTGACCGCAGGATTCTCCGATCATTCGAAGCGGGTGGCGGGTACGTTGGATGCTGTCGGATTGCCCTTGTCTTCATTCACAACGAGTGGTAGAATCACGTTTAGACCGAGCCGCGCGGCCGCCCCAGTTGGCCCGAACGATGAGGGTGCTGTGAAACGCGAGTAGACATGGCTTTCGCGTTCTGCTTTTTTCTCGTTGTCTCCTGTTACTTGCTCTGCCTCGTCTTCTCGGCAGCCTTCTGGCTGCGCCGCATCGTGCGCAATCGCTCTCGCCGATGAAAACAAGAAGGACGAAGCCCGAAACGAGCTCGCAAGGGAGACGACGTAAAGAAGGACACCCCCGGGCAAGTCCATCAAGCCCGGCCGCACGCTTCAGCATGGACGTGGACCTTGCACTTGTCAACGTCACCGTCACCGATCCTTACAATCGCCTGGTCACCGGTCTCGAGCCGGACAACTTCCGAGTCTTTGAGGACAATGTCGAGCAGGAAGTCGTTACGTTCTCTGCAGAGGACGTGCCCATCTCCATCGGCGTGATTTTCGATTTCAGCGGCAGCATGGCCAACAAGGTCGGCAAAGCGCGCGAAGCCGCCGTTCAATTTTTCAAGACCGCCAACGCCGCAGGACGAATTTTTCCTGGTCAGCTTCAATGAGCGCGCCGAGCTTACCAGCGCCTTCACGAATAGCGTCGAAGATCTGCAGAGCCGCCTGATGCTGACCTCCGCCCAAGGGCCGCACTGCTCTGCTCGATGCCATCTATCTCGGCCTCAGCCAGATGAGGGGTGCACACAACGCCAAACGTGCCTTGCTCATCCTATCCGATGGAGGCGATAATCATAGTCGGTACAACGAAAGCGATATCAAGCGGCTGGTGAAGGAAGCGGACACCCAGCTCTATGCGATCGGCATCTTTGACCCGCTTGGATATCGCAACCGGACGCCCGAGGAACTCAACGGCCCGTCGTTGCTTCTCGGGAAATCACGGAAATGACCGGCGGCCGCGTCTTCGCCGTGGAAAAACTCGAGGATCTTCCGGACATCGCCTCGAAGATTGGCATGGAGCTGCGAAATCAATATGTGCTCGGATATCGACCAAGCAACAAGGCCCACGACGCGCGCTGGCGCAAGGTCAAGATCAAGTTGCGCGCTCCCAAGGGGCTTCCGCCTCTCAGCGTCTTACGCCAAGACGGGATATTACGCGCCCAGCCACTGACTTCCTGCGTCGCCTTTCGTTCTTCTTGGCGTCTCATTTCTCTCTCGGGCTGTGTGCATCGCGCTGTCCGCCTCGTCGTCTATCGCGCAGATTCCCATTCCCAATCCTCAGCCTCTTCCTCCGGGGCAGGACCGCCGATGCTGGCAAGCAACAGGGGCAGGGCTCGAGCATCAAGGTTGACGTCGACCTCGTCGTGCTCCACACCACCGTGCTGGACGATCGCGGCAGCGCTTCGCGGACGGCTCAAGGCGGAAAATTTCCGCATCTTCGAGGACAAAGTCGAAGCAAAAGCTCTCTCTCTTCAAGCGCGAAGACGTCCCCGTCAGCATGGGGCTTGGTCATTGACAATAGCGGCAGCATGCGCGACAAGCGCCCACGCGTCAACGAAGCCGCCATCACTCTCGTCCAGTCCAGCAATCCGCAGGACGAAGCCTTTGTCGTCAATTTCAACGACGACTTCTATCTCGATCTCGACAAGGATTTTACCAGCAGCATCCCCGAACTCAAGGAAGCTCTCGAGCGCATTGATTCCCGCGGCAGCACCGCTCTTTACGACGCCATCATCGGCTCGCTCGACCATCTGAAGAAAGCCATCAAAGGACAAGCATGTCCTGCTCGTCGTCACCGACGGCGAGGACAACACCAGCCACAATTCCCTCGAGAAAACCATCCGCGAAATTCAGAAGACCGACACGGTCATCTACACCATCGGCCTGCTCAGTCGAGGAAAGCAAAAAAAGCGCCAAGAAACGCGCCAGACGCGCCCTGGAAGAAATCGCCGAAGGCTTCCGGCGGCGTCGCCTTTTTCCCGGAAAATGTCGAGGATGTTCACAATATCTCTCTCCAGGTCGCTCACGACATCCGCAACCAGTACACCCTCGCCTACTACCCCAGCAATACCAAGCGTGATGGCACCTTCCGCGCCGTCACCGTCGAAGTCATTCCCCCGCGTGGACGCGGCAAGCTCGTCGCCCGCACCCGCAACGGCTACTACGCCCCCAGCTCTCCTGGCTCCGCGGCAGCAGGGAACTAGCAAACATTTAGAAATTTCTAAGAGTCCCCGCGAGTGTGGTTCGGGAGCCGATGGTGCGCCGCGAAATAAGAGGCGCGGCGGTTCTATTTTTTCGCAACGTCTGGCTTCGTCAGGGCATTGGCGGCATTAGCTGTGAGGATGAATCCCGTCGCTGCATCCACCACGTACTCATTTTCATACCAGAGGAAGGGCCAGGCCTCCTCGAGTTCAGGAAAATCCGGTTGAATGATCGTCACGCCCGGAATCATGCCGCCTGGAATGAACGTGTAATCGGCGCGGTTGTTTCCGTAGGCGATCAGTCTCGACTGCGTTCCGACAGCCGAGACGTAGGAGATATTTGAAACAGGATGCGTACCGAGAATGTAATCGAGCGCGCGAAGCGTGTACTCGCGGCTGACAATTTCTGGAAAGGCTTCATGCAAGAAGTACATCTGCACGGCAAAGCTGGTCACTTGGCCTGAGCCGCCCCAGGTGCCCGTCGAGATCGGGACTCCATATGGGCTTTGCGACAAGTTTTTGTCCAGACCGGCCAAGTAAGTTCTAAGAGTTGAAGCGAGGGCCGCTGAAAAGTCGGAATCCATCAACGGTATGGCTCGCGCCGCGGTCCATCCGATGGAAGCGAATCTTTCCTGAATGACAGGGAGCAGTTCCTTCAAGCGCTTGCGGTAAATGTCTCCGCCTTTCGTTGCAATTAAGAGTTCGACGGCGGCTTTGGTTTCTTCGTCTCGAATGTCACCGCCGGTGGTGTTGAAGGAATGAAACTGTGCGGGTGGTTGTTTGTGTTCCTGGTCCCATACGCGTTCGGCGGTTTGCAGGCAGTCTTCTGCCATCTTGTCGTCGAATCCTTGCAGCACGCGGTTCGCGGCGGCGAGCGAAGAGATCGCGTTGTAGTTCAGAGCTGTGATGTGCGTCGTGAATGCCCAGCGGTCGTCGGGAACTCCGGAATTCGTGCCGTCCGTTGCAAGCGCGTCCATACCCTCGGCGTAAATACGGCCGTCAGTCTGTGAGGCGGCGTCGCTCAGGTGAGTGTATTCCTCGAGCGTCGGTTCAATGATGCCTGGAATCGCGTGACCGAAGACGTGGTATTGGGCGAGTAGAAATGCAACGCCGTGCTCGATCTGCTGAATCACGTCGGGGACGCCGTCTGGCCTGTGAATTTGCACGTATCGTGCGCGCTCGTCCACAGTTGTGTCGTCTCCCGCGATGCCAAATTCTTCTCTTGCGAGCGTGAGTTCGGTAATGACGCGGGAATGCGTCTGTGTGCGCAGATCGAAATCGCCGGCATCGTACCAGCCACCTACATTTATGCCGGGGATGTGCTGGCCCGGCGCGAAAGGCGAGTCGGTCGTTGGTCCCTGCGCGTAGCCGTCGAAGTGCGTGTAATTCACCGGCGCCTGGCGCGCGTCGTCCAAATGCGAAGCGCCGTGCCAGATGCGATAGCCTTCCCGAACTTTCACATGATCCATTTGCTCCGCGAGATAGGTGTCGAGCGATGGCCGCCAAATATTTTCGTAAACATCTTTCGCGATGCGGAATGGGCCGCTCACGTGGCCGGCATATTCGATGGCATAGATTCCCGTCTCGCGCACGTCCGAGAAATCAAAACGCGCGTATTGGTAGCGCATCCACTTGCCCCAAGGTTTCAGTTCACTCTGGAAAATTTCGCGGCCCTCGCCGTCCGGCGTGATTTGCACTACGCGAGCGGTCTTAGGCGCGTCGTAAAGGGGATCGAGTTCGATGACCGCAATCTTCGTACGCTCCGGGGTGTAGCCGACCTGGTTGTAAGCAACGACCGGCGGACGCGTCCATCCCGCGACCACCTTGGGACGAACGTGCCAAACGATTGCTTTGCTGGTTTTGTTACGCGGAATCAGGCTGCGAACGACGAACCATCCGTTCTGTGCTTTGTTGCGTCCATCGAAAAGCATCAGTGGTGCGTCGTCCGAAGTAATCGTCACTCGAGTCAAGGGATCTTCCGGCGAGAGCACGAGATGTTGGCCTGTCGCAAGCGGTCGCGGCTCTACGGCTCCATCAGCCTGTTTTTCCATCGGACCGTCCGGGTGACGTGGAAACATATCCGGGTGATCATCCATCAGATAAGATTTTCCGAAGTACGCGGATGGCAAAAACTCCAGATTGAATCCTGCTTTCCCGACAAGCGTGGCAGGCAGCGGCTGATCGAGTTGCACTGCCACGCGAAAACCTCCCGGTTCTGGCTGCACATCAATGTGGTAAGTCAGTCCTTGATCTGGGTAGGTGCAGAGGGCCGTTAGTCCATTCGTTTGTGTCCTCTTCCGCTCTTTAAATCTGAGGAATCGGATCCCATTGCTCGGGCGTCGGAGACAAGCGTACATCACCGTTGGTCGCGATACGCCGATCGTGCAGAATCATTTCGACTCCGCTCATTTTTTCGTCGCCGAAGACGCCGTGATACGAGTTGTGGAAAAGCAACACGCTCAATCCGTGCGCCTCCAGAACTTCGTGATCATTCACCGTCAGGTTGTATGCGCTCGGCGTCGCCGTGGAAGTTGCCGCCGCGGCGTCGGAAACTCCCGGTCCCTTGATGTAGCGTCCGGCAAACGTCAGGAACGTGGGCCAATTGGGCGCGGGAGTGTGCCCGCCGCTGTGCTGGCGGTATGCAAGTTCGCCGTCAATGAGCGGAGTTTCGATGGGAGGAAATTCCGTCGTGCCTAAATCCTTTTTTCCGAGAAGCCTGTAGACCGGCCCTGCGCCAACCGTTGCAAGAAACATTCCGCGTCCGTCCACCCAGCCGTCGCCTTGCGTCGCGCCTGCGCCGATGAAGACAGGACGCGGCGCGGCGAGTGCAATGAGTTCATGCGAATCCACGGGCAAATCGTTCGGCGTCAGCGGCCCAGCGTACTTTAGAAAATTTCCGGCCATCCAATGATATTCGCCTGTACCCGCGACGTTGCCGATCTGCTCGCCGAAGTTCCGGCGATAGAGCGCGGCTCCGCCTGCACCGGAAGAACTCACATAAGCGATCGCGAAGCGCGGATCGTACGCCATGGTGACAAGGGCGGCTTTTCCGTAGCGGGAATGACCCTCAATGCCGACTTGGTGGGCGTCCACGGATTTGTCGGTCTCGAAATAATCCATCGCGCGACTGGCGCCCCAAGCCCAGGCGCGCAATGCGCCCCAATCGTCGAGTTTGCGCGGCTGCCCTTTATTTGACGAGGCCGATGATTCCTTCTGTCAGCCCATCGCCCTTATCCGCTTGCACGCTGGTGGGAATAAGGACTGCATAGCCCCAGCCTTTTGCCAAAACCTGCTGCTGCCACGTCGGCCCTTTGTTTGCGGCAGCGGTCATCTCAGGAAATCGCTTCGCGATTGCGGCCATAAATTCGGGGCTGAAGCTGAGCTCCATCATCACTGGCACGGGACCGAATGCGTTGGCCGGCGTCGTCAACGTCAATTGAATATCCACGCTGATTGCTGGATACGCTGAGTTGTCGGCGTGCCCAACCAGTTTCTTCGTGACGACCGGCACATCCCCCTTCATTTCGTGGAGCGTGCTTGTCACTTCCCAAGTTACTTTCGGCGTCACCTTCGGTACGCGGCCATATATTTCGCGGTCAAAATCTTCGACAATTTCCGGCCGTCGCAACTCCCACCACGCTTTCGCCGTTGTCACTTTCTTTCCGTTCTTCAACGTCAATGGGTCGGGCAACTTGGGATCGGGCTTGGCCTTCTCCTCATCGTAATTTGCCGCATTGGGCGACTTCGGATCGCCATCCGCACCTCGGCGCAGGGAAGTGATGTGCAGCGAATCCATGATTCGCTGGTGGTCCTGTTCGGCAGTCAAATGGATAGGTGAAGGCGCGTCAGCAGTTTCTTGTTGCCCACCGCCAGCGCCGCTCTTCACCGGCTGAAGCAAAATTGCCAACACCACGGCACTGCCGAACCAACGTCTATATTTAGGATTAGCCACGGGTTGCTTCCTCTATCTAAGGCAGGCCTCTGCCTGCCGAAATGCCGTAAACGTTAACGATTTCAGCTCACACGTTCAAGCCTGTTTTGTCGCTAAGCCAAAGGTTGCGAACTTCGTTTCGTTGATTTATTGCGGCTTTGGAAGTTGCAAGATCATCCCGCTGCCCTGGCCTGCCTCTACTGTCGGCAACTGCCCGTTCCACTTATCGATTAGCGCCCGGCTGTTTTCGATGCGGCGTAACTCCAATAGTTGCGGGGTCAACGAATTCTGCCGGATGCGGTTGGCATCGGCCTCGCCCTGCGCGCGTGTCACTAGAGATTTGGCGTCGCCTTCCGCTTCCGCGATTTTCTTCGCGGCTTCGGCCTGCGTGGTTGCCAGTTCGTTGCGAGCGCGCTCCGCCTGCTGAATGGCCTGGGCCTTCGCGGTGATCGCCGTGGCAATCACGGTCGGCACACGCGGCGCACCGATGAAACCGAATTGCTGCACTCCCACACCCACAGGCGACATTTTCTGTTCGATCATCCCTTGCACCTTGTGCAGAAACTCCGCCTTTTTCTCGCCATAGATGTCTTCCACCACGTATGTGGAGGCCACTTCATTCAGCGAATTGCGGACAACGTCGCGCAGGATTCCGTGCGTAAACGTATCCATGTCCGGCACGCGGTACTTCACGTAGAAGTCAGGCGCCTTCGCTGGCTCGATGGCATACGACAGCGAGACGTCCACGAAGATTTCCATGCCTTCCTTCGAATTGAAGCCCATCTCTTCGTTGATGGGATGGCCCTCGCTGATGTCTTTCGTCCATTTCACGGTCTGCACGAAAGTAGGGAACTCGATGATCTGCGTGCTCAACGGTGAATAAACCACCCAACCCGTGCGCACCGGAATTTCAGATGCTCCGCGCTGCTTTCCCGCCAAATTAATTTCCACGCCCACGTGTCCCGCTTCGATTCGCGTCACGCGAAGCAGAAACAATCCCAGCAGTGACAAGACGAGAAGCACTCCAATAGCAATCACACCTAGTTTCAAGAACGGAGCGGCTCGCTTCATTTCGAATTCCGCATCGCCTTTTCTAAACATGTCCATACCGTCGCTCCCTCTACATTAGACCGCTTAAACTCTGCACTTTTAGCATGCCACCCAGCACATTAGGAAGTCATGATGCCCCAACTCCAACAAAACAAGCGCTTTCGTCCTTCACTTTTTCTTTCCGGCCATCTCCACCACGTCAATCACGCCCTCGACCATCCCCTCCAGCACGTTCTTCAGCATCAGCGGCGCTCTTTCTCCCATTAGAATGTGCAGCCCCAGCGCCGGCGGCCCGCTTGCCGCCATGCGCACCGCCACGCGCTGCATGAACTCAATCGCAAACACCCGGTGGCTCTGCTCCCGTTCCACTGCAAATCCGGCGGCCTCCAATGCGCCGCGGTATTGTGCCGCGGTCGCCACAAAGCTCGTCTCCTCGCTCGCCGCCCACGGCACCGGAAACCGTATCGCCCCTTCCCGCGTCCGCATCACGTCATAGATCGTAAACCTCGCCCCCTTCTTCAACACCCGGCCCACTTCGCGGAACACTCCCTCTTTGTCCGCCAGATTCATCCCCACGTGAAACAAGTACGCGCCATCAAAACTCCCCGCCTCGAACGGCATCGCTACCGCGCTTGTTTGCCGGAAGCTCGCCCGCCCTTCCAGCTTCACCAGCTTCGTCAAGCTCTCCGCCACCTTCACGAACTCTTCCGTCAGGTCAATCCCCGTCACGCGGCAGCCTTCTTCAGCCGCAAAATACCTTGCCGGCCCGCCGATTCCGCATCCCACGTCCAGCAAATGCATCCCCGGCCGCAGCTCCATCCCTCGCGCCAGCGTTTGCGTTGCTTCCAGTCCCCCCACGTGGAACTCATCCACTGCCGCCAGGTCGGCCGCCGTGAGTTGCGCTAAATCCTTTCCCGCAGCCCCTGCCGCCGTCAGAATCGCCTCCTCCAGCTTTCCTCGCGTGTAGTGGCCCGCCACCCTCTCTTCTGTCTTCACCCTTCCTCCTCACTCGCCACCCGGCCCCCAACTATACACGCATCGCCGTCTCCCCCATCCGACTCCCCTCCGCCACTGTCCCCCACAACGCGGCTCACGCCTCGGTACCGCCATGCAAGTATTCTTCTTGAACAATCTTACGCAATAGTATAAAAATCCGTCCGCTATGCCTGTGCGTGCATTCCCACGGAAATCTCGCTCTTGTCAGTGCATCCCACTTCTGGGATAATACGATGACGCGCGCAATTCGACCTCGCGGTGAAAAGCCGCTGTTTTGGGTTGCGTCCGCAAGGGAGGATCTTCGGCAATTCCCCGAGCCTGTAAAGGACTCAATCGGAGTCGCGCTCAGCGTAGCCCAGTTTGGCGGCAAGCATCCGGCCGCCAAACCTTGGAGAGGCGAAGGCCCTGGCGTCCTGGAAGTTGTCGAAGATTATCGCGGGGACGCCTATCGTGCCGTCTATACGGTCAAGTTTGCTGAGGCCATCTACGTGCTTCATGTTTTTCAGAAGAAATCGCCCAGCGGAATTCGCACATCTCAAAAGGATGTCCGGCTAATTTCGCAAAGGCTGCACGCAGCCCGCGCCGATTATGAGTCACGCTATGCCAAAGAAAAACAATAAGATTCGCATCCTCAAGAGTTCCGGCAACGTCTTCGCCGATCTCGGCCTCCCCAACGCCGCAGAGAAACAGACCAAAGTCCGCCTCGCCGTCGCCATCAACCATATCCTCGCCGATCGCCGTCTCTCCCAAACCCGTGCCGCCCGCCATCTCCGTGTCAACCAGCCCAAAATCTCGGCGATCTCCCGCTATCGTCTCGATGGTTTCTCCGTTGAGCGCCTCATGCACTTCCTCGCCCGACTCGGCTGCGACATCGAAATCCTCATTCGCCTCCCTCGAAAGCCCCTTTCCAGAACGTCCGCGCGCATCCTCGTCTCCGCCGCCTAGCCGTCTTTCCCGCCTCGCCGCTATCCCCCTCCGGTGAGAAGGGCGAAGAGAGATTTCTCTCTCCTCAGGCCGACACCTTCGCGGGAGCGAACGTGAGGGAACAGATCGGCCTGCTACTCACGAAATGACGGGTCATTGGATTTG
>CAVSIW010000051.1:0-428495 GCA_963727945.1 uncultured Acidobacteriota bacterium
GAGCTACATATCGCGGAGGTCGCAGCCCATCCCGCCCGCTTGGCAGTGGAAGGGCTCAGAATGGCGGGTGCCGGCGATTGTCGGAGGGCCGGTCGAGAACGGTTTCTTCACGGCCGGCCCGCGAGGCCATGGCCCATGCGGCCCTGCTCTTCCGGCATGGCGCTGGCCAACGCGGGGCTCGGCATGGCGCACGGCGTGGCGGCGGCTTTGGGCACGCATTGCCGCGTGCCGCACGGCACAGCCTGCGCCTCGATGTTGCCGGCGGCCATTCGCGCAACTTGGAAGGGTCTGTCAGGGCCGACTTCGCCCGCTTGAACCACCTGCTGTTCAGCCGCGCTCGCCAAGCCCCGGCCGACTCGGCCGCCGCATTTCTTCGGGAAATCGAAAAGCTCTGCGACCGCGTCGGGGTACCGCGGCGGTTGGGACAACTGGGCGTCGCGCAGGGAGGAGATTCCCGCGGTGCTGGTGGAGGCTTCCCGCGGCACGAGCATGAGCGCCAATCCGCGGGACATTTCCGACGCCGAACTGACGGCCATCCTCGAGGGCCTGCTATCGATCCTCTCCGCCGGTCTGACGCCCGCCTGGCAACAGATCATGATCTTCTCCGGCTTTCACTACGGCGAGGTGAATCGGGCGTGCGAAGTCCACTGGCTCGCGCAGGGGAAAGTGCTTAACGCGGGCATTGCCGCCCACCATCTTGGCGGACACTCTGAACATGCAGTTAGCATTGCATATGATGAACTCTCTTGAAAGCAATTGCAATCAATTAAAGGCTTTTCAACTTGAAACTTTTATTGCTGAAGCATTGGAGGATGAAAAAGATCCTTCTGTTGATTAATGGTTCAAGTATAAATGATATCTGCGACGCATTTAGAAACCTATTTAACAGATTTATAGGAAATAGCGGAACTATTATCGAAATTGAAAGGCTAATTGATAAATACAAAAGCCTTTGTTGGAATGACTTGCATCCGCACTCTCAAATAATACTGCTTTATGCTGATAGCACTGAACTTTCTGAACCGGTAAAGTGGCTGCATGAAAATCATATTTTACATTTCACAAAAAAACTTAAGGCTGATGATGATACAGTAAAGTATTTTAAAAGAAATTGCAGAAGGAACTAAAAACTCGATAAATGATTTTTGGGCAATACCCGTAGAAGATGATGAATGGATTAAAAAAAATATCAGTGCAATTAATGCTCCAATTTTTATAAAGCAAAACGATGTAAGCATTTTCTCGCCAGATGGCACATCTTTTTATGAATTTATGCAAATCGGATTCAATAAGGATGCTTTAGCCAAAAAACTACACTTGCAAATGCAAGACGTATAGTTTAACAGTATATTTAGAGTCACCCGCCAGCTTATACAAACTGGCGGGTCACGGACAAGGACCTTGCCGCTTCGGGCAGTACGCGCCGTACGTGAAATCCATGCTCGCTTCGATGGGCTATGCGGATGTGACAATTCTGGCGCCCGCTTGCGAAACCGGATACAGCGATTTTGGCGAAGCATCTTCCTTGTATGCGCGTGGTGCCTGGCGTGCTGTCGTGTGTTCCGACATTCTGTCCAAGCTCTTGCTGAAAACACGCCCCTACGAAACCATCCGGGGTACATCCGACCGTGTATATGAAGAAAGTCTATGCGAGCTTTGCCGGACACTCGAGGTACCGTATGCATCCAACAAAAAGCAGATGAATGCGATTCAAGGATGCATGCTGAAGATCCGCAGCTGCTTCCGCGCGGTGGAAATCGAACCGGATCCCGATCGCCCGTTGATCGGTATCGTCGGAGAGATATTTTGCCGGCTGAACACCTTCAGCAACAATGATCTGGTGCGGCGCCTCGAGGAATTCGGCGCGGAGGTCTGGCTGAACGACGTTTCTGAGTGGATCTGGTACGTGAATGACGACGAGTTCCGCATGCTGCGGCTTCGTGGAAATAGTCTCTCTTTAAAGGCTCTTGGCGCCCGCGTCCGCACCCACTTTCAACGCAAGGACGAGCACGAAATCGCTTCGCTCTTCAAGGAAGATTTTCGTGGCTATGAAGAGCCATCACAAATCGGCGAGGTGCTCGGCTACGCGGAAGATTATCTGCCTCCACTGGGCGCCAACGGGGAAATGATCGTGAACATCGGCAAAGCCGTCTACTTCGCCAAGCAGGGCGCCGCCGGAGTGATCGACATCAGTCCGTTCACTTGCATGAACGGCATCATTTGCGAAGCGATTTATCCTCGCGTAAGCCGCGACAACGAGGGCATCCCCATTCGAAATTTCTACTTTGATGGAACTCAGTCTGACCTTGAACGCGACGTGGGCATCTTCCTCGAGCTGGCTCGAAATTACCGCGGCCGCAGAACCTTGCGTAACCTCGGCGAGGAAGCTTTGGTCGCTTCCGCCCATTGAGAAGCAAAGGTGCACGCGAAGACAGGATATTTTTCCAGGTGAGCGTACCTCGCGGCGACGGAAAGAGCCGCGGCTAGAAAAACATCAACGGACAAAGCGAAGATCGCGGTAGTTGTTAAGCACAGTACTCCGAAAGCGATGCTCACGACTTTGCACTTTTCTTCTCCGTTAGGTCGCCCGGGCGGATGGGCAAACGGCGGACGCGTTTGCCGGTGGCGGCGAAGATGGCGTTTGCGAGAGCGGGAGCGACCGGCGGAACGCTGGGCTCTCCAACGCCGGTAGGCCTTTCCTCACTGGGCACGATGTGAACTTCGATGGACGCCGGCGCTTCTGACATACGAACCATCGGATAGTTATGGAAGTTGCTTTGCTTGACGCGGCCTTTTTCCAGAGTGATTTCGGTTTTTAGGGCCGCCGTCAAGCCAAAGATAATGCCGCCCTCCATCTGCGCTTTCACGGTATCCGGGTTGACAACAGTGCCGCAGTCCACCGCACAGACGACCCGATGCACGCGAACGGCGCCGCTTTTTTCGACCGAGGCCTCGATCACTTGCGCGACATAGCTATCGAACGAAAAATGCGTGGCGATGCCCCGGCCGACTCCGTGCGGGAGCGCCTTGCCCCAATCGGCTTTTTGTGCGGCTAAATCAAGGACGGCCAGCATGCGCGGCTGATCGCTCAAGAGTTTGCGGCGCAATTGATAGGGATCCTTGCCGCCGAGGTGAGCGACTTCATCGAAGAATGATTCGACGGAAAAACCGGTGTGGGAATGGCCCACGGAGCGCCACCACTGAACGGGCACTCCGATTTTTGGCGAGTGCAAATCCACTTGAAGATTGGGAATGCCGTAGAGGAGGTCGGCCGCGCCTTCAACAGAAGCGGAATCAACGCCGTCCTTGACGCCGAACGCCTCGAAAGCCGTCCCAGTGAGAATGGACTGGCCAACGATCGTGTGCGTCCAGGCAACAGGATTGCCGTCGGCGTCCACTCCTGCGGCGAAGCGATCAAACCACATCGGGCGATACCATCCGCCCCGCGTGTCGTCTTCGCGAGTCCAAACGACTTTCACCGGGACTTTCGCGGCTTTGGCAACGTGCGTAGCTTCGACGACAAAATCGGAATCGGGATTTGCGCGGCGTCCGAAACCGCCACCGAGAAGCGTTGTGTGAATTTGGACTTTTTCGGCTGGGAGGCCAGCGACTCTGGCGGCGTTGGCGCGGTCAACCGTCTCGAATTGCGTGCCGGTCCAGATTTCGCAGCTGTCGGCCCGCAGATCCACGACGCAATTCAGCGGTTCCATGGTGGCGTGGGCGAGATAAGGAACGTCGTATGTCGCGGTTATTTTCTTCGCCGCGGACGCCAAGGCGGTGGCAGGATCGCCGATTTTTTTCGCGAGTGCACCGGGCGATTTCGATAGCGCAGAAAAATCCTCCAGCATTTTCGGAGTCGAGAGCTTTGCGTTTTCTCCGTCGTCCCAGGTGGTCTTGAGCTTTTCGCGGCCGAGCTTGGCGGGCCAAAAATGATCGGCAATGACGGCGACGCCGGAGGGAATCTGTACGACAGCTTTGACGCCGGGAACTTTGAGAGCGTCGGCAGGATCGAAGCTGACGAGTTTTCCTCCGAAAACCGGCGCGCGCGAGACAACGGCGGTAAGCATTCCGGGAAGGATGACGTCGAGGCCAAACTGCGCGGTTCCGTTGGTCTTGGAAGGAGTGTCCAAACGGCGCGTCGGTTTTCCAATGAGGGTGAAATCCTTTTTACTTTTGAGCGGAACCTCGGCGGGAACGGGCAGCGTGGCGGCGGACGCGGCGAGCGAGCCGTACGTCGCTTTGCGCGAAGAAGCAGGATGAAGCACAATGCCCTTTTCCACACGACAGGAGTCTGCGGGGACGTTCCACTGTTGTGCGGCTGCCTGGACGAGGACGATGCGCGCTGCGGCGCCCATCTTGCGATAGCGATCCCATTCGGAGGCAGTAGTAGTGCTGCCGCCGGTCATCTGGATGCCGAAAGCGGTGTGGTTGTAGACGGCGTCAACCGGAGCGGATTCCACGCGAATCTTCGACCAGTCGGCCTCGAGCTCTTCGTTGAGGAGCATGGGTAGGCTCGTGTAAATTCCCTGGCCCATTTCCGAGTGATTGGCGATGACGGTGACGGTGTCATCGGGAGAAATTTTGACGAAGGCGAAAGGTGTGAGCGGCTGAGACTTGGCGGCTTGGGCTGACAACGCGCCATTGGCTGCGGGAATGTACAGGCTTATGAGCAAGCCTCCGCCGGCAGCGGCGCTGGTTCTGAGAAAGGCGCGACGATCCATTGCGGGACGATCCGTTTCGAAAAGATTGCTCACTGGGACACCTTCTTTTCTGCGGTGAATTGGACGGCTCGATGAACGCCGCTACGGACATGGGGATCGGCGTCAACTTGAACCGTTCTTCCACTCAAGGCAAGGAAAGCCATTCATCGCCCTCGATCAGCCAATTCGTTCCATCGGCATCTTGTGCCGGTTAGATGAATTAGGAAAGCAAAATGATACGGCAAATGCAAATGGATAGTCGAAAATACGCCGATTTTCGTGAATTCGCCGGAAGCTTTCAAAAAAGTGGTCTGTAACTAGCGGAGATAGCCCCAATTGTGGAGTTTGTCGGAATCTTCGACCCAGCGATCGCCGATGTCCGTGCGGTAGTACATGTTGGCGATCATGATGTTTTTGATGCGCGGATAGGCCTGGGCTTTGGCGCCCTGGCCGAGTGTGTCGTCGAAGACGACGATGTCTGCCCATTTCGCGTCGCGTTCCCAATCCTTGGATTTGGGGACGAAGCCGTCGGCGATGTCGCGCTCTTTTTCGGCTTCGATGTAGTAGCGAACGTCGTGGCCCTCCTTGAGAACCTGCCAGGCGATATCACCGATGAGACCGGACAGCGAGACGAAGAGAAATTTGCGTTTGTCCACTTAGATGAGTGGGCGGCAGGCCGCAGCTCCTCGGAAGCGCGAATGTATGGTAGCCATGGTGAGGCGAGCCATTGTTACACTTCGTTGAAAATTATTGAAGGGCCGTCAGGCAACCCGCAGGGACGAAAGCGTGCATCACAGAGGGTGGGTTAGCAGGGAAAATAGACAATACCTGTCCGGAGGGGCAAAGTTCTTGTTCCCACCTGGCCTTTCGTTCAGGTTATACTTGATTGTTCGCGCCGTTCGAAGGGCAGGGACGTCCCAGTATCCAGTGGGTTTGTTCGAGGATTACGGCGAGGAACCCGACATTCGCGAGAGAGGTGAAGTTTGGGCCGAACTGTGAGCATTCCGACCTCAAAGCTATACATGACCGTGAAGGGTCTGGCGATTTGTGGTGTAGCGGCGCTGTTCTTGCTGGGAGCGACGACGAGCAACGCGCAGATCTTCCACAAGAAGAAAAAACTCAACAAGTCCACAGGAGTGGACAACAACGCGCAGCCGGACAAGATTCTGTACGACAAGGCGATGGATGACATCAAGCACGGCCGGCAAGAAGTTGGCCGGCTGAATATGCAGACGCTCATCAATACGTATCCGGACAGCGAGTATCTGGCCAAGGCGAAGCTGGCGATCGCGGATTCGTATTATAAGGAAGGCGGGACGTCGAATCTGGCGCTGGCGATCTCTGGGTACAAAGACTTTGGAGTGTTCTTCCCTTTCCTGCCCGAAGCCACCTATGCCCAGATGCAAGTGGCCATGGCGCACTACCGGCAGATGGAAAAGCCGGACCGGGACAGGACTCACGCTAGAGCGGCGGAAGAGGAATTCCAGACTTTTCTCCAAAAATATCCGAACGACCCCTTGGCGCCGCAGGCGCAGCAGCACTTGAGGGAAGTGCAGGAAGTGCTGGCGGAGGGCGACTATCGCATCGGCTACTACTACTTTGTGAAGGGCGATAAGCGGGCAGCGGCGACACGGCTGATCAGCGTGACGAACCGTTATCCGCTTTACAGCAAGTCCGATCAGGCGCTGTGGATGATGGGCGATATTTTTGAGAAGAGCGAACACAAAGACGTTGCGTCCATGTACTACGCAAGAATTGTGAAGAATTATCCGTTGTCGAGCATGGTGCCGAACGCCAAGAACAAGCTGAAAGCGTTTGGAGCGCCGGTGCCGCAGCCTGATCCTGCCTCTGTCGCGTGGATGACGGCGGAGCAGAATACGCCTAGGCCTCGCACCTCCTTAGCTAAGAAACCACTCGCTCTATTGAAGAACGGGCCAGGCACCGAACTGATGACCGCCGCCAGGACCGGCGCCCCTAATCTGCAGCCTGAAACCGATTCGATGTCCGCAGCGGACATACTTACGCCCGGAGGGAAAACAGGTCTGGGTGGAGCCGGAGGAGCGACCACCGGGATCGTAGCGACGGTATCCCCAGGAGGAAACGGGGCAGCTGAAACAACGGGCACATCGGAGAACGTGGCTCCAGCAGGGAGCGACGCCGCGGCAAGCGCTCCCGCGACGAGTGAACAGCCGAAGGATGCAGGAACAGCACCGGCACCGGCAGGAACAACAGCAACCCCTTCTACGAGCGATGAAGCGGCGAAGAACCCTCCAACGGCGGAGGGCGCTGCTGAAACGCCCGCAAAGAGTGACGCGGCGGCAACAGGGACGGATGCCAAGAGCGATGCTCCTGTAACCGATGCGGCGAAAACCGGTGATGCGCAGAACAGTGACTCCAAGAAGGAATCGAGCAGCAAGAAAAAAAAGGGGCTGCGCAAACTAGTGCCTTGGTAGTTTCGTAGTTTGCTGGTTTGCACCATCCATAGCGGATATAGCAAATAAGGGGTGTGGCGAAGGCCGCACCCCTTTTTTTTGGCACTGGCTGGCTCCAGGAGGGGGCTGGGAGGCCATATTCATTTCCGACACACGAGTACTGCGTGACGATTGACGCCCAATACGGCGGATGCTCCAATACTCTGGAGTCTTAATGAATAGGCGACCGAAGTGCGGTCGACGTGCGAAGCGACCGCCAAGCAGTGGACAAGTAAAACACGGGTGATTTGCATCCGGAGGACGTTTAGTGGCCAGGATTCTCGTTGCCGACGATAACAGCAACATCCAGAAGATGGTGGGGCTTGCCCTGAAAGATCAGGGCATTGATGTCGTTGCCGTGGGCAACGGTGAAGCAGCTGTACGCAAAATTTCTGATATTCGCCCGGACCTGGTGCTTGCCGATGTGTTCATGCCAGTTCGGAACGGATACGAAGTTTGCCAGTACGTGAAATCCGACAGCACCCTGGCACACATTCCAGTGATCTTGCTGGTCGGCGCATTCGATCCGCTGGATGAACAAGAGGCACAACGAGTTGGCGCGGACGGAGTTTTGAAGAAGCCGTTTGTGCCGCCTGATCCGCTGATTTCCATGGTGAAGTCCGCACTGGCAAGGGCAGGGGTTGCTGTAGGCGGAGTACCGCCACCGCCGCCCGCGCACGAAGAGCCGATACGCGTGGCGGAAATGCTGGCACCGCGAACGGCGCCATCTTCGCACGGCCTTCCGAGCATGAGTTCGCTGGCTGCTGTTCCAGAAATTCCGGCGGTGGAGAACGAACCGGCGCACGACGAGATGCCCGTACTTCCTGCGCCCGTGAAAATTGATGCGGGTTCGCAGCCGCTGGCCTTCGGAAACCTTTTGGAAACTCCTGTGGCCGAGCCCGAAGAGGAACTCGGGTATGCAACAACGGCCCGGCCGGAGCTGGAGCGCGATTGGAAGTCAGGCGACAAAGAAGACGAGGTTGAGGAAGAGGAAGCAGAAGAAGAGGAGACGCAAAGCGCTTCGTGGCGACGCGACGCCGGCAATGAGTCGATGGAAGAAGAGGAAGCGGCGAGCGGCCCTGTGAAGGATTGGCGAGAGACGGCGTTTTCTGAAGCACCGGCCCGGAAAATGCGGAATGATTCCTGGGCACCCCAAAAAGAGACTTCGAGATTTGAGGAAGCAGCGGAAACAGAGCAGAGCGTTGGCGCGATGGTGACGGATGCGCCGATCACGGAAACGAAAGTGGCGACGCCGGTTGCGGCTTTCACGGAAGAGGCGTGGGCAACGGCGCTTAGCCAGAAGACCGTGGCGGAAGCGGCAAACATTGGAGTGCCCGTGGCCGTGGCTCCGAAGGAACAAACCGAGCCGGAGTTTAAGAGCGTTCAGGCGGAGTCACCGGTGAGTGCGCCAGTGAAATCGGAGCCAGCGCCGGAAGCGGTAAAACCTGCGGTGGCAGGCTCGTGGTTTTCTTCTGTTGCGAGCCCGTGGGATGCGGAGGTACAGAAAGCGAGCCAACTCGCGTCAACATGGGATGTGCCCTCCGCGAGCAAGCCTGCGATGAGCGCGATTTCCGAACCAGTGAAGGCGGTAGTGGAGAAAGAGGTTGCAAAGGAAGATCCTTCCGCCACTGTTGACGCCCTTACGTCCCCTATGAGCGAGGAAGTGAAGGCGAAAGTCGAAGAGGCCGCGTTACCGGCGGCGACCGTGGAAGCGATTCGCGAAGAGGCCCAGCACGTTGCAGAAACTGCCGTGCAGGGGGCGCCCGCCGTGGATACGCAGCTCAAAGGCTCCTGAAACCAGCATGGAAGACATGGTGGCCAAGGTGCTGGGCAAAATGAGTCCTGATATGTTGCAGGCGGTCACTCGCGAGATATTGAAGCCGGTTATCGAAGCGATGGTTCGCGACGAGTTGAACGCAAAGAAGCAGTAGTTCCCTCCCTCTGAATAGACATTTCTAAATCGAGTTAATGTCCCAATTTCAGGTGCCATGGCGGCAGTAGCCGAGTGAGAGGACGCTTGCTTACACCGAGCTGACGAGCCCCCTCCCCCCCGGTTTTTTGTAAGTATTGATTCTAAATAACTTAGCTTTCCTGTAAGTTGTTTAGAATCAACACTTGCGGACGTATGCGCAAGTGTTGATTCTAAAGCACTAGGCAGTAAACATAAGTGCGCTCGAAATTGGGGATTTGTGGGGCCTGGGAGAGTTCTAACTATGTATATGACATGGTTTGTCCCTACGCGCCGGGAAAATATGGGCTTGGGGCTCCGCCCGGCGCTATCTGCGTGCGCGACGTTCGCTTAGGTCGGCATGTTCGGTTGTGGGCGAGGCACGGGAGAAGAGCGCAGCCAAGAGTGGCTATGCTGCTACCGTGGCCCAAAACAAAAAAGGCAGCCAGAGGCTGCCGCAGGATGAAATTCTCCCTATGAAAAGAATACTTCCGGCGGTGGTTTCCGTCAAGCAAAAGAATGGGGAATTTCTGACATCCGGTGTTCCCTTCACGCTCCGAGCCAGTTGAGCATTTCGAATTAGGAAGGCGCGGAATCTGACCTAGAATTGACGGGGTTGGATTTTGCCCCGTATAGTCGAAGATTACTTTTCACGGTTTGGAATTGCAGGAAGAAAGGGCGGGCCAAGGCCCGCCCTTACAACGACGGAGACGTACTCCTAATGGCTCGAGAGATAGCCAAAGCATACGAACCGCAACAGATAGAGCCGCGCTGGGCGGAATACTGGGTCAAGGAAGAGCTGTTCAAGGCGGATGCGAATGCGCCCGGGACCGGTGTTTTCGATCGTGATTCCGCCGCCGAACGTGACGGGTTCGCTGCACATCGGGCACATGCTGGAGCACACGGAGATCGACATTCTGACGCGGTGGCACCGGATGCGGGGATACAACACGTTGTATCTGCCGGGAACGGACCACGCGGGGATTTCGACGCAGCGCGTGGTGGTGAGGCAGTTGATGGATCAAGGGATTGATTACCACAAGCTGGGGCGTGAGGAGTTTGAAAAGCGGGTTTGGCAGTGGAAGGCGGAGGCGGCAGCCAAATCACGGAGCAGATGCGCGGGATCGGGGAGAGCTGCGACTGGTCGAGGGAGAGGTTTACGCTTTCGCCGGAAATGTCGCGGGTTGTGCGCAAGGTCTTCGTGCAGCTTTATACCGAGGGATTGATTTATCGCGAGACGCGGCTGGTGAACTGGTGTCCGGTTTGTTTGACGGTGTTGAGCGACTTGGAAGTGAACCACGAGGATAGGCAGGGACATCTGTGGCATATCCGCTATCCGGTGGATGGCACGTCGGAATCCATTGTCGTGGCGACGACGCGGCCGGAAACGATGCTGGGCGATACGGCGGTGGCTGTGAATCCCGACGATGAACGATACAAGCACCTGATCGGGAAGATCGTGATTCTGCCTCTTCTACAGCGGCGCATACCGATCATCGCGGATGAGATGGTAGACCGGGAGTTTGGCACGGGAGCGGTGAAAATCACTCCGGCGCATGACCCGAACGACTTTGAAGTGGGCAAGCGGCATAGGTCTGCCTGAAATCGATGTGATGACCGACGACGGGCACATGAACGTAGCGGCGGGGCCGTACGCGGGACTGGAGCGGTTCGAGGCGAGAAAGAAGGTGGTTGCAGACCTGGAAGCCCAAGGGTTACTCGAGAAGACTGTGCCGCACGTGAGCGCGATTGGGATTTGTGAGCGGAGCAAGACGATCGTCGAGCCGCGGATTTCGACGCAGTGGTTCTGCAAGATGAAGGGGTTGGCGGAGCCGGCGATCAAAGCAGTGCGGGAATACGAGCCGGGAAAAGAAAACACGATCCAAATTGTTCCGGACAACCGGCGGCAGGAATTTCTGAACTGGCTGGACAATATACGGGACTGGACGCTGTCGCGGCAGCTCTGGTGGGGGCACAGGATACCGGCGTGGTACTGCGGGGATTGCGAGGAGATGATCGTCGCGGAGGAAGCGCCTGCGAAGTGTACGAAGTGCGGATCGGGAAAGATGACGCAAGATCCGGACGTGCTGGATACGTGGTTTAGTTCCGGACTTTGGCCGTTTTCAACGATGGGATGGCCGGAGAAGACGGCGGATTTTGAAAAATACTACCCGACGAGTTTGCTGATCACGGGATACGACATTTTATTTTTCTGGGTGGCGCGGATGACCATGCTGGGCATCCACTTCACGGGAAAAGTACCGTTTCGCGCGGTGTATTTGCATTCGCTGGTGCGCACGGGCAGCGGCGAGAAGATGTCGAAGTCGAAGGGCACGGGGCTCGATCCGGTGGTGCTGAACCAGCAGTATGGGACGGATGCGATGCGGTTTTGCCTGGCGTCGATGGCGGCGCCGGGGACGGACATTGTGCTGTCCGACGACAGGCTAGCGGGCGCGCGGAATTTTGCGAACAAGATCTGGAATGCGGCGCGGTTTTTGTTCATGAATTTGGAGAAGTTTGAGCAGGGCGGTACGGGGATTGAGGAGCTGGCTTCGCCGGAAGTGCGGGCGGGGGCACCGTATGCGTTTGAACGGAAGTGTGCCGCTGGTGGATCAGTGGCTGTACACGCGGCTGGCTATCACGATTGAGACGGTGAATGAAGCGCTGAAGAATTACCGGTTTCATGAGGCGGCACAGGGCGTGTATCAATTTTTCTGGGGCGATTTCTGCGACTGGTATATCGAGTGGGTGAAGCCGGAATTGCAGAGCCCGAACCGCGAACGGGCGGTGGTGGCCTGGAAGAATTTGTTTGCGGCGTTCGACGATGCGTTGCGGTTGTTGCATCCGTTTATGCCGTTTTTGACGGAGGAGTTGTGGCATCAGTTGCCGCAGGCGGCAGGGGCGAAGTCGGTTGCGCTGGATCAGTTCCCTGCACCGCGAACGCATTGGGCGAATGGCGGCAAAGAGATTGGTCTGATGAATCAGTTCCAGATGATGCAAGAGATTGTGGTCGGCGCTGCGGAACATTCGGGCGGAGATGAAGCTCGATCCCAAGAAAAGAATCGCTGCGGAATTGTATAGCTTCGACGGCGATGACGCGGGATGCTATTGAGCGGAGCAAGGATGGCATCGTTCGGCTGGCCTTACTTTCCGAATTGACGATTTCAAGCAAACCGCTGGAGCAGGCTGGCGGGGCGGTGCGATCGACGGCGGAGTTTGATGTGCGAGTGGCGTATTCGGATGTGGTGGACGTGGAGGCAGAGAAGCTGCGGCTGAAGAAAGAGCTTGAGGGATTGCAGAAGGCGATTTCGTCGAAAGAGAGCCAGCTGGGGAACGAAACGTTTCGCAGCCGCGCGCCGGAGAAGATTATTCGCGGGCTGGAAGCGACTCTCGCGGAACAGCGGATCGAGATGCAGAAGATTGTGGAGCGCTTGGGGCAGCTCTAGCGGGCAGAGTTGCGCGGCGCTTGTCTGATTGCGTTGAGGGAACGTAAGCTTAGGCAGCGCGTGGTGCGCGACAAAACCTCGATGGCTCAAGAAACTCTTCCAGGAACAACAGACCGGCGGCTGGCGGCGCTGCTGACGCTTTTGGCGGAGAATGCGACGATCGTCATCAGCGGGGCGCGGATTGCGCGGGAAATTGGTGTGTCGCGCTCGATGGTGTGGCAGTGGGCGCGGCAGCTGCGTGGACTTGGCGTGCGCGTGAAAGGGCAGTCTGGCAAAGGATATTTTCTGGAGAGAGTGCCGGACATTTTGACTCCGGACATGCTGCGGCAGCGGTTGAAGGGCAGTCTTTTCGGCAAGCGGATCTATCATTTCTTCAAAACGGATTCGACGAATCGCGTGGCACTGGAGCTGGGACACGCGGGCGAGCCTGAAGGGGCCGTGGTGCTGGCGGAGGAACAGACGGCCGGCAAGGGGCGCGCGGGACGCACTTGGCAATCGCGATCGCGCGGCGGGAATTTACGTGACGCTGCTTTTGCGGCCGAGGTTGGCCCCGGTGCAAGCACCGTTGTTGACGATGATGGCGGGACTTTCGGCGCGCGCAGCGATTGAGGCGCAAACGGGACTGACGCCGGACCTGAAATGGCCCAACGACTTGCTGTTGCGCGGGAAGAAAGTGGGCGGGATTTTGACGGAGATGCATGCGGAGCCGTCGCAGGTGCGATTTGTGATTGTTGGAATCGGTTTGAACGTGAATCAGGAGAAATTTCCGGGAGAGCTGGGAACGACGGCGACTTCCCTGCGCATCGAGACGGAGAAGCAGGTGTCGCGGTTGGAATTGCTGGTGCGGTTGCTGCGCGAATTCGAGAACGACTACAATCGCTTTCTGCGGGAGGGCCCGGCTGCTGTAACGCAGAAATTTGAGGCGGTTTCGAGTTATGCGCGGGGAAAGCGCGTGAGAGTGACGAGCGGGACGGAAAGTTTTGCGGGGACGACGGCAGGGCTCGGACCGGAAGGATTACTGCAAGTGAAGCGCGACAATGGTCAAGTGGTGACAGTGATTTCGGGCGACGTGGCGGAGGCGCGGTAGATGCTGCTGACGATCGATGTCGGGAACACAAATACAGTTCTGGGCGTATTCCGCGGCGAAGAATTGATTGCGAATTGGCGGCTGACGACGGCGAGGCAGCAGACGATCGATGAGTACGGTGTGCTCACGCGAAATTTGTTCACGCTGGCCGGGTTGGACCGCGACGCGATTGGCGGCGTGATTATCAGCTCCGTTGTGCCGCCGGTGAATTGGACGCTGGCGGAAATGTCGCGGATTTATTTTGGGCAGAAAGCGCTGTTCGTGGAACTAGGAGTGAAAACCGGGATGGCGGTGCTGGTGGATAACCCACTCGAAGTGGGCGCGGACCGAATCGTGAACGCTGTGGCGGCGTTTCACAAGTACGGCGGGCCGTGCATCGTGGTGGATTTCGGGACGGCGATCACGTTTGATGCGATATCGGCGCGCGGCGAGTATCTTGGCGGAGTGATTGCGCCGGGGCTCGGGATTGCGTCGGAGGCGTTGTTTGCACGGGCGGCGAGATTGCCGCGCGTGGAAATCAAAGATCCGGGAAAAGTGATTGGCACGAACACCGTCACACACATGCAGGCCGGGCTTTACTATGGCGCGGTGGACATGGTGGACGGGATGCTAGCGCGGATGAAAGCGGAGTTGGGCGCCGACGTGAAAGTGGTTGCGACGGGCGGGCAGGCAAGATTGGTGGCAAAGGGATCGAAACAGATTCAGGATACGGATGAATTTCTGACGTTGACGGGGCTGCGGCTGATCTGGGAGAAAAATCAGCCAGCGGAAGCGGGAAAAGGAACGACGGCGAACCGTGGGACGCGAGGCGCGGCGCCGGCGGTGGTCCCGACAAAGAAAGCGCAGAGATAGGCGCTGAGGCGCGTTGTGCCTTTGGGGCAGGCGCGATTTGAATGCTCCGCTCCGCAATGGCGAATCACATGGACGGCTGGAACTACTTCAACTACTTTACGGAAATCGAAAATTATTTCTGGAAGAAACGCGGGGCGCATTTGCTGGTGTCGCCGCTGGACTGGGCGATCATGGAAACGTGGCAGAGAGCGGGCGTGCCGCTGGACGCTGTGTTGAAGGGGATCGATCACGCATTTGAAAGTTATCAGCGGTCGCGGCGCGGGGCGGGCAAGCCTCTGAAGAGTTTGGCGTACTGCACGGACGCAGTGCTGGAAGCGGCGCAAGAACAATTGGAAGCGGCGGCGGGAAGCGCACCAAAGAACGGCAATGTTGCCGCGAAAGAGCCGTTCTCGCGCGAAGAGTTGCGCGGGTACTTTGCAAAGAATGCCGGGCAGATTGCGAGTGCGGCGGACAGTAGGGGATCGGCAAGCGCGGGGTTGGCTGAGCGCTTGCGGGAGATCGCGGAGTCGTTGAACGGAATGGCGACGCTGATTGATGTGCCGGGAGCGCTGGACTTGGAAGACCTGGAGAGACGGCTGACGATTTTGGACGACAAGCTGCAGGCTGCTTTGACGAGCCACGCGAGCGAAGAAACGATGCTGAAAATTCGGCGCGAGATGGACGGGCAGCTTGCCGTGTACCGGCGCAAGATGAAGGCGGAACAGATTGCGCTGGTCGAAAAACAATACTTGCAGAAGCGGCTGCTTGAAGAATTTCGGTTGCCGCGGGTGAGCTTGTACTACTTTTCCTGAAGCACGCTTTCCAGAAGCAATCAGCTTTTCTTTCCACGCGAAAAAACGCAGAATGGGGCCTGCAAATATGTCTGACGAGTTACGATTATCGGTTGAGAAGCTTGTGTATGGCGGAGATGGCCTGGGCCACGCCGATGGGAACACAGTTTTTGTGCCCTACGTGCTGCCGGGAGAAGAGGTGCGCGCGGCGGAGAAATCGAAGAAGAAAAAAGTCGTGTGGGCGAAATTGCTGGAGGTGACGTCTGCCTCGAAGGAACGCATCAAAGCGCCGTGCCCGCATTTCCAGACGTGCGGCGGCTGCCATTACCAGCACATCACGGCCGGCGAGCAAGTCCGTTTGAAGAAAGAAATTTTGCGAGAGACGCTTTCTCGATTGGGGGGAATTTCCTGGGACGGAGTGATTCGAGGAGCATACCGCGGCGCCTTACGGTTATAGGAATCGGGCGCAGTGGGCCGTGCGCAGCGGAATGCCGCGCGCGCTGGGATATTTTTTGCCGGAGAGCTCGTTCATTGTGCCCATCGACGAGTGTCCAGTGCTTTCGCCGCGATTGGCGCAGACTTTTGGCGCTTTGCAGGAGCTGGCGAGATCCGGCGCACTGCCCGAAGGAATTCTTGAGATCGAAGCGTTCGCGGACTCGGCAGACGAGAAGATCGCTTTGAACGTTGCGTTCGAACGATTTCCGAAACCTGCGGCAGAACTTGCTGCCGTGCTGCGCGGGGCAATGCCGCAGGTGGAAAGTTTGTTGCTACTGGACCAAAGGAAAGACAAGTTCGAACTGACGGGGCCGGGATATTTGGTGCACGAGGCTGGCGGGTTCAAATTTCGCGTGAGCCATTTGTCGTTTTTTCAAGTGAACCGATTTTTGATTGGGGATTTGCTCAAGACGGTGACGGCGGGGGCGAAGGGCAAGCTGGCGCTTGATATGTATGCCGGTGTGGGATTTTTTACGCTGCCGCTGGCGCGAGCGTTTGAAAAAGTGGTAAGCGTGGACGCAAATCTTGCTGCCACGCGAGATCTGCATGCTAACGCTGAAGCTGGCGGAGTCTCGGTGACAACGCACAACGAACATGCAGAAGACTTTCTGAAGAAAACGGAAGAGCGGCCGGAGTTCGTCGTATTGGATCCGCCGCGCGCGGGATTGGGCGCGGAGACGGCTGCGAAACTTGCAGCGCTTGGAGCCGCTGAAATTGTGTATCTCTCCTGCGATCCGTCCACTTTGGCAAGGGATTTGGCGGTTCTGACAAACTCGCCACGGAAACCAAAAGAAATTGCTGGGCCGAGCGTGCGGTATGAGTTGAGCGAAATGCACATGTTCGATTTGTTTCCACAGACGTACCACATCGAAACACTTGTAAGGTTACGAAGAGTGCCATGAGATTGCCGGCCGTCGCCATCGCCGCGTTATTAACTTGCGGCGCTGTGCTCGGCCAAGCGCAGTGGTCTGCACAACGAGTTTCCTCGCCCACTTTCATCGTAATCGGTTTTGCTTTGGCCGGCGCTCTGATCTGCGCCGGAATCCTCATGGTGAAAATCGAGCGCCTCTTCCCTGCTGCTGCTCTTTCGGCTCTGAGTTGGACTATTTTGGGGGTGTTGGGAGTTGGCATCGCCATTCAGCCGCGGTCTGCGGACTTCGTGTTGTCTCTTGTTGATGCAGGGCGCGTGGATTTGAAGACGCCATTGCGGTGGCACGGGCGTTTGCGTGATGAACCAGCGCGTCTGCCGTGGGGCTACGGCTACGAAATCGAGCTGACTGGAGTGGAGTTTCAAGACTCGTTGGTGCCGACGCGAGGGGGGCTGCGAGTCAGTCTTGCAGAGCCTGCGGACAAGGCAGCCGTGCCCGACGTTCATGCCGGCGACGAAATCGTAGTCGCGACGCAGGCGAAGCAGCCGCAAGTTTACAGAGATGATGGGGCATTTGACCGGCGCGCCTATCTTGAGCAGCAGAATATTAGTTTGATCGCGACGCTTCGCGCACCGGAATTGATGGAACGCACGGCGGCGTCTCCAACGACCGCCGCAACACTCTTGGCGCGCACTCGACGCAGATTGAGAGATGAGATTGACGAGCTGTTCGCGAAGACACCGCAAGTTGGCGGAGTTTTGCGCGCGATGCTTTTGGGTGACCGGAGCTTCGTGGAGCGCTCGGAATCCACTGATTTTCAGAAAACAGGCGTGTTTCACGTTTTGGTCGTGGCGGGACTGCACGTAGGAGCGCTGGCCGTGTTTCTGTTTTGGATTGGACGAACATTGAAGCTTACAGCCTTTCTGGACGGCTCTCGTCACGCTCACGCTGTTGTTTGCGTACGTGGCCGTGGTGGAACAGAGGCCGCCGGTGCTTCGCGCAGCTTTGATGACGGCGATCGTGGTGATGGGCGGATTGTTCTTTCGGCGGCTCGATTTGCTGAATTCCGCGGGAATAGCGGCGCTAATTCTGCTGATTGCAAAGCCGCTGGCCGTTCGCGATTCGAGCTTTCAACTGACATTTTTGGCTATCGGCTGTATCGCGGGACTTGCGGCGCCGTGGCTGCAGAAAACTGTGCAGCCCTATGTCGCGGCATTGCGCGGCTGGCACGACGTGACGCGCGATTCGGCGCACGAACCGCGGGCGGCGCAATTTCGGATCGACCTGCGCGGTACCGCGCGGTGGATTTCCTCACGCTTGCCTGCGGGCTTGGGGAATCCGGCGGGAGCGGCGCTGGCGCGTGGCCTTGGTATTTCGCTGCGCGTTTGGGAATTGCTGGTGATCACGCTGGCATTGCAGATCGGGATGCTGCCGCTGATGGCGCGCGACTTCCATCGGGTCACTCTGAGTGCGCCGCTGGTGAATCTTGCGGCGGTTCCGTTGACCGGCATTGTAGTGCCATTGGGATTTTTGACGCTGGGCTGCGGGCTTATCTTGCCTGCTATTGGAAAACTGCTGGCAGCCCCGCTAGCGTGGGCAACAATGGTGCTCCTGCACATCGTGGAGTGGTTTGCGAAATTTCCGCGATGGAGCTATCGGATTCCTGGGCCACCTTTGTGGTTGATGGTGGTGTTTCTTGTGGCGGGAGTACTTCTAGCTGTAGTGGCGCGCAGTTCCACCTCTTGGCGCGGATGGACCGCGAGAGGCGCGGCGGGAGTGCTGGCATTGAGCGCCCTTTCGATTGCGATCTTTCCGTTTGCGCCGCGCTGGTCGGCAGGCAAATTGGAGTTGACAGTTTTGGACGTGGGACAGGGAGATTCGCTGTTTGTCGTCTCACCGCATGGAAGAACGATCTTGATCGATGGAGGAGGTTCTTTCGGCGGTTTCCCTGGACATGAGGAACGCAACGGTATTGACCCCGGCGAAGAGGCGGTCTCGCCGTACTTGTGGTCACGTGGCTTTCAGAAATTGGACGTTGTGGCGCTAACGCATGCTCATCAAGACCACATCGGAGGATTGACGGCGATTCTGGAGAATTTTCGAGTTGGGGCGCTATGGATTGGGCGGGAGGTTGAGTCGGCGGCGCTAGCGAACCTGGAAAAGGTGGCGCGCGAAAAGAAAATTCCGATCGTGCACGAGATTCGTGGAAATGATTTTTCGTGGGATGGCGTCGAAACGCAATTCCTGTGGCCGGAAATTGCGCCGGCAGAAATCGGACCTTCGCCGAAGAACAACGATTCGCTGGTGCTGCGGCTGAAGTACGGAGATCGCAGCATGATGTTGCCGGGAGACGCGGAAAAACAGGCAGAGAGTTCGATGCTCGCGGACAACGGCGAAGCGGCGTTGCGCGCGGACGTGCTGAAGGTTGGCCATCATGGCAGCAAGAACTCGACAACGATGGAATTTCTGGCCGCCGTGCACCCGCGCGTTGCGGTGATCAGCGCGGGAGAAGACAACCCTTACGGGCATCCTAACCCGGAGTTGCTGGAACGGCTTACAACCGCCGGGGTGCGGATTTTGCGGACCGACCGCGACGGCGCGGTTCATGTGTTGGCAGACGGCAAAAAATTGGAAATTAGCTGCTTCGTGGCATGTCCGGAGACAGCAGAGCGAGCAGCATCAGCGCAGACGGAACCACCAAATCAATAAAAGCAACGCGAGCAAAAGCAGGAAACCGATCGCCGCTTGATGTTCGTGGTTTTTCTTGTACTGCGCAAAGGAAAACGAACCAACGCCGGCGAACGAGAGTTTGACCGGCCTGAGCCGAGGGAAAAACAATGGCACGGCGCGGGCGTACTCGTCAAAAGCGGCGCCGTGATGCTGGCGAAGCTCGGCTTCTTCACGGCGCATGACGATGGAATAGAAAAGCGCAAAGTAAGCACACAAAAGGACTGCCGATAGCCACGAGTGCGTGGCAACGGCAGCTGCGACCGTGAGAATAGCGCTGCCAAAATAGAGCGGGTTACGCGTGTAGGCGTAGGGCCCAGTGACCGTGAGGACTTCCTGTTTGTGAAGATGCCCGGCGGCGCGCGCGCGAATGAACAAGCCTAGCAAACCGATTGGCGCTCCCCAAAGAATGCTGCGAGGAGTCGGCCGCGCGAACCAGAAGACGAGAATGGCAAGCGGGTAGCTGAGCCGCACGCGCCAGCGAGCAAAGAAAGCGCTGGCGGTGTTCAAGCGGGGACTCCGAGGCGGCGGCGAACCGCTTCGAAAACTTCAGGCACTTGGATTTGCAGCATGGAAGGGTGAGTTTGATCGTTGCGGGTGTGCGTTGTGACGACATTGGGCGCACGAAAAACGATGTCGTCCGTCCGATACGGGCCGTTGCGCGCAGGGTCCGTGGGGCCAAACAGAGCGACGGCGGGAGTGCCAAGAGCGATCGCGAGATGAAGCGGGCCGGTATCGCCGCCGACGATGCACGCCGCGTTACGCAAGAGAGCCATCAAGGGACCAAGCGGACCATTGTACGGCACAGGGTCAGCGTCGCCGCTGCATTCGCGCACGGCAAGGGCGAGGTCGTCTTCGCCGGGGCCGTAGTTCACGACGCAGCGCAAGCCGAGAGTGTGTCGAATCATTTTGCTGAGATGGCCGAATCGTTCGGGAGGCCAGCACTTCGAACGCCAGCCACCGCCGGGACTCAGGACGATGTAGCGATCAAGGCCGAGCTTTCGCAAATAGTCGCGGATGCCGCAGTCATCTTGTTGCGGAACTTGCATAGTGAAGGGCGCCACCGGGTTCCGCGCTCCAGCGCGCAGAGACAACTCCCCGTTTTGATCCGCGATGTGGATCGTGGTGCAGTGGACTCTCTCGCTGTAGAGAAGGGGAACGCCAAACTCGCGAATCGTTTCTGAAGAAAATCCAATTCTGCGCCGGATGCCGCCGAAAAAAGGCAACGCCGCGGATTTCCAAAGGCCTTGATAGTCGATGGCAGTGTCCCAAGGTGCGGATCGAAGACTAGCTATGGTCTTGCGCAGAGATTGGAAGGAGCGGGTTTCAATTGTCCAAACTTGCGAGGCGAGACTGCTGCTCTCGGCTAGCAATTTCCAGCGAGGATGCGTGAGCCAGATGATTTCTGCGTTTGGGAAAGTTTCGCGCAGCGAAGACACAGCGGGAAACGTGTGCACGATATCGCCTAGAGAGCCGAGGCGCACAACCAAAAGGCGGGGATCAGGCATGCCTAGCCTTGCGGATGGATTCAAGGAGATCGCGTGTGGAATGATCCTTTGAATCACCGACGATGGCAACCCTGATGCCGAGACGAGCGGCGATGGCGCGCTCGGGAACGGTGTCCGCGGTGTAGTCTGTTCCCTTTGCGTGGACGTGCGGGCGAAGGTCTTCGAGCAGAGACTCGACAGTTGGTTCGGTAAAGAGGACTACGTAATCTACGGAGCGAAGCGCGGCCACGAGGAGCGCGCGGGCATTCTCGTCAAGAATGGGACGGCCGGGGCCTTTCAGCGCGCGGACGCTCGAATCCGCATTAACGCCAACGACGAGGATATCGCCTTCGCGGCGGGCGCCTTCGAGATAACGGATGTGACCGACATGAAGCGTATCAAAACAGCCGTTGGCGAAAACGATGCGCTGGCCACGGCTTTTGTGCGCCGCCAATTTTTCCTGGAGGAGTTCGCGGGTAACGATTTTGGATTTCGCGTGACGCATGACTTACGACGCAGAGCCACCGGCTTGGTGGCGGATTGCGGCGAGGAGTTCGTCGCGCGTGACCGTGGCTGTGCCGCGCTTCATGACAACGAGGCCGCCAGCGATGTTGGCGATATGGGCGGCTTCAAGGGGAGAGGCGCCGCACGCCAACGCAAGCGTGTACGCGGCAAGGACCGTGTCGCCCGCACCAGTGACGTCAACCGCTTGATCGCTGCCGTAAACAGAAATTTGCGTGAGGCGGTCGCCGGGTTCGAAAAGCACCATGCCGTCGCGGCCGCGAGTGACGAGGAGGGCGCGCAACTTCATTTCGGCAAGCGTCGCGGCACCACAGCGCGCCAGTTCGGAAAGGTCTTGGCCGATGGAGACGTGATGCAGGACTTCGAGCTCGGCCTCGTTGGGAGTGGCCGACATGATGCCAGCTTTGGCGTAGCCGTGAAGGTTGTGGCGGGCGTCGAGCGTGACTGGTGGCGGGCTTTTTTGCTGGGAGATGGCCTGGCGGACCAGGGCAGGCGCGGCGACGCCAAACCCGTAATCGGAAACGGCCAGAGCATGGGCGGAACGGAGCTTTGCACGCAGCTTCGCCTGCAATTTCCTGTGTACAGCTTCCGGAATTTGAGATTGCGGCTCACGGTCAACGCGGAGAACTTGCTGACCGACGGTGTGGGCCCAGCCGGCAAGGAAACGAGTCTTCGTGGGAGTCGTCCAGCCTTTGACACGAAGAATGCCGGAAACATCGACGCGTTTGCTTCGGAAATAGGCGATGAGCGCGTCGCCTGCGGGATCGTCACCGACAACACTAATTGGAAAAACACGCGAGCCGAAGGCGGCAAAATTGTTCGCGGCGTTGGCACCGCCGCCAGGAACCAGGTGCGTCTCGCGATGGCGGAGGATCAAAACTGGGGCTTCGCGCGAGACACGCGAAATCTCGCCGAACTGAAATTCGTCCGCGACAAAATCGCCAAAGAGAACGACGGTTTTCGAAGAAAACTGCTCAACATAGTCCGCGAGAGCCAAAAGATCTACGGATGATGACGGAGTATTTTTCTTTGCGGCACGCTTCATTTCGTTGGCCTCAAGATCCAGTGGACGGCATCCGCGAGGTCGGCGGCGACAAAATCAGGCTGAACCGGCCAGTTCGAAGCATTCCAAAGATACTCGCCTTCGCCGTAACCGGTGCGTACCAGGATGCTGCGCGCGCCCGCGCGATAGGCAAGCGCAATATCGCCGTGACGATCGCCGACGACGAAGGAGCGATGCAAGTCGATGGCGTGCTCGCGGGCGGCGCGCTCGAGCATGCCTGTCTTTGGCTTGCGGCAGTCGCAGCCGTCGGCCGAAGTGTGCGGGCAGTAGTATACGGCGTTGAGATGGGCGCCCGCGGCCTCGAGTTGCTGGGTCATGAGTTCATGAACCGTGTGTACGAGCGATTCCGGGAAATAGCCGCGGCCAACACCGGACTGATTTGTCACAACGATCACGGGCAGCCCGGCCTCGTTCAAGCGGCGAATCGAATCGGCGACATGCGGCAAGATACGAAATCGGCTGACATGATTCAAGTAGCCGACTTCTTCGGCGATGGTGCCGTCGCGATCGAGAAAAACGGCCGGACGGAGGGAACGGGTTTCAGGCAGGACGCACCTCCGTCGAGGAAATCCAGTGGCGTGCAGCGGCTTCGACCGCGTCTGGCGTGTAATGCGCGGTCATGCAACGGTGATCCGTCGGGCAGCGGCGCAGAAAACACGGGCTGCAGTATGGTTTTTCCTGGACGATGCTGCAACGCGGGGTGATGGGCGCGGTGCCGAAGGGATCGGTTGGCCCAAAGACAGCTACGACGGGAAGACCAACCGCTGCGGCGACGTGCATCGCGCCGGAGTCGTTTCCGATGAAAAGATGGCACTGAGAAAGCAGCGCCGGTAGATCGTCGATCGAAGTTCTTCCGGTGAGATCGATCGGCGGGCGGCGCATGGCAGACGCAATGGCCAAGGAGACCGGCGCTTCCGCGGGAGTGCCGAATAGAATCACATCGGCTCCGTCCTGGGCCTGAAGGCGATTCGCTAGTTCGGCAAAGCGATTCGGCGGCCAGCATTTTGCTGAACCATACGATGCGCCGGCACCAATGGCGATGCGCAACTTGTCCGGGCGCACGCCCACAGAAAGAAGAAACTCCGCGGCGTTTTGCCGGTTTTCCTGGGGAACATTGAGCTTTATAAAGGTTTCGTTCTGCAAAGAATCCACCCAGCCGGCACGCGCGAAGCAATTCCAGATAGTAGAACTGTTCATGCGCGGGAATCTCGCCCGGCTTGGGGACGGGCACGGCTTTTGTGAGAAGAAGGCTGCGGCCGTCGCGTGCGTAGCCGATTCGCTCAGGAATCCCGGCGCGCCAGGCAAGCCACGCCGCTTCGAATGCGTTTTGAAACAAGAGAGCTAGATCGAATTTCCGCACTCGAATTTCGTTCACCAAATCACTCTTGGAGTCCACAAACATCATGTTGTCGCAAACCGTCTGATTTTTGTAGATGGCTGCAACGTAGGACCGCGCAAGAATGGTTATCTCCGCATCCGGAAAACGCGCGCGCACGGCGCGGAGCGCGGGAAGCGCCATGATGGCGTCGCCAACCCAGTTCGTGGCGCGAATGAGAATTTTCACCCGGAGGCTCCACGACGCGGTTGCAGTTTGCGCTCCATCGTAGCCATGAATTCAGTTTCCGCCGGGAGCACGAAATCGATTACGGCGACGAACACGGGGAACGTCACGTTCTTCACTTCTCCAAGATTTTCGCCATCTTTTTCTGTGGTCACAAAGGCGATGGCCCCAGCGCCTTGAGCCGCCTTCTCAAGTTGGCGAAGATCCGCAGCCGCGTATCGGTGATGATCCCGAAAAATATTCTGCCCGGCCACCGGTACTTCCCAGCGGCTTAGGTCATCAAAGAACGCCTGGGGATTACCGATACCACAGAATGCGAAAAAAGGCCCGGGGCCGATCTCGCCCAAATCATGAATGTCGGCGTCGGCGCCGCAGCGACGAAAACCTAAAAGCCGCGTTTGCGCATAGGAAATAGAAAATTTGTGCGCGCGGGCCGCGTCTATGTCGGGCTGTTCTATTTTTCTTGTCACGACCAGCATGTCCGCGCGGCGGAGGGCGGAAGTAGGTTCGCGAAGAATTCCGGCCGGTAGAAGTTCCTGATCTTGCAATCTGTAGGAACCATCGAGCATCAGGATGTCGAGGTCGCGCGCGAGCGGGAGATGCTGAAAACCATCGTCGAGCAGAAAAATGTCGACCGGCTGCTTTAGTTCGATGCGCTGGCCTTCCGCGAATCGATTTTTGCCAACGCCAAACTGGACGCGGCCTTGCAGGCGATGCTTCATCAGCTCGATTTCGTCGCTCGTTCCGCCGGCGCCACGATAGCCCCGGCTCAGAATTGCGACGCGCTTCCCTTCCGCGAGAAATTTTTCTGCGAGCCACAAAACCATGGGCGTCTTGCCGGTGCCGCCAACGGTCAAATTGCCTACGCTAATCACCTTGGCATGCAGGTGTTTCTGCTTCAGCCAGCCATTCGCATAAAGCGAGGCACGGATCCGAACATATCCGCCATACATAACGGAAAGGGGCCAGAGCAGGATTCGCACCAGCAGCGGAAGATTCATCCATTCTCTCGCGCAGCGCCTTCGAGGTGCCGGGCAATTCCCGCGATGGCACGATCGGTAGCACCACGGCTGCTTTCGACAAGATTGCGAGCGCTGTCTCACCCATCCGCGTAGCCCGCTCCGGATTGCGCAGAAACTCGATCCAAGCGACGCCTGCGTCCTCCGGGCTTTCCACCTGGACGGCGGCTCCAGCCGCGGTGAATCGCGCCGCCATTTCCGCGAAGTTTTCCATGGACGGCCCAAACACGGGAATTTTTCCGAACGCAGCGGGCTCAAGGATGTTGTGTCCGCCGCTTGGAACAAGCGAGCCGCCAACGAAAGCACCGTCGGCCACGCGATAAAGCGAGGCGAGCTCGCCTATGCTATCAAGCAAAATGACGGTCACATCATCGGAGATAGTAAATTCCCCGGTTGCTGGTCCATTTTGCGAAGGACCCGGAACGGGCAGTTGCGAGCGCCGAATGAATTTGCGGTGCGATTCGTCGATGAATTCGGCGGCGGAATCAAAACATTCCGGTTTGCGCGGCGCCAAAACCAAAAGCGCTTTGGGATATTCGCCCTGCAGCGTGCCAAAGGCAATTAGAGCGAGTGGCTCCTCGGTGGCGACGACGCTGCCCGCGACAATGATGGGCGAGCGCCCGCAGCGCTGGGCTTCGGTGGCAAGCCAATGCGAGATCGGCGTGGTCGCAGGAAGCTCGAGGTCGATATTTCAAATTGCCGCTGACTTGCACGTGCTCCGGCGGCGCACCGAGAGCGCGAATTCGCTCGGCGTCTTTTTCACTCTGCATGAGAAAAGCGGCGGCATTCGCAAGAGCGCTCCGGAGAAACGGGCGAAGGAAAAATCCGAAAACACCAAGAAAGCGTTGATAGCGAGCAAAAGAACGGTCCGAAATGCGTCCACTGACAAACACGACCGGAACGCTACGGCGCCGTGCTTCGCGAAGGAAATTGGGCCAGATTTCCGTCTCGAGGACAATGACGATGGAGGGCCGAACCGCACGCAAGGCGCGACGAACACAAAACTGTCCAATCCAACGGGAAATAGAATATCGCATCGGCAAAGGGCATGCGCTCGCGAACAAGCGCCTGGCCGGTCAAGGTGGTCGTGGAGACGAGGAGGGGCGATCTGGGTATGCCTGCTTCAACCGCCGCGCCAGTAGTAATGCCGGAAAGCGCTTCGCCGACGGAAACGGCGTGAATCCAGATTGCGTCCTTGACGATTTTTGCGGGCAGCTTGCCGAGCGCCGGAAACGAAAAACCGAGCCGCTGGCCAAGGTTGGAAAAATATTTTCCGTGGCGCAACCCTTGCACCAACCAATAGGGTGTGAGCAGGAGGGCGGCGAGGCCCATGAGCAGGCTATAGATGAAATACACTAATCGTGGCTCCGGTCTTTCTTCCGCACCGCCGCGCAACAGGCAGTGCGGGTGCGGGCAACCTTGCACTTCCCCCAGGAATCGAAGGCGTCGAGATGAGAAAGGACTATTATAACCCGATGCGAAACCTAGCCATTATAGTTCTCTTTCTTGCTGCGATGCTTTTTTCTGACGGACGTGCGGCCCAACAGCCCCAAGCCACGATGAAGGCAGCCGCGCTGGAGTCCCACGAAGGCGTGACAATTTCGGCGCAGCCTTGGACGGATGCCGCCAACTACAAAGCGAAATTCCCGAAAAAGTCGCCGCTCGCCTCCGGCATCGTGGCTATTGACACGATCATCCGAAACGATTCGGACGACAGCATGAAAGTCGACCTCGAACAAATCCGATTGAATGTCGCGGTGTCTGAAGATAATCGGCAAGCGCTGCGTTCTCTTACGCCGGACGACGTTGCCGACGTGATGAGCGCTGCGAAGAAAAAGGATCCGACGTTAATGCGCAGATCCCCGATTCCAATACCGACCGGGCCGAAAGTGGGCCGTGACAAACACTGGACGGAAGCGCAAAAGGCCGCAGCTGACGCAGGGGTATCCGGCGAGTGTGGTTGCGCCCCATCATGCGGTGCAAGGATTGCTTTACTTCGATTTGCAGGGGCAGTTCGATCTGCTCGGCACAGCGCATCTCTACATTCCGGATGTACGGTCGCTCGAGAAGAATCATCCGTTGCTGTACTTCGAGATTGACTTGAGCCGTTAGACCGCGCGCCGAAGTCGCACGGGGATCATTCGCAAAAGAATTCTTCTCGAATGCTGGCGAAAAACTCGTCAATTTGCGCGAGTGCACACACTCGGCTACCATCACTAGGCAGAACATCTTCGACCACTGCGGGTAAATGTTGAATCTTCTCGACGAACTGAATCCGGAACAACGCCAAGCGGTTGAAACAACGGAAGGTCCTGTGCTGATCCTTGCCGGAGCAGGAACGGGCAAGACACGCGCAATCACCTTTCGCATGGCCAACATGATTTCCAAGGGCGTGCCTGCCGAGTCAATTCTCGCCGTCACTTTCACCAACAAAGCCGCGGAAGAAATGCGCACGCGAGTTTCCGATCTTTTGCTGCGCGCTGGAGTGCCGCCCGCGCAGCCCTGGCTCTCGACGTTTCACTCACTTTGCGCGCGGCTCCTGCGCCGCGAAGCGCCAAACGCAGGTTTGCCGCGAGACTTTGCGATTTACGATGATGACGATCAACTCGCCGCCGTGAAGCTAGCCATGAGCAAGCTGGCGATTGACGACGAGAGCCTCACCCCACGGAATATCCTCAGCCGCATCAGCTACGCGAAGAACCATGGCCAGACGCCGGAAATGTTGCGCGCCGAAGCGATTGGCCAGGACGGCCGGCGCACCGCGGATGTTTTTGCGGCCTATGAAAAGCTCCTGCACCAAAGCAATGCGCTGGATTTTGACGATTTGCTGCTGCGCTCGCTGCGATTGCTCCGTGATGTGCCGGCGGTGCGCGAGAAGTGGCAAGCGCGTTTTCAATACATCCATGTGGATGAATATCAGGACACGAACCGAGTGCAATACGACCTGCTGCGCTTGCTCACAGGGCCACATCAGAATCTATGTGTCGTCGGTGACGAAGACCAGTCCATCTACCGCTGGCGCGGCGCGGACGTCTCCATTCTGTTGAGTTTTTCGCGCGACTTCCCGGCGCGCGTGTCGTGAAATTGGAGCGAAATTACCGCTCCACACAGAATATTCTGGATGCGGCCGGTGCAGTCGTTGCGAATAATCCGGAAAGACTGGGCAAATCCCTCAGCGCGGCAAAAGGCAGCGGCGCGAATCTGCGTTATTTCGAAGCGCGCGACGCGCAGGCCGAGGCTGAATTTGTCGCGGGAGAGTTGGAACGAATTTTGAACGACGATTCGGCGCAGACCTGCGCGGTCGAGTACCGAACAAATTTTCAATCCCGCGCATTTGAAGAAGTCTTCCGCCGCCGCGGCTTGCGCTACAAACTCGTCGGAGGATTCAGCTTTTACAACCGCGCGGAAGTCAAAGACGCGCTGGCCTACGTGCGGCTGGCCATGCACCCCGAGGACGACATTTCCTTGTTGCGCGTTCTGAATGTGCCTCCGCGCGGCATTGGGAAAACAACGGTGGATTCGCTGCGCGAGACGGCTCGCGTGGACGGGACACCGCTATGGGCGGCGATTGAAAAATTCGTGTCTGGCGCAACAAGCGGCCGCGCCGTGACGCCGCTGCGCTCGTTTCAAGAATTGATCGGCAAGCTGCAGGAAGCCTTGGCGAACAAAGAGCCTGCGGAGTTTCTGCGCAGTGTCCTGGAAGAGAGCGGCTACATGGACATGCTGAAAGATCGCAACACGCCCGAGGATGTTGCGCGTCTGGAAAACCTGGAAGAACTGACGCGCGCGGTGGCCGAAAGCATGGAAGCGGGCGAAGCCTTTACGGATTTTCTGGATGCCGCTGCTCTGGTGAGCGATGCCGACTCATTCGAGGGCAAGCCCGGCGTGACGCTGATTACGCTGCACAGCACCAAAGGGCTGGAGTTTGATCATGTTTTTCTGACCGGCATGGAAGAAGGCATCTGCCCACATGGCCGCTCGCTCAACGAAGAAAAGGGGATTGAAGAGGAGCGGCGGCTGGTTTACGTTGGCATGACGCGCGCGCGGACGTCGCTGACGCTCACACGGGCCGTCTACCGGCGCATTTTCGGCAACGAGCAACAGTTGCGCGCGTCGCTGCCCTCGCGCTTCCTCGCAGAGATTCCCAGTGAGCTGGTGGAAACCGTTCGCGGCTCGATGGCGGAGATTGGCGAAACGCGGCGCTACGAGCCCGACCCTGAATATTCGTACTCGGCCGATGAATTTCTGCGGCGCGTGCGCGGCAAACCGGAAGACGCTGCGGCAACGCCCAAACCCACCCGGAGTACAAGCTCTTTTGGCAGGCCAGCCACGAAACGCGGGGCCGATGCAAACCCCATGCTTGGCCGCAAAGTTCGGCATCCAAGTTACGGTGTTGGCACCATCGTCGGCGTGGAAGGTGACGAAGAAGACCGCCGCGTCTCTGTAAGTTTTCCGGGGCGCGGCACAAAAAAATTCATCGAGCGTTACGCGCAGCTTGAGCCGGCCTAAACTCGAGCAACAGGCCGGTAAAGAGCGCACAGTGCGCTTGGTTGCGAAACGTGGCCTCTCAGGGTAAATTGAGCCAGGCAATTTTCCCTAAACGGCGTATCCGGCAATTCCAGGCTTCCGGCTTGCCCGGACGCGATCGGAGAGCATGGGTGGGATCACATCTCCTGCGCTGCAAGAGTATCGACCAACTTCTGTCGGACTCGGAAAATCAGGAAACTCGATTAAAAAAATCCCTCGGCTGGCTGAGTCTCACTTCGCTTGGCATCGGCGCGGTGATCGGTTCTGGAATTTTCACGGTCATCGGCACGGCCATTGCCGGACAAAAGCTTCAAGCCAGCTCTGTCTTAAATGCTCCGCTGTTGGAGTACCTGATCTACCACTCGGCTTCATTTGGGCGGCCCGGCGCGGGGCCGGCGATTGCGCTTTCGTTTGTGTTGGTCGCTATCGTCTGCGGATTCGCCTCCGTGTGTTATGCGGAGCTTGCGGCCATGATCCCCATTGCGGGCAGCGCTTACACGTACACCTACGCAACGATGGGCGAACTCATCGCGTGGATTATCGGCTGGGATCTAATCCTCGAATACGCGGTCAGCAACATGGCTGTGAGCGTCGGTTTTTCCGCGCACATGGTGGACCTGCTCGATTGGTTCGGCGTTCATCCCAACCCACGCTGGATCGTCCCGGCCTATCTGCCCAGCGGCCTCTCCGATTTGCAAGGCAACTCGCTTTACGCGCCGGGCTGGCATTTCGGTTTCAATTGGCCGGCATTTCTCATCGTGATGTTGCTGACTGTCATCCTGGTCCGCGGAATTCGCGAGTCCGCGGAAGCCAACAACATCATGGTGTTTTTGAAAATCGTGGCGATTCTTGTGTTCATCACGTTCGCCATGCGCTTCATTCATCCCGCGAACTGGCATCCCTTTGCGCCAAACGGCTGGCCGGGAATTCTGACAGGCGGCTCGATCGTTTTCTTCACCTACATCGGATTTGATTCCGTCTCCACGGCTGCAGAAGAATGCAAGAATCCGCAACGCGACTTGCCCATCGGCATCATTGCCACTCTCGTGATTTGCACACTGCTCTACATCGGCGTGGTTGTCGTGCTCACGGGGCTTGTGCCTTACCAAACCCTGCTCGACGACGCCGCTCCCGTGGTCAACACCATGAAGAAGCTGCATTTTGGCGGGGTTCGTCTTGTCGTTCTGATTGGCGCACTGATGGGCATGATCTCATCGCTCCTGGTCTTCCAGCTTGGACAAGCTCGCGTGTGGTTTGCCATGTCCCGCGATGGACTCTTGCCACGCATTTTCGGACGGGTGCACCCGACATTCCGCACCCCGGATTTTTCCACTTGGATGGCAGGCTTCGTCGTTGGCATCCCCGCGGGATTGCTGGATATCGGCACTCTTGCGGACCTCTCAAACATTGGCACGCTCTTTGCTTTCGCACTAGTCGCCGCTGGTGTGCTCATCCTCCGCTATCGCGAGCCGGACCGGCACCGTGCATTCCGGGCCCCTGGCGGGCCGCTAGCGCCAATTGTGACCATCCTGACGTGCATTTTGCTGATGGCCGGACTGCCGATTATGAACTGGATTCGCTTCTTTGTCTGGATGGCCATCGGCCTCGTGATTTACTACAATTTTGGTCGGAAGCGCAGCACACTCCGAGCAGCCAACGCGGGGTAGAGGAATCGAAAATGCGGCCGGGATTCCCTAGCAAAGCAAAGATTCGAGTCAGCCGTTCTGCTCGCGATCGTGGCCGCTCTGCATTATCCCCCGAGCGAGCCGCAGGTTGGGGGCGCAGCGCGCACAAGCTCGTCGTCAACCAAGCGGTGGACACTCTCCCGCAAGACATTCGCGGATTCTTCGAAGGGAACCGCGGGATTCTCCTTCAGCACGTGCTCGATCCGCTGGATGCTGTCGCAAAGACTCCCGCCGAGAAGCGCAACGATCATCTATATCTTGATAAGTACGGGCGCTTCCCTTTTGATGCTCTTCCGCGCAGCTACAAAGCGGCCTTGGACAAGTTCGGAAAATCAAAGCTCCAGGCGAATGGTGTGTTGCCCTGGCAGATTGGCGTTTACAGCCAGAAACTAACCGAGGACATGAAGACCGGCCACTGGGACGAAGCCAGACTGGACGCCGCGATTCTCGCGAACTATGTCGCTGAAGCGCACGACCCTTTCAGCACGACGGAGAATTTCGACGGAAAGCTGACGGCGCAAGCGGGCGTCAACGAGCGATTCGGGACCGTGCTGATTGACCGCTACTCGTCATTCTTCCCCATGCGGCCAAACGACGCGTCGTTCATCAACGATCCCACCGATCACGCGTTCGAAGTTTGCCTCGGCTCGCACAGTGCGCTCGAGACCGTTCTTCTGGCGGATCGCAATGCATACATCGCAGGAAAATCCTACTCGTACAACGACGAATACTACGATCGCTTCTACGACCAGGCTGCCGCCACGCTGATCCGTCAGCTTTCCGAGGCTTCCACCGATGTCGGCTCCTATTGGCTGACGGCGTGGATCAACGCCGGGCGGCCGCAGTTGCCTCATTGACGCCCCACGGATGAACCCGTCACTTCTTCCAGCGCGCATCGCCTCCCTTCCCAAGGCCGAGTTGCATTTGCATCTTGAAGGCTCGATTCAGCCCGTGACGGTTTGCGCGCTGACGGCGCAGCACGACATTGTGCTGACGGAAGACGAAGTTCGACGGCGCTACACCTATCGCGACTTCGCAGATTTCATTGATGCGTTCAAGTGGGTCACGTCTTTTGTGCGAGAGCCTCGCGACTATGGGCTCATCGCTCGGGACTTGTGTGAACATCTGCTCACGCAAGGAGTAGTCTACGCCGAGGTCACTCTCTCTGTCGGTGTGATGCTGCTTCGCAAACAGAGGCCCGAGGCTAATTTCGAGGCCATTTTGCGGGCCACCGAGCCGTTCGAAAAACAGGGGCTGCGCGTAAACTGGGTGTTCGATGCCGCGCGGCAGTTCGGTCCTGACGCTGCGATGGAAGTTGTAACTGCAGCAAATCGCTGCCAATCCAAAACGATTGTCGCGTTTGGCATTGGCGGCGACGAGATGAGCGTGGCTACGCAAGACTTTCGGCCCGTGTATGAGCAGGCCGCGAACAGCGGTCTTCATCTCTTGATGCACGCTGGAGAGGTCGGCGGCCCTGAGAAAATCCGCGAAGCCGTCGAGTTGCTGGGAGTGGAGCGCATCGGACACGGCATCGCGGCAGCGCAGGATCCCGCACTCATGGACTTGCTTGCCGATCGCCGCATTCCGCTGGAAATTTGCCCAGAGAGCAATATCCGCACTGGCGCTCTAGCGAAACAGCTGCGCAAATCGGAACCGCGCATGGCCGACCATCCGTTGCCCCAACTGTTGCGCCATGGTATTCCGGTCGTCCTCTCGACCGACGATCCCGCGATGTTTCATACGACGCTGCTCGCCGAATACGAAAATGCCGCGAAAATGGGGCTGAACGAATTCGAACTTGCGCAACTTGCGGACGTCAGTTTCGAATACGCTTTTCTCTCGGAAAACGACAAGCTGGCTCTCAGGAGACCGCACCACTCTTGACGCTGCGCATCCTCGCGAATTCTGGCGCCCGCTTCGATCATCCTTTCGCGCCACCCGCAATGTTATACTGACGCCATGAAAGCACACGTTTGGGTGATGCCGAAGCGCACGGTACTCGATCCTCAAGGACAGACCATCCAGCATGCGCTCTCCGGGCTGGGCTACGCCTCCGTGAAGGACGTTCGCCAGGGTAAATTCTTCGTCCTGAATGTCGAAGGCTTGACGCACGAGGAAGCAGTAAAGCAGACTTGAGCGCATCTCAAAAGAAGTGCTCACCAACCCCGTCATCGAAGAATACCGCTTCGAAATTGTCGACTGAGCCGGCGCGCCATGAACTGTCGCGCATCCCGCGTGCAGTCGGCTGCTCTCCCGCATTTTTGCTCGTTGGCCTGCTGGTGGCATCGTCGTCCTGGCGTTCTCCGGCGTCGGATGCAAGCGCAACGCGCACACCTCCGACTCGCGCCTGCGAAAGATTGACGAAATGCTCTACGCCCAGCTTCCCACTGGCACATCCGAGGGCCCGGGTCGCGTACTTCCTAACTTCGCGGGGCTTACAAGCTCGAAGATTCTCCGGACAACAGCGCTCTTGGTGGCGGTCGTTCACCATGTGGATACCGACACTCTCCAACCCGAACGGCGCGCGTCACGTTTCACTTCGACGCCAGCGACAAGCTCACTTCCTACGAGCCTGCAACCCGGCTCGGATCTCCTCCTGCAGCCGTGACGCGATTCGCGCACATCCCCGCGGGGAATTCACTGCTCAACGAAACTCGGCGTGCTACGCTTTTAGAAATAGACTTCTCAGGAGATCCCGCGCATGTGCGGAATTGTCGGCTACATCGGGCCGAAGAAAGTTGTGCCTGTCATCATCGAAGGCCTGCGAAAGCTCGAATATCGCGGCTATGATTCCGCGGGCATCGCGGTCGTGGACAAAGGACGGCAAAGCTGGAAATTCGCCGCGCCCCCGGAAAGCTTCGCAACCTTGAAGAAGTCATCGCCAAGTCGCCCATCGAAGGCACCTACGGCATCGGCCACACGCGCTGGGCCACCCACGGCCGCCCCACGGAAGAAAATGCGCACCCGCATCGCGACTGCACCGGCCAGATCGTCGTGGTGCACAACGGAATCATCGAAAATTATCTCGAGCTGAAGGAAAAGCTGCAGAAGCGAAGGCCACAAGTTCGTCACCGAGACGGACACGGAGATCGTGGCGCATCTCGTCGAGAAGAACTCGCAAGGCGGCGTGCCGCTCGAGGAAGCCGTGCGCCGATCTCTTGAAGGAATTGCGCGGAATTTACTCGCTGGTTTTTCTCTCCGCCAAGGATCCGCACAAAATCGTCGCGGCGCGCATCGGCCCGCCTTCCGTCATCGGCCTCGGCGACGGCGAATATTTTGTCGCCAGCGACATTCCCTGCGCTCCTCGAGCACACACGCGAAATTTTCTTCCTCGCGGACGGCGATATCGCCGTCCTGACGCAGAGCGGCGTGCGCGTGATGGATCACGATGGCCACCCAGTCGATCGTCCCGCGCACCACGTGGCCTGGGATCCCATCATGGCCGAAAAGGGCGGCTACAAGCACTTCATGCAAAAGGAGATTTTCGAGCAGCCGCGCGCCGTGCGCGACACTCTGCTCGGCCGCATTTCCCAGGACACCGGAAAAGTCTTCCTGGATGAGATGCAGATCACCGAACAGCAATTCCGCGAGTTCGAGCAAGTGCGCATCGTCGCCTGTGGCACAAGCTGGCACGCCGGCCTTGCCGGGAAATTCATGATCGAGCGGCTGGCGCGCTTGCCGGTCGAAGTGGATTACGGCAGCGAATTCCGCTATCGCGATCCCATTCTCGATTCGAAAACGCTGACCGTCTGCATCAGCCAGTCCGGCGAAACCGCGGACACCTTGGCGGCGCAGCGCGAAGCAAAGATCAAAGGCTCACCGACGCTGGCGATTTGCAACGTCATGGGCTCCATGGTCACGCGCGAAGCCGCGGGAACGATCCTCACGCACGCCGGCCCGGAAATCGGCGTCGCCTCGACCAAGGCTTTCACCGCTCAACTGACCGCGCTTCTGCTCCTCGCTTCTTATCTCGGCCAGGTGCGCGGCAAGCTCGCCGACAGCCGCGGCCAGTCAAACTGATGCAGGAATTCACGCGCATTCCTCACAAGATGGAGACGGTCCTGCAAGCGGATGAAACCGGCTTCTACGAAAATCTCGCGCGCCAGTTCTTCCGCTACACCGATTTCCTCTATCTCGGCCGCGGCATTCACTACCCGATCGCTCTCGAAGGCGCGCTGAAGCTCAAGGAAATTTCCTACATTCACGCCGAAGGCTATCCCGCCGGCGAAATGAAGCACGGTCCCAACGCGCTGATCGACGAAAATCTGCCCGTCGTGGTTCTCGCCACGCGCGACGAATCCGATCCCGATTCCATGACGCGCTACGAAAAAAGCGTTTCCAACATCAAGGAAGTGAAAGCCCGCGACGGCATCGTGATCTCCATCGTCACCGAGAACGACCATCTCGCTCGCGAAGCCTCCGACCACATCATCGAGCTTCCCCCGGCGCCGGAGCTGCTCGCCCCCTTGCTGGAAATCATTCCATTGCAACTGCTCGCCTATCACATCGCGGTGCGCCGCGGCTGCGACGTGGATCAGCCGCGCAATCTGGCGAAATCCGTCACCGTCGAGTAGCAGAGAAAACTCTTCGCCGCAATCTCGCCGCAAGCTCCCGCTCCAGCCTCTCGAGCGGATAGGCCCGGCCCCTTTTTCCGCTAAAATAAAAACATGGCTCGCCTTTCCGGACATGCTTGGGACTTCGTCCTTGCCTCGCTCTTTTGTCTTGCTTCCCGCGCTTGGCCAAGCGCCCGCAGCCGCAACCGCACCATCTGCAGGAAATCCATGACCGAAGGCGCGAAGATCTCTACCGAGGCCCAGGTCATCGCGCTTTCACAGCTTCAGAAAGGCTCCCAGGTCGGGCGAAGCGATCTGCAGGCCGCCGCCGACAGTCTGTCTGCAAACCGGTCTCTTTGCCAAGGTGAATTACACTTTCCAGACCCGCGGTGAGGGCGTCACCGTAACCTTTCACGTGGAAGAAGCCCCGCGCGTCCCCATTTACTTCGACAACATTCCCTGGTTTTCCGATTCCGAGTTCGGCGATGCCATCCGCAAAAAAAGTCCCTTTCTTCGACGGCACTCTTCCGGAAGCAGGCGCCATCGTGGATCTAGGCGAGCGATGCGGTAAAGGAATTGCTCGCTTCACGCCAGCTAAACGTTACCGTCGAGCACGAAGTCATCGCCAATCCGCTCGGCGAAGGCACGGTTCAGGAATTTCACGTCGAGGGCGCCACCTTCTCATCGCAAGTGTGGAGTTCGGCGATCCTGCGCTCTCCGCTTCCCACACCGTGCAGCAGCTGCTTTCTGACGTACAGGGAAAACCTTATTCGCGGATGACCATCGATCTTTTCCTCTCGGAGCAATTGCGACCCGTTTATCTTCAGCAGGGCTACCTGCGCGTGAAGCTCGGCCCGCCGGAAGTCCGTCTGACCGGCAATCCCAATCAGAAAATGCCCGAGCAAATTCCCGTCTTCGTCCCCGTTGTCAACCGGCGCGATCTATCATTGGAAAGACGCGCAGTGGTCCGGCAACTCCGCTTGTCTTCCATCACGCTTTCGAATGAGCTCGGACTGAAGCCCGGAGACGTTGCGAACGGCATGCAAATCGAAGCGGGCTGGGACCGCGTTCGGGAAGAGTACGGCCACCACGGCTACCTCGACGCAAAGCTTCGATCCCGTGGCCTCCTACGATGATCAGGCGCACACCGTCTCCTATTCCGTGTCCGTGACGGAGGGAGTGCAGTATCACTTCAACGCGATGGTCCTCACCGGAATTTCGCTCGGCGGCCGAGCGCAAGCTTGATCAAATGTGGCCCATCACAGGCGGGCGCCATATTCGACAAGACTGTCTTCGAACAATTCCTGACCAAGCTGCAGTCCCATCCAGCTGAGATTTTCGGCGACTTGCCCTTGCACTATGACAGCGTCGGCCATTGGCTGCGTACGGACGCGGAGAAGCATTTGGTTGACGTTTTGCTCGATTTCAAGTGACCGCTCCTTCGAAACGCAGCCAGCGAAACGAAATACGCGTACGCTGTGGGGTATACTTTCGATGGAAATGAACACGCTTGTGCGCATCCACGTGACGGAGCAAGCGCGAATTTCTGCCGATGAAAAAGAGTTGCTGCTGCTGAAGCAATTGGCCGAATTGCCTTCCGTGATTGTTGCACTTTCCGGAGGCGCCGACTCTGCATACCTCGCTTGGGCCGCGCATTGCGCGATCGGGGATCATGCCTTGTCCGTGACTGCACTTTCGCCGAGTTACTCCGCGCATGACCGCTCTGTCGTCGAGGAATTTGTCGGCCGGCTCGGCGTTCGCCATGAATTTATCGAAACGCGCGAAATGGAAAATCCCAAGTACCGCGCGAACGCCGCGGATCGCTGCTATTTCTGCAAGGACGAACTGTTCAACGTGCTCGATGTAATGTCGCAAGACCGCGGCTTCGCCGCGGTGGCTTACGGCGTCAATGCCGATGACACGCTGGATTTCCGCCCCGGCCACCGCGCGGCAACGGAACATCGCGTTATCGCCCCGCTGCTCGACGCGGGCTTGCACAAAGCGGAGATTCGGCTCCTGTCGCAGCGCGCCGGATTGCCCACCTGGGACCGTCCCGCCTCCGCGTGTCTCGCCTCGCGCCTTCCGTACGGAACAGAGGTGACGCCGGAACGGCTGGCTCTGGTGGAGCGTGGCGAAGCGGTTCTGCGCGAGCTGGGATTCCGGCAATTTCGCGTGCGCTTGCACGAAAAACTGGCTCGCGTGGAAATTGCACCTGAAGAAATGCCTCGCGCCATGTCGCCGGAAATGGCGGCTTCCATCGCGGCACGCTTAAAGGCGGCAGGCTTCGCTTACGTTGCGCTGGATCTGGAAGGCTACCGGCAAGGTTCGCTGAACGAAAGTCTGGCCCGGTAAGGTACGTTGCGCCTATTCGGCGACAGGAACATTTTTCCCCGTATTTGCGTATCTTCTGGCAGGAAAGGTTAAAGGAGCGCCGCTGCTGGCGCTGGAGGAAGAATGACGCGACATCACAGGTTGGCCGTACCCATCGCGTTACTGAGTGTCATCATGGCTCTCGCGGGCTGCGAGATCGGCCCGTCCGTCTCCGGCAGCTTCGACCGCCAGTTTGATGTTTCCGGCCCAATCCGCCTCGAGCTAAGCAATGTCGCCGGCGACATCGCCATCATCGGAAGCACCGACGGCAAAGTGCACGTGCACGCCGATGTCCGTGTCTCCGGATTTGGCTTTGGCAGCCCTCAGAAACGTCTGGACGACATTCTCGCCAGCCCGCCTGTCGAACTCAAAGGTGACACTCTCCGCGTCGGCAAAGAAATTACCCGCATGCATAACGTCTCCATCGCCTACACCGTCGAAGTCCCCAAGGAGACAGCGGTCAGCTCCGCAAGCGTTTCCGGCTCTCAATCCGTTCGTAACGTGCGCGGTCCGGTGCAGGCAGAGTCGGTGTCCGGAACTGTCCACGCACAAGATATCGGCCGCGACGTCCGGCTATCTTCCACCAGTGGATCCATCACCGCCGAAAATTGCGGAGATGATGTTCGCGCTTCAAGTGTGTCCGGAAACGTGACCGTGTCGAAGACCACGGGAGATGTGCTAGCGCACACTATTTCCGGCGATGTCCAGGTGAATAATCCAGGCGGCCGCGTGGAGGCCGACACTTCCAGCGGGTCCGTTGAAGTGCGTGGCGCAAACGGCGACGCAAAAGCCCACGCCACCGCAGGCCGAGTGACCGTCCAGGGCAATCCTAGCGGAAACAGCTATTGGGAGTTGAAAACAGTCTCCGGCTCCGTCAATATCGGAGTTCCATCCAACGCGAACTTTCACCTATCAGCCAGCGCTGTGTCCGGCCAAATTAGGGCGCAAATTCCTATCATGATTGAAGAACAAGGCAAGCACTCGCTTCGTGCGCGCATGGGCAGTGGCGGCGGACGAGTGGAAGTTCACACGGTTTCCGGCGCGATTGAAGTGCAAGGCGCGCAATAAGCCGCGCTCCAGTTGCTGGTCGAAAAACAGTGCCGTGCGGCACAATTCCGAGGCCCCACGGCAATTTTCCCGCAAACAGATTAGAATTCTAGTTTATGAACTGCACGCGGCAACGCGTTTCCCTTGCGCTCGCTCTTCCTGCGATTCTGTCGTTGAGTGTTGCCGGCTATACAGCTTCCGCGCAACAATACGAGAGCCAGAAAGCTCCCGAACAAGGGACGAAGTCCGCTCCTCCCAAGCTGTCTCCTGCCACAAAGTCACCAACCGAAACCGAAGAGTTGCAGCAAGCCATTGACCGCGCTGGCAACGACCGCGCCTCGCTCGTCCGCAACCTCGAAGCATTCCTCAAGGACTATCCTGAATCGCGGCAGCGCCCTCAAATCTATCGCGCGCTCGTCGAGGCGAGCCTGCAGTTGCGAGACTCTACGCGCGCTGCCGATTATGCCGAGCGCATCGTCGCTCTTACGCCCGAAGATATGTCCATGACGATGCTCGCCATTCAGCTCCTGGAGCGCACCGGAGACGAAGCCGCTCTGCGCCGTGCTCTTAATTATTCCACCCGCGTGCTGGAATACGTCGACCGCACCTCTGCCGGTGAGAAATCTCCAAAGATTTCGAAAGAAGAATGGGAAGCCGAACAAAAGCGCGACAAAATGAACATCCTGTCTCTTCGCGGCCGGCTTGCCTTCAAACTGCACGATACAGCCGCCGCTGAAAAAGACTTTCGAGCGAGCATGGCGCTATCGCCGAGCGCTTCCGCGGGAGAGAAACTCGGTGAGATCGCGGAACTGAACAAAGATTTGCCCGGCGCCATTAAAGAATATGCCAGGGCGTTTGCCTTGGCTGACACTTCTAGTGGTGCGGCAAATCGCCGCGAGATTCGCCAAAAACTCGGAAACGTCTGGCGTCTCGCGCATGGCTCCGACCAAGGGCTGGGCGACTTTCTCTTGCAAGCCTACGACGATACTTTTGCGTCCTCCGTTGCGCCAAAACCAAAAAGAAATGCCAGCGCGAAGGAGCCCTACGATTTCATATTGCGCAAGGCGCAGGACGGCTCTCCCTATCCGCTCGCCGCGCAGCAGGGAAAAATCGTCGTCATGAATTTTTGGGCAACTTGGTGCGGTCCTTGCCACGAGATGGAGCCCCATTTCGAACACGTGGCCGCACAATTCCAGGGAATCGCGGATATCGTTTTTCTTGCCGCGGATTGCGATGAAGACGAAACCCTCGTCCCGCCCTATCTGGAGGAAGAAAAGCCTCGCACAACGGTCGTCTTTGCCGATGGGCTGGACAGCCTCCTCGCTGTCAGATCCTTCCCCACCGTCGTTGTTCTTGATCGCACCGGAAAAATTGCCTATCGCGCGGAGGGTTTCGATCCCGATGACGTGGAACGAGAGCTGAGCAGCGCCATCCGTCGCGTGCTCTCCGCGCAAAATGAAAACGAAAAACCGTCTGCTCAGGGCGCCAAATCAGCTCCGTAGTTCCCCACGAATTCTTCGAAATCGTCGACTTCGTCCATGTCCTTGCCAACAAACCGGATCGTATGTGAATCCACGCGCTGAACGGACCGCAAGTAGCTAAGCAGTTCCGCCGGCGTATAGTTCTTGAACGTAATTTCCAATGTTACCGGTGTCTTAATCACGTAGGGTTTGAAGTCGTGCACCCGGCTCAACGCTGATTTCACGCCGGAATAGATCTTGTCGCAAGAAGCAGCAGGTGTGAGCGTTTCAGCGGAATGGAAACCGAGCGACTTCTTCGTTTCGACGGTTTCGATGTTTCCAAGCCGCGATTTGATTTCTTCCACGGCGGCGTCATCGCCGGATGCAAAAATAACCGGCACTCCCTTTGCTCCGGCATACGCGGCGTTGTACTCACCTTCCGTCACCGCATTGCCATTCAAGGCCACACGCGCGTAATGCGCGCTCGAAAACGTGTGCGCACGAACCCCTTTGGGATTCGTCGTGGACGCGTGATAGCCGATAAAAATAGCAGCGCTGAAGCTCGAATCCAGCCCCGCCATCATTCCACCATGCCGCGGCCATGCACGCACAATCCGAACATTCTTCGGGAACTCCTCGATCAGCAGGTTCTCGCCGTTTCCGTGCGAGTCGCTCACAACAATCTCGCTGGCGCCTGCCTCATTTGCCGCGCGCACCGCCGCAAGCGTCTCGTCGGTCATGAAATGCCTAAAGCGCTCGTATTCAAATCCACTTGGAAGGAGCTGGTCGGCGGTTACCGTCCCGGCCACGCCTTCCATGTCCACCGAGATGTACACCTTCAGCTTCTTCGCAGAGTCCGTGGATGTTTGCGCCGCTGCTTTCCGCTGCGCAACGAGCCCGAGCGACAAGAAAACTCCGAAAATCAACAAACAGGTGCCAATTCGCAATCTGAATCGCATGGTCAAAGACCTCGCAGTCTTGGAAAGGAAAATGGCATGCATCGCGCGAACGAGTCTACTTCTACCCAGCCACCGAAGCCGAAGGAAAAGCGAGCGCAACTTCGCGCGCGGCAACAATCGTGTTCACATGGATTCGAATCGTGTCTTCCACGCGCCGCGCATACCCGCCAGCCAGAACAGTCGCGACAGGAATCCCCCGCCGCCGCGCTTCTTCAAACACTCTGCGATCGCGCGTTTTCAACCCGCTCTTGGTGAGCGACAATCCGCCGAGTTGATCCTCGCAAAACGGATCGGCGCCACCAACATAAAAAAGTAGCTCCGGCTGAAATTCATCCAGCGCTGCTTGCACAGCAGGCATCAGCGCTGCCAGATACTCGTCATCGTCCACGCGATCCGCCATCTCCAGATCCACATCCGAGGGGGGCTTGTATACCGGATAATTATTTTCCTGATGGATGGACAGTGTGAAAACAGATGCGTCGTCCGCAAAAATCGCTGCAGTGCCATTGCCCTGATGCACATCCGTATCAACAACCATGGCCTTTCGAATCGCTCCGTCATGCTGCAGCCTTCGAATCGCCACGGCAACGTCATGAATCGCGCAGAAACCCTCGCCATGCCCCGGATAGGCGTGATGAAAACCTCCGCCAAGATTGCATCCAAAACCATCACGCAAAGCGGATTGTCCCGCCAAAATAGAACCACCCGCAGCCAGCCAGCACGCTTCCACCGCCTCCCGCGAGTACGGAATCTCCAGCTTCATGATTTCGCTGGCGGTCAACGTGCCTGTCTTGAGCTTGTGCACCCACTCGGCGGTATGGACGCGAAGTAGGTCTTCGTCCGACGCGGGACTCGGCGTAAGGAAATCGTCCTGCGCCGCGATGCCCTCGCGCACAAGCGTTTCTGCAATCAAATGAAATTTCTGCGATGGAAAAACGTGCTCGCCGAGATTTAAATCGTAGCCTTTGTGATAGACCAGTTTAAAAGGAAGCATGGCATGCAAAGCGGTTAAATGCCGCGTGAGAGATTTCCTTTGCAGGGGCGCAGCATGCTGGGCCCCTGCTCGGCAAGCCTTATCCGTTAGTTCTCAGACCGTCAGTTCTCGCGCTCAAGAATAAAATCAGGCAGCGTGAGCAGCGCCCGCGCATACTCTGAATCTCCGCGCCCTTCCAAACAAGCCTTCGCACGGCGCGCGTAATCATGCGCAAGACTCCGCGCCCGGTCGAGCGCCCCGGAATCATGCACCAAGGAAACAATCGTCTCCGCTCGAACCGAGTTGAACTCTTTTTCCTCGAGCACCCGCGCCACGAGCCCGCGCGCTTCCCGATGCCCGTTGTCCATAGCATAGATCAGCGGCAACGTGACTTTTCCTTCCTTCAAGTCGCTCAGCACCGGTTTTCCGAGCTGCTCCGCGGACGCCGTAAAGTCCAGAAGATCATCCACCAACTGAAACGCCAAACCCGCATAGCGTCCGTAATCGGCTAGCGCCTCTTCCTCCGCCCCTTCCAGCCCACCAAGCACACCGCCCAATCGCGCACAGCCGCTAAAGAGACACGCCGTCTTATAATTCGCGAGCCTCAGCGCGTCTTCTTCCGTAACGTCGATCCGCCCAATCTTTGCCAGTTGAATCAGCTCGCCTTCCACCATTTTCTGTGTGAGGTCAATCAGAATGTCTAGAATTCGAAAATTTCTTTCTTCCAGCGCCATCTGAAACGACTGCATGTACAACCAATCCCCCGCCAGAACGCTGCGATGATTCCCAAAGCGCGAATTCGCGGAAGGCCGCCCTCGCCGCGTGTTTGCACTATCAATCACGTCATCGTGAATCAGCGTGGCGCTGTGAAGCAGCTCCACGACCGCGGCTAGACGAATCGCTCCCGCACTGCGTTGGCCTGTATACGCATTGCAAAGCAACAGCAGCGCCGGCCGTAGCCGCTTTCCTCCTCCGCCGAGAAGGTAGCTCGTAATTTCTGAAACCGGCTCGAAGGCGCCAGCGCTCTGTCGCGAAAGTTCTTCCTCAACAAGAACCAAATCGTCGCGGACGAGATCAAAAATCTCTTTGGCAGTAAGCAGCGCGATAGCCTTCCTCCCCTGGCCTGCATTCATCTTTAGGACTCCGCAGCCGCGGTCATGGACGGCTGGGAAAGGCGGAAGAAACGCCGGAAATTCCCTGCTGTCCTGGCGGCGAATTCGTCCGCGGGTAAGTCTCTCACACTCGCGAGTATACGCGCTACTTCCGCCACGTACGCAGGTTCGTTGCGCTTGCCGCGGTAGGGCTGCGGCGCAAGATACGGCGAATCCGTTTCAATCAAAAGATTCTCAAGCGGCAGAGCTTTCGCAACGTCGCGAAGATTCTGCGTTTTCGGATACGTCGAATTTCCCGCAAAAGAAATCAGGAAGCCCATCTCAATGCCGCGCTTGGCATCTTCCAAAGTGCTCGTGAAGCAATGCAGAATTCCGCCAAGTCCAGTAGGACGCCAGACTTCTTCGAGCAGCTTCAAGCAATCAGCCCACGCATCGCGGCAGTGAATGACAATCGGCAGCTTCGCCTGATGAGCCAGCGTCATCTGATCGCGAAACACGCGCTCCTGCACATCGCGCGGCGAATGATCGTAAAAGTAGTCGAGCCCAATCTCGCCCCAAGCAATCACTTTCGGATGTTTCGCCAGCCGAGCCAATTCATCCAAATGCTGCTGCGTCACTTCACGCGCATCGTGCGGATGAATCCCGACCGTCGTGTAAATCCATTCGTGCTGCTTCGCGAATGGTAGCGCCGCATCCAACTTTTCCGGCCCCGGTCCCGTGCCAATAGCCAGCAGCGTCGTTACGCCCGCGGCCCGCGCGCGCTCCAACATCGCCTCCCGGTCCTCCTCAAACTGAGGAGCATCAATGTGCGCATGTGAATCAATCAGTTCCATTTTTCAGTGGCACAGGCTTCAGCCTGTGCTTTTCTGCTCTCGTACGCTCGCCACGAACGCTAGCGGAATTGCCCCCGCTCTACTTCAATCTCGCCCCAATTTCCACATCCTCATCCGGAAAACCCGCCAACACCGGCCGCCCCTCCGGCCCAACCGACGCCGCCACAATCATCCCGTTTGATTCCACTCCGCGCAATTTCCTCGGCGCAAGGTTCACAACGACCGCGACCTTTCGCCCAATCAATTTCTCCGGCTCATAAAACTGCGCAATTCCCGCGCAAATCTGCCGAATCTCCGTGCCGATATCCACGGTGAGTTTCAACAGCTTGTCCGCGCCGGCAATGCGCTCGGCGGTCTTGATCTGCCCGACGCGCATCTCCACTTTCGTGAAATCCTCGATGCCGATCTTTTCCGGCGCTGTCGGTGCGGCAGCAGCGGCCGTTCCAGCGGCAACCGGTGCGCTGGCAGGGGTGCTTGCCGCTGCGGGCGATGGGGCTTTCTGTTCTTCTTTTTCCATGGCTTCCATCCTCTCGATTGCTTCTGCTTTCTCAATGCGCGGAAATAATGCCTGAGATTTGCCAAGCGGGGTGCCAGGCACGAGTTGTCCCCACCGCAATCCGTCCAGTTCCACCGCGCCAAGCGCTCCCGATTGTCCGAGCAGCGCCCAAACTTTTGCTGTGCTCTCCGGCAAAACGGGATAGGCGAGCACGGTTACAACGCGCAAAACTTCAGCGGTCGTCCAAAGCACGGTCGCGCGCCGCTGCTGATCGTCGGCAGACTCTCCGAGCGACCACGGCTTCTCCACCGTCAAATACTTATCCGCCGCGGAAATCAGGGCCCAAATGACTTCCAGCCCTCGCGAGAACTCCAGCTTTTCGTAGTGTTCCATCACTTCGCCGATGGCCGCCTGCGCTTCTTTGGCGAGCGTCGCGTCTTGCGGCTGGAGTGCGCCGGGCTTCGCAATTTTCCCACCACAATTTTTCTCAATCATCGCCGCAGTGCGGCTGGCCAGATTGCCGAGGCCATTCGCTAAATCGCTGTTGTAACGTTGGACGAGCGCGTCATAACTAAAATTGCCGTCCTGGCCGAAGACCGTTTCGCGCAACAAGTAGTAGCGAAGCGCGTCCATTCCCAGTACATGCACAATCGGCCGCGGCCGCACCACGTTCCCCAGAGACTTGCTCATCTTCGCGCTGTCCATCAAGAGCCAGCCGTGCGCCCAAATTTGCTTCGGCAACGGCAAGCCTGCAGCCATCAAAAAAGCAGGCCAATAAACTGCGTGAAACCGAATGATCTCTTTCCCCACAAGATGCAAATCCGCCGGCCAATAACCAGACTTTTCATAATTAGGCCCGCCAACCGCGCTCAGATACGCCGTGAGCGCATCAAACCACACATAGAAAACGTGCGGCTCCTCGCCGGGAACGGGAATACCCCAACGAATCGTCGTCCGCGTGATACTCAGATCCCGCAGCCCGCCTTCCACAAAACTCAGCACTTCGTTCCGCCGCGCTTCCGGCTGAATGAAATCCGGATTCTTTGCGTAAAAATCCAACAGCGGCTTTTGAAACGCGGAAAGTTTGAAAAAATAGTTTGGCTCGGTGACCGTTTCCGTGGGACGGCCGCAATCCGGGCAATTTTCTCCGGGCTTCACGTCCACATACGCGTTGTCGTATATGCAGTATTGCCCCGTGTAATGCCCCGGATAAACAAACCCATTTTCACGGCACAATTTGAAAAGCCATTGCACCGTGTGCGCGTGCTTCAAATCGGTCGTGCGAATGAACTCGTCGCCCTGAACGCCAAGCTCGTCCCAAAGACCCCGCCATTGGGCCGCCATTTTCGCGACAAACTCCGATTCCGGGATCCCCGCTTTCTTCGCGGAGCGCTCGACGTTCACGCCGTGCTCATCCGTCCCCGTGGTCAACAGCACGTCATAACCGCGCATCCGCTTGTACCGCCGGATGGTGTCGCAAACGATCGTCGAATACGTGTGCCCGATGTGCGGCAAGCCGTTCGTGTAGTAGATCGGCGTCGTCAGGTAATACTTTGGTTTTCCCGCAGCCATCCCGGTTAGCTCTTTTCTCCGCGTCTTTCTGACCTCTGCGTTCTCTGGGTTCTCTGTGTTGAAATCCCGCTTCTCAAATCTTCTCGTAACTCCGCATCGCCTCCGCAATCACCCTCTGCAACGGCACATTCTTTTCCACCGCCAATTTGCGGCAATCGTCGTATTCCGGCGCAACATGCAGTATCCGTCCGTTCACGCGTGACACTTTGATTCGCACGTCGCCGTAGTCCGTCGCCACGTTCACCCATTCTCGCGGCAGCACGCGCCGTTGTGCGCGGTAGCTGCGCGCGCCAAACGTCGTCGTCTCCGCAAAAATTAGTGACATCAGCACATTCGTGTCCTGCGGCTTGCACAAAATCGTCAACAATGTCCCCGGCCGGTTCTTCTTCATCTGCACCGGCGTCGTATAAACATCCAGCGCTCCCGCAGCCAGCGCCTTCTCCAAAAAGTAGCCATAAATCTGCGGGTTCATGTCATCGAGGTTCGCCTCGATGACAGCAATCTCTTCGTCGAAACCGGCAACGGTCTTCTCCGCCGCCTCCCCCATCATGATACGCACGACGTTGGGCTGCCCCTCAAGGTCCGCCGTTCCCGCGCCATAGCCGATCGCGGAGACGCTCATCGGAGGCTGCGGGCCGAATGTGTCGCAAAGAGTCGCGACAATGGCCGCGCCAGTGGGCGTGACCAGCTCCTTTTGCACCCCATTCGAGTACGTCGGCTTGCCCTGGAGTAGGTTTGCCGTGGCGGGAGCGGGCACTGGCAAAATGCCGTGAGCCATTTTCGCCGTGCCGCCGCCAACATTGAGCGGCGAGCACGCAAACTTCTCGATTCCGAGCGCGTGGAACCCGATGCAGACGCCAACGATATCAACGATGGCGTCCACCGCGCCAACTTCATGAAAATGAATCTTTTCGAGCGGCACGTCGTGAACGCGGGCCTCGGCTTCCCCAAGTTTCTGAAAGATAGCGGCGGCGCGCTCGCGCACCACCGGCGCGATCTGCGATTTCTGCAAAACTTCCATAATCGCGCTCAGCGACCGGTGTTTCGACTGATCTTCCGTCACCACGCGCACATAGGTCGCGGCCATGCCGTTCTTCCAAACCTTTTCGGCGGTCAATTCCCATCCCGGAACCTGCAAGCCACGCAATTCCGCGCGTAGATGCTCGACAGCACAGCCCGCATCCACCAGCGCGCCAAGCGTCATGTCCCCACTAATTCCGCTAAAGCAATCAAAATAGGCAAGTTTCATGGGATGCTTCCGCGCGGATGATCTCTTTCCTGTAGAAACCGCGCCCCGTCCGCAGCCAGAATGCAAATTGATACTATCGGCGCAGCGAGAGTGTGTCAAACTTTGTCGCCGCAAACACTCCACGAAACGGCCAGTAATCGCGGCACGAAATCACGGTTTGGCCAATCACGCACTCCCTGGTCCAAAGCGGGCCATCTCCAATAACTCTATCTCTCAGCAAACAGGGCACTTATCAATATGTACTTGACAAGCAATCTATCCCTATTATAACACGTGGATTGTCTGGCACCCTGCGGGTGCCCACCCAAATGTCTTCGCGCCGCGCGGTCCACTTAAGCTCCGCGCAGCCCTTCTGTCCCGCTCCGCTAACCTTTTACAATGACAAGGCGTCAGTAAGCCCTTTGTTTGCCACTTTTACGAGATATTCGGAAATCACTCATTCTAGGCATCTTAAAAGTCTTTCGTTTTATACTCTTGCAGACATTGCAGGCGTAAGTCTTTTATTTGCCACTACTTACGAAAAATGCCGGGGTGGGGGCAGGGTTCCCTCTTCCCTCCGGAACGCTTTCCCCATCCTCTTCGCCAAAGTATCCAAACCAACGAATCCAGCTTGCTTTGACCCCCTTCCCCTCCTCCACTTATACTCACACTTCTTCTCCGACGAGGACCTGTGTACCTAACACTCTCTAATCGCTTTCGCGATGCCCTGGCACGCTACATCCAGGAGCACTACGGCATCTCTCTCGATGTCGTTCTCGACCGCCCGCCCAGAATCGAAATGGGCGAAGCCGCATCTCCCGTATGTTTTGAGTTGGCCAAGCGGCTGAAAAAAGCTCCGCGCATGATCGCGCAGGAAATCGCAACCAATCTCGGCAAGGTCGAAGGCGTTGCGCGTGTGGAAGTTGCGGGCGCGGGGTACTTGAATGCGTTCTTTGACCGGGCCTCCTTCTGGGAGCAGGCGTGGAAGGAGCAACACGGCGAAGACCAAAAAAAACAGGCTGGTGGAGAGCGCGGAAAAATTATCGTCGAGCACACCAGCATTAACCCGAATAAAGCGGCGCACATCGGCCATGTAAGAAACGCTGTGCTGGGCGACACCATGGCGCGGGTGCTGCGCCACGTGGGCACATTCCGTGCAGGTTCAAAACTACATTGATAACACGGGCGTGCAGGTGGCGGACGTGGTGATCGGCTTCCTTGACATGGAGCGCAGGACGCCCGTCAGCGTGAAGATGTTCGCGATGGAGCCACGGTTTGATTATTACTGCTGGGATTTGTACGCAAAGGCAACACACTTTTTCGAAGAAGACAAGGCGCGGGCAGCTTCTCTGCGCGGACGAACTTTAAAAGCGATCGAAGAGGGCCGTGGTGAAGAAGCGGAAGTCGCACAAGTTGTAGCTGATGCGATTGTCAGCTTGCACTTGAGGACAATGTCGCGGCTCGGAATTTTTTATGAATTGCTGGCGCGGGAAAGCGAAATTCTACACTTGAAGTTTTGGGATGCGGCGTTTGAGAAGTTGAAGACGTCTGGCGCGATTCAACTGGCAACGACCGGAAAAATGGCGGGCTGCTGGATCATGCCGTGGAAAGAGGAAGACAAGAGTACGCCAGCGAATGACGCCAAGGAAAAGGTCGTTGAAGAGAACGAGGAAAACATTCAGGACAAAATCATCGTGCGCTCCAACGGCACAGTGACGTACGTCGGGAAGGATATTGCGTATCAGCTTTGGAAATTTGGTTTACTCGGAAAGGATTTTCATTATCGGAAATGGCCGAATGTTCCCGAAGGCCAAACGGTTTGGGCCACTACCAGCGAAATAGATGATCCTGACGCACCCCATTTTGGCGATCCTGCTTCGATTGTTTACAACGTGATTGACGCGCGGCAGTCGTATTTGCAGGACGTGGTCGCGGAAGGATTGCGCCGTCTCGGACATGCGAAGGCTGCTAAGCAATCGATCCACTTGTCGTATGAGATCGTGGCGCTCACTCCTCGTTGCGCGGCCGAGATGGGATATGAGCTGACGCCGGAAGAGGCGAAGAAGCCTTACGTTGAGGTCAGCGGGCGCAAAGGATTCGGCGTCAAGGCGGATGACCTGCTCGATAAACTCGAGGCCGCGACGCTCGCGGAAGTGCAGCAGCGACACGCGGAGATGAGCGACGCGGAGCAGAAACACACAGCTCATGCGATTGCCGTCGGCGCGCTGCGGTTTTTCCTGCTGAAATTCACACGCAACGCTATCATCGCGTTCGATTTCAAGGACGCTCTGAGTTTTGAAGGCGAGACGGGGCCGTATTGCCAGTATGCGGTGGTGCGAATTCGAGGGATACGGAGAAAAGGCATTGAAGCGGGTGCGACGACCGTGGCGGTGACGCGAGAAACCGCAGCTGCGTTACTTGGCGGGGTAGACGGAAACAGCTTCTGGGAATTGTTGTTAAGTCTGGGTTCGTTGGACCATGCAGTGGATGCGGCTATCGGGGCCCAGGAACCGGCGTTCGTGGCGAAGTACGCCTTTCATTTGGCCCAGGCCTTCAATAATTTTTACCACAAGCACCACATCTTGACCGAAGCCGACGAACAGAAACGCGCCTTCCTGTTGCGATTGACGGAACTGGTGGAGGCGCGCTTGGTGGAGGCACTTGGACTATTGGGGATTGAGGCCCCGGAAAAGATGTGACGATGGGACAGGCATTCTTGCCTGTCTCTTAATGCTTTGCAATAACTGGAGACAGACAGGAATGTCTGTCCCACCGGAATTAGTAGGACATGACTAGGTGGACCAGGGTGCGAAGCGCGACGCCGGTGGGGCCTTTGGCGAGCCAGGATTTGGCCTCGTCGTTCCAGGCGGTGCCGGCGATATCGAGATGGATCCACGGCGAGTCGCCCGTAAATTCCTTGATGAACATCGCGCCGGTGATGGCGCCGCCACCTTTGCCGCTGCCGATATTTTGTATGTCGGCGACGGTGCCTTTGATGAATTCGCGGTAGTCGTCATCAATGGGCATCTGCCACATTTTTTCGCCGGCGGCTTTGGAGCTGGCAAGTAATTTGTCGGTGAAGGCTTGGTCGGAGCCGAACACGCCGACGTTCACGTTGGCGAGAGCGACGACGATGGCGCCCGTAAGGGTGGCGGCATCAATGAGATGCGTCGCGCCGAGTTGCTTGGCGTAGTGAATGCCGTCGGCGAGGATGAGGCGGCCTTCGGCATCGGTGTTTAGCACTTCGATGGTCTTGCCGGACATGGCGGTTTGAATGTCGCCGGGTTTCTGGGCTTTGCCGCCGGGCATGTTCTCCGTGGAAGGAACCACGCAAATGACTTTGACGTTCGGTTTTAGCGCTGCGAGAGCACGCATGACGCCGAGCATAGTCGCGCCGCCGGCCATGTCGTACTTCATTTTTTCCATGCCCTCGGCGGGCTTGATGGAAATGCCGCCGGTGTCGAACGTAACGGCTTTGCCGATGAGGCCGATAACGGGTGCGCCAGGTTTGAGATTCGCGGGCGTGTACGTGACAACCATTACCCGAGGAGGCTCGGGCCCGCCTTGTGCGACGCTGAGCAATGCGCCCATTTTGAGGTCGGTGATTTTCTTCTCGTCGAGAATTTCTACGGCGAGTCCGGCTTGCTTGGCCATCGCTTCGGCTTTTTCGGCAAGAATTTTCGGCGTGAGTTTGTTCGAGGGCTCGTTGACCAGATCGCGCGCAAAATTCAACGCATCGGCGATGATGCGGCCACGCCCGAGACCTTTTTCAGCGGCTGCGCGATCGGCGTCGGAATAGCCGGTGAGCAAAACCGAGTCGATGGACTTGTCGTTTTTCTTGTCGGTTTTGTATTTATCGGATTCAAAGTTAGCTGCAAGCGCGCCTTCCGCGATGACTTGCGCAGATTCGTCGGTTGCGCCATTTTCGCGAACCAGGAAAGCGAAGCGTTTCACAGAGCGGGCTTTGAGGTAGCGCAACGCGGCGCCGGAAATTTTCCGCAGGGTTGCACTACTGAATTGTTCGCGCTTCCCTGCTCCAACCAAAAGAAGACGAGAAGCCTTCAGCCCGGCCGGAGCATGAACTAAAGTCATCTCCAGCGTCTTGCCCGTGAGTTCACCGCTCTTAGCGAGATTCCGCAACAAGCCGTTGGCAGCCTGATCAATTTCGGAGATGCGTCCCTGTATCGGGTCGGATTCTTCGAAAACGTAGGAAACAAGAGCTTCGGTCTCCAGCGCAGCGTACGGCTTTGATTCGAGTGTGATTTGCATTGTTCTTTATCGCCTCCGGTTGTTGTACATAGCTTTTTCAGTTTCCCTGCGAGCTTCCTTGTTGCGCTCGTCCTGGCGGCGGTCCCACGTCTTCTTACCTTGCGCCAGGGCGATTTCGACCTTAGCAATGCCATTGCGGAAGTAGATGCGCAAAGGAATGACGGTTAGGCCTTTGGATTCAGTGCGTCCAGCGAGCTTATGGATTTCGTTCTTGTGCAGAAGGAGTTTGCGCGCGCCGAGCGGCTCGTGATTCCAGGGACCGCCGGGCATGTACTGTGCAATGTGGGCGTTAACGAGCCAGGCGCCGCTGGGTTTGAAGTCCACATAGGCATCGCGAATATTCGCTTTTCCTTCGCGCAGAGCCTTCACTTCCGTGCCATGCAGAACCAGGCCGGCCTCAAAGCGCTCGAGCAGATGATAATTGTAGGAGGCCGCGCGGTTCTGGGCCGCGATTTGCTCGCTAGGTTTGCTTCCCTTCTCGGGATTCTTGGCAGGCTTAGGCACAATCTACAATCATAACTGGAGTGTTAAAGATTGGCTACAAGCCCTGAAATAAGCTTATTATCGGAAGCTGTACAGCCAACCTTCCGCGTCTTGCTGGTGCTCTAAATCGAATGATAGACTGCAATGGCTTCGTGTCGAGGCCTCGGAGAGTCCATGCGGCGTTGTAGTAGTGTCATTTTATGCGTGGGAATGGGTCTGTTCGCAGCGGGCTGCCCAAAAGGCCAGACGGACTACAGCAAGGGGCGGAAGGCCGAGACGATCCAGGACTACGATGCCGCGCTGGAGTACTACCAGAAAGCGCTGAAGTCCGACCCCAACAACGCAAGCTACAAGATAAGGCTCAATCAGACGCGCTTCGTGGCCGGGGACATGCACGTCAAGCAGGGTCTGAAGCAGCGGGAAAACGGCGACCTGCAAGGCGCAGCGGCGCAATTCCAGCGCGCGCAAATGATTGATCCATCCAGTCCCATTGCAGGCCAGGAACTGAAAAAAACGCTGGCGATGATCGTGGAGCAAAACCACGCGGCAGACGGCACGAGGCCACCTGCGGAGGATGATTCGCAGGAATTCATGGCGGCGCCGCCGCAGATCAAACCGCTATCGAACGCACCGATAAATTACAAAGCGTCCGGCGACGCGAAGATCGTCTTCGACACGATCGGAAAGCTGGCGGGACTGACGGTTATTTACGACCCCGACTTCCCAGCGCGCAGAATCACCGTGGATTTGAATAACTTGACCTTGGAGCAAGCGCTGGAGGTTGTTTGCCTCGAGAGCAAAGCATTCGTAAAGCCCATCACGGAAAATATTGTCATGATCGTGCCGGACCAGACGCAGAAGAGGCACGATTACGAAGAACAGGTGTTGAAGACGTTTTATCTGTCGAATACGGTAACACCGCAGGATTTGACGGAAATCGTCACCGGGCTGCGGCAATTGTTCGATCTGAAACGCATCCAGCAGCTCAACTCGCAGAACGCGATAGTGGTCCGTGCAACGCCGGACGTGCTGCAGCTCATATCGAAGGTGCTCCAAGACGTTGACAAAGCCAAACCAGAAGTGGTGATCCAGGTGGAAGTGCTAGAGGCGCGCACGGACCGTCTGCGCAATCTGGGAGTCCTGCCTGGCCAAAGCGCGTCCATCGCCATAAACCCGAACGCTACGACGACGACCGGTGGCACTTCGACGACAACCACCACGAACAACATTACGTTCAACACGCTGAAGACTTTGAACAGCAACGATTACAGCGTCACGCTGCCGAACTTCACGGCCAATGCGGTACTGACCGACACCTTCACGAAGATCATTCAAAATCCCGAGCTGCGCTCCATAGACGGGCAACAGGCAAAACTCAAAATCGGCGACCGCATCCCGATCGCGACGGGGAGCTTCGGGACCGGCCTAGGTGTGGGCGGGGTCGGCACGCCAGGCTTGGTGAACCCACTCGTCAACACGCAGTTCCAATACCAGGACGTTGGCGTGAATATTGACATTACGCCGCGGGTACACCCGAATCATGAAATAAGCATAAAAACAAAGATCGAGGTGTCTTCCGTTACGGGCACATCCACCATTGGCGGAATCAGCCAGCCGATTATCAGCCAGCGCGTGGTCGAGCAGGACATTCGATTGAAGGAAGGCGAGGTCAATATTCTGGGCGGCCTCATCCAGCGTACGGACACGAAGACACTGAACGGGTGGCCTGGGCTGGCGAAGATTCCGGTCATACGTTATCTATTTTCCAGCGACAATGTGGAACATCAGGAAGACGAAGTGCTGATCGTCCTGATTCCCCACATCGTCCGGCTGCCGGAATGGACGCGAGAGAATCTGCGCGGGATCTATTCCGGGTCCGACCAGAACATTCAGGTGAAGCGGGAGAGCGAGATCCACACACCGGCCACAGAAACAGTGAAGCCTTCGGCGCAAGCTCCGGCTGGCGTGGCGCCAGCAGTGGCTCCGCCGACACCTGGCGCGGCTGCGCCGGGTGTGAATCCGCCTCAAGGACAGCCCGGCAAGCTGCGATTCGAACCGCAGACGCTCACGCTGAAAGTAGGCGAGACAAAGACGATTGCGGTGGTGGTGGACAACGTGAACGACTTGTTCTCCATACCGATGCTGCTGCAATACAATCCGGCGGTGATAAGCATCGAAGAGGTGCAGCACGCGGTCGGCGAAGGGCAACACGGGGGATTCCTCTCCGGCGGGACGCAGGAAATCGCCATCGTGGAGAACGTCAACAAAGAAAAAGGCCAAGCCATCATTTCCGCGACGCGGCAGCCAAATACGCAGGGCGTGAGCGGGAGCGGCACTTTGCTGGGCATCGTGGTCAAAGGCATCGCGCCTGGCTCATCGAATTTGTCGATCATGCAGCAAAACGCCAAGGATTCGCAGCAGCGGCCTATTCCGTTGGTTACAAGTGAGGCAACGCTGCAGGTTCAGCCCTAGCCCCAGCAAGAGGAAATAAACAATGTTGCGAAGCGACTTTCGTTCGAACGGACGCAATCGCCGGCGGCGCCTTTCCCCGACAGCCGGAATGACGCTACTGGAATTGATTATTGCGTGCTCGATTCTTATGGTGCTGTCCTCGATGGCGCTGCCGGTTTTCCGATACACGGTGATACGACAAAAAGAAGCAGAACTTCACTACGACCTGCGGACAATGAAGGATGCGATTGACCGGTACAAAGATTTGGCGGACCAGCACAAGTTCCGAACGGAAGTGGGGAGCGAGAATTATCCGCCGGATCTGGAAACGCTGGTGAAGGGCGTGCAGCTGGGAGCAGGAGACGACAAGAGGCTGCGGTTTCTGCGCAAGATTCCGGTGGACCCGATGACGGGGCGGGCGGACTGGGGATTGCGCTCGATCAGCGACGATCCGGATTCGACAAGTTGGGGCGGAAAAAACGTTTTCGATGTGTACTCGAAGTCGTCGGGCACGGCGCTCGATGGGACAAAATATAGCGACTGGTAGATTGTTCGAGGAGTTGCAATGAACAGGCTTAGACGAAGTATGGATAACGGACTGGCGCGGCGCAAACGGGCGGATAGGTGCCTCAGTGCGGGATTTACGCTGATTGAATTGATGATCGTGATTGCGATCATTTTCATTTTGCTGGGATTGGCCGCGGGGCGTTATGACATGACAGTCCAGCGCTCGCGGGAAGCAGTGCTGAAGCATGATTTACAGGTGCTGCGCGAAGCGATTGATAATTTTACGCTGGATAAGCAGGCCGCGCCGCAATCGCTGGAGGATCTTCACGGAGCGGGATATCTGCGGGAAGTTCCCGTAGATCCCATGACTCAGGCCGCAGACTGGGATCCGGTATTCGACAATGTCGTGCTTAGTCCGGATCAGGTGACCACGGGGATGGTCGACGTGCATTCGCATTCCGCGCTGAGTTCGCGATTCGACGGGACACCTTATAACCAGTGGTGAGAATTCTTTCGTATCTAAATCTAATGCAATCATTCCCATTCATCAAAATTTAGGGCGTGCTGCCGGCGTGTGGAGCAGTGCGAGTTGCGGAACAGCGTCAAGTCGCGTAGTATGAATGACGCGGGGTGGAGCAGCCTGGTAGCTCGTCGGGCTCATAACCCGAAGGTCGTCAGTTCAAATCTGACCCCCGCAACCATTTGAAAATTTGCAGGCCGGGCACAGGCGCCCGGCCTTTTTTTATTGGATATGTAAGCAGTGTGTTGCAGTTTGAACCGCCAAAAGGAAAGTCAAAACCCACACCATTTCAAACCAAGGGTGTGGCACCCAAGTACCTCAGCCCAGTAGACCATGAGCCACCCGCCCGCCTTTTTCTGTCAACATAGCGGGGTTTTGAGTGTAATCGCTGTTATCGTCAACGATCGCACCGTCGGTGTGTTGCGTGATAGACTCGCGACAGCAGTCTGGGCTTGCTCCTACAATCTCACAATCTGAGGTGCTGCTATGCGGTTCACGCTGCGTTGGATGGTTATGGCTGTGATTTTTGGTGTCAGTTGCTGTTGGATGCACGCGCAGAGTCCGAGCGCGTTCGATGAAGCTGCGATCAAGTCATTGATTCTGGCGGTTCCCGAGGCAATGAATCACAAAGATTGGAAAGCATACGGAGATCTGTTCGCGGAGGACGCTGATTGGATCAACGTCGTGGGGATGTTCTGGCACGGAAGAGAGAACGTCGTGAAGGCTCATGCAGCGTATGCGAGCACCGTGTTTCGCAATGGCGGTTTTACGTACTCTGACATGTCGATCCGCGAAGTTGCGCCCAGTGTGGCCGTCGTCGTTGTGACTGAGCATTCCGTGGAATCAGTGGCTCCCGATGGAGTGACCAAACTCCCGGCCGGACAAGGCAGGCTTTCGTTCGTCGTGGTTAAGAGAAACGGCGAATGGAAGATCACCTTGGGCCACAACACCGGTGTACTCAAGGAGGCTGAAGCTGAAGATCCAACGAAGGGCTGGAAACCGAAGAAAACAAGCTAGCCCCAGAGGACGGCGTCACTGGGTTCGATTGGCGTAGCATCGCCGTACCGCTCATTGACCCTGAGCAGGGGGTTTTGAGCACTATCGCCTGATTTCGCCAATTGAGTCAGACCAGCTTCGAGAAAATCAGCGTGCAGGAAGTCGCCGCAAGAACAAGCCTCAGATTCCGCGTGAAGCGGTAGTTTGCAGTAGTTTGACCTTCTGGGCTGATTTCAAGGAATGCGCACCGCACTCAGTAGCGCGTGATCAGTCTGCGGTGGCATCCCTGAAGGTGTAGAGGTCTTGCAGGTTCGCCGCATGCCGCGTCCGCTGGTCTTTCGCAGGCGGTTGAAAAGCCTCAGCCGACGGGCTAGAATCCCGCTACCCAACGCATGGAGCGCTCCTACCGCAATCTTGGCTACGTCTTACTTGTTCTTCTGCCAATTTTCATCGCGGGTTTCTGGATTCCGTATTTTTCAGAGTTTCCGCATTTTGACGAGACCATCACGACCGCAGTCCATGTACACTTTGCTTCGCTGTTTTGCTTTCTCCTCCTGTTGATCGTGCAGCCGCTGGCCATACGCTACAGAGCATTCTCGACACATCGCATTCTTGGGAAATTCTCGAACATCCTCATACCGATTGCGCTCGTCTCCTCTGTCGCGATGTTGTGGAAGGAATATCACGAGCACTTGACCGACGGCGCGACGATAGGCATAGCTCGCAACGCCGAGTTTCTGTCCGCCGCCCAGCTTCTGCTTTTTGGCGGGTTGTATGCTGTATCAATCGCGGCGATTCGTCGGCGCGACGTCGCGACACACATGCGATGCATGATTTGCATCGCGCTGGTGTTGCTGCCAGCGGGAATGGCGAGAGTGCTTGGATACCTTTTCCACGTACGGCAGGCTCCGTCCCAGACTGTCTGTCTTGCTTTAATCGACGCATTGTTACTAGCCCTAATCGTGTTCGACCGGAGCCGCCGATTGGCAGCCCGCCCTTACATTCTGGTGCTCCTAGCCTACATCGTGATCGAGGCTTCTTGGCTCACGCTCGGGCGACCCATCTAGCTAGCCGAAGAGTAGCTTGCGAGATAGTTCCCCGAGTGCCCAAATGGTGAGCCGTTTCCGCAAGGAGCCGCCGATACTCGATACTCGCCTTCATCGTCTTCGGTCAGATCGCACTGGGGTGCTACTTGGTGATGAAGACATCATCAATCACAATTCGCGCGGCTGGTGGTGCGCTTTGCATGCCGGGAATATACGCCGCTACGACTGTGCGGAGCAGAGGTCGCCGGGTGTCACGAAGGTCGGACATCCGACAATTACTTCGGATGCGATTGTTCCATGTTGGAGACGCTGTACCAGACGATCCTCCATGATTGATCGCCTTGACGCTTGAATTCCGCAAGGAAGTTCGTCTTATGGGTCATCAGCACACCTGCACGACCGTTGTCCTCATTATAGGTGCCACGGTAGACTGCCAAGTCTCCGCTGCTCGCAACATCCACAGTTTCGTCGATGAGACTGACTCTCCATAAGGGGTCGCGAGCAAAGCCCATTTTGAAGCCCTCTCTGTCGGCTTCGACCCCAACAGTTGAGGGGCTGCCACATTCCATAGAGATGATATTTGGGGTGTCATAGGCGGTTGTCTTGACTGCATCGTGGGCATTGAGTCCAGCAACGAGTTGATCGACGTCCGCCTTGATTGTTTCGGCGATTGCCGCTGTGTCAACCGACGCGGGTGCTGTCGATGACGCAGCAGCAGCGAAGGCAAGCAAAACGAGACTTGGTTTCCAATATGCAGAAAGGTTCATTGAACGCCTCCCGGTTTGAATCATCCCCGATTCGGATGGCACCCGTTTAGGCTAGTCCAGATTTCCTCTCGAAGTCCATTGGCTCAGTAGCCTGTCGAAGTCTTGTCAGGGTAATTGCAGGATTGGTGCTGCGTAGCTAGGCGCAACGAGAGCGGACTTCTGCCGCATGCGCTCACGTCTGCATCAGTTGGGCAGGTGCTTCCAGACGGGTGAGCGGGTGCCGGGACGGCGAAACTACAAGCGACGCCTGACAGTGCGGATCAGCTTCCGTGTCCGCTAGAGCGCAACGAAATGGGCACCGGATCATCAGCAGTTCGGTGCTCAATTCCCAAGCTTCAGAGCCGCCCGACAGGAGATTGACGGCCCCAAGCTCCGGGCGTATGTTTTGCGGCAAACGGTAGCAGTCCATGATGGACGAGACAACAATTCGCGTGGCGATCCGAGCGACAGCGCGTATCTCGTTTGTCCTGTTCTTCGGCGCTTTTCTGGGTGACGCACTTTACCGTCTCATGCCTGCTGCCGCTACACGCTGGCTGAAGGCACACAAAGACGGGTTTACCTTGGGCTTTGCGGGATCACACACGGTGCATCTTGCGTTCATTCTTATCCTAGCGGCTGCAATAGGACGAGAAAACGTTTTGAAAGGGATCATGCCCATCCCGTTCACGGTCGGGTTCCTGCTCATCTATGCTCTGGCTGCTGGCGTTCTGCTTCGCCATCTCACATTCTGGTCATTACGTTTTGAGGCGCTGGCGCACTACTATCTGATAAGTCTCTTCACGGTCAGCTTCACGCGACACGCGATAAAGGAACCCGCTTTCTACACGCCGTTTGTTCTTGTCGCAGTCACCGCGATTGTGGTGAGGATCGCGGCTGCTGTCCAGTCGAGGAAAGAGCAGCCGTTGAGGTCTGGCGCATAGAACCTGCTGGTTTCGTAGTCAGTCGAACGGAATGCTTGTTTTCGCCGAGATGTCGCGAAGACCCTCCCCGGCTCCGCCAACGGACAAGAAAGAGAAAGCCTCCGATTTCGGTCGGAGGCTTTACAATTGTTCGGTACAACTTCGGTACAATTCAACAGGAGAAAAGGCGCGGTGAGTTTTGAGCTAAGCAACGCCACAGCAAGCATTTAGTAGATTTTTGCCCTGCATTTCTGTGAAGCTCATAACCCGAAGGTCGTCAGTTCAAATCTGACCCCCGCAACCATTTCTAAAGCCTGTCTCAGGACAGACTTACGCAACGAGTGACGGGCGAATTGGAACTCCTACTTTGTAGCCCAATTCGCCCAACTCGAATCCCAAGCCAGCCCTCTCGCACCATTCCCTGCGATACGCATCGTCTTCGTGTAATTGTGCCGCAGAGAGACTCGCACTCTATCTGGAATTCGAATGTGCGACTAATTCGGGAACGCTTACAAGCATTGGTTCTTTCACGGCATGGCTCGGCTGGAGCATGAAAGTCCCCAATATGTTTGTCGTAAACACGGAAAGCGCCGTCAATTCGACCAGAGCAGACAACGGCAGAACTGGCCACGCCCAGCTTGCGTATCCTTGGTAGGCGAGCACTTCGCAGGAAACCCGAAGCGAGCACCCAACGGTCAGTAAGACCAGTCCCACAAACATAAGTCTTGGACTCCAGAGCAGGCGCATCCCCGCGAAAGCCGGCAGGATTCGTTGCCCCACCGAGAGGACCATTGTCGCGACAAATCCACACAGTCAGAGCATGACGCGATGCGCCCCAGATCCCTCCCGAAGTGTCCCAGATGCTGGCCGCCACTCCTAGCATGGCCGCGACAAAGAGCCAAAAATAGGCCATTCGAACGAAGAATGGAAAGCTCCAGTGGATCCCTCGGATCTTCGCCTCCTGCTCACTGGTCTCAAAAATTCGCATGGCTACAATTGACACTCCTGCCCCCACAACCAGGAACCACGTTGCCAATTGGAAGTTCCCGGCAATTGCCAGAGCGACTCCGGTGAGATTGAACAAAACGGCGCTAAACAGAATTTTCGGGCGGAGTGGTCTGAGCCCCAGAAACACCCGCATCCATTTCGCACTAAATCCCCAAATGAACGGCACAAGAAATCCCCACGCCATCAACACGAGATAGCGCTGGTTCAGTTTGTGCGGCAACGCCGGACTTGAGCCGCGTAGCGACAGATAAACAGTTCCCGCGAGATTGGCAATGAGGACCAACAAGAATCCCAAACTCGCGCTGATGACCACCCAGATCCACGAGTCCAAGCGGCCGTTCCCCGCAGGCTGCGGCCGGTGCTGCGATACCGCTCGAAAGAAGATAATGAAGGCCGCTAACTCGAGAACGCCAGAAACCGGTAGTAGCACTCGCCACTGCCACCCGTACACGTTTGTAGCCCAGCGCAGCGCTACGCCAGCAGACCACATCACCCAGCATGCCCAGGCTGAGCCGAATGCCGACTTCGCCGGGCCACGCAGCTTCGGAATGGAGTAGAAGCCGATGCCGAAAATAAAGCTGCCAATCCAGCCGAACACCTGTGCATGACCGTGTGCCTGCAACCAAGCTGGGGAAACAGACGCCGCGCTCTCGCGCCCGCTAATCTGCAGGAGATTCCAAACGCCAAAAAATGTGCCGGGAAGCAGCATGAACACAAGACCCGAAGTGATGTAGGCCATGATCAAACGAGTAAGAGCGGCCTCGCGGCTGCGGGCACTTTCAATGAAGTCGCTGTGTGAAGCGACGGACACACGGTTCCGTTCGGGGGATGCTAGAGGTGCTTGCTGTGGAATCGACATGGCAACTCTCCTGAGCTCAAACCGCAGTCCCTTCCATTTCGACGGCGCGAGGGAAGAGAATGTTGTTTTCCAAGTGCACGTGCGTGTGTAGGTCGGCCTCGAACGCTTCGAGCGATTCATAGAGTTCGCGATAACTCATGCAAGCATCGGCCGGCACAGCGTAGCCGTGGCTTTTTTCACGCAGCGCCCGCAAGAGGTCGCCCGCAGCATCGTGCTCCTGCATCATGGCCTGGATCGGATTTCGCACAGTCTGAAAAAAGGGAGGTTCGAGGGTTTCATCTCCTTCGGTTGAGCGCTCCATGGCCTCGATATATGGAAAGAGGACCATTTCCTCTTTCTGCATGTGCACGGTCATTTCGTGCCCCAGATCGAGAAAGAGCGCTTCCATCTCCGCGATCTCGGGATGATTTATTCCGTGCTTCCCCTTCACTTTCTCCACCAGGGCGCGCACACGCGAGATCGCTCGGCGAACATATTGGTGATGTTTTTCAACGATGTATCGCGTCAGATCTCCCAGTGGGGCGGACGTCCAGTTTTTATCTGCGGGCCCCACCTGCTCCTTGTTTTCGCGGAGCCGCTTCAAAATTTCCTCTGCGGACGCACCCGAATGTGCGCAAGCGTCATGCAGCGATTTGCCTCCGCCGCAGCAGTAGTCCACGCCTGCCTCTTCCAGAATCTGCTTGGCTCCTGGATTCGACAGGGCAATTTCTTTCACTCTCGTCTCGACATTGAATTCCATGAATTGCCTCCTTCTCACCCTGACATTCTGAATGAGGCTCCGTTTGGGCACAGTGACTAAAGTCACTCCCGGTCAGAAGGCGTGCTCAGCTTCTGGGGAATTATTCGGCGGCGCTTTCGTTCTTACCATGCTTCGCTGAAAACGGAGAGAACTCTATGGAGCGCTTCTTTCAAATCCAGAAAGAAAAGAGGATGTGGCCAGTCGGATTGACTTCCAACGTACAACCCTTTCGGCAGAAGACCGAATGCTCGGTGGATTTTCAACTTATTGAAACATGAGGAGTTGGCTCCCCGGGTAGGATTCGAACCTACGTTCTCTCGGTTAACAGCCTAGTGACCGATTCAATCAGAACTTGCCGGAGCTAAGCTAGACCAAAGAGGTCTGGTAGATTGGATTGAACTTCAGGGGGTCGTGTTGTGCGCCTGCCGCGCAAAGATGAATAGGAACAAATGATGTCACAACGGAGCCTCGCAGCCTTCCAACAGTTCCGTCACTACGTCCGCAGCGCTGTAGGTCGAGCCACTTGCCGGAAGGAAGCGTTTAATTCCTGGCAAGTCATTCCCGGAGGTCACCAAACCTTGCTCCTTGTACTTACCGCATCGTACCTGGGGATGTCCAATGGTTGCCACCAGCGCATTGCAAAGGCATTGCTTCCCCACGGTGTCCTCGAGCTTGCCACCCTTTGACACATATACTGTCTCCGGCTCCCCGGGACAGCGGTAATCAATCATGCCCTCGGCAGTCCTGTAGGCCTCGCGGAGATAGCCAAGATCGCAGATGCGCGGCCTGGCAATATAGACTTCGTGTTCGGACAATGAGCCTTCCAACTGTGCGACCTTGAACGGGAAACCCGTGGGAGAGGCTAGGCAGTCGGTGGCCACTCGGGCATCGCCGGAGACCACTTTTTCCAGAAGCGCCTGCTTGTAGTCATCCCGCAACCCCGACTCCGCGCAAAACGCAAACGCGGTTCCCACCTGAATGCCTGCGGCGCCCGGCGTTCAGGGCTTCGCGCAGCTTTTCTGGGGCGCCGTATCCGCCGGCGAGCCAGAATGGCAGTCCCAGTTCGCGTAGTCTTTCGCTAAGTCAACCTTGTCGCGTTCTCCGTAAATCGCTTCACCTGCCTCGTCGAACTGGAGTTTCCCGCGAGGCGGCGCGTTGTGGCCACCGGCGGTGGGCCCCTCGACGACAAATCCGTCCACCCTGCCGTTGGCTCTCTTCAACATCGTTGTGGCCAGGGTGTTGGAAGAAACGATGGCGATAAACTTCGGGCGGGTCAGCGGCGAAAGATCGCACTCCATGAATTCCCGCGGAACGAATGTCATCGTCGTGTCATCACCCTCCTGCGCGCCTGTGACGTGCAGCGGTATAGGTTGCGGGTTCGTGATTGGCAAAACGATCGAGCACGCCAGGAATCTTCAAAGGGACGCCCGCGCCCATCAGAACGTAGCCGACACCGGCGAGCATGGCGCCGTAAAGAGACGGAAGATGCGGAATCTGAATTTTCTCCAGGTAGTTGATGCCTACCGGATTGCCGTGGCCTTCGCGAGCGAGAAACACTTCGACAAAGTTCGCAACAATACATAGCTCGATAAGCTCGACGGGAATTGTCCTTGGAATGCTTCGGCAGGGTCTTGTAGGACTGGCGTTCCGGCTTGCCGTCCGGGATGTAATACGTTTCCCAAATACGCTCCGCCATTCGGCGGAAAGGAAAATGATCGAGGCCGCGGCGCATGTGCCCGCCGGGATCGCCGTCCTGCAAGCGCCTGGCCAGGATCTGATCCAGAGCCGTACCGGAAACTACACCAAGTTGGCCGAGTTGGGATACGGCGCGCGCGAGTCGCCAACTGGATACGCCTGCGCCCATGCCACCCTGGATGATGGTCGGATACTTGCTCACGCTATATATTTTCTCATAGCAGGAATCTCGCTTTGTAAGACTTTTGTCATTCTTCGAAAGGGATGGAGCAATACGACACCCTGCCAATGCAGATGACATCATCTGCCTATCGGCTCTCGGAGCATTGGCTCAGTTTCGCCCCTCACAGGAAACGGCGCAGGTATAGATCCAGTTGATCGTAGGAATGCGCGGGGTCCGGTGAACCATCCCATTGTTTTTCGAACACATTCAGGAATCCGGATTCGCTGTACATACGATGCTGCACGTCACCCTCGAAGGCCGCCCCGGCCGGCTTCCAATCACGCCCTCGTGCGTTGCGCGCAGCGGTTAACATTTCCGAAGCTCGCGCGAAGTCCTGCCGCTTCCATGCGATGTAACCGCGCAGAAACCATACGTTCGCTGCACGCGGATTGGCCTGGCAAGCGTGTGCGAAGTGCTGTTCCGCCGACGCGAGGTCTCCTAGTGCTAGCGCCACCTGTCCCAACAGCACAAGTGCCCCGGTCTCTTCCGAGTTCATCCCTAATGCAATGTTCAGTGGTTGGCGCGCAAGTTCGAGTTGCCTCCGCGAAGACGCTGAGGCCGCGAGAAGTTCGCCCTTCCGCTGAAAGGCACGATGATTCTGTGGGTTAATTCGAATGAGCGCATCGAGTTCTGCTAGCGCGGCAGGGATGTCGCCGGAAGCAGCGAGGCAGTTCGCGAGATAGTAGTGCGAATCCTCATGGTTGGGATTCATGGCGAGCGCTTCGCGGAACAACAGCGCCGCCTTTGTGAGGTTCCCCTCGCGCTTCATGGCGTCCATTGCGGCGTGCTGCTTGTCCCAGAACTGCACAAGTCCGGTTTTGTCAAGTGGTACCGCTCCAACAGCGGGGTTGACATTGGCAGTACCTGGATAGAAAGGCTGTGCTTCCCGCTGCCCCTGGGTGATCTCCCAAATGTGATTCGCAGCGAGATTCGTCCAGGTTTCCGCGCGCCCGCGCAGCCAGCGCACTTCCAACCGGTCGATCTTGGTCGCCGCACCAAGGCCTGTATGTACGCGACGGCTATCTTGGGATAGGTAAGAGGCGCTGGTGACGGTGCGACGCAGTGGGACTCCGCCCACCCAGGCGATCACAGTTGCTCCGTCGCCAAATCCGAGAGGTGCTTCGCTCCCGGGGACGCGGCTGCGCAGCCTGAACTCCGCCCAATTACCCTGCGGAATGTCGTTGCGTAACAATCGCACGCCTTCTCCTTGATCAACGATCGCCACATCCATCGCCCCGTCGTTGTTGAAATCAGCGACAGCCAGACCGTGGCTGACGTGTGGCTGAGAGAGGGACCGATTCCAGGGCGCAAGATCGTGGAAGAAATCACCATGGGCGTTCCAGAAAAGGAACGAAGGCATTGGCACCAGCTGAGGAGGCGAGGATTCCTTTTGCTCGAAGGTGCTACCGTTGGCGACAATAAGATCGGGCCAGCCATCCGAGTCGAAATCGGCGAAACTGGCGCCCCATCCGATGGATTGGAATGAGGGCTGTCCGATACCCATGCTTGCGGCCACATCAGTAAAATGCAACTCCGGTTTGCCCGGCCCACCCTGCTGCTCCGAAAGCAGTGATTGGTACAACGCAAAACCCTGCGCGACCCAATGCGAAATGAAGAAATCGTCGTCACCATCGCGGTCGAAGTCCGCCGCGGCCAGACCCATGGACCCGCGGTACTCTTCGACCCAAGCCCCTCTGCCGGCGTCAACAAAGGTTCCGTGACGGTTCAGATATAGCTTGTTTTCCGAAATGTCGTTCGCCACGTAGAGATCAAGCCAGCCATCGCCATCGAAGTCGTGCCAGAGTGCGCTCAGGCTGCGGCCTTCCGGATTCGCAACACCGAGTTGCTGCGCAACTTCAGTGAACGTGCCGTTGCCATTGTTGCGGAATAGGAGGTTCCGTTCGGGTTCGTAGGAGGCAGGATTCAGGGTGAATGGGACTTCGAGTCCGAACTGGGTCGAACTGCCGGACGAATTACGCTTTCCGGGTTTGTATTTTACGTAGCCGCAAACGTAAAAATCGAGATATCCATCCCGGTTGTAGTCTCCCCATGACACGCCCGTCCAAAAACCTTTGGGTGATGGGAAACTCTTGTCCCGGACCAAGTGGCCGTGGTCGTTCCGAAAAAGGATGATGGTGTCGTAACCGGTGACCACCAGATCGAGCCAGCCGTCGTTATTGTAATCGCCCCACGCAGCGCCCATGCCCCGGATGCGGAGGTCCGGGAAGTCCTGCACCTTCTCGAAACGGCCATCGCCTAGATTCCGATAGAGGACTGACGGCGCGAGTTGTGATTCGGGCAAATCCAGTGACCCGCCGCCGCTGACGACGAACAAGTCATCCAAGCCATCATTGTCAAAATCGCCCCATGCAAGGCCGGAGCCCATGTCCTCGGGCAACTGGGAAGTTCGCGAGCCTTGAAACTGGCGGAATGAGGCGAGCCCCGCGGCTTTGGTGACATCGGTGAAGCGAGGCTCCGGCGCTCCCGGCGGAAGTTTTCGACCGGGGTCCAACAACGAGTCCACCACACGCGAACTCACTTTGGTTGTGATGGTTGGGACCGTGGTTGCAGGTATCCGCGTAGCCCGTTCGCTGAGCACGCTGGTAATGTCCGTGGAGTTTTCTCCCGGCAGGTACTCTTCAGGTGCGTTCTCCTTGCGAATCCGCCAGGTAACGAGAGCGCCGATCAGTACAAGCGCAAGCAGCGTGGATGCCGCCCAGACTGCACGGCGAAGTCTTTTAGATATTGCCCTGCGACGATCCGGTGGACCGCCTACGGGCATGGCAATGTTGCTCCAGTGTGCGCCACGCAGACATTGGCCGTTGCGCTCGCAATGTCAACTACCGGGGCGGTGAGGCCAGACTTCTCGCCCATCACATAGTTGAGCAGGAATTGATCGATCTTGCGGTAGTGCAACGTAGCATCGATGTGCAGCTTCCCCGTTGTGCCGCTCGCAGGGATGGAGAATTCACGTTGGCCCTGCGTCTCCGAGGCCGGTGCACTCGGGCCGCCCGACGGACAAAGGACGTTGTATTCGACGGTGTCCGAATAACCTGGGAAGAGTGAACGGCGGTAGCGCACTCCGACCATCTCCCACAAATTGTGCCGGTCAATCAGATTGCCGTATTGATCGACGGGTTCGGCTTTGAAGAGAAAAGTACCGGGTGGAAGGAAGTTACGTGCGTCACGGCCCCCTGAGGAGAACACCACCCGGCCGCTCTCGTCTTGAACTCGCAGCTCGACCCAACTCTGGATCATGTCGAGTGGGCCCGTAGGATAGTCGTGTCCGACTTTATTCGAAGTAAGGATTACTCGCACCGGGATCTGTTGGCCTGGTGCAATGGCCGGCGGAGTCTCGATTCGGATTTTCACTACCGGACCCTCCGCCCACTTGGAGCGAATCTCCGGGATATCGATGTGGCCCTGCAGCCAGCTGGTGGTCAATTGCACGTGCTTTTCCCAGCCATCCAGATGCAGCAGCGCCGGCACAAAGTTATTCGCCGCCAGGAAGCGATGACTGCGATGTTTGTGATCGTCGGCGCTGCGGTTATAGTCGCTGGTGTCGCCGGCGGCCGGATCTGTGGAATCCACCAGTGGCATGTGGCACTCACGGCACTCGACCGTGGCACGTGGGTCGCCCTTATGGTTCCAGTGGCTGGCAGCCCAATTGTCGTATTGGTTCTGCAACTGCACCCAGCCGACCCGATTCACTTCCTGGTCGATGAACTGCTTGTGGCACGCAGCGCAGTACTCGGGTTTCTTGTACATGCGTTTGCTCAGGCGATTGTGCTGCGAAGGCCACGAGCGGATCAGAAAATTGCGAGCTACTGCACCAATGGTGTGACCGGAACTCCATTGCCAGAGATATTCAGTCGGCTGCGTTAGAGTGTAGTTCGCATTGCCTTGTATGTCTGTCTTCTGAATGGAATGGCAAGCGACGCAGGAAATACCTTCGTTGTAGCCCTGCAGCCCCGTCAGTTTCTCCACAAATATGTTTTTTGTTCCCGAAAACAGCGAGATGGGATCGTGACAACCTCCACAGTACCTCGTTGATTCTGGACCATTCTGTTTCGCCATAACCGTCTGTATTCCCTGGAAGATGGGATCCATAGCGGCGTAGCGGTGCGCGCTCGTTTTCCACTCATTATAGATTTCGGTATGACATCCGCTTCCTCCGCAGGTGTCCGAACCTGCCAGGGACTGGGCGTCGTATGCCCCGTTGGTGGCCGTATGCGCCAAACTAGGCGCAAAAGGACGATCCTTGCCAAAGGGATAACTGTAGTCAGTCGGGAATTGGTTGTGGTATTTCGCTCCCGAGTATTTCAGCGTGAGGGCGGCCACGAGAAAGATTCCGGCAAGCGTGAGGGCTATGGAGATTCCGAACCATCCCGCCGCGCCTCTCGAAAACTCCGTTTTGCGCCGCCGCCACCACGCGATAAAGATATGGGGAACGGAGGCAGCCAGCATCAGCAATGTGGAAACAAGATGGACATACCGCAGCGACTGTGAAGTCTTAACTCCGAACAGAGCCTGCCATGTCAGCAGGAGTCCCGACACTCCGCAAATGACCAGAGCACCAAGCCCCACGTAGCCCAACAGCAATACGTCCGAGAACGCCTGATCGGCGTAGTCCTTCCAATGTTTCGCGAAGTACCATGCCAGCGGAGCAATGATGATTATTCCGGCCGCCGTGTGCAGCAGGAGTCCCCATTCAATTGCCGGATGAAACGGACCAAACGTTATCGCCAGCCCCGATACGAGCTCGAACAGGAGGATGGCTGCCGCTGCTCTGGATAGCAGCATGGACCAACCCGTCTCGACGCGCCGAGCTAGAGGCTCTGGTGATCGCATTTCCCACCCCCGATAGAATTCAGCAAAGAGTATGAGGACATAACAGCATGGAGAAAAGAAAAACGAGCACCTATTAAGCGGGCCGAGAATTCACAAGCGCGCCCCAAGATGCGCTGACGGTGCGCTCAGTTCCCGAGACAGGCAATAATGTTTTTGTATTAGATCCTGCAAGCCGGAACAACATCGGCCGGCGAGATACTGGCACGAAGGGGTTGCCAGGTAGTCACATGAAAATAATGGCTTGACATCCGCAACGCGTACGGCTATAAATTGAACAGTCGTTCAAAAACAGATAATGCTTTTTGTTCTGTATTTGTTGACGACAGTCTAGATGTCAGAGTCAGGATGTATGACTCCTGAATATTGGTTCAATTCGCAGGTCCTTCGAAACGCCCTCCATAAGAAGCAGCTAGCAGTGAAACCGGGGCGCCATGTGAGCGCGTCACATAACTCTGTGACCGTGGTCACTGTTTCTTGTGAGGTTCGACCGTATCCTCCGCAAATTGCAGAAATTGCCTCGGGAACTGGGAGAGGTCCATGGTGACCAGCATTCAAGGGGCGTATGGCTTCCAACTGAAGGATCCCAACACTCCGCTGCGGCCCTGCGAACTCCACGCCCTCAAGCCCAGTGCTGACGAACTCGTTGTCGAAATCGCAGGCTGCGGTGTCTGTCATACGGATATCGGGTTTGCGTTTGAAAGTGTGCCGACGCGGCATGCCCTTCCCCTCATCCTGGGGCACGAAATCTCCGGACGGGTTGTTGCTGTCGGCGAAAACGCCAGTAGTTGGCTAGGGCGTTCCGTGATTGTTCCTGCCGTGATTCCCTGCGGGCTATGTCCGGCGTGCCGAGCGGGACGAGAAACCATCTGCCGCCAGCAATTTATGCCTGGCAATGACGGCGACGGTGGCTTCGCAAGTCATGTGCTCGTTCCATCTCGTGGCCTATGTGCTGTCCCCGAGCCTCTCCCGTTGGGTCTCACTCTCGAAATGCTGTCCGTTGTCGCCGATGCGGTGACTACTCCCTACGAGGCGATCCGAAGGTCTGGACTCGGGCGGGAGGATGTGGCGGTCATCGTTGGGGCTGGTGGCGTGGGAGGATTCGGGGTGCAGATCGCGGCCGCGCTGGGTGCAGCTGTGGTGGCTATTGACGTTGACAGGGAGCGACTCGATCTAGCTTCGCGGCACGGTGCGGGACTGGTTCTTGATGCCAGTTCTACTGATCTGAAGGGCTTGAAGGCCGCCGTTCGCAGTTTTAGCAAAGAATCCGCTCGCAAAGGCATCGGTCTAAAAATCTTCGAAATGAGCGGAACGCCCGCGGGTCAGACGACAGCTTTCGGATTGTTGGATCATGGTGCCTACCTGGCAGTGGTCGGCTTCACACCCAAGTCCATTGAATTGCGCCTATCGAACCTGATGGCCTTCGATGCGACCGCACGCGGCAACTGGGGTTGCCCGCCAGACCAATATCCCGCTGCGCTGCGGCTGGTCCTCGAAGGCAAAGTTGCACTTGCTCCGTTTATTGAACTCCATGCATTGGAAGAAGCCCCGGCGATTCTCGAGGCGGTTGCCAAGCATGCACTGCGGCGGCGAGTGATTCTGCAGCCCAATCACAACAAAGGAAAACATGGATTGGAGGCCGCAAGGTGAAGAATCACAATCTCATCGAAGCCAGCTCTCAGCAGGAGATCTTGGTGGAAAGAAGGCCGGTACACGACCGTTCCGGCAAACCGGTGGAAGGTCTCCACAACATTTGGATCACGCTGAACAATCCCAACGAACTCAATAGCTACACCACCTCGATGGCCAAGGAAGTGATTCTGGCATTACGCGAGGCCAGCAATGACCGCGCAGCGGTTGCCGTGGTTTTGACAGGGGCGGGAACGCGTTCCTTCTGCAGCGGCGGGAACACGCGGGAATATGCTGAATATTACGCTGGCGCACCTGCCGAATACCGCCAGTACATGCGTCTGTTCAACGACATGGTGACGACCGTTCTGCAATGCGACAAGCCCGTCATCTGCCGGGTGAACGGAATGCGCGTCGGCGGCGGTCAAGAAGTCGGAATGGCCTGCGATTTCTCGATCGCGAGCGATCTCGCCGTTTTCAGCCAGGCCGGGCCGAAGCACGGGTCTGCTCCGGATGGCGGAAGCACCGATTTTCTTCCCGGCTATGTCGGAATCGAACGCGCCATGAATAGCGGGACTCTCTGCGAGACCTGGAGCGCGCACCGCTTCTATTGGCTGGGGGGACTCACACAAATTGTTCCGGTATTGAAGGCCGACGGCAGATGGGTAGCGAATCCATTGGTGGTCACAGATCGCGTTTTGGACGAATACGGACGCGTAGTGCTCGGCGACTGGAAGACGGGACAGGCTCGTGAAGAGGGAAAATCTCTGCTGACCAAAGGCATCGTGGACCTTTCCCTGCTCGACGATGCCGTCGAGGAGTTGTGCATGAAATTGCTGTACACCATGCCAGATTGCCTCATCAAGACCATTGAGAGCCTGCGCAAGCACAAGCTCCAGCACTGGGACAAGAATCGCGAAAGTAACCGCGCCTGGCTTTCGCTCAACATGATGACGGAAGCTAACGCAGGCTTCCGCGCTTTTCATTACGGGACGAAAGACCGGCGAGAAGTGGATTTCGTCCGGCTTCGCCAGCGGCTCGCCCAAGGGGCACGGTGGAACGAAGAACTGATCCACGAGATCGCACCGTGGGTGGCAGAGGCGTCAAAGGTCGCAAAATAAGCTGCAGGCTGCCAGGCACATTGTTCTTCCCGGATCGTGAATTAGGGAGTGTTTCGCATGAGTCCTGAGGCCGCACCGAAATAGGAAGGCGACAACGATGAGTTTCCAGATATTTGAAAATTGGCGAGACAAGCCTCTCGGCGAGATTTTCTACGAATGCCGGGAATTACTGGAGGACATGTCTTTCCCGACGGTGCGCCGCTGGCGCGAATCCGGCGGAAAAGTCATCGGACATTTCCAAGTCTATTTCCCCGAAGAGATCGTCCACGCTGCGGGAATCCTGCCTTTCAAAGTTCATGGAGCCCAAATCGAGGCCGTGCAGGCCGACTCGCGTTTCGGTTCCTATCTTTGTTCAATCTTGAAAACTTCTCTCGAACTTGCCCTGAGCAACAGGGTCCAACTCGAAATGTTCGTGACCCACCCCATCTGTGACGCGGCGCGCAACTTGGGAGCCGTCTGGGGCCGCAATTTTACTTATCCCTGCCAGATTCTTTATCTTCCCCAGAACGCGAATTCCCCCGCCGCGGTCACTTATTTGCGGAACGAGTATGCACGGCTGCAGCGCAGCGTTGAGGAGATCGCCGGACGGGCCGTGAAGGAAGATGACCTGCGCCGCTCTCTGGCTGTGTACAACCGCAACCGCGCTTTGCTTCGCGAATTGTATGGCATCAAGCGCGAGACACCCTGGCTGCTTTCCGCGGACGAAGCATACGTCCTGGTCGCCATCGGCGGGCTGATCCCGCGTGAAGAACACAACGAACTGCTCGAAACCGTTCTGCCTCTGATCGCGGCCAGACCCAACAAGAAGCAGGACAAGATTCGCCTCGTTTTCGAAGGCGGATTCTGCGAGCAGCCGCCGCTGGATCTGATTCGTGCGATCGCCCGCTCCTGTTACGTTGTTGATGATGACCTGCTGATCGGACTGCGCTGGATTCTGGAGGACGTACCGCTGGAGGGCGATCCGCTATTCAACCTTGCCGAAGCCTATCTGGAAAAGAGTTCCTACAGTCCCGTGCAGCATGATCTTCGCAAGCCCAAAGAGAAGATGCTCCTCGAGCGGATCAGGAGTTCGCGCGCGGATGCCGCGATTCTAACCGCGGCGAAGATGTGCGAACCCGGCCTGGAAGAACAAGTGGCCTATCTGCATGCTCTGGACAAGGAAGGCATCCCGTATTTCATCAGCGAATTTGAAGAAAAAATGACCACCTTTGACCACATGGAAATTCAGCTCGAAACTTTTGTGGAAAATATTCTGTTCAGTTAAGGAAGGATGCGGCAATGAGCGATCCACAACGACAAGACGAGATGGTCGGCAGGGGAAATCGCGAGGGGGCTGATCTTTTTCGCCAATGGTTTTCGGAATTGAACCACACCGCGGAACAAGGCGGTCCGTCCGCTTATGTTTTCGTGATGGGCAGCATGTGCGAAATCTTGCGCACATTCAACCTTCCCGTCGTTTTCCCGGAAATTAACTCCCTGCAGATGGCGGTGCGGCGCGTAGCACATGAATATCTGAACCAGGCCGAAGACTACGGCTATTCACCGGATATCTGTGGCTACGTGAAAGCCGATGTGGCCGTGCAACTGCGCGGAGGTGAGCATCCGATGGGGCGCATTCCGAAGCCTTCCATCGCCGTGTTAACCAATGCCTGCAATACCTACATCAAGTGGGCGGAGATTTGGGAGCGGATGTATCACATTCCCGTCTTCACGCTTGACATACCCGGCACCCGAGCAGCAGGAACGCAAACCTGGGCAGGTGACCCGGACTTTGAAAACGATCGCCGCTATGTACAGGCCCAGATCACTGAGCTGATCGCACTCTGCGAGCGCGTGACAGGGATCAAGTTCGACATCGACCGCCTCCGGGAGGTGATGGGCTACGCCAATGAAATGTCCCGGGGGTGGAAACAGGTCTTGGAGTTCAACAAGACTCAGCCATCTCTCTTCAACGCGCTGACCGACGGGACCATCTACCTGGGAGTTACGAACGGCTTTCGGGGCTCTCCAGAGGGAGGCCGCTATTTCACAAACCTTGTCGAGGAGATGGCCTACAAAGCCGCTCATGGCATCGGCACTCTCACAGAGGAAAAATACCGTCTGACTTTCGTCGGTGTTCCCTGTTACCCCATTTTCCGAAGGTTCAATGAACTCTTCACCGAGTGGGGCGGAACCTTTGTCCACTCCACCTACCTTTGGTTTGCCTCCGGGGGCGCCAATCTGGGCTTCGAGTACGATCTGGCTCATCCAATGGAAAGCCTTGCAGAAGGCATCCTGATCAGTGTGCGCGACGCGATGGACAGCATGTTTTATCAAGACAAAGCGATCATCGAGATGGTCGACTCCTTCCATCTGGACGGCGTGGTCTACCATCCCATCAAGAGTTGCCGCACAACTTCGACCGGAATGGCTGATAACCGCCGCGCGCTGATGGCCGCACGGGACATCCCCAGCCTCTTTATCGAATCCGACATGATGGATCGTCGTGTGGTTTCTGAAGCACAAATGAAGAACCGCATCGATGCTTTTTTTGAAGGCTTGGCTTCCCGCAGGCAGCAAGAGGCTGCCACCCGCTAGGGCAGGTGAGTTCGACACGGAGAGGAATCACAAAATGGCATACGCAGCCGGGGTAGATGTCGGGTCCACGCAAACAAAAGCCGTTGTGATCAATGAAGCGAAACACATCGTCGGGCGAGCGCTGATTGATACCGGAGCAAACGTGACCATGGCTGCCGAGCAGGCTTTCACAGTGGCTCTCAAGAATGCAAACGTGCGAGAAGAAGAAGTCGAGTATGTGGTCGGGACTGGATACGGCCGATACCGCGTGACTTTTGGAAACACCCAGGTGACGGAGATCAGTTGTCATGGCCGCGGTGCAGTGCACATGTTTTCCGGAACACGCACTGTGATTGACATGGGCGGACAAGACACCAAAGCGATCCGAGTACGCCCGTCAGGCGAGATAGTGGATTTTTGCATGAACGACAAATGCGCGGCAGGTACAGGACGATTCTTGGGCGCGGCTTCCAGTGCCCTCAACATTTCCTTGGATCAATTGGGTCCGACGGCCCTGCGCGCCGAGAGGCCCGTGCGCATCAGTACGACCTGCACTGTGTTCGCCGAGTCCGAAGTACTTTCCTGGCTGGGCAAAGGGAAAAAGATCGAAGACATCCTGCAGGGTGTTCATCAATCGATTGCTGCACGCTCCATCGGACTGCTTCGGCGGGTCGGAGTCGAGGAAGAGATCACGTTTACGGGCGGAGTGGCGCGCAATATTGGAATGATCGCGGCGCTGCAGAAGGGTCTTAACGCCAAGCTAAACGTGAGCGAGGATTCCCACTTCATGGGTGCTCTGGGCGCGGCCTTATTCGCTCTGGATCATGTTCTCGCCGGGCGGGCGCCCGCCACCGCAGGGAGGCCGTCATGATCTGTACTGCCGGAATCGACGTTGGTTCCACTTACGCCAAAGCGGTAGTCCTAAACGAACAAGGCGTGATCCTCGGCCACGCCTTGAACAATACAGGGTTCAAGTTGGCCGAGGTGGCGCGCCAGGTCTATGAAAGCGCCCTGAAGGAAGCAGGACTCATTGAATCCGAAATTTCCTACGTCGTGGCCACGGGGTTCGGTCGTCACATGGTGTCCTTCAGCGATACTCAAGTGACCGACCTCACTGCCAGCGCTCGGGGCGCGACCTTCTTCTTCCCTGGAACCCGTACGATTCTCGACGTTGGGGGCCAAACGATGAAGGCCACCCGGATCGATGAGTTGTCCCGGGTCAAGTCCTTCCGTCTTAATGACAAATGCGCTGCCGGAACCGGCGCTTTCCTGGAGAAGACTGCGCGATACATGGGCTACGGGACCACCGAGATTGGCCAGTTGGTGGCAACTTCGAAGCAGCAAGTTGCAATTTCCGGTGTCTGCGCCGTCTTCGCCGAATCCGAAGTGATCAACCAATTGTCGGTGGGGAGCGCACCAGCAGACATTATGCACGGCGCCATCGCGTCGCTGGTGGACCGTTCCGTACAACTGATGAAGCGCGTTCAGATGGAGCCCGAGTTCACCTTGATCGGTGGCATCCTGCGCTACGAGACCATGGCACGCGTTGTTCGCGAACACCTGAAGGCGGAAGTAAATGTTCCACCGGAAAATCTCGTGCAGTTCGTCGGCGCTCTGGGCGCCGCGATTCTGGCGCAACGCCGGCTGCAAAAACTGAATTTGCCCGCTCGCGATGGTTCTTCAATCGCCGACGTCGGAAAATCAAACTGACTGCCGAAGGCACAGCGATGGCAAAGCTCATCAAAATAGAAAGTCTGTTCGATGGCTTAAGCCGGAGATTCCTCTCCGACGCCCAGCTTCAGCCAGACTCCTCATTAGTTGCCCAAGGATGGGAACGCCGCTTCACCGCCGATGAGCAGCGTGCGAAGGAAGCAATGGAGCTCTACAGCCAATTGGGATACGAAGTGCGCGCGGAACCCGTGCTCCCCGAAGAACTGCAGGACGACTGCCAAGGTTGCCGGACCGTCGTCTCTTTTTACTTCCAGACGATTTATACCCGCAAGAGAACAAGTTAATGGACAAATTCTCTGCTTCCACGCAAAGCAGCGTACGGTTTTCAACGCTATTTGTTCTTCCAAATCGGCTTGCGTTTTTCCAAGAAAGCATTCAGACCTTCGCGTGCATCTTCCGTCTTCATCAGCTCACCGAGGTAAAGCTGCTCCACGGCAGTGATACCCTCGTTTACGCTCATGTAGAGACCGCGGTCCACCGCGCGCTTTGTCAGTCTCAATACTGCACCGCTCAGCGAAGTGAGTTTGCTGATGAATTCGTCCGTCTTTTCGCGAAAGCTTTGGGCAGGAACGACCTTGTTGATGAGGCCCATCGCCTTGGCCTCGGCGGCCTCGATGACATCGCCTGTCAGGAGCAATTCCAGCGCCCGGTTCCGGCCAATGAGGTGTGGAAAGAGGACTGCCGCCACAGGGGGAAAGACTCCCACCTTGATTTCCGGCTGGCCGAAAGTGGCCCGGTCAGAAGCGATAACCAGATCGCAGAAAACGGCCAGCTCGCAGCCACCGCCCAAGGCCATTCCATCGACCAGCGCCAGGGTGGGGATGGCAAAGGAATTGAGAAGACGGAACAGGCCGTGAAACTTCTCAATCATTTCCCCTACCTTGTCGGGCGTATGGTCTTTGATGGAGACTCCAGCCGAAAAGGCTTTTCCCTGGTGGTCGATGACGAGCACTTTCAGATCACCCGCAGCGTGGACTCGCGCGAGGGCGCTATGCATCTCCTCGATCATGGGAATGTCTATGATGTTTAAAGGCGGCTGATTCAGAGTAATCCTGGCCACACTCTCTCGGATTTCGCAGACGATGCTTGAATACTCGGCTAGCATGAAGGAGATCCTTCCAATTTTGGTTGGGCTGTGCCCTACATCAGAATCCCATATAATCCCCAAGATTGCTCTCACGGTCTTTGGAGCACTGAGCGCGGGAAGTGCAGAATGACCAGAAGACAAAACAGAAATGGCGAAATGCGCCTGGAAATCCTAAAGAGTGCCGCAGCTGCGTTTCGCCGCCGAGGTTACCACGGGGCGAGTGTCGATGAAATTGCTAGCGCGCTCCATATGACAAAGGGAAACCTCTATTACTACTTCAAAGATAAAGAGGACATCCTGTTTGCCTGCCACGAATTTGCTCTCGATCTTCTTTTGAGAATGCTCAAGAAGGTGGAAGACAGCTCCCATCCACCTCAGGAAAAATTGCGGCGCGTCATCGTCTCCTTCGTACACATGATGATTGACGAATTGCGCGGAACCGCATTGACTATGGACGTACAGGCGCTCTCCGCTTCCCGGCGGCAAAAGGTCATTGCAAAGCGCGACCGCTTCGACCAGGGCATTCGCCGCATCATCACCGCCGGAACTAAGACGGGTGTTTTCCGGAATGCTGATCCTAAGCTGGCCACCTTTGCCCTTCTCGGCTCGCTTAATTGGATTCCTTATTGGTTCGATCCTTCCGGTGAAGCGAATTCCGTAGAAATCGGCGAGGAATTTGCGGAGCAATTCATCTCCGGACTCCTCAACCACAAAACCCAATCCAGACGCTTGGGACGCTGACCATCAAAGATTTCGCAAGGCGGGTATTCCCTGGAAACTCATCGCACGCAGATTTAGCCAAACGGACCAAACTAAAATGTCCGGGAAATACGAACTGATCTTCTTGACCGCACCAACACACACTTCCTCAGTTTCTATTCACGTTTTATTCGCTCTTCGTTGCCATTCGCCGCAATTGATACTAGGTTCTTACTACGTTCCGCCATCTTAGGTTCCACCATGTGCGTTCGTAACGGCGGTCACTTGATCGCGTGACCCATATCACAGTCTCTCTCAAGCAGAAAGGAGATACTCTCAAAATAGGCTTTGCAAGAGGCCTGTATGGTAAAGTAAGCATCAGTGCGACGATCATTCATTTTCGCGTTGGCGTTGAGCCTTATAGGGCTGGGGCCGGTACCGCTTTCGGCCTGCGCGCTACTAACTTCGAAGCTAGCTGAATGTGCGAGGCCAAAGACTCAATCCCAATGCGACCAGATGAACATGGACGAGAGCGGCACTCAACTTGTCGCAGCGTCGGACACGTCCTGCTGCGTTGTCTCTAAGGCCCCAATCCCACAGTTACAATACAAGGCATCTGATCTTTCTTTGGCGGCACCCATCGCAGTTCTCCACCCAACAGGTACCACTCCCCGCATTCAGCGCCTGCCGCCAGTCCTCATCGTACAAGACCCCTCACCTCCCTCGGTTCAGTCCCTTCTCTGCACATTCCTGATCTAAAGCTGTCCTAATCGCCTCTCGTAGTGCGCACTTGTGTCTCTTTTTTGTGCACAGGATTGGCAAAGCTCTTGCCAGAAGCCTCGGAGCGCAACGCGGGCATTGGCCCCGAATCGGGAAAGGACAGCTTATGAAGTTCACTTACGCACTGATTCTTACAACTCTTCTATTTCTGTGGCCGTCTCCAGTCACGCGAGCGCAGGAGGCACCCACGGGTGGTCAGCCTGTCAAGCTCGCTGATCTTCTCGCCGAGGCCGAACGAAGCAATCCTCAGATTCAGGCTGCACGCCATGGCTGGGATGCGGCAAAGCAGATCCCTACTCAGGTCTCGACGTTGCCCGATCCGCAATTTGTTCTGCAACAAGTAAGTGTTGGTAGTCCAAGGCCATTCGCGGGCTATACCAATAGTGATTTTGCTTACGTGGGCCTTGGCATTTCGCAGGATCTTCCGTACCCAGGGAAACTACGCCTGCGCGGTGAGATTGCCAAGAAAGACGCCGAAGTGACACAGCAAAGATACGAATCCATTCGCAGGGCAATTCTGGCAGAGGTAAAGACGACCTACTTTCAGTTGGGCTATCTCACCAGGCGGCAGATGATCCTGGAGGGAGATGGCCAGTTGCTCCAGCAAGTCGAGCAGGCTGCAGAAGCTCGATATCGCAACGGAATGGGAAACCAGCAGGATGTCCTTCAGGCGCAGCTTGAACGCACGAAGCTCCTGAGAGAAATCGCAACAAACCAGCTTGAAGCCGGAAAGGTTCAGGCTGAAATTAAGCAGCTTCTCAACCGTCCGCAATCATCGCCTGACATCGAGACCACCGAACTCTCGGAAACATCCGCTGCGTATACCTATGAACAATTGCTGGCTGCAGCTAAAATGAAAAACCCCGAAATCGCTGGCGCGCAAAAAATGGTCGAGAGGCAAGGGTTGCAAGTGGACCTTGCCAAGAAGGATTTCTACCCGGACTTCAACCTTCAATACATGTGGCAGCGGACCGACCCCACGCAATTCCGCGCCTATTACGTGGTGACGCTCGGCGTCCGTATTCCGATCTATCGCGGGCGGCGCCAGCAGCCAGAACTAGCTCAGGCAGAAGCGGACCAAAGTCGCGCGAAAAGTGAGCAGGAGGGGCAAACCCAACAAACAGCCTTCCAGCTTCGACAGCAGTTCTTGGAAACTGAAAAATCGGCGGAACTGCTCAAGATTTACCGCGAGGGATTAATTCCTCAGGCGCGCGCAGAGCTGCAGGCCGGAATTGCTGCGTATCAATCGAATCGCCAAGATTTTCAGGCCTTGCTCGCTTCTTTCCTCGACGTACTCAAACTCGACGAGGAGTACTGGCAGACGCTTTCGGAACACGAGACGGCATTCGCTCAAATAGAGGCAGTAACGGGCTTGTCGCTGCGCTGAGTGACGCAGCCAGGGAGCAAAATCATGAGGACCTATCGAAATGCGTTCTTCCTCGCACTGGTCGGGAATGTAGTTTTCATCGGGGTACTGGCCGGAATCTGGTGGACAGCCCGAAGGTCTGCCACAAATCAACACCCGGCCACTCCCGCGTCGACCCCTACGACACAAAAGGTTCAGAGCAGCTCTCCTGGTTCGGCGCCGCCGCCGAAAGAGACTCCTCTCGCGCCGGTCCAGCTCTCCGCCGAACGATTGCAATCCATCAGCGTGAAATTTGGAGCGGTCGAGCGGAGACTTGTGCAGGACGAGATCCGAGCAACGGGAACTGTCGCCATCGACGAAACGCGACTTTCCTACGTTCAGACGCGAATCTCAGGCCATATCGAGAAGGTTTTCGCGGATGCGACCTATCAGTACGTGCGAAAAGGTCAGCGGCTGTTCACGATTCATAGCCCAGAACTCGTCGTAGCCGAACGCGAATACCTGCTCGCGAAACAGAACGCAAAAAACCTGTCACAAAGCACTATCCCTGGCGTCGCCGAAGGTGTCGCATCCTTACTCGACTCCTCAAGAGGTCGCTTGGAGCAATGGAACGTCCCCGAACAGGAGATTGCGCGGCTCGAATCCACAGGTCAGGTCGCCGATGCTCTGGAGATCGACTCGCCCGTGTCGGGTTACATCACAGAGAGAAATGCTCTCCCCAACGTGATGGTTCAGCCGGAAACTCGCCTCTACACCATCGCGGACCTATCCACCGTTTGGGTGCTCGCCCAAGTCTTCCAAAACGATCTTGGACGAGTGAAAGTAGGCGCTCCTGCATCTCTCACGGTGGATTCCTACCCAGGCCGCGCATTTCGAGGAAGAGTGGATTTCATTTACCCCGATGTGGACATGACCACACGCACAGCACGCGTGCGACTCGTCTCCTCGAATCCCAATCTAACCCTCGTGCCCGGAATGTTCGTCAACGTCACGCTGCAGGTGCCACTCGGGAATCAGCTCGTCATCCCCGTGAGCGGAGTCTTGCAGTCAGGGACGCGGCAGATTGTGTTCGTGGACAGAGGCGCAGGTTATCTGGAGCCTCGTGACGTGCAACTCGGGCCGCAAGCGGCCGATCAGTACATCGTTTTGAAAGGACTGAAGGCTGGCGAACGCATCGTCACTTCCGCGAACTTCCTGATCGATTCGGAAAGCCAGCTGCAAGCCGCCATCGGCTCTTTCGCCCCTCCGCCGCCCGGAGCTGGCGCAGCAGCTGCAATGAACGCTCCCACAGCCCACTCAACAGCTCAAATTGAATTCTCGACCGAGCCCTCAACACCACACAAAGGAACAAACCTCTATCGCGTGAATTTGACGGACGCGAACGGCGCTCCCGTCACTGGTGCGCAGGTTAGCGTACGCAGTTATATGCCGGGCATGCCGCAAATGGGCATGGCTGCAATGAATGTCGTAACGCCCCTTAGCGAAAAAGGCGGCGGCATATACGAAGGCCAAGTGAAGCTCGACAGCGGCGGCACGTGGCGGCTCACCGTCACGGCAACCAAGAGCGCAGCAGTCCTCGCGACCAAGCAACTGAGCCTGAATGCCGAAGGGGGAATGTAACCATGATCTCTCGCGTGATTGATTGGTGCGCGAGCAACCGCTTCCTCGTCTTCACGGGGACTTTGCTGCTGGTTCTGGCCGGAATTTGGTCCCTCAAGCATATTCCACTTGATGCCCTGCCGGACATTTCCGATGTTCAAGTGATTGTGCACGTCCCCTGGGAAGGTGAGCCACCAAATATCATCGAAGACCAGGTCACCTATCCAATCGTGACCACGTTGCTCGCCGCCCCCCATGTGAAGGCAGTCCGCGCGCAAACGATGTTCGGAGACGCCTACATCTTCGTAGTTTTCGAAGATGGCACGGACCTGTATTGGGCTCGTTCGCGCGTTCTCGAATACATCCAGCAACTTCAGGGAGTCTTGCCGAAAAACGTGTCTCCGATGATTGGACCAGATGCAACTGGAGCTGGCTGGGTGTACGAATACGCGGTCATTGACCGCTCCCACCAGCACAGTCTTGCAGACTTGCGCAGTCTTCAGGACTGGTATCTCCGCTATCAACTGGAGACCGTCCCTGGCGTGGCGGAAGTCGCCTCGATCGGAGGATTTGTTCGCCAGTACCAGGTGAATCTGGATCCGAACAAACTTCGCGCCTACAACATTCCGCTCTCGATGGTGATCGATCGTGTCCGTGATAGTACGAACGAAGTCGGCGGGCGGGTGCTTGAAATGGGCGGTGCTCAATACATGATTCGTGGACTCGGTTATCTCCGTTCGCTACAAGACCTCGAAACCGTGCCCGTCGCCACCAAGAACGGAACTCCGGTCCTTGTCCGTGACCTGGGAACGGTCGCATTTGGTCCTGATATTCGACAGGGCCTCGTCGAGTGGAATGGCGAAGGGGAAACTGTTGGCGGAATCATCGTTATGCGTGACGGAATGAATGCCCTTAACGTGATCGATGGTGTAAAGAAAAAGCTTGCCGAAATCAAACCGTCGCTTCCTTCCGGCGTTGAAATTGTCTCCGGTTATGACCGGTCCGGATTGATTCAGGCATCCATCGAAACGCTTCAACGCGATCTCCTCGAAGAGGCCATCATCGTCAGCTTCGTGACAATTGCTTTTTTGTTTCACTTCCGTTCCGCGCTGATCCCGATCCTCACTCTGCCCATTGCGGTCCTGGCCTCCTTCATACCTATGTACTTCCTGCACGTCAGTTCCAACATCATGTCGCTTGGCGGCCTGGCGCTGGCAATAGGGGTGCTCATCGACGCAGCCATTGTGATGGTCGAGAACGGCTACCGCCACTTATCGGAACACATTGCCAAGATAGGAGCATCGGGAGCCAAGCTCACAGAGAAGGAAAGGCGACGCATTCTCATGGGGGCGGCAAAACAGGTTGGCCCAGCCATCTTCTTTTCTTTGCTAGTTATCTTAGTATCATTCCTGCCAGTATTTCTTCTCGAAGCCCAGGAAGGGCGCATGTTTCGCCCTCTTGCATGGACTAAGACTCTTTCCGTGGCGTTCTCTTCGATTCTTGCTATCACGCTTGTTCCAGTCCTGATGGTGATTTTCATTCGTGGCCATCTGCGGTCGGAATCCGAAAATCCTTTCTCGCGATGGACGCAGGCCTTGTATCTCCCGGTTCTCAAATTCTGTCTGCGGTACCGGAAAACGACCCTGCTTCTCAATCTTATCTTTTTGGCAGTCACTCTTCCTCTCGCGTGGCGAATCGGCAGCCAATTCATGCCGCCGCTCTACGAAGGTTCCTCGCTCTACATGCCGACCGCTCTTCCCGGTATCTCGATCACTCAGGCCTCGACGTTGCTCCAGGAACAAGACCGAATCATCAAGTCTTTCCCTGAAGTCGAGAGTGTTTTCGGAGCAGTCGGCCGTTCCGACAGTCCCACCGATAACGCCCCGCTCGACATGTACGACACAACGATCATGCTCAAGCCGCGCGAGCAGTGGCGTCCCGGCATGACCTACGAAAAGTTGATACGCGAAATGGACGAAAAGCTTCAATTCCCAGGCCTGACGAATACGTGGACGATGCCCGTACAAAACCGGCTTGATATGGAGCTGACCGGGATCAAGACACCCGTGGGACTCAAGATCCAAGGACCGAACGTCGAGGGTATCCAGCAAGCGGGTGCTCAAGTGCAACAGGTACTTGGCGGGATTCCTGAACTTCGATCCGTCTTTGCCGAGCGAGTGGCAGAGGGCTTTTACATAAATGTGGAAGTCAACCGCCTCGAAGCGGCACGTTATGGACTTACGGTGGCCGATGTCCAGCGCGCAGTGACCTCCGGCATCGGTGGCGAAAACGTCGCTGAAAACATCGAAGGGCGCGAACGTTATCCCATCAACGTGCGCTACAGTAGGGATTTTCGTGATGACATCGCGCAGTTGCAGCGAGTCGTTATTGCCACTCCCACCGGGGCGCAGATTCCTATCTCAGAAGTGGCCAAGGTCTACTTCTCGCGTGGACCAGCCATGATTCGCGATGAGGATGGCCTGCTCACCGGCTATGTCTATCTGGACCTCGCAACGAAGGACTATGGGGGTTTCGTTGCTAAAGCTAACCGACTCCTCAACGAAAAATTACGCCTTCCCACGGGGTACAGCTACAAGTGGTCCGGAGAATACGAATTCGAAGTGCGCGCCAAAGAGAGGCTGAAGTTCATCGTACCCATCGTATTTTTTGTGATCTTCCTGCTGCTCTATATGGTCTTCCATTCGGTCACGGAAGCTGCTGTCCTTATTTTCCCCACGTTTTACGCAATGACTGGCGGCCTGATTCTCCAGTATTGGCTTGGCTACAACTTCAGCGTCGCCGTGTGGGTGGGCTACATAGCCCTTTTTGGAATTGCTGTCGAGACCGGCGTCGTCATGGTGGTCTATCTCCATGAGTCGCTCGACAAGAGGATTGCCTCGGGCGTACCACTTAAACACGAAGATATCGAAGCGGCCGCGATCGAGGGTGCCGTGCAGCGTTTGCGACCGAAGCTCATGACCGTGACGGCAGTCCTGGCCAGTTTGATTCCAATCCTATGGGAAAGTGGAATCGGTTCGGATGTCATGAAACCCATCGCTGCGCCAATTGTGGGCGGCATGATTACGTCGACAATTCATGTGCTGATTCTGGTTCCAGTTTTCTTTGCGGTGATGAAGGAACGCGCACTTCGGGCTGGCACCCTAAGCATAAAGGCAGGCGCGGAAGAGGACTGAAGTATCGACCAGAGGTCTTTTCGCCCACTGCAGATTCACTCTCCCCATGAGAGTCGGGCAGTCGCGATGAGCCTCTCCACGGTTGTTGTCACTGCAAACGCGCAACTGCTTCGCCGACTCAGTTTGCAGTGCAAGACCCTCTGGTTTAGCCTGACAAACTGGGCCTTCCGCTAAGACGCGGCTTCGCCGGGCAAAGCCCGACCTCACGCCTGTTGCCATGCGCGTCACCCTCTCCCACCACGTCTCTCCGAAGGTCGTCAGTTCAAGTCTGCCCCCCGCAACCAATCGAGCTGTTCAAGAACATTGGCTTCCGATTCTTCAATCGGAAGCCTTTCTTAATTGGAGCCAGACTTGCAAAATTCGCCATTTTTTGTATCTGCCGTTCGCCAAAACTCCAGTCGCGTCAAAAGTCCGTGTGGATCTCTGCCATCAGGTGTCACGTTCTCGAGGACAATATCCGCGCAGCGCTCCGGGTGATGGCGGACGCATTCATAGAACTGCAGTTTCTGAATCGAAACCTCGCGTGGGTCACAACCCTTAATTCATTTGCGAGCGGCGTTGAGTCTGAAGGCAATCAGAGTGGCGCCTTCGCCGGAGCCGACTGCAATCACGACGAATTGATGGCCTTCGGTGGTCTGGTAAGTCATCGGCGTTCCTTTTGCCGGCCCGGGCAGGGGCCCTTGCCACAGGTCCTTCCCTGTCGCCTTTTCTATCGCGTGGAGTGCGGTATCTTCGCCGCCGATGAAGACAAGACCTCCCTTGGTCACAATCGAACCGGCGTTGCCAGGAATGCCAAGTTTCTCCGGCAACTTGACGTTCTTGAGCGCAGGATTTTGGCGGAGCTCCGCCCAGTCTCCAAATGTTTCTGTCCACGCAATCTTCGCGTTGTTCAAGTCCAGCGCCGTCAACTGAGCATAGGGCGGTTTCGTCAGCGGTATGCCACCGGAAAACACGGCGTCCATATCGAGGACATCGCCACTCCAATCAGCATCAACCTCAGCTGCGCGAGGATTCGCCGAAGACGAGTCGGGCCGAACGATTCGCGCCAGATGCGGAAGATTGGTGGTCTTGATGTACAGAAGTCCAGTCTCGGGATCAAAGGCGCCGCCGCCCCAGTTTGCGCCGCCGATTATGCCCGGCCGCATGATGGTCCCTTTGTAGGAAGGTGGCGTGAACATTGGCCCAAGCCGGTACTTTTTCATTTCAGCTTGCGCCGTTGCCTTCAGTACGGGTGTGGCGTCGAAGGCATCGTCGAAAGTGACTCCTTGCGGAGTGAATGCAGGAGGAAGCGTGGGAAAGGGCTGGGTGGTGGCGGCGTGTTCGCCGTCTACGTCGCTCGCGGGGACGGACCGCTCTTCAATGGGCCATACAGGCCGGCCAGTCACGCGATCGAACACGAACGCCGTGCCTAGCTTCGTGAGTTGGACGGCAACATCCACACTTCGATTCTTCAGGTTCAAGGTCAAAAGAATGGGTGCCGCGGGCAAATCGTAGTCCCAAAGCCCGTGGTGAACGATCTGATAGTGCCACTTACGAATGCCAGTCCCTGCATCTAGACAAACGATACTTTCAGCAAACAGATTGTTGCCCGGCCTGTGTCCTCCGAAAAAATCGTTGCTTGGTGTGCTGACGGGAAGGTAGAGAAGTCCGCGCTGGACATCGAGGCTCATCGGCGCCCAGACATTTGTGTGCCCAGTAAACTTCCAGGAGTTTGCGCCCCAGGTTTCGTTGCCGAATTCCCCCGTTTGCGGAATTGTGTGAAAACTCCAAACCGGCTTACCAGTACGTGCGTCGAAGGCGCGGACTTCGCCCGGAGGATCGTTGTGGTAGACGAGGCGGTCCCCAATCACACTGCCGAGGATTACCAGGTTTTGGTAGACGATCGGAGGCGAGGTCTGCGTGTAATCGAGTTTCTTGATCGGCCAAATCAGTCCCTGGCTGAGATCGACGATTCCATTCTCGCCAAAGGATGCGACCGGCTGGCCGGAGCCGGCATCCAGGCAGATAAGCCTGTACCTCGTGTTCAAGAATAGACGGATGTTCTTTCCATCACGCCACGCTGCAATTCCCCGGTGAGTAAAACCCATTCCGTTCGTGGGCTGGCCATCAACGTACGACTTAGGATCGAATTTCCAGAGCTGAGTGCCGGTTTCCGCATCGAGGGCAACCACTTGGTTGTACGGCGTAGTCACGTACAGGACGTTGCCGATCATTAATGGCGTGTCCTCGAACGTGCCCGGATGCGTGCCGAATTGTTTTAACTCGGTTTCATTCGTCTTCCACGTCCATGCGACGCGCAGGGACGAGACGTTGTTCTTGTTGATTTGGGAGAGGCTCGAATACTTGGTGCTTGCCTGGTCTCCGCTGTAGTAGAACCATTCTCCAGTGGGATCGTCGAAAGAGGCTTCGGCCGCGAAGCTGCCAAGCATCAGGACAGCGCTTACAGCCAAAATGCTGTGAAGAATTTTGCGAAAAGGAACAAAGCGCCTGCGAACGAAGTTTATGTTCATTGTGTTTCGTCGTAGTTGTAGCTCGCGACGTGTGCCGGATTCACTCTATAAGTGCGAGTCGTACCATCGGAGCATACGCTCAAGCGAATCTCTTTGGTGCTCTATTTCCTGAAAGATATGAAGCTCGCGAGGATAGCGCACCATCTGCGTCTCGCCGCCCAGAAACCGGAGACCATAGTAGAACTCTTCACCCTGGGAAATCGGCACGCGCACATCTGCTTCGCCGCAGATATTCACATCCTGTCCTGCTCGAAAAGCCAGGACATGCGTCGCGTAACGGCAATTCTGCTGGTCGAGTATTACCGGCTTCGCGGGCACCGGAGAGACCACTGACACACCGGCGCATATTTACACGACCACATTTTCGGGCGTGTTTCCCGGTCCAGTGACAACCTTTTCGCATTCTTGAGAGTTTTTTGGGTTCGCCGACCGTGCCAGAGCTTGCTTTATTTCCGGCACGGCAGGCGATTGTTGCAGTACAACCTAAGCGGCCCGAGCGTTCGCATTCGGCTTGCCTTCGCAACAGACGAAGTGAGGCAGACCGCCAACCACCTTCGTGGCTAGCGCCTGACTGCAAGCCGGACAGGTTGATGACCAATCCCCGCCGCACGCCGGGCATTTCTTCAGGATCAGCTGTGCGCCGTCCAGAGATTTGCCGTCAATGCGACGGTCGAGGATGAAGCGACAGCTCGGATTGTTGCATACTAGAAAGCGTTCCATAGGGGATTGCCTCCTTGAGGGCGGGATAGGGATATGCCTGCGCCGGGATGCCGTCAATATAGTAGATATACGTACAGTCCCTATGTAGATACCAGCGCTCCTGCTTGACAGGAAGGATTGTGATTCAAAGTTCACTGATCTTATTGCGAATTGCATAGCGGACCAGCTCCGCAGTGGAGTGGAGATTGAGCTTACGCATGATGCGAGCCCGGTAGGTTTCGACTGTCCTTGTGCTGATCTCCAGCGCAAGTCCGATCTCCTTGTTGCTTTTTCCCTGAGTCAAAAGGTGGAGAACCTGAGACTCCCTCGGACTCGGCTCCTCACCAGGTGCCTCTCCCCCCTGCGCAGAGCCGCGATGTTCCGCTGCATCTAGCCCGCATCCTGCTTGCTCCGATGCGGAAGGCGTCGAAGGCGCTTGACCTTGCGTCAGGGCCAGGAACAGCGCGAGAGGCATCAATCCAGCGCCAACCCGAGTGTCGGCGGTGAGGCATTGTTGCGACATGGCATTCTTCAGTATTTCGATGGAGCAACTGGCAAAATGAAGTGATCGGGCCAACAACTCAGGAAGCCCGTCTCCCAGAAGACTTGCTTTGGCAGGGAGTTCTTCCTGGAACTTCGCTACGAGGCGTCCGAGATAGCACTCCAGACTGTTTTCTTCCGTGAGTTCGGAAAAGGTTGCCGCAACCAGCCGCACGCGGCCTAGTTCATCTTTTATGGGATAAAGATTCACGAGCCAGCGGCGCGGCTTTGCACTCGCGGCGGATCGCGCAGTTAGCTCGAAGTTCGACAGCAGATTCCCTTTTGTAAAGGCCCGCCGAAATGCAACCTTGACCTTTTTTGTTTCTCTGCCGAACAGGCGATGAATCGTCTTGCCAATGGATTTACCGACCGCAGCGACATCCATCGCCTCGAAAGCGCGGTTTAGCGCCTGACACTGCAATTTTCTGTCGTAGAAAGCGACGCCGACGATGGAGTTGTTGAGGAGATCGGCTAGCGGCTTTAAGGATGCGGAGAAGACTTCACCAATCCCGCCCCAAGTTGCCATCCCCAAACGATTCGAGAACGCCGTTCTGCGTTCGGCTGATTGCGGCCAATCAGCACCTCCGAGAATCACTCAAGCTCCAGAGTAATTCACGACAACATGACTCGAACAGAATTCACCGAAAAGCCATGATTTCGGAGTCTAGCGCCTTGCCGGGCTGGAGGGGAATCGGGCTGGCTTTCGCCGGCCGCGATTAGAGAGAGTTTGTGTGTGGCAAGAGCAATCGTCTGCGTTAAAGGGCCAAATTTACTGCTCTCCACCGCAGCTAGCGTTTCCGGACAGTCTTTATTTTTATGACAAACCATGGCAACGTCTCACCAAAGACATCTGTGGTCAACGCCAAACAAAATTCCAAGGCCTGCCAATTCATCGAGGTGTCTCCACCTCGCCCCTGTCGGAATCTTTATATACATTGATGTTAACAAAGTCAAGGCATCTTCGCGTCAGCAATGATGAGTGGGAGAATTTCATTCGTGGGAATTGGCGGCCGCGAGAGTCGTGGCGCAGCTGGCGCCCCTGCCCATCAACCGCACCGGCCGGGAACTACCTCAACTTACCCCAGGTTCGCCGTTATTTTGTGTAGAATAGCGCGCCATCGAGACCAACCGGAAGAGGAATCGTCAGGCAGATCAGGTTCCCGGGCGATGCGCCAGGAAGAGAGAGTGATCATGCGATCCAATTTCCGCCATAAGATTTCGGCGATGCAATTGCTTTCCGTTGTGTTCGCACTGCTGCTGATGTTGACGGGGCCAAAGAGCACAGCCCAGACGCCGGCTGTCGCCGCCACCCCGCCGATGGGCTGGAACAGCTGGAACCATTTCGCCGAAAAAATTGACGACGCGACCGTGCGGGCACAAGCCGACGCGATGATTTCGAGTGGAATGCGCGACGCAGGATACCTCTACATAAACATTGACGACACATGGGAAGCAGAACGCGACGCACAGGGCGTCATTCATGCCAACAGCAAGTTTCCCGATATGAAGGCGCTCGCAGATTATGTCCACGCGAAAGGGCTGAAACTGGGCATCTATTCCTCACCTGGCCCGAAAACCTGCGCCGGCTTCGAAGGCAGCTACGGCCATGAAGAGCAGGACGCGCAAACCTACGCGGCCTGGGGAATCGATTACTTAAAGTACGACCTCTGTAGCTTCGACAAAAAAATGGAGGCCGCTGGATCACCGGAAGCAGCGCACAAATTGATGCTTGATGCCTACACGAAAATGCACAAAGCACTGCTGAAAACTGGCCGGCCGATAGTCTTCAGCCTTTGCCAATATGGCGCAAACGCCGTATGGCGATGGGGCGCCTCGGTCGGTGGAAATTCCTGGCGGACGACCGGAGACATTTCAGACAATTATTCCCGGATGACGGAGATCGGTTTTGGCCAGGCGGGCCTTGCCAAATACGCTGGACCGGGACACTGGAACGATCCGGATATGTTGGAAGTGGGCAACGGCGGCATGAATATCGAGGAATATCGGACGCACATGAGCCTCTGGGCACTGCTCGCTGCGCCGTTGCTGGCAGGCAACGACTTGAGCACGATGAAGCCAGAAACGATCGCGATTTTGACGAACCGCGAAGTGCTCGCGATCGATCAAGATACCTTGGGCAAGCAGGCGGACAGAGTTCGCGCGGAAGGCAGCCGGGAAATTTGGGCGCGCCCGCTCGCGGACGGTTCAAAGGCGGTCGGCATCTTCAACCGGTTCGACTGGCCGCAATCCATTGAAATCAGTTTTCGCGAGTTTGGGTTCAAGGGCGGTGTGAAAGCCCGCGACATCTGGGCAGCCAAGGATCTCGGCACGCTGCCGGGCAGCTACAAAGCGCGCGTACCGCCGCATGGCGTCGTGCTGCTGCGAGTCTCGGAATAACTTTTTCAGCGCGAGGAGTTAAACTCCATTGCGCGGCCTTTGGACGCGCACAAATCTAGTGTCCTGAATTGGCTCTGATTCGCACTCAATGGCAATTGTTGTGAGCGGATGATCAGGCGCGTCGGCCGGCAGTCCCGTGAATCGAACGCGGAAACGATCCTGTTCGAACTTGACATCGTGGCCGGAAGCAAAGAGCCGCGCGGACTTCACTTTCGTCATTAGCCCTGCCAAAGCAACCGTGTCGCCCGGCCAAAAATAGACATGCATGTAAAGTGTGTTGCCCCGTCGAGTAAACCCCGCAAACTCGGAGGCGTGTACCTGGCAGCGATCGGTGGTGTGAATGGATTCGCCATTCCGCGACATCCATTGCCCCACTTCCGTGAGGACGCGGACCGACTCCTCGGGAATCGAGCCGTCCGGCTTTGGACCGATGTTCAAGAGATAGTTGCCGCCATCGCGCGAACAGGAGATGAGGTTCCGCACCACAGTTTTCGGGCTCTTCCAATTGTCATCGGCGCGGTGGTAGCCCCAACTGTCGTTCAGCGTCATGCAGCTTTCCCACGACCGGCTTCCCTTCTCCGCGACGATTTCCTGTTCGGGAGTTGAGAAATCGCCGGGCAAACCGTTGCGGTTGTCCACAATGATGTCCGGCTGCAACTCGAAAACCATTTTGTTCATTCGCTCGGATTCCCACGCTGCGGCATCGAGCGGCCAATCCACGTCATACCAGAGCACATCGATCTTTCCGTAGTTGGTCATCAGCTCGCGGATCAGACCGTGGGTGTATTCAACGAATCGTTTGCGCGCTTCCGGATCGGCCGCGCATCGCGCGCCGTCTGGATGATGCCAATCCATTAGCGAATAGTAGAAACCGATGTGCATGCCTTCCGCTCGCGCCGCTTCCACGTACTCCCGCACCAGATCGCGCCCTGGACCCTGCTTTGGCGCGCAATAATTGGTGAGCTTCGTGTCGAAATTGCAGAAACCCTCGTGATGCTTGGTGGTCATCACCATGTATTTCTGACCTGCGGCTTTGGCCAGCTTGGCCCAGGCACGAGCCGCGTTGGGCTGTGGCTGGAAGCGTTTCGCCAGCAGTTCGTACTCACTCACGGGGATGCCTTCTTCTTCCATGACCCATTCGTGGCGGCCCAAAACGCTGTAAAGTCCCCAGTGAATGAACATTCCGAACCGCGCTTGGTGCCACCACTTCATGCGGCGAACGCGATCGGCGTCCTCCGCGTCGGAAGCAGCTTGTGGCTGCGGCGTGGGGTCGCCGGGCCGCCCCAATGCAGTCGCGGCGCCGGAAGTCGCCGCAAGCGTGACGAGCGAGGCGCTCGTACCCAGCAACCAATCTCGCCGCGGAATTCGATTCGGTCCCATGGCATCAACCTCCTCAAAGAAGCGCTTCCGTTTACAGGATGACATTCGCAAACAAGCCCCGAGAACAATCAAGCCGACGCATAATCGGCTACTGCCACTCATTTTTCAAGCTTGAAGATTCTTCCCATCAGAAGCCACTTTTCGCCGGGCTTGGCTTCCGCTAGCGGCCTCTGAAACTCCCACATCAGTTCTTCCCACTCGCGCACCTTCGGATTTTCGCGATCCGACTTCACTTTGGCTTCGAACGAGAATCGTTCGTTGACTTCCATCAACATGAACATCCGCGTTCCAAGCAGATAGATCTCCATGTCTTCGATTCCGGCATCTTTGATGCTATTGGTGATCTCTGGCCAGATTTTCTCGTGGTAGCGCTTGTATTTGGCGATCAGCTTCGGATCGTCCTTCAGATCCAGCGTCAGACAATAGCGCCTATTCATTTTGCGTCGGCGATGGCCGCGGATTCAGGAACGACCGAGGCCGTCCTTGGCCTGTAGCCGCTCACCGCGAAGTAAATCACATAGAGATAACAAATCAAAGGAACGATGAACGCTATTTGGATGTTGCTCACATCCGAGAGTTTTCCCATCGCTGCTGGGATCAGCGCACCGCCGATGATGGACATGACTAGAAGCGACGAGCCGCGCTTGGTCAAACCGCCAAGATTCTTCAGGCTGAGCGCGAAAATCGTCGGGAACATGATGGAATTGAAGAACCCGACCAGGACGATTGCAAGCACGGAAGCAAGTCCTGAAGCACCGATGCCAATGAGAACGCAAATCATGGCGCCAATGCCGAAAATGGAAAGCAGCCTGGGAGCTGGAATGCGCTTCATCATCCACGAGCCGGAGAATCTGCCAATCATGAAGCCTGTTTGATGCGCCACAAGGAAAAGCGCGGCCATTTTTTCCGCGCTGTCAGGGATGAGATGACTCACAAAGCTCGCATTTTCGCCCTGATGCCCGGAAAGAAAATGCGAACCCCACGCCGCCATTCCGTCAAGCGTTTGCGGCATCGTGTGCTTCACGAATCGGATGACGAAACTGCCCACGCCTACTTGCGCTCCTACATAGAAAAATTGGGCGATCACGCCCTTCACCAAATGCGGATGCGCCAACAGGTGGCTTAATCCCTTGCTCTTCCCTTCATTGGCCTCGCCAATCTGTCGCGTATCAACCTCCGGAAGATGCGCAAAATAAATGAGACCCGCAACCAGCAGGAAAATAACCGTGATCACCAGATACGGCACTCTCACCATGTTCGCTTCCGACGTTATATAGGACTGAACCTGCTGCGCACTCATTGCCGCTCTTTCAGCGGCCGTGTGCTCGACTCCAGAAAGGATAAATGCTGCGCCCAACGTAGGAACAAGCGCAGCTCCGACTGCATTGAAAGACTGCGCAAAATTTAGCCGGCGTTCCGAACTCTCCGGAGAGCCGAGCACTGTCACATAAGGATTGGCCCCGACTTCCAGGAAGGACTGCCCCGATGACATCACGAACAGGGCAAGCAGAAAGAATCCATACTCCCGTGAACTGGCAGCAGGTAGAAACAGCAACGTCCCCACGGAACAGATCAGCAATCCAATCAGAATGCCTCTCTTGTATCCAATCTTCTCCATGAGCCGGCCGGCAGGGAAAGCCGCAAGAAAATACCCGCCAAAGAAAGCAATTTGAATAAACGAAGATTGAAAATCCGTCAGGTCAAATGCTTTTTTGAGATGCGGAATCAGAACGTCGTTTAGGTTGACTCCGATGGACCAAAGGAAAAACAGGCTGGTGACCAAAATGAACGGCAGGACGTATTTTCGCTCTGTGATTGGCGCGGATGCCTTGGTCATTCGGCTCCCTTAGGTCAAAGCGCGATCGAGATGCGTGTAGCCGCCGTCAACAAACACATGTTGCCCGGTAATGTGCGAGGCTTGCGGCGAGATGAGGAACAATACCATCGCGGCAATCTCATGAGGCTGCGTCATTCGCTTGCCCAACGGTATTTTCGAGACGATGTGCGCCAGTTTTTCTTCGGGATTCGGAAAAGTACTCACCCACTGCTTGTAGAGCGGCGTGATTACCTCTGCCGGCACCAAAGCGTTTACGCGAATGCCGCAAGGAAGTAATTCCGCCGCCCAGTCGCGCGTCAGAGAGAGAATCGCGCCTTTCGCCGACGTATATCCGGATGTTCCGCCTTGCCCCGTGATCGCAACTTTCGAAGCAATGTTCAAGATGCAGCCCTGCGATTTCTTAAGCGCCAGCAACGCGAAGTGCGCCATGTTGTAGTAGTGGAATAGGTTGAGTCGCAGAGAACTCACATACCTTTCGGGGCTGCCGTTCTCCAATCCGACATTGTCATTCGCCCCGACATTGTTAACGAGAACATCCAGCCGCCCGTATTCCTTAAGCGTTTGCTCGACGGCCGCACGGCAACTTTCGACCGACAAAACGTCCGCGCAGATCAGACTGCATGTTGCGCCTGCGACCACCAGTTCGGTCTGAAGCCGCTTCCCCGCCTCTGCATCCTTGTCCACAAATACCGGAACAGCCCCTTCGCGAGCGCAGCCTCGCGAGATGGCCTCGCCAATCCCCTTCGCGCCGCCGGTAATCAGGATAACTTTATCCTTAAGCTGCAGATCCATAAGAGCCCGCCTTCAATCCATAAAACCGAATCGCGTTGCCGCCAAAAATGTTTTCCTTATGCTTCGCCGCGTGAGTATCCACGTACGTCTCGATTAATTCTTTCACCTGCTTGTAGTTTGCCGCCAAGAGGCACACCGGCCAATCGGAACCGAACATCAATCGCTCCGGCCCGAACGCTTCAAAGACAACATCCAGGTACGGATGTATATCCTCGGGCTTCCAATGATGCCAGTCCGCCTCGGTAACTAAACCTGACACCTTGCAAAATACATTTGGATTTTGCGCGATGGCCCGCATGCACCCAGCCCACGGCTCCCGGCTGCCGGCTTTGATCAGCGGCTTCGCCGCATGATTCACGACGAACCGTTGCTCAGGAAAGCGCGAGACAAGCTCGATCGCGGCCGGAAGCTGCTTCGGGTAGATCAGGATTTCGTAAGCAAAGCCAAATTCACGTAGCCGGGAAATTCCTCGCGTAAAGTCGCGCCCCTCCAGGAAGTCCTCTGGCTCCACCTCCGCAACATGCCGGAATCCGCAGAGTTTCTTGAACTGGGAAAAGTACTTAAACCTTTCCTCGACGCTCGGCGAGAGAAAGTCAACCCAGCCCACCACGCCGGCAATCCGCTTATGACGTTCCGCCAAGTCCAGAAGAAAATGCGTTTCATCCTCGGATTGATCCACTTGGACAACAATCGAGCCATCCACGCCGTTTGCATCACACTCGCGCTCGAACTCTTCCGGCATAAAATCACGCTTTATGACGGACATCGCATCTGTGATCCACGCATCGCGTACCGGATCGTACTTCCAGAAGTGTTGGTGCGAATCAATGATCATTTGCAGCCAGTCTCCCGAATTCCAAACGAAATTCGCTCAGTGCTCATCAAGATAGTGCGTTTCGGCCAAATTTCTCAACCTCGCTGCAGCGCCCTCCGCGGTGATATCGCGCTGCGGTCCGGCGAGCATTTCATAGCCCACCATGAATTTCTGTACCGTGGCGGAGCGCAGCAGCGGCGGAAAATAATGCGCGTGAAAATGAAACTCCGGATGACTCTCGCCATCCGTCGGCTCTTGATGGAATCCCATCGAATATGGGAATGCCGTCTCAAACAGATTGTCGTAACGAATCGTCAATCTTTTTAAAAGATCAGCGAGATTTTCTTGCTCCGTCTCGTCCAGCTCCGCGAGGCTCGCCGCGTGCCGGCGGCTCAGGATCATCGTTTCATAAGGCCACACAGCCCAGTAAGGCACCAGCGCCACAAACCCATCGTTCTCGCAAACGATCCGTTCGCCGTCCTCAATTTCCAGCCGCAGGTATTCGCACAGCAAGCATTTCTCATTGACCTTCAAAAACTTTCGCATCGCCGCGAGCTCTCGCATGGGCATGTTCGGCACCTCTTCATTCGCCCAAATCTGGCAATGCGGATGCGGATTGCTCGCTCCCATCAACACGCCGCGATTTTCGAAGATCTGCACGTGCTTCACCCACGGAAGCTCGCCCAGCTCCTTGTACTGCTCCGTCCACACCTCCACAACGCGCCGCACTTCTTCCTGTTGCATGCGGGGGATGGTCAAGTCGTGCCTCGGAGAAAAACACACCACACGGCAAATCCCTCTTTCGACCCGCGCAATTATCAACCCGCCCTGAACCATTTCATGGGGAGAAACTTCCGGGAGCATGGCCGGGTAGTCGTTGTCGAAGACGAACGTCTCCGTGTACGCGGGATTCCGCAATCCTTCCGCACGCACATTTCCAGGACACAAGTAACACTCCGGGTCGTATTCGATGGCCGGCGGCGGCGCTACCTTCTCAACTTTTCCTAGCCACGGCCGCTGTGTGCGATGCGGCGAAACGAGAACCCACTCCCTTAGAAGCGGATTCCATCGGCGGTGCGGTGTGTTCCGAAGATCTGTCCCACTCATGTTTTGTGTAGCCTACACTGGCAGTTCGCTTCGCTCAACCGCACTCGCACCGTCGGCAGGCATGCACACGAGAATCGTCGGCACGATGCCTGTTTCTTTCTGATAGGCGCTAGCCATGCTCTCTGCGAACGCCCCTGCACGCTGCGCGTCCACCAGATTGATCGTAGCTCCGCCGAACCCGCCGCCCGTCATTCGCGCCCCGTAAACACCTGGCTGCCGGTTTGCCAGCTCGACCATCACATCAAGCTCGGCGCAGCTTACTTCATACAAATCACGCAAGCTCTCGTGTGACTCGGCCATACACTCACCGAATCGCTGCAAGTCTCCCGCGCGAAGCGCCTCCATGCCATCCAACACACGCGCATTCTCCTTGACGACATGCCGCGCACGCTTATACACGACCTGCGAGAGAAGTTCGCGATGCTGTTCAAGCTCCTCCTCGCTCACATCGCGCAGCGCACGAATTCCCGGCAACGCTTTGGCAAGAGAACGCACAGCCACTTCACACTCTTCTCGCCGGCGATTGTATTCTCCCCCGGCGAGTTTGTGCTTTACGCCAGTATTGCAAATGACGAGCTTCACGGATTCGGGGATCGGCACCAATTCAAACTGCAGCGACCGGCAATCGAGCATCAGCGCATGATTCGCGCGCCCGTGCAGCGAGATGAATTGGTCCATGATCCCGCAGCGCATGCCAACAAATTCGTTTTCTGCCAGCTGACAAATTTGGGCAAGTTGCACTCGGTCAATGGAAAGCCCTGACTCTGCGGCGAGAGCAAGCGCCGTCGCCACCTCAATCGAAGCCGAAGAACTCAGCCCCGCACCGATCGGAACTTCTCCATGGATGAGTAAATTTGCCCCCTTCAGCTGGAATCCTGCTTTCTCCAACTGCGCGGCAACTCCAACTGGATAGTCACTCCACCGCTGCGATGGTCGGAACGCTCCAGAAGACAAATCAATCTCAATTTTTTCTGGAAACTCTTGGGAGGAGATGACGAGCTTTCGGTCCTGTCGCGGACTTGCCGCCACCCAGCAATAAAATCCAATCGCCGCCGGCATCACAAAGCCATCGTTATAGTCGGTATGCTCTCCGATCAAATTCACGCGCCCTGGCGCGCGGTACATGCGCGGCTCCGCGCCGAATCTCTCGCGAAACTTTTGCGCGATATTCTCCTCGCCGGTCATATTCGGCTTAGAGAGTGCCCTTCAACTCGTTGTGGAGGAAAGAGAAATCGGAGGAAATGGCGCGCCCGGGGGGACTCGAACTCCCGACCTTCTGGTTCGTAGCCAGACGCTCTATCCAACTGAGCTACGGGCGCGCGGTTTAGAAATATTAACATAGGGGTGCGCCGCTCATCCACCCGCGTCGAAACTCATTGAGAAATGGGCGCGCGCGCCGCGCGTCCCGGAAACACGCCTTCCACAAGCTGGCCATCCTTCAAAACCGGAACGCCATTCACTAACACGAGCTGTATGCCTTGCGAATACTGCAGTGGCTCTTCATACGTCGCCTTGTCAATGACGCGCGCAGGATCGAAAACCGTGATATCCGCGTCGGCGCCAACACGAATCCGCCCTTTTTCCTTGAACGCAGGCGCCCTTTTCTCCAAACGTTGTGCAGGCATCAGCGTCATTTTGCGCAGCGCCATCATTAAATCCAGCGCCTTTTCCTCTCTCACGTAGTGTCCAAGCACTCGCGAAAATGTTCCTTGTCCTCGCGGATGCACCTTCGAGCCCGTGATGGGCATGCCGTCGCTCGCAATCATCACGATAGGATTCGCCACCGCCGTCCGCGCCGCTTCTTCCGGAATCGAATGGATGACCACAATTCCGCCCTTCTTCCGGTATTTCTCAAACGTTTCCGCGGTTAATCGCTCGCCGGTTTCCGCCCACTGCACGTCCTTATAGGTGATTCCCATATTTTCTTGCCAACCGGGATCGAAAATCGCGGACTCCAGTGCCGTACTTCCCGCCGTGTACGGATAGCATTCCGTCGTCACATCAAGCCCATGCCGCTGCGCACCTTCCACCATCGCGATGAGATCCGGCGTGAACTTCAATCCCATGCTCGTAATATGCACAACATGAAGCGGCGCACCAGTCGCGACCGCCGCCGCAAGCACCTCTTCAAGCCCTGCAACTCCTGTCGTGGGCTCTTTCAGTCCTGCGTATCGCAGATGTACATGCACGGATGCGCCGTATTGCGCCGCGATCCGGAACATCTCCACAATCTCCTGCCGCGTGGCCCCCGGCGTGTAGTTCACTCCCATTCCCTCCGCCAACGCGCCTTGTCGAAAGCCCTTCTCCATGTCTGCTTTCATCTCGGCAAGTTCCGCCGCAGTTGCGGGGCGATGAGCCGCATCGCCAGTAGCCAGCATTCCACCCGCCGTATCGTGCAACGCTTTCATCCGCACCGGAATGTGCCCAATGCTCACGCCAAAATTAATTAGCGACTTTCCTTCCCGCTTCGCATACCAGCCCGCCACGTCCGCAGTGCCCTGCTTCGAGTTCGAGTGAAGTTGTAACGCCGTCATGCGCCTGGAACTGATAATTCCTCGGTTCCTGTCCGTGTTCATGCAAATCAATAAATCCCGGCGCGACGACGAGTCCCTTCGCATCCATCGTCGTCTTCCCTTGTAGCGGGTCAGCAGAAATCGCGCGAATCTTCCCGCCGCTTATCCCCACGTTGCGCACCGCCTCCAATCCGGACTCCGGATCCATCACGCGCCCGTTTAGAATCACCACGTCGAATTTTTCGTCATCCGCAGCGTGCCCTGCACGCACCGCATAACTCAGTCCTATGCCCAGGAGAACAAATGCAACCGCCACCGCACCAACAATTCGAAATCGCCGCTGCCACATTTTTCAGCCCCCCCACAAGTTTTGCGGCGCTAAGTCTCTTGCTCCACGCGCCCAGTGTCAAAGGAATTCTGAGCCGCTAATCAAACGAAGTGCAGCGCGGCCTCCAAAAATTAGGCAGCACCTCCGCAAAGGGATGAATCGCAGTATCGCAGGAAAAGAAAAACCCCGGATCGCTGGGGGGAGCGACCCGGGGTGGGGGTTACAGCTGAGGGGGGCCGGAGGAAACTCGTTAAATTCTTAATGCACGTGGTGCACGGTCAGCATGCAAATCTTTCGCAGCTCTTCGTAGGTAAAAAAAGTCTCTTCCTGATCTCCCGCGCACTCTCTGTGTCCCAATCCCGATTCATTCGAAAGGCGCGAAAGTTCATCTTCGGAAATCCCAAGCAGCAGCGCCGCTCGTCCCTGCGTAACGTACTTTGGCACTTGGCTATTCATCATTCCTCCTTACGCCGGAAGCAACGCCATCACATCTTGCTCAACTGCCAGGATCATCGCTTTATAGATGTCCACATCCCAGCCTTCGCCAATCCTCATCCGAACCGTGTCGCCGCCATCTTTCAGCAGCGTGCCCCGCAAGGGCACCTTAATGTCGCCTAGCGCTACTTGCAGCACCACCGGCTGCCCAACCCATGTTGCGTATGCGCTGTCCATTCCCCCTCCTGCAGCTTTTCAGGCCTCGCTGACGGGAACAGAATCGCTGAACGCACATTTTCGGACAATGGTACAGAGAGGGCACCGGCCTAGTAAGAAGGTACTGCTTGTCGCCAAATCAAGAATTCGCGCCGATTCGGCACAGAAGTACGCTCGTACTGTTTTTTCAGGACGCTAGGCCCATTGGGTAGAGTGAATGTAAGTGGCATTCTCCAGGCATGGGGATTGGCAATCATTCTTCACTGATCGCGCGGCCAGCAGCCTCGTCCGAAAGGACAGGCCTGGCTCTGGCTTTGGGCGGCGGATTTTCTCGCGGATTCGCTCATCTTGGCGTCCTGCAGGTTCTCGAGCAGAATCACATTCCTATTTCTTATATCGCTGGCACCAGCGTCGGCAGCATTCTCGGCGCGGCCTATGCCAGCGGCGCGCCCCTGGCACGCATCATTGCCACGTGCCGCACAATTCGCTTTCGCGACATAGGCCGGTGGCGTGTTTCCCGGTTGGGCCTCGCTAGCAATCACCGCCTTGGCGACCTCATCGAGCAGGTTTTCGATTCGCGCCGCTTCGAGGATCTCAAAATCCCCATGGCTGTGGTCGCAACCGACTTGGCGAACGGTGAGCCCGTCGTCTTCACTCACGGAAATCTATCCGAAGCGATTCGCGCCAGCTGTGCTTTCCCTGGCTTGTTCGAACCCGTTGAAATTGGAACACGCTGCCTCGCCGATGGCGGCCTGGTCGCGCCGGTCCCAACGCGCGCCGCTCGCGATCTTGGTGCCGCGCACGTCATCGCCGTTTCCGTCGGCGTCGAAGACGGCCGCCGCGGCGCTCCATCCAATATTTTTCAAGTCGTCTGCCGCGCCGTCAACGCGGCACAGAAGCATCAGCTCGAAATCTGGGAGCGTCACGCCGACCTGGTTCTCCGCCCCGACGTGCAATCTCTTGCCTGGGATGATTTTGACCGTGCCGATGAAGCCATCGAAGCCGGTGCCGCAGCCGCTCGCTGCGCGCTTCCACGCATCCAGAAACTGCTGAACCCTCCCCAAGACTCCCATGCAGAATTTCAGGCTCGGCTCGAGGCCGAAGCCCACAGTTACCTCTGGCTGGCGGAGGCATCCCGTTGATTCGCCTTGGCGCTCTGATCGCTGCCGTTATCGCTTCCACGGTTCTCTGGCATGAATGCGGAGAAGATGTCGGCGTTTTCTGCTACCGTATTGGCTTGGGTGCTTTCACGACGCTGCGCTCTCGCGCGCTCGTCCCGGTGCCTGCTTCTCAATTCATCCTATCGAGGAACCGTTCCGCTTGCTCCAATCCATCCTCCACTTTCTCCACTCGCTATACAGCCCCGAGGGACTTCGAGAGCTAATCCGCTCCGGGGGCGCTCCTCTCGTTTGCACCGTCGTCTTCATTGAAACAGGCTTCTTTGTCGGATTTTTTCTTCCCGGCGATTCTCTTCTCATCACCGCCGGCATTTTCTCCTACGCTGGCGTTATTCCCCTCAAGTGGCTCCTGCTCCCGGTCATGTTCTGCGCGATCGCCGGTGACCAGATCGGCTACTGGATTGGTCGTTCCGCTGGGGCTGCCCTTTACCGCCGCGAAGATTCCTTCTTCTTCCGCCGTAGCCATCTCCAGCGTGCTCACGATTTTTACGAGAAATACGGTGGCCGGGCTGTGATTCTCGCGCGCTTCGTCCCCATCGTTCGAACGTTTTGTCCGCCCGTCGCCGGTGCCGCAAAAATGCCTTATTCGCGCTATCTGCTCTTCGATATTTTTGGCGGCATTTTCTGGGTTGGCGCCATGATCCTTGGCGGCTACTCGCTTGGGCATTTCATCCCCAACATCGGCCAGTACATTCACTACGTCATTGCCGTGGTTGCCGTTATATCTATTCTTCCCGCCGTTATCGGCATGCTCCGTTCCAGGAGTATCTCCAGTAGTCCCTCTGAGCCGGTCGTATTTAACCACAAGGTTAAATAGCAATGCCCCACCCCAAACTCCGCGCCATCATCTTTGATATCGGCCGTGTCCTTGTCCGGATCGATGTCGCCCGAGCTATGCAGGGTCTAGCGTCAGGAAGCGCGCTTTCTCCCGCCGAGCTTTGGTCTGCTATCGAAAAGGATCCCCGCTGGCCTGATTGGCAAGAAGGGCGAATCACGCCCCGCGACTGGTATCTTCATCTATCCAGACGACTTGGCGGAGACCTCTCCTTTGAGCAGTTCACCGAAGTCTGGAATCGCGCTCTCGACCCCACTCCGATTCACGAAGACGCTCTCTTCCAAAGGCTATCCAAGAAGTACCGCCTCTCTCTTCTCTCCAATACGGACCCCACCCACGTCCGCCACCTCGAAGCAACGTATAGCTTCTTTGCCTTCTTTCCCACGCGTATCTATTCCTGCTCCGTCGGTACCAGCAAACCTAATCCGCTCATTTACCGCGAGGCCCTTCGCGCTCTTAAAGTTCGCGCTGAGGAAGCCCTTTATATTGATGACATTGCGGCCTATGTCGAAGCCGCTCAACGCCTCGGCATGTCCGGCATTCAATTCCAGTCTCCCTCCCAACTGGTCGCCGATCTCAAGTCTCTTGGCGTGGAATTTCCTTAAGCTCTCCGGAAGCGTAAGAAACTCCGAAATGAGCATTCTTTGCGTAAAGATTGCTAGGACTAGTACTGGCCTTCTTGCTGACGCCCTTTAGACCTCTCTTAGTAACCCCTATTTATTCATAGATTTACAGAAGTCTTCGCCCCTTCTTCCCTGTCCTTGATTTGGCTCGCGACTTGCTCCCTCTCTGTTACGGGCCGATTAAAAAATCAAATCGTTCGCCCACATTAGGGTGAGGAGAAAACACTTTTTATGTCAGAGGAACACATCATCGAAACGAGAAACGGTTCGTCTTGGCAGTTGCCCGCGATCATCGTATTGGGCTTGGTCGCGATTGCTGGATTTGGGATTTGGTTGGAATGCATCGTCGAAGCTTGACTCCACGCAAGAAAGGTTGCGACGCAGGTCAAGACCGTCGAGCAGACAGTCCAGCAGGATATGTCCTCTTTGAAGGACCGTATTGCTCAAGATGAGAAGGCCAATTCCGATCTGCAAGGCGACCTGAAGGTTGTCACCGACAAGCTCAAGATTACCCAGGGTCAGCTCAAGAAAGCGCGGCTCCAGGCAGAAGCGGTCGCAAAGCAGAACGACGAGACGACGCAGAAGCTCAGCGCTCTCGATACTTCCGTCCACACAGAACTGGCAACCAAGGCCGGCACGGATGAGGTTAAGAACGTTGACACGAAGGTCACCGCAGTCAGCACCGACCTCAACACCACCAAGGAAGACCTGAAGATGGCCAAGAGCGAGATGGGCACACTCATCGCGCGCAACCATGATGAAATCGACCAACTCCGCCGCCTCGGCGAGCGCGACTACGTCGAGTTCACCATCGCTGGCAAGAACAAGCCCCAAAAGGTCGGCAACGTCACCGTCGAACTCAAGGGCGTCAACCAGAAGAAGAACCAGGTCAATATCGCCATGGTCGTCGAGGACAAGCGCTTCGAGAAGAAGAACCGCGCCTTGAACGAACCCATCTTCTTCTACTCTCCGGCACTCACCTGCCTGAAGAAGTTGTCGTCAACAAGGTCGGCAAGGATCAGATCAGCGGCTACATCAGCATTCCCAAGGCGAATGCGCAGCCCGCAAGCACTTCCACCACTTCCGGAAAGTAAGAGCAAAGACCAACCCTCGACCAGTTCCGGCCGAGGAAGCATCGAAGAGGGCAGGGTTTCCTGCCCTCTTTCTTTTTTGCGCTCCTCATTCGTAGCCCTTTTTTCAAGCCCTTCTCCGGTTTCCCTTGAATCTCCGCTAAGATGGAAGCTCGTATTGCGGAGAATGGTTTGCATCAAACTTCCTTTATCCTATACATCGCGGTTGACGGTCTCATCCCAGCACGCGGAAAGAGCGTCCCTGGTCTCGACGAGTTTACGGCCGCCTTAGATCATCGCGGCATTCCAGCTGTCTGGGTCACAAGCCGCACACGCCTCCAAATGGATGAACCGCGCCGAAAACTGGCCCATAACCACCCGTTTATCGCCGAAGACGGATGCGGAGTATTCCTTCCCGAAGACTACTTCCACTTGCGGCCTCAAACCTCCCATTCGCAACCGCGCAGCATACCCACCGTCCGCCTCGGTCGCTTCACCTGCTTGCCGGTAGCACAGCAGCAACCCGCTGCTGCGGAGGCCTTAGAAGCCCTTGCCGGGGAGACGGGCGTCGAGGTTGTCCCCCTGCGCTCTCTTGCACCGCGAGAGCTGGCCCAGAACCCAGGCTTGCCTCCTCGCGAAGCCGAACTCGCCCGTCAGCGTGACTTCGACGAGCTCTTCTTCTTTGCCGGAGCCTCGGAGAATGACATCCAGAACTTCCAGGCCGTGGGAACCACCCGCGGCATTCAGCTTCGCCAGCGCGGCGTGCTGTGGTCACTCTCCATTGGTGCCAGCCTCCGCCGCTGTGTGAACGAGCTTTCCAAGCTCTACGACCGCGCCCTGCGCTCCCACGCCCGCAGTGTCGGCGTTGCTGCACAGGGCCAGGAAGCATCCCTACTCGCGGCTTGCGACCGCGTAATCTTGCTCACCAACAAAGTTGAAGATTCATCAGAGGGGGATCCCCTGCAAAATTCCGCTCAATCGGGTCGAGTAATGGAACTACCAGTCACAGCCCCCGATATATGGGAGCAAGTTCTCGCCGCTCTTTCCGCACGGCACTAACAAGCGATAGAAAACAATGGAAATCTTTGGAAACAAAGTGTCCGTTATGCGACTGCTTTTCCACACGGTTGCCCACATATCCTCAACTCAGCTTCCCTGCAGCCCTTCCAAATCTTCTGTTTTCGCGATGATAGCGATTCTCACAGCATTTCTCCTCGTGGCCCTTCGATTGCCTTTCTAAGCACGAGCGGTTGGCACTCACATGCCTATCGGCATTTTCGGTTTCACCCGGCAACTGAAAATCTCAGCAGGTCGAGTACTAGGAGATCCCTAACCATGGCATGGCTCGTTCGCAAACTTCGTATTCCGGCCTCTGAATCCACTATGGGTATTGTTCTAACGTTTTGCATCGTCACCATGGGCCTCATGTCCGTCGCTCTTCTCTGGCAGGCACAAATTATTGCCAACCAGCGCGAAGCGATTCGCTGGCTCGAGACTCTTAAGTTTGGTGGTTAGTTTCCTTTGCCCAGGCCACTGCCAGAGCCAGGCGCGCACCCCTCCGCGTGCCTGGCTTCCCCTCTCGTCCCGATTTGCAATCCTCCCAGTTATTGTTAGGCTCCGCGCAAGAATCCATCGCGACTTTCCAGCTTTCTTGTGATTCAATATCTCGACGGGGGATTTCTGATCATCGGGAGATACATCGTGAAACGTACCTTGAGTCTTTTCGTTCTAGCCGCTGCACCGGCAGTTTTTGCTTCAGCGCAGCAAAACGCTCCCCAAGCGCAACCAGCCCTTACGTCCGCTTCGAGCAATAGTCAGGCCCAGTCATCCAGTCCGGCTTCTTCGCATGACCGGCACCATCGCAGGCACCACAGACGCCGTCATCATCGTCACCACTCTTCGACGCAGCAATAGCTGCAAAATCAAAAAGGGGGAGCCGGGCGGCTCCCCATTTTTGCTAATTTGCTCTGTCGTCTCGGAAGCGCGCTAAATGCACGTATGTTTCGCGAGCGACTCGCACCGCAAGAGCGGTGTGTTCAGCTTTTGTTCGCTTCTAAGCCCGGTGGAGTCATTATCCCCTCCGGAGCTCATTGAGCTCACGCCTCCGGTGTACTCCCTCCAACCGTTTTTTGCAAGCGAAGGTTTGGTGAACACACCCATCCAGACGGGGCGATGCTTCTTCTCGATCAAATTGCCGCTTATTTTATGAAAAGGGTTTCTCGAAGCTGATCCCTGCTCACGAACGACTTCATCGTGCGGAACCGGCTGAACAAGTCCTGAATCTCGCGGTTCTGATAAACCTTCTGCGCCGGACAGAGCACACTCGCGGAAATAATCTGCAATGAGTTCGAATCCGCGATGCGGTAGCGCTGAAATCCTTCCGGCTTCTTGCTATGGAACAACGCGAACACCACTCCGCCTGGCCGGAGCAACTCCGTCAAATTCGCGATGGCCTGCTTCGCCAGCGCCGGCTCCAGATAATCCAACAAATCCCAGACGAGAACCGCATCAAACGATGCACGGGAATACTTCAGATTGGACTCGAGGAATCGCGCCGCACGCCCCGTCGGAGTCATGTCTACAGTTTCCGAGGCCACGCCAGCGCCTTGCAGCCGCACTTCCTCTTCGCTCAGAAAATCCTTCCACTCGCGCAGAATGTCTTCCGAAGACACACGGAAACCGCGCTCGATGAAAAAACTGAGCGTCGTTTGCCACGCCGGCCCGAGATCCAGCAACGTCCCGCGCCCAAGTCCATCCAGGTTCCACAAAAACTCTTTCAGTCCATTCGAAACGCGCGACGATCCTGGCGCCTCCGGTGCGCGCGGCGAACCAACAGCCGGAACGGGCGCAACGCCGCGCGTCCGTCCGTTTTGCGGAATTGGTCGCGAAACTTCGCGCCCTGTTCCAGTTCCGATACCGATACCGATGCCCAGTTTGTTCAGGAAGCTCATGGATTAATCCGCCGCCGTTCCAGAGTTCATGGAAACTGCGCTGGACGCCTTCGTTCCCGGGACTGCCCCGCTCGCCGCAGTCGCGGCATGCGCTTCACCCGTTTTGCCCGGCTGCTTTCCTGCTTCCACTTTTCCGCGGAGCATCGCTCCATCTTCGATGGCCAGCCGGGCTGTCTCTACTTCCCCGATCACCTGCCCGGTGCTCCAAAGCTGCACTTTGTCTCGTCCAGAAACTTTTCCTTCCACCGTTCCGCGCACGATCACTTCGCGCGCCGTCACGTCCGCCTTTACGCGTCCGTTCGGCCCAATCGTCAGACTGCCGTTGGTGAGATTCAGTTTCCCGTCCACTTGCCCGTCAACGAAAAGATCTTCGCTTCCAGTGACTTCGCCCTTTATTTTGATTCCCTGACTGATGCATGCAGCCGCCTTCGCTGAGACGGGTACAGACGCCGGGGTTTCGCGGATGGAGGCTGAACTCATGCTCGGTGTGCTGGCCACAACCGCAGGGGCTGTGGAAATCTCAGGAACTCCTTGGGGCTTTCCGTCTTCTTTTTTCCACATCTGACACCTCGACATCGAAAATTGGATTTTCGAAGCCGCCGATCGAGTGCTGGGAGGAACCGCGACTCAGAAGCGTGAAGATAGTACAGGACTTAGCGGCTGTAAACAAGTATGCGGAGTAGCAAATCTAGCGTGTTTCCTGAATCGCTATACCATATTTTGTGGTTTCAGTCCGGCTATACCCACTATGGATTGCGATGCATTCGGACTTTCGCCCTTCCCGTGCCGCCGCAGAATCTCTATCGCAACCATGGTGATTCGCTGAGTTAGCGTTAGTATATATTCACGCTTTTATAATTATATGGCCGCATGTGCAAGCCACTGTGCTGCCGCCCTTCATTCGCTCTGACCTGAAAAAAACAGCATGCCGAACGAAGAGAATCTTTCGCCCCAGCGAACAGCAATCGCGTGAGACAACACAGGTTTCAAAAATTGCGCCTCACGAATTCGGGTCCAGCGCTCGCAAGTGCGCCGCTGCCTGCTCCGGCAATTCTGCGTTGAAGTAAACTTCTTTTATGCTGTAGGACTTGCTGCGCTTTTCCACGATCGGCATGATCTCGATGTGCCAGTGGTAATCTTCCGCCAGCGTCTTCCAATACCCCGCCGACTCGCCCTTCTTGCTTTTCGTGTTCGGCGCTGTGTGCACCACCAAATGATAGGCTGGCGCCACTTTCTCCAGCCGCCGCAGCACACGTCCCAGCAGCGCCGCCAGTTGCTTGCGGTTCGAACCCGGCCGCGGCTGCTCAAACAATTGATTGTGCCGCCGGTGCATCACCCACACTTCGTAGGGTACGCGCGACGCATACGGACATAGCGCGTAATAATCTCCCTGGACATCCACGATCCGTTTCCCCTGTTTTTCTTCTTGCCGCACAACATCGCAAAATATGCAGCGCTCTTTGTCTTTGAACCATTCATGCGAGGCGTGCAGTTCGTATTTCAGTCTGCGCGGCACAAAAAGCGTCGCCGTCACCTCGGAGTGCGCGTGCGGCCACTCCTCACCCGCCAGCACGCCCTGATTCTTGAACACGCTCACATATTTGAACCGCGCGTCCTTCTTCAAATCGGCAATCCGCGCCGCCCACACCCACAAAACATGCTCGATCTCCTCATCGCTGAACTGTGTCATCCGTTTCTCGTGGCTCGGTGTCTCCACCACCACTTCATGCGCTCCCAGCGGCCCCATTTTGTCGTACATGCCCTCAGCCAGCCGCCCAGGATCACCTTCCACGCGGTACAGCGGATCAGGATGCGGCACAACCCGCACTTGCCACGGCCCTTCCGCCGGCCAGCTCATGATTGGAGTCATTTTTCCAATTTTTTCTGGTTCAAACGGACATTCCGATAGCGATTCGCCCCCGACTTCCCGGTGGCCAAAAATGATCCAGCTTTGCGTGATGGGATCTTTGCGGAGTTCCATTCAGGTTTCTTCTGGCGGATATCGAGTTCGCACATGTTGCACGCACCAAATTCGCGCGTAACATCTGGAAAATCGATTTGCGACGCTTGCACGGGCTATTCTCGCATCAGCGTAGTTTGTTTCTCCCCTCCACAATTGTCAAGCAACGTCAATTCGGCTTCAGCAGCGGTTGCCTTCTCGCAGGCTCCAGATCCTCTCAGTTCCGATTCTGTCCAGGCGTTCTCTTCATCCTTACTTCCTTTCGTCTTCACCTCATTACTTCCCTTCGCGTGTTATCCTCTCGCTCCAGATGGACCCCGACATTCCATTCATGCAACTCGCACTCGAGGAAGCCCGCTCCGCAGCCGCAGCAGGCGAAGTCCCTATCGGCGCGCTCATCGTCCACGACGGCAAAATCCTCGCCCGCTCCGGCAACCGTACGATTCGTGACTGCGACCCCACCGCGCACGCCGAAATGATCGTGATCCGCGAGGCAGCTCGCCTACTCGGCAATTACCGGCTGGCCGGCACAACTCTCTTCGTGACCATCGAACCTTGCAGCATGTGTGCCGGAGCCATGATTCAGGCTCGCATCCCATCACTTGGTCTACGGCGCCGACGATCCCAAAGGCGGCGCAGTCCGCTCTTGCTTCGAAATCCTCACAAACCCATGCCTCAATCACCAAGTCGAAGTCGTCTCCGGCGTCCTCGCCCCAGACTCTGCTTCCCTCCTCCAATCCTTCTTCGCCGCCCGGCGCTGAACCTCATAATTCCCTTCGGCCACAGTCAGGATCCGCCATTCTTCTGCCACGACCCTCGAGTTGAAAGGATCTTGTCGCCGCGCAGCGACTGTCTTCATCCGAGATCAGGATGCGCAATCGTCGCATTGGCATTGGCAACGCAGGATTGCCCGAAGCCAGAACCCTTGCTAGGATTAAACCAGCAACGACCGCGGAGAGGTGACTGAGCGGTTGAAAGTACTCGCCTCGAAAGCGAGCGTACGGGAAACCGTACCGTGGGTTCGAATCCCACCCTCTCCGCCACTGTTTCCTCGTCTAACGAAATCCAAAAAACAAGAGGCCGGGCAAATGCGCCCGGCCTTCACGCTCTTTAAGACTCGGAAACAGATCAAAAATGGCAGGACGCCACGCCGCGCTTCTGCAAATATTTCTGATGATATTCCTCTGCGCGATAAAACGCCGAAGCGGGCGTGATTTCCGTCGCAATCGGCCGCTTAAACTTCCCGCCAGCCTCCAGAGCCGCCACCGATTTCTTCGCGATGGCTTCCTGCTCCGGTGAATGAAAGAAAATTGCCGTGCGATACTGCGAGCCAAAGTCCGGCCCTTGCCGGTTCACTTGCGTCGGGTCGTGCACCTTCCAGAATACATCGAGCAATTGCTCGTAGCTCAACTTCGCTGGATCAAACGTCACTTGCACCACTTCGGCGTGTCCCGTCTCATCCGTGCAAACATCTTTGTATGTGGGGTTCAGCATTTCGCCGCCGGCATAACCCACCGCCGTATCAATCACTCCGGGCACCTGCTGAAAAGCCGCTTCGACTCCCCAAAAGCATCCCGCCCCAAACGTCGCAATCTCTGACATCTCTGTCCTCTCCTAAGCACCAAACATTGGATGCCGCGAACCTTATCAAAGTTTCGGCAAACCGCGAGTGCGGATTTCCACGTTTCCAATTTTCCGAACTTTCTTTCTGTGTCGCTCGCTTAGCCGTCTCAAGCCACACTTCGAGTTCAAGACTTCTATTTAGGCGCCGCCCCCGCAAAAGTCTTTAACTTCGCTTGCGCCAATGCCTTGTATGCGCTATTCACTGAGGCAGCCTGCGTGAACGCCTCCTTCGCCTCGGCATTCTTTTTCAAGTTCACCAGCGCAAAGCCCAGCCAGTATTGGTTCCGTCCATAGCTTCCCTCATCCGGCTTCAACAGCGGCGACGCAGCCTTGAAATTCTCCGCAGCCGCTGCGTTGTCTTTTTTTTGAATACTTACTTGCCCCAAAGAGCTGAGCGCAAGCCCCTTCTGCAGCGAAATCTGCTGCTGCCACTGTTCGTCTGTAACCCCCTCCGGTTTCTGCGCGGTGCCCAGCAGGGTAATCGCTTTCTTGGCGGAGGTTTCGGCCTTATCCAGTTGCTCTCCCTTTTCGCTGTAATAATCGGACAGCAACAACAGCATTCCTATATTGTTCGGATCTTTTGCCAGGAGTCCGTTCGCCACTTCCAGCATTTTCGGCACGTTTTGCGCCTGCTGATACGAAGTCGCGGCCACGCCCAGAGCTTGATTTGCGTATGGCGAATCAGGGAAGAGCTGGGCGAAATGGGTCAGGAGTCCGGCCCGCTTTGCGGCGTTCGTCGTCCGATAAACCCCCAGAAAAATAGCCTGTTCGACGTAGGTAATATTGTCCTTGTTGCTTTCCAGGGTCGTAGTTTTTTGCCGCTCCCAGTTGTCTGCTTCCATTCCGCTCGGCGCAGGCGCTGCCTTGAATCGCTGCAGAATCCCAGGCACCTTTTCACCGTAAGCCATCAATTTATCCGTGTCGCCTTTTTCGCTCGCCGCGCGAATCATGTTCACGGCATTAGCGAAGCTATCGGGATCGAGCGCAAAAAGCTTGTCGCCATACTCGAACGCCTTATCGTAGTTTTTTTGCGCAATGTAATAATTTACGTAGAGGTCGTCGGCAACGATCGCCATGTCGCCCTGGCCGAGGCTCGATGAAAATTTATCAATGAGCGCCAGCTTCTGCGCCGGATCGGCCGCCCCGTTGATCTCCGTCAGCGCATGGTCGGCGTCGGACCCCGCTGGAATCGGCACGTACTTGCCAATCTGCTGCCCGCTTGCCGGACTCATCGTGAACACCAGCAAGATGAAAATTCCAATGAGCCGGATGACTCGCCGCATGGATACCTCCATAGGAAGGGAATTAGGTGCATCTTATTGCCGCTCCGCTCCGCACGCAACACAATCCTTCTTCAGCGCCGGTGCCTCTCACCCAATCCCTCCGCACTCTGGTTTTCGTCTAGAATAAAGGCATCTCGGACAGCGTTCGTGGGAGGAACTCGTGACATCGTTTGACTCGCGCCCCATTTTGGCTTCGCGAAAGATCGCGGCATTTGCCCTGACAACCGTTTTCCTGGTCGTTGGCTACGCTCAGAGAATCGCAGCCCAGTCCGCAATGAGCTGCCACCCCATGGACACGCGCGAAGAGCTCTCTCCGGAAAAGCTCCCGCCTCCGCAGAAACTCACCGGCATTGGAAACGCGCACATTCAAGTCACCGCAACACCCGAAGCGCAGACGTGGTTCGACCAGGGCCTGAATTTGCTGCACGACTTTTGGGACTACGAATCCGTTCGCGCCTTCGAACAGAGCGTTCGCGTCGATCCACGGTGCGCGATGTGCTATTGGGGAATCTATCAGGCGGAGAAATTTCGCCATAGTAATTCCAAATTCTTTGCTGACCAGGCGCTCGCAAAAGCAGTCAGCCTGAAGGGCCACGCCGGGAAAGCGGAGCGCCTTTATATCGAAGCAAGCGCCGCGGCGGAAGCCGCCGAAAAATCCGAGAAGAAAGAGAATAGCACTGGCGACTCGAAGGAGGTACAACTCTACCGCAAGCTCGTAAAGAGCAATCCCAAAGATATGCAGGCGCGAATTTTTCTCGCCGAGGCCCTCTCCGATGGCTACGACGATGACGATCAGCCGCGTTCCGGCCAAAAAGAAGCCCTGGCGATATTCCAAACCATCTTGAAAGAGGATCCGGACAACTCCGCCGCGAATCACTATTGGATTCACGCCGTTGAAGCGAGTCCTCACCCGGAGCAGGCCCTGCACAGCGCTGAAATCCTCGGTCGCCTCGCGCCAACTTCAGGACACATGGTCCACATGCCGGGCCACATCTTCTATCGCACCGGCGACTATGCTCGCGCGAAAGAATCCTTCGCCGCCTCCATGCAAGCCGATGAGCAGTACATGCAAGCGCAGCACGTCCAGGTAGATGACGACTGGAACTACGTCCACAACCTGATGTACGCCATCGCGAACTTGATGGAGGCCGGTCAATTGGGCGAAGCGACAGCGCTTTCGGGCAGAGCAAGAGCCGCGCGCGGCCAGCTTGAAAACACGCTGTATCCGTGGTCGCCGCGCGATGCGATCTCCCGGCTCGACCCTCGCCTCCCGGTTGCGTTGCGCGCCGCGGATTGGAACACAACTTTGTCGCTCCTCAAGTCCAGTGATCCCCCGGCGGCGCTCCCGAATCTTGAGTTTCTGGCGCGCCAGTTGACGCAATTCGCTTTCGGCATGCAGGCTCTCGATGCACACGATCTGTCGCAGGCGGAAGCGGCATCGGCGCAGTTCGATGCCGGGCTTTGGCGAATTTACAATCGCTTGAAAGACGAAAAAGAAGCAGAGGACGCCAAGTCAAAGGAAAAAGACAAAAAGACCGCGGACGCAGGCCCGCCAAAACTCCAGGTCATGCCAGATGCTTTGCCGAAGCCGCTGGTGAGCAACTTATCCATTATGTCTCTGGAACTCCGCGCCGGTTTGCTCATGGCAAAAAAACAGATCGACGAAGCGAAAAAGCTGTACGCACAAGCCGGGCAAGAAGAAAAAGCACTCGGCTACCACGAACCTCCCGCCTACATTCGGCCCGTCGGCGAAACCGAAGCCGCAGCGTTCATGTCTGCTTCGGACTGGACAGCCGCAAAGTCCGCCTACAAAGAAGCTCTCGTCGACCGCCCGCGCTCCGGCTTTCCGCTGTACGGCATTGCGATCTCCAGCGAACAAGCCGGCGACACCAAAGCGGCCACAGCAGAGTACGCGGATTTTCTGTCGGCATGGAAATCCGCCGACTCCGATCTTCCACAACTCGCGCACGCCCGGGCCTACCTTGCTTCTCACCATGGCGGTGGATCCAGTAAGTAGTTCTCATTAGCCTGCAGCATCCGGCCGTCGTATCGGCATCTGATTCGCAGACGCTAAGCTGCTTCACTATTTTCAACGCGGGAGGGTATGCCGCATGGAACTACCCACTGAGTGTCAGAGCGCTCGCAGAAAGTCCAGGATGGCTTGCTTCTCCGCTTGCGAGAGCGCGTTGAAGCGCATAATCACCGAGTTGGCCTCAGAAGGGCCGTAGCAGGGCGAATGGGACGAATTTTCGCAATCGCCTGCGGATGCAAAATGCGCATGGATGGCTTGCAGAAGGTCATCCGTGCGCCCGTCGTGGAGGAAGAATCTGCGTTGGCCCACTCCCCGCAGCGGCGTGCTGCGGAACATATCCCCTGTCGCAGCGCCCTGCGTGATGTCATCAGCGAGGCCTTTGCCCATATGGTGTATCAGCAAGTCCGAATAGGGATGCGCCGTCAGATTCTGTAGCGCCGGGGCTGACTCAGGTGGATTTCCCTGAGCAATCTCCGGATTTTGGAGCCGAGGTTGGAAAAGAATTGGCGCGCGAGTTACCGCCATTGCCCGTTCCGGTGTCCCAAGAAGAGATAAAACGCCCCGGTCTGGGGGCGACTAGATCATCCCGATGGCTTGCCTATGGGCTTGGATTTCTCGCACTGGTCATCGGCGTTTCGTTGCTTGCTATGCGTTTGCAAAGGCGGGATTCGAGTAGCTCCATCACCTCGATAGCAGTCCTCCCGCTCGAATATCTCTCGAGCGAGCCAGGACAAGAATATTTTGCCGACGGTGTGACCGACGAACTGATCACCCAACTGGCAAAAACTGGCGTGTTCCGCGTTACCTCGCGCACCTCGTCCATGCAGTTTAAAAAGAGCAAGAAGAGCTTGCGGGAAATCGCTGGTGAATTGGGCGTAGAGGCTTTGGTGGAAGGCTCGATCGAACGTGTCGGCGACCGCGTGCGAATCCGCGCGCAGCTCATACAAGCGTCTACGGACCAACATCTCTGGGCGGAAAGCTACGATGGCGCCGTACCTGATTTGCTCTCTCTCGAAGACCGCGTGGCTCGAGACATCGCGCTTAAGGTGGCCGTAAGTCTTACGCCTGCCCAGGAACGGCGCTTCGTGAGGACTCGAGCGGTAAATCCGGACGCTTACCTCGATTATCTTCGCGGCCGGTATTTCTGGAATCAGCGTAGCGCCGACGGATTTGAAAAGGCTACCCGATACTTCCAGGCTGCGATTGATAAAGACCCGGCCTACGGAGCCGCTTATGCAGGTCTTGCGGATACCTATGTGCTGCTCGGTGGCTTCAACTTTCGTTCTCAAAACGAAATGGTCCCGAAAGCAAGGGCTGCGGCCAAAAAATCCCTGGAGATAGAAAATATTTCCGAAGCGCACGCAACTCTGGGGCTTATCGCGGGAAACTATGACTGGGACTGGCAAACTGCCGAGAAGGAGTACCGTCTCGCGATCGAGCTGAATCCGAACTATTCCACCGCTCATCACTGGTACGGAGAGGCCTTTCTCGCTGAGACCGGGCGCTTTGACGAAGCACTCGCCGAGATGAAAATTGCCGCTCAACTCGACCCGCTTTCGCCCATCATATCCACGGATGTGGGCACGACCTTGTATCTCGCCCGCCGCTACGATGCCGCCATCGGTCAGCTTGCACGCACGCTGGAACTCTATCCGGATTACGCGGAGGCGCGAATCTGGTTGGCCCGGTCGTATGAGCAAAAGAAACTGTGCTCCGAGGCCATTTCGGCTTTAGATCAAGGCGAACCGCCCCTTGAAACGACTTTCGTGAGTGCAGAACGAGCGAGAATTTACGCCGAATGTGGGCGGCAAACCGAAGCTCTGGAAATACTGGCTGATGTGGAGAAGCAATCCTCGATTAGCTTTGTTGACCCCGCAATCCCCGGAGGTATATTCATTGGATTGGGCCGGAAGGAGGAGGCGCTAACACACCTGGAAAAATCCGTCCAAGTGCATTCCACCGCTTTGACCTCGCTCCGGGTGCTGCCCATTTACGACCCACTTCGCGCCGACCCGCGGTTCGCAGCACTCTTGCGTATCGTGCACTTGCCAGAGTGAGTCTCATTTCGGATTGTGGAAATAACCTGACGCAAAGCCTTTCCCGACGTGAAGACGCCGATCCGTCCGATTTGACCCGCCGCGCATTTCGCGAGACGATAAAAGTTTTGGATGGTATGCAAAAATGGATCTGGGGTTACAAGGCCGCGTAGCTATCGTTGCGGCCGCCAGCAAAGGACTTGGGCGCGCCGTCGCGGAGGAACTCGCGCGTGAAGGCGCCAGCGTCGCCATTTGTGCCCGCACTGCATCCGAGCTTGAACAAGCTGCCGCTCAAATCCACAAATCCACCGGCCGCGAAATTTTCCATCAAGCCGTTGACGTGACAAATGCCAGCGCCGTCTCTCGCTTCTTCGCTGCCATCGAAGAGCGCTTCGGCCGTCTTGATATTTGCGTTACCAATTCCGGTGGCCCGCCGTCTAAATCATTTGCGGACACAAAGCCCGAAGATTGGCGCTCCGCCGTAGATCTCCTGCTCATGAGCACTGTCCTCTTCGCCAAAGAAGCCTTGCCGCGCATGCAAAAAAACAAATGGGGGCGGTTCATCACCATCACGTCTTCCGCGGTCAAGCAGCCCGTCGACGGCTTGTTGCTTTCTAACTCCATTCGTTCCGCCGTCACCGGACTTGCGCGCACTCTCGCGAACGAATACGCCGCGCACGGCATCACCGTCAACAATGTCTGCCCCGGCTACACGCGCACCGCTCGTCTCGACAATCTCGCTGCGTCCATTTCCGCGCGTACCGGATCTCAGCCCGAAGCCGTCTTCGCCGATTGGACGCGCCAAATTCCCGCGGCCCGCATCGGCACGCCTCAAGAGTTCGCCGCCGTCGTCGCGTTCCTTGCTTCGGAGCGCGCCAGCTACGTGAACGGCACCTCCATCGCGGTGGATGGCGGCATGGTCAGGAGCCTCCTCTAACGCAATGTCACTTTCCCTGCGGCGCTTTCAACTTTCGCTTCTGCCAGAAAATTTTGCTATTGTCGGGCTCTCGCCGGGTGCGGACATTCCCGCGTGGGCCACGCAAGGTCCTTTTTTCTCCATCACGCGCACCAGCGATGAGCTCTCGATTATGGTTGAGGAATCACGCGTTCCCGCCGGCGTCCCATCTCAAGGCGGCTGGCGCGTCATTAAAATTCACGGCCCATTCATGTTGTCGGAAGTTGGCGTGTTGGCGGCTCTCGTTGGACCTCTTGCTGCCGCAAGAGTCAGTGTGCTGACCATCGCGACATTCGACACCGATTACGTGCTCGTGGCTTCTGAAAATCTAGCTGCTGCCGTCTCCGCACTGGAACGGGCAGGACATTCATTTCCGAGGAGCAAATCCGTATGAACATCCCACACATTGCATATGCAAATCGTCAGCGCCTCCGCACCGTGCCCTTTGTCATTTCAGGCCTCCTCGCGATTTTGCTCGTCGCACTGCACCTCCGCGCCGACGAGCCCTACGCCCGCAGCCGCAACTATGACTTGCAACACTCTCGCATAGCCCTGCGCTTCGATCTCGATCAGAAAAAAGTCATCGGCGACGTCACTCACACGCTCACTATCCTTCGTGACTCCACGGCGAAAATCGTTTTTGATTCCGCCGGTCTCACCATCCAAACCGTTACCGTCAACAAATCCCCCGCCAAATTCGAAACAAAAGACGACAAGCTCATCGTCGCTCTATCTTCCCCCGCCCATTCCGGCGAAAAATTCGACGTCGCCATCCACTACGAAGCTAAGCCCACCAAGGGCCTTTATTTCATCCTCCCCGATAAGGACTATCCCGATCGCCCCAAGCAAGTCTGGACGCAGGGCGAATCCGAAGACACGCGCTACTACCTTCCGACCTACGACTACCCCAACGACCGCCTCACCACGGAAACCATCCTCACCGTCCCCGCAACCTGGATCACCGTCGCCAACGGCAAGCTCATCAACGTTTCGGACGCCTCAAACGGCATGAAGACCTGGACCTGGCGGGAATCCGCAGCCCAGCTCGACCTACCTCATCACCGTGGTCGCCGGCGAATTTGAAGAAGTAAAAGACACCTGGCGCGGCATGCCCGTCACCTACTACGCCCCCAAAGGCCGCGGCGATCGCCTCTCCATCAACTACGGCCGCACTCCGCAGATGATCGAGCTCTTCAGCACAAAACTCGGCGTCAACTATCCGTGGGAAAAGTACGCCCAATCCATGGTGGACGATTTCGTCGCCGGCGGCATGGAAAACTCCAGCGCCACGACCAACACCAGCACTTCGCTCCAGCATCCGAAACTCGCTCCCGAATTCATCACTGGCGAGGACGACCTCATCTCTCACGAACTCGGCCACCAGTGGTTCGGCGACCTCGTCACCTGCAAGGATTGGGGCGACATCTGGCTCAACGAAGGCTTCGCCACTTTCATGGAAACGATCTGGACCGAAGCTCACTTCGGCAAGGATCAGGCCGACTACGAACGATGGCTGAATGCGCGCAACTGGTTCGCGCAAGCCAATCTCTTTAGCAAGCCCATCGTCCGCCACGACTTCAACGACTCCGGCGAATTTGACGGCAACGCTTACACCAAAGGCGGCTGGGTTCTGGACATGCTCCGCCACCAACTCGGCGAAGATGCCTTCTATCGCGGCCTGAAGCACTACCTCGAAGTGAATCGCGGCAAAAACGTGGTCACCGCCGACCTCGCCAAAGCCATGGAAGAAGCCACGCACACCAACGTCGACCAGTTCTTCGGCCAATGGCTCTATGGAGCGGGCGCTCCCAAGTTCGACCTCAGCTACAAATATGACGACGCAAAACACGAAGTCGCGCTCACCGTCAAGCAAACGCAAAAAATCGAAGGCCGCGTCGGCCTTTTCCGCATTCCCACCGAAGTCGAAATCACCACCGCGTCCGGACCAAAGCTCTTTCCCGTTACGGTTACCAAAGATTCCGAGGTCTTCCCATTTCCGGTGGATTCCGCTCCGCTCATGGTCCTCTTCGACAAAGGCGGCCACCTCCTCAAATCCGCGGACTTCCACAAAGAAAAAAAGGAATGGCTCTACCAGTTGAAGAACGCCGCCGAGCTCGCCGACCGCGCCGACGCCATCACCGCTCTCGGCAAACTCAAAGGCGATGACGAGGTCGTCGCCGCCCTAAGCGACGCACTCCACAGCGACAAATTCTGGGGCATTCGCGGCAACGCCGCCGACGCTCTCGGCCAGTTGGGCGGCTCCGCTGCATCCAAGCAGCTCCTCGACGCCCTCAACACCACCAAGGAACCCTGGGTCCGCAATCGCGTCGTCTCCGCTCTCGGCAATTTCAAGGATGACTCCGCGGTTGCCGCCAAACTGAATTCCGTCGCCGGTGATGACAGCTCCTATCGCGCCCGCGCCGCCGCTCTTCAATCGCTCGGCCGCCTCAAAGCCCCCGGCGCTCTGGCAACGCTCGATGCCGCCGTCGCCGCCGATTCTCCCGACGGCTTCCTCCGCAACGCCGCACTGCGTTCCATGGGTGCTCTCAGCGACGACAAAGCCGTGCCGCTTCTTCTCGAGTGGTCCGCACCCGGCAAGGTCATCGAATCTCGCAACGCCGCCATCGCCAGCCTCGCTCGCCTTCAGAAAGACAACAAGGACATCACCAAGCAAATCGCTTCGTATCTCGGCGAGCCCCACTTTCCCGTTCGCATGGCGAGCATCTTCGCGTTAGGCGCACGCGGCGATGCCAGCGCCGTTCCTGCTCTCGAAGCCCTTCTCAAAAGCGACGACCTCAGCATCGAAATGGCCCCCATGATCAAAAGCCAGATCGCTCGTTTGAAAAAGCCCGAAGGTGGCAAGAGCCCCGCTCCTGGGGATGAGAATGGCGAGGGTGAAGGCGCTGCGGAAGGATCTCCAGAAGCAGGCAATGATCAAGGAGCCGTGGCAAAACGTCTCGATCGCCTAGAACACTTAGTCCAAGAAATGAACGACCATCTCAAGACCATCGAAACCCGCCTCCCACCTCCCAAACAATAAGCTCCTCCCGCAAAAAAATCGGGCGCCGAAACCAACCGGCGCCCACTCTTCTCAGTACTCTCTGAGTCCTCTGCGATCTCTGTGTAAGAATCTTTTTCCTTTATTTCTTTACATCCTTACATCTTTATTTCTTTCCAGCGTCGCCCTCCGCCAACATAATCCTCAAATCCCGCAAATTATTCCCCGTCGGTCCCGTAACGATCGTATCCCCCAGCCGCGCAAAATAACTATACGAGTCACTCTCCCGGAACATATACCTCGCATTCAACCCAATCGCCCGCCCGCGTTCCAGCGTCTCTCCATCCGCCACCGCTCCCGCCGCCGGACTATTCCCATCCACTCCATCCGTCCCCGCACTGAGTACCGCGATCTTCTCCCCAGCAATCTTCTTCACGCAAGCCAGCACAAACGCCGCGTTCCTCCCCCCAATCCCTTTTCCCCTAACAGGCGAGCTCACCTCTCCATCCGCAATCAACGCCACCCGCTGCCCTGGATTGTCTTTTCGAAGTGACTCAAGCTGCTTGAGTAATAACTCCGCCGCCTGCTCCACGGGCCAATCGTCCGTCGAGTTGTCGCACCGTGCCACGCACCCAAGGGCTTCGGCAGCATGGTGCGCCGGATGAAAAAGGTCGTCCATCCCCAGTAATAACGAAAAGTGCGCGTTTTCAAAAGCGGGTTCTTCTCCCTTCGGTGTCTCCGGCATCTGGCTCTCGTCGATCCAACGGCGTAACCCGGTGGGAATTTTTTGTTTGAGCCCAAATTCCTCGATGATTTCCTCGACATGACTGACCGTCGAGACATCCGGCAGTGTCGGCCCGGAGGCGATGTCCGACTCGCAACCACGCGGCACATCGCTAATGGCGAGCGTCAGCTTGGTCGCTCTGCCCGCAGCCAGCGTCAGCCTCCCGCCCTTAACGGCTGACAAATGTTTCCGAACGGAATTGATCGCATGGATTGGCGCCCCGCAGGTCACCAGCGCCTTATAAATCTGCTGGACCTCTCCCAGCGTCACCTCAGGAGCCAGCGGCAACTCCACCAACGCCGATCCTCCCCCCGACAGCAGAAAAAACACAACCGTCCGCTCGTCGCACCCTTTCAGCAACTCCAGAATCGCCGCCGCAGCTTTCCAGCTCTGTTCATCTGGCGTCGGGTGTCCGGCCACAAAATACTTCATTCCCTCCACCGCCCGCGCAGGCGGCGTCGGTGCCGACACAACTCCCGCAAGCGAAAATCCCGCGCCCAGCACACCCTCGAGCCCTTCCACCATCCCATGCGCCGCCTTCCCAATCGCGATCACACGCACCCTCTCGAACCCGCGCAAATCCACCCCCGCATCTTCCAGACACACCGCCGTCCCCTCGCGCCGCAGCTTTCGCTGCATCGCCAACGGAATATCTATCGCCGAAATTGTCTCTTGGAAAATCCGGCGGGCAAGTTGCTTCAGTTCCGCCATAGAAGTGCCGCCGCGCTGCCTCAGCTCGCCTTCAACACGTCTGGATTCAACATATTCGCCGGCCGCTGCCCTTTGAAAAGTGCCACCACATTCTCCGCCGCCATGCACGCCATCTTCGTCCGCGTTTCAATGGACGCCGACGCGATGTGCGGCGCCAGCACCACATTCGGCCTCTTCAGCCCCGGATGAATAAACGGCTCGTTCTCAAAAACATCCAGCGCCGCCCCCGCAATCTTTCCGCTCTCCAAAGCATGTACCAGCGCCGCTTCATCCACCACCGGCCCGCGCGAAGTATTGATCAAGTACGCCGTCGGCTTCATCTTGAAAAATCTCGGCGCATCAAACAATCCGCGCGTCTCCGGAAGCAGCGGCACATGCACGCTCACGAAATCCGACTCCGTCAGCAAACTATTCATCCCGCGATACTCGGCGTTCAATTCTTTCTCGACAGCTTCCGGCGCGCGCACCGAGTCCGCATAAATCACTTTCATCTGAAATCCGATCGCCCGCCGCGCCATCGCTCTTCCAATCCGCCCAAACCCCACGATTCCCAGCGTCTTTCCCCACACGTCCGTCCCCACCAGCTGATCCAAATCCCAGCCTTTCCAATTCCCAGAGCGTGCCAGCGTGTCTCCTTCGACCAGCCGCCTCCCCACCGCCATCATCAGCGTCCATGCAAAATCCGCCGTCGTCTCGTCCAGCACGCCCGGCGTATTTGTCGCCACCACGCCGCGTTTCGTGCACGCCGCCACATCTATATTGTCGAATCCCACCGCCACGTTCGCCGCAATCCGCAATTTTGGCGCCGCGCTCAGCAATTCTAGGTTCACTTTCTCCGTCAGCAGGCACACCAATCCTTCTTTGTCCTTCACTCTGCGGAACAATTCTTCCTTCGAAATACGCTCCGGTTGCGTCCAATATTCCACTTCGCAACCGGCGTTCAAAATCTCCTGTGCTGCGGGAAACAGCGGCCGCGTCGCCAGCACTTTCGGTTTCGCCATCATTCTCCTCGTCCCGGTCTCGATATTTTTAGGAAAATTACACTAACACACTCCGCCGCCGTCGTCCCACCACACCGTTCGTGAAAATGGCGCGCTCATTCCACTGCCTGTTCACAAAATCAAAGCATCAACCTCGAAAAACGTTTTTCCCGCCGCCCCGTCTATGAGTAGTACGGAGAACTCACCGATGAAACGTCTGCTCTTGCTCACCACGCTCGCATTCTGTTCACCCGCCTTTGCCCAGGATGCAATGTTTCGCGGGAATCCGCAGCACACAGGCGTCTACACCGGCCCTGCCGTCGCTCAATTCTCCAAAATCAAGTGGCAGTTTCACACGAACGGCCAGGTCCTCTCTTCGTCCGCCATCGCGGACGGCACTCTTTACATCGGCAGCAATGACCATTTCCTGTATGCTCTCGACGCCGCCATTGGCGCTCTGAAGTGGAAATTCGAAACGGGCAGCCGCATCGCCTCGTCTCCCGCCGTCTCCGCTGGCCTCGTCTTTTTCGGCAGTTTCGACAGCAACTTCTATGCGCTGGATGCCTCCACTGGCAAATTAAAATGGAAATTCAAAACCGCCGGGGAACGCCGTTTCTCCGCCCCGCATCTCCATGGCGCTGAACCCGCCGCTGAAACCATGCCGGATCCCTTCGATTTCTATCTCTCGTCGCCCGTCCTCTCGAACGGTACCGTCTATTTCGGCAGCGGCGACTCGAACATCTACGCGCTCGACGCCGCCTCCGGCACTCTCAAATGGAAATTCAAAACCGGCGACGTCGTGCACGCCTCGCCCGCCATTTCCGATGGCACTCTCTTCGTCGGGAGTTGGGACAGTTATTTCTACGCTCTCGATGCCGCCACGGGAAAAGAAAAGTGGCGCTTCAAAACTGGCGAAGACGCCAACATCCATAATCAAGTTGGCATTCAATCTTCCGCCGCCGTATCGAACGGTATCGTCTACTTCGGCTGCCGCGATTCCAAGTTTTACGCCGTGGATGCCGCCACCGGAAAACAGCTCTGGTCCTTAAATAACAAAGGTTCCTGGGTCATCTCCTCTCCTGCGGTCCTCGACGGCAAGGTCTATTTCGCGACGTCAGACACTGGCCTTATCCACGCTCTCGACGCAAAATCCGGAGATCCTCTTTTCTCCATCGAGAACAAGCACTGGCCCTTGTTTTCTTCTCCGGCCATTTCTGGCGACACTCTCTACATCGGCTCCCATGAAGGCAAGCTCCTCGCCATCGATCTCAAATCCCAGAAATTTGCGTGGACATTCGAAACGGAAGGTTCCAAGCAAAACGGCGCAACCTACACCAAGCCCGATGGCGTACCCAAATACGAAGCCGCCTTCTCCGACTTTTTCTACGATGATATGGTCTCGGGAGTTCAAAAAATGATGTCGGTCGGCGCCATTCTTTCCTCACCCGCCATCGCCAACGGCACCATCTACGTCGGCAGCACCGACGGCAACATCTACGCTCTGATCTAGTAGGACAGGCATTCCTTGCCTGTCTCCCAGGCTCCATCACCAAACCCAGTATTCACTACCTACTGCTTCGCCTCCGCCCCAAATCCCTGCGTGGCCGCCACTCTCATCGGATGTATCTCAAATTTATTCATCCCCGCTCGCACCGTAGGATCATCCTCCAAAATCCTCCGCACTTCCGTCTGATCCTCAACCTCAAACACCGCCATCCCAAACGCGCCCGTCGGCGCCATCACTGGTCCATAAATCAAGATCTTCCCGTCCACAAACCTTTGGTGCGTATATCGCACATGCTCCTGCATCAACAATTTCTCCTCCGCCGTCATATCCATCGGAAACGTAGCCCGCGGCCCGTTCAATCTCACAAAAAAATGTTGTTTGCTCATAGTCCCGGCATAATATCACGCCCCAAATCTGCCATGAGAAGCGAGCAGTGTGATGGAAGAGAATCAGAAATTTCTATCCAGTACGAATTAGGCGAACGCTCGACGACCGAGCCGTGCCAGCGGTATGAGATCGCGCGCAACCCCGGCTCTGTCAGGCTGCGCATGGTTGACCGCAAACTCCGGTGGACCGCAACTCCAGTTTGCCGCAACTCCGGTCTTCCGCAATTCCGGTTTACCTCTCCCCAATTAAATACCGGCAACCCGTCGGCCCCATTTTCGCTGAATGCACAGCCCCCGACGGTACGTCGCACCGCCCGCCTACGCGATACGTCTCCGTCCGGCCATCCATGGTCAAAGTCATTTCGCCGCTCAAAATGATATGCGCGGTCTCGGACTCGTGCGTATGCTCTGGATAAAACTCGTTCGGCTCATCCTGCCAAACGTAAGTGTGGCCAAATCCATCACGCTCCAATTGTTTCGCCAGCTCTCTCTCGTCCATTTCCGCATTTTACATCCCTTGCCGCGCCGCGGACCGCGACAAATCTTATCCTCTGCCTCCTTTACTTCCTTCACTTCCTCCCTCCCAACACGACAACGCCCTTCCCGCATTGATGGGGGCATATGCGGAAAGGGCGCGTCGTCTTCAGGAGAGAAGATCGTTTTTGTTTTTTCAGCGGCTCCCGCCAAAGTGAAGTCGCCGTGTTGCGTTGCTTAGTCTACCGGCGGTGGTACCATCGGCGCGCGTCCACCGGGGCCGCCAGGACCACCGCGGCCTCGTCTGCCAATTTGCACTGTGTAATCGGCTGGCACGGTAAACAATGTAGCCGCCGGCTCCGTCCTCTGAATGTTGGTTACCGTATATGTCGTGGTCCCGAATCGCGGATCGGTCCGCGTGCTCTTCACCACGATCTGCAGGTCATCGGAATACCAGCGCTCGGACACAACGGCGATCGGTTTTTCATTTCCGATCTGCCCCGCCGGGATCGTGTGCGTATAGCGCGTTCCGGTTGCCGTCACGCCGTTAATCGTCTGCGTACCGAGATCCTCCTGCTTCAGACTACCGTCGGCCAATTCTTTCTGAAGGCGGTTATTCATTCTGTCCATTGGTTTCCCGTTCGACGGTGGCATGCGGCCCGCAAACGACATCTTCCGCGCGATTTTCTGGTCCGGCTCAAGCGAATAACCCACTCTCGCCACCGGGTCCTGGATCACGACGATGGACCGCGGCTGCCCCGGCTCAGCGAGCAATCCAGCCGCTGAGAAGTTCACCTCTTTCCGGAACCGCCCTTGGCTGTCCCGATAAAGTGTGGTCTGCGTCTTCCGGGTGATGTTATTTCCATCGGCCAGACTCTGCGTGGACTCCGAGATGGCCACCGCGCTAAACGGCGCTCCCGTTACGACCTTTCCTCCATGCATGCCCTCGAAACCCAGCAATTCCATCCGCTCGCCGAATGGGCCGCCCTCTCCTGGCCCGCCTCCTTGCACGATCATCTTCATTTTTTCCGGCGGAGGCGGTGTTCCTTCTTGAGCACGCGACACTCCAGCAGCAAACAGCAATGCTCCACACAAGGCCGAACTCGTCCATACTTTGCGATTCATTATTTCCTCTCCTCTTCTCTCCCAGACCGCGACGCGTTCTTCGTCGCGGCAATCTCGTTTCAGTTTTCTTCCTGCGCCAGCCGCACTCCTTGCGGCAGCCCGTCGTTTCCAACCAGCAAATCGACCTGGATCCATTCGCCAGCGCGCTCTTCATTCACCGATAATCCCAGTGCGCCAAGCGAGCTGCGCTGCATTCGCACACGCAATATCGCCGCCTCATCTGCGTCGTCCGGAACTACTCCCGGCAGTGGCGTAAAGTCACCCGAATCATCTCCGCTCGAAATCCCCACGGAGAAATTGCCCGACGCATCGTTCTGCCCGCTTGCTGCCATCAACGCAGTCTGCGCTGCCATTTTCTTTTTTGTGGCTTCTAGTTGCCGCGCCTGCTCCCAATTTCTCCAACTTACCGCGCCAACAAGAACCGCTGCCGCAGCCAAAGCCCACGCAGCAACTACGGCACTACGACGCGCTACCATCGTGCGGTGCCGCGTGCGAAATTCCTGCCGCAGCCGCATCTCCACACGCGCCGGCGCTCGCGCTTCGAGCGTCTCCTCGCCCAGCGCTCGCAGCTCTTCCTTCGCTGCTTGCCAGGACTCCTGCAACGCCGCACAGCGCGGGCAATGGCTCAGGTGCGCCACGGCCGCTGCCCTTTCGATCGAGTCCAGAGCGTCTTCACGATCGAGGTCCAGTACAATCGCTTCCACTTGTTCACAGTTCATTGCATTTTTTCCAAACGATTCCAGAATTTGCTTACCTCGCCGCTTTCATCCGCCGCGGCACGTCCCGCAACATCTCCAATTTCGCCAGCAGCAGAGCGCGCCCGCGGTGCAGCCGGGAGCGTATCGTACCGATGGGGCAGCCCGTCATCTGTGCTGCTTCTTCGTAACTCAGCTCTTCCAGCTCGCACATCACCACGGCTTCGCGAAACTCTGCAGGCAACTCCAGCACTGCCGCTCTCACCTGGTGCATGCGCTCCCGTTTTTCCACCCACATGGCGGGAGTGAAACTGTCCTGCAAAATAATTCCTGCTCCGGTGCCATCCTCGTTCTTTTCTTCCAACGGAACTTCTCTCGGTTTCCGCTCCAGATGCTTCATCACGCGGTTGCGCGCAATTCCAAAGAGCAGCCCGCCAACCGAGCCGCGCGACGGATCGTACTTTTTCGGCTCGCGCATCAAGGTCATGAACACATCCTGAACAATCTCTTCGGCTCCCCAGGCGCTTCCCGTCATTCGCAAAGCAAACCTGTAGAGTCCGCCCTGATGCCGCCGGTAGAGAAGCGCAAATGCCTCCTCGTCACCCTTCGCGGCACGCCGCAACAGCAGGTCGTCTCTATCGGTTGCTGCGATCCTCGTCTCCCCTGCTACGGCGTCTCTGCCAGTTCGAGGTGCGTGTTCCGCCTTCTCCCTTATTTCCCAACGTGGCGACAAAAAGTTCCCATGGCGACTGAGCGGCAAATCCGATCCGACGGTAAGTTTCGATTTCACAATAATTTAGACGTGCGCGGCGCCCTCCGCGTGTCGGCTGGCAGTCGCCACCGACGAGAGTCTAGCTCACTCGGAAGGGAACTGATTCAGCCGGGTTAGCGTGGTCGGAACGTTCTTGATTCCGCAAGCGATTCGCGAGGACTAGGAGTTCCTTTTTGGCCTGAACATGCGCGCTGCAACTCGCGTGACAAAACGCCGTGAGACAAGTCTTTGTCCGAGGACACCAAAATAATTTCCCAGCCCCGAGATTACATAACTCTTACCAGCGGCGAGCGCGCGCAATCCAGTGCGCGCCACTTTTTCCGCCGTCTCGCGATTCGCTCTTGTAGCGGCGACGTGCGTTTGTCCGGCGATCTCCGCGAATTCCGAATCCGTCGAACCGGGGCACAATGCGCAGACTCGCACCCCGTAGGGATTCATCTCTTCCGCCAATCCCTCGGCGAAGAGCAGGTCGAAGGCTTTAGTCGCCGCGTAGGTCGAAATATACGGCACGCTTTGAAACGAAGCGGTGGACGCGACAATCAGCACGTCGCCATGTTTCCGCGCGACCATTTCCGGCAAGTAGAGCCGCGTCAAATGAACTACCGCCGCGCAATTCACCTGCACCATGTCGGTAAGTCTTTGCGGCTCGACGGTAGAAAATTCACCGTAGGCGCCAAACCCTGCGTTGTTGATCAGCAGCTCGACTTCGATTCCTTGGTCTTTCGTGAATTGAAATATTTTTTCCGGCGCTTCCGCCTCTGTTAGATCCGCCACGAATATTTTTGTTTGGATTTTGTGCGCCGACGCGAGTTGCTGCGCCAGTTCTTCCAATCGTTCGCGCCGCCGCGCGGTCAAAACCAGATTTGTCCCGCCACGCGCCAACTCCTCCGCCAGCGCCTTGCCAATTCCCGCGCTTGCCCCCGTCACAAGCGCCCACTTCCCGGACCACGATGTCATCGCCTGCCTCTCCGAAAGAGAGTTCAGCGTATCACGGAGTTGTTGATGGATTGTTCTGCGGGAGAAATCGCAGGCGGATGAGAAAAACTCTATTGGATTGCCGGGCTACTGCTGGAACCTCCGAGTTGCGCGAAAACATTGTGGACCACTCGATCGCAGCGGACACCCATGAATGGAAATGCGTCCTTTGCGTTCGCGCCGACTCGCGCAAGAAGCCACGCGCGAACCATGCCATGGCCGCGATGCAAGCGGACCTTCACATTCTCTTCCGTGAGGCTCAAAGCGTCAGCAGTTTCCGCCGTGCTCAATTCTTCGACGTCGCGCAGCATGAGGACGGCGCGGTACTGTTCGGGAAGATCGAGAATGGCCTCCTCCAATAGCTCGCGGAGTTCCGCTCGAGTGGTTAGCTGTTCGGGATCTGGAGAAGTTTCAACCATATTTGCTCCGACTCCGCCATCAAACTCGGAATCATCCAACTGATCAACGCGGCCTCGCTTCCGCAGGCGGTGCAAAGCCTCATGCACGGCGATTCGTGTGAGCCACGCTGCGAACGGCGCGCGACCTGCAAATTGCCCCAGGTGCTCGTAAGCATGGACGTACGCCGATTGCATTACATCTTCCGCTTCGCCATCATCACGGACAATCGCTCGCGCGACGCGGTAGAGCCGCTGGTTATATCGGCGCATAATGATTTCATACAGAGCGGTATCCCCCGCCCGCACGCGGTCAACGACCTCTTCGTCGGTCCACCCTTCGGCTCCAGCCTTTTCCAGGATTCCCGTGATTTCCATGGCTCTATCAATATAGAGCCATCACAGCGAAAAGGGTTACATGACGTGTGATCGAAAATGCGGATGCAACGCCCACCTTCGAGTTCACAACGCGTAGGCGAGCGGCGCGTGGGGAAAGAATTTTGTAACCGAACTCTTCATGGAAGCTCACTTAGGCAGGGGCCAAAGATGAAAGATTTCGATAAACGTCTCAATGCCAGCTGGTGGGCGCTGAGAATCGGCGTGGGACTCGGACCGATCATCGCAGGCGTGGACAAATACTTCAACAAACTGACCGATTGGGGCATGTACCTCAGCCCGCTCGCCACAAAAGTGGTTCCGGTCAGCGCCACGACGTTCATGCACGCGGTTGGAATTATCGAGGTCATTGCTGGCCTGATTGTCTTGAGCAAATGGACGAAGCTCGGCAGCTACATCGTGATGCTGTGGCTGCTCGGCATCGCCGCGAATCTGCTTACCACGGGAATGTTCTACGACCTTGCTGTGCGGGACGTCGAGATTGCCGTGGGTGCGTTCGCGCTGTCGCAACTGACGGCCGTGCGTGAAGGGCAACTCAAGGCAACGGATGGGGGAATGCAGTAAACAGTTCGCAGTTTGTTGTAAGGCTGGAAGAAAAATAAAACTAAGAAATAAACGGAGGAAACCGTGAAGAAAATCAGCTATCTCGCACTACTGGGCCTTTTTGCTTTGCCGGCATTAGCTTCTGCCGAAACTTACAAAAACGTTTCGGTTGTGGACGTGAATTGCTCCGCGAAGGCGGCTGCCGACCCGGACTCGCATACGCGCGCATGCGCCCTGAAGTGTGAGGCCAGCGGATTCGGCATCATCACCGCTGATAAGAAGTTCATAAAGTTCGATGCAGCGGGAAACACGAAGATCACGGAAGCCCTCAAAGCTTCCGACAAAAAGGATCACCTGCGTGTAGACGTCAGCGGAGACGTACAGGGAGACACCCTGAAAGTCACGTCGGTAAAGCTGTTGTAAGCTGCTGTCCTAAAGCAGGCATCGCGCGCAGCGCGCCTCTCTCACCCTGCTGCGCGCGAAGTCTGTGGCAATCCTGCGTCTTCCGCGGCGACGCGGCCGATGACGGACCAATCCTTGTCCTGATTTCCGCGCGCCATCGCGGTGATGAAGCGATCCCGCACCACGCTCGCGATGGGCATCGGCACACTCACCGCTTCCGCGGCCTGAAGCACCAATCGAATGTCTTTCAATCCGAGCGGAAGCAAAAATCCCGCCGGCTCGTGCTTGCCCTGGACGATTAACTCTCCGTAAGTTTTGTAGAGCGGCGCGGTAAACATCGTGGTCGTCAAGAATTCCAGGAGAGCGCTCGCATCCACGCCGGATTTTCGTGCGAATACGAGAGCTTCCGAGAGCGATTCGAGCACTGATCCGATGAGAAAATTTCCAGAGAGTTTTACGACGTTGGCCATCGAGGGACGTTCGCCAGCCACGAACAGCTTCGGCCCCATGGCTTCGAAGAGTGGCTTGCATTTTTGAATGAGAGTTTCCGCGCCCGCAGCGACGACCGCGAGCTTCGCCGCTTCCGCCGCTTCAGGGCGTCCAAACACCGGGGCTGCCAAATATCCTTGCCCAGCTTTGGCGTGTTCTGCGGTGAGCCTGTCACTCAAAGCAACGCTGATAGTGCTTAGCGAAACGTGCACGGCGCCGCGCGGGAGCGACGCCAAGATTCCGCCCGCGCCGAAGACCGAACCTTCCAGCGCCGCGTCGTCCGCAACCATCGTAAATACAACTTCGCTGCGGCAAGCCTCGGCAACAGAGGCAGCGACAATCGCGCCATCCGCGCGGAGGCCTTCCGCCCGCGACACCGTGCGATTGTAGACGGTGACGCGGTGCCCCGCGCGCAGCAAACTCTTCGCGATTCCCGTGCCCATTCTCCCAAGACCGATCAATCCAGCATCCATGGCCGACGCCTCCACGATTTGAAATTCGCACCACGATATTTACATGGCGATATTCACATCGCAATATTCACATACCTGGTGAACACATAGCTGGTGAAAATCTATGTCGTTTCATTCGATTCTGCGGAGTCTTTCGCGGGTGCATTGTTGGTGGAGCGCCAAACTACGCCGCGCACTCGTTTGCCCTCGTGCTTGATGCGGTCCATCAGCCGCCTGGCCCAGACGAACTCCGCCGCCAGTAAACCCAAGCCGAGAAGGATCACCAGCCAGCCAGGTCCAGGCGTGACCAGCATCACGATGCCGATCAGCAATAGCGTGAAGCCACCTACGATGCGAGAAAGGCGGCGAACTTGTTCGACTGTGCGAAGAATCATGAGGCTTTCTGGATGGAGTCCTCTGCAGGAAAAGGAGGAGTAGTCACCAGTTCTGTCCATTTTAATTTTGGACTTTCATTTCGTTCTGCGCAAGGGCGCCACAACAAACGTGTGTCCAGCCGCGAAGGTACCAGGTCGGCTCGGAATGCAAGGGCTGTAGAAGGCGGTACGGCTTGTCGAGGGCTATTTAAGTATGGCGGAGAGGGTGGGATTCGAACCCACGGTAGGGATTAACGTACACACGCTTTCCAAGCGTGCGCCTTAAACCGCTCGGCCACCTCTCCCGCGATGGACGCAACCCTGCTAATTTAGCAGAAACTTTCGTCTCGCGCACACTTCCTCCGCTTCGCACATTCTTTTACCTCTGCTAAACTGTTGGCTGCGGTTCCGGGATAGTGCAATCGGTAGCACATCAGCCTTTGGAGCTGAGAGTCCTGGTTCGAGTCCAGGTCCCGGAACCAAACTCTTCTCTCCCTTGGCGCAATTTCGCGCTGGCAGGCAATCCGCAGAGAATAACACTCGGTTAATGCGGTTGAAGATTGTTGATCCCCATCAATTGGCCAAAGGTGTGTTCTGGATCATCGTGCGGATGAGAGCGGCTTCGTCTTCACGGTAAGGTTGGCCATTCGTGCGGAAAATTTCGTGGAACCAAATCGTTGGTTCGCGATCCGTATAGGGATGTTTCCAGGAGTCCCACGGCAAATATGTTTGCGTTTTGCCCGCGACGAGTCCCCAATTGATGGCGGCGACGTGGTATTTCTTCGCAATGGGCAGCGTGCCCTGGAACGTGCTGCCATTTCCGCGCGCCATGTATTCCGTGCAGAGAATGGGCCGATGATACTGCTGGAGAGAGAGCAGGCGCTTTTCAAAAATGTCGGGGCCATCGTAGCTGTGGAAAGAGATGACGTCGGAAAGTTTTAACTGGATTTTCTCCATTGGGCCGAGTTTTTCGGGTGACGACCAATCATCCTTCCAGACGCCGCTCGTGAGCGGCTGCGAAGCACCTGCGGCGCGAGCCCATTCGAAGACTTTCGGCAAGAGCGCAAGCACGAGTTCCACTTTGTTGGGCGGCTCGGCGCTAGCGTAGCTGCCGTCGTTCGTGTTGTCCGGCTCGTTCCAGACGTCCCAGCCAAGAATCCTTTTGTCGCTGGCGAAGGCTCCGACGACTCCTTTGACGTAGGCTTCAAGGCGTGGGTATTGTTCGGGGTCTTTGAGCGCAGCGGCTCCGGGGCTTTGCAGCCAGCCGGAATTGTGCACACCAGGCGTCGGCGCGCGCTGCTTCCCGAGCTTAGGATTGGGATCCCAGCAGGAATCGAAAAGCACAAATAGTGGTCTGATTTTGTGCTTCTGCGCGATGTTCAGAAAAATATCGAGTCGCCTTTTGAATCCCAAGGGATCTTGCTGCCAGAGCAAATCGTGCAGGAATACGCGCATGGTGTTCAGGCCCAGCGATTCTGCCCATCCGAGTTCTTGGTCAATGCGCTTGGGATCGAAACTGTCTGCCTGCCACATTTCGAGCTCATTGATTGCCGTGGATGGAATGTAATTGCTGCCGACGAGCCACGGCTGCTGTGAATACCAGTCATTCGCGGCCTTCTCTGTCCAGCGAGTCGTTTGTGCCTGCGAACAAAGCGCGAATCCCAGAATGAGCGCGATGCCAGCGAGGAGGCGTTTCATCGTATTGGATTGTCTCCGTTTCTTATTGCGATTCACAGCGCCCCAGCTTTTTGCAACTCATCTTTCATGCCGGCCCAGCTTTGTCTTGTGGATTCCTCGGGCGTGGCGGCACCGCGCCAGTGCGTTTCAAGGCTAACGGCAAAATGGTAGCCGTCTCGCTTCAGCGCGGCAAACTGCCCCGTCCAATCAATGATGCCGCGGCCCATCGCAGCCCAGTCATAGTCCTTGCCGTCCGATTTTTTCACTGCGTCCTTGCAGTGGCAGTGGCCGATGCGCTCCTTAGGGAGCAAAGCGTAACCATCGGGAAATGGCTTCTCGCCGCGCGTGGCAGCGTTACCAGGATCCCAGTTCAGCATGAAAGAAGCGGACTTCACATCGGCGAGAACTTTGGCTGCTTCTGCCGCAGTGCCCGTATTGCAGCCGGCCTCGTTTTCGAGCACCAGGGTCATACCCTGCTTCCCCGCCGCCCTGGCGGCGGCAAGCAACTTTTCATTCATTGCCGCGCGATACGGCGCTGGATCTTCGAGCCGCCAAAAATCGAAGCAGCGCACGCGATCGGTCTGGAAGACTTTCGCCAGCTCGATGCTGCGTTCGAGGACTTCGTCTTGTTGCTCATAAGTGAAATCGGCGTTGAATTGGGCGGTTTTTGGGCTGAATGGGGATTTCGGCGCGCCGGGCCAATCCACCTTGAAAAGCGGGCCGGCAATATCCGTAACGCGCAATTTGTATTTTTCGAGAATGCGGCGCGTTTCAGCAACCTCCTTGGCGTCGAGATTGACGATGTTTTTGTTCCACATGGAGCGAAGTTCGATCCATTGCAGGCCAAACTCTCGGGAAATCACTTCGCATACGCGGCCAAAATCCTGGCCAACCTCATCGTTGATGACGGCAATGCGAAACGGCGAACTCATACGGTCAGCCCCAGCTTTTCTTCGACGTATTTTTTGTTGATGATCGCCGATTCTTTCGGCGTTCGCGCCTTGTCCGGTACAGCGTCCAGCTCAACGATGCCCCATCCGCGGAAATTTATTTTGCGAAGAGCTTCGAGGACCGCCGGAAGATTTACTGAGCCTCGTCCAAGTTCGACGAAGCGGTACGATTGTTTCGCGTCAGCGCCAGTAGACAGCCGCTCGACATCCTTGAGGTGCAAAAAGAGCAGGCGGTCGCTGTATTTTTCAATGGCTTTTGCTGGGTCGCCGCCTCCTTGAAAATAGTGCGCCACGTCCAGTTCCAGCTTTGCGTAGCGCGGATCGGCGGCCTCCATGATTTGGTCCACAGCGTCCGGAGTTTCTCCCATCGCGCCCATGTGGTTGTGATAGCCGAGCTGCACGCCGAGATCGGCGGTGCGCTTTCCAAGTTCGGTGAGAAGCGTACCGAGACGTTTACAATCGGCCGGGGTTATCGCGCGCCCCTTCGGCCGTTCATCAATGATCTGAAGATACAAACCTCCAGCATCATGAAGAAATTTCGCGTTGGAAACGTGCTTGGCGATTTCAGATGACTCCGCGCTCGGATCAATGCTCAGGTTTCCGCTAGAGAGGGCAACCATCTTGAGGTGATGTTTGTCGAGCACGCCGCGCAAGGCCGCTCCGCTGCCGAATTCCTGGACGCTGTTGGAGCGAATTTGAATTCCCGGGAAACCAACAGAGGCTATGTCTTCGATGGCCTGATGATCGTTTCCGCCCCAAGTGATGGAAGCGTAGCCGATGTGAAGTTCGAACGGCGCGGGAGAAATCGGCGTGTCAAAGTACGACAAATCCACTGGCGGATAGAGCCTCTCGCGCGCGGACAGCAAGCCAGCGGGAAAAGCCGCAGCGGCGGCCAAAGCGCCCATGCCTGCGAGGAACTCACGACGAGGTTTGCGAACGTCCATTTGCGCTCCTTTCTGCGTTTTGTATGCAGACAAGATACAGCAATCCACTGATTGTGGACATTTTTCTCGATGCCAAAGTGGCGGTTGAACACGCCCCGCTACGAATGTTTGCTAGCACTTCGATCAGACCGTATGATTTCATCGAAGCCGGACTGAACGTTCGGCAAGGAGCAGTTCGAGGTCTTGATGTCCCAGGAAACGATCCAAAATCCTCAACACATCAACCCCTGGATCATCGCCATCGCGGTCATGCTCAGCACTTTTATGGAAGTGCTGGACACCACCGTTGTAAACGTCTCACTCCCCCACATTGCTGGCAGCCTTTCGGCAACCGTGGAAGAAGCCACTTGGACTCTGACTTCTTACCTCGTGGCAAATGCGATCATTCTGCCGCTAACGGGCTGGCTCTCTAATTTTTTCGGCCGAAAGCGCATGCTGATGTTCTCCGTAACCGGATTTACGATTGCGTCTTTCTTGTGCGGACTCGCTCCCACTCTTCCCTTCCTGGTTGCTTGCCGAATTATTCAGGGCGCGTGCGGCGGAGGTTTGCAACCCATCTCGCAAGCGATTTTGCTCGAATCTTTCCAGCCGGAAGACCGCGGCAAGGCAATGGGATTCTGGGGACTTGGGATCGTCGTCGCTCCGATGCTGGGGCCAGTCCTGGGCGGTTGGCTTACCGATAGCCACTCGTGGCGCTGGGTGTTTTACATCAACGTTCCGATTGGCATCGCCTCAATCGTAATGACGTCGCTGTTCATCTTCGATCCGTCTTATATTCGCCGCGCTTCGCAAAAAATCGACTATTGGGGCATCGGACTGCTCGCGTTGGGAATTGCCACTCTGCAAATCGTTCTCGATAAGGGCCAGGAAAAGGATTGGTTCGGTACAGATTGGATCACCGTCGTCGCCATCGTCGCCGGTGTTTCTCTGCTCGCGTTTCTGCTGTACGAGCTGCGCATCAAAGATCCCGTCGTCAATCTCCGCGTTTTCACGGACCGCACCTATTCGACCGGCGTTTTCCTGATGTCTTTGCTGGGCGTCGGCCTATACGGCACCACCGTGCTGATCCCGCTGATCCTTCAAACGCTTCTTGGCTACCCAGCGCTGCGCGCCGGTTTTGCGATGGCGCCGCGCGGTCTCGGCTCGTTTATCGCCATGCCGCTCGCGGGCATCCTCATGGCCAAGTTTGATCCTCGCAAAATGCTGACGCTGGGAATGATCGTGTGCGGCTTCACGCTCTTCCAAATTTCCCGCTTGAGTCTTAGCGCGGGCTTCTGGGACTTCTTTTGGCCGCAACTTTTGATGGGCTTGTCGCTGGGTCTTATTTTCGTTCCTCTCACGACCATCAGCATGGCTCCCATTCGCAAAGAAAACATGGGCAACGCCACTAGCCTGTTTAATCTCGTGCGCAACCTGGGCGGCAGTATAGGCATTTCCGCCGTCAGCACTATGCAGACCCGTTTTCAGCAGAGGAACATCAACCAGCTTGGCTCGCACGTCACGCCTTACAGCTTTAGCGCGCGGGACATGATGAATGCGCTTCAGGGGATGTTCAGGTCCAGTGGATCGGACTTGGTTACCGCGGCACATCAGGCGCGTGCAGCGATGTTCGGAATGGTCGAGCGGCAGGCCAGCATGCTCGCGTACAACAGCATTTTCCTGATCCTGGCGGGATTATTTGTCGTGATGCTTCCGTTTATTTTTCTGATGCGCCGCCCACAAACGAGGGGTGGACCGATGGCGATGCACTAACGTGCTTCGACAAGCGAGAACAGGGCAATGCCCTCTTCACGCTATTCTCGCAAACCTTAGTTCGATTCAATTTGTGGTGACAGAAAAAGCCGGCGAAGGACGCCTGTCCCGGATTCCCGGTTACTGCTCTGGATCAAACGGCACCGGCCCCGTCAGAGGTTCCATAATCTCTTCATTTGTGATGCCCGATTCTTTCTCGGCGGTCTTATCAAGCTTCCGCTGGACTCGCTTTTCTTCCTTCATCTTGCGCTTTTCCATTCGCTTCATTTCTTTTTGACGTTTCTGGAATGTCGTTGTCATAGCGTCTCCTCGCAAACGCTGCCCGGCGCACTATGCGCCGTCACTGCCAAGCTTTATTGCGTTCCGTTACCAGCGCGGTTCACGCGGCTGGCGCGCTGATTCGCGGTAATCTTCGTTCGAAAAACGATCGCGTCCGCCGCCTCCACCTTTGCCGCGGCCACCGCCGCCTCCGCCTGGTCCGCCAAAATTCCTCGGTCCGCGTGGCGGCCCACCTTCGCCCTTGGGACGCGCTTCATTCACCTTCAAATTGCGTCCGCCCAATTCCTTGCCGTCGAGTCCAGCCATGGCCTTGGCCGCTTCCTCGTCGTTGGGCATTTCCACGAACGCAAATCCGCGTGCGCGCCCGGTTTCCCGGTCCATCGCCATGTGCACGCGCGTAACCTGTCCAAATGGCGTGAATAGATCGCGCAACTCGCCCTCGGTAGTCTGAAAACTCATGTTGCCGACAAACAAACTCTTCATCTTGATTCTCCCTGAACTCTTCGAAGCACCATGAGTGCAGGATCTCGGCAAGCTGTCGCTTTCCGGACACTACGATACACTGGCCTAAAATTGGCTGAAATCAATGGAGGGAGGGCCGAAAAGCGCGCCCTTCAGGGAGTTCAGGCAACCCTACTTCGGGAGTCTACACGAAGACAATAGCACATTTGGCGGCGAAACCCTTCACGCTGATTTTCATCTAGTCGGCGTTTGCTCGGCGAGCGCGCTGGCCTTCGCAGCGACTAGCTCTTCACAATATCGCCGACCGCGCGCCAGGCTTGATCAATGGCGACATCCGAGTACGCGCTGGCGCCAGCGTCGGAATTTGCGATAGCGATTTTGCCAAACGGCTTGCGACCGATCACCCACGGCTTTTCTTCTTCTTTCCAGTCGGGATCGAAGAGTGAGTTTGGCGTGTAGGCGTATCCGTGCGCCCAGCGATTCACCGTGATGCCTTCGATGTCCCGCGCGGGATCAAATCCTGCGCTGCCGAGCATTCTACCCAGCTGGTCGCGCACGTTACGTTCGAATTTTGAAAACGGCGTGTCCATCAATTCCATGCGGCCCGCGCGAAACTGATCGCGCATCGGCAGCCCCGGCCTGCAGGGAGTGCGGAGCATGAAGAGGACCATCGGCTCTTCGGACTTGCTGGGAAACGCGTATTCGCCGATGCTCACGGGAAAATCGAGCGCGGTGTAGGTGTGGTATCCGCCGGGCGCGACGATGTGATGGACGCCAAGCTTGGCGAATGATTTCCAGTTATGAAGCGCGACGTGGGTATAGACCAAGGGCGTTTTGACCAAATTAGACAACGCTTCTTTCTGTTGCGGCGGCAACTCCGGGCAAATATACGGAATCATTCCGTTGTAGCAGGCCAGCACGCAATTCTTCGCTTGCACCGACTGCAGCTTCTTCCCGCGCATGTAGGCAATGTTCACAGTTTTGGGCGTGGCACCCGATCCGGAGTGCTGCACGTGCATCACGGTGCTATTGAGCCGGATGCGTACAGGCGCGCCATCCACATCAAGCTTGCTGTAATCCGCGCGAGCGGTAACCACATCGTCCATCGAGTGGCCCGGCACTGCGGCCGGAATCAGTGCGCGGACGAGCAGCCGCGCAATCGACGCGTTGCCATCGGGAAAATGAAAAATGTACGGCTCTTCCTTTTCATGCTCGCCGATGCCCAGGCCGTCGAAGCCCGGATACGTGAACGAGCCGTAGTCGTCCCCTGATTCGAAGCAGCCGAGCGCGGGGACCGCGTCAATGCCGACGCCGTACAAATCATGGGGAAACGTCTGAAAAAACGGCAGCGTTTCGGGATGCACCTTGCAAAACTTCGTCAAATAATCCGCATAGCTGATCTTCGCGAGCTTTGCGCGTTTGTCTTCTTTGGATAGCCCCGCGAGATAGTCCACTTTTTCCGTGTAGACGCGCGCGATGTCTTTCTTTGCCACGTCCGAAAGTGGCGCCTTCGCTAGAAATTCTGGCCAGGGCGTTGCATTCATTCCCGTGATCAGCCGGTCTTCGCCAAATGTCTCTTTGTCAAAAAACGCGGCTGTCCCCATCTTCGCGTAAAGCTTCTGATCGTATGCTTTGTAAAATCGCTCCGTATCTATGCCAATTTCTTTGATCAGACTCTTGGCGACCGCGCTGTAATTTCCCGGACTTTCGATCGATTGCGTCCCGCCATAGCTCAACACCATCCGGTTTCCCGCCCGAAATTCATTGCGCTTCGCGTGCCCGCCAAAATCGTCGTGATTGTCGAGAATCAGAATCCGCGCGTCTTTTCCGGCGCTCTTTCTATAAAAATAGGCAGCTGCAAGCCCGCTGATCCCGCCGCCCACCACCACCAAATCGTAAGTCTCGCCCGTCGCAACCGCCGCCCCATCCGAATCCCAGCTCTCTCCATCGCGCAGCCGATGCGCAAACGTGAATGTTCCATCATGATTCCCGCGCATCCCCATCAACGCCGGCGGATAGTACCCACCCGCCTTCTCCGGCGCAAAATCATCCAAAGCCGCCGCAGCCAAAAGCGTCTCCGCCCCAATCGCCCCTCCACCCAGCGCCCCACCCACACCAACAGCCACGCCATTCAAAAAATCGCGCCGCGTAATCCCGCGCCCCATCCCCAACTCACAATCCTTCTTTTCGTCACTCATGTGTGGAATTGTAACGCACTACGGCGCTACTCAAGGCACACGTCTCCGTGCCCTCTGTGAACTCTGAGTCCTCTGTGTAAATCTTTTTTTGTTTTTCTTGGGAAGCGAGAAACTTACAATTCCCGCAAAGCCGTAGCCACCGGCAACCGCGCCGCCCGAATCGCCGGAAAAATCCCGCCAATCACTCCCATCGCCAGCGCAAACACCACGCCCATCACCATCAGGTTCGGCGTAATCTTGAACGCAAACGCCAAGTTGGAAAATGTCTGAAAATTGATCGTGCTGGTAGTCAATCCATTCAACCGCAGCACCGCCAAACAACCCAAAACCCCGCCCACAAACGAAATCAAAAGCGCCTCAATCAAAAACGAAAGAACCACCGAAGGCCCGCCAAACCCCAGCGCCCGCATCGTCGCAATTTCCCGCCCGCGATCCGCCACTGCCGAATACATCGTATTCAGCGCGCCAAAAACCGCTCCAATCGCCATAATCATGGCCACAAACCCGCCGAGCCGCGTAATCAGCGTCGTCATGTTCGTCGACTGCTTCGCGTAGTAATCGATTTCTCGGATCACATCCACGTTCAGCCGCGGATCGGTGGTCACCGAATCCTTCAGTTGGCTCAACGCCCCCGGCGAATTGAGGTGCACGGTCACCGACTGAAATGTCGTGTCCGGCCGGTTGTACGCTCCATCCAACAGATGCGCATCCCCCCAAACCTCGGAATCGAACGAACTTCCTCCCGCGTCAAAGACTCCTACAACCTGCCAGCGCACACTTCCCAGCGTAATCGTATTTCCAACCGTCAGGCCTTTGTACGTATTGGTCGCGTTTTTGCCCACGACGATCTCGGCGAGGCCGGCCTTGAACATCCGCCCCTGCACGATTTTCACTTGCTTGCGAATTTCCAGCACATTCGGCGAAACGCCGCGAAGTTCCACATTCGCGTCCGTACCGGTCGATACCAGGGGAATCGGAGCCATCAGCACAGCTTCCGGCGTCACCAGCGGCCCGTCCGTTCCGCGCGCAATTCCCGGCGCGTCTTGAATGATTCTCACCGCGTCGAGCGCAACCCCGCTCGTCATTTCCGAAGTAGCTGCCGCCCGCACAATCAGCGCATTATCTTCCGAACCCGACGCCACCAGCGTCGCCCGAAATCCCCGCGCCAGCGACAGCATCGCCACAAACACCCCCACCGTTCCTGCAATTCCCAGCACCGCCACGATGGTCGACGTCCACCGCGCCCTCACGCTGCGGATGTTGTATACAATCGGAATCGCCATCTCAAACCCTCCGCAGCGCGTTCACCACGCGCATCCGCATCGCCCCAATTCCCGGAATGAAGCCGCTCACCGCGCCCACGAATACCGCAAACACCACGCCTAACGACAACATGGTCTTCGACAAAAGCAGCGGCGGCAACAAGCCCGTCAACGCCGCGCTGATCACCGGAATCGCCGCCCACGCCAGCAACAATCCCAGCACGCCCCCAAACAACGCAATCACCATCGCCTCCCCCAGCACCAGGAAGAGCACCGTCCCATCGGTCACTCCGATGGCTTTCAAAACCGCCAGTTCGCTGGTACGTTCCCGGACAGAAATAGCCATCGTGTTTCCCGTAACCAGCAGGAGCGTAAAGAAGACAACGCTCCCGATGCTCAGGATAAGGAATTCGATATTTCCGAACTGTTTTGCAAAACTGGCGGCAAAGGCAGACTCGGTTTCGGTCTTCGTTTCGTAAGAGGAGTTGACGAACTTTGCGTCAATGATCTTTGCGACGCGCACGGCGTCATCCGGGCTATCGAGCTTGAGGATGTACCATCCTGCCGTACTCTTCACAGCAGCGGGAACGTTCTCATCGAAGAGCTTCCACTGAAACCAAAACTGGCTCTCGTCCCCCGTTGCTTTCTCCGTATGGTAGATCCCGTCGAGATTGAACTCCCACGTTTTCGTCGGCCCGTACAGCGTGTTCTTGATCGGTATGCGGTCTCCCACCTTCCAACCAAACCGCTTCGCCGTCCGCGCCCCTACAATCGCTCCCTGCTGGTCCTTCACGAACGTATTCCACTGATCGTCCGGCACGATGAATTCCGGGTAGACCTTCCGGTGGTTCTCCACGTCGATCGCAAACTGCGGGAAGAAATTCTTCTCATCCTGGTAAACCCCGCCGAACCAATGATCTTGCGTAACATACTTCACGCCGGGAATCGCTCGTACTTGGTCTCCGTACGATATGGGCATCGTCTGGATCAAACCAATTCGGTTAACGATCACCAGCCGGTCCGCGCCCGCAATGTCTATGCCGCGGCTAAACGCGCTGTTCACCACCGCCAAAAACGTAAACAGTACCAGCGCGATGGCGAATGATCCGATGGTAAGAATCAGACGAACCTTTTTGCGGAACAGATTGGCGAAGATCAGCGAGCGGAACTTCATCCAACACCTCCGGCAACCACCCCTTGCTCGAGCTTGGAAGCTTCGACGAGCACGCCTTTGTCGAGATGCAGCGTGGTGTGGGCCCGTGCGGCCACGACCGGGTCGTGCGTCACCATCAACACGGTCTTGCCATGTTTGGCCACCAGCTCCTCAATCAACGCCATAATCTCGTCCGCGCTCTTCCGGTCCAGGTCGCCCGTAGGCTCGTCGCACAGCAAAAACGTTGGGTCGGAGACAATCGCGCGCGCAATGGTGACGCGCTGCTCCTGTCCACCGGAAAGCTGTCGCGGGTAGTGGTTCATGCGGTCCGTCAAGCCGACCACACTCAGCGCGGTTTCCACATGCTTGCGCCGCTCCGACTTCGAAAGTTTTGTCAGCAACAACGGCAGCTCCACGTTCTGAAACGCCGTCAGCACGGGAATCAGGTTGTACATCTGGAAGATGAACCCGACGTGACGCGCGCGCCACTTCGTCAACTTGCTCCCGGACATGTGCGTGATTTCGTCGCCCGTCTACGGTAATGCTCCCTTGCGTCGGCACATCCAGTCCGCCAAGCAGATTCAGCAGCGTGGTTTTTCCGGAGCCGCTCGGCCCCATGAATCCCACGAAATCGCCCTTATCCACATCCAGATTGAGCCGCTGCAGCACTTGAATCTCTTCACCGCCGCGGCGGTACGTCTTCGAAAGCCCGCGCACCTGAATCAGACTCTTCCCGTTCCCCTGGCCATCCACTCGAATCATCTTCGCAGCTCCTATTTCTCAGTTGCTACTTTTTGACCTGGACTGCCTGCCCGTCTTGCATGTTGGCAGGCCCTTTCACGACCACTGCGTCTCCAGCCACAATCCCCGACAGAATCTCCGTCTGCGCGCCTTGCGTGTTTCCAACCGCCACCGCACGCCGCTCCAGCTTGTCGTTCTTCACCAGGAACACAATCTTTTTGCCGTTCTCGTCGTGCAATGCCTCATTCGGAAGCAATGCCGCTACGACCGGCGCGGACGCGTCAACTTTCTTCGCCGGCTCGTCGCTCAAAAACGTCACTTTGATGCCCATGTCCGGCAAAATCCGCGGATCCAGCTTGTCAAACGAGATGCGCACCTTCACAGTCGCCTTCTGCCGGTCCGCCGTCGGAATCACCGTCCTCACATGGCTGGGAATTTCCCAATCTGGATACGCATCCAGAATCGCCGTCACTTTCTGTCTGTCTTTTACCCGCGCGATGTAGGACTCATTGACATCCACTTCAATCTCGTTCGAATTCATATCCACGATCGTCGCGATGCCCGTCCGCGTAAAACCTCCGCCTGCCGAGATCGGCGACACCATTTCGCCCACCTGCGCATCCTTCGAAACCACAATCCCGTCGTACGGGGCATTGATCACGCAATTGTCTACCGCTTGTTGCGCCTCACTAATCCTCGCTTCGGACGATTGCACCTGCCGCTTCGCCAGATCAATTTTAGCTTTCAGGCTGTCCACGTTCGTGCTCGCGGTGTCCAGTTGCTCTTGCGTCTGCACTCCGGCCTGTTGGAGTTGCTCCGCACGTCGCAACTCGATTTGTGAGAATTTGAGCTGTACTTGGAAGTCTGCGATAGCGGCCTGCGAAGCATCGCGATCCGCCTTGGCGGAATCCAGCGCCTTCTTCACGTCTGAATCGTCCAGCGTGGCCAGCAATTGCCCCGCGTGCACGTGCGTCCCTTCATCGAAGAACACGCCCGTAACCCGCCCCGTAATTTTTGCCGCAATCGTGGCTCTTCGTCGCGGAGTAACGTATCCGCTAGCGTTCAATATCGCGGAACGCCCTCCGGCTTCCGGTTTCTGCGCCGTCACCACTTCCACGGCAGGCGTCTGATTCCGAAATGCATACGCCAGCCCCCCGATGATAACGATTGCTCCAAGCACGGCGGACGCGTAGCTCAGCAGCTTCCCGGTCTTCCCGCCAGAGCGGTGACTATCCTGGATCCGCAGCGAACCCAGATCCGCTTTTGGATGAATTTCTGTCGTCGCCATTACTTCCCTGCTCTCCGCGCAAGAATCTCCACACTTGCCTTTACGTAGTTGCTCTTTGGAAGATTACAGACGAATTTGCCTGCTCTGCTTTTCATTCTAACGCGCTTTATCGCCCGCGTCCGGTTCCCGCCAACCGCTTCCTGAGTTTTTCCGTGCGATTATGCTCTTGTGGCCGATTGTGCCGTCCGGCACTTTGCAGCGCACCGGCCCTCGGGTATACTCTTTCTGTCGCTAATTATCTTAAGTCGTGAGATAATTAGCTGTCAAGATAAAATGCGCCAGATAAACTGCACCGTCGAGCTGCCAAGGCCCTCTTCCTCCCGCAAACGCGATGCCTTGATCATTCGGGTTGCTATGGAACTCGGCCGTGAGCTCAGCACCACCTCCATCTTTTTCCACCAGGCCATTGCCGGCAAGTTGGGGCTGAACGTTACTGATACCAGATGCTTTGAATTAATGTCCCGTTATGCCCAGGGACCCATCACCGCCGGCGACCTCTCCCGCGCCGCCGGCCTCACCACTGGCGCCATCACTGGCATCCTCGACCGCCTTGAAAAAGCCGGCCTCGTCGAACGCTTTCGCGACGCCAGCGACCGCCGCAAAGTCTTCGTCCGCCCCCGCCTGGAGGCCCTCCAGCGCGTCGGACGCCTCTATGCAGGCCTCGCCGCAGCCTCCCTCAAGCACGCCTCCCGCTATTCCACAAAACAGCTTGAGCTAATCAATGACTACCTCGAAGGCAGCCTCCAAGTCCTCCGCGAGCAATCCGCAAAGTTTTCCTAAGCCCTCCAATCTCCCCGCGTCTTTCGGCTCCGAAGCCACGAGGAACCCCACCCACCGTGCCAAAAATCGCCCTTGCTTTTTTTCCATTTTGTGCTATATTTTTTGTGTAAAATTTTGCGTACCTCGACTGCGGCAAACCCTTTGCCGCCTTTTTTATTTAGCGCATCCTGCCCGGTTCAGCTAAGTCTTTTTAGAGTGAATGAATCGAGAAACGCCGTGTTTTGCCGTGTTTTACCGGTTTTTCTGTCCCCGCAACCCTTTTAAAATGAAGACTTCCAGGAATCTCCCGCAAGTGCTCATTCTAAACGACTTACGGAAAACGTTAAGCCCTTTAGAATCCGCACTTACGAGAAAAGGGGGAGGGGGGTATCCCCAATTCGTTCTTCGGATTGTTCGCATCTGAGACGGAATATCCCATAACCGAACGCTTATGGAGTACAATAGCCCCTTGTATTCGTCTTAAAGACCATTGTTTGAATGACTTAGGGCCATATGCTTTCAGGCCTGCGGAATGCCCATCAGTCTCCGCATTTCAGAATGGAGTTCGCCACAATGCTCAATTTCTGGAGAGACGTCCAATACGCCTTCCGCACGCTCACAAAGAACCCCGGCTTCGCCCTCATCGGCATCGTTACCCTCGCCCTCGGCATGGCCGCCAATACCACGATCTTTAGTGTAGTCAACGGGCTCATCCTCCGGCCGCTTCCCGTGCCCCATGCCGAGCAGATGACCGTCCTCGCCCTCCAGCAAGCAGGCACTGCCGAACTTCAGAGTTTTTCCTATCCGGACTTCCTGGAACTTCGGAGTCAATCTGATTCGATTGGCGATCTCTTTACTTACCGCGTCTCTCTCGCGGGACTCGCTGTGAACAGTAAGGGCGACCACTGCATCATCAGCCGAGTCTCAAATAACTACTTTTCCGTCCTGGGTATCACTCCGGCGCTTGGCCGTCTCATTCTTCCCACAGAAGGGGTCAACCCCGGATCGGATCCTATCGTCGTTCTCGGGTATTCCTATTGGCAAAAGAGATTTGCCGGTGATCCTGACGTCATTGGGAAGCACGTTGAAATGAACGGACATCCGGCGACCATCGTCGGCGTCACTCCCAAAGGTTTCTACGGCACCTATTCGATGCTCAATATGGATGCCTATGTTCCCCTCAGTGCCACCTTCACCGAGGAATTCGGCACTCCAGTGAACGACATGTGGACCAAGCGCGAACTTCGCAGCTTGACCGTGCTCGCGAGACTCAAGCCCGGCGTGGACCTCAAGCAAGCCCAGGCTTCTCTCAACGTGGTCGCCAAGCGCATTGCCGACCAGCACCCCGACACCGACAAGGGCATCTCCATACGTGTCTACCCGGAAAAGCTCGCTCGCCCCGAACCCGATAACGACAACACTTTGCCTACGGTTGCGATTATCTTTATTGCACTTTCTTCGCTGGTGCTTCTTGTTGCCTGCTTTAACGTCGCTAATGTTCTCTTGGTTCGTGCCACCGTACGGCAGCGCGAGATGGCCATCCGCGCGGCATTGGGTGCTGGACGCAGCCGTCTTGTCCGCCAATATCTCACGGAGAGTTTGCTGCTCGCGTTTCTCGGCGGCGGCGCTGGCCTTCTGCTTGCCTCTTGGGCCGCGGGATTCCTCAGTTCCATTTCTCTCGGCACCAGTCTCCCGGTCCAGTTCGACTTTCGTCCCGATGGCCGTGTGTATCTCTTTGCGTTCGCTGCCGTGCTCCTCACCGGCCTGATCGTCGGGATTGTGCCCGCGTTGCGCATTGCGCGAACGGATGTCAATTCCATCCTCCATGAAGGCGGTCGCGGGTCTTCCGACGGCCCGCGTCGTCAATTTGCGCGCAATACTTTAGTCGCGGCTCAGGTCGCCGGTTCGCTGGTCCTGCTGATTGTCGCGGGACTCTTCATCCGGAGTCTGGGCAAGGCGCAGAACATAAATCTCGGCTTCGATTACGATCATGTCTTGGATCTCTCCACGGATGTGAATGGCATCGGTTATTCGGAAGCGCGCGGCAGGGAATTTTATCGGGATCTGGAAACCCGCATCCGTGCTCTGCCCGGCGTAGTTTCTCAGACGCAGGCATTCACGGTGCCCCTGGGTTACATCAGTGCCGCTGAGCGCGTGAGCATCCCGGAACACCCAGTCGAACCCGGAAAACAACCTCCCGGCGTCGGCAATAATTCCGTCACTCCCGGCTATTTTGCGACTCTACGGATTCCCCTCCTCCGCGGCCGCGATTTCACGGACGCGGACAGTCCAACCGCGCAACGGGTTGCCATTGTTTCCGAAGCGATGGCCAAGAAGTTCTGGCCGTCCGAAGACGCTCTCGGCAAACGTTTTACTACTAGAGACGGGGTGGGGAAGCCGATTGAAGTCATCGGAGTGGTGCAAGACGCCAAGTATCGCGATGTCACCGAAGAGCCGCAGCCCTTCTTTTATTTGCCGCTCACCCAGAGTTATATGTCGATGCGCACCATTCACGTTCGCACTTCCGTTCCTCCGGAATCCCTGGCGGTCCAGATCCAGGAACAAATCAGCGAGTTGGCTCCAGGTCTTGCTGTCAGTGAGGTGCAAAACATGAGGCAAGCTCTCCAGGGCGCAAATGGTTTTTTCTTCTACAACTTTGGCGCGCAATTGACCGCGGTCTTGGGCCTTCTTGGATTGGTTCTTGCCGTTGTCGGAATCTACAGCGTGGTCTCTTACGCCGCCGCGCAACGCACCCAGGAGATCGGCATTCGCATCGCCATGGGCGCCGCTCCCGGCGACATTTTGCGAATGGTTTTGCGCCAGGGACTGGGCGTGGTCGGGATAGGTCTGGCTCTGGGCTTGGTGATTGCCCTGGCCGGCACGCGCTTGCTGAGTGGCCTCTTCGTGGGGATCAAACCCAGCGACCCGCTCACGTTTGCGGTCGTGATCCTCCTGCTCACGGGGATTGCTCTCTTTGCTTGCTGGATTCCCGCGCGGCGCGCCACGCGCATCGACCCTCTCGTCGCGCTGCGCTACGAGTAATCGCGGTCCCGTATCTACGTGCGCGCGATATGGCTATTTCTGCGCACCGAGGGCGCTCTCTAACCCAGAACTACTCTTCAAAACAGGACCGTTCATGAATGCAGGCCTCGGTCCGTCCTTCCATTTCACCTGCGGTTCGTAGACGATTGCCTCGTCCCAATAAAACCCTTTTTCCATGCAGCAGGCGGGCTTTGGCTGCTGCGGGTTTACGTTTGCCACCCGATTGAGTTCTTGCCCCACGAGGTGATTCGGATCCCAGAATTGTTTCGCGCGGGTATCCGGAATTCGACGCAGAGTCGTCCCGCTTGGCGCGCGCCAGTCCGTCGCCAGGATCGGCTCCCACACCACCAGCACGCGGAGCTTCGGATCTGTATTGCGCTTTAGAATCTGCTCGGCTGCGGAGGCCCCCCGCAGACAGGTTGGTCAGGTGGGAGACAACAACAAGACCAGGCGAGGCCCGTCCGCCGATTTGTCGAACGCATTTGCGAACTCGGCCAAATCATTTTGCGTAAGCGTGGCGAGCGGCTCTTGCCCGGGCGGCACTGCCGACCCGACCCAAAAGTACGCGGCGGCCGCGAGCACTGCCGCGAACAAAACACCAATGACGACGGCGCTCCTCTTCACTTACCGGGCCCCGAAAAGCGATCCGCGATGAATCCCGCAATCTCCTGCGGAAACAAAATCATCGCAACGACGAGTGCCACCGCAGACCACAGCATCACTGCGCTCAAATAGGTACGCTTCACCGCGCACTGTTTCGCCTTCCGCTGCTGCCAAAATCCGACGCCAAGCAACAGAATGGACATTCCCAGCAGCCATGGCCGCATCCTCTGAAAAAACGCGCTTGCTCCCGCAGTCCCCAGCGCGGCAGCAAATCCAATGGGCAAACAACACCCCATCGTTGCCAGGGAACTCACAATCGCACCCAGCGACGCCGATATTCCTGACCGTTGCTTCACAGTCTCTCTCCCTCGCTCGCCTCTCCCAGATTCTTCACCTAGAAGTATAGTCCAGAGCCGACGGTCAAGATTCCTTTCTGCTCCCCCTGGCCTGTGGTCCCTCCGATACCAGCGGCTCGAAACGATCCGTCCTGCAAGCCCGAAAAACAAAAGGCCCGATCCGATTTCTCGGACCGGGCCTTCCCTACATCCGCATCTTATGCCGCCATCTGCTTTGTCAGCGGCACGGTCGTTTTGATTTCAATTTTCTTCGGCAGCGCCGCCGCAGTTACTGGCGCCGCGATCTCCAGCACGCCGTTCACGAATTCGGCGTTCATCTTTTCCGTGTTCACGCCCTCGGGCAACTCCAGAGTCCGCTTGAACTCCCCGTAGGCGAACTCCTCGTGGAAATACTCCGCTTCCTTCGTCTTCTTTTCCACTTTCCGCTCGCCTGTGATGGTCAGAATATTTCCTTCCACGCTGACATGAACTTCCTTGGGATCGATTCCCGGCAAAGAGACTTTGCAAACGTACTTCTTAGCCTCTTTGTCCATATAGGTCTCAATCGCGGGCAGGAAATTGAATTCCGTCAACTGAGCTACTTCTTCTTTCCCCCACGGCTTTGCCGTCAGCATGCGATTGAAAATCTTGTCGAATTCACGACGGACATCGAAAAGATCCTCGAACAAATTGTCACGTACGATTAAGTTTGTCATCTCACTCCTCCTCGGACAACCACTCACTCTAGATTCCCTGTAAACTCAAATTCGGGCGGCCATTGGGGCCTCAGCAATTCCGGCCGTGAACGGCCGGTGCGTCGCAACAACAGGCGCTCATTATATGCTTGGTGCCCAATAGCCACCCTTGGCAGAAGGAAGCCAGATGGAGCGAAGGTCTACCCTACGACTCTCTCCTCCACAACACCATGTAAGTGGAACTGCCAAGCTCTCCGTCCGACCACTCGCTTCCAACCTTGGCAGCTCGCTTCCATTCGCAATCTCTTTCCTTCTACGCTTTCTTCTTAGTCTTTCTGCACCCCAAAATCAGTGACCCGTGATACTTCTCTGCGTGTCTGCAATCACACATTTTCGCCGTCCCCCATTTTAATTCCCCCTTGCGCGCGTGGAACCCACCCGCCAGATTGTCCCGCCGAGCCCAAAAACTCCGGTTAACCTTAAGAGAAGTCTTGCTTCCCTCTGCGAGCCGTCACGATGAGTTACGAGCATCTGCGCCGAAGTACACGCGTCCCCAAGGAACTCGCTATCCTTCTGACCGGAAGCGACATGGACGGCAAAGGCTTTTCGGAAATGACGAAGACCGTCCTTCTCAGCCGCCACGGCGCAGGCATCATTTCCACCTACAAATTGTCCGCCGAGCAAGAAATTATCATCCGCTACCTGGACACCAACAAGGAAGCGCTCGTTCGGGTGGTTGGCCGCATAGGCTCAGAGGGGGAAACTTACACGTACGGCGTCGCTTTTGCGGATCACTCCAACATCGACTTTTGGGGAATAGACTTCGCCCCCGTTTCCGAAACGGAAAAGGAGGCTCGCCGCATGCCCCTCGAATGCGGCAACTGCAAACAACGTGAAACCGTGGAACATAGTGACGTCGAATCGGACGTCTTCCTCATCAATGACGGCATCGTCCGCTACTGCAAACAGTGCGGAGATTCAACGCTTTGGAAGCGCGCTGCGGAATCCCCCGAAGAGCAGCCCGTCCTGGTAGCCGCGGGGCAAAACGCCGCGGTGTCCGCGCCCGCTCAGGTTCCGAGCACAGCATCCAAACAATCTCTTCCGAGCTTGCAAACTCCGTCAGGCGCTCAAACTTCGTCGGCGTATGCTTCGCCCTCGGATCGCAAACCTGCCGCGCCACTGGACAACCGCCGCAAACACACTCGCACCAGGGTCAGTTACAAGGCCTGCATCCGCCGATCGGGTTTTACTGACGACGTCGTGACCTGCGAAGACATGTCCAAGGGCGGCATCTGCTTCAAAAGCCGCAAAAAATATTTCGAACGAACCGCCATCGAAGTCGCCGTTCCCTATTCCCCAGGCGGCAACGTCATTTTTGTTCCCGCGGAAATCGCCTGGGTCGTCGAAATCACCAAAGACAAGCTTTACAAATGCGGCGTATCCTACCGCCGGGTCTCCAGAGCCTCTTAAGATATCCCGAATTCTCTAAGCAAAGAATTTACGTTCGCACTGAAGTCCGTATGGCCGGCTCCACTGGCGTGCCGCTGCTTCTTGCCGCGCTTTCCGTCCGCAGGCTCGCCCGTACCAGCTAGGAATCGTCTCTCTTAATTCAATCGCGCGGGAAGCGTCACGCTCGTGGCGCCCGCAGCGCGATGAGGTTATATCGGAACCGCGAGGCGCTGATACCAGCTTGCCGGGCAGCCTAACCACTTGCATTGGCCGTCAATTCCGGTTAGGGCAAGCGCTCCGCTGCTTTACGAGAAAAGAGAGTAAGGTCAGAAGAGGGCCGCGCAGCATATCCCATCCTCCAAGCTTAGGAGCGCCTGCATGGTGCAAATCAAGGGATCCGCCATTAAGGAAACCATTGATCAGATTAAGTCGCGGGTCGGCGAGGATGCTTTCAAGACAATCCTCGGACTTCTGGATGAAGAAACTCGCAAGGTGTGCGAAGGCGAAATCTTTGCCTCCAGTTGGTACTCGCTCGATCTCTTCACTCGGTTCCTTGAACTCCAGAATAGGGTTCTCGCCGGCGGAAACGAAGAGATGGTCACGCGCGGCGCGGAAGCAGTCAACGAAAGACAGCTTCGTGGAATTTACAAAGCGTTTGTGAAAGTCGGCTCGCCCGAATTTGTGATCGAGCGGATCGCGGCGGTCCACGCCACGTACTTTCACGGAGTTTCCGTCGAAGTGCAGTTGCAAGGAAAAGGCAAAGCCTTGATCAAGTACATGGGATTTGAAAAGCAGCACCGCATCATGGGCTTCGCGATTGTCGGTTTTTTCAAGAAAGCGCTCGAAATTTCCGGCGCTAAGGATGCCGTCATCTATTTCGCCACGCCAATCGAGGAAGGCAAAGGCTATTCCGAACTTTCGCTCACCTGGAGTTGACCGGCCAACGCCCGCGCGTAGTATGGAGGAATGGCAAAGTCTAAATTTTGGCGAAACACGCCGCGCCTGTCGGTCCTGCTCGTTTTCTTTGGGTTAGCCTTCGAAATCCCCGTTCCAGCGCAGGACCAGCCCCAAGGTGTAATTCGCGTCGGCGTGAACCTCGTCATGGTTGATACGACAGTGAAAACAAAAGCCGGCCAAATCATGGCCGACCTAAAAAAGGAAAACTTCGAGCTTCGCGAAGATGGCGTTGCCCAAAAACTGGAAATCTTCAGCCGCGACGAGTTGCCTCTGAATGTCGCGCTCGTACTTGACCTAAGCGACTCGATTGGCCCATTCCTCGGCCCGTTGCGCGACGCCGCCATCACCGCTCTCGCCTCGCTCAAGCCCGACGATGAGGTCGCGCTGTTCACCTTCTCCACCGAAGCCGAGTTGCGCGTGCCATTCACAAAAGACAAAACCCAAATCGCAAACATGATCAATACGTTCCACGCAGGTGGCGCCACAAATATCAACGACGGAATCTTCGTCGCCTCGCAGTATCTCCTCAAAGCCCCGACCAGGAGCCGCCAGGTCATCATTCTCATCAGCGATGACGTCGGCACCGATGCCGGCGGCCAGGGCACGCGCGACATCGTCACCGAAACCATCGCCGCGGATGCCGTACTCTATAATCTCAAAATTCCCGGCTACAACCCGCCGCAAACTCTCTTCGCCGCCAGCCTAATCCCCGGCCTGGTCAGCGTCCGCAAAGTGATTGACCAAACAGGCGGAGAAATCTTCGACGTCCGGGACGTCGCGCACCTCGATTCCGTCTTTCGCGCCCTCATCGAGCGCATCAAAACGCGCTACACGCTTGGCTATTACACGAATGCCACCGCCGCCGAAGGCAAACCTCACAAACTCGACGTTCGCCTGGCCTCCTCCTTCGGAAAAAAGGGCCACGACTACGTCCTCTTGGCCAAGACGGGTTTCTACATCCATTGAAATGTGTCGCAAGGAAATGTGACGCGCGGACCGGGCGCCACTTTTTCCTGTTGACATCCCACAGGTCTTTCGCAATACTCCTGTGGTCACGCCACAGGAGGACGCATGCCTGCTGACAAATCAGAAATTCTTAAGCGCGCGCTCGTTTGGACGGTCTCGAGCATCATCGAGGCCACGGAGACGTCATGTTAGCCTGGCTGAGCGCGCTCATTTCCCGGACTCGCTCGTGGCTTTCCCCGCGACGGGTAGACCAGGACTTCGAGCACGAACTCCAAGCCCATCTCGATTTGCTGACGGAAGAAAATGTCCGCCGAGGCATGACGCCGGAAGAGGCCGGGCGCGCCGCTCGCCTCCGTTTGGGTGGACACACACAACTCAAAGAAACCAATCGCGAACTCCGCGGCTTACCGATACTGGAAACTTTTTTTCAGGATACCCGCTATGCATTCCGCATGCTGCGCAAGAATCCCGGCTTCACGGCTGTGGCCGTCCTCACGCTGGCTCTCGGCATCGGCGCGAATACCGCCATTTTCAGTGTCGTCTATGCCGTGCTCTTGAAGCCGCTACCTTTTACGAATCCCGATCAGTTGTTCACTGCGTTTCAGGCGAACACGCAACTGGGAATAGCGGAGACGGGCTGCTCGTATCCGAATTTCGAAGAGTGGCGGGCGCAGAATCATGTTTTTAGCGAACTGGCGGGAATCCTGGCGCACCAGCTCACGTTGACGGGACGCGGCGAGCCTTCCGTTGTGAACACGTCCGTCGTGACTCCGGAGTTGTTTGCACTTCTGGATGTTAAGCCGTTGGCGGGACGCATTTTTCTCCCCCAGGACGGCAAACAGGGTGCGCCGCCCGTGGTTCTCGTGAGCGAAGATTTGTGGCGGGGCCGGTTCGGTGCGGATCCCAAGATCATAGGAACTTCGATTAACCTGGACCAACGTCCGTTCACCGTGATTGGAATCATACCGGCAGCTTTTCGCACTCCTTTTTTCAACACCAAGCAGGAAGTGTGGATCCCGCTCATTCAGGATCCTGTCTTTAGCATCTTCATGCCTAAGCGGGGAGTGCACCTTCTACCCGCCCTGGGGAGGCTGAAGCCGGGCGTTTCCGTGGCGCAGGCTCAGGCGGAAATGGACGCCATCAGCGGGAGGCTGGCCATGGAATTTCCGGCGGAGAACAATGGTTGGACAATCCGCCTTGTGCCGCTGCAGAAAGAGATTGTGGGAGACGTAAGAACCGAGCTGCTTGTGCTCCTGGGCGCCGTAGGCCTGGTGCTCCTGATCGCTTGCGCCAATATTGCCAACTTACTTCTTACGCGCGCGACCGCCCGCTCGAAAGAGATTGCTGTTCGGACTGCGCTGGGCGCCGGGCGCGCTCGAATCATCCGCCAGTTGCTCAGTGAGACCGCGGTGCTCGGTCTGCTTGGCGGAGCGGTAGGAATAGCTCTGGCTTTCTGGGGCGTTAAGGCCTTGAGCTCGCTCCTGCCGTCGAATTTGCCGCAGATGAACCCTGTTCGCGTTGACTATTTTGTCTTGGGTTTTGCGCTTCTCCTTTCCGCAATCGCAGGCGTGGCTTTTGGTTTGGTTCCCGCTATGTTCGCGGCGAATGCCGATATACAGAACACGCTTCGCGAGGGCGCCCGCTCCGGCGAAAGCCGCAAACGCCGCCGCGCGCGCAGTTTCCTGGCTGTCGCGGAAATTTCGCTCGCCATGGTTTTGCTGGTGACGGCGGGTTTGCTTTTGCGCAGCTTTGCCAGGCTCACCTCGGTCAGTCCGGGGTTTGATGCCCAGCACATCGTAAAGGTAGATATCTCCCTTCCACAATTTCAGTATTCCACGCCGCAGCAGTGGGCCGCATTTTCCGAAGAATTGCTTGCTCGAATCCAATCAGACCCTGGATTGCAGGATTCGGCAGTGGTGGTTCCACGACCGATCGCTGACCAAAACGTCAATCTGCCGTTCGATATCGTCGGTAACCCACGTTTGTCCGCGGGCGCATCTAGGACTGCGAACTATGTTTCGGTAAGTCCGGATTATTTTCGCGTCATGGGGATTCCGCTGCTGGCGGGACGAGTCTTCAATCAGCACGACATCTCATCCGCGCCCCGCGTTTCGATTATCAGCGAGGCAATGGCGCGGCTTTACTTCCCAAATCAAGACCCCCTCGGAAAGCAGATTACCTTTGGTTTTCCTCGGGGGAGTGGCGGAAGCATGCGCGAAATCGTCGGAATCGTCGGTAACGTGCGCGACGTTGCCTTAGCTCAGAGTCCCGGGGCGATAATGTACGTTCCATTTGCCCAAGCTCCTCTTTGGGGCGCGAATCTGGTCGTAAAGAGCACTTTGAGCACCTCGAGCGTGGCCGCCGCAATTCGCCAGGAAGTACAGAAAATAGATAAAGATCTTCCGGTGACCGATGTCGCAAAGATGCCAGACCTTATCGACGCTTCGGTCGCGGCGCCCAGATTTCGCACGTTCTTGCTCGGCCTCTTCGCAGTTATGGCGCTGGTGCTTGCGGCTACCGGGATTTTTGGCGTGATTTCCTATTCGGTCTCGCGCCGGACGAACGAGATCGGCATCCGCGTCGCGCTCGGCGCGTCGCGCAACACAATTCTGGGCATGATCTTGCGCGAAACTCTAGTCCTGACGTTTGCGGGCCTGGCTGTTGGACTTCCGTGCGCACTCGCGGCCTCTCACCTGCTCGGCCACATGCTCTTCAGCGTCTCGGCCAACGACCCGGCCACACTCGCCGCCGTTGCACTTTCTCTCGGCGCTGTGGCAGTTCTCGCCGGATATATCCCCGCGCGCCGCGCCATGCGCGTCGATCCCATGGTCGCCCTCCGCTACGAATAAATTGTGCGTGCGCGGACAAACACCGCAACTCGCGAAGGAGGAACAGCTGCTCTTGGTGTCTGTTGAAAGCGACTTTCGCGCTTACCCTAAAGGGGCCCAATCGGGCGCTAGTAACGGGCGAGGGAGATTTCTGTTATGCCAGTCAACAGCTCACTGGTACTTCGCGACGACTTCTCCATTTTCGATTTTCAGGTCAGAAATGTCCGCATGGCAGCTTCAGCTTTTCACGGTTTTCCGGTGACTCCATCATCTTTCGCACGGCCGCTTCCAGCGTCGCCTGCGGAATCGGCAGCGCTCCGATCTGGCCGCTCACTGGCTCAAATCGCAAAAACCCATTGTCCGCACCCAGTTTGCCTACGAGCTGTAGCGTCATCTCTTTGCCGTGTACGTCGAACACCACGTACGCCCGCACGTGGTCATCAATTAACTGGACCTTCACATCCTTCACGTTCGAGCGCATCTGCTCGACATTGTCCATCGAGGGCTGCTCGGGGTTCGACGTTCCGCCAGAGGCATCGCCCGGAGCTGCACTTGCCGATACGCTGGGCGCCTTGCCGCCAGCAAGATCCAAGTGCGAAGCCAGATACGAGTTCAGCTCGGTTTCGTCCATGCGCAACGTGGCTGGCTGGCCTTGGGCGACAGCCTGCTGGACATCCTGGAATTTCTGCTCAGCGCGTGCCGCCGCCTCTGGTGTGGTCGCCACTTGCGGCGGCGCAGCCTTATGCAGCAATAGGATTAGCAAAATGAGCGCGCAACCGTACACCGTCCAGCGCACGATCCGGAAAACCAATACCAGCGCGCCTATTTTTGATGAATGGGCTTCGGCCGCGGGGCTCCAGCCGGGAGGGTTGGCATTTATAGGCATGACTTGCTCCTTACTTTGTCCCATTCATGGGACGCTCGCTGCCGCTCCTAAGTTTCGCGTCTTTAGCGGTCTGGGGCAGATAGAACCATTCTTTCGGGTTCGGCAAACAGTTCTTCCTGATTATGTCTAACCCTAGGTCCGCGCAATGGTTGCGCCAAGAGAACTAAGGTACCCTCCGGACAAACTCGCCACCTGCCCGGTCGTCCCTGTCCGATGGCGGCCATAGTCTTACCCAACCTGGAGGCGCAAAATCGCGTGAAACATAACGGAGACAGCGGCGTCTAGCTACTATATCGTCTCACGCTATAGTAGACCGTCCACCGATATAGATAGAAAATCGGCAGCTTGACGTGAAAAAGAAATCAAGACGAAGCGAAGACGAACTAGCGCAAAATTGATCGAGGAGGATCGGATGAAGAAAGCGTTCGTTCTCGTGTTCGCGGGGTTATCCATTGGAGCGATTGCGATACGCGCAACTCACTCGCAGCCCGCTCGTGCTGCCGCTCCGCCGGCGTCGTCCATTGCGCAATTTACTGCGGACGGAAAACTCGTCCGCCCGGAAGGCTATCGCCGCTGGGTATACGTCTCCTCAGGTTTCGGGATGAGCTATAACCCGGACGCGGGCGGAAACGGCGCGCCCGCCTTCACGAACGTTTTCGTCACTCCCGAGGCCTACGATTTTTTCCTTTCAAAAGGTGCGTGGCCAGACAAAACGATGTTCGTTCTCGAAATCTATGGCTCGACTTCTCACGGCTCGATCAATCAAAAAGGCAGCTACCAGGAATCGCTCGTCAGCCTCGACGTCGAAGTGAAAGACGAATCTCGCTTCTCTGAAAAGTGGGCGTATTTCGGGTTCAACAACGGCGCGAGATCTTCGGGCGCAATGACGCCAAGCAAAAACGCCTGCTGGACCTGCCACGATCAAAACGCCGCCGTCGAACATTCTTTCGTCCAGTTCTATCCGGAACTGCTGAAAGTCGCGCGCGAAAAAGGAACCATCAAACCCACAGTTCATCTCGAACTAAAAAAGTAAGCGCACGAATCGCCGCGAACGCACGGCTCGGCGCACTCTTCAATGCGCTTCTCGCAGACGCGAACAATCCCTGTTGAAGATCGTCCCTTGCTCGAATCAGCGCGCTCGTACAAACTCGGAATCGCTTCCAGCATCCATTCCTCTGGAACCACGCCGAGGAGGCGATCATGCTGCGCACTCTCTCCTGTTTTCTGTTGTTGCTAATTCCCTTCTCCGCCGCCGCGCAGGAACCCGCGCCGCCAGTCGCGCTGGCGTCGAAAACGCAAGAGAGGCCGCAAGGCCGGCCGCGCATCGGCGTGGCGCTGGAAGGTGGCGGCGCTCTGGGTTTGGCGCACGTCGGCGTGCTCGAGTGGTTCGAACAGCACCACATCCCGGTGGACTACGTCGCGGGGACAAGCATGGGTGGCTTGATCGGAGGGTTCTACGCTACGGGAATGAGTCCCGCGGAGCTGAAGAAATTAATCAGGGGAGTCGACTGGAATGAAATCCTCGGCGACGCCACGCCTTACGAAGACCTCTCCTACCGAAGAAAAGAAGATCAGCGCGCGTATCCAAATTCGCTGATTCTGGGACTGAAAAATGGGTTGTCGTTTCCAGGCGGATTGAATTCGGGCCATCAGATTGGTCTGCTGATCGACCGGATTACGCTGCCGTACTACAAACTGGACTCGTTTGAATCGCTGCCGACGCCTTTTCGCTGCGTGGCAACGGACATTGTGAGCGGCAAGGAAGTGGTATTTGAACAAGGCTCGCTGGCTGAGGCGTTGCGCTCGACGATGTCCATTCCGGGGGCGTTCACTCCGGTGCGCGACAAGGACCGCGTGCTGGTGGACGGAGGGCTGGTGAATAATCTGCCGACCGACGTCGTGAAGCAGATGGGCGCGGACATAGTGATCGCGGTGCACCTGGATACGCAACCGGTGGAAGCGAAGGACATCAAGTCTCTCTTCACGGTGCTGCAACAATCCGTGCGGGTGGTGGTGGCGGAAAGTGAATTGCGCGGACTCGCGCGCGCGGACGCGGTGGTCACGGTTTCGCTTGGAGATTACACCTCGACGGATTACAAGAAAAACGAGCAGATCATGCAGAAGGGATTCGATGCTGCCGGAACGAAATCGGCGCTGCTCGATAAGTTCGCACTCAGCGACGCGGATTGGCACGAGTATACGCGGGATCGTGAGAGCCGGAAAAAGACGCTGGCGCCCGTGCCGCAATTTATCAAAGTGGAAGGGGCGGACACCGCGCAGCAGACAGACAACATCGAGCACTATCTGGCTCCCCTGTCTGGCAAGCCGCTGGACACGGACAAGCTGGATCGCGCGCTGACACGGCTCACTGGCGTGGGCCGGTACGACACAGTGGGCTACCGAATCATGGAGCGCGACGGGCAACAAGGGCTGCTCATTCGAGTAAGCGAAAAAAACTACGCGCCACCCACAATTCAGCCGGCATTCGAGGTGGATGGCTCGGCGAGCGAAGAAGTGGGATTTACGCTGGGCTCGCGGCTGACATTTTTGGATGTCGCGGGATTCCGCTCCGAATGGCGCACGGATTTTCTGTTTGGAAACACCTATGGCCTGGGAAGCGAGCTGTACCGGCCGTTTACGCCGGTGAGCAAATGGTTTTTCGCCCCGCATGGAAACGCAAGCACTCGCGTGTTCAAGATTTATGAGAAGGGCAATCCGCTCGCGGACTACAAACTTGGCCAAGCCGAAATTGGGATGGACGTGGGCTATGGATTCAATCGCTTCAGCGAACTGCGATTTGGCTATGAGGAGGGTTATCTCGACGCAAAACTGCGGCTGGGCACTCCGGCATTTAGTTCGGTGAACGGCCGTGTCGGCCATGCGAAACTGCATTACCTCTTCGATCACACGGACAGCCCGGTGATTCCGCGTAGCGGCGTGCGCTCCGAAACGACCTTCCGCTGGTTTGATACAAGTCCCGGCGCGCAGAGCTCGTTTGCCTCGCTGACCACGAAAGTGGAGTATTTTCAACCGGTGTCGGCGCTAGGTTCCGTGTTTGTGGATGGCCAGGGAGGATCAACGTTTGGGTTTTCTAGCACCGGAATCCCGCAATTCTTTTTGGGCGGGCCGCTGATTCTCAGCGCCTACGGCCTGAACGAGCTGCAAGGAAACCAATACTACTTGTTCCGCGGAGGCTATCTACATGACTTGTGGACATTGCCGCCGCTCGTTGGGAAAAGAGTCTTCGTAATTGGTTCCTATGAATTCGCAAAAATGTATGGCGCGCCGAATGAAAGCAAATTCCCCAACGATTTTGCCGCCGGCGTCCTCGCCGAGACGGTGATCGGCCCCCTCTTCGTCGGAGCCAGCGCAGGCGACACCGGCCATCGCAAATGGTTCTTCCAACTTGGGCGGGTATTCTAGGGCGGCACGGGAGCCGTAAGATGTGTCGTGGGAGTGGGTGGTCAGTTTCCGACGATGCGAGTTCTCAGGGGTTGGTCATTTTCCAGGAACGCCCCAGATGAGACTCGCTTCACAATGTCGCGAGTGGGCGGGACGGGTATAAACTGGCCTCATTTTTGAGCTTATTAAGGAAAACCCCGATGAAACGTGTCGCCACTTTCGCTTTGCTGGCCGTCCTGAGTATTGCATGGTCGCTGCCGGCTAAAGCTCAAGAAGGCATCAGTGGCGCAGAATTCGGACGCCAGTCCCGCGAGGCGGTCAAAAAAGCAGCCAGGAAGCAGCAAAAGTTGCTAAAGAAAGCCGCCAAAAAACAGCGAAAAGCCGTGAAGAAATACGTGAAAGCGCAGCGGAAGGAGGTCAAGAAGTCGAATCGTCACGCTAGATAGCCTCTCGCGTTCGCGCTGGCCTCAGATGAGGTCGCCTCCAAGCGGCGTGAGTCAAGCGTAGGAAGAACGGCCGGCGTAGGAAGGCGGGCCCTACTGAGGATTTTCCTAGTCAGAATAAGCGAGCGCTATTCGGGGCATATAATCCCTGTGGCCGGGAGTTACCGTGAATCCGATGGCCTGATTAGAGTCCGTTTTGTTGTGTGGCCTCTGCGGAGGATTTATGAACGCAACCACTGCTCGCGCTGAGCAAGAGATGTGGCCCGAACTTCCTTTGGAAGCCTGGCAAGACACCTACGCCACTCTCCACATGTGGACACAAATCGTCGGCAAAGTGCGGCTGGCGCTCAGCCCAAATATCAATCATTGGTGGGGAGTACCGCTCTACGTGAATGCCCTTGGGCTGACTACTTCTGCGATCCCCTATGCGGGAGGAAATTTCGAGGTCCAGTTTGATTTCATCCATCACAAGCTCGTCATTCGAACCACCAACGACGCGATCCTCACCCTGGCTCTGGCCCCGCGCTCTGTCGCCGATTTTTATCGAGATTTCATGACCACTCTGGCTTCGCTTGGAATTGCAGTCAAAATCTGGAAGATGCCGGTCGAGATTCCTAATCCGATCCCTTTCGATCAGGACACACAGCACGCCGCATACGATCCTGAATATGCCAACCGCTTCTGGCGGATTCTGGTGTGCTGCGATGCGGTCTTCAAGGAGTTCCGCGCTGGGTTCATCGGAAAATCGAGCCCGGTACATTTTTTCTGGGGCAGTTTCGATCTCGCGGTGACGCGCTTCTCGGGGCGCCGCGCTCCGCAGCGCGAGGGAGCGGACTCCATCACGCGCGAAGCCTATTCGCACGAGGTAATCAGCGGTGGATTTTGGCCCGGTGGCGGCGACGTCAAAGGCGCCGCGTTTTACGCCTATGCTGCGCCCGAACCGGCGGGATTTTCGCAGGCTCCGATCCGCCCCGCCGAGGCATTTTATCATCCGCAACTGAAAGAATTTGTCTTGATGTACGACGACGTGCGGCGATCTCCTTCGCCGAGAGAGACTCTGCTCGCGTTTTTGCAAAGCACGTATGACGCGGGAGCGAACCTTGGGAAATGGAATCGCCGGGAACTCGAACGCGAGGTCAGCTAGGAAGTGATTTGCGGGCTGGCAGCTTCCGGCGCCGGCGGAGGAGGCTCTGGAAACAAGCGCCGGGCACGGAGCGACTCGACCAGCAGCGCAAGATTGGTGATCAGGATAACGGCGAACGCCATCGCTTAGATGAATATCGCCCGAACGCGCCCCTCCCACGCCTTCATTACTGGACGTTCAGCGTCAAAGTCAGGTTGTGTTTTAGCGTGGTGGCCCCGGACGTAAGCGTCGCCGTAACTGTCAAGTTGTAGCTGCCTGTTGGCGTGCCCGGATTTGCAGGGGGCGGCGTGTTTCCGTTGGCACAGCCTCCGGACGTGATGGTTATGGCGAGCAGCGCAATGAGAACGGCCGCCCCTGCCACATGGGCAAGGCGCGGCATTCTCCACACTCGATGCGGCCAAATTCTTGCCGGAATCAACGACAGTCGCCTTGCCACTCGGGCCAAGACCCCCATCATGATCAGCGAAAGCCACAGAACAATTTGCGTGTACGGCGCTCGGGCAGGTCCTGCGTGATCTCCGGGCAGCGTCAGCTTGAAGAGCGACGAGGCCGAAGACGCTGCCGTGGTGGTTACGCTCACAGAAACACTAGTCGCTGAACTTCCGTTCGTCGAAACACTCCCGGGTGTTGGGGAAGCAGGCCCAAGCCTTCAATCTGGCTGAAGCGATTTGCATCGAGGATTTTCAAGCGAATGGCTCGAAACGCTTGCTCGGAGTTCAGGCTGGGAAGGCTGCGACGAATGATTGGGGAGCGACAGGACTGCTTCGTTCGGCGTTAGAAAGAGAGCGTAGCCGGGGCCGCGCGACAGAAATTTCACCGACGGATCGGACTGGCCACGATTCGGTTCAAAGCTCGCGGGCAGGCTGGAGAGAACTGCGGCGAGCCGTTTCTGGTCCGCGTGACGGGACGCGGATGGCGCCTGGGTTTTCAGGCTCGGCTGCCGCCGCGTGTGCCAGGCGGCGGGGAAAGCCGCCAGAAGAAGGCTGAATGGAAACAACAGGACGACTACTTTGAACGACTGAACTGCCTTGCGCAGACCACTCATAGGAACTCCCATCCGCATTGCGAAATTCGATTGGTCGCGAGCCGATGACTTTGTTTTCATCGGGCGGCCATAAGAGGTGCGCTTTTCCAGCCACGCCTCAGCCGGAGTGCCAAAGCGCAGCTCTTGCAAACTCTCTTATCCACTAATGCGGAATTCGCAGGCCGATAGGCTCATGCCCAGTAGGCTTGAGCAAAGGCGAAATCCATTCGCTGGTAGAATTCGACCGTTCAGCCTTCTGAATCGACCATTCGCTTTTTTCGCCTGGCACTTGAGAAGCACCACCGGGAAGCCGACTCGGAATGTCGGTTTTGTCAGTGGTGCGAATCTTGGAGAACGCGAAAGCGAAGAGGTTCCCTCGTAAGCTTCGGATGACCTGAAGCTGAAGGAGTGAAGGGGAGCCTTGTTCGTGCTGATGCGCGGATGAGGCTCCTATTGAACGTGAGCTGTGGTTACGTTATTCAGCTATGACCTTCTATCTATCTGGGCCTATTTCGGATGGTATCCCATGGACGCGAGAAGGAGGGCTACGACTACGATAAATGACAACAGAAGGGAGAATGTCACATTCATCCGACGCTCCCATGCCGGGTCCTCTGCATCTCCAGCCAGGTAGCGACGATTGACGACTTGCAGGGCCGAGTACCGCCAAAGAATCCACAAGAATACTGGGATGATAAGCAGCGAGGCCCAAAGAGCAATCAATATATTTTTGTGAAAGCCTTCGATACCTTTCTCGTTCCCGGAAAACACCATCAATACAAACAAGCAGAAAATCAGCCCGACGCCTCGCATTTGGACACGATTTATAGGCGTATCTGGCTGCAGAGGGTTCCGTGCTCGGCGCAATAACACCGATGGCCGAAGCAACAGGGTGAGGCTAACACCTGCAAAAACTAGAAGAACGATTGTCAGGAAGATTGCAAAAAAGCTGTCTGGCATGATGAGGATTTAATCACGGACCGACGAACTTTTATAACGTCAATCCCTGCTTGCGCGTTAGTTGGAGGCGGTCTGAACCCTTGCGACCGATTTGAGAGGAGGAAGAGATTTTGCCTTGACTTTCGCTTTTTGTTCGCCTATAGTCCGGGGCGGTAGAGGAAACGGGAAACGGGTGGCGTTCGGCTCCATTGCCATTTTTGGCTCTCACGAACTGGGCGCCGCCCGTTGAAAATTCCGAGCCCTAAGCGGGATGAGGGGTCCGCTCGAAAGAGAGATCCCTCGACTCCCGAAAAACTTCCGGACGCAAAGTACGCGCTCCGGTCAGCATCGCTCGGATGAAAGTGTAGATCATTCCGCTTCCCTGAGTTGACCGCTGTGCGGTCACCGTTACTAGGAGCTGCCATGGACGTCTGTGTCGAAAACGTATTCCCCGCAGTAGCGATGCCGTTCAATCCTTTCCACGAAGACGCGCGCGAAGAAAAAGGCCACGGAGCCGACGCGCCGCGTTGCAAAGCGATTCCAAACATCGTGCATGTGGATGTGGACGCGTTTTTTGCGTCGGTCGAGCAGGTGCTCAATCCGAAGCTGCGCGGAAAGCCGGTGCTGGTGGGGCGCGGCGTGGTGGCGTCGGCGAGCTACGAGGCGAAGATATGCGGCGTGAAAACGGCGATGACGTTTCGCGAGGCGCTGCGGATTTGCCCGAAGGCGGTGGTCGTGCCCGGGCAGTACGAGCACTACGCGGATTTTGCGGAGCGCGTTCGGCGGATTCTGGAGACGTACACGCCCGCGGTCGAGACGGCGGCGCTGGACGATTTTTATCTCGATTTTGCGGGGACGGAGCGGCTGTACCCGAATTATGAAGCGGCGCTGCGGCGCGTGCAAACGGACGTGCTGGAGCAAACGGGATTGAGCGTGAGCGTAGGCGCGGCGCGGACGAAAGTAGTGGCTTCGATTGCGTCGCGGCTCGAGCGGCCGCGCGGATTCCGCATGATTGCGCCGGGAACGGAAGAAGATTTTTTGACGCCGCTGCCGGTCGAGAAGCTGCACGGAATTGGGCACGTCCACGCGGGCATGCTGGCGGAGCGCGGGATTGCGACGATCGGGGAACTGCGGCTGGTGCCGCGAGCAGCGCTGGAGGCCGCGTTTGGCGAAGTGATTGGTCGGACAAATCTGGGAGCGAGCGCGTGGTCTTGATGGGCGCGAGGTGATGCTGCCCTCGACGCCGAAATCGGTTTCGCGCGAAACAACCATTGAAGGCGGAACAATTGACACGGAATTTCTCGGCGGGCTGATCGAATATTTGAGCGAGCGGATCGGCTCGACGCTACGCGAATACGGGCGCCAGGCGCGAACGATCGGGCTGCGCATCCGCTACGTGGATCACTTTTCAGCGCACCAGACGGTGCGATTGACGCGGCCGTCCAATGACGAACGCGAGCTGCTGGCAGAAGCAAAAGATCTTTTTGCAAAATTATTTACGCGACGTGTAGCCGTGCGCCTGGTCGGCGTAAACGTAACCAATCTCGAAGCCGACCGTCGCCAACACGAACTCTTCGACACGGACGCAAACCGGCGGTGGTACCTGAACCGCGGCCTGGATTCGGTCCGCGGCCGCTACGGCTGGAACGCCGTCTTTTACGGCAACGGCCTCGAGCTGCGCGAGCATTACGCCACCAAGCCGGGCGGGTCTGGTGCTCTCCACGCCATGCTTGTCGCGGTGAAAGAAGAACCTCAGGCCTGAAGGCCTGAGCTACAAGGTGTGACGTTGTGCTAGTAGGGGCGCAGCATGCTTCGCCCCTACAAAGAATAAAGAACCAAATGTTGCTGAGTTTCTCTTCCTGTTCCCTACCCTGATTTGAATTGAATCCAAGGGGCCCGTCCTCGTCGACGTGGCTCGTGACCCGCGTTTCGTGACTCGTGGAAAAACCACTTCGCGACACAGGTTTCACGGAGTCACGGGCCACGAATCACGTGTTCGTCCATTTGCATTGTCACAGCCATTATTCGTTTTTGCGGGGCGTGGCACCGCCGGAAGAGATGATTGCGGCGGCGGCCGCGCAGAAGATGCCCGCCGTGGCGCTGACGGATACGAATGGATTGTATGCGGCGGTGCCGTTTTATCAGGCGGCGAAAGCAGTGGGAATCAAACCAATTGTGGGAGTGGTGAATGACGTCGAAGTTTCGCGCTTCAGACATTTCGCGGATCGAAATTCGAAAAACGAAAATCGAAACTGGCAGAGTACGGCGATGGTGCTGCTGGCAACGAATATGGAGGGCTACAGCAATTTGTGCCAGTTGGTGACGCTGCGGCATTTGGGGACGACAGAATTGGCAAACAAAACTTCCGGTGAGGAGACGCGGGACCGACCGGTGACCTGGAGGAGTTGGCGAAACAGTCGAAGGCGTGATTGCGTTGGCCCTTTGAACCTGCAGTTGAGATCCGTCGCTTGCTCAGGAGACACGAAAAGAAGAGGCGGACGGGGCAAGCCCGCCGCTACAAAGACGGCAAGCGGTACCAATTGCCAGTGGCAGAATTGCTAGCACGGAGTCACCAGTCGCCAGTCACCAATCACTTCGCCCGGCTGAAGGAGATTTTTGGAGACCGGTTGTGGATCGAGGTGCAGCATTTGTCTCCGGGAGACGGGCGCATGGTGCGCGAGGCGGAGCGGATCGGGCGCGAACTCGGCGTGCCGCTGGTGGCGACGAACAATGTTTATTTTTTGCGGCCGGAGGAGCATTTGCATCATCGCGCAGTAAACGCGATTCGTACCGGCGGATTACTGACAACCGTGGCTCCGCCGGAAATCACGACGGGCGAGGCGTGGTTCAAGCCGGCGGCGGAAATGCAAAAACTCTTCCCGGATCATCCGGAACTGCTGCGCGCAACGCTGGACATTGCGGATCGCTGCAATCTGAATCTCACGCTGAACAAAACGATCTTTCCGGAATTTCCGGTGCCGAAAGACGAGTCCGCGTTTTCGTATTTGTGGAAGCTGTGCTTTGCTGGCGCGCAGCGGCGCTACCGCCCGCTACGGCCCGAAGTGCTCTCGCGGCTGACGCACGAATTGGACGTGATCGAAAAGCTGCACCTCGCGCCGTACTTTTTGCTGGTGTGGGAGATCGTGGAAGAAGCGAAGCGGCGCGGGATTCCGGCGGTGGCGCGAGGCTCGGCAGCAAGCTCGATGGTGACATATTGCCTGGGAATTTCGCTGCGTGTGCCCGCTGCGCTGGGGATTGTATTTCGAAAGATTTTTGAACGAGCAGCGCGGCGATTGCCCGGATATTGACATTGATATTTGCGGCGCGCGGCGCGATGAGTTGCTCGATTACGTCTACGAACGCTGGGGCGCGGAACATGTGGCCATGATCGGAAGCTTCGTCACCATGCATGCGCGGCTGGCGGTGCGCGAAATCGCCAAAGTGTTTGGCGTGCCGCCGGGCGAGGTGAATCGCTTCACGAAGCGGCTGCCGCACCGGCCGGTGCGCGAGATTTTGCAGGCGATTCGCGAGCTGCCGGAGTGCCGCGACCTGCCGGTCGACGATGAACCGTGGAAAACAATTCTGCAAGTGGCGTTGCGTCTCGATGATGCGCCGCGGCACCTGGGAATTCATCCGTGCGGCACGGTGATTTCCGCGCGGCCGCTGACGTGGCTGACGCCGCTAGAGCGCGCGACAAAAGGGATCGTCGTCACGCAGTACGACATGAACGCCATCGAAGCGCTCGGACTGATCAAGATGGATCTGCTCGGCCAGCGCGGGTTCACAACGATGTCGCTGGCGCTGGACAACATCGAGAAAAGCAACGATGCAACGAGTGCGGAAGAAAAGTGCTGCGTCTGCACCAGAACGGGATAACGCCAAGACCGAAAGCGCGAGAAATTGATTTTGACGCGATACCGGAAAATGATCCGGCGACGTGCGATGTGATTGCGGCGGGAAGAACGATGGGCGTGTTTCAGATCGAGTCGCCGGGGATGCGCGGGCTGCTGCGCACGATGCAGGCGCGGACGCTCGAGGAAGTAGCGGCAAGCGTTGGCGCTGATCCGGCCGGGAGCGTCGGAGTATGGATCGAAGGAGTTGTTTATGAAACGGCTGCGCGGAGAGGAAACAGATCGAATATGCGCATCCTTCGCTCGAGAGCATTCTTGGCGACACGCTGGGCGTGTGCATTTACCAGGAGCAGGTGATGCAGATCGCGCAGGCGATTGGAAACATGTCGCTCGCGGAGGCGGATATTGTGCGCGGTCGGCGGCGAAATTTTCCGGGCAGCGAGAGCGCGACCGGCTGCGCGGAAAGTTTCTGAAGGCGGCGGAGCAGATGGGATTGACCGGCGCCGAACGCGAAGAGACCTGGATGATGGTGGAGAAATTCGCGGGCTTCGGTTTTTGCAAGGCGCACGCGGCGACGTACGCGGACATTTCGTACCGCATGGCGTATTTGAAGACGCACCACCCGGCGGAGTTTCTGGCGGCGATGTGCAGCGCGGGCGCGGGGTTTTATCACGTGTCGGCGTACGTGGAGGAGGCGAAGCGCTGGGGGATCGAGGTGCGGTTGCCGTCGGTGAATCATTCGCGAATGGAGTACACGGCGCGAGGCTGGAGAAGATGGAAAAGCGCGCACTGCGCGTCGGGCTGATGCAGGTGAAAGGGCTGCGCGTCGAAACGATCACGGCGATTGTGCGGGCGCGGGAAGAAGGCGGTGCGTTTCGGTCGCTCGAGGATTTTCTGCGGCGCGTGCCGGTGGAGACGGATGAGATCGAGGCGCTGATCAAGTGCGGGGCGTTTGATGGAGTGGCGATCAAATTGATGATCAAGCCGATGATGAAGATCGCGGGATGACACGGCCGGAGATGTTGTGGCGATGGAATTTGCTGCAAGCGGAAAGCAAAGGCGCACAGCCAAGATTGGCTGTGCCACTCGGAGGGCCGGAGACATTGTTTGCCGACGCGAGAACCGATGATGCGATTGGCGTGGCACTGGCGGGAATGCCGATGGCGGCGTACACGCAGGAACAAAGGCTTCGTTATGAATGGGAGATTCTGGAAGTGTGCGTGAGCGGGCATCCGCTGGATTTTCTGCCGCGGAACGGCGAGGCGTGGAGCGACGAACTGGACGGATTGCGCGGGAAACGCGTGACGTTGTGCGGGTGGGTGGTGACCTACCGGCATGTGGGAACGAAGAATTACCGGAACATGATGTTTGTGACGCTGGAGGATCAGCGCGGGGTGTATGAAGTGGTGCTCTTTCCGGATGTTTACGACCGTTATGGCGGGTTGGTATTTGAAACGCGGGCGATGCGCGTGACGGGGCGCGTGGAGATTAGCGGGCAGATCAATGGGGAAAAAATGGAAGCGTTGAAGAAAGTGAATTAACACAGAGGGCGCAGAAGGCGCAGAGAACGCAGAGTGAACAGAGAAAGAAGAGGCCAAAACATGACGGCGCGGAGCTGCAAAGAATGCTATTTCGGATAAAAAAACCGAATTCGACGGCGACCACTTCGGCGGAGCCGGAGGCGGGGCGACCGGCGGGGACAGGCGAGGAGTGGCTGGGCCGGAACCGGAGCGCGAAGCGGCGGCTGTGGGAGCGGTTGAATCCTCGGCACAGGAAAGAGTTGCGCATCATCGCGGAAGCATTGGCGATGCAGCAGACTCACGCGAACATGCCGGAGCCGCTGCGCGCGCGACTGAGCGAATCCATCGAACAAGTGGAGCGCCTGGCGCGGCGGATCGGGGCGCTGCTGGCCGAGGTAACACGGCGGACACCACCGCGCGCGTGAAGGTTGCGAGGGCGTAGCGGGCGACCCCATACTTAAAATATGGCTGTCCCCAAAATGCGCGGCTCCCTCTACGTTGCGGCGTTGGCTGTGGCCCTTTGCGCCGCGGCTGCTTCCGCGCGAGCGGATGAAATTCGGCTGAAAGACGGCAAGAAGCTTTACGGCGTGATCGTGTCCTACGAAGACAACATGTTCAAGGTCAAGACGGACTTTGGATATGTTCTCGTCGAGAAAGACAAGATCGCGTCGATTGTTCCGACCACACCGACAAGTGCAACACCGAAGACCGACAAGAGTCCCGTGGTGAAGAAAGATCCGGCCGCAGACGCGGAGCCGAAGACGGAACCGGCGGTGGCGTCGGGAACCGAGGGAACAGCGGCGGCGACGAATGCCAGCGCGAAATCCGCGGACCCGGGCGCAAGCAAGCACGAAAAGACAGCGCCCAAAATCACGAACACAGCGGTGAAGCCCGAAGTTCCGGCGAGCACGAAGACGAATGCGGTGGCACCGGCCATCACTGCGCCTACGGCAGCGCCCGCTCCAGGACTGGCGGCATCCGCAGCGCAGCCCGCGGCGCCAAAAGAGCCGGAACCTCCGGCGATGCGCGAAGACATTCAGGGCAATCTCTACACGAACTACACGCACGGCTTCAAAATGTACAAAGCGCCGAGCTGGGCGTTGATCGAAGATGCGCGCAAGGCGCTGCCGAATGCGATCGTGGCATTGGGCACGTTCAACCAATCAACACTGATGGTGATCGGGCAAGAACAAACTAAAGTTGCATTGGAGCCGGCGGCGACGACGGTTGAAAAGCGGCTAAGCGAAATTTACGACAACTACCGGAGAATTTCGCAGCGGAAGACGGTGGTTGGCGGATTGCCTGCCGTGGAATACCACTATCGGGGAATGGCGGACGACCATGATTGGTCCGGAACGTTGGTGGTGATTTCGCGCGGGAACGATGTTTTTACGGTGCTTGGCATGACTTACGCCGACTCGGACCTCATTCAAATTCAAGAGAATGTGATCGCGAGATCGGTTGCGAGCCTGGACTTCAACGTACATTGAGTTCGTGACTGGTGATTGGTGACTGGTGATTGGTGACTAGTGACTGGTGCGAGCCCGCTGACGTGGAGCTTATAGCCGCATGTTTCCGGAATTCGGAACAAGTTAACCATAACAACCCTCCCCCCTATGTTTTTCATAAGTGTTGATTCTAAAGGGAGATCAAGTCTTTTGTTTTGATACACTTTTGCAAGTGTTCATTCTAAAGGCACTTAGAATTGCACCAAAATTGTGCAGAATTGGGCGGTTGCCGCCTCATCCAACCGAACGAGAGTTCTCTTCTGAAGGCGTCGAGCCACCTCCAAAAAGAAAAGCGGCAGCCGGGCTGCCGCTGAATAGGATTCTTCCTATTGTGAATGTTAGTCCCAGGAGAGAGTTTGTTCAAGAGACAAATTGGACGGAAAAAAATGATTCAGACTTGGTGTGGATCGGCTTAACTTCCTTTCGGCGGCGAAGATCAAATGGAAAAGAGAGCCGCGCATCAGGACGGTAAGGCGAGCGCCGTTTGTTTAGGGCATCAGTCGGAAGCGGCGGATGAAACATCTGGGAATTTTTTGTGTTCGCGGATGACGGAGATGAGAGCCTGGGCGGCGCGGGGGAGGCTGCGGTCGCGGCGGTAGACGAGGCCGAGTTCGCGCCAGAGATCCACACCTTCGACGTTAAGAAGCTTCACTTCGCCGGCCTTCACCTGGTCGCGGGCAAAACTTTCGCTGATGAAAGAGACGCCAGCGTCGGCGCCGACGAAACGCTTGATCATGCCAATGCTAGGAAGTTCCATGGCGACGCGGAGGCGAGCGCGATAGGGACGAAACAGCTTGTCCAGCACCTGACGGGTGAATCCGGTGCGCGGAAAAATCAGCGGCTGGGCGGCGACTTCCTCGAGCGTGATCTTGGAGCGGTGCGCGAGCGGATTGCGGGTGCTGACCATGAAACGCAAGCGGTCGCGCGAGATGTGGTGAACTTTGAGGGTGGGGGATTTGATGGGCAGCGTTACGATGCCGACATCCACGGAGCCGTCTTCGACGCGCTGCAAAATTTTGTGGCTGAAATTGCGGTAGATACTGATGTGAACTTGCGGGTAGCGCCGCTGAAAATCCGCGAACATGTCTGGAAGCAAATAGAGGCATGTCGCTTCGTTGGCGCCAAAAACGAGCGGACCTTGAACGACGTCGCCGCGGTCGGCAACGACCTGAATGGATTCATCGCGCAGGCGGAGAAGGCGCTCGGCGTACTCGAAGAGAACTTCTCCGGCGGGCGTGAGCTCGACGGATTTGGCAGAGCGATCCAAAAGGCGGGCGCGATAGGCTTGTTCGAGCTGGCGAATCTGAGCGCTGACAGCGGATTGCGAGCGAAAAACTTTTTGCCCGGCGCGCGAGAAACTTTTCAGCTTGGCAACGTAGACGAAAGTAGCGAGTTGGTCGAAGTCCATAGGCAGGTGGCTCGGCAATAATTATAGCGGAATGTCTCCGCTAAGTAAGCGCAGAATCAAGCTCCTTTCAAGCTGGCAGAGGCGCACGCGAAAACGCGGCGTTCTGCGGAGGACTAAAAATCATTTCGCGCTGCTTCAAGCGCGCGAGCAGCGGCTCCCAGGTGGCTGCAAGAGTGCCCTGGAAATGGAGCGGCTGTACGCGGAGCATCGGAAGCATGCCGCGGCGCGAAAGCAAACGAGCGGCGCGCGGGCTGGCCGTGAAATGCAAATGCTCTTCCAGCGACGGTGCGCAGCCAGGCTTCTTCGTGGGCGTCGATTTCCGAAAGGGCGACGAAATCGCGGTGTATGACTTCATCGGCTTCGCCGCGGAGAACGTAGGAGAGGCCGCCCGTCATACCGGAGCCGAAATTGAGACCGAGAGGGCCGAGGACGAGGACGGCGCCGCCAGTCATGTATTCGCAGCCGTGCTGGCCGACACCTTCGACGACGGCGAGCGCGCCGCTATTGCGAACGGCAAAGCGTTCACCAGCGCGGCCTGCGACGAAAAGCTGGCCGGAGGTTGCACCGTAAAGAACGGTGTTGCCGGCAAGCACGTCGCCGCGGCGAGACGCGGCGGAGCTGGCGGCGATCGCGATGGTTCCACCGGAGAGGCCCTTGCCGACATAGTCGTTGGCTTCGCCGGAGAGGGTTAAGGTGATTCCATCGGCGAGGAATGCGCCGAAGCTTTGTCCTGCGCAGCCGTGGAATTCTTTGGTCATTTCCTGGGCAAGCGGGCGGGGCTGGGTTTGATTGCCGGGACGGCGGCGGCGCATCAACTCTCCGCTCATGCCGGCGCCAACGCTGCGGTCGGAGTTTTGGATCGGTTGAGATTGCGCCTGCAGCTCGAAGGCGGCGCTGATGTGCAGAGCGTCTTCGCGAGCCGAGGCATGTAAGGCTGGAGATTGATGCGGAGCGACGCGAGTGGACTCAGAAATGGGAACGATCAACAGTGGATCCATTCCGGAACGTGCGCTGAGGCGATCGTACCAACCCGTGAGATCGCTGAGAGAGCGAGCACCAAGCTGGGCGAGGCGATTGCGGACTTCCTCGGCGAGAGAGCGGAAATACGCGACGACCATTTCCGGTTTTCCGTTAAAGCGCGTGCGGAGTTTTTCGTCTTGCGTGGCGATGCCGACGGGGCAGGTATTCAGATGGCATTGACGCGCCATGACGCAGCCAATCGCAAGGAGCGCGGCGGTGCCAAAGCCAAATTCATCGGCGCCGAAAAGAGCGCCGACGATGACGTCGCGCGCGAATTTCAGACCGCCGTCCACGCGGAGAGAGACGCGCGAGCGCAGACCGGCGCGAACGAGCGTGTCGTGCGTTTCGCGCAAACCGATTTCCCAGGGCAGACCGGTGTTTTTGATGGAAGTGAGTGGCGAGGAGCCGGTGCCGCCATTGTGGCCGCTGATGGTGATGACGTCCGCGCCCGCTTTGGCGACGCCTGCGGCGATGATTCCGACGCCTGCGCCGGAGACAAGTTTGACGCCGATGCGTGCGCTGGGATTCACGGCACGCAAATCGTGGATCAACTGCGCGAGATCCTCGATGCTGTAAATGTCGTGGTGCGGCGGCGGCGAGATGAGCGGGGTGCCGGGAGTCGCGTGGCGAATGCGAGCGATGTACTCGGTGACTTTGCGCGCGGGGAGCTGGCCGCCTTCGCCGGGCTTGGAGCCCTGGGCCATCTTGATTTCGAGCTCTTCCGCGTGGACGAGGTAATCCGCGGTAACGCCAAAGCGGCCGGAAGCGACTTGTTTAATTTTATTTGCGGCAGCGGGCTCGAAGCGGTAGGTGTTGGGATCCTCGCCGCCTTCGCCGGTGTTGCTGCGGCCGCCAATCGAGTTCATGGCGAGAGCGAGGGTGCGATGGGCTTCAGGGCTCAAGGAACCGAGAGACATCGCCTGGGTACTAAATCGGTGAAGAATCGTGTCGGTGGGCTCGACTTCTTCGATGGGCACGGGCGTGCCGGGAACGGTCTCGAGCAAATCGCGAAGAAAGACGGTGCCCTGGTGCTCGGCCAATTCCTCGAAGGCGGAATATTTGCCGGCTTCGGGCGCGCGGACGTGGGCGTGAAGGCGGCGAACGACTTCCGGAGAGGTCGCGTGTAGCTCGGCGCCTTTGCGGAAACGGAAAAGACCAGCGTCGGCGAGTTCGGGGGATGCGGGCGAGAAAGCGGCGGTATGCATGCGAACGTAATCCGAGAAAAGATCGTCGAGAGTTTTTGAGCCGGGGTAGTCGGCGGCGTCTTCAAAGAATTCGGCGCAGAGATCTTCTGCGAGACCGACGATTTCAAAGAGATGGCTATTGCGATAGCTGGCGAGCGTGGAGACGCCCATGCGCGCGAGAACTTTTCTGAGGCCGGCTGTGATTGCGAGTGCGCATGCGGTCGGCGCCGCCGGGTTCGAGCGATTCGGCAAATTCGTCCGCGAGATAGGGCACGACGGCGCTGGCGCCCGCAGCGACGAGGAGCGCGACATGATGCGTGTCGAACACTTGGGCGGATTCAACAATGAGCGGCAAATCCCAGAGCCCTTCGCGAACCATCGCTTTCCAGACAGCGGCGGTGGCCAGCAGAGCGGGAAGCGCGGCGCTCTCCGCGTTGATGCCGCGATCGGAAAGGAGGAGGAGGCCCGGGCGCCCGCCGCTACTCAGAGGGGTAGAAGATAGCTGAGCAAAACTGCGGCGTGCACCCGGGACTCCCAGGGCGGAAGAAAAAGTCATTTCAAGGCGATGAATGGGGCCGAAGAATTCGGAGAGTTCGGCAAGCTGTCCGGCGTTGAGCAACGGGCCAGGCAGCGTGAAGCCATCCTTGAGATGCACGTCGAGAGACATGACGTGGGTTTCGCGAAGCGGATCGATCGGAGGATTCGTGACCTGCGCGAAACGCTGCTTGCAGTAATCCCAGAGAGTGCGCGGAAGAGTTGAGAGAAAAGCGGGCGGGGCGTCGTCGCCCATGCTCCAGTCGGCTTCTTTTCCGTGAGTCAATGCGGAGAAGAGAGTTTTGAATTGATCTTCGGTCCAGCCAGTGGCAGCCGCGATGCGCTTGGGATCAGCTGTTCTCGCCGAGTGCGTGGACGGAGAAAACGCGAGATGCCGCGCTGGCGGAGTGGCGAGGCGCGCTTGATGCATGGCAAAGCGCTTCAACATTTCACGCCAGCGAAGGAAGAGGCCGGTCGCGGGATTGGCGAGAATCATTTCGCCGGGGCCAAGGCGCTGGCGTTCCGCGATGCGGGATTCCTCGAGGTCGATGAGTCCGGTTTCGGAACCGGCAATCAGAAGTCCATCGTGCGTCAGCGTATAGCGCAGCGGGCGGAGACCATTGCGGTCGAGTTTTGCGCCGACGAACTGGCCGTCGGAAAAAATCAGAGCGGCGGGGCCATCCCACGGTTCGCTTTGCTTTGAAAGCGAGGTAAGAGCCGCGCGAATGTCGCGAGAAAGTAACGGATCATTTTCGAATGCGGGAGGCACCATGGTGAGCATGGCTTCGTCCGGCGCGAGGCCTTCGAGCAGCTTCAGCTCGAACGCGTTATCGAAGCTCGCGGAATCGCTGACGTTTTCTTCGAGCGGAGTAAACCACGAGCCGACGGTCAGGCGGGCGCGCAGTTCGCGCTCTTTAGCGCGAAGCCAGCGGCGATTCGAGACGATAGTGTTGATCTCGCCGTTGTGCGCGACGTGGCGAAACGGTTGTGCGAGATGCCAGGAAGGCTGCGTGTTGGTCGAATAGCGCTGGTGAAAAATGGCAAACGTCGTGGCGAAAGCGGCGTCGCGGAGATCTTCGTAGAATTGCGGGAATTGCCAGGGTGTGAGGAGACCTTTGTAAACGACAGTCTGCGACGAAAGCGAACAGAGATAACAGCGCTGCGGCAGAAGCGATTCGGCGCGTTTGCGAAGAAGGGCAAGCTTCCACTCGAAGCGTGGTACGCCCCGCGCAGCGTGAAAAGGGGCGACGAAGAATTGCCAGATTTCGGGCATTGTCTCGAGAGCGCGGCTGCCGAGAGAATTCGTATTGGTGGGGACGCGGCGCCAGCCGAGAATGCGAAGGCGCTCCGTGTCGGCGGCAGCTTTAACGGCAGAGCGGGCTTCTGTTGACGAAGCCGGCGGAAAAAACGCGAAGCCGAGGCCAAAGATTTCTGGAAGCTCGATTCCCTGCTCTTGTGCGCGGGCACGAAAGAATTCGTGAGGGAGGGAAGTCAGCAGACCGGCGCCGTCGCCGCTGGCACCGTCGGCGTCCACACCGCCGCGATGCGTCAGACGTTCGAGCGCTGTGAGGGCTATCTGGACAATCTCATGGCTGGGGGCGCCACCGAGGCGCGCGACAAAACCGGTGCCGCAAGCATCGTGATCGGGATGGCCCCAGTTTGGGTGTCGATCGATCTGTGGGGGCAAGCACCGTCGGTACATACTAGTTTATTAGGCTGGTGGGCCGAAGATGTACAACGCAGAATTTGCATTTATCAAATCGGTTTTGTGGGGCAGGAGATTCTAAGCCGTGGATTATTAAAACTTTGTGACTTCCGAAAAGTGGAAGTCGCGGACCTTCATGGCGGGGACTACCATTTCGAATGCTTCTTCGCCCGTGGCGCGAACCGCGGGGCCGAGAAGCTCGACGTTGCGAAGCATTTCGAGAATGGACTGGTTGAAGCGGAAATTGCGGACTGCGGTGGTGACTTTGCCTTTTTCGACGAGGAAAAGGCCGTCGCGGGTCATGCCTGTCATGACTTTTTCGTAGGGATCGACTTCGCGGATGTACCAGAGGCGAGTGACGAGCAAACCGCGATCGGTTGAAGCGATCATTTTTTCGAGGGAAGAATCGCCGCCCGCGAAGACGAGATTCATCGGGGCTTCACCATATTCGTTGGGGAGTGCAAAGCCGTGGCCGGTGGGCTTTTTGCGAGCTGATTTGGCGGTGCTGCGGGCGTAGACGAGATTTTTAGCGACACCGCGATCAACGAGAACGACGCGCTCGCGCGGCATGCCTTCGCCGTCGAAAGGCGCGCCGAGTTGAAGGGGATGATAGGCGTCATCGGTGATGGAAATGTTTTTGCCGAAGAGTCGCTTGCCCATGCGGTCGTTGAGGCAGGAGCGTTTGTCCTGGAGAGCGGTGGCGGCGAAGTCGTAAAACAGAAAACCGACGAGATCGAGCACGGCGGAGGGTTCGAGAATAACGGTGTAGCGGCCGGGAGGAAGTTCGCGGGCGTTCACAGCCAGATGGGCTTTTTCGCTGGCGCGTTGAGCGAGTTTTTGCGGGTCAATGTCGCGGACGCTTGCCGCGTTGGCTTTGGCCCAGCTTGCGGCGGGATTTTCCTGCATGGTGATGGAGAATTCAGCGTGGGTTTCGCGGTAGGCCGCGAAAAGTCCACGCGAATTGCCGAGTGCGGATTGCTGCAGGCCACTGGCAAAAATGCCGGCGGCAACCTGGCCGTTCTGGATGGCGAGATCGCAGGCGCGGCGCACGGCGCGGGCGCGTTCCTCGGGAGTGAGCGCAGCGGTCGCGTTCACGAAGCGCTTTACCTTGCGATAGCGCTGTTTGCCGGGGAGCGGGAGCAAATGCGGATCTTTGGGCTGGCTGTGAGCGAGGGAGAGAGAGGCTTCAATCGCGGCGCGGAGTGAGTCTTCGTCAATGCGATTTGTGGTGGCGCGAGCGGTGCGGCTGTCCACGACGGTTCGAATCGAGACGTTCAAACCGTGCTCGGCGACGTTTTGGTGGATCGCATTGTTAGCGAAGCGCGTGAGGGAACTGGCCGTTTCGTCGACGTGGACTTCGGTTTCGTCGGCGCTGGTAGATTTGGCGAGACGGAGAACGGTATCCATGATTCGCCGCAGTTCGCGTTCGGTGAACAATTGTGCGACAGAGGAAGTGCTCTTCCCTGCCGAAGACTTACCAGATTTGTGTGCAGAGCTCATTGATTTGAAAACGCCGAGCCGATTTTGACGTTGCGGAATCGCGACGGCGCTGCGCCGTGTCCCGTGCCCATGGTTTGCATGGGCTGACCTTTGCCGCAGTTCGGCGTGCCCCACAGAGTCCAGTGATTGCGAGAGCAAATCGCGTCGCAGGAGTTCCAGAACTCTGTGGTGATTCCGCTATAGCTGGGATTTTTGAGCATGCGGGTCTTTTTGCCGCCTTTGATCTCCCAGCCAACCTCCGTTGAAAACTGAAACTGGTAGCGGCGGTCATCAATGGACCAGGAGCGGTTTGTTTCCATGAGGATTCCGTCGTCCGTGTCGGCAATCAAGTTGTCGAAGTCCCAGGTCCCGGGATTGAGGCTAATGTTGGTCATTCGAATGATGGGCAGACGATTCCAGCTCTCCGTGCGCATCGTGCCGGAGGAGCGCTTCAATCCGATGAGATGCGCTGTTTCGCGATTGGACAGATAACCGCGGAATTGGCCGTCCTTGATGATGTCCGTGCACTGGGCAGGCACACCTTCATCGTCATAGGCAAACGTTCCAAGGCCAGGGCCGTGCTCGAGGCGCGCGTCGGCGACGACGTTCACGATGTCCGAACCGTAGCGCAGTTTGTTGAGCTGATCGAGCGTGAGAAAGCTCGTGCCCGCAAAATTCGCTTCCTGACCGAGGACGCGATCTAGCTCGATCGGGTGTCCCACGGATTCGTGAATCTGTAGGCCGAGCTGGCTTCCGCCGAGAATCAGCGTGCCAGTTTTCTCCGGACACTGGGCGGCGGAATGCAGCGCGGCGGCTTCCTCGCCCACGCGGGTAGCGTGCTTGAGCAGATCGAGCGATTCGACGAGCTCGTAGCCCTCGAGAGCATGCTGTCCGCCAAAGCTGTTTGGATAAGACCGCTTCTGAATTTCTTCGCCTTGAAAGGAAGTCGCAGCAATGCCGCAGCCGGTGATCATCTTGCGTTGATGAATGCGCGAGCCGATGCTGGAAGCGAACCAGGAATCAATTTTGCGAAATTGCATTCCGGTTTCCGTAAGAGTGACGCCCTTGACGCGGCGCATTTCCGCGTCCGCGGCTAGCAGCAGCGCGAGCTGATTTTCCAAGGGAAGTTCGAAGGGATCCTTGCGAAACGGACTTTGCCAGCTGTCGACGTAGGCGTCTTCGGCCACCATCACCACGTCACCGCGCTTCGCTAGCGCGGAAGCTTTGGCAATTGAGACGGCCTGTGCGGCACATGCGGAGACGCCTTCGCGCGTGAGCCGGTCGGTGGACGCAAATCCCCACGCGCCGTTCGCCAAGGCGCGGACGCCCAATACCGATCGATTCGGATTGCGCGAGCGTTCCGACCTGGCCGTTTTTCGTGGTCAGGTCACGCTGACGCAAATGCATTACGCGAACGTCGGCGTAAGTGGCGCCGCGAAGGCGAGCCGTGTCGAGCGCGTTGGTGCAGAGATCCCACATGAGAGCGACCTGAAAAAAGCTTAGATAAGTTTACAAGAAAATGGGGCGCGGTCAATTGCGCCCCAAAGTGAAGGTTCGAGAAGACAGACAGGGGTGTCTGTCCTACTTACGTGCCTTCTTGCCACGAAGCCAGATAGTGTTCCTGCTCGGCAGTGAGCTTGTCCAGTTTGTGACCCATGCTATCGAGCTTGAGGCGAGCGATTTCCTTGTCGAGATTTTCGGGCACGACGTAGACCTGCGGCTTCAAATCTTTGTGATGCTGCCGCAAATATTCGGCCGAAAGAGCCTGATTGGCAAAACTCATGTCCATGACGGCAGCGGGATGCCCTTCCGCGGTTGCTAGATTTACAAGGCGGCCTTCGCCGAGGAGGTAAACCCTGCGGCCATCCTTCAGCAGATATTCGTCCACGAGCGGACGCACTTCGCGCTTGCCGGTGGACATGCGCTCGAGCGAGGGAATGTCGATCTCGACGTTGAAGTGGCCGGAGTTGCAAACGACCGCGCCGCTCTTCATGGCTTCAAAATGCTCGGCGCGAATGACGTTCTTGTTGCCGGTAACGGTGATAAAAACATCGCCTTGCTTGGCGGCTTCCGCCATGGGCATAACGCGGAACCCGTCCATCACGGCTTCGATGCCTTTTGTCGGGTCAATTTCGGTGATGATCACGTCCGCGCCATGGCCCTTGGCGCGCATCGCGATGCCGCGTCCGCACCAACCGTAACCCGCAACGACGACTTTGAGCCCGGCTATAAGCAGATTGGTCGCGCGAATCACGCCATCCAGCGTGGACTGTCCGGTCCCGTAACGATTGTCGAAGAAATGTTTGGTCTGCGCATCATTCACCGCAATGATCGGATACTTCAGCGTGCCATCCTTGGCCATGGCGCGCAGGCGGATGACGCCAGTTGTGGTTTCTTCCGTGCCCGCGATCACATCGGCTACCAGGTCAGTGCGCTTGGTGAGCAGCATGGTGACCAGGTCCGCGCCGTCGTCCATCGTGAATTGCGGCTTATGTTCGAGCGCTGCGCGCAGGTGCGAGTAGTAGGTCTCGTTGTCCTCGCCCTTGATGGCGTAGGTCGGAATGTTGTAGTCGCGATTCAACGAAGCGGCGACTTCGTCTTGCGTCGAGAGCGGATTCGAGGCACAGAGAACCGCATCGGCTCCGCCATCTCGTAACGCGATCATCAGGTTTGCCGTTTCGCTTGTCACGTGCAGACAAGCGGAAACGCGCAATCCCTTGAGCGGCTGCTCTTTTACAAAGCGCTTACGAATGGATTCGAGAACGGGCATCTGTTGATGCGCCCACTCGATCTTGCGCTTGCCTGCGTCGGCCAGCCCGATATCCTTGACATCACCCTTTTTCAGTTCTGCTGTTGCCACACTCATTCTCCTTGATGCAAAGTTTGCGCGGCGAAGGGAATTCGCGCAGGAAAAAACAAGACACCGGCGCAGGAGCCGGCGTTTCTAGCAAAGCCTAACGGTGTGCGGCTGCTTCCACGGAGGCCGCCGCTCCGAGGCCGGCCGCCTTGCGCAGTGCATCCGCACGATCGGTGCGCTCCCAGGTGAAGCCGGGACCGCTGCGTCCGAAATGGCCGTACGCGGCGGTGTCCTTGTAGATCGGACGGCGAAGATCGAGCGCTTCGATGATGCCCTTGGGCGTCAGGGAGAAGTATTCGCGGATGAGCGCGGTGATTTTTTCTTCGGAAACGGCGGCTGTACCGAACGTATCAGCCATCACGGAGACGGGCTCGGCGACTCCGATGGCGTAAGCGAGCTGAACTTCCGCTTTGCGCGCCAATCCTGCCGCAACGAGATTTTTTGCGATGTAGCGCGCCATGTAGCAAGCGGAGCGATCTACCTTCGACGGGTCCTTACCGGAGAAAGCGCCGCCGCCGTGACGGCTATAACCGCCATAGGTATCCACGATAATTTTGCGACCGGTCAAACCCGCGTCTCCCATAGGTCCGCCGATGACGAAGCGTCCTGTTGGATTGATGTGATATTTGGTTTTGCTGTCGAGCATCGCCGGGGGAATGATGGGGCGAATCACATGCTCGGTAATGGCGTCGCGGAGATCGGCGTTGGAAACTTTGTCGCTGTGTTGCGTGGAGATGACCACGCAATCGACGCGAACGGGCCGGCTATCGCGATACTCGATGGTCACCTGAGACTTGCCATCAGGACGAAGAAAGTTAATTTTATTGGACTTGCGAACTTCGGAGAGGCGCTGCGTCAAGCGGTGAGCAAGTTGGATAGGCATGGGCATCAGTTCGACGGTCTCGTCGCAGGCAAAACCGAACATCAGGCCCTGGTCTCCGGCGCCGCCGGTATCCACGCCCATGGCGATATCCGGCGATTGGCGCTTAACGGAGCACATGACGGCGCAAGTCTCGGCGTCGTAGCCATATTTGGCGCGGTCGTAACCGACACCGCGGATGGTGTCGCGGACCAGCGTGTCGTATTCGATATGCGCAGTCGTGGTGATTTCGCCGGCGACCACGGCAAGGCCGGTGGTAACAAGGGTTTCGCAGGCCACGCGACCCATTGGATCCTGCTTCATCACTTCATCGAGGACGGCATCTGAAATTTGGTCGGCAATCTTATCGGGATGGCCTTCGGTGACAGACTCCGACGTGAACAGAAAGTTGCGTAAGGCTTCGCTCAAAAGGCTTTCTCCTTCGTGAACCGCGACGGGCCAGCCGCCGAGGTATGTTATTCCCAGATGTATTCGCTTAACCTTACAAAACTAACATCGAAGGGTCTAAGAATCAACGCATTGAGGTTAAATGACTTATAGGGGTAGCGAACGGTCGAAATCGCACTGTGAACGGCGCCTGGATGCATCGGAATGGGACAAGTCTGCTGCCCTAGGCAGCGTCCTCATCGTCATCCGGCTGAATTTCCAGCTTCCCCTTCGTCTTTTTGGCCATCAGGTAGGAGCGAATGAAGGGGTCAAGGTCGCCATCCATGACCCGGTCCACGTCGCCAACGCTGAACTTGGTGCGGTGGTCTTTGATCATGCGGTACGGCTGCATGATGTAGGAGCGGATCTGGCTGCCGAAGGAAATGTCGAGTTTGGTTTCGTCAAGCTTGTCGGTGTGCGCCTGACGTTTTTGGATTTCGAGGTCATAAAGCCGCGAACGGAGCATTTTCATGGCTAGTTCGCGATTCTTGTGCTGGCTGCGTTCGGCCTGGCAGCCGACGACAATGTTGGTCGGTATGTGGGTGATGCGAACGGCGGTTTCGACCTTGTTCACGTTCTGGCCGCCCTTGCCGCCGGAACGAAATGTATCCACCCGAAGGTCTTCCGGGCGAATGTTGATTTCGATGCGGTCGTCAATTTCGGGAATAACGAAGACGGAAGCGAATGAGGTGTGGCGGCGGGCCGCCTGATCGAACGGCGAGATTCGCACGAGGCGGTGTACGCCAGTTTCGCCGGCCAGCAAACCGTAGGCGTTTTCTCCTGCGAATTGGATGGTGGCGGACTTGATGCCCGCTTCTTCGCCGGGAGTTTCGTCCATCACGCTGGCGTTTATGCCTTTGCGTTCCGCCCAGCGGAGATACATGCGCAGCAGCATGGAAGCCCAGTCCTGCGACTCGGTGCCTCCGGCGCCGGGCTTGATGGTCATGATGGCGTTGAGATGATCGGTTTCGCCGGAGAGAAGCGTCCTGGTTTCGAGGCCTGCGATGTAGCTCTCCGCTGAAGTCAGCTCGCGATCGAGATCCTTCAGAAGATCGTTGCGCTGCTCGGCGTTGGTTTCTTCGCCGGCGAGGCTGATGTAGGTTTCAATGTCGCCGGAGATGGACGTGAGCTTCTCGTCCGCGCCAATTTGCTCTTCGGCGCGCTTGCGGTCGCGAAGAACGGCTTGCGCCTCTTCCTGGTTGTTCCAGAAATCGGGTTGAGCGACGCGAGCTTCGAGTGTTTTCAGGCGTTCGCGGAATTGCGGAGCGTCAAAGATAGCTCCGAACGAGCGTGATGCGGGGCTTGAGGCCTTCGTAACGGTGTTGGAGGTCTTCGAGAATCATCTGTTGTTCAGAGACATCCCGCGGATTGGCCGGGACGCTATAAGGCCTTTCTAAAGGTTGATGCTAAGAGAATAGCGGAAACGAGGACGCAGAGCCAGGCGAACCAATCTCCGAAACGCGTGTAGAGAGTTTTGTCTGTGCGGAAATCGTAGGGCAAATCGGCTGCCGCGCGCACGTCTTGCGGCAGGGGACGGAAAATGCGGCCATAAGGATCGATCGAGACGGTAATGCCGCTGTTCGTCGTGCGCACGATCCAGCGGCGATTTTCAACCGCGCGAACACGCGCCATGCGCAGATGCTGCTCGGCGGCGGCGGAATGCCCAAACCATCCGTCATTTGAAATATTGACGAAGAGCTGCGCGCCATTGGCGGCGAAGCGGCGAATCTCGCCCGGGATAAATCGCTTCGTAGCAGATGAAGACGCTAAATGAATAGCCACTGGGAAAGTGTCCGACGGAGTATTTGGTTCCTTTGCGAAAACCGCCGACTTCGCTGGAGACGTTGGAGACCACGCGGTGAATCAACGGAAAGGGTTCGTACTCGCCGAAGGGGACAAGATGCACTTTGTCGTAGGAAAATTCGCGATGTCCCTGCGCGTCAAACATCAGAGCGCTGTTGTATGGCGCCATCACCTCGTGAGGAGCCGCGCCCGATGTGGAAACGGTTTCCGGCTTCCATTCCACCACGCCGACGAGGAATGGATGTTGAAAGCGAGCCGCCAGAGTGGAAGCCAGGTGCGCAAATTGGGAATCCTGAAAGGAGAAGGGCGCGGGAGCTTCGGGCCAGACCAGCAGGTCGGGATGATTTGCGGAAGGCGCGAGGCTGAAGCGCTGAACCTCGTCCAAGTCCGAAGCATGCTGCGTGAACCAATCGTTCGGATATTGGTCCGCCTCAGGAAAATTTAGCTGCACCGCGCGGGCCGTATGGTTGGCTACCGGCTTGGGCACGAAGCGCGGGCCTGCGGTCATCACCAAGAGTACTAACACGGCGGCGCTGAGCAGAATTGCCAGACGGCGTCTTGGCGAATGATTGGTGGCCGCGTCGCTCCATGCGAGCAGTGAGTTGAAGGCAGCCACGACAAACGATAATCCATAGATTCCGGCGACGGAGGTGAGCTGTACAAGCGCGACATTTGCGGCGGCTGGATAGCCCAGCAAGTTCCACGGAAAGCTGATCTCCGGGAGACGATTGCGAAACAGTTCGAACGAAACCCACAAGAACGGAGCGCCGATGCAGGCGAGCGTGATGCTCCGCTGCGAAAGACGATGGATCGCCCAAGTGATGGCGCCATTCGCAGCGCCCCAAACCGCGGCAATGAGCAGCAAGACGCCCCATCCACCCGCACGCGAAAGACCTCCGTGCACGGCGAGAACTTCCGCGATCCAGGGCACGGACGTCAGCACAAAAAAAAGGCCGTGGAGAAATCCGCAACCGAACGCCACACGCGGGCGCGCTCCGAAAAGCGCGATCATTAAAACTCCGATGCAAACCCAGGAATAAATGCTGAGGTAGAAGCCGGTGTAGGAAAAAGAAAGCGCGGCGCCGGAAACAGCGCCGATAAAGAGTCTAAGCCACGAAGGAGTTTCACTTCCAGGATGCGGACGAAAATAACCGAGCCACGAACGCCCAGGCATCAGTGCTTCACGATAGCCTTGAAACCGGCCGCTTCGAGGCCCTTCCTGGCGATGTCAGCGGCTTTCTGGTCGGCGTAAGGACCAACCAGCACGTGGTAATACTTGTCTCCCTGGGGAGACTGCACAAACGTTGGGAAATTTTTCTTGCGCAAGTTATTGGCAAGCGTCATGGCATCAGCTTCCTTCGTCATGGCCGCAACTTGCAAGTTAAGTCCGCCGCCCGTTCCGAGAGGCGCGGGAACATTCGTCTTCGAAGCCCCAATGACCGGCTTGGGAGAATTGGCGCTCTTCGCCGGTGCGGGCACCGGCGCGGAAGTGGCAACCGGCTTTAGACGATCATCCACCTTGTTCGAATCGCCAGCGTGGTAAAACTCCCAATCGGAATTTCGCAGGTGCAGATGGGGCGGCTTGGGGCTCGGGCGCAGATTTTTTGCTGGAACTCTTCGGAGCAACTTCCTTCTTGGGCAAAACGTCAGGGTTTGGAAGTCCGCGCAGGTCCGTCGCGGCGCGAACTTGCCCGTCATATTGGTTACGTCCCATCACGTAACCGAGCGTGAAGAACACGCCCGAAAACAGCAGCATCAGCATGAACAAGCCGATGACGTGCCGTCCTTCGAGCACACGCTCTCCGGCGCTTCCTCGTTTTCCCCCAGAGGCCATTCTTACTTTTTCTGTCCCCCCAGCGTTTGAACCCAGCTATTAATGATATCGATGGGCAGGGGGAAAACAATGGTTGTGTTCTTCTCGACACCTATCTCCGTCAAAGTCTGCAAGTATCGCAGCTGGATTGCCGACGATTGCGTCTCCAGGACTTTCGCCGCGTCGGCAAGTTTTTGCGAAGCTTCGAACTCGCCCTGGGCGTGAATGACCTTGGCACGCCGCTCGCGTTCCGCTTCCGCCTGTTTCGCGATGGCGCGCTGCATCTGTTCCGGAATGTCAACTTGCTTCACTTCCACCTTGGACACCTTGATGCCCCAGGGCTCTGTATCCTGATCGAGGATAATCTGCAGCTTGCCATTCACTTTGTCGCGCTGCGAGAGAATTTCATCGAGTTCAAATTGCCCGACGATGCTGCGCAGCGTAGTCTGCGCGAGCTGCGACGTTGCGTATTGATAGTTCTGCACCTGCGACATCGCGAGATTCGCGTCCACCACCCGGAAATAACAAACCGCGTTCACCTTCACGGAAACGTTATCGCGCGTGATGATATCTTGCGGCGGAACGTCCAGTGTTTCGAGGCGCAGATTGATCCGATAGAGCGTCTCAATCGGCCAAAAAACCAGATTCGATGCCCGCCCCTTTGGCTTGGGGCAACAATCGTCCCAGCCGCAGAACTACGCCGCGTTCCCATTCCTTGATGATGTACAGCGAATTCCAAATCCAAATCAGAATAATTCCCACGAACAACGCTATTCCAAGAAGACCGATCTCTGGCATGTTTACCCTCCCAAACGTGAACGCATTCTACTGGTTTTCCGTGACTGCCGCTTCCTCCGGCTCGACGCGAAGCATCAGACCTTCCACGCTTCGAACTCGCACAGGTTTACCCTGGGGAACCGTCTGCGGGGAAACCGCGCGCCACAATTCTCCGTGAACGCGAATCATTCCTTCGGTGCCGGCGCCCAACCCGGAGATCGCGATGCCCTCCTCGCCAACCAACTCTTCTCTTCCCGTTGTGGATTTCCACGAGCGCGAGCGCAGCACCAGCCGCATCAGAAATATGGTAATTAGCGCGAACGGCAGTGTGGCGGCCAGCGCCACTCCCAGGCTCACGCCCCCAGAGGTTAGCGGCGAGCGAATCAGGAACATCGCGCCCAGCAACATGGAAACGATGCCGCCAACGGCAAGAACTCCGTGGCTTGTAAGCTTTGCCTCCAAAATGAATAGCGCGAGCGCCAGCAAAATCAGAAGCACACCCGCGAAATTCACCGGCAAAATGTGCATCGCATAGAGCGCCAGCACGGCGCAGATGCCTCCAATCACGCCGGGCGCGACCATCCCCGGATGCGTGAACTCGGTGTATAACCCAAGCACACCGACCATAAGAAGCACGAAGAAAACATCCGGCTCAACGATCCGCGCGAGAAAACTCTGCCGCGCGGAAAGTTCAAAGGGAGTGATCGCGGCATTCTTCAGGGAAAGGACGGCCTTTGCTCCGTCGAAACGCGTGATTGTGCGGCCATCCAGCTGATGCAGGAGATCTTCTGGCGAAGACGCGATCAAGTCGATGAGCTTACCGTCCAGCGCTTCTTTCTCCGTAAACGCTTTCGCGTCTGTCACCGCGGTCTCCGCTAGTGTTGAATTGCGGCCGCGCTTCTGTGTGTAGCTCCGCAAAAAGGCCAGCGCATCATTCAGAATTTTCTTGCGCATCGTCTCGTCAACCTGTAATTGGAACCCGCCGATCGCAACCACAGGAGACGCCGCGCCAGTGTGCGTTGCCGGTGCCATGGCCGCGATGTCCGCTGAGAGAAGGATGAAGAAACCCGCCGATGCTCCGCGGGCGCCTGTAGGTGATACGTAAACCGCCACCGGCACGGGCGATGTCAGAATGTGCTGGATGATTTCCGTCATTGAATCACTCAGCCCGCCGGGCGTATCCATAGTGATCAGTACGAGCGCTGCATGCCGGCTGGCGGCATCAGAAAGCCCTTCGTCAATGTATGTCGCCAGTACCGGTTCGACCACGCGGTCGAGAGTGAGCCGCATCACGAGTGGACTGCTGGATTGTTCGTCGGCGGTGGCGGCCGGAAGAGCGAGAAACGCTGCCGCAGCGCAGAGAGCGCAAAGAAACGTGAACGCCGTAGCACTGCATATTTTGGAGAGAAGAAATCTTCGAATCGAACGATGAGCGCTCATTTCGCGCCTCCCGCGGGCTTCACTTTCTGCAGATGCTCGAGTAATTCTTTCGCATCGGAATACTTGGGCGCAAGCTTCAAGGCGCGCTCCACCTCCGCGCGCGCGAGATCCGGTTTCTTTTGCTCGAGATAAAGCCGGGCAAGCGTTGTGCGGACGGCCGCGGAGTCGCGAATTTCCAGCGAAGCCTGAAGCTCCTTCGCGGAATCGTCCAGTTTGTCGCGCCGACGATAGACTTCCGCAAGCCCGTTGTGCGCGGACGCGTTCGCTCCATCGGCGGCCAGCGCGGCGCGAAATTCGGTTTCAGCCGCATCTACTCGTCCCGCCAAGAGTTCCTGCCGCCCTCGCCGTACGTGCGCCGCGGGGGTGTCCGCGCCCGCGGTTGCGGCCGCCGCATTCGCGGAATCTCCGCCCGCAACAATCTCGAGGCGCAGCGCCGTCGTATCCATATCGGTTCGCACTCGTTCCAAGCGCCCCAGCGTATCTTTCTTCGCGTCCAGATGCACGGCGGGAAGTCCGTCCGGACCGAACGCCTCCACTGCCGTCTCGCGCTCCTCGTCGGCTTCCGCTTTTTTGCCGGCCTTCTCGAGCGCCAGAATCATCAGCGCCCGGTTTTCTGCGTTGTCCGGCTTGCGCCCGGAAGCTTCGCGAAAATATTCTGCGGCGGCGGCGAAATCATTCGAACCCAGTGCCAGCAATCCCAAGTTGAACGGGTAATCGTCTTCGTCCGGATCAAGCTCCGCCGCCCGCCGCAAATCGGCTACTGCCGCAGGCGTTTTACTCTGCCGCGCTCTGGCAAGCGCGAGATTGTTCAAAATCTCCGGCAAGTCCGCGCCGGAAACCATGTTGTTGCGCAAAGCCTCCTGAAGCGACGTGAAGACTTCTTCCGACCGGTCCGGCTGGTTCATGAGCAACCGGCAAACTCCGGTCGCGAACACAGCTTCGATGTAGCGGTCATGCGATTTCGGGACTTTCGAAAACCACGGGAGCGCCGAATCGCAATCTTTGCGCGCGTAGTAGGCGTCGCCAATCGCGAAGTCCGGATCGGGCCACTCGGGCTCGAGACGCGCCGCTTCTCGAAGCTCGCGCAGCCGCGAATCATCTTCGCTCGCCAGCATACCTCGAACGTAATGCTCGAACGCATCGAGCCGTAGAGGCCGCTGCGCCTTCGAAAATTCCTCGAGACTACGCGGGTAAGCGTGATCGTTCGCCGAAAGCAATCGCCACAGCATCTTCAACTGCAAGTCCATCAGCGAATCCAGCGGGCCAGTCTCCCGAACCGGGGGAAGCAAGCGCGTCGGACTTACGCGCAGAATTTGCGACTCGACCGTGAGAGATTGTCCATCGGACGAAAATCTGCCGAAGACCACGAAATCAGCATCCAGATCCTGAGCGATGCGAATCATGGAAGCGCGGCTAAGTTTTGCGCTGGGAGGAAGCCCGTCGCGATCCAACTCGCCGGTGCGCCCGCTGTGCGAATAGACTTGCAGGCTGGCCGCGGATAGCCGCTGAATGGTCAGTTCTTCAAGTCCTTCGCCAAGCCAGTCCAGCCGCGGCGACGCTCCCGCATTTTCGAAAGGAAATACGAGATATATTCCTTGTTGAGAAGTATCGGAGGCGCTTCCCCGCGCGCCCGATGGCGGTTGTTGCGCAAAAACGAGAGGATTTATCAGGCCAGAAACGGCAATCGTACAAAAAAGAATCAACGAGTGCGCGCTGAAAACAGACCGCTTCATACTTGTTTCATTGTAGCAGAGGAGCGCAGCAGCATTACGATAGAAGCGTTATGTCGCCGATAATTCGAACTCTAACCTTCGCTCTCGTGATCCTGAAGTATTTGACCCCGGTCTCAAATCAGAATCCTTCAAGCCGCGAAGCCGAGGAATTCTTCGCCAGACATTCGCGTTCTCAAGGCAGCTGCGCGCCCTGGGTGTCCACGTACAGCGCGTAGAGAGACTGGCTCGCGGCCATGAACAGCCGGTTTTTCTTGGCGCCGCCGAAGCAGAGATTCGCGCACGATTCCGGAAGACGAATCTTGCCGATAAGCGTGCCGTCAGGCGCGAACACATGCACTCCGTTGAACCCTTCTCCCGCCCATCCGGCGGCGGACCACACGTTGCCGTCCACATCGCAACGAATCCCATCGGATGAGCCCGGCGACATATTTACAAACATACGGCCATTCTTCAGCCGTACGCCATCCACAACATCGTAGACGCGAATCTGATGCGGGTCGCTGGGGTGTTTTGGAACTCCCGTATCCACGATGTAGACCAGTTTCTCGTCGGGAGAGAAACAGATGCCGTTGGGCTTATCCATGTCGCTGGCAACGACAGTCACCTCGCGCGTTTTCGGATCGAGCCGGTAAACGTTGGCGGGCAGCTCAAAAGGAGCTTTGTGGCCTTCGTAATTCGACATGATGCCGTAACCCGGATCGCTGAACCAGATGGCTCCGTCGGAATGCACTGTCAGATCATTCGGCGCGTTGAGCTTCTTGCCTTGATAACTGTCCATCAGCACGGTGATCGTTCCATCGTGTTCGGTTCGCGTAAGCCGCCGCGAGTCGTGCTCGCAGGTAAGCAACCTGCCCTCGCGGTCCCGGTAGTTGCCGTTGCTGTAGTTCGAGGGACTGCGAAAAACGCTGACCTCTCCGGTGTCCTCGAGCCATCGCAGCATGCGGTTGTTGGGGATGTCGCTGAAAAGGAGATACCGCCCATCCGCAATCCACACAGGCCCTTCCGCCCATCGCGCTCCCGTGTATAGACGCTCGACCGCCGCGTTGCCGACCTTGTATTTTGCGAAGCGCGGATCAACCACCTCAACCGCCGGATCGGGATAGACGACCGGATTTTTCCGTTCTTGCTCCGCGGCTATCGTCAAAGGATTGAATGCCAGCATCGTTGCGGCGCTGGCCGAAACGTTCAGGAACGTACGCCTCTGCATGGGTCTCCCTCCAGCAGGAAAATCCGCCCGACGCACAGTATCACGGGACGAAATCCAATAGGACGATTTCACGTCGGAAGTGCTGATGGGGTCAGAAATCGGAGTGATAGTACGCGCGTATGTCCGCTCAGAATTGTTTGGAATTTCTGGGCGGTAGAAAGAACGAATGGCCGCGAACTGCGCCAACGATAGTTCAGGTGTTTGTGTGCCCTGCAGGCCGATCTACTTCTGCGGATTGACCTTGAGTTCCATAAATTTCCGTGGCGGCTGAGATCCGATCGTTATCTCATGAAGTTCCGTCCAGTCACCCGTTTCGTCAATTCGCAACACGGAGCTGGTTTTAATTTCTCCCAGCGCAAAGCCCCACAGCATTCCTTTGCCGTCGTCAGCCAGCTTCAACTCGGTTTCCAGGTAGCGGCCATCATTAAACGCGCGCATGCGGTATGTTTCAGTTTCGTCGTCATAAGAAACGATGCCCAGCGCCTGGAGCGCAGCTTTTCCATCGGCTTTGTTACACCCGATTCCTTCTATCATCAGGACTAATCCATCCAGCTTGTACTGCGCTTCTTCGGTCTGGACTAGCTCCAAAGTCGCGCCAGCTCCGCGCAGAATGCGAGCTTCCCCGGACCATTTTCCAACCAGGAAGCTAAGCTTTTTCATCGCAGTGCGCTGCGATTCAATGTCGGGTATTCGTGGCAGTTGAGTCATGCATCTAGAGCGGGAAGCACAATCGTAAGAATGTCACATTTTTGCGAAATAAAGACTACAAATGTCAGTTGATAATGCGTGTGTTCCTGCGAAGAGATCGCGAGAACGCCGCCAGACTAAAGCTGCGCGGGCTCAACCGGTTTCGGAATCAGCAATTCCTGCACAGCAGGATCCTTCAGCGCCGCTCCGAATGCGGGATCTTTCTTTATGTCCGCGAATTCTTTGTAGCCTTCATCCTTGGCCTTGCGAAGGTAGTGGATGCAGCGGTCCAGGTCGCCGGCCTGTGCAAAGGATTTCGCAAGCATGTAGTAGAAGCGCCCGCGATCGTCCACGGAACGGTCTTGCAGGATTGAGCCGCTGCGCGCTCCGTTGTGCTCGAACAGCTGTGGATCGAGTGTCAGAGCGTGCCGGAACGAAGAAATAGCTTCCTCGTACTTTCGGTCGCCAAAGTATGCGTAACCTAGATTGCTGTAAAGCACAGCCATGTCGCCCCGAATCGCGATCGCCTTCTGGTAGGCTTTTATAGCCTTCTCGAATTTCTTGCGCTGATACCAAATGGTGCCAACATTGTTCTCTGCATCGGCGTAACGAGGATCGACTTTGACTGCCCGCTGGTAATATTTCAGCGCTAATCCCAGCGCTGCCTGTTGATGCAGTGCAATTCCCAGCTTGTTCAGATAGATCGGATTACGCGGATCCTTGTCCGAGAGTTTCTTGAAGAGCTCTGCCGCCTCTCGATACTGCTTGCGCACCATGTAGAGGTCGCCCATCTGCTCTTCGGTGATTTCCGGGCGCACCACGATTACAGGGTCCTGCGGCGAGGGCACTTGCGCCACACCGGGCGCCATCACCATCGAGCGCGTCCCTTCGAGAGTTTGTCCTACCGCGGGAATCGAGAGAGTCAAGAGGAGAATACTGGCTGGAAACGCCACTCGTACGTGAGTCATGGCGAGTCTCCCTTCTCCGGCTGAGGCTTGTCGGGTTGTGGCTTAGCCTTGTCGGGATCCTTCTTCTTGCCCCCAAAGATACCAAAAATCTTCTGCAAAGGGTTCTTTTTCTTTTCGCCCGATTGGGCGTTTGCGTCAGCGGGTGAGCTCCCCTGGCCGGTCGCGTCGGGGGGCCGGTTTGGATCGTACGTGTTTACGGGCTTCCCCTCCGCATCGGTTTGCGGTTGTTTGGGTTGATCACCACCAAATACATGAGACAGCCAGGCACCCGTCGAGGAAATCACGTCCCGCCCGCCGTGCAACTCGCAGAACTCCGTCGGAGCCGACCCTGCAATATAGACCTCTTCGCGAGTCGTCGGACAGTTCGGCGTGGCAAGTTCCATCGATTCGGGATCAATCAGCACGGACTGCACGCCATCGGGCATGCTGAAATCCTTGACGTCCCGGTAGGCGGGCAGAGTCGTCGCGCGGAGCATGAAGTCCGCCCAGATCGGCGCGACCGTCGCGCCGCCCGTCAGACCGAGGTCGCGATTGTCGTCAAACCCGACCCAGATTACCGTAGAGCAGATTCGACGTGTAGCCCGCGAACCAGCCGTCGCGCGAAGTTCCCGTTTTTCCGGCCGCGGGAAGCGTGAAGCCACGCGCGCGAACTCCCGCGCCCGTCCCCTTGTTCAACACGTCTTTCAGAAGACTAGTGACCAGGAAGGCCACGCGCGGATCGAGCACGAGTGCGTCTGCGGTGTGAATTTCTCGAGCACGCTGCCATCGGCGCTCACCACGCTGTGCAGGAATTGCGGCTCCGCTCGCGTCCCGCCGTTCGCGAACGCCGTATAGCCCGCGGCCACGTCCATCGGCGTCATTTCGTACGCGCCCAGCGCCACGGCAGGCGTCGGTTGAATGTTGTTGCCGAGCCCCATCTGCCGCGCAATCTGCACGACGCGGCCGTAACCGATCAGCTCGGCGACTTTCACCGTTGCCACGTTCAGCGAATTCGTCAGCGCGTCGCGCACCGTGACGTGGCCCATGAATTTTTCGCCGTAATTGTTCGGCGTGTACTCTTTGCCGTCGAATTCGAACGTCGTGGGCTCGTCATCTATCGTCGTCGCCGGCGTAATCACCGGCTGCACGCCGTCCACCGCGTTGTCAAATGCCGCTGCGTACACGAACGGCTTGAACACCGATCCAGGCTGCCGGTGCGCCAGCGCGTGATTGAGCTGGCTCTGCCCGTAGTCTCGTCCGCCGATCACCGCTTTGATCTCGCCCGTTCGCGGATCAAGCGCCACCAGCGCCACCTGAACTTGCGGAATCGGCTCGCTGCTTCCCTTCTTCGCCGCTTCCTTGCGCCACTTGTCATATTTCTTCGCCAGCAGCAAATCGACGTTCTTCACTCCCGCGTCCACCGCCGCCGCCGCGGCGCGCTGCAGCGCGGGATCGAGCGTCGTGTACACGCGGAAATTCTGGCTCAGCAGTTCGTTCTCCGAATACTTGTCGAGTAGATGGTCCTTGACCATGTCCACGAAGTACGGCGCTTCGCTCGCCGAGCCCGCCGTCCGCACAATCTTCAGCGGCGCATGCTTCGCCTCATCCAGGTCGTCCTCGCTGATGTACTTGTTCTCCAGCATCTGCGTCAGCACGCGGTCACGCGCTTGCGCGCCACGCTCCGGATGCCGGTCCGCGGACGAATAGTAGTTCGGCGCACGAATGATTCCGGCAAGGTACGCGCATTCCGCGATCGAAAGCTGTCGCAGATCCTTTCCAAAATACGCCACGCTGGCTTCGGAAAAACCGCGAATCCCGAAACTCCCGCGGTTCCCCAGGTACACTTCGTTCGCATACAGCTCGAAAATCTGCTGCTTGTTGAAGCGCTGCTCCAGCTCGACCGAAACCATCGCTTCGGCCAGTTTGCGCCGCCATGTCCGCTCGTTCGAAAGGAAGAAAGTCCGCGCCACCTGCATCGTGATCGTGCTCGCGCCCTGATAGTGCTGAGAGCTGTGCCGGAGGTCGGCCCACGCCGCGCCCAGCGATTCGAATGAAGTCGAACCCGCCGTGTTCGAAGAACCGCTTGTCCTCCGCCGAAAGAATCGCGTCCACCAGTTCCGGCGGCAAATCCTCATACCGCATCGGCCGCCGCTTCTCTCGCGCGCTGTCAAAAAGATTGGTGATCAGGTCCGGCTCGATCTGCGCCGTGTCCAAATTTCCGCCGCCCGCGAGCGGCCTGATCGAGCGGATGCTTTCCCGCTGAATTGCACGGCCAGCGCATTCTTCCCGCCAAAATAGGAAAGCTTCGATGGCCGGATATCCACCGTATTGCCCTGGACCGTGTATTGCCCCAACGCATTTTCGTCCGCTTCGGGACGGTAGCCGATCCGCGTCAAATAAGTGGTCAGGTCTTCGGGCCCCCAGGCCTGCCCCGTGGAAATGTGTTCCGGCGCGGAAAAAATCTGCGTCGTGTTCTGCAGGACTTTTCCGGAGAGCCGCGCGTCGATCATGCGCGAATATTTGATGTAGTAATAAGTGAAAATCCCGCCTGCGGTAAGGAATAGAGCGAAGACGATCCCCAGAATCGTCAAGCCTAATTTGGAGGTGAAGAATCCCTTTCGAATTCGAATGCGCAAACGAACGCTCCTGGGGCTGAACCTCTATTGTCTCGCAACATCCAGTACTAAGAAAGACGGAGTTCGCAGACGAGATGTTGCCTGAAAAGCGGCGGGCGGAGGCGATTTTTGCACGAGAGCAGCAAAGCCGCGGACATCGGTCGAATCCCGGCCGTCGAACGGAGAAAACAATGCACCTACATGAGTGATTTGTTTTCACTGGAAGGAGAGAAGTGAAGTTCAGGTGCTGTAGAAAAGCAAATCGATCGGCACGGTGTAGTCCAGCGAAATCTTCACGACCGCCTGCGTCACGGTCACCTTAATATCTTCGCGCTTCGCCGGAATCTCCAAATCCTGAACTACCTTAAAAATATTGTCGCGAAGCTGCTCGTCCGAGTAGCGGTTCACGACGCCAAATCGCGCCAATTCCTGCATTTTGTCCTGCAGCTGATATTCGGAAACGTACGGCGGCACTAGCTTGAAAGATAGATAGATCGCCAAAATAATGACAACGGTGAAAACAATGGCTTTGAACTTACCTTCGCCGCGCTGCGAGCAGCGGCTCTTTATCGAAATGCCTTCGGAGATGCCATCAAAGTGCACGAAGATTCTTCTCCGGGGCGCCCTCAACGCCGCATCCAAACTCGGAATCGGCGCAGCAGGATTCAACCGCTGCCTCTTAAGTAACGCTAGCACCCTGTCCACGAGTGTCGAGAAGTTGCCGCGCTGCGATGTTTCGGAAAGCAACGGGGCATTTGCTTGTCGTTGGCTCATCGCCTTCTAAGAGTTAGTACGCTCGCGCAAAGATTGCGCGCTCGCGCGCCGCCTTACCGCAATGATACGCACACACCCGGGCCGCTCGCCGCGCATTGCCTTCGAGGCTCTGATCCAGGAATGCAGCGCATCGTGGCGCGCGTTTCTTCTTTGATCTTGGCTTCGCACTCGCGCGCTGCCGCACCATAACGCATACGCAAAGTCCATTTTCGACGGCCTTCTTCAAGTCGTCGTACGTCTTGGCGTCGTGCGTGTTGGCTCTTGCGGAACGCCAGCGCCTTGTCGTAGCAGCGCTTGCTGAATTTCGGCGAGCAGTTGCGTCAATAGTCGGCGGGCAAACCCGCCAGCGAGCGCGCTGATCTTCCCTTCTCTGCCAGGACGGTCGCGCCGCGCCAGCACCGCGGCCTGCTTCGCGACATCCTTGGGCCCCAAGTTCGACGCGCAGCGGGCACGCCGCGCATCTCCCAGTCGTTGAATTTCCAGCCCGGGCTTTGCCCTCGCGCTCGTCCAGCGTGACGCGCACGTTCGCCTGCGACCAATTCCGCTTTCAGCTTGCGCGCCGTCTCCAGCACCGTTGCTTTTTCTTCGTCGGTCTTGAAGATCGGCACGATGACCACCTGATAGGGCGCCAGCTTCGGCGGCAGCACCAGCCCTTGGTCGTCGCCGTGCACCATGATGATCGCGCCGATGAACGCGCGTCGAAAGCCCCCACGAGGTCGTCCAGCAATGTTGCAACTGGCCGTTCTGGTCGAGATATTGCACCTCGAAAGCTTCCGCGAAATTCTGGCCCAGGAAGTGCGACGTCCCGGACTGCAACGCCTTGCCAGTCGCCCATCATCGCTTCGATCGCATACGTGGTGTCGGCGCCCGCAAATTTTTCCGCCTCCGATTTCTTTGCCGGGAATCACGGGGATCGCCGCATCGTTCACCGCGAAATCCGCGTAGATGTCCAGCATTTGCCGCGTTTCCGACTTCCGCTTCTCCGCGCGTGGCGTGCGCCGTGTGCCCTTCCTGCCAGTAGAACTCCAGCGTGCGCAGAAAAAGCTTCGTGCGCAGTTCCCAGCGCACCACGCTGTTCCACTGGTTCATCAGCACCGGCAGGTCGCGGTAGGACTGAATCCACTTCGACCACATGTGCCCGATGATCGTTTCCGAAGTCGGACGGATCACCAGCGGCTCGGCCAGCTTCTTCCCCGCCGCCAATCGTGACCACCGCCAGCTCCGGCGAAAAACCTTCCACGTGATGCTTCTCCTTGTCGATAAAGCTGCGCGGAATGAGCAGCGGAAACGCCACGTTCTGGTGCCCGGTGGCCTTGAAGCGCCGGTCGAGCGCCTGCTGCATGTTCTCCCACAGCGCCCAGCCATACGGCCGCACGATCATGCAGCCGCGCACGGGCGCGTAGTCGGCAAGCTGCGCCTTCAGCACGAGCTGGTTGTACCACTCGGAAAAATCTTGTGCGCGGGTCGGAAGCTTTTCTTCGGCCATGCGGCGGTTTGTCCGATTCTCTCGGCGGCGATACGTCGAGCAACCTAAACTTAAAAGCGTATCGGACGCACGCAAGCGTGTCAACGAAGGGGATAGTGTGGGCCCGCGGCAAGAATCACATGTCCGGTCTCATCTACGGCGCGCCAGTTTATGCTTTCATGCATCTGGTGGTGCTGCCGCTGTCGGCCGCTCCTCATGGTCACAGGGCGTTCATTTACAAGCTTTGCGAATTCATCGAGCACTGGTTCTGCGTCGGTCTCCCTATCGCTCTCTCCGTCCGTCACTATTCACGTTGATCGCCGTTCACGGGCCAGCGAACACCAGCAACGTCTACTCCGGGCGTTCCAGCCAAAAGTCCGCTTTCTCTTTGCTCTTCAACAGTCACCAATCACGAATCACCAATCATGGGTCACCACTTACCGCTCACAAGGAACCTGGGATTACTTGCAGGAACTGCGCGTGCGCGATGAAGCTTCGAGCGAAGAGCAATCGTGGTACAACGTTTCGGATGGCACAATTGACGCAAACGCAGACTCAAGCGGAGACGCAGAGCGAGGATGCTACGGACGGCGCACCGAAAAATCCGAGAAAAAGCACGGAGGGCGCGATTTCTGGCTGGCGCGAATATGTGAACGCGTTTCTCGCGGCAGAAATTTCCGCGCTGACGAGATATTACGACCGCGTGATCCAATGGCTGCCGCGCGAAGACGACACCGGCCGGCTGCTCGCCGCGCTCGATGCGCCGCGCAAAGAGACGGTTAGCAAGGACGAACCGTTCCCCGACCTCACGCACGAGCGCGACAAGCGAACGGCGATTCTGATCAACGGCACTTTCAATCACGACTTCGACATTCAAGCGCTCTTAATGCAGCTGAAAGCGAAACTCGCGCGCACCTCGCGCCTCGTGGTGGTTCTCTACAATCCGTATCTGCGCTGGGCTTACACCCTTGCGAACCGCATGGGAATTCGCAAAGGCGAGCTGCCCAGCACGTTCGTTACGCGAATCGATCTCGAAAACATCGCAAAGGTGGCGGGCTTCGAGATCGTGAGGCAACGGCTGGCCGTGTACTGCCCGTGGAAAATGCTAGGGCTGGGAACGGCTATCAACCGTGTGATGCCGCTGATGCCGTTGGCGCGCTGGCTGAGCTTGACGTCGGTAGTGGTGCTGCGGCCGCTGGTGCCGTCGTCGCAGCAGGGCGTCTCTTGCGTCATTCCCGCGCGGAACGAGCGCGGAAACATCGAGAATGCGCTGAAGCGTTTTCCGGATCTCGGCCGCGAGGCGGAAATTATTTTTGTCGAAGGTCACTCAACGGACGGAACGTGGGAAGAAATTCTGCGCGTCTCGACCGTCTACCGTGATCAGTTCAGGATTCTGGCGGTGCAACAGCCCGGCAAAGGCAAAGCAGACGCGGTTCGGCTCGGCTTTTCCCACGCGCGAGAAGACTTGCTGGTGATATTGGACGCCGATCTCACGATGCCGCCGGAAATGCTCACGCGCTTCAGCTATGCCTACGATCAGGGTCACGGCGATTTCATCAACGGCTCGCGTCTGGTCTACCCCATGGAAGGCGCGGCGATGCGGTTCCTCAACCGCATGGGGAATATTTTTTTCGCGAAGATGCTAAGCGCCGTGCTGGATGTGCGGCTGGGAGATTCGCTGTGCGGCACAAAGCTCGTGACACGTCACGACTATGAGCGGATGGTGGCATGGCGGAAGGATTTTGGCGAGTTCGATCCGTTCGGCGATTTCGAGCTGCTCTTTCCCGCAGCTGAGTTGGGACTGGAAATCGTGGACGTGCCGGTGCGGTACCTCGCGCGGACGTATGGAGAGACAAACATCCAGCGATTCCGCCACGGGCTGCAGCTTTTGAAGATGACGTGGGTAGGCCTGGTGCGCATCAAGATGGGAATCAGAAAAAAGCGGCCGAGTGGCGCGGAGAGCGGAGCGCAGCAGGTTTAGGCGAGTCTGTTTTTTGAGCAGAGCACGTCAACGTAGCCAGCGCTCTCCACGGCAAGCTCGACCGCGCGATTATCTGGAGCCAGCGTTGCCGCGGCGCGAGTCAAAATGTGGAGCTGGTAACCTGCGGAGCGGAAAAACTCCAGTAGCGCGGACGGCTCGAAGCCGAGTTCGCGCATGCCATCGGGCGCGTACTCAAAGGCGATACACAGCGCAGGAAATTTTTCGATCGTTTGGCGCATGCCTTCGCAAACAGCGAGCTCGTAGCCCTGCACATCAATCTTGATGAAAGAAATGTTCTGCAAATTTCGAGCCGCGACAAAATTATCCACGCTCGTTACAGCGACCGTCGTGATTTTTTCGCCCCCAGGCCGCGACGTTTTGAACTGCTCCGTTACCACGCGGTGATCGGCCGAATGCTCTTCGTTGTGCCAGAATTCGAGTGATCCGTCGGCGCTGCCAACAGCCATGTTGAAAATCTCCACCGCCGCACCAAGCTTTTTGCGGCGAATAATCTCTCCGAGAGTCGCAAAGCTAGCCAGGTCAGGTTCGAAAGCATAAATTTTCGCCGGAGGCTTTCGCGCCGCGGCAAAAACGCAAGCTGTATATCCTATGTTCGCACCGACATCAAGAATGTCTCCGCCGGCAAAGAGTTCGGGGCTGCGTTTCGCAAGCGCCCGGAACGGATCTTCGTACCAGCGCTTGTAAAAAAAGTAGCAAGAAAGAAAAAGTCTCTTGAACAACGGTATTTCGAAGAGCTTCGCGGAGCGCGCCAAGTTGTAGATGCGCGTGAAAATGTTCGAGGACGATTTATTGCTCATACGCTGAGCTGCTTCCCGTCGAAATCATTTGCACAGTTGGCATCGTCATCAGAGCTAACCCGCTTTTTCCAGTACGAGCAAAACTCGCAGAGCCGCAACGCGACGCCAGAGCGGCAAGGTCATGCGTTCGAATTTCGAAAGGGCGGGATACAGAAATTCCGGCAAGAGATTCATAGGCTTGAATCCGCCACTGAGCAAATAGGCGAAAAGGCAAAACGGTTCGAGGGCCAGAAGCTTTAGATCGGGCAAAGAATTTAGAGTCTTCGAACGGTTTCGGGAGCCAAACAGGAGATATGGAATTGCTTGGTTGCCGTCGAAGGCCATTTTTTCGGGGATTGCGGTGGACGGTTTCGAAAGCCAGGGTGTTTCAGAAAGATCGCAGCGCTCCTGGTGGAGAAAACGAAAAATGAAATAAGAGAAGGGCGTGATCCACGGTTCTATGAGGATCAACCGGCCGCCGGGAGCCAGAACCCGCGAGACTTCGCTTAGAAAAGTCATAGGCGTGGCAAGGTGATGTAGCATGTCCAGGCCGAAAATATTCGCGACGCTGGCGGTTCGAAACGGAAGTTGCTGCGCGTCCGCGATGGCATCGAGCCATGGGCACCAGATAAGGTCGGTCGAGAAAATATCTGGTGCGAGTTGCTTGAAGAAACCAGGCCCGGCGCCGACTTCGAGCGAGAGACCGTTTGGGATGCGAAACGAAAGAAGGCGCGCGAAAAATTCATCGTTATAGACGCGTCGCAGAATGGGTTTTTGGTCCCAGATGCGGCGGTGCCGGAGAAGCTGCTCCTGAGCTTGTGTGTCGGTGGCCACGGTGCGTTTTTTGATTGTACTGAGTTCGGCGGCAAGGGGCGCGGGAAGCTCACGGAATTCTTCGGTTGCCGTTATCTAAAGAAGACTGGCGCGATGACCGGTAACTAATCCTGCTTTCGTATTTTCGCGCTGCAACTCGACCAGTCGTGGTTTTGATACGCTGGTCAGACCGTGAACCTTTCTCCAAAAACAAACGAGGGCCAGAACTCTGGCATGGACTTTTCGGGTCAGGCGCAACCAGCGAGTTGGCGCGTCGTCGCTTTTCTCGCGGTGTTGCTCGCGATGGGGACGGCGGCGGTGTATGCGCCGGCGATGCGCAATGGGTTTGTGAATCTGGACGACCCGGATTATGTGACGCGGAATCCGCATGTTCTCGGAGGACTGACGGGAGCGGATATCCGGTGGGCGCTCGGCTCAAATTATCCATCCTCGAATTGGCATCCGCTGACGTGGATTTCGCACATGGCGGACGTGCAATTTTACGGAACAAATCCCGCGGGGCATCACTTCACGAGTGTGCTGCTACACATTCTTGGCGTAGTGCTGCTGTTTCTTCTGATTGAACGGGCGACGGGACGTGCCCTGCGTGGCGCGGCAGTGGCTGCGCTCTTTGCGGTGCAGCCGCTGAACGTGGAAGCGGTCGCGTGGATCTCCGAACGAAAATCGGTGCTGTGTGTTTTGTTTTTTCTGCTGGGGATCGGAGCGTACGGCTGGTATGCGAAAAGGCCGGGCGTGGGGCGCTATCTGTGCGTGGTTTTGTTTTTCGGATTGGGAATTGCGGCGAAGGTCATGGTCATTCCTTTTCCGTTTGCGTTGCTGCTGCTGGATTACTGGCCGCTCGGGCGGCTGCCTGGAACCGACGCAAACGGAGACGCGCGCAATTTTTTCTCCGCACTGCGCACGCTGGTAATTGAAAAAATCCCGCTCTTCGTGATGGCCGCCGCAGGCGGCGCGGTGACCGTCTATGTCCATTCGCGGGAACACGCGCTCACGGCCGCCATGCCATTCAGCTGGCGCTTTAAAAACGCCATTTTTTCCTACGTCGCCTACCTCGGCAAAGCCATCTGGCCGGTTGGGCTCGCGCCGTACTATCCACATCCGGAAAACACTCTGCCCTGGACAACCGTGATCCTGGCCGCACTTGGCCTAGCCGCAATGACTCTCCTCGTATGGCGAATGCGCGAGCGCAAATACTTGTTGATGGGCTGGCTTTGGTATTTGGGAACGATGCTCCCTATGATCGGATTTATTCAGACAGGCCGCCAAGGAATGGCCGATCGTTTCATGCACATTCCGATGATGGGGCTGCTGTTCGCTCTGGTTTGGCTGATTGGAGATTTAGCCGCCGAGAAACATTGGCAAAAAGAAATTGCATTGGCCGTTTTCCTGCTCGCCGCTGCTCCGTTCGCGGCGGTAACGATCAAGCAAATCGGCTACTGGAAGGACAGCTACACGCTCTTCGGTCACACGCTCGAAGTAACGCGAAACAACGGGCTGGCGGAAAATGATTTTGCCGTTGCGCTGATGGAGCGCGGAGAGCCGAATCTTGCGGCGCCACATTTCGTTGCGGCGGTGCAGCTGAGTCCTGATTTGGCATCGCCGCATTACAATCTCGCCGTTTTGCTGCAAAAACAAAACCGGCTGGATGATGCGGAACACGAATATCGCGCGGCGCTGGCGTTGTCGAGCGACCAGGCGGAAATCGCGCAGTCGCATAACAATCTCGGAATCCTGTACCTGGAAGAAAGTAAATATGCTGCGGCGATGACGGAGTTGAGCGCGGCCATTGCGATTGACCCAAATCAGCAAAACAGTTACATCGGGCGTGGAACAGCAGAGATGCAAATGATGAACGTGGATGCAGCGCTGGCGGATTTTTCAAAGGCAGCACAGATTGCACCATCACCGATCGCGTTGTACTGGCTGGGGCGGGCACTGGAAAGCAAGGGCGACGTTCAGCAAGCGGCGCGAGCGTATGCCGCAGCGCTGCAATTGGCTCCTGCGATGGCCGAGGCGCGAGCGCGGTTGGAGGCATTGCGGGCGAGACCTCAATGATGGAGACGCCTGGATAAAAAGAGTAAACGACAAATTTGCCGTGGGGCGATTGAGCGCAGGTTTATTCCAGTCTGCTTGTTGAAAACCAGGGGCCGTAATCAAACAACGTCATGAAACCAAAATCCATGTGGAGCTGCTGGTGGCAGTGGAAGAGCGTCAGGCCGGGATTGTCGGCGATGAAGTCTACTTCCGCTTCCTGATAGCCGCCGAGCATCAGTACATCTTTCCAAATTCCGGCGGTGGGCTTTCCGGCAACGCTGGTCACCTCAAAACTGTGACGGTGGAGATGGACGGGATGAATATCGTCGCTGGCGTTGTGCATGCGGATGCGGTAGCGCTTGCCCTGCTTGAGGTGAAATGAGGCTGGGACAGTCTCGCCGGTCATGGGATAGCTTTCGCCGTTGATCGTCCAGCGGTTGAAGCCTTCTTCGGCGGCGTTTTCTTTTGCGAAGGTCATATCGAAGGTTTCGTCCGCCGCAGGAGCCAACGCACCGGCTTTCGCGAAGCGCGAATAGTTCCAGCGAAAAGGCGGTGGTGCAATCCATTGCGCATGACCTGCGCGGCCAGCGTACTCGACAACCATGCCCATTCCATGTGGGCGATCATCGTTGTCGAGATCACCTAAAATCCAGACGCCAGGATGATTCATTTCCACTATGGTGGAAATGCGTTCGGCCGTGCCAAGCCAGAGGACTGGAATTTTGGCAGGATTCGGAACGGGATTTCCATCAAGGGCTACCACCTCGAAAGAGTGGCCGGGCAGCGCGAGGCTGCGAATCTCCGTCGCGCTTCCGTTGAGGATATGAAACAGGACTCGCTCGCCTTGCTTAACGCGAATGGGCTCGCCGTGGCCGAGCATTCGTCCATTGATGGTGAAAGAGCGGTAGCCGACTTCGAAACCGTGGGGCATGCCTTTGGCGAGGGATGCTTTCATGGAGGACTCGCCCGTTTCCTGAAGAGATTTGTTGGGGGCGCGATGGAGAAAGAAAGTCCATAGCCATATCGCCGCCGCGGCTGAAGGTGGGCTCGAATTCTTTTAGCGTGAGAAAGATTTCGCGGTCGTATCTGCCAGGTTCGCGGCGCGGCTCGATGTAAACCGGGCCGGCTTCGCCGCTGTATTGTCCGGCGGCTAGATTGGCACCTGCGCGATTGTGGGTGTGATAGAAGCGGAAGCCAGCGGGCTTTGGATTGAACGCTATGCGCCGCTTGCCATGGGCCGGAATGAAAGGCGTGCCTTCTTCGGACGCGCCGTCCACATCGGCGGGAACATGCTGGCCGTGCCAATGCAATTGCTCGGGGGTATCGGTGTCGTTGTAAATGTCGATGATTGCTTGTTGGCCTTCCTTGAAGCGGAGAAGAGGCCCCGGAAATTGTCCGTTGTAGGTGGTAGCGGAGATGATGCGATTTGGAGCAATCTCGATCGGAGATGTTTTGATGTGGAGGGTGTAGTCGGCGTCAACAAAATCGCTTGGCGTGGCTCCGGAACCGCTGCTTTGTGCAATTGATTCGGGTTGAGCAGGACTGCCCTTCGGAGAAAGCAATAACGCTCCCGCCGCGAGGCCCGTGGTTTTTAGAAATCGACGGCGCGATTCCGCAAAGTTGTTCATGGAATTCCTCTTATCAGATGCCGGAGCCACGCCGTGGGTTTCGCTTCGGCGATTGGCCGCGCGGCACGCCACAGAAGGCCTGCGCTATGCGTGGGCCGGAACCGCGGCGAATTACGGCAGCGCAAAAGTGAAAAGCGCGGAGCCGGCGGCTACGGCTACGTATTGTTTGCCGTCAATAGCGAAGGACATCGGTGACGAATAGACCGATGCGCCGCACTGGAAATGCCAGAGGGCTTTGCCCGCTGGCGGCGTCGAGGGCGATGAAGTTGCCTTCGGCGTCGCCGGTGAAAACAAGGCCGCCTGCTGTGGAGAGGACTCCGGACCATGTGGGTGATGGATGTTTCCATTCCCATTTAATTTTGCCGGTGTCGGGATCGATGGCGCGAAGGGCGCCCCAGAAAGGCGCGGTGTCGTCGTTTGGAAAATAGGCGCTGCCGTAGTACGCGTGGCCTTCTTCGTAAGGTTGCGGCGCCGTGCTGAAAATGTCGCACTGCTCGCGAGCAGTGACGTAGAAAAGTTTTGTCTGCGGGTCGTACGTGGGTGACATCCAGTTCGTTGCGCCGGCGGCGCCGGGGCATACGCGGCTGCCTTCGGGCGTGGGAGAGGCGTCCTTGAGTGCGGCGGGACGGCCTTCGGCGTCTTTTGAATTGCTCCAGGTGACCTTGGCGTAGGGATTCGAGAAGAGAAGTTTCCCGGTGGAACGATCGATCACGTAGAAGAAGCCGTTGCGATTGGCTTGCGCGATGAGATGTTTTTCGCCTTGATCAACCATGACCGGAACTTGCGTGGCATCCCAATCGTGTTCGTCATGCTTGGTGAATTGGAAATACCATTTGAGCCTACCGGTGTCGGGATCGAGGGCGAGCAGCGAATTGCTGTAAAGATTGTCGCCGACGCGACCTTCGCCGCGATTGCTGGGCGAAGGATTTCCGGTGGTCCAGAATGTAGTGTTGGTTGCGGGATCATAGGAGCCGGTGATCCAAGCCGGCGCGCCGCCAATTTTCCAGGAGTCGCCTTCCCAGGTTTCGTGCCCAGCCTCTCCAGGACCAGGAACCGTGTAGAACCGCCATTTGCGTTCGCCCGTGGACGCATCGTAGGCGTCAATGAATCCGCGAATGCCATATTCGCCGCCGGATACTCCGACAATTACGAGATTCTTGATGGCGAGTGGCGCGAGCGTGATGCTGTAGCCTTTGCGATAATCAAACGCCGTGGCATCCCAGATGACATTGCCAGTTTTGGAATCGAGCGCGACGACGTGCGAGTCGAGCGTGCCGAGAAAAACCTTGTCGCCGAGAATGGCGAGTCCGCGATTGACGCGGCCGCAGCAGGGACGAATGTCGGATGGAAGAGCGCGCTGGTATTGCCAAATGGGGCGGCCGGTGCGCGCGTCGAGAGCAAAGGCGCGATCGTCTTGGCCTGTGGCGTAGAGAATTCCGTCGACGACTAGAGGCGTGGTTTCAAACTTGCCGCCTGCCATGGTTTGGTAAGCCCACTTGGGGACGAGGGCTGCTGCGTTAGAAGTGTTGATTTGCTCCAGCGCGCTGAAGCGATGGCCGGAGTAGTCCCCGGAATACATGAGCCAGTTCTGCGGCTCTTTCGCGGAATCGAGGAGGCGCTGCGGTGTAACTTGGGAGCGCGCACCCGAAGTGAAGAAGCTCGAAGCCCCGAGAAGTACAAGTAAAGCGCGCAGCAGTTTTTCCATGCGTGGCCTCCTCATTGCGCGCCTACGCTGAGCAGAAACGCCAGGATATCCTGGAGATCTTTGTCGCTTAACAGTTTTTGGTCGTAGGCGGGCATAAGAGATTCGCGGGATTTTTCGTAGGAGCGGAGTTTGTCTTTTTCGAATAGGTGAAGCTGCTCGCGCAGATCCATCATCTGCACAGTGAAATGATCTTCGTTCAAGACTACGCCGACGAATTTTTGGCCATCGACGGTTTCGACTTTGACGGTTTCGTATTCTTGGGAAAATTCTTTCATCGCTTCGGAAATGCCCTGGGCCAGGCGGCGGCTAGGATTGCGGACGGAGTCGACGAGGTAATCCATGGAACGAGCCGAGCCGGTGGTAGTGAGGTCAGGACCGAGGCGGCCTCCCTTCCCTTCGATCATGTGGCAGGTGTAGCAGGCGACATCGCCGAAGAAGAGTGCTTTGCCGTGGGCCGGATCGCCAAGTGGTTGCGCGGGGGCTTTGACTTGGACGCTCCGAATGTAGGCGATGACTTGCCAGATTTCTGTTTCCGTCATGCCAACCCCTTGCTGGGTTGCGCCATTCGGAGGCATCGCGGTGCCGGGAACGCCTTCGTTGATGGTGCGAAAGAGATCGGCGTCGGAATTTCCGTGGCGTTTTTGCGCGCGGGTCAGGTCGGGGCCACGGCCGCCGCCGCGTGCGCCGAGGCCGTGACAGAAAGCGCAGTTGGAACGGAACTGGAATTCACCGAGTTTTGCGGCTTTGGGATCGTTGGCGAGGGGGTTCGTGCCCTGCGCAAAAAGCTGCTGGGCTGCGAAACAGAAAACGAAAGCGGCGAAGAACACTAACGAGTGGCAGCGATGAACAATGAGCGGCTGCACCCGGAGAAGGCGTCCATTTTTATTCGATTTGCTCGAGGCAGGCATAGTTGCGGAACCTCCCGCGGTTCTGGGGAAATCGCGGCCACTATACCATCCTGGAGCGGGCATTCGGCTCGGAGAAAAATTGCGCCACACGCAACGAATTTGTGATGAGCGCCAAATTATTTCATGGTTTTCGTAAACGCAATGTTCCGGACGCGGCCGGCGAAGAGATCGCAGCCGGTGATGTGGCCTGCGGCATCGCGACGGAAAAGACTCATGACAAAGACTCCTCAAGCTTCATTGAACCAGCCGACGAGACTATCTCTACTTGGAATTGAAAGTAAAATCCTTTGACATCAGAAATGGGGCGGCGGGTTGTGTCGGACCACGTAGCGGCATTATTCAAAAATAGAAGCGATTGTGCCGGTTAACAATAATACCCCCTCCCCCCGGGTTTTTCGTAAGTGCGGATTCTAAACGGCTTAGCTTTTCTGTAAGTTGATTAGAATCAATACTTGTGGACGTTTACGGGAGTGTTGATTCTAAAGGGCTTGGAAGTAAACATAATGTGCTCGAAATTCAGAGTTTTTAGGTGTGCGAGCGCTGAGATTTGGGTCGCCTCGGGCTTTGCTGCGCTGTAGAAACGACTGAAGGGCTTTGCCCCATGTGGTAGTTCCTAGACTGCGCAAACTTGGTGAACGCCGAAATAACTGAGAAGAGCACAGCCAGGATTGGCTGTGCCACTACTGGGCGCTAAAATAAAAAACGCGGCAGAGACGCTGCCGCATTGGGAACCCGAAAAACGACCTGAAGTAATTTTATCATTTTAAACTTTTTTGTCAACGAGTCGCCTCGTTTCCGGCAGGTGCAGGCATCACGCCTTTGTTTGTGGCGCATTTATCCCGTGATAGAAGAGATGGGCGGCTGGGAGTTCGGGAAGGAGGCGCACCAACTTGACCGAGTCCTCTGCCAAGAGAGCAAGCACGCGGGTTTCAAGGATCATCAAGGCGGAGCGGAAGGCCGTCTATGACGCTTTTCTGGATCCGCGACGCCGTAGCCGCGTGGCTTTCGCCGGACAATATGAAGGGCCAGATGCATGCCTTCGACGCGCGGGAGGGCGGCAGATTCCGAATGTCGCTTACGTACCTTGACCCTGAGCATTCCCTGGGCGGAAAAACCACCGAGGATACGGACACTTTCCAGGGGAGATTTGTGGAATTGGTGCCTTACGAGAAGATTGTGGAAGTGGTTGAGTTCGAGTCGGAGGATCCGGCATTTGCGGGCGAGATGAGAATGGCCGTGAGCCTCGCCGACGCCGACGGAGGAACCGAAATCACAATACTCTGCGAGGGCATACCAATTGGAATCCGGCCCGCCGACAACGAACTGGGCTGCAAAGAATCTCTGGAGAAGCTGGCTACACTCCTCGAGTGATGAACGGCCCAAAATTCAAAATGCGTCGCCGCCTGCTAGCGGCCTTGCTTCGCAGAATCGGCATGGGCGGAGTAAGATGGTCGACTACTGAATTGAACTGAATTGATAGGACAACAGAGATGACTACAGAAGCTAATGAACGGATGCAGCGGCCGCTTGAGGCCGTGGACCCGCAGATTGCGGAATTGTTGCGCGAAGAGGCGCAGCGGCAGGCTACTGGGCTGGAGTTGATTCCGTCGGAGAACCTTGTCTCGGAGGCGGTGCTGGAGGCGATGGGGTCGATCTTTACGAACAAGTATGCGGAGGGGTATCCGGGGAAGCGGTATTACGGCGGGTGTGAGTACGCGGACAAAGTGGAGCAGTTGGCGATTGACCGGGCGAAGGAGTTGTTTGGGGCGGAGCACGCCAACGTGCAGGCGCATTCGGGGACTTCGGCGAATGTGGCGGTGTATATGTCCACTTTGCAGAAGGACGATGTGGTGCTGGGGATGAATCTGTCGCATGGCGGGCATTTGACGCATGGGCATCCTTTGAATTTTTCGGGGCGGATGTACAAGTTCATTGCGTATGGAGTGAAAAAAGAGGACGAGCGGATTGATTACGAAGAGATCGAGAAGCTGGCGCAGGAACACAAGCCGAAGATGATTGTGGCGGGGGCTAGCGCGTACTCGAGGATTATCGATTTTGAGACGGATTGCTCGGGCGGCGAAGGCAGCGGGGGCCTTGTTTTTTGTGGATATGGCGCACATCGCGGGATTGGTGGCGGCGGGGGTGCATCCTAGCCCGGTGCCGCATGCGGACATTGTTTCGACCACCACGCATAAGACTTTGCGGGGGCCGCGCGGGGGATTGGTGTTGTGCAAGGCGGCGTTTGCGAAGGAGTTGGACAAGCTGACTTTTCCGGGAACGCAGGGCGGGCCTTTGGTGCATACGATTGCGGCGAAGGCGGTGTGCTTGAAGGAAGCGATGGAGCCTAGCTTTAAGGAATATCAGAAGCAGGTGGTGGCGAATGCGAAGGCGCTGGCGGCGGCGATTGCGAAGCGCGGGTTCCGGATTGTGACGGGCGGGACGGATAATCACGTGTTTTTGATCGAGGTGCATTCGCGCGGGATCACGGGAAACGATGCGGAAAAGGCGCTGGACCGCGCGGGAATTACCGTGAATAAGAATTCGATTCCGTTCGATCCCCTGCCCCCGATGAAGGGTGGCGGGATCCGGCTGGGAAGCCCGTCGGTGACAACGCGGGGAATGCGCGAAGCGGAGATGGAGCAGATTGGCGGGTGGATTGGGGAAATTCTTTCGCACCTTGGTGACGCGGAGACTGAACAAAGAGTGCGGAAGCAGGTTGCGGAATTCGCGGCGCGATTCCCGATTTATGAAGCACGCGTACGAGGAACGTCTCGCGCGGAACACGCCCGCGTGCTGAGTTTTGAATGAAGCCCGGCATCCTAGAAGCGACGTTTGCCTTCGAGAAGTGGCTCGGCGCGCAGCTTCCGATAATCAAGCAGGATCTTCGACTCAAACATCAATTCATGGCGGAAGCGGCGAGCTGTTTGCGCGTGCAGGATCCGTTTGTGCGATTCCACAACCGATGGCTCGTGCGGCGAATAGCGCCGGACTGTTCCAGGATTGAACTGGCCTCGCTGGCAGCAGAACGGGACGAGGCGAGGCTGCTGTATTCGATGGGATGGGAAACGGCGAACATGCACTTTGGATCTCCGCAGGCGATTCCGCAGATCAAGCGGGATTTGGCGAAGAGAAAAAATCGCTGGCTGCATCGAGCAGCCAAAGCGATGTGCAATGCTACGCTGGAAGACTGGTCAGATTGGCGCAAGGGCTGGAAGAAGCTGACGAAGTAAACTCCCTCGTAGGATCCCTCGCAATTGTTGACGGGCTTGCCTTACGCAGGATTTCCATAGGCTAGAAAACGGCTGAAAATACGGGGACTTTGCATACTGTCCCTACTCGCAGCATTACTACCTCAGTTCGGCTGGCCCAAGACTGGCCCACGGGTCAGTAGATTCTTGACCAAAGGACGCGTACGTTCATGAAGCACTGGGATGGGAATCGCAAACGCAACGCTGCTCTTCGCCGTACCAAACACCACCTGGGTGAGCGCAACATTCTTAAGGGGCTTGTGGGGGAAATCGCGATGGTTGAGGCAAGAGAGCCCGGCGTTCAGAAACGTGGGGTCCTCCTTACTTGCGGCGTGCGGCGAGTTTCCTGCTTCCCGGGGAGTGCTATTCCTAACCCAGCATAAAAGGGCTGGGGGCAACGAGGTGAAGAAATGATGGATACGGAAGCCTTCCGCGAGTTCAAGACGGGGTTGACGCTGCTGCGAGACAACTATGCCATAAAGGCGCTGCCACACATGCGGCGTGCCGTGGACCTAGATAAGAACAATCCTTACTACATGTCGTATTTGGGAGTGGTGCTAGCGCGCTCCGAGCAAAAGTGGGGCGAAGCAGAGCGCTTGTGCGATTCGGCCGTACGCATGAAGCGGAACCAGGCGCAGCTTTATCTGAACCTGGCGGAAGTGTACGCGACGGCGGGGCGGCGGGACGAGGCTGTGGAGGCGCTGCAGTCCGGGCTAAAATTTGCGCGGCGAGACGTGCGGTTGACGATCGCCATGAACCGGCTTGTGGAGCGGCGGGCTCCAGTGCTGACATTTCTGACGAGGCAGCACCCGATAAATCGGCAGTTGGGAATGATAAGGCACAAAACTTTGCAAATGTTCGGACAAGATTAATTACGGGTTCTCTCCAACCCCCAAACGCAAGAAGGGGCGGATGGCTCATAGCCATCCGCCCCTTCTTGTTTCTAAAATGAGTTGAGCCTCATTACACGCCGCATCTACTAGCGAGACATGGTGAAGCCGAACGAAGAGGATTGCTGCATGCCCATTTCCATGAGGATTTTCAGGCCGACGCCGAACATGCCCGTGGGCAGAGGATCGCGGCGAACAACTTCCGCGAGATATTCGCGATTCATGGACATGGGATCCTGCGAGTAAGGCAGAGTCACAAACAGGCGCATGCCGATTTCATAGCTCGCTTCGCTGGTCTGGAAGTAAACGCCGCTGCGAGAAACGCTAAGGGTTCCCCGCATATCGTCAAAATGGTCCTTCTCTGGATCGGAAGGACGAATGCGCATGAGCTGAGTGATTTTGCAGCGGCGACTGCCGCGGCGTTCCGCAGTTGTGGGTTTTGAAGTGACGGTGCCAGTGGTGCTGGGTGTCTTGCCCATGATGCCTTGCTGGGTCTCCATAAATGCCTTGCCTCTCGCCAATTGGGACGCTTCAAGAGAGAGTGTAAGGCTCGTGCAACACAAAACCTATAGCTGAGACGTACCTGCGAAAGAGTAGGAAGCTCCAAGGGGATGATAGTACGGAAGTACTGCGAAAGGAAGAGAGCGGAGGAGAGTTTTTTTGGTAAGGAGTTGGTAAGGAGAAGATTAAGAAGGATTTAATGGAGGAGTTCCGAAGTGAAGTGGGAGATGGGGATTAGTACCAATGTGGGACCAGATGAGGAGATGGTCCCAACGAAGTCCGGCCCTAAGACATAGGTACGACGGGAGATATTTTGTAGCTGAGAGAAGGAGGAGGAAACGGAGTGCGGCTGCGAAATTGCAAATATGGGAAGACGACCGCGAGTGTCAATTCCCGGAGAGGAACGCGATTGCGGGAGTACGGAAAAGACCGTTGGGGGATCTCAAGCCATGAATGCAGCGGCGCGCCGCAGCGCAATTTCGCAAGGCAATGGTCAACGGAATGAATTCGTGCGGGGGGAGCGCCGAAGCAACCTTGCGGCGGTGGAAGAAGCGCCGCGGACAAAAGCAACTGGGATGGTGGAGCAAAGAGCGCGTGTATACATCGCGGCGGAAAACCGGCTGTTGCGCGAAGCACTTTCGCGGATGTTGATGAGGCGAGGCGACATTGATGTGGTGGGTTTGAATTCCGCGGGACCATTTCGAGTGGAAGGACTGATCGGGGAGAAGGCTGACATCCTGCTGCTCACGTCGCGCGGGAGCCTGGCGGAAGATGTTCACGTCATTCGGCTGATACGATTGACGGCGCCTACGGTGCGGATCCTGCTGGTGGGAATGACGGAGGACGAGACGGAGTTTTTTCAATATGTGCGTGCGGGAATAAGAGGATACCTGCCGCGGGACGCCTCCGCCGAGGACGTGCTGGAGGCCACGCGGGCGGTGCATGCGGGTGAGGCGGTGTGCCCTGGGCAGCTGTGCGCGTTGCTGTTCCGGTTTTTTGAGCGCGAGGCGACGTCGGTACATTCGACAACTATCCACCCAAGGCTGGGGTTGACGCGGCGAGAGCAGCAGATCGTTCCGCTGATCGCGCAGGGACTGACGAACAAGGAAATTGCGAATCAATTCTGCCTGTCGGAGCAGACGGTGAAGAATCATCTGTACCGGATGAAACACAAGGTCGGAGCGGGCGACCGATTCGGGATCGTGCATCTTTGCCGGAGGCACGGGTTTCTGGTCTAGCGGTTCGAATTTCCTCGGTGTTCCGTTTATTTGAGAGAACATTTCTTCTCAAGCTTGTGCGAAGCGGCGGGAACTTCTTGGCAGCAACTTCCTAGATACCTCAATTCCCTACCTCCAGGTGACTTCTTTCTACAGTTTGTGCGATTCTTTGTCCTCACTGGAAGGCGAGGACGGTCACGATGCTGAAGAAATTCAAAGATTTGACCGAAAAGGAGATCCTGGCAATAGCAATCGCCGCAGAAGAGGAGGACGGGCGGATTTACGGCGAGTTTGCGGACGCTCTGCGGGAAGACTATCCATCGACAGCGGAAATGTTCGAGGAGATGCGGCAGGAAGAGGTGGGACACCGCGACCGTTTGTTTGAAATGTTCCGGCAGCGTTTCGGGGAGCATATTCCGCTCATCCGGCGGGAAAACGTGAAGGGGTTCCTGCAGAGGAAACCGGTGTGGCTGGTACGTCCATTGGGCGTGAAGGTCGCCAGGAAGCAAGCGGAATTGATGGAAATGGAGGCGGCCCGGTTCTACGCGCGAGCGGCGAGCAGGACGACCGATGTCTCGACTCGGGAATTGCTGAACAAGCTTGGGGATGAGGAAAGAAAACACGAGCGAACAGCGGGTGAACTGGAAGAAAAACATTTAACGGCGAGCGCGAAAGCTCAGGAAGACGAATCACACCGCAAGCTATTTCTGCTGCAAGTCGTGCAACCGGGCCTGGCAGGTCTGATGGATGGGTCCGTCTCCACGCTGGCGCCAATTTTCGCCGCGGCATTCGCTTCGCAGAAGAGTTGGGAAGCCTTCCTGGTAGGACTTGCGGCATCAATCGGGGCTGGCATATCGATGGCTTTTTCGGAGGGGCTTTCCGATGACGGATCGCTGACGGGGCGGGGCTCGCCGTGGCTGCGCGGCCTGGTGACCGGGTTGATGACCACGGCGGGCGGAATCGGGCACACACTTCCCTTTCTCATCTCTAACTTTCATGTGGCAACGCTGGTGGCGGTGATAGTCGTGGCTGTGGAGTTGATGGTCATTAGTTACATCCGGCACCGGTACATGGATACGCCCTTTTTACAGGCGGCGTTTCAGGTGATTGTGGGTGGGGTGCTGGTCTTCTTGACGGGATATTTCATCGGCAACGCATAAGAGCTGGGCGAGCCATTGGCGCAGTGCCGCCACTCACTCGTAAAACTCTATAAAAAAATGGGGTATCGCGGGATCAATCCGCCTGTGCGGCGGCAGGAGAGGGCGCGTGTCCGTGCTTACGGGCGCCTTGGAGCCAAGTCTGCAGGCGATCCATATAGATGTAAACGATGGGCGTGGTGAAAAGAGTGAGCATCTGGCTGACGATGAGGCCGCCAATGATGGTAATACCGAGTGGACGGCGGAGTTCGGAACCGACGCCGTTGCCGAGAGCGAGTGGCAACGCGCCAAAAAGGGCGGCCATGGTGGTCATGAGAATCGGCCGGAAACGCAGCAGACAAGCTTTGTAGATCGCATCCAACGGCGAGATTTTCTCCTCGCGTTCCACCTGAACAGCAAAATCAATCATGAGGATGGCGTTTTTCTTGACGATGCCGATCAAGAGAATGATGCCGATGAGGGCAATCATATTCAGATCGGAGCCTGCGAATTTGATGGCGAGAATGGCTCCGATGCCGGCGGAGGGAATGGTGGAAAGAATGGTGATGGGGTGGATGAAGCTTTCATAGAGGATGCCGAGAACGATGTAAACAGCAATGAGAGCGGTGATGACAAGAAAGAGTTGGGAAGAGCGTGAGTCTTGAAAGGCCTGCGCCGTGCCCTGAAAAGAGGCATGGACTGTGGCGGGAACGCCGATTTCATGGGTGGCTGCTTGAATATGCTCAACGGCTGGGCCGAGAGAAGCTCCCGGAGCGAGATTGAAGGAGAGAGTTATCGCTGGAAAGATACCCTGGTGATTGACGGAAAGAGCGGTGTTGGAAGGCTCGTAGTGGGCAAATGAGCTGAGAGGCACTAGGTTGCCGGCCGTAGCAGGCACGTAGATAGATTTGAGCGCATCGGGATTCTGCTGAGCGCTGGGCATGACTTCCAAGACGACATGGTATTGATTAAGGCCTTCGTACATGTTGGAGACTTGGCGCTGACCGAAAGCATCGCCCAAGGTGTTGTCAATCGCTTGCATGGAGACGCCGAGTCGGCTGGCGGTGTCGCGATCAATGACCAGGGAGCTCTGCAGACCATGCATCTGCTGGTCGGAATTAACATCGCGGAGCTCGGGGATCTTGGCCAATCTTTGCTGGAGCAGCGGAGCCCAATGGGTAAGGTCGTCGAGATTGTCTGCTTGCAAAGTGTATTGGTACTGAGAGGCGCTGCCGCGGCCGCCGACGCTGAGATCCTGCACGGCCTGGAGATAGAGAACGGCGCCGGGAACCTTCGAGGTGGCCTTGCGGATGCGAGCGATGACCTCGTCCGCGCTAAGCTTGCGTTCGCTAAGGGGCTTGAGTTGACCAAACATGTGGGCGCTACTGCCGCCGGCGCCGCCGCCCGAGAAGGAAGTGATGGTTTCGACGGCGGGGTCTTTTAAAACGATATCGGTGAAAGTGCGCATTTTCTGCGACATCGCTGCGAACGACAAGTCCTGGTCGCCCTGGATCATGCCGCTGATACGGCCGGTATCCTGTTGGGGGAAAAAGCCAGAATTGACGTGAAAAAACAGGTAGGCGCAGATCCCCGCGGTGAGGAAGGTCATGCCAAGGATGAGCAATTGGCGACGGAGAACCCACCTAAGTGAAATGTCGTAGAGGTGAAGAAGGTTATTAAAAGCGCTTTCAAAGAACTTGTAAATCCAGTTGTGGCGTCCGGATTCATGCTTGAGGAAACGCGCACACATCATGGGCGTGGTAGTGAGAGAAACGAAGAGCGAGACGGCGATGGCGACGCTGAGGACCACGGCAAATTCGCGGAAAAGGCGGCCGACGATGCCGGGCATCATCAGGATGGGGATGAAAACGGCAACGAGCGAAGTACTCATGGAGAGCACGGTGAAACCGATTTCGCTGGCGCCCTTCAAGGCGGCCTGAAAAGGCTTCATGCCGTTTTCGATGTGCCGAGTGATGTTTTCGATGACGACGATAGCGTCGTCCACGACGAAACCAGTACAGATGGTCAGAGCCATAAGAGAAAGATTGTCGAGGCTGTAACCGCAGAGGTACATGATGCCGAAAGTGCCGATGAGGGAGAGCGGAACGGCGACGCTGGGAATGATAGTTGCCCAGGTATTCCGGAGAAAAGCGAAGACCACGAGAATGACGAGAATAATGGAAATCATCAGGGTTACTTCGACGTCATGCACGGAAGCACGAATGGTGGTGCTGCGGTCGACGGCGACTTGCAGATGGAGGGAGGGAGAGATGGAGGCGCGGAGAACCGGCAGGATGGCCATGATGCGGTCAACCGTGTCGATCATGTTGGCGCCGGGCTGGCGGAAAATGGCGAGAAGAACGGAATTCTTTCCCCCGAAGAGGCCCAAGTTGCGGGTGTCCTCGACAGAATCGAGGACCGTAGCCACATCCCGCAGGCGGACGGGAGCGCCGGTATGGCCGGCAACGATGAGAGGCTGATACTCGTAAGCTTTGAAGATTTGATCCGTGTCGGCGACAGCCCAGCTTTTCTGGGAGTCAGAAAGTGAACCCTTGGCAAGATTGGCGTTGGCGGATTGAAGGGCGGCCCGAACCTTCTCGAGACTGATACCGTAACTATTGAGCTGATAGGGATTGGCTTCGACGCGTACGGCGGGGCGAGAGCTGCCCCAGGTAGACACCTGACCGACGCCTTCGACCTGAGCAAGCTTTTGGGCAAGGATGGAATCGGCAGCGTCATAGATCTGAGGGCGCGGGATATTATCTGACGTCAAGGCGAGAATCAGGATGGGGGCGTCCGCAGGATTGACCTTGCGGTAAGTGGGCTGGCCAGGCAGGTCAGCGGGGAGCTGGCTTCGAGAAGCGTTGATGGCCGCTTGAACGTCGCGAGCGGCGGCGTTGATATCCCGATTGAGATCGAACTGAAGGGTAACATTGGTCGAACCGAGGCCGCTTGAGGAGGTCATTTGGGTGACGCCGGCGATGCGGCCGAATTGACGCTCGAGAGGAGTAGCGACGGCGGAGGCCATCGTTTCCGGGCTGGCGCCCGGCAAGCTAGCGCCAACGGAGATGGTCGGGAAATCGACTTGAGGAAGAGGAGCTACAGGGAGAAAACGAAAGGCAACAACACCAGAAAGAAAGATCGCGATGGTGATGAGCGATGTGGCGACGGGCCGGCGAATAAATGGCGCGGAGAAATTGGCGGAGGAAATCATAAATTAGTCCCCGTGGGCGGGCTCCTCGATTGGATTTCCGACGTGAAAGGCAAAACGGTGAGCGAGCCAATCGAAAGCGAGATAAACAACCGGCGTGGTGTACAGCGTGAGCAACTGGCTAAGGATCAGGCCGCCAACAATGGTGATACCCAGAGGACGGCGCAATTCGGAGCCGACACCAGTGCCAATGGCAAGAGGCAAAGCGCCGAGGAGCGCAGCCATGGTGGTCATCATGATGGGACGGAAGCGGAGGAGGCAGGCTTCGTAGATGGCGTCGAGCGGGGCCTTCCCTTCCTTGCGTTCAGCTTCGAGAGCAAAGTCAATCATCATGATGGCGTTTTTCTTGACGATTCCTATGAGGAGAATGATGCCGATAAGAGCGATGACGCTGAACTCCATGCGGAAAAGAAGCAACGCAAGGATGGCTCCCACGCCGGCGGAGGGAAGCGTCGAGAGAATGGTTATGGGGTGAATGTAGCTTTCATACAGGACGCCGAGAACAATGTAAACGGTAACGAGCGCAGCGAGGATTAGGATGGGTTCATTAGCGATGGAGTTGAGAAAGGCCGCGGCGGTGCCTTGGAACGTCGCCTGAATGCTGGGCGGCATATTCAAATCGGACTTGGCTTTGTTGATGGCATTGACGGCGTCGCCAAGGGCAGCGCCTGGAGCCAAGTTGAAAGAGATGGTGACGACTGGAAACTGTCCCTGATGGTTGATAGCCAGCGCCGTTGCGCCAGGCTCGAAACGCGTGAACGCGCTGAGGGGAACCTGAGGACTCGGCGCGGCGGTGATGGTCTGCTGCTGAGTGTTTGAAATATTAGCGGCAGATCCGGAGGAAGCCTGCTGGCCGGCAGCAGAAGACTTTACGTAAATATTCTTGAGAGAGTCGGGATTCTGCTGGAACTGGGGATCAACTTCCAAGACGACGCGATACTGGTTGAGCTGAGTGAAAATGGTGGAGACTTGACGCTGGCCAAAGGCGTCGTAGAGAGTGTTGTCAATGTCGGCGGGGAGAACGCCGAGGCGGGAAGCGGTGTCGCGGTCAATAGTGAGAGTGGCCAGGAGGCCTTGGTTCAACTGGTCGCTGGCGACGTCACGGACGTCAGGAAGAGAACTGAGTTTGTCCATAAAGCGGGGCGTCCAGTAGGCAAGCTCTTTAGCGTCAACGTCTTCGAGGCTGTACTGGAATTCGGTGCGGCTGACGCGATCTTCGACGGTGAGATCCTGGACAGGCTGCATGAAGAGAGAGATGCCGTCCACTTTGGCGAGCTCCGGCTGGAGGCGGCGAATGACATCCGAAGCATTGGCGTTGCGCTGTGCGAGCGGCTTGAGATTGATCTGGATGCGGCCGCGTGTTGAGGGTCGTGTTGGTGCCGTCAATGCCGATGAAGGAGGAAAGGCTCTCGACGGCGGGGTCTTTCAGAATGACGTCGGCGAGGGCTTGCTGGTGCAGGGCCATCGCGGTGAAGGAAGTATTCTGCGCGCCTTCGGAAACGCCGAGAATGATGCCGGTATCCTGAACGGGAAAGAAACCTTTGGGAACGTAAATATAGAGCAGGATTGTGCCAACAAGAGTGCCGATGGTAACGAGGAGCGTAATCTTGCGGTATTGAAGGACAAACTTCAGAGTGCGCCCGTAGAACGCAATGATGGAATTAAAGGCGAGCTCCGACTTGTGATAGAACCAGCCCTGGTCTTCCTCTTTCTGATGGCGAAGGAGTTTGGCGCACATCATGGGAGTGAGCGTAAGGGAGACGAAGGCAGAAATAAGAATGGTGATCGCGAGGGTGATGGCGAATTCGCGGAAGAGGCGGCCGACGATGTCCGCCATGAAGAGCAAGGGAATGAGCACGGCGATGAGAGAAACGGTGAGCGAAATAATCGTGAAGCCGATTTGGTCGGAACCTTTGAGGGCGGCTGCGAGTGGCGATTCGCCTTCTTCAATGTAGCGGCTGATATTCTCGATCATGACGATGGCGTCGTCTACGACGAAGCCTGTGGAGATGGTGAGCGCCATGAGGGAGAGGTTATTAAGGCTGTAGCCGAGAAGATACATCACGCCGAAGGTGCCGACGATGGAGAGCGGGACCGCCAGCGCCGGGATGACCGTGGCACGGAGGCTGCGGAGGAAAAGGAAAATGACCATGACCACGAGGCCGATGGTGAGGACCAAAGTGAATTCGACGTCTTCGACGGAGGCACGGATGGTCGTGGTGCGGTCCGTGAGAATGTCTATCTTCACCGAGGCGGGGAGCGCGGCCTGAAGCTGCGGGAGAAGTTTCTTCACGCGATCAACGACCTGGATAATGTTGGCACCCGGCTGGCGCTGAATGTTCAGAATGACGGCGGGTTTCTTATTGGCCCAGGCAGCTTGCTTAGTGTTTTCAGTGCCGTCGAAAACGGTGGCGACGTCCGTCAGACGGACGGGAGCGCCGTTGCGATAAGCGACGATGATGGGTTTGTAGCTATCGCTGGAGATGAGCTGGTCGTTTGCGCCGATGGTGTAGGCCTGATGAGCGCCATCGAAAGTTCCTTTGGCTTGATTCACGTTGGCGGCGCCGAGGGCGGTTCGCAAATCTTCCAAACTTAGGCCGTAGGAAGCGAGCGCGGTGGGATTGGCCTGGATGCGGACCGCGGGACGTTGGCCACCACTGATGCTGACGAGGCCCACACCTGTTAGTTGTGAAATCTTCTGGGCGAGCGTGGTGTCCGTCAGGTCTTCGACCTTGGAAAGCGGCAGGGAGTCCGAAGTGAGCGAAAGAGTGAGGATGGGCGCGTCGGCAGGGTTGATCTTGCTGTAGATGGGGGGATTTGGAAGACCCTGAGGAAGAAGATTGGAAGCGCCGTTGATGGAGGCCTGGACCTCTTGTTCGGCAATGTCAATGTTGAGATCGAGATTGAATTGGAGCGTGATGATGGAGCTGCCGAAGGAGCTCGTTGACGTCATCTGGTTTAGGCCGGGGATTTGGCCGAATTGGCGCTCGAGCGGAGCGGTGACAGAAGAGGCCATGACGTCCGGACTGGCGCCCGGATAGAAGGTCTGAATCTGAATCGTCGGATAGTCGACCTGGGGAAGCGCGGACACGGGAAGCTGCCGGTAAGCGACGAAGCCAACCAGCATGACGCCGACCATCAAGAGAGTGGTCGCGACAGGCCGTAAAATGAACGGCCGGGACGGACTCATCGAGACTTTCCTCCTGGCTGACTGCCCGATTGATGACCGGACTGAGCACCGGCGGGATTTCCAGAAGGATTGCCGGACTGAGTTCCACCCTGCGCCGAAGGTCGTCCATTGTTTGACTGATTGGAACCCGTCGGCGATGTGCTGGTGGTAACTTTGCTGCCGTCTTGAAGCTTGTCCTGGCCATCAATCACAACGACATCGCCGCCGTCGAGGCCCGCGCTGATACCAATGTTGTTTCCTGTGGATTGGGCGATTGTGACGGGACGGATGTTCGCGGTATTGCCACCCGACACGACATAGACATAGGTGCCTTGTGGCCCGCGCTGGATGGCGGCAGCCGGAACGATCACCAGATTGTGTTTGATGTCTACAAGCATGTGAATATTGACGAATTGGTTTGGGAAGAGAATGTTCGTGTCATTGCTGAAAATAGCCTTGAGTTTGTAAGTGCCGGTGGTGGGATCAATCTGATTGTCGATTGTGGCCAGCTTACCTTCCGTAATTTTGGTGGTGTCATCACGATCGTAGGCATCCACAGAGAGCTGACTTCCGGCGCGCAGCTTGGGCAGCACCTGCGGAAGCTGGTCTTGCGGCAGAGTGAATATGACCGAAATCGGCTGGAGCTGCGTGATCACGAGAAGCCCAGTGGTATCGGAAGCGTGAACAATGTTTCCGATGTCCACGAGGCGCAAGCCTACGCGGCCGCTAATGGGAGCCGTGATGCGGGCGTAAACGAGCTGCAGTTTTGCGTTATCAATGGTGGCTTGATCGGCCTTGATCGCGCCTTGGAACTGCCCGACCTGAGCTTGCTGGGTATCCACCTGTTGCTTGGGAACGACTCCTTCGTTGTAGAGAAGCTGATAGCGCTCGAAATCGACTTGGACGTCGTGGAGTTGAGCCTGATCTTTGGCGAGCTGGCCTTCGGCCTGCTCAAGCATGACCTGGTAAGGGCGAGGATCGATTTCAATGAGTGCGTCGCCCGCGTGGACGAATTGGCCCTCGGTAAAGTTTACCTTGACGATTTGGCCATCCACGCGGCTGCGTATGGTCACGGTATTAAATGCCGTAACGGTGCCAAGACCGACGAGATACACGGGAAGATCGCCTTTCTGCGCGGCGGCAACGACGACGGGTACGCTGAAGCCAGCTCCCATGGGGCCGCCTCTTCCCTTTCCCGCAGGGGGTGCGCCGGCGGCGGCTTTGCCATCCGCTTCGCTCAAGGAATGGGCTCCACGGTAATACCAGATACCAACGGCGACGACGGCGAGAATGGCAAGCCAGAGCCACCAACGGCTCTTAGCGGGCTGCGCTGCGGAGGAATCGCGCGCGCCCGGTTCGGGAAGGTCTATGGAGTTGAGATGGCCCATCCGTTCTCTCCTGTCGGTAAAAGCAATGATGCGAGTGAGTCTGCCGGGACAAGACAGTAGCGGGTACGCAATTTGGAATCCCCCGCCAAACCCTTTGAGCCTACCGGAAAAGATAAGCTCCGCATAGATAAGACGGATTTTAGAAGAAAATGGTTACGAAGACCGTCTGGGAACGTACGGTCAGTCCGGAAAGGAAGAAAGATGGGGCTGTGTTGAAGCCGGACTGCTCTAGACAGAAATATTTCTAGTGGGCAGTTGGACGGGGGACGGCATACACTGTCGCCCACGGAAGCCATATTCTCCGGGAATGTACTGGCAGCGATTCTAAAAGAAGGCGGGTGAAAAGGGACATGGTAAAGGGCTTGGTTTTGGGAGTTCTGCTGGGGCTGTTGCTAGTAGCAAGCGGCGTTTATTTCTATTTTTCAACAGGCCGTGCACCCGTGGCGGTGACGGATCCACCCATGCCATTTGAAAAGAAATTTGCGCACATGGCCCTGAACGCACACATTGAGAAGCAAAAGACCCCGGACTCGCCGGTGGCTGCAGACGAGAAGAGCTATCTAGGTGGCGCGGAAGTTTACAAGCAACAATGCGCGGTATGTCATGGACTGCCCGACCAACCGAAGACAGACATTGCGCAGGGCATGTATCCGCCCCCGCCGCAGCTTTTCCATGGGACTGGCGTGACGGATGATCCGGCGTCAGAGACTTATTGGAAAGCGGAGAACGGGATTCGATTGACGGGGATGCCGAGCTTCAAAGGGCGGTTGACGGAAACACAGATTTGGGAGGTTAGTGTGTTGCTGGCAAACGCGGACAAAATACCGGTTTCGGTGAAGACGGCGTTGGCGAGCACGAGTGCGCCCACAGCTGCCGAATCCGTTCCCGCGAGCAGTGCAGCGCCGGCAAAATCAAAACCTTAGCGGGGGCTCTGCACTCGTTCGCCGAGTCTGTTGATGCACTGAACCTCGGCGGCTGCTCAGATTTTTATCTGTATAGGTCATGCCGGCCGGTTCGGTAGCGAATGGACTTGTTCGACCTTCCTGAGTTGCGGGAATTGCCATGCCCAGATGGCAGTGACAACGAGTGTTCCGATGCCCCCCAGGACAACGGCAGGTACCGTTCCTAACCATTGTGCCGTTAGGCCCGATTCGAATTCTCCGAACTCGTTCGAAGCGCCGATAAACACCATGTCCACAGCGTTGACACGCCCGCGCATCTCATCAGGAGTGGCGACCTGGATGAGAATCGCGCGAACAATCACGCTCACCATGTCCGTCGCGCCGACCAAGAAAAGTGCGATCAAAGAAAGAATGAGGCTATGGGAGAGACCGAACAGAATCGTGAACAAGCCAAAGCCGGCCACGCACCAGAGCATGATTAAACCGACTTTGCGGCGGATTGGCCGATGCGCCAGGAAGATGGCCATCGTGGCGGCGCCAACACCTGGTGCTGTGCGCAGCAAACCGAGGCCCCACGGACCTGTCAGAAGAATTTCGCGCGCATAGACGGGCAACAGGGCAACGGCTCCGCCGAGGAAAACGGCGAACAGATCCAACGAGATGGAACCGAGAATCAGTTTTTCGCGCCAGATGTAGTGAAGGCCAGCCAGAACAGTCCGTGCATTGATGGGTTCCCGAGCGCGCGCTTTCGCTTGCGTTTCGATTTGCAGCGTGCAGACCACGGCCACAATGGCCATGATCACGGCCAAGATGTAAACGGCCGCGGGGCCGCGAAAAAACGCGTAGATGAGTCCACCGAGTGCAGGTCCGAGTATCGCGGCGCCCTGGAAAATGGTGGAAGCCCAGGCTACGGCGTTCGGGAAATGCTCCTCGGGAACCAATTGCGGAAGCAGTGCGCGGCTGACAGGGCCAGTGAATGAACGAACGATACCGAGAAGAATGAGAACAGCAAAAATATAGTACACCGAGCGGAGATGGCCCGCCGTGGTGAGAAGCAGTAAGCTGCAACAGAGTGCAAAGCCGACGTAACAAATAACGATGAGCTTGCGGCGATCGTAACGGTCGGCAACGTGGCCGGAGACGAGAAATAGAAGGATGCCGGGCAGGAACTGTGCCAACCCCACGAGCCCGAGATCGAGCGGCCGCTTGGTGATTTCGTAGACTTGCCAGCCGACCGCAACCGATTGCATCTCCGTGGCAAGGACAATGCAAAAGCGGGCCGTTTGAAACAACAGGAAGCTCGGATATTGGAACGCGACGCGACTGGCGGCTTTGGAGTTTTCGGGTGCGGCCATCGGGCATTACTTTGCCACAAAAACAAAGTGCGCACGAGTTTGGGAAGCGCAGAGGATTTGTGTGTGGCTATTCTCTCGCTGATGCGGAACTGAGCTCGCCCTCGGCTGGATTTGCGTTTGCCGCTTGCGCCTTGCGGCGAATCACCCAATAGGCCAGCGATATGAGCAGAAGGAATGGCGCGAAAGCGGGAACGGTGTACTTTAGTCCATCCACATAGAAAGTGCTCGCGACAATACCCAAGAGGGCGGCGATGCCCAATGCGCTCGAATAGGGAAAAAAGCGCAAGCGCATCGGAAGCTGGGCCACGCGCTCGGGGCCGACGGCTCGGCGAAAGGCGATGTGCGTTAGAAGAATGATGATCCAGACAAAAAACATGCCGGCCACCGCCACACCGTAGAGCATCAGGAACGCGCGGCTGGGAGCATAAATCGCAAGCAGGATTGCGGCGATCATGCCCGCTGTGGAAAGGGCGAGCGCACGACGCGGAACTCCGTTCGCGCTGAGATGACCGAGCCAACGCGGTGCATAGCGGCCTCGCGCGAGGGAGAAGAGCATGCGCGTCGTGAGATAGAGATTTGTGTTGGCGCTCGAAAGAGCGGCCGTGATGACGACGAGATTCATGATGCCTGCCGCGAAGGGGATCCGTGCAACGGAAAGCGCGCGGACAAAAGGGCTGGCGGTAAGGTCACTACCGGTTTGGTTCCATGGCGTCATGGCCAGCATAATGCTGATGGCGAGAACGTAAAAGACTACGAGGCGGAATACGATGGTGCGCATGGCGCGCGGAATGGATTTTGCGGGATCTTGCGCTTCGCCTGCAGTGACGGCGATGACTTCGACGCCCATGTAGCTGGTGATCGCAAGCGTGAGCGCCAGCCAAACTCCCTTCCAACCAAACGGCAGAAAGCCACCGTGTGCTGTGAGATTAGAGAGGCCAATGGCTGGCGCGGGGCCCAAACCGAAAAGCAGGGCCAAACCTAAGACGATGAAAACGATGATGGCCACGACTTTGATAAGAGCGAACCAATATTCGAACTCGCCGAAACGTCCTACCTGAAGCGTGTTGACGGCGACGAGGCAAATCGAGACGGTGACTACCCACATCCACTGGGGAACCGCGGGGAACCAAAATGCAAAATAGATGGCTACGGCGGTCACTTCCGCGCCTATAGCGATGATCTGCACCAGGGCGTAGGTGGCGCGGACGGAGAATCCAGCCCACGGACTGAGATAAGTTTGCGCGTAGACGCCGAAAGAACCTGCGACGGGTTGGACGACGGCCATTTCCGCCAATGAGTAGGCGACGATCATGGCGATGAGTGCGCCGATGAGGTACGTGATGATGACGCCGGGCCCTGCGAGGCGGATGGTTACGCTGCTGCCGAGAAAAAGTCCCACGCCGATTGCGCCGCCAATGGCGAGCATCGTGAGCTGGCGCTGCGTGAGCCTGCGGCGTAGCTCGCCTGTTTCTGGATGAGTGGCGGGGGAATCCACGCTGGTGGTGCTGGATTGCGACGTCTGCGCGCGAAGAGAGTCGGCGGGTTCACCCATGCTTGGTCAGATCAAGCAAGACTTTACCGAAGCTGTGAATCTCATCAACGGTGTTGTAATGGACGAGAGAAGCACGGACCACGCCGCTTTCCAGGCGCACACCGAGCCGCTTCATCAAGCGCGGGGCGTACATGTGGCCGTCACGGATGCCGATTCCGGCCTGGGCGAGAGTCTCGGTGACTTTTGCCGGAGCGACCTTTGGCAGATTGAAGCAGAGTGTTGGCACTCGATCATGCACTTGGCTTTTCCCCGTTAAGCCATAAATCGTCGCGCCACAATCGTGAAGGACTCGCAGCATTTCGAGCGAGAGCGATTCTTCGTAGGCACGGACATTTTGCATGGCGCGGGCGAGATTTGCGCGCCTCGAATCTTTGCTCGCGCCGTTGCCGCCGGCTTCTGTTCGCTTGCCGAGAGATTCGAGATAGGAAATGGCGGCATCCATGCCGGCGACGTTCTCATAGATAAAAGTGCCGGCTTCGATTTTTCCTGGCGGTTCGTCGGGGATGAACTCCTCGCGAAAGGTGGGGAGTTTTTTCAGGAGTTCGCGGCGTCCCCAGAGAAACCCCATGTGCGGACCAAAGATTTTGTAGCCGGAGCAGACGAGGTAGTCGCAGTCGAAGGCCTGTACGTCCATCTGGCCGTGGGGGCCGTAGTGAACGCAATCGAGAAAGATTTCCGCGCCGGCGTCGTGGGCGATTTTGGCGGCGCCAGCGACGTCCACGATAGAACCAAGGGAATTCGCGGCAACAGCGCACGCAACTAGACGAGTCTTGGAGGACACAAGAGGTTTTAAATCCTCGACGTGAAGGTTGCCATCCTCGCCCATCTTCCACCAACGAAACTTGGCGCCCTCTTTCTCCAGCGCCAGCCATGTAGCGACGTTAGCCTCATGATCCATGTCGGTGACAATAATCTCGTTGCGCTGGGCGAGTGTCTGGCCGATGGCAAGACTTACGAGGCGAATGAATGATGTAGCGTTCATCCCGAACGCGATTTCGCTGGGGTCGCGCGCGTTCAAGAAATCGGCGACGCTCTGGCGCGCGCGGGCAATCGTCGCGTCAACTTCCTGGCTCTTCGCGTAGCGGCCGCCGCGTTGGACGTTGCATTCGAGCAGGTGGCGATTGATGGCGTCAAAAACGATTTGCGGTATCTGCGCCCCGGCGGCGTTGTCGAAGAAGGTGAAGGCCGGAGGACGATGAAGCGCGGGAAAGAAAGAGCGAACAGTCTCAATGGAAAAATTCGGACTAGGCTGAGGATGAATTTCTGGCTGGGGAATATCGTGCGATTTGGCCTGCAAACTATTGCTCCTGAGCGAATTCGAAACAACAGAAAAGGAAGGCTTGTGAAATGAACAAACCGAAAGCTATACCCCGGTTGCAGGGCCTGTCAAGAGCGGAGGGCGTTTTACGTTGGTTTTGCGGCTTTGCGCGCTAGAATATGCCGCGTTCGATTTAGAGACTGAGAAGAACGCCCGGCATGACTACAGCCATCGCAGAAGTTTATTCCGCTCTTCGGCGGGAATTCCGCGGCCATTTGTTGCGCTCGGGCGACAGCGAATATGAATGCGCGCGGAACATTTGGAATGGAATGGTGGCTCGCAAGCCGGGCCTGATTGCGCGCTGCATCGATGTAGCAGACGTGCAGGCGGCGGTGCGAGCCGCAGCGGCCGCGGGTGTGCTTACAGCGATTCGCTGCGGCGGGCATAGCCTTGCAGGGTTTGGCACGTGTGACGACGGACTGGTGATTGATCTTTCGCGGATGCGGACAGTACACGTTGACGCGCAGGCGCGGCGTGCGCGATTTGAAGGCGGTTGTCTTCTCGGCGACATTGACGGAGCCACGCAAAAAGTGGGGCTAGCGTTTCCGGCGGGAGTCGTTTCGCACACGGGAGCCGCAGGACTCGTCCTGGGCGGCGGAACCGGTTGGCTGAACCGTTTGCACGGGCTTTCTTGCGACAACGTCACTGGTTTCACGCTGGTCGTTGCAGATGGCTCCCTTCTACGCGCAGACGCCAAGGAAAATGCCGAGCTGTTTTGGGCGCTACGTGGAGGAGGCGGAAATTTTGGTGTAGTGACGGAGTTCGAAGTGAATCTTCATCAGGTCACCTCCGTTCTCTTCGGAGCTGGCATGTGTTTCGGGGATGACATTCCGGCCATCGTGCAGCACTGGCGGGACTTCATGCCACAGGCGCCTGACAATTTGCGATGGGGAATTTCTCTGACGATTGCTCCGCACGCGGAAAATATTCCTGCGCATTTGCGCGGGCGTCCGATGGCGAGCCAGGGTTTACTTTGGGTTGGCGAACCTGAAGAAGGGCGCCGCTATTTGGATCGCAGTCTTTCGCTCTTCAACACGGTGGCGGTGAGCAAGAGCGAACTCTCGTTCCTAAATCTACAAACCATGGCAGACCACGAATTCCCGCATGGGCGGAGCTACTACACAAAGTCTGGCTACTTCAAGTCTTTGAATGATCTGGACATTCAGCGGATGGTGAGAGCACTCGAGACGATTCCCTCCCCTGCGAGCCAGATCGAACTTTCTTACCTAGGCGGTGCGGCGGGACGTATTGACGCGGGCGAGACAGCATTCGGGGATCGCAGTTCGCCGTTCATTGTGAATCTGCTGGGAAACTGGTCCGATGCTGCTGATGACACCGCAAACGTCGCGTGGGTGCGCGCGCTGTTCGCGGAATTGCGGCCATCGATGACGCCAGGCGTTTACGTCAACTTCATGAGCGGCGACGAGCAGGATCGCGTTCCGGAAGCGTATCGTGAACGGTGGGATCGGTTGGTCGAAGTCAAATCGCACTACGACCCGAACAATTTCTTCCGCTTGAATCAAAATATTCCGCCGCGGAAAAATTGATCCGTCTTGTACGGAGAAACATCGCCCGCCCAGCTACTGCTTGTCGACGTTGATGTAGTAAAGATCGGTCGCCACATCGAATTCGTCCTTCGTTAGCGGTGTCTTCATGGTCTGCCAGTCCGTGGTGGGCCGGATGATCTGCCAGTTGTCTTTCTTTCCCACGCGCACCGGCATCGCAAATCCCGGTTCATCCACCTTCCAGCGATAGGAGACTGTGCCCTCCGCCTCGTCGAACTTCAGTTCGAGCACGGGAATCGCGGTGTGGCGCAGATACTGGTTGAAGATCGGCGTGAGATCCATGCCGGTCTTCTGATTGAAGAACTGCACCATGTCCTCGGTCATGATGTTCTTGTACTTGAAGTGCTGAAAGAGATCGTGGATGAGCTTCCACCAGCGCGGTCGTCGTTCACCACGCTGCGCAGCGTGTTCAGGAAGAGCGCGCCCTTGAAATACTGGTCCTGCGGCGGCTCGGCGTTGATGCCACGCGCGGGGATGATGGGCAGCGGCGTTCTTCACCTTCGACTTGTAGCCGTTGACGTACTTGAGGCAGTCGTCGTGCCCGTACATGTATTCGACGTAGAGGCATTCGAGGTAGGTGGTCCAGCCTTCGTGAATCCACATGTCGGAGGGGTCGGCCGCGGTGACGGCGTTGCCGAACCACTCGTGCCCGCTTTCGTGGATGATGATGAAGTCGAACTTCGGGCTGATGCCGACGCCGGTCCAGTCGCGTTCCAGGTAGCCGTTCGCGAAGTGGTTGCCGTAGGTGACGGCGCTCTGGTGCTCCATGCCGGAGTAGGGCACTTCGATCAGCTTGTAGCCGTCCTTCTTGAACGGATACTCGCCGAAGTAGTGCTGGTACGCCTCGAGCATCCCCTTGGCCTGCGCGAATTGCTTTTTGGCTTTGTCCAGATCTTCGGGCAGCGCGTAGAAATCGAGCGGCAAGATCGCCAAGCCGGTCGGAGAAGTGCTCATAGTTGCCGATGTTCAGCGAGACGTCGTAGTTGTTGATGGGGTAGTGGACGAGCCAGTCCCAGCGCGTGTAGCCGTCGCCGAGATCGGTCTTGCCCATGAACTTTCCGTTGGAGACATCCACCAGGTCGTTCGGAATCGAGACGCTGATTTCCATGCTCTCGACTTCGTCGCGCCACTGGTCTTTGTTCGGCCACCAGATGCTTGCGCCGATGCCTTCGCAGGCGGTGTTGATCCACGGATGCCCGGCGGAATCTTTTCGGAAAGCGATGCCGCCGAACCGGCCGGTCTCTAAGGGATTTCCGGAGTAGTAAAAATCGATGGAGTATGTGTGGCCGGCGCGAAGCGTTTGCGGAAAGTCCACGAAGACGGCGCCGAATTCGCGTTCGTACTTGAGTTCTGTCGTGCCGAGAAGAATCTTGTCAACGTGCAGCGCGGCGTGGAGATCGAGTTGGATGCGCGTGTCGTCCTTGAGCATCTTGAAGCGAATGGTGACTTTGCCGCTGAGGAATTTCTTCTCCGGGTCGACGCGAACGTCCAAGATGGTAGTAGAGCAGATCGTTGTTGGCGCGATACTGGCCGTACGCTCCGCGCAGGATGTCTGCGCGTGTTGGCGCTGCGGGAGTCTGCGGCGATGTGGCGGGCGCGGCTTGCTGGGAAGTCTCCGTGGAAGGTTTGGGTGCGGCCTGGGCACTAGCGCGGCACGAGGTGAGGCACAAGACAAAAAAAATGCTGAAGATACGGATCGGGAAAGCTCTACTCCACATGATGTGCCCCGGAAATGGATTGGACCTGCAAGCGGCAAGGTAACACAGGAAAGGGTCGCGGTGGAAACGAGGGATCTTTCAAGTTAAGACGGGGTAGCGGACCCGCTCGCCGACGCGTAGCAGAGAAACTGCGATCCACAAAGGGAGGCTAAATGCCGACTGCAGCGAAGGGCGGTCAATCCAACGGGAGCATATACCCAGGAGTCTTGCCCAGGCGGCCGGCGAAGGCTTGGGCGTCGAGAACGGCCATGTCCCACGTGAACCATGAGGCGGGGGTAAGGCGGATGGTGACGTCGTCAAAGGCTCCAAAGACAGGACCGACGGCAGGATCGGACAGCGCTGCTGCGCTCAGATAGCGGCTGTGAATGCGGCGATTTATTTCCTCCGACAGGGGTCCCGCAATGAGTTCGGCTTTTCCGCAGGCGGTAACGCCGCGCTCGGTGCCGGGTTTCCGAGAGTCAATCATAAGGGAAGAGTTTTCGCGGTCGGCCACGTTACGGGCCTTGCGGGTTTTGGAAGAGGTGGCGACGAAGAGAGAGCCGTCGTGAAAGAGATACCAGACGGCAGTGAGGTGGATGGTGCCGTTGGCGTTTTCGGTGGCGAGCGTGGCGATGTAGCGGCTTTGCAAGAACTGCTGAAGAGCGGGATCGAGGGTCTTAAGCGTCATTGATCCTCCGAGCCTTCAAGCGAACTGGCAGGCGGGGCGATTCTCTCATAAGTCAAGGAAAGTAGGGGAAGAGCTGACAGCTGATTGCTGTTGGCGCGCAGGGATTGGGAACAAAGAAGGAAGAGTCAAAACCCGTAGCCTTAAAACCGAAGGCTCCGGCACCCGGCGTAAACGCAAATTGCTGATGGTATTTTTAAGATTTCTAGTCAGAAAGTCCGAGAATATTACTCAGGGCTTCTTGATCGGCGCCGGAACTGGCGAAATCGTCGAACGAAGTCTTCGCCGCCTCGATGATGTGGCGCTTGATGAAAGGTGCTCCTTCTTTTGCACCCTGCTCGCTGCTTTTGATGCAGCACTCCCATTCGAGAATCGCCCAGCCGGGAAAATCATACTGAGTGAGTTTTGAAAAAATAGCGGGAAAGTTGACTTGACCGTCGCCGGTCGAACGAAACCGGCCGGCGCGCTGCAACCACGGCTGGTAACCGCCGTAGACGCCCTGTTTGCCTGAAGAGTGGAACTCCGCGTCTTTCACATGGAACATCTTGATGCGGGAGTGATAGAAGTCAATGAATTGCAGGTAGTCGAGTTGTTGGATAACGAAATGGCTGGGATCGAAGAGGATGTTGCAGCGGGGATGCTGACGCACGCGTTCGAGAAACATTTCAAACGTGGCACCGTCGTGCAGATCTTCTCCCGGATGAATCTCGAAACAGAGATCAACTCCGGCTTCGTCGAACGCGTTGAGGATGGGGAGCCATCGTTTCGCAAGCTCGTCGAAAGCAGTCTCGATAAGTCCGGCGGGGCGCTGCGGCCACGGATAGATATAGGGCCACGCCAACGCTCCTGAAAAGGTGACGTGGGCTTTCAAGCCGAGGTTCGCCGAAGCGCGCGCGGCCAGATGCAATTGCTCGACCGCCCAAGTTTGCCGCGCCTTAGGATTGCCGTGCAGATTCTGCGGAGCGAATCCGTCAAACATCACATCGTAAGCAGGGTGACTTGCAACAAGCTGCCCTTGCAAATGCGTCGAGAGTTCTGAAATGACCAGATTGTGCCGCGCGGCCACGGAGCGAATTTCGTCGCAGTACGTTTTGCTTTCGGCGGCGCGTTTCAAATCGAACAACCGCGCATCCCAGGACGGGATTTGCACGGCCACGTAACCGAGATTCGCCGCCCAAGCACAGATCGTGTCGAATGTGTTAAACGGCGGAGCGTCCGAGGCGAACTGCGCGAGAAATATGCCCGGACCTTGGATCGTTTTCATTTGTAGGCTCCCATGGCGTCCTAAATCAACTCATTCATAATGAGGATCGGTCAACGAGTTGTACTAGCGTTCGGGACGGGATTCTATCGTTACGAAGGGCTAAACTCGAACTCTTTTAGTGGGACGCGCCGATTCGAGGGAAGAGAAGCGTATGGAAGGGCAGTCGGACAGCGCTGCTTGAGACGAAAATGGACAACTCGTTTCGTCTTAAATCAGAAGCAAGCAGATATCAAATGGCGGATGAGCCTGTAAGCCGGATTCTGTGCGGCGCACAATCCAAATGCGAATTGTGCACTGCGGCGATCATTCCTCTAGGTCACGGCTCGCGCCGTGACTCCAGCAGCCTACCCGAGGGTTGCTCTCAACGATGGATTGCTCCATCGTCAAGGGAGGACGCTCACTTGCGTGAGCGTTCTCAGCGAGCCGGGCCGGCTCTCCCCTCCTATTTGGCCTTGCACCACGCGGGGTTTTCCGTGCCTCCGATGTTGCCACCGGAGCGGTGGGCTCTTACCCCACCTTTTCACCCTTGCCAAACTGAGCGAGCGTTTCGAAGACGTCCCGCAGGTTTTCCTGCGCGATGCCACCGTGCTTCTCTCGGCCGGCGGTATATTCTCTGTGGCACTTTCCGTGAACAGTGGCACAGGCTTTAGCCGTGCTCTTTCTTCGCGCAACTCACATGCGCCGAACGCTCAGCTACGTACCGTCCCCTGGCGTTACCAGGCGCGTTGCCCTATTTCGTCACCGGCTCTCGCGAGCCTACGACGACGGTGTCCGGACTTTCCTCCCGCCCAGCCATCTTGCGATGACCAAGCCAGCGATCACCCGGCTCACCCGCCAAATTTATTATAGCGCGAGAATGGCTTAATTTACTGGAGCTCTACGGAGATATCACTTCAGTCCAAGAAGTTTTTCATACTCGGTTTCGGTAAGAATGGTGACGCCGAGTTCTTTGGCTTTGTCGTACTTGGAGCCGGGATCGGTGCCAACCACCACATAGTCCGTTTTTTTGCTGACGGACCCCGAAACTTTTCCGCCATGCTGCTGAACGAGTTCGCCGGCTTCTTCACGGCTCCGATTGGCAAGGCCGCCGGTGAAGACGAACGATTTGCCCGCAAGCTTCTGGCTCTTGACTTCGCGTTTTTCCGCCGTGGGATGCACGCCGGCCTTGTGCAGCTTCTTGATGAGCTGGCGGTTGGCAGGCTCGGAGAAAAACTCGGCAATCGCCGCAGCCACTTTCGGGCCGACTTCGTTAACCGCAACCAGCTGCTCTTCGTCTGCTGCAGCCAATTCTTCGAGCGAAGAAAAATGCTCCGCGAGCAGTTGCCCCGTTCGTTCCCCGACGAAGCGAATGCCCAGCGCGTAGATGAGGCGCGACAGGCTGTTTTTCTTGCTGCCTTCGATTTCCTCAAGCAAATTCTGAGCAGATTTTTCCGCCATGCGATCGAGCGCGGCGACTTCGTCCTCTTTCAGCACATAGAGATCGGCCACATCTTTCACCAGCCCCTTGTCCACCAGTTGATCGACGATTTTCTCCCCCAGCCCATCGATATTCATTGCGTGCCGGCTCGCAAAGTGCAGCAGGGACTCTTTCCGCTTTGCCGGGCACGCCGCGTTCACGCAGCGATACGCCACCTCATCCTCGGATTTGTGAATCGTGCTCCCACACTCGGGGCAATGCTTCGGCATGCGAAAAGGCTTGCGGTGCTTCCCTTCCTTGACCACTCTCAACACGTGGGGAATCACTTCTCCCGCGCGCTCGATCAGCACGGTATCGCCGATCTGCAGGCCGAGCCGCTCGACTTCGTCCATATTGTGGAGCGTGGAACGGCTGACAGTGACGCCTCCGACTTGCACCGGTTCGAGCACGGCGACCGGCGTCAGCGCGCCCGTGCGGCCCACTTGCACAATGATGTCGTTGACGACCGTGGTCTCCTGCCGCGCGGGATATTTGTAAGCAATCGCCCAGCGCGGAGCTTTGGCGGTGAAACCCAATTCGTTCTGAATGGCCGTGGAATTGACCTTAATCACCACGCCATCGATCTCATACGGAAGCTTCTCTCGCTTAGTATCCCAATCGTCGCAATAGACCATCACCGTATCGATCCCATTGCACAACTTCCAATCGTCCGAGGCACGGAAACGCAATTGCTTAAGAACGCCCAGGCTATCGGAATGCTTAGGAAAGGGGACTTTGCCATCGACGAAAAGGTAGTAAGCGAAAAAATCCAGGCGCCGCGCTGCGGTGATCGAAGGGTCAAGAACGCGGACGGCCCCGGCCGCGGAGTTGCGCGCGTTTACAAATATCTTTCCGCCCGACAACTCCTGTTGCTGATTCAATGCTTCAAAGGCTTTTCGCGTCATGAGAACCTCTCCGCGCACTTCAAAATCGGAGGGGAGCTTCGTCTTCTTCAAAACTGCCGCATCCACTTGCAGCGGAATCGAACGGATGGTTTTCACATTGGGAGTGACGTCTTCGCCGGTCGTTCCATCGCCGCGCGTCACGCCGCGCACGAGCACACCATCCTCGTACTGCAGCGAAATGCTCAGGCCATCAAACTTGTGTTCAGTGATGTACTCAATTTTTTCTTTGCCGCTGCCTTCGCGCACGCGCCGGTCGAAATCACGCAGCGCATCGTAGGAAAACGCGTTGTCAAGGCTCAGCATCGCCCGCGCGTGGCGCACTGTTTGAAAACCTTCGCGTGGAGCCCCTCCTACGCGGACGGTCGGCGAATCGGGCGTAACCAGTTCCGGGTGCGCAGCCTCGATTTCCTGCAGCCTTTGCATCAGCTTGTCGTAAGCGGCGTCGGAGATTTCCGGGTCATCGAGAATGTAATAACGATACTCGTGGTAGCGAAGCTTCTCGCGAAGCCCTTCGATCTCTTTCTTGATGGAAACTGGCGCGGCTTTGGCCATGAAACCCTCTAGAGAAGGGATAGCTCAATTTACCCCGACATTATATAGAATGAAGTTGGCAAGACACGACCCGGACCTTCGACTTGCACCCAACGCCGGGACAAAGTATGGCCACGGAAATCCAAAACGCGCTGCTGATTCACAACCCCAACGCCGGGAACGGCGGGCAAGGCCGCCGAGCCCTGCTCGATGAAGCACGCCGCATTTTTGCAGCGGGCGGCATCCAGACGGAGATCGCGGAAACCACCAAGGCCGGCGATGCCACGGAAATCGCGCAGCGCGCGAATGACGAAGGCCGCCAACTTGTCATCGCCTGCGGAGGCGATGGCACACTGAATGAAGTTGTGAACGGCCTGGCAGGCCAAAAAAATGGCCATCGCGTACCGCTCGCGCTTCTTCCCGGCGGAACTGCCAACGTGCTCGCCAAAGAGTTGAATTTGCCCTGGGATATTCCCAGCGCAGCGGAAATGCTCGTCCATGGCGAAGTTCGCGAAATTTCCCTGGGACTCGCAACTCCGCTCAACGAGCCGGCCAAAAAAAAGTATTTTCTAAGTGTTGCCGGCGCCGGGCCCGACGGAATGATCGTGTATTCCGTTGATCTCGATCTGAAAGCGCGTGTCGGCATCCTGGCGTACTGGTGGCAGGGCGCGCGCGAGGCTATGCGCTACAAATTCCAGCATTTTCGTGTCAGTGCCGCGGGTAGACGAATCGAGGCTTCGCTCGTTGTGGTGGGCCGCACCAAACACTACGGCGGACCGTTCAAGATCACCACGGATGCAGATCTGTATGAAGATCAGTTCGAGATTATGACGCTGACCACGCGCAGCGGGTTGCGTTATCTGAGTTACTTGCCAACACTCTGGCTGGGAAAACTGCGCGGAACAGAGGGCGTCCACTTCTGGAAAGCCGATCAAGTGCTCTGCGAACCGATTGATAAAGAGCCGATTTACGCGCAAGTGGACGGCGAGCCGCTCGCTCGTCTCCCCGTCGAGTTCAAAATTGTGCCGCGCGCGCTGAAGCTGCTTGTGCCGCGCAACGGCCATTCTCCGGGCAACTCAAAAGTAACCGCGAAGCTTAACCGTGGACATCGTCACTCATGGACTCGCGTCGCTCGCCATCGCGCGAGGCTTTTTCCCGCGCGCAGGCAAGCCGGCGATGGTAAGCGCCGTTCTCGCCGGCACGAATTGCCGACATCGATCTGGCTGAGCAAGTATTTTGGCCCATCGGCTTTTCTCACCTGGCACGGCACTTACACTCACTCAATCCTCGCAGCCGTCCGATTTTTTCGGTCGTCTATTCCCGCGATTCGCTCGAGCAACTGGTATCGCAATGGGAGGAGAAGTCGTACGAAGTGAAGAGCGCAATAGCACCTCAAGATGAGCTCAGCGAGCCGGGAACAATCGCTCTGATTCTTAGCCGTGTCAAGGCTGCGCTGGCAGCCGCCTTCTGCGCGGCTTTACTGCACATCGCCATGGACGCTTGCCAATCCAGCGGGCGTGACGCTCTTTTGGCCCTTCAGCTCCAAGCGATTCGCAGCCGACTGGCTCCCCAGCCTCGATCCGTGGATTCTCACGATCCTCATCGCGTGCATCGCTCTGCCGGAGTTGCTTCATCTCGTCAGCTCCGAAATCGGCGCCAAATCAAAAAAGCCGCGCGGACAAACCGGCGCCATCATCGGCATGGCTCTAGTCCTCGTTTATGCAGGCGTGCGCGCAACTCTGCACTCGAATGTACTCGCCACAATGGAATCGAGAACGTTTCACGGCGAAACACCACGCCGCGTAAGCGCCTTCCCGGAGACTCTCTCCATCCTCACCTGGCATGGAGTCGTCGAAACCGAAAGCGCGCTCAACGAAATCGATGTCGACGCCGCTTCAGCCAACAATTTCGACCCGGACTCCAGCCTGAGACTCTTCAAGCCGGAGCCTTCTCCCGCGCTGGATGCCGCACGAAATACAGCCGCAGCGCGGCGATTTCTCGCGACGACGCAGATTCCCAAGGCCAGCATGGAAAAAACTGAAACCGGCTACGTAGTCGTCCTGCGCGATTTGCGGTATTCCGCCGCAGGCGAGACGAAGCACGAAGTTGCCGCTCTCATCGAGCTCGATCTAAATAACAAAGTCACTTCCCAGGAGTTAGTTTGGGCTCGAGATCTGCACCGATGACCCGCTTTCCGACTATTTTTGCGGGTGTTGGTCTGGCTTATGCCTGGCTATCAAACGGGAAAGCCCGTAGCTGACCGCGACAAGCGCGACCGCCATGGTGGTCAGAAGAAATTTGTGCGCCTTGAGATATGGCATCGTGTCGGCACCATAACGAACCGCGAGATAGCCCACTCCAAAATATCGAAACAGCCTGGCCAGTGTGATCGCGGCGGTAAATCCCAAAACAGGCGCCTCAAACGCCCCGGCGGCAACCACAAATATCTTGAACGGCGTCGGTGGCGGCAGAAGCGCGGCGATCAACATCCCACCAAACTCGTTGCGTTCGACCCAATGGCGAATCGCGTGCGCGCGCGCCCCTGCTTTCCGATGAAAGTAAGCTTCTCCGCCCATGCGCGCCAGGGAGTACAACACCACGCACCCCAGCACCGATCCCGACGCAGCCATCAAAGCGTATAGCGGCATCCGCTCAGGGCGCTGCATGGAAAGTTCAATGAGAAGCAAGTCGTTGATGATGGGAAACGAAAGCACCGAGGAATCCAGGAAAGAAATGAGGAACAGTCCAGGCGCGCCCAGCCCGGTTGCGAAAGCTATGATCTTTTGCTTCCAGCCGTTCAGATTCAAGACCAATCGTAACTCCTGCGGTCAGTCGTTTCTTCGTTACAGAACTGCAACCTTATCCCGCCAAGAATGCGAGGAAATAGCTCTTCCGCGATTTGGACGATCAGTCTAGCAGACGGCTCATTTGTTCTAGAGCAACGGCAGGGCCATCGCACGCGGTTATTGTGAAAACGCAGCGCGGTCAAAGTGGTTCATGAAGATTTGCATCAACGCGGTTCGGTGAAGATTCGGAAGGCGCGGTATCTCGCCGATCACCCTGACGTGTCCAAACCGCTCGATGGTCTCTCGATTTTCCCGGTTCTGGTCGCCAATCAAGACCACGCCGTGCACCGGCAATTCAGCCGCGTGCAAAGCCGCCAGCGTCAGCAGCGTGTGATTGATCGTCCCGGCGCCGCTGCGCGCTGCAAGAATCACGGGCAACTTGAACTTCACCATCAAATCCAGCATGAATTGCTTTTGATTGATGGGCACCAGCACGCCGCCCAATCCCTCGACAACCAGCCAATCGTTCAGCAGGCTGGTGGGCATGTTGATGCGGCCGAGATCGATTTCCACCCCCGCCCAGCGGGCGGCCAAATCGGGCGAAACTGGCGGCACGAATTTGTAAACCTCATCCAGAGTGCGGTCGGTCCCGATCCCCGCTAGCCGCATCACCGTTACGCGGTCCGAGCCTTCGAGTGTCCCTGTCTGAATTGGCTTCCAATAGACCGCATCCAGCGCCGCGCAAAGCAGCGCTGAAAGCGTGGTCTTCCCGACGCCTGCATCCGTGCCGGTAATAAAGAAATGATGTCTCACGCGTGTCCCGCGGCCTTATCGTCAAGGATCTGCGCTTGAACGTTTAACAGCGCGGGCTGCATGCGGCGAACCGAACAGGCATCAACGCTCTCTTTCTTGCGGCGAGCTGCATCTGTGGCAACCGCGCGGCTTGCTGATGCCGTCGAAAAATCTATCTTCATGGGCCCCCGTCCAAACGGGATGGTTCCTGCTTGGGCAATTCAGGCATGTTACCATCGCTTTGCAATGGTTTGTCGCTCGCGAATTTGTCGCGATGCCGTCCTATTAACCTCCGAACTAACGACTCTTGAGCCCGTCCCCAACGCCCATTCAATGCCCCTTGGTAGGCCCCCGCACCGTTTGACCCGCCACTCCGCTAAATGTTATAAATCAACGTTTTGTGTATGCCCGTGCTTGAGCCCAACAGGGGCTGCCCCGCTTCCTTTTCCGGTGGCAGATGAGGTTGGGGACATGCATCGGCAACCCCGGTCCAACCGTGGTAACACAAAAGTCTAGTTCCTGTCCCGTCTTGAGGTGGGAGCCTTTTGAAATCCGGCAAGGTACTCCCCCGGCGCTAAACAAGAGGCGTTCGGCTGAAATGGTGTGCCGGAAACGAGTGTGCAGGGCGGCGGTTGACCCTGAATCCGATTTTTTCATGGAGGATTTTTAATGCGCACCTGGCTTGCATGTGCCTGGTCCTTGGGATGTAGATTCGCCAAATGGAGTGCCGCGGCGGCTTTTCTGACGCTTTTCACGGGTGCCGCAACCCTGGCTCAAGAAGCCGGCGGTGAAGCCGGCCTGAAAGTGCCCGATCTTTCGCAAGTAACCTTTCTCGGAATCGATGGCCATAAGCTGCTTCTCTTCGGCATCGTCTTTTGCGTCTTCGGCCTCATCTTTGGGTTGGCCATCTACAGCCGACTCAAAGGCATGCCCGTCCACAAGTCCATGCGCGACATTTCCGAGCTCATCTACGAGACTTGCAAGACTTACCTTATCACGCAGGGCAAATTTCTCGTGTTCCTGTGGCTGTTCATCGCCGTGGTCATCGTCCTTTACTTCGGCGTTCTCGCTCCCGTGCATCCGACCGTGGTTACTCTGCCGATCATTCTCATTTTCAGCATCATCGGCATGGGCGGAAGCTACGGCGTGGCTTGGTTCGGCATCCGTGTGAACACCTTCGCCAACTCACGCACCGCTTTTGCTGCCCTCCGTGGCAAGCCTTATCCCATCTATCACACGCCGCTCGAAGCCGGCATGAGCATCGGCATGATGCTCATCAGCGTCGAGCTGCTGATGATGCTGTTCATCCTGCTCTTTATCCCAGGCGACTATGCTGGGCCGTGCTTCATCGGCTTCGCCATCGGTGAATCGCTTGGCGCGGCTGTATTGCGCATCGCAGGCGGCATCTTCACGAAGATCGCCGATATCGGCTCCGACTTGATGAAGATCGTCTTCAAGATTAAGGAAGACGACGCGCGCAATCCCGGCGTTATCGCGGATTGCACTGGCGACAACGCCGGCGACTCCGTCGGCCCCAGCGCCGATGGCTTTGAGACCTATGGCGTAACCGGCGTTGCTCTGATCACGTTTATTCTTCTCGCTGTGAAGGATCCCACGGTCCAGGTGCAATTGCTGGTCTGGATCTTCGTGATGCGCATCATGATGCTTGTTGCCAGCGCCGGAGCCTATTTCATCAACGGCTTCATCGCCAAAGCCAAGTACGGCAAGGCCGACAAGATGAATTTCGAAGCACCTCTGACTTCTCTTGTTTGGATCACATCCATCGTCTCGATTGCACTCACCTACCTGATCTCGTATTTGATTATTCCCACCCTCGGCAACTGACGCCTCGCAATGGTGGAAGCTCGCAACGATCATCTCGTGCGGCACGCTGGCAGGTGCCATCATTCCGGAGCTGGTCAAAGTATTTACCTCCATGGAGTCCCGCCACGTAAAGGAAGTCGTCTCCTCGGCGGAAGAAGGCGGCCCATCGCTCGGCATTCTCTCCGGCTTCGTCGCCGGCAATTTCTCTGCCTACTACATCGGTTTGGCGATGGTCGTCCTCATGTCCATCGGCTACCTCATCAGCACTCTCAATCTTGGGCTGCTTGATGCTCGCACCGGCCGTCTTCGCCTTCGGCCTGGTGGCTTTCGGCTTCCTCGGCATGGGACCTGTCACCATTGCCGTCGATTCTTACGGCCCGGTCACCGACAACGCGCAATCCGTCTATGAACTTTCGCTGATTGAGCAAATTCCCAACATCAAGCAGGAATTGAAAAAAGACTACAACATCGACGTGAACTTCGAGCGCGCCAAGGAAATGCTCGAAGCCAATGACGGCGCGGGCAACACGTTCAAGGCCACGGCGAAGCCCGTGCTCATCGGCACGGCCGTGGTCGGCGCCACCACGATGATCTTCTCGATCATCATGGCGCTTACTCACGGCCTCACCGAAAACGTCAACAAGCTTTCGCTGCTCCACGCACCTTTCGTTCTCGGCCTGATCACCGGCGGCGCCATGATCTATTGGTTCACCGGCGCCTCCACTCAGGCCGTCACCACCGGCGCTTACCGCGCGGTGGAATTCATCAAGGCCAACATCAAGCTGGAAAGCGCCGAAAAAGCCAGCGTGGCCGACAGCAAAAAGGTCGTCGAAATCTGCACGCAGTACGCGCAGAAGGGCATGCTGAACATTTTCATCGCCGTCTTTTTCGCCACGCTGGCCTTCGCTTTCGTCGAACCCTTCTTCTTCATCGGCTACCTTTTCTCCATCGCCATTTTCGGCCTCTACCAGGCCATCTTCATGGCCAACGCCGGCGGCGCGTGGGACAACGCCAAGAAAATCGTCGAAGTCGAGACTGAAGCAAAAGGGCACGCCGCTCCATGACGCCACCGTCATCGGCGACACGGTTGGCGATCCTTTCAAGGACACCTCCTCCGTCGCGCTCAACCCGGTCATCAAGTTCACGACGCTCTTCGGCCTACTGGCCGTCGAGCTCGCCGTGCAACTCACCGCCAGCCAGGGCGGCGAGCCTAACGCACATCCTGGCGGCCGCGTTCTTCGTCGTCTCCTTCGTCTTCGTCTATCGCTCGTTCTACGGCATGCGCATCCGCGGCTCCGGCTCCGCCGCCTGAGAGGTGAAAGCCGGTAGAAGGGACCAAAGTGGAAGCCTTCGAGGCTGCGCTATTCACCTATACCGACCCGGGGCGTATACTGCTCCTCAATGGACAGGTATTCTTATCCGAGTCTGCGCACCTTGCGGAATAGCCGAGCGACGGGATCATCGCGGTCCTACCCAAATGTTGTGCCGTTTGGCCCGGTTGGCGCTGGACAGTGGACTGGGGATTCCATCGGATTGTTTATTGTCCTTGGTTTTATTCTGATTACGCTCGTTGGCGTCTCGGAGTTGCGCTTTCTTTTCATCATTTCGCTCTGCCTCAGTGCGATTCTAGGATGCGCCCTCCGGCTCTGGCACCGGTCAAATAGTTCCTTCGGATCACGGACGCGCCTTCCCAGAACAACGCTGTATTCAAAGACAAATCAGCGTTAGAATCCTCGCGCATCGGAGTCGAGGTCCGAACCATGAAAATACGTCGTCTTCTGTTCTTAGCCGCTAGTGGCGATTGCCACAGCCCCGCGCATCTTGCTGGCGCAAGTCGATACCAAGTGGAAGATTCACGATCTCAATCGCCCCGTTGCCGGCGGTGGTCGATCCCGGCAACGCCGAGCACGCAAGACGCGCCGGGACACCCGCCCTCGGACGCCATCGTCCTCTTTGACGGCAAGGATCTCTCGAAGTGGCAGCACAAAGACGGCAGCGCCGCCAAATGGAAAGTCGAAAATGGCTACGCGGAAGTCGTTCGCGAAGACCGGCTACATTTACACCAAGCAGGCCTTCGGCGATTGCCAGTTGCACGTCGAATTTCGCGAGCCCACGCCCCCGCACGGCGAGAGCCAGGAGCGCGGCAACAGCGGCGTTTTCCTGATGGGCCTCTACGAAATCCAGGTTCTCGATTCCTACGAAAACAAGACCTACGCCGATGGCCAAGCCGCCGCCGTCTACGGCCAATATCCTCCGCTCGTGAACGCCTCGCGCGCCGCCAGGCCAGTGGCAAGCGTATGACATCGTCTTTCACGGCCCGCGCTTCGACGCTCGCGGCAAACTGCTGCGTCCTGCGCGCGTCACTGTCTTTCACAACGGCGTCCTCGTGCAGGACAACGTCGAACTCACCGGCCCAACAGAACACGGCGAGCGCCCGCCCTACAAAGCCCACGCCGGAAAAACTGCCGCTCGGGCTGCAGGATCACGGCGATCCCGTCCGTTACCGAAATATCTGGATTCGCGAGCTGAACTGAGATACAACGGTGCAAGTCGCCGCTGCGATTGCAATTGTAGGGGCGCAGCATGCTGCGCCCTAATTGGGGAATCTCTAACTGAAGTAATCCTACGCCCGAATGAGTCCCGGGAATTTGCGCGGGTTGTTGTCGAACCCCGGAAACACGGGCGCGAGATCTTTCACGCCGATGTGCCTGGTCAAAATTTCGCCAATCACGCTACGGAAGTCCGTGGTGAGCGCAAGATCGCGTCCTTCGTTGAGCTGGTGGTCATCAAGCCCAGGCCATTTGCCGTAGACCCGTCCGCCCTTAACGTCGCCGCCCATCACGAACATGCAGTTCGCGTGTCCGTGGTCCGTGCCGCGGTTGCCGTTCTCTTTCGCAGTGCGGCCGAATTCGCTCATCGTCACAAAAACGATGTCCTGCATGCGGTCGCCCAAGTCTTGATGGAACGCGGCCAGTCCCTGCCCCAAATCACGCAGCAGATTCGAGAGCTGCCCCTGCACGCCGCCTTCATTCACGTGGTTGTCCCAGCCGCCGCAATCGACGAACAGCACCTCGACGCCGATGTTCGCCTTCAACAACTGCCCGATTTGCTGCAAGCTCTGCCCAAGCCGGTTCGTCGGATATTGCGCGCCGTTCTCCGGCTGGTATTTCGCCGGATCGGCTTTCCGCAGGAGATCGATCGCCTCAAAAGTTTCCGCCCCCGTGCCGTGCAGCGCGTGGTCAACGGTTTGCGCGTACATCGCCTCAAACCCGCCCTCCACCATTTGCCCCGATCCCGGCGATTGCGCCATCACCTTAAATTGTTTCAAATCGGGTAGGGCGATTGCTGGAGCGCTTCCGCGAAGCATCCGCGGCAGGTTTGGCCCCATGGCGACGGCACGGAACGGCGAAGCGTTTTCCTCCGGCACAATCTCCAGCGCGCGGTTCAGCCAACCGTCATCAGTCGCTTTCAAGCCTGGCGTTCCCGACTCCATGAAATCCTGCGCATCGAAATGCGAGCGCGTCGGGTCTGGCGATCCGGCAGCGTGCACGATGGCCAGCTGGTTCTTGTGGAACAGAGGCTCCAAAGGAGCGAGGCTCGGATGCAGCCCAAAGAATCCGTCCAGATCGATCGCTGCTGCTTCAGTTCCGCCGCGTCGAGGCTGCGGAATCGCAATGCTCGGGCGCATCCGGTAATAGTTCGGCTCTCCAAACGGAACCACGATATTCAAGCCGTCCGCCGCGCCGCGCTGAAACAGCACGACGAGTTGCTTCTTGTTCGGCATCGGCGTTGCCGCTACCGCGCGCTGCAAAAACGCGGGCATTGCGCTCAGGCCAACCATGGCCACGCCGCCCTGCTTCAAAAAATACCGCCGCGAAACTTTCAACCCTCTTACGCCTTCGCAACATTCATGACTCATCGAAACCTCGCACTTCATTCCGCGCATCTCTTCAACAACTCTTCCCGGCACGACGTCAAAGCAGTTCGCTTCTTTTGCTTTAACTTTCGACTTTCAACTGTCGACTGTCGACTTCCTACCTCCTCTGAAACTCCGGCGCTCCTAGCACCAACCCCGCCACAACTCCCAGATCCACCTGCTTCACAGGGTCGTCCAGCTTTGCCTGCACCACCTGTGGGCTATCCAGTTGCTTCTCCAATGTCTCGACGGTCGTCGGCCCCGCTTGCCCGCCTAGGAATAACTGCACGGCCCGCTCCAGCGCGGCCTTCGCATCCGCGGACGATTCCGCACCGAGCAGCGCGGCAACATCCGTGCGCGACCCGCGCATTTTGTTCCCCGCCAGCGCCAGCGAAAAATTCAGCCGGTTAAGCAATGCGCCGGTATTCACCCACGCATCCGCCTTGTCCGAATAACCCGTCGGCGGCTGACACTGATAAATCGGTTCGCCGATTCGCCCCACCCATCCGACCAGCGGCTGCGGCATGTCCACGTCCGTCCCCAACGCGCGCGCCGCCGAAACCACCAGCTCGAACGGCGTCTTGATTTTTGCGCGATACGCTTCGCGCGACCAAAACTCCGGCGAATAAATCATCGTGTGCATCACGGCCCTAATGTCGCCGTCGCTTTCCTGAAACGTCTTCGCCATCCGCGTCAACCAGCGCCGGCGGTGGATTGTCCGAAACAAACCGCCGCGCCAGTTTCGTCGAGATGAATTTCGCGGTGCTGGGATTATGCACGAGCAGGTCGATCACTTCCTCGCCGTCTTTCATTCCGCCGGCATGAATCTTTTTGCCCAGCACAAACTTCGGGTCGGGATCGTGCAAACGCTCGTCGAACTTGAACTCGGGATGCTCCCGCGGCTTCTCGATGGTCCAACCCGTGAAACAACGCGCCACTTCGGTCACATCCTTTTGCGTGTAGCCGCCATCCACACCCAGCGTGTGCAGTTCCATCAATTCGCGGCCATAGTTTTCATTCAGTCCGCGTTCATTTTGTTTTTTCTGTTGCCCTTGCGGCGGGAACGGCCGTCCGAAACGGCCGTAACGCCCCTGTTGGCGCATGGCGCGTTCCGCCGCCAGCCGCTTCGCGGCCCGTGGATCGGCGCTCAAAAAATTATCCAGATAAAAAAGCATTGCCGGGCTCTTCGCCGATGCCGTCAACAGATCCTTGAACTTCCCCAGCGTGTGCGGCTGAATGACATCGCGCTCGTATGCGGTCAGGTAGTAGCGGTCCTCGCCTTTCCCGGCAAACACGTTCAGATGATTGAACCAGAAGTCATCCATCACCTGCTGAAGCTGCCGTTCGCTGTAGATAGCGCGCGTCACCTTTGCCATCGCCAATTCCGCAACCACGCGTTGCGGCCGCTTGCTGTCTTCGGCGATAGCTCGCGGCACATTGTTCGGGTCGCCGCCCAGCAGATCCCGCTTGCCCGCGCCTTTCGCGCCAGGATTCTCTTGTCCCGGTTCTTGCTTCATCGGAGAGGGAGCGTTCGCATCCCCGGCGTCGCCTGGTGCCCCTGCGGAAGTCGGAGCCGCATCCGTTACCCCGGTTTCCGTCGGAGCCGGCGTCGCTTGCATGTCTTTCGCAACAACCGCCGCAGATGCATCTGACCGCCGCTGCTCATCTTGCTGCAGTTGTGCTTGTGCGCGCTTTGCTGCCTGCTTTTCCGCCTGCTTCGGCTGCGGATACTCGGCAATCAGCTTCGCGCTGGACATCTTCAGCGTCGGATAGTTCTCCAGCCGCGCCTCCAGCGCTTTGTCGTCAATCGAATTGGGATTCAACTGCTGGTCGATCCATTTCGCCAGCCCTACCTGCCGCACGCGCTCCACGTCGCCGGGCCGCGGGCCGTACGCCAACCGATTCAGCGCGTGGAGAATCGCCTCATCGGCGCTCAGCTCTGTGATCGGCAGGTTCTTTAGGACTGGATCTTGCTTTGCTTTCTTATCTTTCGGGGCCGCTGGCATGGCCGAAACCGCGGGCACATCAACGCCCGCGGAAAACACGCATGCCACAGAAAGAATAGCCGCGAGGAAAGACCTGGAGGTCGTCGAGATCGAAACCGATTGCTGGCCGGGGCCATGCTGCACTATCATGACACTCTCCTGCCTGCGGGATGGTCCACATACACGTGGCACTTCATAGAATAACCCTCCCCCCGGACGGAAGTTGCGGCCGTCGAGGTCCAGTGTCGAATCCCTCCCTCCTTTGCCCATGCGGACAGGTCTGTCCTCGAGCCCCTCAACCAACTGCGCCTGCCCTTGAGCAAATCTCCCCGCCCGGTATTGACGCGCAGCGCTTCTGCCCGTATCCTCTGCCTTCTTCTTCATTTCTGGCAAATTGTGAGGGCTCGTGCTGATTCGCAATTTTATCTTCTGGCTGTCCACAAAGCGCGGCGTGACGAATCGCATCGCGCGTCGCGGCATGAAAAATGGCTTTGCTCGCCGTTTCGTCGCCGGCGAATCGCTCGCGGAAGCGCTCACGGCGAGCCAGGAACTCTGCTCCCAGGGCCGCAACGTCAGCCTGAATCATCTCGGTGAAAACGTCACCAGCGAAGCCGCCGCGCGCGAAGTCTGCGCCAGCTACATCCAAATGGTGGAGGAACTGCACGCCAAGAAGCTTACCGGCAACATTTCGATAAAACTTACCCAACTCGGCCTGGACATTGACAAAGAGCTTTGCCGCTCGATGGCTCGCGATATCGCCGCCCGCGCCGCCGCGCTCGGCCGGACCATCGAAATGGACATGGAAGGCAGCGTCTATACAGACGTCACTCTGGATATCTTCGAAAGCGTGCAACGGGAACTTGGCAATTGCGGATTGGCGGTGCAGGCGTACCTTTTCCGCACGGAGAAAGATCTGCAAAGGCTCGCGCCCATTAAACCGAAAATTCGCCTCGTCAAAGGCGCTTATCGCGAATCCCCCAAAATCGCTTTTCAGAAAAAGGCCGATGTGGATTCCAACTACCAGAAGCTGACTACTTTGCTCCTCGAAGGCGCCGCGCAGGGCACCTACTTACCCGCCATCGCTTCCCACGACTGGAACATGGTCGCCCACGCCCAAGCTGAGGCCGCCCGCCTCAAACTGGATAAAAGCCGTTACGAATTTCAGATGATCTATGGGATTCGCCGCGACCTTCAGGAGCAGGTACGCGCAGCCGGTGACACCCTGCAAGTCTACGTGCCCTTTGGGACCGACTGGTGCCCCTACTTCATGCGGCGTCTCTCGGAGCGCCCCGCAAATTGCTGGTTTGTCTTGCGCAGCCTAATGGCCGAGTCTGGCGGCGCATCCCGCCAGCCCGCTGCTTAATTGGCTGCCCAATTATCAATCGAACAGCCGCTTTGCGCGGCCAGCTATTCCGTAATATCAAAATCAATGGTGCGGTTCGTGGCGTGGTTCCCTGCCCCGTCCACGGCCATTACTACAAGCCGGTAGCCTCCGGGAGGCATGTCCTTCACTCTGATGCTCAGCCCGACTGGCACCATCGGGCTCCCCTTCTGAATGAAGTCGTCCAAACGGATCGCTCCCGTCTTGAACACGACATTGCCGCTGGCTCGCTCTACGATCGCATAACCAGCCATCACCTGCGGGGGCGTGGAGGATGTCAGCAGCGGCTCATAGACTTCCGTATAGAGCGCTACAGTCTCCGTCTTCTTGAAGCGATTGCTGGCCGATGGATTGACCTGCATTCCTTTCACCACGAGCGGCGTGCGATCCTCCAGCAACACCGAATCAAGTCCCGTCGGAATATCCGACAGCCGCTGCATTGAGTCCGTGAGCACCACTCCGCCCAGGCTGAACTGCTTGCCATCATACGGATCAATCTGCAATTTCGATTCGTATTTCCCGAATGCGTCATTTCCCGAGCTCACCACAACAGTCAGCTTGTAGTCGCCCGATCCCGCGTCGAACTGGTTTTCGTAGGAGTACGGATGCTTGGTGAATTCCTTCATCTCGTCTTTTTCCAAATCGAGATTAACCGTGTCGCTGAACTTCGCCCCAATGCTGCCGTCTGGCTTGTACGCTATGCCCAGTACATTCAAGTTGGCGTGATACTTACCCTTTTCTTTGTTGAACTGCACCGTGTTTGAAGGAATCTCCATCGCCAGGTTTACGCGCGCCACATTTGGCGCTGTATAGAAGTAAGGCACTTGGAACGCTCCTTGCATAGTTCCGGCCTGCGTACCCGTAGCCCGCGCCTCGAGCTGCTTCTCCACCGGCGTGCCTTCCAATACGTTCGCTGGTTTCGTGTTGCAGTAGCCGCTGCGCGACCTTACGTTCATCCCGCCGTGATTCATTTTCACTTTCAGTGTATGGCAGCTTCCCTCCGCCGATTGTTGCGGCACGTAGCCCAAAATATAAAACTCGCTCTGCTCGCGCCCGATCTTCTCGAGCCCTCCCAACAAATCGTTGGTATTGAAGATCGTGAATCCACCGGTTCCCTCGGAGAGAGCCGCTAGAATCTGCTGGTTTGTCGAAGCTGAAGGGGGGAATTGCGGAACGATCGTCCTCGGTTGCGTGAAAACCGAATTGGGATTATTCGTATTCGGATTCGCTACTCCGCCGCCAGTTCGCCCGGTGGTTCCGCCACCAGTTCCGGTAGTTCCGCCTCTGCCGCCCGTACCCCCCGTGCCTCCGGTTCCTGTGCCGCCAGTTCCGCCTCTCCCGCCCGTACCTCCGGTCCCTCCGGTTCCACCCGTCCTCCGGTTCCGCCGGTACCTCCGGTTCCTCCAGTTCCGCCGCCTCCGCCAGGACGTCCACCACCGCCACCCGTGCCGCCACCGGTACCGCCTCCCCCAACGGGACGTTGCGGGTCAAACGCCGCAACTGAGTACGAAGCCAAGACCACGCGGCCTCCGCCGTAAAGGGTTTTCCCAGTCTGCTTTTCCGCAACCTCGCGGTTTGCATCGTCCGTTTTGTTCAGACGCGAGATCCCGCCGGAAGGCATGGTCATCAAGCCTCGCACATCGAGCGAATAGATCGCCACATTCGCCTTGTTGCAAGCGTCAATCGTCGCGGTCAGCTCGGACTCGTTCTCCGAATTCAATGGGAAGCCCCCGGAAAACAACACAACCATTTTTCTACCCGGTACTCCGCGCAGATTCTTGGCCAGGCTGCGCACCGACAGCAGCATGCTCCTCGCGCCGAAATCTGATTCCGCGCTGCTCATGGCTGAAAGAGGAGAGGAGAATCCTATCGGTCCTCCCATCGGGCTAGCTGAAGGAGAAAGTCCTGCTGAGGCCACCTCGGCGTTCGGGCTTACCGCGGAATTCTTTACTCCGGAAACTGCCGCCTGCAGGAGGTCCGCGTTCGCCGTAAAATTCTGGACGATCCGCAAAGTGCCGCCGAAATCTGCCACCGCGATCAGCCGGTCAGGCCCCGCATTGGCCTCAATGAACTTTTTCGCGGCGCCTCTCGCCTGAATTTGGTCTCCCGGAGCCATCGTCGAATCATCGAAGAACAGGATTAAATACTTTTTTTGTCCCTGCGCCTGGATAGCCGTGTCCGCCCCGAACGAAAAACTTGCCACGCTCTGTTCCTTGTTGTCTTCATACACCTTGAAATCATTTTGCGTCAGGTCGTGAATGTAGTTCCCCTTCTTGTCGGTCACGACGGCATCCACCAGCACGAGGCGCGATTCCGTTTTGATAGTCGCTCCCGCCACTGGAATCGCTCCCTGAGCCGGTGCGGCCGGCGCCTGCGCAGGTGGAGTCTGCCCGGCGAGTTGTGCCAGAAACACGCACGTTACGGCCGCTGTGATTCCAGCAAGCCAGCCCCAGCTCTTCCGCTCGCGAATATTTCTCTTGTTCATGTGCTCCCCCATCTATCTCATCAATTCGGTATCACTACGGCGCCATTGCGCGCCGCAAGCTGCGATCCCTCGGAGTCACGCACGACCTGTCTCACCAGATATGTTCCGGGCTTCACGTCAAAACTTGTCTTTAAATTGAGGCCCGACCGTATCAGCCGGTCGTACGTCGGATCCAACAACTTCATCTGCACGATCTTCTCCCCGCCCGTGACGTAATTTCCGTTCTCATCGAATATCGCTGTCGCCACCGTCAGATCGTCCCGCGTGCGCCCTTCGGCTTTCCGGAAATGCACACCCTTGATATCCACGTGTGTGAGCACCGCCAGCCGCGCTTCGGATCCTGTCGTCTTAAAAAACTGCGTGTGCAAATCCACCGGTAGATCGCGAATTTCGTCCTGCGAGAAAAGCGCTTCCTGAATCTCCTGCTTCGCGGCCTCGGCCGGGTCAACAACGTGCCGCGGCGCGAAGTAGCCGTGCCGCGCCTGAATCTTGTAGTTAGTCTTGCGCACGAACGACACTTTCAAAGTGTGCAGGCTGCCATCCAGCTTCAAATTCTGCGGCGAAAATCCGAGAAGATAAGTCATCGCCGGTGCAGCCCCTGCCTCGCGTAACCCCTCATCCACATCATTGCGGTTATGGAAGAAAGTCCCGCCCGTTCCATCCGCCAGTTGCGCCAGCACGTCTTCCTGTGCCAATTGAGCTGCTATCCGGTAGGAAGCTTTGTACCCTGCCGTTCGATACGAATCCACAGGGGGGTCGGCGAGGTCGCCCGCCGTATCCGACGTGTACAATCCTCGCGCGTCTATCGTGTTGATCACGATGTTCGACTTCGTCGCGCGGTCCACCAGGTCGCTGAACTCCAACATCAGCGTCGAAGTTATGAATCCCGGGGAAACAAACACCATAATCCGCTGGCCCGGCATCGCCGACAACCTGCGCATAACGTCTTCCATGTGGCGCAGCGCGTACTCTGTCGAAGAATCCTCCCGTCCAATCACGGCGCCGGCAGTCGAAAACGCCATGGCCCGCGCCGCGCTGATCTGCGTTTCGTCGCCGCCGAACGCGCACTGCACCGCATCTTCCGCCGCAAGCGCAAGCGCCTGCGAGTCGTTCTTGTTCTGAATTAGGTCTGCCTGGTAATAGCTGATGTCCGGACAGTCGTGGAGTCCAGCCGTAGGTGAATGCGGAATGATGTTCAACAGCGATTTGCGCAGCATCTCGTGGTCTTTTGTAAATTCCTGCGTGAATTGCCCTGACGTCGAGTAGATTCCCACTCGATCGGATGCCGCCAGCGAATCAAAAAATCGGCCCGCGGAAGTTCGCACAAACATTGCGTCCTGCATCGTGAGGTGCTGGTCGTCAAACACGACCGAAACAAACCTCTCTGGCAATGCAGCCGCTACCGCTTTCGCCGCCTCCGAATCCGCCGGAACATTTGCGTCCGCGCCTGTTGTGGTCGCAACCGCGTGCGATTCCGGTGTCTCCACGCTGAACGTGGAAATGACTTGCTGCTTGCGATTATCGGAAAGCTGAAAGTCTTCCTTGTGCAGGTTCGGCACGACTTTCCCCTGCTGATCTCGCACCACCACCCGCACCAGCACCAGATTTACACGAACCTTGAATGTCGGAGGAGTATCGCGGCTAGAAACTTCCGTGCTTTCATCCGAAGCCGGCGCTTGCGGCTTTACCGGCTCCGCGGGCGTCTGCGCCGCTGGAGGAGCGGGCGGCGTTGGCGTTTGCGCCGCTCGCAAAAGTGCGCCTGCACCTGCTAGCAGCAATACCAGGAAAACACACGTCCAGCGCCGTGCGAACGGGAACCGCGGTAGGTAGAACATCCCTTTCCTTCTCTGATCCGTATCCGCAGGCACCGCCGGCTTTCTGGTCAGCCGGCACTACGGGGGGAACCTTGGGACAACACTCGCGGATTGACTATACGCTCTGGTTAATTTTTGTGTCAACGCGTTTGCCAGCCGCGCGGAACGCGGTCAAACTCCAAACATCCTGCGCGTCGTCGCGCCGCAATACATACCGGTCTCCGTTCTCTGCCAGCACCCGAAAATAAGTTGCGCCCGGCGAGTACCAGCGATCCTCCACCTCCGCAATCTCCAACGTCTGCGATTCGAACGCCAAGCGCACCGGTCGCTCCTCCGCTCTGTGTCCGGAGTAGCATTCCACGCGAATCAATTGCTCAGTCACTTTGTTCAACCACCTTGCCCAATTGAGGTCGCGCCCCACGGCGGCTATCCGCCAGCTCCGCGTTCCACGCGGCCCCCAGAAATACGATTACCGCAGAAAGCTGCATCCACACCATCAATCCTATCACCGCCGCAAGCCCGCCATAGACCACGCTGTACGGCACGCGGCGCACGTAAAACCCAAACAACACGTTCACCAGCCACCACAGCGACGTCGCCACCATCGCGCCCGGCAAAACGTTTCGCAATCTTTCCTCACCCGGTCGCGCCACGCGATAGATTACCGTCAGCGCCAGCATCGCCAACACAATGGCCGTCGCAGTGAAGAAAAACGTCCACCATCCCTGTAAAAGATGATGGGTCCCAAATTCGCTCGAAAGCCACCGCCGCAGCGGCCGTCCTAGAATCCCCAGTATCGCCGCCGCCAACAGCGGTGCTATCGTCACCAGCAGCAACGCCAGTCCCCGGAGTTGCCGGTGCAGAAATCCTGGTTTTTCCTGGTCTCCGTATATTCTGTGAATGCCTTCCATCAGCAGTCGCATAACCTGCGAACCTGCCAGCAGCGTTCCCGCCCACCCCACGAGCGCCAGTTTCCAGGCGTCCGGTCCGCGCTTCACGAGAAACTCAGAAACGATGCCCTGGCTCCCCGGCGGCAAAAACTCCGTGAGATCTTGGATCAAATCGAAAAGGCTCGTTCGTCCACCGATCCGGCTGGTTGCGAAGCCCACGGCGATAAGCAGCGTCGGAAAAAATGCCAAGAACAAATTGAAGGCGATGGCCTGCGAAATCATGCTGCAGCGCGGGAACACCCGCACAACCATGCGATACGTTCGCTCAAGGAGTGAGGGCTTGGAACCCATGGGGCGCCATTATACGCACGGCGGCCTACAGATGTCTGAACATGACCAGCGCATCCACCGCGCCCAGTGCCGGATGCACAAATGCTCCAGGAAGCCGCCCCACTATCTTAAATCCCATGTTCTGCCATAGCCGCACCGCGCGCTCGTTGCTGCTCACCACGAAATTGAATTGCATCGCGCGAAATCCTCGCGCCTTCGCGCGCTCCAGCGAATGCTGGCACATAGCTCGCGCGACGCCCCGTCCGCTCGACCACGGTGCGGTCATGTACCCGCAATTCGCAACGTGCGCTCCGCCGCCCTTCTGGTTCGCGCGTAAATAATACGTCCCAAGTACTTCTCCGCCTTCCTCCGCCACGAACACCTCGTGTTCCGGCGCCCGCCAATACGCGAGCGCTTCCTCACGCTTCATATCCGCAGGCAAGGTGTACGTGTCCCCGCCTCGAATCACCGGTTCGAGAATCTTCCAGATCGAGTCGCTGTCGCTAGCGTTTGTTTCCCGAATAACCATCGCACTCCACACGGTTGGCGCGTTCCGAGATCCTGCTCGTGCGTTCAAGTTATACTCCCTACATTGTCAGTACCACGCGAAACTGTGCCTTCCCGCTCATCATTCGCGCAAACGCCTCATTCGCCTTCTCCAGGGGATACTTTTCGATCATCGCCCTCACGCCGGACTGCGATGAAAATCGCAGCGTGTCTTCCGAATCCATCGCCGACCCGCTTGGCCATCCTTGGATGTCCCTCCTGGCCATAAGCAGCGATGGCACTGACACTTCCATCGGCTCAAACGGTGCACCCACAACTAGCAATTTCCCGCCCACACCGAGCCCGCCTATCAACGCCGCCATCGCCTTCGCGTTTGGCGCCGTCGCAAGGATCACCTTGGCGCCTCCCATCTTCTGCAGTTCCTCCGCGGGGTTTGCTCGCATTTGTATCGATGTAAGCGGACGCTCCCAGTTTCTTCGCCAATGCCGCATTCTCTGGCCCGCGTCCGATGGCCGCCACGCGATACCCAGCTTTTGCCGCGAACTGAACTCCCAAATGCCCCAAACCGCCGATTCCCTGCACGCCAACCAAGTCGCCGACTGTAGCTCCGCTATGCCGCAGCGAATTGAACGTCGTAACACCCGCGCACAGCAGCGGTCCTGACTCTGCGGCGTCCAGATCCTCTGGCATTCGAGCCACCGCTTCATGCCTTGCCAGCATGTATTCCTGATATCCTCCGTCTCGCGTGAGGCCCGTGATCGCTTCGTTCTTGCAAGTAACAAAGTCTCCTCGGCGGCACGAGTCGCATACAAAATCGTGCCCTCCGTGCCAACCCGTCCCCACACGATCACCCTTCTTCCATTCCGTTACTCCTTCGCCCACTTCATCCACCACGCCGGCTACTTCGTGCCCCGGCACGCGCGGATACACAATTCCTGGCCAGAGGCCGTCTTTTACCAGGTGGTCGCTGAAACAAACCCCACAGGCTTGTACCTTGATCCGCACCTCGCCAAACCCCGGCTCGGGTATCTCCCGCTCCTGAATCTCAAAATCCCCACCCGCCTTCGTAACCACTGCTGCCTTCATCTTCGCCATCACTCATCTCCTTGAGTCTTCACACGTATTCAGTACAAACCTTCTAAAACTCCCCGCGTTTGATGCACCACAGCGCTAAATGGGTAGGCAGGGCCCCGTTGAGGACCAACCGAGCAAAGTTGACTATGAACCCGACGGTTCACCCCTGATACGGCTCAGGAAAGGATTGTTACGGGTAGCTGCGGCAACAGAGACTTGTCACAGAAGAAATGAACATGCATACTGAATTTTGGAGGTCACTCTCCATGGCGGAGAAACATCTTATTGCAGCCGTTACACGCCGGTTCGAGGGGATGAGCCGCACTGAACGAATTGCCAAGATTAAAAAGCTCGCGGACGGGTCCCCAGAAGACAAAAAGTTCGTTCGTCAAACGTTTCCGGACCTGTACCGCGAAGCGTTTCCTAAGCGTCGCCCCGTGGCGGGTGTGCGCTCGGAATCAGGCCAGCGCCGTGTGCGATCCGGAGCGCCTCGCTAGCTGTCCTGCCCAAAAGTTCTCCCCACTCCACAACGATCTGGCGGCGCTTTTCGCTCCCGTACACTCCGCGCAGCACTTCTCGAAGAATGTCCGCGTCTGAGAAACCGGCGTCGCGCGCGGCACGGATTAAGCGGAGTTTGCTCGCAGTACTCATGGCTAGAAGGCTGCGGCATCATAATACGAAACGGTCAAGAACAAACCAGTGAGTTAATAATCCGAATAGACAAATACAGGCGTCCGCTTGGTGGCAGGCATTCTTTGCGCCCGGAGCGCGGAGCGCGCTTGCCGCACGTTTCAACGCGTCGTACACTCGAACGTCACCATACCAACGCCGAGGAAGCCCCCATGACCACGCCCGCAAAACCCGTGCCATCGACAATGTCGCGCAGCGAAGAAGTCGTCGCCAAGCACAAGAAATACATCTGGCCTTCAGTGACCAACTACTATCAAAAACCGCTCGTCGCCGACCACGCCGAAATGCAGCACGTCTGGGACGTCGAAGGCCGCAAGTACCTCGATTTTTTCGGCGGCATCCTCACCGTCTCCGTGGGCCACTGCAATCCCAGAATCACCAGCAAGATCAACGCCCAGGTCAACAAGCTCCAGCACCTCTCGACGCTATATCCGAACGAACAGATCGTCGCCCTCGCCGAAAAAATCGCTCAGATTACTCCCGGGAATCTGCAGTCAAGTTTTTTCACCAGCTCCGGTAGCGAAGCCGATGAAGCCGCGATTCTCATCGCTCGCATGGCCACCGGAAGCTTCGATGTCGTCGCTCTCCGCCATGCCTATTCTGGTGGCTCCTCCCTCATGAAATCCGTCACCGCCCACGCGCCTTATCGTAAAGCAGGCGTCATCAGCGTCGGCATCTCTCACGCGATCAATCCGTACTGCTACCGCTGCCCTCTGCATTTGAAATATCCCGAATGTGAAGTCGCTTGCGCGGGTGACGTCGAAAACCTCATCCAGACCGGCACAAGCGGCAGCATAGCCGCCTTCATCGCCGAGCCCATCCAAGGGGTCGGCGGCTTCATCACCCCGCCCAAGGAATATTTCAAAATCGTTTTCAATATTGTGAAAAAGTACGGTGGACTTTTCATCTCCGACGAAGTGCAAACCGGCTGGGGCCGCACCGGCAAAAAATGGTTCGGCATCGAACAATGGGAAGTGACTCCAGACATTCTCACAAGCGCGAAAGGCATGGCCAACGGCGTCCCAGTCGGCTTGACGGTTACGACGCCGGAAATTGCCGCCGGCTTTCAGGGCCTGAACATCGCCACCTTCGGCGGCAACCCGGTAACCAGCGTCGCCGCCCGCGCCACCATCGAACTCATCGAAGAAGACGACCTCCTCGAAAACGCCCACACTGTCGGCAATTACTTCCGCGCCAAACTCGAAGAGCTCCAGGAAAAGCACCCGCTCATCGGCGACGTCCGCGGCATGGGCCTCATGCAAGCCCTCGAACTGGTAAAAGACCGCAAAACCAAAGAGCCCGCCCCCGCGCAAACCACGCAAGTCATGGAACGCGCCCGCGACAACGGTCTCCTCATCGGCAAAGGCGGCCTCATGGGCAACGTCCTCCGCCTCGCTCCCATGCTCAACACCACCAAGCCCGACGTCGACGAAGCCATCCGCCTCCTCGACAAATCCTTCAGCGAAGTTGTGATGTGAATTGATTCCAGGAATGCAAACAGCCATCGTGTCAGCGCTAATTCTCTTCTCGGCTCTTCCGCAGACCGCGCCTCCTGACAAAAAGGCCTTGTGGAAGCAGGTGCAATTCGCGATTGTGCGCTTCAATGACGAAGCCCCGCAATCATGGAACATCTACCACACGGATAAGCGCGGCGTGCTCCTTGTAAAACTGTGGAAGCGCTACCTCCTGCTGGATCTCAAAGAACAAGAAGCCTACGAGGTCGATCCTCAAACAGTGAAGCCGCAAGGCGACAACGTGGAATGGTCCACATCCGATTTGCCAAGCGACCCAATCGAAACTTCCGAGTGGAAAACGCGAGATGTAGGCCTCGTCGAGCGCGTCCGCTTCCGCTTCGGCAAAACCGGCCACTTCCTCGAAATCCAGTTGCCGCTAAAGCCCGACGGCAAACCCGCCTACTGATCTCAATCAGTGGCACAGGCCTCGAAGCCCTGCGCTTTTGTTCGCTACTCCGCTACACCACACCTCACCGCCGGTACACCCCGTAATACCACGGAATCCCCAGCGCCCCCGGCTCGACCGCCACCACCACCGTGTCGCCAACCTGAAACCGGTCAAAATCATCGGCATCCACCGCCAAACCCTCGACCTTCTGCCCAGAACGCCACGAACGCACGTGCAATCGCCGGCTCCCGCGCACGATTCCCTTCATATTGAATTTGCTCTCGACGGAAGTTGGATAGTACGCCAGGTTTTTCTGCGAATCGAGCCTGCCATTCACGAAAAGCGTCGCCGCCAAAATCCACGGCAGCGGAATAAATCCCGCATAAATTCGCTTCAGAACTTCGATCTCCTTGTGTTGCCGCGCCAGTCTCTCGAGAATCACCGCGATCGTTAACGCCAGAAAAAACAGCAACCCAAAGAACACCAGCATCAAGTCCAAGTCCAGCGGCGGATAAATCTGGCTCACGTACGGAAAGGCCAGCGAGCCCACAAGAAAAATCGCCGTTCGCGCCACAAGCCGCCGCCGGAACACCAGCTCCGCTGCAACGGACGTCAAGCCGCACGACGGACACTGGTCTGCCATACGCGGTGAGCCGCAATCAAGGCATCTGGTCATGCTCATACGACCTCAAACGCCGTTCCCAATAACGGGGCCAAGACTGCCAAATATAATTTCATGCCTGCCATGGCGCGCAAAAAAAACCGCGCCGCCGCAAGCATAGTATAAGACGAGGTTAAGAACCTGTGTTGGAGAGAGACGCCAGAAGATCTTGATAGCGCTGTTCGTGCTGCCCGCTCGGAAAGCGTCACGGAAACGCCCATGCCAAGCCCGGGCTCGATCCGCTTCACGGAGCAATCTACTTTCACGGGCCGGTCCAGCACCAGATGCGCTGTAAATCCCGCACCAATCCACAAAGGATCGACCGATTCGATGAACATGCCGTTGGAACTTATGTCGCGCGTGCTGGCGCGAAGCACGGCGGAGCCCCACTCGATTTCGAGGCTGGCGCGAAACGAGTAGCGCTGCGCCCAGCGGCGCTCGTTGCGCCGGGACGAATGGTCCCCATTGCCCATGGACCTGGTGAACCCCCCTGCCAAGGATCCCAAGCTGCGGCGCCAAGGCGATCTCGCCGCTCGTTCGTCTTAAGCATACGCCTGCTACGAGCACTCCCATACGACGCCGCGCAGCGATGTTTTGTTCCCGGCAATTCGCCGATTCTTGCCGGGCCCAATTCGCAATACCTCGATATTCCGCGCCAGTCTATGGGATGAAATCCACCGCTCAGTCGTGATTAGACGCAGCCGAAGGTCCGGAGGTGTTGTCCTTCTGCCGTTTCTTTTCTCCCGCGCGAATCCGGCGCTGCACTTCGGCTTGAAGATACTTGCGCAAGCTCTCCGGTACGATTCCCGGGGAGGCCAGCTCGCGCAAATCAGAAACAGTCAGCTCGGGCAGATACGCCAGCACGGTTGCCAGCGGCGACGCAGGATGCCGCACCAGCGCAAGCCGCACGTTGTAAGTAATCGACCACTTGCGGTGCTGCCCGATGGCGCGCACAACGCCAAGCGGCAGCTTTTCGCGCGAAAGCGCTCTCAATACTTGCGCTTCCGTCAGATAAGCGTTGTCCAACACGATTGAAACAATCTGCGCGTGTCCCTCCGCGAGAAGCGCGCCAGCGAGCCGCGCAGGCCCGCGGCGCGCCAGTGTGATTTTCTGTCCTAGCGGCAGCTGCGGCAGCCGCGATACCAGCTGGTCCTCCGCACTCCGCTTCAACTCCGTCGGAATCCCCGGCAGCAGTGTCAGCTGCACCAGGTCCATCAAATAAAGTTCGCGCAGCAGCCGCAAAGTCACGAGCCGCGGCGTCCGCGGATGAAACGCCAGCCCGCGCTTCACGCGGTAACTTTTCAGCAGCGCTTTTCGCCGCGCCACTTCTTCGAGAACTTCCCCCGGCAGATTCTTTCGTTCGAGCAGTATGCAAAGCTGCGTTTCCTCGAGCGACGGATTATCGAGCAGCGCAAGCAACACCTCCGCGTCGGCATGGTGCAGTAAAGCTGTCAGCTCATCGCCCGACGCCACGAGCGCTCGATCACGATTTTTGTCCGCACCTGCCATCTCAACGCCCTGTCGAAGTTCCTGAATTCAACAATCCCAACGCCAACCGCGCAGCCGCTTCCGCCGGAGATTCCCGCAGGACTCCAATCTCTGCTCGCGGAAACACGTTCTTCAGACGCTCATCGAGCTGCATCTCCAGATATTTCGAGCGTCCAATCATCCCGCCCGTTTTTGCAACCACGAATTTCGTGCCCCGCAAATGCAATCGCTCCGCAAGATTTTCCGCCAGCGACGCCAAATCAAACGCAGCCGCGCGAAGTATTCCCCGTGCCTCATTTCTCGCCGCAGTTTGGGCGGGAGTCTCCGTCGAAGTTTCGATCCAATCGGCAACCGTGGCCACGACGGCAAACAATCGCGGAAATACTTCATCCGACGCCGCTTGCGCCCGCGCCTTCACCTCGGACCAATCCGCACAAGTCAGCTCGCGCAGCACCCGCTGCCCCAAGCAGCGAATCGACGCCGCTGCGGTCGTTTTCATGCATCGCCATCAAAACCGCGCGTCGCCCAATATCGTAAGCGCTACCTTCGTCCCCAATCTGCGAACCGTAACCACCCGCGCGTGCCGTTTCGCCCGCCGTGTTCCGCCCGACTGCAAACGAACCCGTACCCGCTAACAGCACAATCACTGGTCCGTCGCCCGTCGCTGCCAACGCGAGATCGAGATCGGTGCAAACCTGAACCCTCGATTCCGGAAATTCCGAGGCAAGAAGCGCGCGAATTTTTTCTGCGGACTCGGGAGGCCCCGCTCCCGCAAGACCAGCGCAAACCGCGGCGGCTGACGAACTGCCCGGCAGCGCCGCCTGAGCGACGGCCTGCCGCGCCGCTTCTCGAATAGCAGAAATCGCCGCGCCAAATCCCACCCGCAACGGATTCGAAGGCCCCGCCTGCGCCCGCGCCAAAATCGCCCCAGACTCGTCCATCAAGACACAGTCGGTCTTCGTTCCGCCGCCGTCGAAACCCAATACATAGCGCATGCAAAAAGCATAAGCGAGAATCACATCCAATGCATTCGCCGATGAAAACATCGTGCGCAATCATGCGCTGGGGTCGTAGGACCCGGATGGTGGGTCGCGGCACTCGGCACGCGCTCTTCACAGTCATTTCTTGACCTGCGTAAGAGCAGCCACTATTCTCGGTTCTCTTTTGAACGACTAAGCGAAGCACGCGGAGTTCATCACGGAACGGAGCAATCTCCGTCCGAAAACCGCCACAAACCACTAATGCGCATCCACCCACTCGACCTCGCGATCGTCATCGCATATCTCCTCGCCGTAACGGCTCTGGGCATGCGCTTCCGCCGCACTAAAAAAGACGTCGCCAAGAGTGACCGCCAATCCGTCAGCCTCGACTATTTTCTCGGCGGACGCACCGCCCCCTGGTGGGCTCTGGCCCTCTCCATCGTCGCGACAGAAACTTCCACGCTCACCATCATCGGAACGCCCGCCATCGCCTATGGCGGCAATCTCACCTTCATTCAACTCGTCATCGGCTATTTGATCGGCCGAATCCTCATCGTTCTCCTTCTCCTCCCCGGCTATTTTCGCGGCCAGTTTCTGACCGCCTACGCGCTCATCGAAAAACGCTTCGGCAAAAAAATGCGCGCCGTCGCCGCCAGCACCTTTCTCGTCACGCGCGCCATCGCCGAAGGCGTCCGCGTCTCCGCCATCGCGCTTGTCGTCAGCGTCGTCCTCGGCACTTCCGAACACCTCGCCGTTGTCATCGTCATCGCGCTCACCATCCTCTACACTTTCGAAGGCGGCATGACCGCCGTCATCTGGACCGACGTCGCGCAGTTGCTCCTCTATCTCACAGGTAGCGCCGTCACGTTTTTGGGTTCTGCTCCACCGCATTCCCGGCGGATGGACTGAAGTAACGCAAGTCGCCGCCGCCGCCGGCCACAAACTGCAAGTCTTCGATTTTTCTTTTGACCTCGCCACAAAATATACATTCTGGTCCGGCCTGATCGGCGGCGCTTTTCTCACCATGGCCAGCCACGGCACCGACCAAACCATCGTCCAAAGGCTGCTCGCCGCGCGCAATGAAAAAGACAGCCGCCGCGCGCTCCTCACCAGCGGCGTTATCGTCCTCATTCAGTTCACCATCTTTCTCTTGATTGGAGTCCTGCTCTACGTCTTTGCGCAACACGCCCCGCTCCTCGCCGCCGGCGAGCGCACCGACCGCATCCTCCCACTCTTCCTAGTCCGCGAAATGCCCACAGGTCTCGCCGGTCTGCTCCTCGCCTCCATCGTCGCCGTCGCCATGTCCAACGCCAGCGGCTCGCTCAATTCCCTCGCCGCTTCAAGCGTCCTCGATTTCTCTCGCCTCCGTGGCCGTACCGCCGATCCGGTCCAATTCCTCCAACTCTCGCGTCGCATGACGCTAGTGTGGGGCCTCGATCTTGATGGCCTTCGGTTTCGTAAAGTGGGGCCCTCTCCTCGAAGCCGGCCTCACCGTAGCTTCCCTCCCCTTCGGCAGCCTGCTAGGACTTTTTCTTCTCGGCACGCTCGACCGCAAATCCACCGACACCGGCGCGCTCGCCGGCATGTTCCTCGGCCTCGCAACCATCCTCTGCGTTTGGCGCTATACGCACATAGCATTTACGTGGTACGTCTTGATTGGGTCAGCCGTGACATTCGTGGTCGGAAGCGTCGTGAGCCGTTGAGTCCAGAAAAAGTGACGGCATGAACGCGCGGCCAGCGCGTCCAATGTTATCGAAATCCATCGGGGGATCATGACCGAAAAGCGCCTCGAACTCGTCCGCGGCCTCGGCGCCTGGGCTTCCGGCGCAATCGTCGTCGGCACCATGATCGGCACCGGCATTTTCCTCAAGCCCGCGGAAATGGCCCGCGAAGGCCGCTACTGTCTCCATCGTCTTCGCCGCCTGGATCGTCGGCGCAATCCTCTCGCTTTTCGGCGCGCTCTCCTTCGCCGAACTCGGCGCCGCCATCCCCGAAGCCGGCGGTGAATACGCCTACCTCCGCCGCGGCTTCGGACCCGTCTGGGGTTTTCTTTTCGGCTGGATGCATTCCATCGTCGGCCGTCCCAGTTCTCTCGCCTCCATCGCCGCGGGCCTGATGCGCTTTCTCAGCTTCCTCATTCCCGCCGTCGCCGCCCCGATCTTCACCATCCACATCGCCATCCCCGGCCTGACCGGCTGGATCAAGCCCTACGATTTCGTTTTCACCTGGGCGCAGCCGCTCGCCGTTTTCTGGCTCGTGCTCATGACCGGCATCAACTATCTCGGCGTCCGCCTCGGCGGCGCCGTGCAGGTTTTTCTCACCGCCATAAAAATCATTTCCGTAGTGATCGTGATTGGCGTCGCGTTTTTTGCCCCCGCCGCCGCTCCGCACGCCCCCGATCCCATGTGGCCATCCGCACTAAACGGCGGCGTACTCAGCGCCTTCCTCGCCGCGCTCGCTGCCGCTCTCTGGGCTTATGACGGTTGGGAGGATCTGAATCTCGTCGGCTCGGAAGTAAAAGATCCGCAGCGCAATTTTCCGCGCGCGCTCGTTGGCGGCGTCGCTCTTGTCGCGGTCATCTATCTGCTCTTCAGCGCCGCCTGCCTGAAAGTTCTTCCCTTCGACACCGTCGCCGCTTCGTCGCACATCGCATCCGACGTCGTCCAACACGTCGCTGGCCCCATCGCAGCCGCTTGGATCACCGTTGCCATGGTCATAAGCGCCCTCGGCTCCATGAACTCCTCAGTCCTGAGCGGCGCTCGCCCCACCTACGCCATGGCCCGCGACGGCATCTTCTTCAAAATTGCCGACGGCGTTCACCCAAAATATCGCACCCCCGCCCACGCCCTGATTTTTCAAGGCATTCTCACCAGCTTGATGGCGCTCACGGGAACTTTCGAAGAACTAACCAATCTCTTTATTTTCGCCGGCTGGATTTTCTACGGGCTCGCAGTAGTCGCCCTCTTTCGCCTGCGCTACACCGAACCGAACATGCCCCGCCCCTATCGCTGCTGGGGCTACCCCTGGGTTCCCGGCCTCTTCGTAGCCGGCGCCCTCGCTCTCACCTTCAACATCTGGCTTCAGCGCCCCGGCCGCTCCTCCATTGGCCTACTGCTCATGGTCGCCGGGTTGCCGCTCTATTGGCGCTGGAAACGGCTGAACTCAGCGGCTAGCGACGCCGCGCAAATCTAAACGGCGCGAAAGCAATAGCTGGACCGGCAATCCTCCGACAAGAAGAGCCACGCCGGGGACCATGACCCACACGACTAGCAAAACGAGAAAAGCAGAGAGCATGATGTTGTGGGCAACATGGCCATCGACAATCAAAGCCACAGGAAAATCCGCCAAGAATAAAACCAAATAAGGTAGGACGGGAAAAACGATGGATGAAAGCACCGCGCGCCGCGAGCCACCCGCGCGATGAGAAAGATAAGCTCCCAATGCCCCGACGAGAGGTAACGAAACCAACCAGGGAATGTAAACCGTCGCGACGGGCGCAACGAGTGACGCACCGCTCCTACCGTTCCAGGCAACTACCAGCGGATGCGGTCCGAATATCTGAATCAGCGCTAGAAAGACCATCGACACCGCAAGGGTCAATAATCCGGGCAGCCAAAATTGCGTAACGCGATTGGACATGATGTTCTCCCTCCTCCGCGCACTCTCGATTTTCCGCCGAAGACCTTGCCAATCTTTTACCTGCGAAAGAGCCCGCTCGGCGGCGGCCTCTTCCCGCAATCCTTGCCGTCGCAATACCTCGAAGGTTTCGTCGAGGTGCGCGGCGAGTTCTGCGATCACTTCGCGCCTCTCCTCAGGTTCAAGCGAAAGACCGCCGAGCTGTTCGCGGACGAGCGCTTCCCAATCAGGCATGGTTCACCCCGCTAACCGATCGCCCTGCGCCGCGACGATGAAGTTGTGCTCAACAAAAAGTGCGCGAGCAAACCACCCACTAAAAGAGCGGCCCCCGGGACCAGTATCCAGCCAATTCCATCTCTCAAAAGCACGGTGGCCACAACGCTAAAATCGACTGGCCTACCCGTTATCCGTTCGATCATCAAGCCGATCGGAAACATCAGGAGGAACGCAGTAGTAAGCGCCAGCACCGGAAAGACGCTCGCAAAAACCACGCTGCCCCGCGAACCGCCGGCCCGGGACGAGACGTAGGCTCCCAGGGCTCCGAAAAATGGAAGTGCCACCAGCCACGGCATGTACAACAGAATCGCGTTGGGCCCGCTCCACACTATGCGAGGTCGCAATCCGAGCCTCTGGAGCGCCGTCAAGAAAACCATGGAAAGTATCAGCGTAAGGAACCCGGGAATCCATAACTGTCGGACGCGTTTCTCCATGAGTTGTCCTCTCCTCTTCTCCGCAAAAATTTTGCGCTGCAAATCCCGCCAATCCGCGACTTGCGACAATGCCCGCTGCACCGCCTCTTCTTCCGTCATCCCCTGTAGGAGCATCTCCGCGCAAATGTCTTCCAGATGCGCCGCTACTTCTGCGATGACCTCGGTCCTTTCTTCCGGCTCCAGCGCCAGGCCTGCGAGCCGCTGTTCGACAAGCGCTTCCCAATCACGCATGGGACACCTTCGTAAGCCGCCGCAAGGCGCGGAACAGCTCGGCCCATTCGCGGCGTATCGGCGCCAGCTTCTTCTTGCCTTCGGACGTCAGACGGTAGCATCGCCGACGTCGGCCGGTGTCGCTCGTTTCCCATGCGCCGCGCACCCACCCGCGCTTCTCCAGCCGGTACAGCAGCGGATAGAGCGACGCCAGCGTAAATCGCAGCGAGCCGTGCGTTTGCTCTTCGATGCGCCGCGCCATTTCATACCCGTGCAGCGGTCCATCTTCCAGCACGCTTAGGACCGCTAACTCCGCCGTCCCACGTTTAATGCCTGGCGCAATCATGAAGTCTCCTATATATAGGAACCTTATATATAAAAAGCAGATCTGTCAACTGTACCGAAGAACAGCTTGAAGGAGAGCACATGCAGGGGCGGGGCTTGCCCCGCCCCTGTCACGATACTAGGCGGAAGCGGCTCGTAAGGACGATGGAAATGCGGTTACAACCGCGGCGCTGATGGGCACCGCGACGCTTTCCGCTTCCGGACTGACGGCAACCTGCGGATGCAGAATTTTCGCGAGCGCTTCGATGCCGGTGATCAATCGCGGGCCGGGCCGCGAAAAATACCCGCTGGCATCGAGCGCGTACACGCGCGAGTTGCGCACCGCCGGCATCGCGCTCCACTCTTCCGGAAAAACCATCGCGCGATATTCGTCGCGCGCCTGCTGAGCACTGTAGCCGCACTGCGCAATCAAAAGAATTTCTGGAGATGCGTCAATCACATCCTCCGCCGAAACACGGAAAGAAGGCGTCCTCTTCCTGCCAAGCGCATCCTTTCCGCCCGCAATCTCAATCATTTCCGGAACCCAATGCCCTGCCACATAAAACGGTTGCAGCCACTCAAGAATCGCAACGCTCGGCCGGTGCTCAAGGCCCTCAAGCTGGCGTTCGAGCCCGCCAAGTCTCGCGCCGATTTTCTCCAGCAGAGTCTCCGCTTCATGGCCGCGGCACGTATCTTCGCCAACCCACAGGATGTCGCGCCAAACATCGCCAAGGTCCTGCGGATTCAAGCAAAGCACCTCCGGCGGTACGGGAAAATGCGCCAGCGTCGTAGCCAAATCATCCGGCGAGGCCGCGCATACCTGGCACAAATCCTGAGTGACAATTAAATCCGGCTCTAGTTCCGCAAGCGCCTCGGCATCCACCGAGTAAAGGCTCTCCCCGCGTCCGACAAATTCCCGCACCAGCCGGTCAATCTCAGCGGGCGGCGCATCATGCGGCAGCCGCGAATGGATCACGACGCGCTTCGTGCGCGCTCGCGGCGGAAAGTCGCACTCGTGGCTCACTCCAACCATTTCTTTATCGAGGCCCAGAGCAAACAGAATTTCCGTGGCTGACGGCAGCAAGGACACGATGCGCATGCGCCGACTCTACCACAAGAAAGTTGTAATCGCTGTCGCACAGTTAATATTGAAGAGAGGAGACGAAATTACTTGTAGAGAAAATACTTACGCCGCGTTTGATCAAACGTCGCAAGGTCGTTTGACCAGCTCCCAACGATTTGTTCTGGCGCGACCCCGGCCTGGATCTGCCGCATAGTCTCTGCATTCCCAATGAGGAAGATCAATTTTGCCGGATTGAATTTCGCGGGATATAGCCTTTGCAGAATCGCCGCGATTTCCAATCCTGCGCGCACCGAACGCACCGCCGCGCGGTCCGTGATGCGAATGCCCACGCCGCCGCATCGCTGCCCCGCATACAGACCCGACACCGGAATAAATGGTTGATCCGTGAAACGCAAGCCAGGCAGATGGCGTGCGTTCAACTCACCGGCGACGGCAATCCCATCCATCCACGGCGCGCCGAATTCCTCGAACGGCGTCTCCGTTCCTCGGCCTACCGACACTCCGGCGTTTTGCAGAATTTCGATGCCGGGATAAACGATCGATCCTTTAACCGTCCGTAGATTCGGTGAGGGAGGAACCCAGCGAATACCCGTGCTCTCGAAAAAATAGTTGCGATGCCAGTTCTTCATTGCGATGACGTGCAGGTCGCAGCCGATGTGATTTTCCGTGTTGAAGAATTGCGCGAGCTCGCCGATGGTGAGCCCGTAGCGAATAGGAAGAGGAAAGTAGCCGACGATACTTGTTTTGTCGGAATCGAGCATCGGTCCTTCGATGACATCGCCGCCGAGCAAATTCGGCCGGTCCAGCACGTAAAAGGCAATGTTGTGTTTCGCGGCTTCTTCCATGCAGTACGCCATCGTGGCCGTGTAGGTATAGAAGCGCACGCCGGCATCCTGAATGTCGAACACGAGCGTATCAATTCCCGAAAGCATTTCGTCCGTGGGGCGCAGTGATTCTCCGTAGAGGCTGTACGTGGGAAGACCTGTTGCCGGATCTTTCGAGGACGAATATTTTTCGTCGGCGGTTCCGGAAATACCATGCTCGGGGCTGAAAAGCGCGACCAACTGAACGCCGGGCGCATGAAATAATATCTCGATAGTCGAGCGGCCGAGGGCGTCGAGGCCCGTATGATTGGTGATCAGTCCGATCCGCTTGCCGCGCAGTGGCGCGAATTTTTCTGCTTCCAGAACGTCGAGGCCCGTTTGCACACGGCCGGGGCGCCTCGATTTTTTTACGGTGGCGTGCGCGGAAACGCACAGAGTCAGCATCACAACGAGGCATACCAAAATGCTGAACTTTTTCTTAAGACCGACACGAAGTTGGAGCAAAGCATTCCCTCCGGCTGTGCGTCACCAATGATATTCTGGAACGCTTCGTTCGGGGCTGCGTTGTGAGCGTGAAGTGCGTGTGTTATATACAGGCGCAGGATCCGGGCGTCAACCGGGAGACTCACACTTGATGAAAGGACGCGGTATAGGCGTTCTGCTGCTCATTTCTTTTGGATTGTTCCTTTTTCCTATGGCCCACACGACGCGCAGTCAGAGCAAAATTCCTGCCACGCCCTCCATCTCTTCGACGCCGGCCGTTGCTTCCGCTAAAAATGCATCTGGCGCGAAGAAGAGCGCAGCGTCGGTGAAGCCCGCGCAAAAGCTATCTCCTGCGGCTACTCAATGGGTGGAGACGACGCTCCGTAAAATGACGCTTGACGAAAAGGTCGGGCAGGTGATTTTCGCGACGTATCACGGAAGCTTCACCGCGACGGACGCGCCCGCATATGCGGAGATCATGCGCGACGTGGAGAAGCTGCACGTCGGCGGATTCATCAACGTCACGCAAGGCTCGCCGCTGGGCATCGTAAAAAGCCAGGCGTATCCGACGGCCGTGCTCACGAATCAACTGCAAGCAAAGTCAAAACTGCCGCTGCTGGTCGGTGCGGACTTCGAACGCGGCACGGCGATGCGTTTGGATGAGGGGACTTCGTTTCCGACGGCGATGGCGCTGGCCGCCGCGGGCAATCCGAAAGACGCATACACGATGGGCAAGATCACCGCGCTGGAAGCGCGCGCTGTGGGGATTCACTGGGTCTATGCGACCCGTGTCGGACGTAAACAACAATCCGGACAATCCCATCATCAACACGCGTTCATTTGGCGAGGATCCCGCGAAGGTTTCGGAATACGTTACGGCGTTTGTGCGCGGCGTGCAAGAAAACGGCGGCTGGCCACGTCAAAACATTTTCCAGGGCACGGCGACACGGCCGCGGATTCGCACATTGATCTGCCTGTCATTCGCGCGGACCGCGATCGTCTTGAACATTTGGAGCTAGTTCCCTTCCGCGCAGCGATTGCGGCTGGTGCCGACAGCATCATGACCGGGCATCTCTCAATTCCTGCGCTCGAACCGGACCCGAACACGCCCGCGACGCTTTCCTCAAATATTTTGACGGGACTTCTTCGCAAGGAGCTGGGGTACCAGGGGCTGGTGGTCACTGACGCGATGGACATGGGCGGCATCACGGTGCGCTATGCGCCCGGGGAAGCTGCGGTGCGCGCGTTTGTGGCGGGAGCGGATGCGGTGCTCATGCCGCCGGTGCCGGACGCGGCGTTCGAGGCGTTGAGGGACGCGGTGAAGTCCGGGCGCATCACGCGCGAGCGGCTGGATGCTTCTGTGCGCCGACTGTTGCAGGCGAAGGCGCGGCTGGGGCTCTACAAAGAGCGTTTAGTGGATGTGAACGCGCTGAACAAACATTTTGGCAAGGTGGAATGGCAGAAGGAAGCGCAGGAGATTTCAGACCGCGGAGTGACGCTGCTGCGGGACACGGCGCACCGCTTGCCGCTGGATGGCACGAAGCCGACGCGGGCGCTGCTCGTCGCGCTGTACGCCGATCCCGAACCGTATCCTGGCGAAGATCTGGAGCGCGAGCTGCGCTCGCGATGTGGATACGCTGACGACGCTGCGCGCGGATACGCGGTTTGTGAAAGCGGACAATTTGAAATTGCCCGCGCCGGATACGTACGACGTGGCGATTCTGGCGTTGTTTGTGAGCGTGAGCGACCGCAAGGGAAACGTGGACATTCCGGCGGAGCAGGCGGCGCTGGCGGAACAAAGTTTACAAGAACGGGAAGCCGGTGGTGACGGTCGGATTCGGCAGCCCGTATCTTGTCGAACATTTTCCGCAGGCGGAGACGTGGCTCGCGGCGTTCGGCATCAGCGACGTGGCGCAGATTTCCGTGGCGCGCGCGCTGTTCGGGCAGATTCCGGTGCGCGGGCATTTGCCGGTGACTGTGCCGGGCGTGGAGATGAAGGCGGGATTTGGAATCGAGCTGGCGGCGAATCCGATGACCGTTCAGCCGATGGATGTGCGCGCAGAAGCGCAGCTACAGCCGGCGTTTGACGTCGTCGAGCACGCGATTGCCGACAAGGCTTTTCCTGGCGCGACGCTGGCCGTTGGTTACCAGGGGAAAGTTTCGCTGCACGCGTTCGGCAAATTGAGTTACGACGCGAAATCGCCCCAGGTGAGTGTGCGAACGATGTATGACGTTGCGTCGCTGACGAAAGTGATTGTGACAACGACGCTGGTGGAAAAACTTGTCGAGGGCGATTTCAAATCGCCGCTGAATTTGGATGCGCCGATTGAGCGCTACTTGCCGGAGTGGACGGCGGGCCGCGAGCCTCAAAAGGGATTGAAGAATCTTTTCCACGAAAACCCTCAGGACATCGAGTGGCGCCATCGCGTGACAGTACGGCACTTGATGACGCATACGTCAGGATTGCCGGCGTTCAAGGAATACTGGCGAACCTCGACCGGCAAGCAAGACACGCTGAAAAGGATTTTTTCCGAGCCGCTTGAGTCGGAGCCCGGAACGAAGATGGTGTACTCGGATCTCGGAATTATTTTGATGGCGGAAATTATCGAACGCTTGACGGGCCGAACGCTCGACGATCTGGCGAAGGAATACATTTTCACGCCGCTGGCAATGAAGGACTCGATGTACAAACCGCCGAAAAAACTTTGGCCGTTGATTGCGCCGACGGAATTTGACGCGAATTTCCGCAAGCGGTTGGTTCAAGGCGAAGTGCACGACGAAAACGCGTTTGCCATCGGCGGCGTTTCCGGGCATGCGGGAGTTTTCAGCACGGCGCCGGATTTGGCTGCGTTTTGCCAGATGCTGCTGAACGGCGGGGTGTACGCGCATCAGAGAATTCTGCGCCGCGCGACGATTGCGCAATTCACTGTGCCGCAGCAGCTTTCCGGCGGCACGCGAACGCTCGGCTGGGTGGTCCCGACCGAGGGCAGCTCCAGCGGACACTATTTTTCGCCGCACAGCTTTGGGCATACCGGTTTCACCGGCACTTCGATCTGGATCGATCCAGACCGGCAACTGTTTGTTGTGTTGCTGACGAACCGCGTCAACCCAACGCGCGAGAATCACAAAATTGCCGAGGTGCGGCCGGCATTGCACGATGCGGTGATGCAGGCGCTGGGTTTGGCAACGGCCACCGCCCCGAAGTAGCCATCGCCGAGAGGGCTTCCCTGATTGCTGAAAGAACCCAGCTACCCCCCACCCCCTGTTTTTTGTAAGAATGTGAAATGAAAGGGTTTAAGGGGTAGGGGGTCTGCAAAGAATGTGATTCTAAATGACTTATAAGTCTGTTGTTTTGTTATTCTTCCCGTGCGTCTCAAAAAATGTGATTCCAAAGGGCTTGCAGGATTCAGCAATCTGAACCAGACAGATGTCCATTCCGCACTGAATCGCGTATTCGGATTCCAGACTGAGAATCTTGCTCGCAAAGCAAAAACGCCAACTAGGATGTTGGCGTTCCCGGGTAAGTATCATACTTTTACCCAATCGCTACTATACCTTGGGACTATCCTCGTGTCAAATGGATATTGGGGCCACACTTTAGATGGATCGTCGCATCAACACGCTGGTGCTGAACCTAGTGCTGCCAAAAGGGGCTACGAGCTTGAATCCCTCCTGCTTGAACATCGATGCGGTGCCGTGTGTGGACTCGTTTCCGAAGGCGCGGGATTCCCAGCGAGTGATTGGGTAGGCTTCGACCAGGCCGCCGCCCTTTTTTCTTATGGATTCGAGAGCGGCTTTCAATGCAGCGCTCGCTACGCCTTGTTTGCGATATTTCTTGAGAACAACAAAACAAGTGATTCGCCAAAGCTTGTCTGCGCTGGGTTCGGGGGCGTGCGCGCGATACTTGCGGCTGTTGTCGATGCGAGGAAGCTCGTCCTTGGGCCCGTACTGGCACCAGCCTACCGGTTCACCGTTGGCATAGACAAGGATTCCGTGGGAGCCTCCGCGGTCGAGGAGTTCTTGCTTTTCCCGGCGATTCCTAACAGCTCGTTGGGTGCGGGAATGCAGCCATTTGTTCTTGGGGAGTGCACAAGGTCGATGAAAATGCATGCACTGGCAGGCGTCCCAGCCGTTTCCTTGAGAGAAGAGTTTCTCAAAGTCAGGCCAAGTCTTTTTGGACAGCTCCTTGGTCGTGTATGCCGGAAGTTGGGATGCCATGATGCAAGGTCTACCGCGTCAAAGAGCTTCGCCCTTTGCAGACTGGGTGGGCAGCAAGAACGTTTTCGGGTACGAACCGCGACCGCAGATTTTGAATGAGCCGAAGTCCTTGTACCAATCCCCTTCCGGAACTTCCGGCTGCGTTGCAAGCCAAAGACGAAGTTGATTGAGGTCGTCTATGCTGATGGCGCGTTCGCGCATGCGGCCGACAAGATGCTGACGGACGTTCGCGGGCAGATTGTCCCAGGACTCGATCCTGGGCATCAGTTGCCAAAGACCATCCGGCCGAGTTCATCGCCGAGGCGCTTGGCTTCCTCTGGGTCATCAGCGTTGCGAAATCGTTCGGCGAGTTCGAAAAATTCTTGCTGTTTGCGCTTCTCGGCCTCGATGCCATTCTCGATGAGTTCCACGAGCATGCGGTTGGAACTGAGCCTTCGAGTCTTTGCCAAGCTGCGGACCTTGGCTGCGGTGGTTAAAGGAAGGCTGACGCTCTGACGTACGGTCTTGTTTGCTGAAGTCATGGCATCATTATGCACCAGAATGGTGCGAACTTACAAGTTTCGGGATTGAGCCAATCATTCCGCGAGGACGAGAGGATGAGTGAGCGGAAAGTCAAGGGAACGTCAAAACCCGCACCCTTCACAAAAACCGTGAAGGGATGCGGCACCCGGCGAATGATGACACGGCCCCGAATCCCACACAAGGGCACATCCGTACGTGGCAGTGTGATCCATGAGATGAGTACAGAACCTGGATTCAGCGAGAGCTTTACTTGGAAATCTCGGACTTCAAATCGAGCGTGGCTTGGGCTAGGTCGGCGGGTTTGCCGAGGTCGCGCCAGTAGGAGTGGTCGTGGCGGAAGGCTAGGATTTTTTGGCCTTGGGAGGCGAGGCGGAGGTAGGAGTCGATGATGGAGAAGGGGCCGGTTTCGGTGAGTAGGGGGAGGAGGCGGGGGGAGATGACGTGGATGCCGGAGAAGGCTAGGGGGTGGAGTGCGGAGGGTGTTTTGGACGGGGGAAGTGGCGAGTGGCTAGTGACGAGTGGCGAGTGGGAGCCGTGCGCTTCAGGTGAGGGAGAAGAGAGATTTCTCGCTTCGCTCGAAATGACGGGGGGGTGGGGGCTCGGAATGATGGTGGTTGGTGGCGGGGTTGGATTGACGGCGTTGAACGGGGTAGGAACGAGAGTGTCTACGCCTGAGATACGGCGGCCGGAGAGTTGGAGTTGGTCGTTGAAGAGGAGTTGGCGGGAGGAGTCGCGGGATTGGACGGCTAGTGTGGCCAGGGCGTGATTTTCTTTGTGGAATTGGAGCATGGCGGCTAGGTCGATGGTGCTGATTACGTCTACGTTGTGGAGGAGGAAGGGTTCGTCAGAGACGGCGGAAGTTTTGGAGCTCGACGAGGAAAGAGGGGAGTTTTCTTGGAAGAACCAGGCGGCTTTTTTCAAGCCGCCGCCGGTGTCTAGGAGTTGGTCGTCTTCGCGGGAGATTTCGATGCGCATGCCGAAATTATTTTTGGATTTGAGATATTGCACCACCATGCCGGCGAAGTGATGGACGTTGATGATGGCTTCGGTGACGCCGAAGGAGCGGAGGCGGGTGAGGGTGATTTCGAGCAGGGTGCGGCCGTTAATTTCGACGAGAGCTTTGGGGCGGGAGTCGGTGAGCGGGCGGAGGCGGGTGCCGAGGCCGGCGGCTAGAATCATTGCCTTCATTTGCGGAGATTCTCGAGGCCGAGGTGGCGGAGTTGGACTTCTATGCCGGGTTTGGTGCGGAGGCGTTTGGCGAGCTGCTCAGCAAGATAGACGGAGCGGTGCTGGCCGCCGGTGCAGCCGAAGGAGACCATTAAATTTTTGAAGCCGCGGGATTGGTAGCTGGCGATGCTGGCGTCAACCAGCGAAAGGACGCTGGCGAAATATTGGTGGACGCTTTCTTGTTGGTTGAGATAGTCAATGACCGGCGCGTCCTGGCCGGTTAGCGGTTTGAAGCGGTCTTCGCGGCCGGGATTGGGAAGACTGCGGCCATCGAAAACGAAGCCGCCGCCGTTTCCGGTTTCGTCCTGCGGCAAACCCTGATGAAACGAAAAACTGAAAACGCGGACGACGAGATTGTCGGCATCGCTTGCGAGGCCTTGCAATTTTTCGGAGGCGAGCATGCCCTGGAACGCGCCCATCAACGCGGGGAGCGCGATCGGCAGCTCGGCGTGATGCAGGAGCCAACGAAGATTTTTCAACGCGTAAGGGACGCTTTGAAGAAAGTGGGCTTTGCGTTCGTAGAAGCCGCGGAAACCGTAGGCGCCAAGGGCTTGCATGATGCGAACGTAAACGTAGGCGTAGTAATGGCCGAGGAAAGCTTCGCGATCGACCGGGATGAATTTTTCAAGCGCGCGAAGATAATCATAGAGAAGCTGCTGGCGTAGTTCGGGAGGAAGATCGGCTTTGGCGTCGTAGAGAAGTGAGGCGATGTCGTATTGCAGCGCGCCTTTGCGGCCACCCTGGTAGTCAACGAAATAGGGCTGACCGTCGCGGAGCATGATGTTGCGCGACTGAAAATCGCGGTAGAGAAAATAATCGCGCGGTGCACTGAGGAGGAAATCGGTTAGGAGGCTGAAATCGTCTTCGAGAGCTTGCTCGTTGAAGGGAATGCCGGCGAGGCGGAGAAAATAGTATTTGAAATAGTTGAGATCCCAAGCGATGGATTGGCGATCGAAACTGGCGATGGGGTAGCAGACGCTGTAGTCGAGATCGCGACTGGCTTCAACCTGGAAGCGCGGGAGGACGGCGACGACTTTGCGATAGGCTTCAACGACTTGTGGCGCGACGGCGCCGCCAGTGCGATTTTTGGAGAGGAATTCGAAAAGCGTGGTATCGCCGAGGTCTTCTTCAAGATAGGCGCCGTGGGCGAGATCTTCGGCGTAGATTTCCGGGACGGGGAGATTGTGCTGGCGAAAATGTTTGGAGAAGGCGAGGAAGGCGGCGTTCTCTTCGCGGACATTGTAGAGGATGCCGATGGCGGTGCGCGGACCGGCGGTGAGGCGAATGATCTTGCGGCCGGAGCCGCCGAGTTCGCCTTGGAGCGGCTGGACGTGTTCGACCGGCGCGTGAAAGTGTTGTTCAAAGAGAGTTTTTAGGACGTCGATGGACATGGTTTTCGGCCAACCTGATAAGACGAATCCGTGATCCGAACCACTTTCTAGAATAGCTGATTCGTGTCGATGCAACGGCAAAACGGGAGGAGATGCTGCAAATTCACCACTGCCGAGGTTCAAGATGCTGGTGGGCAACGGTCGCTTTACTTTGTGAGTTCCTTCTGAAAACGGGGTAGCTGCTCGCGAGTAATTTCTAGAAGCCTTGACAGGTTCACTCTCTCATCTCTTTCGATGCGCTTTGAAATCATCGTGAGGGCGTTCACTTGAATCGTCGTGTCCTTAAAGCGAAGAGTTGGATCTGTGCCGAATTCGTCCGTGATCATTACCCATCGGAGGGGCAGTTCGCTCGCCAGCACGTCACCGAATGCGACGCCAAGGCTCTGTAATTCGTAAGTCTGCGTCTTGGTGAACGCTTGGTCGTCGATCAGTCGCTGCATAACTGGCAGGTCGGCCTTAGTTCGAACGAGTCTCGAAACGCCATATCGTTGCTTTGCAGCGGCCACAACTAGCGCCCTTTGCTTGTCGAGCCTTGCGATGTCGTCGCCCGAGAGCTCTGTAAACTTCAGCTCAGCCTGCTGCTTGTGCCCGGATTGAGGACTATGCAGGCCAAGTGCTAAAGCGCCAAAGGTCAGAAACGTCGCGAAGCAAGTGAATGGCGTCATGTTTGCGTTAATCGGCGGACCGTAGCCCGCCTTACAGACGTTTAATTCTAGCGCAAGTGGACGATGGCAAGCACGTGGATATGGAACACCCGGATATAATTAGTGGATGCAAACGAGCACAAAAGACGAGAGGCGGACGGAGCAACGGTTGCCGGGGTCGAAGAACCTGGACCGCATGACGACGGCGGAGATCGTGCGGCTGATGAACCGCGAGGACCGCAAGGTAGCGGAGGTGGTGGGGAGGGAGTTGCCGGCGATTGCACGCGCGGTGGATGCGATCGTGGCGGCGATTCGCGGGGGCGGGCGGCTGTTTTATGTGGGTGCGGGATCGAGCGGCCGGATGGCGGTGCTGGATGCGGCCGAGTGTCCGCCAACGTTCGGGATTTCTCCGAAAATGATGCGCGCGTTCATTGCAGGCGGAAGGCGCGCCGTGACGGGAGCTGTGGAAGGCGCGGAAGACTCGGTGGCGAACGGCGAGCGGGACCTGCGGCGCGTGAAGCTGACGAAGAAAGACGTGGTGGTGGGAATCGCGGCGAGCGGGACAACGCCATACGTGCTGGGAGCGATGAGCTATGCACGGAAGCGCGGGGCGATGACGGTGGCAGTGACGTCAAACCGGCGGATGGCGGTGACGCGGCTGGGGAGGATTGCGATCGCGACGGAAGTGGGGCCGGAGGTGCTGACTGGGTCGACGAGACTGAAGGCGGGGACGTCGCAAAAGATGGTCTTGAACATGCTGAGTACAGCTGTGATGGTGAGGCTCGGGCATGCGTATGAGAACTTGATGATTGATGCGGTGCTGACGAATAAGAAGCTACATAGGCGGGCGGTGAGGATTTTGATGGAGGCTAGCGGGGGGAGTGTGTCTGCCGCGGAGGACGCTTTGCGGGCGGCGGGACACGATATGCGTGTGGGCTTGGTGATGTTGAAGTTGAGAGTGCCACCGAAAGAGGCGAGAAGAAGAATGAGAAGGGCGCACGGGAATTTGCGCGTGGCGTTGGGCGAGTAAGAGAAAGACTTACAAAGAGAGAACAAAGGACACAGAGAAGAGCGAATGGATAAGTTTTTGATCAAAGGCGGGAAGGCGCTGCGGGGGACGGTGGCGATCAGTGGGGCGAAGAATTCCGCGCTGCCAGTGATGGCGGCGGCGTTGCTGACGGCGGAAAAAGTTGCGGTGCACAACATTCCGAAAGTGCGCGATTTGGTGACGATGAGCAAGCTGCTGGCGTTTATGGATGCGAGAGTTTCTGTGACGGAGATGCCGGCGAGCGACTACGTGATCGAAGCGCCGACGTTGAATCACGCAGAGGCGCCGTATGAACTGGTGAAGACGATGCGGGCGTCGATATTGACGCTGGGGCCGCTGATGGCGAGGCTGGGAGTGGCGCGGGTTTCTCTGCCGGGGGGATGCGCGATTGGGGCGCGGCCGGTGGATTTGCATTTGTCGGCTCTCGAAAAGATGGGCGCGGAAATTGCGATGTCGCACGGATATATCGAGGCGAGGGTGCCAGGAAATGGATCGAAGGGCGGAAGGCTGAAGGGCGCGCACATTGCGTTTGAGAAAATCACGGTGACGGGCACGGAAAATATCTTGATGGCGGCGACACTGGCGGACGGAGAGACGATTCTGGAGAATTGCGCGCGCGAGCCGGAGGTGACGGATCTGGTGGTGATGCTGCGGAAGATGGGCGCGCAGATTGAAGGCGATGGTACGCCGACTTTGCGGATTCGCGGCGTGGCGGAGTTGCATGGGACGGACCACAGCGTGATTCCAGACCGCATCGAGACGGGTACTTTTCTAGTGGCGGGAGCGATTACCGGCGGCGACCTGACGATCACGAACTGCGAGCCGGAGCATCAAGGCGCGGTGATCGCGAAGCTGCGAGAGGCGGGGGCGTGCATCGAGACAGTGGATAAAACAACTCTGCGGGTGCGCGGCGGGAAAAAACTTGTGGCCGCGGACATGACTACCGAGGAGTATCCGGGATTTGCGACGGACATGCAGGCGCAGTATATGGCGCTGGCGACGCAGGCGGAAGGCACGTCTGCGATAACCGAGACAATCTTTGAGAACAGATTTTTGCATGCGAGCGAAATGATTCGCATGGGTGCGAACATTTCTGTGGATGGGCGGCGAGCCGTGGTACGCGGATCGGCGGCGCTATCGGGGACGACTGTGCAGGCTTCGGATTTGCGGGCGAGCGCGGGGCTGGTGCTGGCGGGCTTGGTGGCGAGCGGGGAGACCGTGATCGAGCGCGTGTACCACATTGACCGCGGGTACGAACATATTGTCGAGAAACTCCGCGGCGTGGGCGCCGATATTGAGCGGATCCACGGGACGGTTTCTTAAACCAGCACGCGACGGATTCCTTGCCTTTTTCATTCCTTCAGCAGAGTCCAGATACAAGTGAGTTGACACGACGAGCGAGTCTGGCTAATAGTTCGGACGCCGGAGGCTCGGATGATGGATGCTAAAGAGAGTTTTTTTTCGCGGCGCGGATTGCTCAAAGCTTTGGGGGCAGCGAGCGGAGGGCTGGCCGTTAGCCGGTGGCTTGGGACAGGCTCGGCAATAGCTCAGGAGCCGACGTCCGCAAGGGCAATCGAGAGCTTCACGGGGCCCGGAGCGAATCCGCATTGGAATTCCGTCGGACCCTACGTCACGGAACCGCAAAAAGCGCCGCTATTGCTGTTGACGGATCGGCCCGTGCAACTCGAGACGCCGCGACATTATTTTTCGACGGCGTTCACTCCAAACGACGCGTTCTATGTGCGCTGGCATCTTGACGGCATCCCAAACAACGTCGACTTGAAGGAGTGGAAGCTGCAGATTGAAGGAAATGTCGGCAAGCCGCAGGCGCTTACTCTTCCGGAATTGATGCAGAAGTTCAAAGCAGTTTCTGTTGCGGCGGTGAACCAGTGCTCCGGCAACAGCCGCAGCCGTCTCCAGCCGCGCGTGGCAGGCGGGCAGTGGGGCAACGGCGCGATGGGGAATGCGATGTGGACGGGAGTGCGTCTGCGCGAACTCCTTGATGCGGCAGGCGTGAAAACGGGATCGGTGCAGGTGCAGTTTCAGGGACTCGAGACGGGGTCCGGACCGAAGGGCATGCCTTCGAACCGCTTTATGAAATCGCTGGACCTCACCAATCCGGTGTTGGACGAATGCGTGGTGGCTTATCTGATGAATGGCGAGCCTTTGCCAATGCTCAATGGTTTTCCGGTGCGGCTGATCGTCCCGGGATATTTTGCGACGTACTGGATGAAGTGCCTGACCTGGATTCGCGTTCTCGAGGCCGCCGACGACAATTTCTGGATGAAACCGGGCTACCGCATTCCGGACACGCCGAGGGGAAATACGACGCCGGATGACGTGAAAGCGGGAAGAGTGAACATGGTGCCGATCGCGAAGATGCCAGTGCGGTCTTTCCTGGTATCGCCAGACGGTTCGTCGAAGATTCCCGCGGGAATGACGGTCATGCTGCGAGGCATGGCGTTCAGTGGATATGGGCGAGTGACGCGAGTGGAAATTTCGGAGGATGGCGGGAAGAATTGGTCAGCTGCAAAGCTGGGCGAGGACTACGGTGCGTATTCTTTCCGCACCTGGGAAGCCCCGTGGACGCCCAAAACGCCCGGGGGTTATTCGCTGGCTGTTCGCGCGACGGATGAGAAAGGCAACACGCAGCCCGATGAGCCGGTGTGGAATCCCGGCGGCTACTTGTGGAATCGCATCGAAAAGCAGGAACTCGTCGCGGGAATCGCGGGATGAGGAGTGAATTGCAAATGAAAACAAGAGTGCCTATGCTCGTTTTATTTTTTTGCGCTTTTTTAGCGCTGGCGGGAGCTGGCGTCTTCGCGGAGCTTCAGAAGGGTCATTACCAACCGGCGACCTTGGGGCAATTTCCGCAGGCCGGCGCGATCGAGAGTTTGCCTGACTCGCAATACGGAGGAAGGTCCTATCCCCTGTATCCGCCTGAAATGGAATCGGGAGAAGGTAAGGCGGAGGTCGAGGCCTACTGCAGCATGTGCCACAGTACGCGCTACATCACCATGCAGCCTCCCTTGCCCGCTGCTACGTGGGAAGCGGAAGTGACGAAAATGAAGAAGACGTTCGGGGCCACGATTCCAGAGGAGGCCACCTCAAAAATTGTTAGCTACCTCCAAACACACTACACGCCCGAGACTCGGAAGCAATAGTCATTCGCAGCTCGAGTTTCAGTCCGAACATTGCTGAGAAAAGGAAAAAGCCCCAGCTTTGGGGCTTTTTCCTTCTTTTGTAGAGTGGAAAAATTAATCCGGACGAAATTACTCCTGGCTGCCTGAATCGCCGCCGGAGCTGCCTTCGCCAGCCGGAGGAGGATTGTTGGCCGCCACCAGAAGCGGCTGCTTTTTGCTGTTTCTCGCGGGCTTCCTTGATGAGGGCTTTGCGCGAGAGGCGGACCTTGTTGCCCTCGATGGAGAGGACCTTTACGAGGACTTGATCGCCGAGCTTCAGTTCGTCGCGAACGTCGCGGATGCGGTGTTCGGAGATTTCGCTGATGTGCAAGAGGCCGTCGGTACCGGGGAAGAGTTCGACGAAAGCGCCGAACTCCGCCAGGCGAACGACTTTGCCGAGATAGGTTTTGCCGATTTCGGCGGAGGCTGTGACGTCGCGGACCATTTGCAGAGCCGCATCGCCGCCGGCGCCGCTGGTGGAGAAGATGTGCACGGTGCCATCTTCGAGCACGTCGATCTTGACGCCGGTGGCCTCAATGATGGACCTAATCTTCTTACCGCCGGGACCGATGAGGTCGCGGATCTTGTCCTGAGGAATCTTCAGCTTAAAGAGGCGCGGAGCGTAGGCGGAAATTTCCGTGCGCGCTTCGCTGAGAGCCTTCTCCATGGTGTCCAGGATTTGCAGGCGAGCTTTCTTCGCCTGGGCGAGGGCTTCGCGCATCATGCCGATGCTGATGCCCAGGACTTTGATGTCCATCTGAAGCGCGGTGATACCGGCTCGCGTGCCCGCGACTTTGAAATCCATGTCGCCGTAATGGTCTTCAGCGCCGGCGATGTCGGTGAGGATTGAATACTTTTTGTCATCGCCGACGACAAGGCCCATGGCGATGCCAGCGCAGGGCGCCTTCATCGGAACTCCAGCGTCCATGAGAGCCAGCGAGCCGCCGCAAACGGTGGCCATCGAGGATGAGCCGTTGGATTCGAGAATGTCGGAAACGAGGCGCATGGCGTACGGGAAATCCGCCTCGGGAGGAAGCAGGTTGACGAGCGCGCGCTGCGCAAGAGCGCCGTGGCCAATTTCGCGGCGTCCCGGGCCGCGGAGAAACTTCACTTCGCCGACGCTGAATGGCGGGAAGTTGTAGTGCAGCATGAAGCGATTGAACTGATCCTGCTCGAAGAGCAGGTCGAGGCGCTGCATATCTTCCTTGGTGCCGAGGGTAAGCGTAGCGAGCGCTTGCGTTTCGCCGCGGGTGAAGAGCGCGGAACCATGCACGCGGGGAAGCAAGCCGACTTCGCAGGAAATATGACGGATCTGGTCGAAGGCGCGGCCGTCAGGACGCCGGCGGGCGTTCAAAACATCATCGCGAAAGATGTTTTCGCGAAGGCGCTCGAAGGCACGCTTGGTGAGAGTGCGCTTTTCGTCCATCTCCTTCTTGGGCTCTTCGGGGATGGCTTTGATGATTTCGTCCTTGAGATCATCAACGAGGTGATAGCTCTCTTTCTTGGGATGCTTCTCGGTATTAAGAGCATCGTGGAGCTTCGCGCCGTACTTTTTCTGGAGATCCTTGTAGATCGCTTCGTCGAAGGGGAGGGGTTTGACGACAACCTTTACCGGCTTGAGTTGCGCGTGCAGCTCCTTGATGGCAGCGACAATTTTCTTGACTTGAGCGTGGCCGAATTCGATGGCGTCGACGACGGTCTCCTCGGAGACTTCGAGCGCGCCGGACTCGACCATGACAATGGCTTCCTCGGTGCCGGCGATGACGATGTTGAGCAAACTCTTCTTTTGGTCAGCGACGGTCGGGTTGGCAACGAGCTGGCCATCCAGAAGGCCGACGCGGACGCAAGCAATAGGCTTCTCAAACGGGAGATCGGAACAATAGGAGGCAGCGGAGGCAGCGGTAACGGCGATGACGTCAGGATCGTTGTCACTGTCCGCGGAAAGCACTAGCGCGACAATTTGGGTCTCGTTGCGCCAAGACTCCGGGAAAAGCGGGCGCATGGGGCGGTCAATCAGACGAGAGGTGAGAATTTCCTTTTCCGAAGGACGGCCTTCGCGCTTGAAGAAGCCGCCGGGGATTTTTCCAGCGGAATAAGTGTTTTCGCGATAGTCAACGGTCAACGGGAGAAAATCGCGGTCGTTAGCCGTGGGCGACATACAGGCAGTCGTAAGCACGATGGTGTCACCGTAACGTGCGGTAATTGCGCCGTTCGCTTGCTTGGCAATCTTTCCTGTTTCGAGAATGAGGGCGCGTCCCCCGACTTCAACAGAAACTTGGTGTGGTGCTGGTGTGTGCGTATTTTCAGACATAGACGTTCATTTCCTTTGGCTCCGCTTCATACGGAGCATTCTTAGAGCGTCCACAGGAGCGATGACCGTGCAGGAGTAGACAGCCGCATCGCGGCTATAAAACAAATTCCCTGCTTCGAGTAGGTCGGCGTTAGCCTGGCCTGGATAACCCCAGAGAAGAAAAGAGGCGAGTAAAACGATCCGGATTACACCACGAGAAACGACGGCCGAAATGCAGCCGTAGGCCTGGATATTTCACTGACGGCCCAAAGTACACCGGGGCCGACAGACAGACTTCGTGTGGAAGTTGTCATTTGGTGAAAACGCAGCGGCATCTGCCCGATGAAAACTGTGAATGAAAGGCAGTTACTTGCGCAGGCTAAGACGTTCAACAATCTCGCGGTACCGATCCGGGTCGCGACGGTTTAGATAGTCCAGCAGACGGCGGCGCTTATTGACCATCATGATCAACCCGCGCCGGGATGCGTGGTCTTTAACGTGGGACTTGAGGTGCGTCGTCAGGTAGCTGATCCGCTCGCTCAAAAGTGCAATCTGGACTTCCGGTGAGCCAGTATCTTTTACTTCCCGCCGGAATTGCTCGATCAACACCGCTTTGGCTGTGCTCAAGTGCCCCTCTCCGTCGTCCCCTAAATTTTTTCCTCTTCTCTTCGACTCATTCAGGCTAACACAAATATGTTTTGAGTGTAAAGGAGTGTAAACGTGCTCCGGCAACCGTATTTTTTGTGGCTGGAAGTATTGGGAGTTGCGTTGCGGCGGCAAATTGGGTTGAATGCTTGGTGTGAGTGGAGAAAGATTGAGGGGAGAACGAACAATGCAAAAACGAATCGCGATGATTGGCGGGATTTGTCTCAGCTTAAGTTTTCTGGCCGCGCAGGCGTCCTGCCAGTCGGATAAGAGCAAGCGGCCGAGTCCGCCGGCGACGGCGACGTGTGCGCTGGCTGATGGAAAGACGATTACCGTGGACTACTCGAGCCCGCGTGCGAAAGGCCGAAAAGTCATGGGAGACCTGGTCCCTTACGGGAAGGTATGGCGCGCGGGAGCAAATGAAGCGACCACGTTTGTGACCACGACGGATCTCAAGGTAGGCGGGAAAGATGTGCCTGCTGGAAGCTATACAATATTCACCATTCCGGAGCAGGACAAGTGGACGCTGATCATCAGCAAGAAAACCGGAGAATGGGGGCTGGCTTATGCAGGCCCAGGGGAAGATCAGGCGCGTGTGGACATGAAGGTTTCCAAACTGCCGTCGCTCGTTGAGAATTTTACGATTGCGTTTGATACGGGCGGGAGCGGCTGCACGATGAGGATGGAGTGGGAGACAACTCGGGCTTCGGTGGAGATCGCAAAGAAGTAGATGAGGGCCGGACCGGCGAGCGCTCGTCTAATTTTCCAAATAATGACTTGGATAAAACGGGACGGAGAGAGATGTCCGTCCCGTTAGTTTGTCAGGATTGTTTCGTTCGGACGAGCGCGAGGAATTCGTCACGCGTTTGCTTGTTGTGGCGGAAGCCGCCGAGCATGGCGCTGGTTACGGCCTGGCCATGCTGCTTTTCAACGCCACGCATCTGCATGCAGAGGTGGCGCGCTTCGATGATCACGCCGACGCCTTCGGGGCTGATTTTTTCCTGGATGGCCGCCGCGATTTGACTGGTGAGACGCTCCTGAATTTGCAGGCGGCGCGCGAACATGTTGACGAGGCGCGCGACTTTGCTGAGGCCAATGACGCGCTTATTGGGAAGATAGGCGACGTGGCATTTGCCGAAAAACGGCAACAAGTGGTGTTCGCAGAGGCTGAAGAACTCGATGTCTTTCACGACCACCATTTCGTCGTAGGCAACGCTGAAGGTCGCGCCGTTGAGAATGTTGTCCGCGTTTTGAAGGTAGCCGCTGGTCAAAAATTTCAGCGCCTTTTCATAGCGCTCCGGCGTTTTGCGCAGGCCTTCGCGATTCGGATCTTCGCCGATTAGTTTGATAATTTCGCGGACGTGGCTGGCAATCCTGTGGCCGTCCAGCTCTTTCTCATCGTTCAGAGTAATTTCTTCCGTCGGTTTAGCCATTCGTATTACCTCTCGAATCCTTGTGGATTGTCTCCGGCGTATTCGAAACTGTTGTTCGACGTTTCCTGGACGCGAACGCGTTCGAGCTTTGCTTTGGAGAACAATTTCAGGCGGCGGAAAATCTCGATGCACAGATTTTCCGTGGTGGGAACTGTGCCGCGAAACGCGGCGACATCTTCATTGAGCGACTTGTGGTCGAAGGGCTCGAGGACTTCACGCTCGACAAAGCCGTCGAGGTCCGCGAGATTCGCAATCATGCCCGTGGCCGGATCGATTTTTCCAGACACAAGAACTTCCAAAATATAGTTATGACCGTGTCCATACGGATTGTTGCACTTTCCGTAGAGACGCCAATTCTCTTCCTCGCTGAGATTCGGGCTGTGCAGCCGGTGCGACGCAGCGAAGCGATAGCGGCGGCCCAGTTCGACCTTAATTGCAGCGTTTTGTGCGCCAGAACTCGTCACGATTTCGCCTGTTCTGCCCCGTTGCGATAACAGTCGGCGAACAAATCCGGCGTTTCGTACAGCCGCACGCGATGAAGCTTCCCTTGCTTGATCTTGGGATCGAGCAAGTTCCAAATGACGCGGGCGATGTTCTCGCAGGTCGGAATCTGGCCGGCGAGCTCCGGAACTTCGTAATTCAAAAATCGATGATCCATGCGCTGCATCACTTCGCGTTCGAGAATCTCTTTCAAATCTTTCAGGTCCAAGACCATTCCGGTCACAGGGTCGGGCTCTCCAGCAACGGTCACTTCCAATGTGTAATTGTGTCCGTGTCCGTGCGGGTTATTGCATTTGCCGAAGACGCGCCGGTTCTCTTCCGGGGAGAAATCCGGATTGTGATAGAGGTGCGAGGCGGCGAATTCGATTTTGCGCGTGAGCAGGACCATGGCGTTTGGCTGGTGGTGTCGTTTGCAGTTTCCCTTATCTGGGGGCACCGGAAAGAGTGACCGGAACTTCCCGTCCTTTCCACTCGACTTTACCTTTCACGTAGCCCCGGTACGAGGCCCAGAGCACACCCGCGTACAACGCCACCCCGGGCACATAATAGATGATGAACTTGAAGGGGTATTGGTTACGAGATAGGTCCAATCCGTAGGAGAGCTGCCGGAGGAGGAGGAAACAGACACCCAAAAATGTGACAACCGGGAATTTTATGCCGAGAAGTATGAGCGCGAGCGGAATCCACGGAATCGTGGACTCTAGTTCGCGGAAGACGGCGCCAGGTGTACCGCCGACGAGCAGGTAAAGGTTTTTCTTCCAGCCTTGCCACATTGCGCCGAAGGACCGATACATGCGAACTCGCGCGATTCCCTGCCCCGGCCCAAACCAAATGCGAAACCCAGCAGCTTTTGTCTGCTTTGCGAGAGCAACATCTTCGAGGACTTCCGAGGCGATGCTCGCGTGGCCGCCGATGGAATCGTAGGCATCGCGGCGGATCATCAAGAACTGGCCATTGGCGGCCGCGTCAGGCGAAGCGGGGTTGTTCACGGCTTCATAAGTAAAATGCTTTGCCAGGCTGCTGTACACAAACGGAATGAGCGCTTTCTCGTACCACGAGTGCGTGACTTGCTCGGGCGAAAAGGAGATCAGAGCGGCGGTTGTTTCTCGCGCGATTTGCAGTGCGCGAGCGGTGGCGCCGGTTTCGAGCACGGCGTCGGCATCGGTGAAAAGCAGCCAGGGGCTTTTGGCTTGTTTCGCGCCCAGGAAAACCGCGTTGTTCTTGCCAACCCAGCCCGGTGGAAGTTCATCCGTTTCAAGGAGCCGCAACCGCGGAATCTTGGACATTAGGCCGCGAACGATTTCGGCGGTTTTGTCCGTGGACTGATCATTTATGACAAGGATTTCCGCGATTTCGGCTTGAAGAGCAAGCGATTCGACGCAGGAGGCGATGGCCGCTTCTTCGTTGCGTGCCGGCACGATAGCGCTGATTGATGGAGGAAGCGGGGTCGAGGGCGGATTCGAGTTTGGCGATTCGTTGGTCACGGTAAAGTTAGAGGGCAAGGATCGGTTTCCGATGCCGGGCAGATAAGCTAGTATAGCATTCGATGAAAATAGGCCCGAAGATTCTGGCTTGGGGAGGCTTGGCGGCCTTCCTGGGGATAATTGTCGTTTTTGCGATGCCGAGTTACCGGCACGGCGAAGCATCCCTCGCCGGGAAACGAGCGGAAGATTTTGCGATGCAGCTCGACGGAAAGCCGAGGCATCTGTCCGATTTTCACGGCAAGGTAGTGGTGCTGAACTTCTGGGGCACGTGGTGTCCGCCCTGCATCGAAGAAACTCCCGGGTTGAACCGGCTGCAGAAATACATTGAGGCGCGCAACGGCGTTGTTCTGGGGGTCGCTGCCGATGAGGACCCTGCCATTTACGAAAACTTTCTTCGCGAGCACGGGGTGGTCTTTCCGACGTACCGCGATCCAGCCACGAAAGACAATCATTCGCCGATAGCCGAATCCTACGGCACCGTGATGATTCCGGAGACGTACATCATCGACCGCCAGGGCAAAATTGCGCGGAAGATTATCGGCTTTCAGCAATGGGATTCGCCGGAAATGCTGGCGTATTTTGATTCGATCCTCGGCAATAGCTGAAGCGCACGCGCCCGGAAAAGTTCAGAGAGAAACTTTGCGCAGGCGCAGCGCGTTGGCGATCACCGAGACGGAGCTGAAGCTCATCGCGGCGCTGGCGAGCATCGGGCTCAGAAGCCAGCCGAAAATGGGATAGAAAACGCCGGCGGCGATGGGGATTCCCAGCGCGTTATAGAGAAAAGCAAAGGCTAGATTTTGTTTAATGTTGCGGATTGCGGCGCGGCTGAGTTTGCGGGCGCGCACGATGCCGCGCAGGTCACCTTTCACCAGAGTGATTCCAGCATTTTCGATGGCGACGTCGGTGCCTGTGCCCATGGCGATGCCGACATGCGCTGCCGCCAGCGCGGGCGCGTCATTGACTCCATCGCCTGCCATCGCCACGATCCGGCCTTGCTCTCGCAGCCGATTAATGATTTCACCCTTCTGCTGAGGCTTCACTTCGGCTTCGACTTCGTCAATCCCGAGTTCCCCTGCAACTTTCATCGCAGTGGCTCGGCGGTCGCCTGTGAGCATCACAATTCGCAGCCCGTCCGCGCGAAGGGCGCGAATCGCCTCGGGAGTTGACGCTTTGATTGCGTCGCTCAGAAGAAAAATGCCCGCGGGGCGTCCATCAACGGCGACGAAGATCCAAGTAACCGCCGAAGACATCGGCATGATGGCCTTCATGTTCTGGAGATCCGGCAGATCTATTTTCCGTTCGCGGAGGAAGGCCTCGGTGCCGGCAAGGATACTCTTTCCCAGTACTCGCCCCTCCACGCCGCCGCCGGAAGTCGCATGGAAGTCGGTGGTTGGCGCCAGGGGCAGCTTCTTCTCCTCTGCTGCCCGCACAATCGCCCGCCCGAGAGGGTGTTCGCTGAGCTTTTCGACGCTCGCGGTAAGCGAAAGGAGCGCATCTTTCGAGAGCGCTGCTCCTTCGAACAATTGCAGGCTCGACACCATCGGCTTGCCTTCCGTGAGCGTTCCGGTCTTGTCGACGACGAGGGTGTCGGCCTTGGCGAGTGTTTCGAGGGCCTCGGCGTTGCGGACGAGCACACCAGCGTGAGCACCGCGCCCAACCGCGACCATGATGGACATGGGCGTTGCGAGGCCGAGGGCGCAGGGGCAAGCGATGATCAGCACGGCAACTGCGGCGATGAGCGCATGCGCGAAGCGCGGTTCAGGACCAAAGAGCGCCCAGCCGCCGAACGCCAGCACGGCCGCAACTATTACTGCGGGCACAAAATAGCTGGCTACTTTGTCCGCCAGACGCTGCATCGGCGCGCGGCTGCGCTGTGCCTCGCTGACGAGCTTCACAATCTGCGCGAGGAACGTTTCCTTGCCGATGCGTTCGGCAACCATTACGAAGCTTCCGCTACTGTTCAGCGTGCCTCCGGTGACTCTGTCGCCAGTGGATTTTTCCACCGGCATGGGCTCGCCTGTGACCATGGATTCATCCACGGCGCTGGCGCCTTCGAGGATCACACCGTCTACCGGAACACTCTCTCCAGGCCGCACACGAAGGCGGTCACCAACTTTGATGACCTCGAGCGCGAGATCTTTTTCCGTGCCGTCGGGTGCGATCTGGTGGGCTTGCTTCGGTGCCAAGTTGAGCAAAGAGCGAATCGCGCTGCTGGTTTGCTGGCGCGCTCGCAACTCCAATACCTGGCCGAGCAAAACCAAAGTGGTGATCACGGCGGCGGCTTCAAAGTAGGTTGAGACAGCCCCGTGCATGTCGCGAAACGAAACGGGAAAAATATGTGGAACGAGCGTTGCCGCGACGCTATCGAGATAGGCCGCGCCGGTGCCCAGGGCGATGAGCGTGAACATGTTGGGGCTGCGATTTACGATGGAGGTCCAGAAACGCTGAAAGAAAGGCCGGCCACCCCAAAGGACTACGGGCGTTGCGAGAACGAATTCGATCCAGTTGCGAACGCTGGTTGAGAGGGGGAGCTTGAGAGCATCCCCGAACATGGCGAGAAGCAGAACAGGCAGAGACAGCGCGGCACTCACCCAGAATCGCCGAAACATCGAATCGTATTCGGGATCGGCTTCTACTTCGGCGAGGGCGTCCATCGGCTCGAGGGCCATGCCGCAAATCGGGCAGCTTCCCGGACTGCGCTCAATGATTTCCGGATGCATTGGACAGGTGTAACGGGCGTCCTTGCTCAAAGCAGCAGTCGCGCCGGGAGCCGTGGCGTCGTTTCCGGAATGTTTGCCAGGGTCCGCGTGCGCAGAGGGCTCCATGCCGGCTGTTCCAGGCGCGGCCAAATACTTTTGCGGATCTTTTTCAAATCTTTCCGCGCAGCGCTTCGAGCAAAAGTAGTAGGTCTGATCGCCGTGTGCGACTTTGCCGGCGGATTTTTGCGGATCAACCATCATTCCGCAGACGGGGTCTTTCACGCGCGGCGCGGAAGCGAGAATTGGCAGGCCTATATTTTGCGGATCGGGCATGGGAAATTTTTCGGACATGACTATCTTAGATGATTTGGGGCTACAAGCGGCTACAGAGGAAATTCTTGCGCGGACTGGTATAATCCGGGCATGACACTCGTGGAAATCACCTACGAACTGCAGTCCCCGCTCACAGAGGAACAACTGCGGCTTCTCGGCGAGTTTTCAAACACTTACGGTCTACGGCGTTTTCACTTCGATGAGAGCAAGAAGCATCTGTCGTTTGAGTACGACGCTTCGCGGCTCCGCGACACACAGATCGCGCATGTGCTCGGGCAGGCGACGATCGCAGTGGCGCGCAGAGTCAACTGAGCAGAATACTCAGGTCCATGCAACGCGTTCTTGCCAAGATGCTCTCTTCATGCCCAGAAAGGTCCTTTCGTGCGAATCTTAGTCCTTCTCGTCACGTTCTTCGCGCTGGCCGGAACTGCCTCGGCTCAATGCGACGACAAAAAGACGACACTCGACATTTCCCAATGCCTGAAAGCCGAGCTGAAGAAGGCCGATACGGACCTGAATCGAAGCTATCAGCAAGCCTTGAAAAAGTTAAAAACGGCTGATGCAGAGCGCTTACGGAAGGCTCAACGAGCCTGGATTGACTACCGAGACGCGCACTGCAAGGCGGAGTTTGAGCTGTGGGACGGCGGGACAGGCGGGCAGGTCGCCCTGCCGCAGTGCATGCTAACACTGACGAAGGCGAGAACTGCCGAGATCGAAGAGACTTATGGCAGGTAAGAGAGTCAATGACGATGAAAAAAAGAGGCCCCCGCTTGGGATCGGGGGCCTCGGAGAGTGCGTTTCGTTGTCAGTGTCGTTTTCACACCGACGCGTGGGGTCATCCATCCTAGCTTCCCTCTCAGAGGCAGGTGGGAACGAATTGCGAAAAGTGGCGAGCAAGCCCCTTCCCCCTCGCTCGCCTCTCCTCTCAACTCGTCATGTGAAACGCACTCATGCTCCCCTCTAATGCACGGCTCGCGCCAATGTTTGCGATAGCACGGATTCTATCTAAGTCACTTATTAACAAATACTTAGCCTGTCCGAAGAGTTCCCTGTCCCGCACCAAATCTGTTCTAGGATTTCACTTTGGAACCGTTCCAAAACTGAATCGGGAACGCCAACCTTACGCCGTGCACGGCTTCGCCCACTCCACCCAGTTCCAGGACCACGGTAACAAGATTTTCAGCCTCCCCGCGCTATCGGTTTTGTGGGGCGAAGCTTGCAGAATCGCTTCATGCACACCCTGTCCTTCACCCTGCCGAGTCGGCGAATCCTCGGCGCCGGAGCTGCCAGCTTACTCGCGTGTTTTCTAGGCGGCGCGCTAATTCTTTCGGCGGACACACCACCAGAGTTGCGGACGGCCACCGTCGGAACTTGCTATTGCCATTGTGCGGAGTCGCGCGCGCACCGCGGCTGCGTGAAGATGTGTGAGCTGCCGAAGTATGCAGCGCGGCGGTGGGCAACCACCTGCGCCAAGCCGCGCCTCAAGATGCCCGCCGAGAACCACGATGCCGGCCCCCGATTTCCGCATCCGGGCCGCAGCGAAAGAGCGCAAGTCGCAAAACCAGCCACGAACAGCTAGTGGGTGGATTGGGTGTGGAGTTCGGGCGAAGCCGTCTGCTCGCGGATCTCGTCCACCGGCCCCAAAAGCTTTGCCAGCATTTCCGGAATTTCAAAGATGGCGCGATTGTCGAGCGCCGCGACATTTTTTTGAAATTCAGCAAGCCTTGCCGGTTCCAGAATCTGCCGGACGCCTTCAGCAACTTCGCGAAAACTCTTTAGCACGATACCAACGCGTTTTTCTGTCACCCACTTCGCGTTGTAGCGTTCCTGCGGCAGCGTCCATGCGTTGCATTCGATCAGCACCGGCAGCTTTCGCACCATCGCTTCGGCAATGCTTCCAGGGCCCGGCTTTCCAATCAAAAAATCCGCGGCGCGCATAAGCTTGTGGACTTCTTTTGTGAAACCGACTACATGGACGGGCATTTTCCATTGTTGGGCACGCAATCTTGCTGCTAGCTCTTCGTTGCGGCCGCAAATCAAGATCAGCTGCAGAGGCAGACCTGCTTTATTTAACCGTTCGGTTAAATAATACATCACCTTGGAGCCGTGTCCGCCGAAGAGGACAATCGCAGTCGGCAGATCGGCTTGCAATCCCATCTCCCGGCGGAGAGCTAGCCGGATCGACGTCTTCTTTCACATAGAAATCGGGCCGCAGGATCATTCCAGACGCTTGAAAAATATGGGCTTTATCATGGCCGAAGGCGCGTGCCTGCTCGACGGCTCTCTCCGTTCCCGCTATGACGTACTGCTCCTTGATGGGCTCGATCCAAAACCGGGGCGGAAAATCAGCCAGGTCCGTGATGAGAGTTACAAACGGCCGCCCGGGATAAACGGCATTCCAGCTTTGGCAGATTTGGCGATTGAAGTGCGGAATGACGGAAACGAGGAGATCCGCCGGATGTTCGCGCCAGAATTCCTCAAGCAGGCGAACCATGGGCCGGTGGAAGAGCCGAATCGTCGCTTGAAGCACCCGCAATAACTGCGTGCTGCCAAGGGTCCAGCCGTTTTGCAACATGATGTTGTACTGCTGCTGGATGCGAATGCCCGTCAGCTTGCGGAGTACGTCCAAACGGTCGGTCAGATCCTGAAATTGAACGAGCTCCAACTGCCAAGGCCGTCCTTGCTGAGCAGCAATGGTCTGAAGGGCGACGGCGGCGTTTCGATGACCGCCTCCGCCGTCGTGGAACACAACGTGGATTTTCTTCATGGCGGGATTTTGCCATGCGATTTCAGCGCGCCAGGGGGAGCACGCTCCATGCCATGTGGATAACTTTGGAAGTCCAATGTGTTCAAGGAGTTCCATGGACACATTTACCTACATTTAGTCACCTCTTCATGGCCTGTTCATATCGTCGCTCAACAATAGCTTCATGCGCTGCGACCTTCACGTTCACTCGATCGCATCAGGCATGTGCAACACTCCCGTTCTGAGCCGTATTTGCCGCGAGTCCTACAACCAACCCGAGGAGGTTTACTCCCGGCTGAAGCAGCTTGGAATGACCATGGTGACACTAACCGATCACGACTCCATCGAATCCGGGGAAGTTCTACGCAAATATCCCGATTTTTTCCTGAGCGAGGAAGTGACTGTGCAGATGCCCAGTGGAAGCGAGATGCACCTGGGAGTCTACGGAATCACGGAGCGCGACCACGTTGAAATCCAACGACGCCGTAAAGACTTCATTTCGTTGATGATGTACCTCACGGAGCGAAAGCTCTTCTTCAGCGTCAACCATGTTTTCTCCGGACTGACGGGACGGCGCGACAAGCAAGACTTCTGCTGGTTTGCCTCTTACGTTCCCGCATTTGAAACGCGCAACGGGCAGATGTGGCCGCGAGCCAATGAGAGCGCCGAGAGACTGGCCTCGCACTTGGGCAAGATCGCTGTCGGCGGAAGCGATTCGCACACGATAGCCGGAGTTGGGCGCACGTACACCGAAGTTCGAGGCGCGCGGACAGCCGATGAGTTCTTTGCCCGTCTTCGAGCTGGGAAGGGACAAGTGCATGGAGATCATGGTAGCTTACGCGAAGCTGACCGCCGATGTCTTTCGCATCGTGTGGTCACTCTGGAAGGAAAAGCCGTGGACTCTGACGCTTACGCCGCTCTCGCTGCTCGTTCCTGCATTTACGGCGGGACATTGGCTGAACGAGATTCGCTTCTGCCAGAAATGGTCGGCGGCACTGGAAAGCGGTGAGAAGCGGCCGCGCATGTTTTGGGATATGGATTCTAGCTTCGAGGCCAACTGGGGCTAGATGGATTGACACGATGACTGTCGCACGCACGGTCTGGGGCTACATCGAACGGCGAGATTACCGCGTGATGCGCCGGCTGAACCGCTGGCGCGCGCCGCGTTGGGTACGTTTCTGGATGATCCTGGCCACGCGAATGGGCGACGGCTGGTTGTGGTACGGGCTGGGGATCATGTTGTTGATCGATGGAGGCCCTCAGCGGTTCTCCGCAATTGGCGCGGCAGGAAGTGCGGCCGTCTTCGGGATTATCGTCTTCAAAATATTGAAAAGAATCAGCCAAAGGCCACGGCCGTGCCAACTGGAGCCACATTGCTGGTCAAAAATTCTGCCACCGGACCGGTTCTCGTTTCCTTCCGGACATACGATGACGGCGTTCTCGATCGCGTTGGTGGTGAGCTACTTTTATCCGCCGCTAGAAGGGCCGCTGTTCTTCCTTGCCATCAGCATCGCGGTTTCTCGCATCGTGCTGGGCATGCATTTCCTCAGCGACGTGCTGGCAGGAATGGTGTTGGGCGTAGCGCTCGGCTGCGCATCAATTACAGCTTTCGCGTCGCTTGGATGGGTCTAGAGAGTCCAGCCGGAATCGCCGAGAGACCTCTTCGATAGCGTTCCAAACTAGAGCGGCTTCGGATGGGCCGCAAGCGCCTCGCGGAACGCCGCAAGATTACTCTTGTCTACAATGGCCGTCCCGGTATCTACCCACGCAGGCAGCGGGGGCGCGGGCGCGGTGCGCCAGTCTTTGAACTCGTGCACGGCGTTGTGGTGGAGATCATCGGCGAACCTAAGACCATAGTAGGCCATGATGTAGGGCTTTTGGACGATCGTCGCGTTAATCCAGCCCTTTTCAATCGCATCGAGCGTTTCCGGATCTTTGTCGAAAGAGACGATGGCGACCTTGCCGGTGAGGTCCAGGCGGTGCAGGGCCTCCGCAACTCCCGATCCGCCTGACGCTTCCAGACAAATCACTCCGTCAATTTTTTCCTTCTTAGCGAGAATCGCAGATACTCCGTCATTGGCAGTACGGGAATCGCCTTTATCGTCGATGGTCTGAACAATCTTGATTCCGGGATACTTCTTCAGTGCATCGGTGACACCGCGCACGCGCTCATCCAAGTTTGGCTGTCCCGGCACTGTGACGATGACGATCTGTCCCTGGCCCTTGAGAACGTCCGCCAAGCGCTTGCCGCTTTCCTGGCCGGCACGGAAGTTGTCGGTACCCACGAAAAGAACGCGATGGGAATCAGGCGCATCGGCATCAATACAAATCACGGGGATGCCCTGGAGGACGGCCGAGTCGATCGCAGATTTTAGAATCTCCTGGTTAGTGACGGAAATGAGAATTCCCGCAGGATGCAGCGCCACTGCTTTCTGAAATGAGTCGAGCTCTTCCTTTGGCGAGAGAGTCGCAGGGCCATCCATTTCCGCTTTGACACCCATGACTGTTGCGGCGTCTCGCAAGCCTGCCTCGGCTTCCTGCCAGTAGGGCAAGTTGATATTCGCGGAGATCAAATAATATTGCTCTTCTTTCTGATGGTATGGTTCCTGGCAGGCGGCGAGAGCTGCACCAAGAGCGACAGCGAGGAAGGCCATGCTTCTGGGATGGAGTTTCATCGGAGGTCTCCTTTGCACGAAGCAGCGGCTCGGGATCGGAGAAAACAAAAAAAGCAAGAGACCCGAACGTCCTGGCGCAAGAGGGTACCACAAGCGCTGCATAGAGCAACTGCCGCGCTCTGCAAAAACCTGCCCAAATGATTTTCGCCGCTTCCACAAAGTTGTGGCCGCATTCGCTGAGTTGCCTCGCCACTCCGCGCCGCGGTTGCCGGTCTGACTTCATTGGAATCCGTTTCTGGACGCCCCTTCTGCTAATCTAGCGGCCCGTGCACAACTCACGCATTCTCGAAATTAGCGTGGAGAGCGCCGCCGCGGCTATGGCGGCGGAACGCGGCGGGGCGCATCGAATCGAGTTTTGTAGCAATGCGCGGGAGGGAGGGACTACTCCGAGTCCTGAACTGCTGAGGGAAGTTCGCGAACGCGTGCGTTTGCCGATTTTTTCCATGGTTCGGCCGCGCGGGGGAAACTTTTTCTATTCCGATGCCGAGTTTGCGGCCATGCAGCGTGACGTTGATGCGGCTAAAGAATTCGGGATGGACGGGATTGTCCTGGGTTTGCTGAAGGCAGACGGACAAGTCGACGTCGAGCGCACGAAGCAGCTTATCGAGCGGGCTAGGCCCCTCCCCGTTACATATCATCGCGCGTTCGACGAATGCGCTGATTTGCGGATGTCGCTTGAAGACGTGATCAAAACAGGCGCCACGCGGCTGCTCACGTCGGGCGGAAAGAGAACAGCCCCCGAAGCGTTGGGAATGCTGGGAGAGCTTGTTCGAATCGCGGGCGACCGGTTGACTGTGATGCCGGGCAGCGGCCTGCACGCAGGAAACATTCGAGAGGCTATGCAGAAGACTGGCGCTAGCGAGTATCACGCCGGATTGAGTTCCGTGGTTGCAAATCCTACAGACAACCTCGGCGCATTTGAAGAAGAGGTAAGAAGGCTTGCAGCCGCGTTGGAGGGGTGCGATTGAGGCGGCCGTGTAGCGAATTCGTGGAACACAGGCGTGCGGACGACCGACCGAAATTCCTCAATGCTACGAATTCGGCAGCTTTTTGTCTTTCAGAAAATTCCAGGCGTCCTCGTTGATTTTGTCCGAGAGGGCATAGTAGTTGTGATCGTGTTCTCTGAGCTCAACGAAATGAACCGTGAAATTTTCTTTGAGCAACAGGTCTCGCGTTTTGCGCGCTTTATCGTAAAGATCGGGGCGTTCGCTGTCGCCGATGTAGATGGCCACGGGCGTTTTCCGCTCGGCTCGGCCGACGATCCAATAATAATCCTCGGAAATTCCCATCGCGTGGATGGCCGCGGCAGCGAAATAGTTGGATTGCAGCATCGCTGCGCAGTCGCGTGGCAAAAGAGGGGCACGATGTATCGTGCCCCTACGGAAGAGGGAAAGTGCGGCTAGGCTTTTTGGGCCTGACGGCGGAGGAATGTCGGCACATCGAGATCATCCGCGGGAACTTCGTGGCTTACTTCACGAATGTTCTGCTGGACCTGATGGACGACGTTGGGCAGCTGTTGCTGCTGCGGCACGGGATCCTGGATCTCGCGGCCGGCTTTCCATGTCTTGGGCAGGAACGATGGCTTTTGCTGGACGTTTTTCTTGTTGGCTTCCTTGAAGCCCGCCGCGATCACAGTGATTTTCACAGCGTCCTTCATCGAGTCGTCCATGACCGCGCCAAAGATGATGTTGGCGTTTTCATGCGCGGCCTTTTGAATGACCGACGACGCTTCGTGAACTTCGTGGAGGGTGAGGCTCGAGCTGCCGGAAATGTTGATCAGAATGCCCTGCGCTCCCTGGATGGAATTGTCTTCGAGCAGCGGACTGGAAATGGCGCGGTTGGCGGCGTCAATGGCGCGATTCGTTCCGGTGGCGATGGCTGTGCCCATGACGGCGTAACCTTGTCCGTGCATGATGGCTTTTACGTCGGCGAAGTCGCGGTTGATGATGCCCGGGACAGTAATGATGTCCGAGATTCCCTGCACCGCTTGGCGAAGGATGTCGTCGGCGATGCGGAACGCGTCAAAGAAACTGGTTCCGCGCTCGACGGTGTCCATCAAGCGCTCATTCGGAATCACGATGACCGTGTCCACGCAACCGATCAGCTCTTGCAGGGCCTGTTCGGCCTGGAGCATGCGGCGCTTGCCTTCGAATGCGAAAGGCTTGGTTACGACTGCAACGCTCAATGCGCCGAGTTCGCTGGCGAGAGAAGCTACCACGGGCGCAGCGCCGCTGCCCGTGCCTCCGCCGAGGCCGGAGGTGATGAAAATCATGTCCGAGCCTTCGAGCGCTTCAATAATTTTGTCGGTATCTTCGAGAGCCGCTTTGCGGCCAATCTCGGGATTGGCTCCCGCGCCAAGTCCCTTGGTGAGCTTCGCGCCAAGCTGCAACTTGACCGGAGCCTGCGAGAGCTTGAGCGCCTGCAGGTCCGTGTTGGCGGTGATGAACTCCACGCCCTCGACTTTGGCGCGGATCATGCGGTTGATCGCGTTGCATCCGCCGCCGCCCACGCCGATGACTTTAATCTTCGCCGGCTGCAGCTCCTCACTGAAGCTCATGCGAATTCCTGCGTCTTTTGCCGTCATGCGTTCCTCAGCCTTCTCCAGATTCGCGGTGCTGCGCTCGGGCAGGCTCACGAGGCACCTGCGAACATGGACTTCAATTTGGATACGAAATTTCCGGTGCGCTGCGTCGCATTGCGGCGCGTCTTCGCACCGTACATCACCAAACCAACGACCGTTGCATATTCCGGCTGCGCTACCTGTTCGGGCAGATCAGCCAAACCTTTAGGCTCCGCGATGCGCACGGGCAAGTGGAACGACTGTTCGGCCAAATCGATCAAGCCGTTCAGCCTAGCGCCGCCTCCGGCGAGTACAAACCCTGCGGGAATTTGTCCGTCCAGCCCTGCGCGCTGCAGATCGTCGCGGATCAGCGCGAGCAACTCCATCGCGCGCGGCTCGATAATGTCCGTCAGCATGCGGGCAAAGATCGTGCGCGGAGGACGATCGCCCACGCTGGCAATTTCAATCGAAGTGTCTTCGTGAAGTAGCGAGGACGCAGCGCAGCCGTGGCGGCGCTTGATTTTTTCCGCTTCGGGGATTGGCGTGCGAAGACCGACGGCAAGGTCGTTTGTGAAGTGATCACCGCCTACCGGCACTGCACCCGTGTGCCGCACTACGCCGCCGCCATAAACGATCAGCTCGGTTGTACCGCCTCCGATATCGAGAAGGCAGCAGCCCAGCTCGCGTTCGTCTTGCGTCAGGCACGCTTCCGCGGAAGCCAGCGGTTCGAGCACCGTATCGTTGACTAAAATCCCGGCGCGATTCGCGGCCGTCACTAAGTTTTGGGTGGCAGCGATGGAAGAGGTTACGAGATGAACGTTGGCTTCGAGGCGCTGCCCGACCATGCCGATGGCGTCGCGAATTCCATCCTGCGCATCCACCATGAATTCGTGCGGCAGGACGTGGAGAACTTCGCGGTCTTCCGGAAGTGTAATGTTGCGGGCCGCATCAATGGCGCGGCGCACGTCGTCGCGCTCGATGTCGCGCGCGCGATTGCCGAGCGTCACGCCGCCCCGGCTGTTGACGCCGCGCACATGGCCGCCAGCCACGCCGATCACGGCGGACTCAACCGGCACGTTGGCCACGCCTTCGGCTTCTTCCACGGCCCTGCGAATCGAGCTTACGGTGGAATCGAGATTGACGATAAGACCTTTGCGCAGCCCCTTAGATTCGGCCGCGCCCAACGCCAGAAACTTCACCTGTTCGTCGTCCACTTCCGCGATCAGCGCGCACGTTTTCGTGCTGCCGACGTCCAGTCCTATGATGTACCTATCTTTCTTTGCCAAGCCGCCGCCCCCGCCCTGGATCTAAGAAATCTTCAACTTCTATTTTTTCAACTTCGCCGAACTCGCGCTACTATCTGCATTCACGACTACTTGCCGCGAATACTGCAAATCGATCGACTGCACGCGCCCTGCGTTTGCCTGCCACTGCGCAAAATTCTCGACAAGCATCCGGTATTTGCCTGTGAAATCGCTGTTGCCAAAGTGAATAGTGACGGCCTGCGAATCGTTCGCGGAAGCCAAGCCGGTCATGACCACGCGCAAATCTTTCGCGTTCGAGAGGTCAACTTCGCTGACTCCGTCCGACGATCCGGAGCGCACCAGGTCCGCATCCCGCAGAAATTCCTGATACGTCTGTATACGCTTCTCGCGCTCTTCGCGAGGCATGCTGTCGGGAAGACCCGCCACGATGGGGAAATGCAAATCCTCGCCTTCGGGCCGATCTAAAATCACGCCGTGTGAATCAATCAGCGCCAGCTCATTGCCGTTGCGCAAAAACGCGATTGGCGTGCGCTCGGTTAATTCAATACGGATCCGATTCGGCAGAATGCGTTGAACACTGGCCGATTCGACCCACGGCAGTTCCTCCAACTGGCTGCGCCGTGCATCCAGCGGAATGCGAAGAACACTGCGATTGCGGTCGCGCACGAAGGGTTGAAGGACTGCTTCGCGGCTTACGATGTGATTTCCAGTAAGTTCGATCTGATCGGGCTTGAGCAGCAGAACCTGCGGCGAATAGAGCAAAAATCGTCCGGCGACGATTGCACCAGTGATGCCAGTAGCGCCGACGATGGTCCACACAAGGACGCGCCGATAAAACGTCCAGCTTCGCCCGCCAAATTTTCTGCGGCGAATTTCGAGAGGCTTCTGCCGACGCAGATAGCGCGGCTCTTCGTCCGCGAGCAATTCGGGCCGGTAAGATTCGGCGGCGGAGCCGCGGCGTTGCCTCGTTGCATGGCCTTTCACGCGTTCCAAACCACCACCTCGTATTCGAGAATCACGCCAAAGACTTTTTGCACGCGTTCGCGCACGTCGGCAATCAAGGCAAGCATGTCCTTCGCCGACGCTTTGCCTGCATTCACAAAAAAATTGGCATGGCGGTCGCTGACGCGGGCGTCGCCCACGTTCAATCCTTTGAGTCCCAGTTCATCAATCATGCGACCGGCGGAAGCACCTGGCGGGTTCTTGAAGATGCAACCGGCGCTTTTCTGGCCGAGCGGCTGGCTCGCACGCCGTTTTTCGTTGCAGATACGAATCCCTTTTAGAATTTCGCGGTACGGTTTGGAGGGAAGTTCCAGCTTCACTGCGAGCATCATATCATCAGGCGCAAAAGATGTGTGCCGGTATTCGAAAGAAATTTGATCGCCCCGGAGGGATTCGATCTTGCGGTCAGCGGCCCGGTAGAGCTTCACTTCTCGGACGTAGCTGCCGATTTGCATGCCGTAGGCACCGGCGTTCATGCGAAGTGCGCCGCCGACGGTTCCGGGCACGCCGATGAGGCCTTCCATCCCGCCGAGGTCGTTTTTCGCGCAGAAGGTGACCGTGCGGCCCAGATCGGCTGCCGCGTCAACTTGCGCAAAATTGCCTTCGAGGACGATGTCCGGCTCGGGAGAAACCAGTTGGAGTACGACCCACGGGAGCTCGCCGTCGCCGACAAGCAAGTTCGAGCCGCCGCCGAGAAACTTGTGTGGAACATGCTGCGCGTCGAGGAGGTTTAAGAGGTCTGGAATCGCGTCGTGCTTTTCGATGCGCAGTAAATCGGTCGTGCCGCCGATGCCGAGCGAAGTGAGATCGGCCAAGGAAGTACGCGGCTTCAACTGTACACCTAGCTCAGGCAGCGCCGCGACGATTTTGGGATCCTCAACGCGCATGATGCGTAGGATGCTCCGTTCCCAGCAAAACCATCAATTCGTTGCTCGCGCGGCTGACGTTGCCAGCGCCGATGGTCATGATGGCGTCACCGGCCCGGGCTTCGCGCAGGAGGAATTCGATTCCGGCCTGCATGGAGCGGAAGTAGTGGACGTTCTTGTGGCCGGCTTCTCGAATGGCATTGACGAGTGCTTCGCTGGTGATGCCGGGGATCGCCGCCTCGCTGGCGGCATAGATGTCCGTCAGGACCAGTATGTCGGCTTGATTAAAGGCCCGGCTGAATTCTTCCCAGAGGTGCTGGGTGCGCGTAAAACCGATGCGGCTGAAAGAGCACCAGGATGCGGTTGAACTTGCAGCCGCGCGCGGCTTCGAGGGTGGCGCGAATTTCCACGGGGTGGTGGCCGTAGTCGTCAATCACGGCGATGTCGTTGACGATGCCCTTGATATCAAAGCGGCGGCCGACGCCTGTAAATTTGGCGAGGCCTTCGCGGATCAGGTCGGACGGAACATTTAGATAGAGCGCGACGGCTGCGGCGGCAGCGGCGTTGCGGACGTTGTGTATTCCCGGCGGATGCGATCAGGTGGAATAGGCCGAGGTCTTCGCCTTTGAAGGTCAGGCGGAAATCACTGCCAAGCCCTTCCAGCTTCACGTCGCTGATGACCAGGTCCGCCTGGCTCGAAGTGCCATAGGTAATGATGGGGCGCTTCACGCTTGGAATGATGGCCTGGACGTTTGGTTCGTCGAGGCACAGAATCGCGGCGCCATAGAAAGGGTACGCGGTTCACAAACTGCACGAAGGCGCCTTGAATGTCATCGAGGGAGCTGTACTGATCGAGGTGCTCGCGATCAATCGTGGTCACAACCGCCACTACCGGCGCGAGCATCAGGAAGCTGCGGTCGCTTTCGTCCGCTTCCACGACGAAATACTCGCCTTTGCCGAGCCGCGCGGTCGTGCCCGCCTGATTCACCTTGCCACCAATCACGAAGGTCGGATCCAGATGCGCAGCGGCAAGAACCGAAGCGACCATCGAAGTCGTGGTCGTCTTGCCATGCGCTCCGGCGACGGCGATGCCATATTTCAACCGCATCAGCTCCGCAAGCATCTCCGCCCGCGGGATCACGGGAATTTTTCTCTTATGCGCTTCGACGACTTCGGGATTGTCCTGCTTAATCGCTGAAGAGGTCACCACAACGTGCGCGCCTTCGACGTTAATCGCTTTGTGGCCCTCGTGGATCGTCGCGCCAAGATTTTGCAGTCGCTCGGTGATGTTCGAAGGCTTGGTGTCAGAGCCCGAAACGGAATAGCCCAGCGTCAGCAGCACTTCAGCGATGCCGCTCATGCCGATGCCGCCGATGCCCACCAGGTGAATGCGCTGAAAATTGCGAAACGAGACCATCATGGATTTGCCCTCTGGCCAGTTCCCTGCACGTTCGCGGCCTCTTCGATCAAGTTGACGATGTCGCGCGTGGCGTGAGGCCGGGCAAGCGATCGCGCTGCATTCGACTGCTTTTCAATCTGCTCTGGCTGGCTGATGAGGGAGAAGATTTCGTTCGTCAAGCGTTCCGCGGTGAGTTCGTTCTCCGTGATCAGCCGCCCCGCGCCCGCGCTCGTCATCTCCTGCGCGTTGCGCAACTGGTGGCTGTCGGTGGCAGCTCCGAAGGGAATAAAGATGGCGGCACGGCCCGCAGCTGCGATTTCCGCCGCGGTGATGGCTCCTGCCCGGCAAACGATCACATCTGCCCAGGCAAAGCGCTCCGCCATATTCGTGAGGAAGGGCACAACCTCCGCGTTAATTTCGCGCCGCGCGTACGCGGTACGAACCGCATTATAATCGCGTTCGCCGGTCTGATGCACGATGGACAACTCACTTTTTCGGAGAGCGAGCAGGTCCATGGCATCCACAAACGTGCGGTTGATCGGCAACGCGCCCTGGCTTCCGCCGGTCACAAGCAACCGAAACGGTTTTTCAAGGCGTCGAGGCGCAATCGAGAAAAATTCCGGGCGCACCGGGCAGCCCGTCACGACGGCCTTTTTCCCCCAGGCCCGTGCAGAAATTTCATAGCCGGTGGCGATTCGCTTGGAAATCTTCGCGAGCAGCTTGTTGGTCAAACCAGGCTCCGCATTCGGCTCGAAAATCACATTCGGCACACCGCTGAACCATGTCGCCAGCATCATCGGCCCGGCAGCATAGCCGCCTACGCCAAACGCCGCGACCGGCTTGTGCTTCCGCAGAACGCGCCGCGCGTCCAACATCGCAGGCACAAGCATGGCGAGATTTCGCACTAAGATCGCGCCGCCTTTTCCTTTCAAGCCGGCGACACGCAATGTCTCCAGCGGCAGCCCGGCTTGAGGCACGAGTTTCATCTCAATTCCGCGTTCTGTTCCCACTAGCACGACTTCTCTCTCTTTGCCACGCGACAACCATTCCTGCGCAATGGCCAGCGCCGGGATGACGTGCCCGCCCGTGCCGCCTCCCGCGATTAGCAGCTTCATGTTTCCGTGGCCTGCTGGCTGATGTTCAGCAGCACTCCGGTCGCCAGCAGCATCACCAGCAAGCTTGATCCGCCATAACTCACGAACGGCAGGGGAATTCCCTTCGTCGGCACCATGCCCAGCACCACGGCAAAATTGATCAGCGCCTGGCTGAGCACGAGCGCAGTTATTCCCAGCGCCAGCAAACGGCCGAATCCATCGGGAGCGGCAAACGCAGCGCGTAACCCGCGCCATCCATACGCCAAAAATAAGGCGATGACTAACATCGCGCCGATGTAGCCAAGCTCTTCACAAATCACCGCGTAAATGAAATCCGTGTGCGCTTCCGGCAAGTAAAACAGTTTTTGTTTGCTCTCCATCAAGCCGACGCCGGTGAAACCGCCCGAGCCCACGGCAATGAGCGACTGCATCAACTGAAAGCCCGCACCTTGCGGATCAGAACCTGGATCAAGGAAAGCGGTAATTCGCGCCTGACGGTAAGAAACATGGGTTATCAGAAGATAGAGCGCTGGCAAAGCAGCCGCAGCGCCTGCCGCGAGCCACTTCCACGACAATCCCGCGGCAAACAGAATCGCAGTTGCCACTAGCACAATGTCCACGGCAGTGCCCAGATCAGGTTGCGCCAAAATCAAGCACACATAGATCAGCACAGGGCCCGCGGCAGGAAGAATCGTTTGGAGAAAATCCTGTTTGCAGAATTCCATGGCCGCTTTGTTGCGACGCTTCTGATCGAGGAACCACGCGAGGTAGAGGATGACCGCCAGCTTCGCCAGTTCCGACGGCTGAATGCCAAATGGTCCAAAGCGAATCCACCGGTGGGTGGCGTGCGATTTGTCCAGTAGAAAAGTTCCTACCAGCATCAGCAGAACGACGCAGACGGTCGTGTACACCACCGCGGGCTCGCGCAAGCGGCGGTAATCCGTGCGCATCAACGCGAACATTCCCAAAAGCCCGAGGCCAAGCCACGCGGCTTGCCGAATCAGAAAATAATACGAAGGACCGAACTGTTTCTCAGCTGTGACTGCCGACGCACTGAAGATCATTACCGCGCCCAATAGACAAAGCACCACCGTCACGCCAAACAGCCAACGATCCATTTCCAGACGTCTCGGCACGATCGCTCACCTTTTTCCGGAAGTCGCCCCAGCAGCTTGCTTTTCAAGCTGCCCCACCAAATCCTTGAAAACTCGTCCCCGGTGCTCATAATTTTGAAACTGGTCGAAGCTGGCGCAAGCCGGCGCGAGCAGCACCACATCGCCCCTTTGCGCCGCATGCGAAGCGATTTCCACGGCGCGCTCGAGCGTTTCCGCGCGCTCCAGAGCCACGCTTCCGGAAATCTGCTTTTCGATTTTTTCCGCCGCCGCACCGATCAATAGGGCGAGAATCGCTTTTTCCCGCAGCGGCTTTTGCAGCACGGTGTAGTCGCTTCCTTTGTCTTTGCCACCGAGAATAATCAGAATGCGGCCGGGAAATGCATCGAGCGCCTTAAGCGTCGCGTCCACGTTGGTCGCCTTGGAATCGTTGTAGAAGCGCACGCCACCTATTTCGGCCACGAATTCGAGCCGGTGCTCCACGCCTGCGAACGTTTTCACGCCTTTTGCAATCGCTGTCGCCGGAGTACCGGCGAGCCGCGCCGCGGCGGCGGCAGCCAACACGTTTTCCACGTTGTGCGCGCCGGCAAGGGGAATGTCTTCGAGCTTGAGAAGAACTTCTTCAGCCCCGTCTTGCCGAAAAACAATTTCGTCGCCGCGAACATACGCACCCTGCGCGACGCGCTGCTTTCTGCTGAACCAGTACACGCGGGGAAGCGACGGCGCGTATGGCGTGGTCGCCGCATCATCTGCGTTCAAAATTGCCGCGTCGTCACCCGTCTGATTCTCAAAAATTCGCGCCTTCGCGGCCCCGTACGCTTCCATAGTGTGGTGCCGATCGAGATGGTCCGGCGTCAGATTCAGAAACACGCCAATGTTTGGACGAAACGTTTCGATGAGCTCTAGTTGGAAGCTGCTTAACTCCACAACCGTGAAGGTGTCGTCTTTCATGTCGTCAACGCATCCGATGAGCGGCGTTCCAATGTTTCCCGCGAGAAGGGACTGCATCCCAGCCGTCTTCAAAATATGTTCGACGAGCGATGCCGTCGTGGTCTTGCCATTCGAACCGGTAATTCCGATCAATCGGCCTTTCAAGAAGCGGTAGGCCAGCTCGATCTCGCTCCAAATCGTGATGCCTTTGGCGCGCGCCGCCTGCAAATGCGGTTCATCAGCGGGCACGCCAGGGCTCGGAACAATCAAGTCTTGGTCGAGAAAAGTTTTCTCCCGATGGCTACCGAGTTCGAGCGCCACTCCCGCGTCATTCAGTTTGGCGATCGCTTCGCCGATTTCATTTTCGGTGCGAGAATCCGTTGCCGTCACACGCGCGCCGCGAGCCGCGCAAAAAAGGGCTGTAGCCACACCTGTCCGCGCCAGCCCCACCGCCAGCACGCGCTTCCCTCGCAACTCCATTCCACCCGGCATTGTTCTCTTTCAAGCCCGTCTGGCTTCAAATGCGCGCTACCTCAACTTCAGCGTCGTCAGCGCAAACAGCGCAAAGACGAGCGCGGCAATCCAAAACCGCACGATCACCTTCGACTCGCTCCAGCCCAGCAATTCAAAATGATGATGGATGGGCGCCATGCGGAAGATGCGCTTCCCCCGCAATTTGAACGAGCCGACCTGCAAGATCACCGAGAGCGCTTCGATAACGAAGATGCCGCCAACGAAGAACAGAAGAATTTCTTGCTTGATGATGACGGCGATCGTGCCCAGCGTCCCGCCAAGCGAGAGAGAGCCGACATCGCCCATGAAAATTTCCGCGGGATGCGCGTTGTACCACAGGAACCCGAGCGACGCGCCGACAAGCGCTCCGCAAAATACTGTCAATTCCCCCACGCGCGGGATGTACTGAATCTCGAGATAAGTAGCCCACCGCGAATTGCTGCTGACGTAGGTCAGCACCGTAAGCGCGCCCGCAGCGATGACCGTGCAGCCGATGGCCAAGCCGTCGAGCCCATCCGTCAGATTCACCGCATTCGAAGAACCGACGATGACCAAGCAAACGAAAACCAGAAATGGCAGAAAAGCCAACGGCCAGAAGTGCGGCGAATTCATCAGGGAATGGAAGACCAGGTCGGGGTGCAAGCGCTTGAGAAACGGAATCATCAGCTGCGTCGAGTACGCGTAATGCGTCACGAGAACGAGCAGCGAAATCCCAACGACCAGGCTGACGAGCACCTGAAAATAAATTTTCTTTTTCGCAGTGAGCCCCAGGTTTCTCTGCTTGGAAACTTTCGCATAATCATCAATAAAGCCGATGACTGCAAAACCGATCAGCGCAAAAAGCGAAAGCAAAATAAAAGGATTGCTCAGATCGGCCCAGAGCAGCGTTGGCACAGCGGTGGACAGAACGATGAGCACGCCGCCCATCGTTGGGGTGCCTGCCTTTTTCTGATGCTCCTGCGGTCCTTCTTCGCGGATGTACTGTCCAATCTGCAGTTCGCGCAAACGCCGGATCAGCCAGGGGCCAAACACGAGCCCGAGAAACATGGCCGTCAAGCTCGCGTAGACCGTTCGAACCGTAATGTAGCGGAAAACGTTTAGCGGGCTGAAGTAGCGCTGCAGAACGTGGTAGAGCAGGTAGTAAAGCATTTAGTGCCGTACCTCCTGCCGGGGGATTTCGCCGGGAGCGGCGTAGCGCGTCAGCAGCGCTTCGACGATACATTCCATCTTCACCCCTCGCGAGCCTTTGACGAGCAACACGTCCCCCGCCTTGATGAACTCTTCGAGAAATTTTGCCGCGTCTTGCGACGAAGAAAAAAATCTCGTCTGCGTTCGCGGAATTCCCGCCGAGACCGCGCCCTCCACGATTTGCTCCGCGTCGCCTTCGACCCCAATCACCCAATCGACTTTGCCCGTCTTCGCCGTGAAAATCCCCGCCTCGCGATGCAACACCGGCGAAGCCACGCCCAACTCTCGCATCTCGCCAGCCGCTAAAATTCGCCGCTGAAAATTCGGCGTCGCTGCCAGCACCGCCACCATGGCGTGCAGCGCAGCCGGGCTCGAGTTGTAACTGTCGTTGATCAGCGCAGCCCCGTTCGAAAAACGCAGAAGTTCGCCGCGCATCGCAGGCACTCGCAGCGTTCGAAAGACGCTCTGCGCCTCAGCAGCGCCGATATTCCAAACGCTAGCAGCCGCAAGTGCAGCCAGAGCGTTGTAAATCGCGTGACGGCCGGGAACGGGAAGCTCCAACCGCACGCGGCCTTCGGGACTGACGTAGTCAAAAGCCGAGCCCAACGCTCCACGGTCTTCGATCGCTGCAGCGGAAAAGAACGCCGGTGCATCAATTCCATACGTGAGGACGCGGCCCGGCGCAAAGGCGCCAAACGCTACAACGCGCGGATCGTCTGCGTTCAATACAGCGGTCGAACCACGCCCATTCAGACCTTCAATCAACTCGCGCTTGGCCAGCGCAATTTCATCCACTGACGAAAAAAATTCCAGATGCGCAGGCGCAACGCGCGTCACAACGCCTACGTCAGGGCGCGCAATCGCCGCGAGCCGGGCCAGTTCCCCGCGCCGAGACATCCCCATCTCGAGCACCGCTGCTTGATGCGTTTCTTCCAAACGAAGTAGCGTCAGCGGCAGCCCGTACTCGTTGTTAAGGTTTCCTTCCGATTTCAGGACCCGCAGCTTCGCGCCCAGCAGTGCCGCCAGGATCTCTTTCGTTGTGGTCTTGCCCACGGAGCCTGTGACGCCGGCAATTTTCCCGCCCCAGGCTTCGCGAACCGAGCGAGCGAGCTGCTTGAGCGCCTCGAAAGTGTCGCCCACGACGATGCAGCGATTCCGGACACCTTCCCCGTAGCGGTGAGCTTGCGGTTCCGCCACCACGGCAGCGACTGCCCCGCGCCCCAGCGCACCCGCCACGTAGTCGTGTCCATCGTGACGCGGTCCGTGGACGGCAATGAACAGTTCTCCTGTACGTACCGTGCGAGAATCAATCGAGACACCGGCCAGCCGGGCCAGGGGGTCGAGTCCCGCCCCCGCCCTAGCACCCAAAGCGCCAGCCACTTGTGCAATCGTCCATCGCATAAATGCCTCAAGGGGTTCGCTTTACGCAGATACCCCGCGTATCGGTTAGTTTTCACCGTATTTTGAGGGCTCCTCCTTTCGCGAGTTAACTCCTGGCTCGCGCGCCCTCGCCACACTTTCTAGCCAAGCTAGACAAGCGCGCTACGTGCCAAACCCTGAGCCGTTTTTCGGCTTCCCAGAACCAATCTCGGACTGCGTCTCGCCATACCCTCGTTCGCGCAAGGCGCGCCGCGCCACGTCGCGGTCGTCAAATTCCAGCGTCCGGTCCGCGAGAATTTGAGAATTCTCGTGGCCCTTCCCCGCGAGCAGAACAATATCTCCTGCGCGCGCTTCGTCCATCGCCACTCCAATGGCTTTTTCGCGGTCCGGCTCGATCAAATATTTACCGGCCGTTTTCTGAAGTCCCACGATGATGTCGCTGATGATTTTCAGCGGATCCTCGGTCCTCGGATTGTCGCTCGACAAAATCGTCAAATCGCTCAAACGCCCTGTCACCTCTCCCATCACCGGCCGCTTCGTCCGATCTTTTCCGCCGCCGCATCCGAAGAGCGTAATGATCCGGCCTTTGGGATTCAATTCTCTGGCGGTCCGAATCAAATTCTCCAAAGCGTCGTCAGTGTGCGCGTAGTCAACCACCACAAAGTACGGCTGTCCCAAGTCAATGCGTTGGAAGCGCCCAGAAACGCTCTCGAGACTCCGAATCCCTGCTTCGATGATTTCAGTGGACAGTCCGAGCGCCTGCGCTGCTCCAATTGCGGCCAGGATGTTGTAGACATTGATGCGGCCCACCAGCGGCGAGGCGACCTGCACTTTTCCATTTGGCGTTTGTGCAGTGAAGGCCAGGCCGTTGAACGTCAGTTGAAACTTTTTCGTCGTGATGTCCGCATCGGATTGAAGGCCATACGACACAGTTTTCTTGGCCAGGCCGGTCAAACGTTTCCCGTACTCGTCATCCGTATTGATCACTGCAACTTCCGGAGCTCCGGCTCCGGTGCCATCGAACAACCTCTTTTTCGCGGCGAAATAATCTTCAAAAGTCTTGTGATAGTCCATGTGCTCGCGTGTGAGGTTCGTAAAAACCGCGGCTGTGAAATGGCAACCCCACAAGCGATCCATGGACAACGAGTGCGAACTCGCTTCCAGCACGGCAAAGCGACCGCCAGCATCGCGAATTTCCGCAAGAAATCCTTGCAAGTCCACCGATTCCGGTGTGGTGTTTGGGGCGGGGTATTCGCCGAGCGGCGTGTGATACGCGATCGTTCCGAAAAGACCTGTCTTCGCGCCGGAGGATTTCACAATCGCATCCACCAGCGAAGCGGTCGTGGTTTTCCCGTTCGTGCCGGTTACCGCCACAAGCTGCAAAGCTTCTGCTGGATGTCCAAAAAAGTTCGCCGCTGTAACGGCAAGGGCTTTGCGCGCCTCGCGTACCTGAATCCATGCCACGCTCGCGGGAATTGCGGCAGGGGCACACACTTCGCTCACGATCGCCACCGCACCGCGTCCCACGGCGTCGCGAAGGAAAGTATTACCGTCCACCTTCGCGCCATGCAGCGCAAAAAATAGGGCCTGCGGCTGCACTTTGCGGGAATCGCAGCTGACCTGACGAATTTCCAGTTCGCCTGCGGAGGCAGGAATACTTGCTTCCGTGCCTTGCAACAAATCACGTAGTTTCATGCTTCGAACAGAGACACAGGATGGCGATGAACTATCTTTGCGTTCATCGGCGTGGTTCGTTTTGGAGTTGCTGGTTTCTTCTATATGGCTCAATCCGCTTCTCATCCTAATTCCTGATTCCCGGGCGCGGCTTCGATTTCTTCTCGAGCGGTGTCCCGAACTGCACCGTGATTTTCGCGCCGCGTCTTACCTTCGCTCCCGCCGCCGGCGATTGCTCCGTAGCAAGATTGCTGCCAACAAGCACAGGGTCGAGCCCCAGTCTCAGTGCAATGTCCGTCACCTCACGCATGGTCTTTCCGCAAAAATCCGGAACTTCGATCTCGCCGCCTTGCTCCACGGCAACCGTCACCGCTGACTTCTTGGCACCGGTCAGCTTCTGCTCATTCGCCTTTATCGTTTTAGATGCCGCCGGCAAGGGATCGGGCTGTGCAGAAAAATCCACCGCTGAAAAATCCTCTAGCGCGCTCCCATTCTCATTCGCTCGCTTCATATAAGCTGTCTGGATCAGCTTTGCATTGAGCGGAACGTCCCGCGGCACATCCAGGTACGCCAAAACCTGTTCGGCAATTCTCTTGAATACTGGCGCGGCCACTTGCCCGCCTTCATGCAGTCCAACCGGTGAATCCAGCGAAACGAGAATCGTGACGGCGGGATTGTTGATCGGCGCAAATCCCGTAAAAGAAGCAATGAATTGTGTGGGCGAGTAACGGCCCGTCTCGGGGTCAATCTTTTGCGCCGAACCGGTTTTCCCAGCGGACGTCCATCCGTCGAGATGCGCAGGCCTTCCGGTTCCCTGCAACACCACGCCTTCCATCAACCGCCGCAGCGTCGCGGCTGTCTCCGGACGAATGACGCGCTTGGGCTCCGCCAGCGCCAAAGGCCCTTCCGCCGGCAACGCCTTATCCCCGCGTCGCAATTCGGCAATCACATGCGGCTTGTAGAGCAATCCTCCATTGGCAATTGCAGAGACCGCGGTGACAAGTTGAATGGGCGTCACGCCGACTTCCTGCCCCATCGAGATCGCGCCGATCGAGAGCGGCCTCCAATCCTCGATCCTCTCCACCCTGCCCCTGCTCTCGTACGGCAGTTCCACGCCGGTAGCTGTGCCAAACCCAAAAGCTCGTATGTAGTCGTAAAATTTCGGAGCGCCGAGGCGCAACGCAATCTTGATCGCACCGACGTCGCTCGATTGCGCGAGAATTTCCGAAACAGTGAGTAGTCCAAACGGTTTATGGTCGCGTATCCGGTGGCCGGAGATGTAGACCGCGCCATTTTCGCAATCAAACACCTCGTCGGGGCGCGTGATCCCTTGATCGAACGCCGCCGCCAAAGTAATCAGTTTGAAGGTTGATCCCGGCTCGTAGATCGCACTCACTGCACGGTTCATCCAGTTTTCGGAGGGGGCATCACCCGCTTTATTGGGATTGAACTTCGGCCAATTCGCCAGTGCCAGAATCTCCCCCGTGTTGGGATTCATCACGATCACAGTGCCCGCGAGCGAGTGTGTCTTGGCAATCGCCGCCGTCAATTCCCGCTCGGCGGTGAATTGAATCTTCTCATCCAGCGTCAGGACCACATTTGCGCCGCGTTCTCGCTGAGCCTCTCCGCCGTCGAACCAGCGCTGCCGCGCATCAGCCATCACCACGATCTTTTCGTTCTTGCCTCGGATCTGGCTGTCCAATTCGCGCTCGATGCCAATGAGCCCCTTCTCATCAACGTCAACAAAACCGAGCACGTGCGCCGCGAGGTCGCGCTTCGGATAAAACCGCTGGTTTTCTTTCTGCAGGTAAATGCCTTTCAGATTCAACTTGTTAATCGCATCCGCTTTTTCTGGAGGCAGCTTCCGCGCAATCCAGGCAAATGACCGTGAGGATTCGAGCCGCGCCTCAATTTCCTCCTGCGGCTTGTTGACCACGCCTGAGAGCAGTCGCGCGGCAAGATGCTCGTCCACGATCTCCGCGGGAACGGCAAAGGCCGAGTCCACGGGAATGCTCATCGCCAGCGGCTTGCCATTCCGGTCGAAAATCGTGCCGCGCTCTGGGGTTATTTCGATGGTGCGCTGCTGCTGCCGCATCGCGCGCGAAAGATACTCGCTATGGCGGTAAAGTTGCAGGTAGGTAAGCCGCCCGAAGACCGCGCCCATCCACAAGAACGCCACGCCGGCAATGATCAGCAAACGGACGTGGACGCGGTCTTGTTCCATGGCGAACTCAGGTCGGCAAACACTCCGGTTGGAAGCTCACATTAAAAGGAAATTCTTTGTAAAGGAACTCGACGACGCTTGGCCGAATCACGGCGCCCGATTCGGGCGCACGTACCGCACGGCGGCCTCTTCTGCTCCGGCCGGCGCTTCGTACTCTTGCACTTGCATCGGCAAGGGTTCGGTCAGTCCAAGCTGGCGGCGCGCAACTGAGTCGATGCGCATGGGACTACGCAGCCCCGCAATTTCCAATTTCAGCCCAGAATTCGTCGCCGCCGCTTTCATACGCAGCTCTCTTAGAGCTTCCAGCTGAAAGCTCAAATCAATGCAGCGAAAGTGCTGGTACACGTAAAGCATGAAAAACGCCGCGACGACGCTTCCCAGCGCGACGGTCCGCCACAGATTCCTCATCTTCGCTGGCTCGAGGTTCCTCACCAGCCGCGAGTTATCAATCCGCTTAACGGTGTGAAACTCCGCCGCTGCCGCTTTCTTGCTCTTCCGCGTCATAACTACACTCTTTCTGCACACCGCAATTTCGCGCTTCGCGAACGCGGGTTGGCCGCCTTCTCTTCTTCGGTCGGCTGGATCACGTGCCGGGTGAGCACCTTGAGCGTCCCCTGACGCTCTTCCTCTTGAAACGCATGCTTCACGATGCGGTCTTCGCGCGAGTGGTAGCTCAGCACTACCAAGCGGCCGCCGGAATTCAAAGTAGCAGGGGTCCGTGAAAGAAACTGCCCGAGTTCCTCCATCTCTCGATTCACCGCTATCCGCAGCGCCAGAAACGTTTTTGTCGCGGGATGCAGTCTCTGCCTTCCCCAGTGCTTACGGGCCCCTGCCACAGTCGTTGCCAAGTGCGCGGTATCCCGCACGGGTCTTGCCCGCACGATCGCCTTGGCGATCCTTCTGGAATCATGCTCATCCGCTTCCCGGTAGAGCAGGTCGGCGATTTCTTTCTCCGACCATTGATTCACAATTTCGTATGCCGTCAATTCATCTTCCCCGCTCATCCTCATGTCCAACGGACCCGCTTCGCGAAACGAGAACCCCCGCGCTGGCTGGTCCAGTTGCATGCTAGAAACTCCCAAGTCGGCCAAGACCCCGTCCACCTTCGGAATCCCCAACTCTTGTACGGCCTCCGCAATCTTTGAGAACGGCGACAGCACCACCGTCACTTTCGCCCCGAAACTCTTCAGCCGCTCCCGCGCCAGCTCTAACGCCTGAGCGTCCCGGTCCAGGCTGATCAACCTGCCAGAGGTCAGCCTCTCGGCGATCGCCTCCGAATGTCCGCCTGCTCCCAGCGTGGCGTCTATGTACGTTCCGTCCGGCCTGATGCGCAGCCATTCCAGCACCTCGTTCAACATCACCGGCGTATGCGCCGCACTCAATCTGTTAAGCCCTTCGCGTTACCGCTCCACCGAATTTCGGATTTCGTTACTTCTTTATTTCTTTCCTGCTTCAAATCCCCAGCGCCATGTCATCCGCATCTGTGTACGGCTCATTCTTCAGCTTGTCCAGCACACGGGTGTGGTTCATCACTTCGAGATAATTCAGCGTCCCGAAAACATCCACTTCCCCCATCGTTTGAGCGGCTTCGCGCAGCACTGCGGGTAAAAGCAATCTTCCCTGCCCATCCAATTCCGCCGCCTGCCCGAAATAACTGGTCCTCAAAAGGAACTTCCGTTTCGCTACATGCGTGCTCGGCAATTGCGCCAGCTTGTCCTCGATTTCCGACCATACCTTCATCGGATAAATTCTTGCCGTTTCGCCCGTCGGACTTGTGATATAAAATTGGTTGCCGTACTCCTTGAGCTCGTCCAGAAACACGGAGGGTATTTTGAGACGCCCCTTCTCGTCGACTTTCGCCGGACAGTTTCCCCGCAGCTTCATAGTTCCTATTCAATGGCTCGATTTGGACGCCCAGAATGCCCACGTTCACGATTGCCCTCGAGAACGCCTGTTTTGCCCCGGAGAGAATTCTACTTTACTCTACTACTAACCACTCTCTCCCACTTTCCGCCACATGATAAGCTGCTTTCTGCCCTTGTCAAGTGAAATTCTGCTTTTTTTTGCAAAATAATTGGAAAAAGGAACGATCGTTCCCTTCACAATTTTGCCCCGACAGGCTGTGGTTTATATTTTGTTTCGTCTCTATCCCTTGGGGTAGGGTTACAGAACCTTCTCTGAGCCCGAATAGTTGCGGGCGTCTTCGCTTGAAGCTACCTCAGCGGTCTTTCGACCAGTGAAAGCGTACGCCTCCGGTGACCTGAATAGGCGTGCCCATCTGCGGCACCGGGGTAGTCTGCACGAAATACTCGCGGTTGTTAACGTTCTCCATGTTCAGGAAGCCACTCCATCGGTCTGCTGAAGGCCCTCGATATACCGAGATTCAGCACAAAGTAGCTGCCCAGCTTGAAGCTGTTTAGCGTGTCATCAAATCGATGGCTTTCGTAGCGCCCTTCTAGTGCTCCGTCCACCCAACGTGGATTAGAGTAGGAGAATTGGACGCTTGTCCGGTGCCTCGGCACTTGCGGTAGGAAATTTCCAACAATCGACGGATTTGCCGCGAAACTCCCGACCACGGCTTGGCTGAAGAGATAGCTCGCCCGCATCCCCCAGCGCTGTTCCACGCGGTAATCGACTTCGGCTTCGGCTCCTTTTACGTTTGCGTAGCCAAGATTTTGGCGCTGCTGGGTGATCAATGTCGCAGTACTGCTGATGGTCACATTCGATACGGGACTGTCCAGCCGATTGGCAAATAGCGTTGCTCGCCAAAAAAGTTTCTGCGTTACCTGCTCGTTTACCCCGAATTCGTAGCCGTTGACACGCTCGGGACCAAGATTCGGGTTTGCCTGCGTCACGACATTCCCAACGCGGAAAGAGCGGTAGAGTTCATCCAGCGTCGGCGCGCGAAACCCCTGATAGACCGCGCCACGCAGAGACAAACCATGCGCCAGCCGAAAGACCAGCCCCGCTCGTGACGTCACAGTCGTCTTCGTTACGTCCGGGAAGAGCGTCGCTGTAGGAACATTCGTCGCTACAACCGTCTGCGTCAGGGAAGCATTCTCGTTACTCCAATAGTCTGCGCGCGTCCCGAAAATTACGTTTAACCGCCGCCACGGCGTCCAGAAATCCTGGAAATACGCACCCGCCAGAGCTTGCGCGCCGGGAATCCGGCGGTCCGTCGTATGGATTCCCATATTTGAGAACGCATTTTCAAAATCCCTCGCATACGTCCACCGTCCATCTCCGCCAATCGCCACAAGCTGTGAGCCCGGAAGGAGCCGCGACCATTGTGCGTTGCCCCCATATCCATAGGCGGGCTCGTGTTGTAACAGCGTCAGTGTTTCCGTCTGACGGTTTGCGGCAATCGAACTGAAGCTGCTCCGAAATCTCTGATCAAACGAATAGAAATTCATCTGCCAATTATTGCCGTCAGGATTGTTCGCACGCAGCCCTAGTTGCAACTAGCCCTCCCGCGTGGCATTGTTTTGCAGCCGGGTGCCGTTGCCGCGCACTTCGTTGAAATAACGCCCTCCCAAAAAAATCAGCGTATGCGGCGACACTTGATAGTCAATTCGGCCGTTCAGTACTTCGTGTTGCGAATTGGCGTTGATATCCGACGGGCCCGCGAAATGCTTCGGGTATCAGAACGTAGCCGTCCGTTCGAAAAGCGCTCCCCGCCACACTGTAAGAAATGGGACCATGCCGCGTCCCGGCAAATAAATCGAGATCGGCCGTGCCGTGCGTGCCCCACAAACCCTCCATGTCGAAGAACGAAGCCTGCGGTCGTCGAGTCGTGATATCGATCACCCCGGCCATCGCCGAGCTCCCGTACAGTGAAGAAATGCCGCCTTCGTCAATCTCGATTTTCTCGATCTGCGTTAGGGGAATCATCGACCAGTAGACCCAGCTTCCCACGGGATCATTGAACGGAATTCCATCCAGCATTACCAGCGTTCGGCTTACTCCGCTTGCACCGATTCCTCGCAGGGAAACTCCTTGAGTCGTGGGCTGCGCCACCAGGCTGCTGGTGCGGCGGAATAAGCTGAAACTGGGCACGTTTCTCAGAAGATCATCGAGAGTCAGCGCTACCGAATGCGAAATGTCCTCCGAGGAGCACAACGGTCACCTGCGCCGGTAGATCTCCTAACTGCTGTTCGCTGCGCGTCTCGGAAACCACTATCGTTTCGTTGACGGGCAGAATCTCCAGCGTGACTGTCACCGCCGCACTTTCCCCGTGCTGAGTGAGATCCAACTCCTGCTCGGCAGGCCGAAATCCCGCCGCTTCCACTCTCAGCACGTATTGCCCGGCCGGCAATTCTTCAAACGAAAAGCTGTTTTCCTCCGCTCCCAAGATTCGGCGTTGAATCTCCCGTTCTTCGTTCGTCGATTCGCGCCTGCGCAGAACGATTGTCGCGCCGGTTATAGCGCGCCCGTTTGCTGCTACAACTTTCCCGGCAATTTCTCCGGTTTTCTCCTGGCCCGCTGCCGCACTCACTTCCTTCGTCGAGCTACAAGACCTCGCTGGACTCCGCGAGGGGAACCCCACCCCGCTCCCTCCGCACACGTGACGCGGCGAGCTGCCCGAAATCTGAGGCAAAATCGTGAACAAACCTGCAATCAGAATCGTCCTGAGAACCATTCGACCTTTCAACGAAAGCCGCCCCCGGCAGAGTATAGCCGAGCCATTCAGGCCTGCCGCTTCGCATAGCGGCTGTGCGACGCATTAGTCAGTCCATGCTTCGAAGTTCACTTGTGCCTGGCGGCAGGCGGACGTTTGAGAGTCCTTCGTAGCAACTTCGCACTGTATTCGTCCATTTTCATCGTGAAATGCAACGGAACATGGCGTGACTCCGCCGGAGCGTCTCTCCTCAGGGTGTGACTGCCTCCGGCACAGCGGCTCCTCTTGCAACTCCGCCAGAAGGCACGCCACTCCCCGCGACACGCCCACTTCACTCTTCCCAGACCCCGGCTATTCTTGGTACAATGTTCGAATTGCACGCATCCTCTTCAAGGAGCTCAATCCTATGGAATGGACCACCCCTCAGCACGAAGAGATCGACCTGAACTGCGAAATTAGTTCGTACGCCAACGCCGAGCTGTAAACCCGTGACCGCGCCCAGCGGTCATCTGTCGGCGTGCCAGTATGCGCGTTAAAGTCCTCGGCTCCGCTGCCGGGGGCGGCTTCCCGCAATGGAATTGCGCGTGTCCTCAATGCACAGGTGTGCGTTCTGGCACGCTTAAAGCTCACTCTCGCACGCAAACGCAAGCCGCCATTTCCCCCGACGGCTCTCGCTGGTTCCTCCTGAATGCTTCCCCTGATCTTCGACAGCAAATCCTCTCTTCCGCCGATCTTGTCCCCCCCGCAGGATCGCGTAACACTCCTATCAACGCCGTTATCCTGACCAGCGCTGACGTGGATGCCGTCATGGGCCTCCTCCATCTACGGGAGTTCCAGCCGCTGCAAATTTTCTCGACGATGGCTGTTCGCCGCATACTCACGGAGGAAAACAGCCTCTTCCGTGTTCTCGCCCGATCAAATCCTCCGGTCAAATGGGAAACGCTGCCGCTCGATCGCCTCATGCCCCTCGTCCCCGCATCACCCGTGGACAAGAAAAGCGGTCTCTTCTGCAAACCCGTTTCGCTTAATGGGAATTTCCCCGACTATGTGAGCGAGTCTTTACGGAATACGCTCGCTCCGGAAGAAGCCGTCATAGGCCTGACGCTCGTCTCCAAAGAAAAAAAACTTTTCTACGCTCCTAATCTTCCTGGAATAGGGGATCACTGGCTGCGCTGTGTGGAAGAAAGCGACCTCGCCATCCTCGATGGCACCTTCTGGAAAGACGACGAACTGAGCTCCATCCAAAAAGGAAGCAAGTCCGCCCGCCAAATGGGGCATTTGCCGTTATGGGGAGACCGCGGCCTTCTTCGCCAGCCGTTCCGGCCTTCGAAAACCCGCCGCGTCCTCATTCACTCAACAACACCAATCCCGTTTTGAACGAAGAAAGCCCCGAATCGCGCATCGTCCGTGATGCCGGCTGGGAAATCGCCTATGATGGGATGGAACTCGCGATATGAACCAACCGTCGCCGACATGCCGCTGCTCTCGGAAGCCGACTTCATCGCCGGATTTCACGCCATTGGCGAAGAGCGCTATCACCACAAACATCCTTTTCACGCGTTAATGCACGAAGGCAAGCTCACACGCGGCCAGCTTCAAGCCTGGGCGCTTAACCGCTACTACTACCAAAGCCGCATCCCCATCAAAGATGCCGCCATCCTCGCGCGCAGCGAAGATCCCGCTTTTCGCCTAGCGTGGCGCAAGCGCATCCTGGACCACGATGGCGACGGCGTAAAACCCGGCGGAATCGAAAAGTGGCTGCGGCTCGTAGAAGCCACGGGCCTTTCCCGCGATCAAGCCCTCCAAGGGGAAGGAATTCTTCCCGCCACGCGCTACGCCGTCCAAGCCTACGTGGATTTCGTCTCCACACGCTCGCACCTGGAAGCCGTCGCTTCCTCCCTTACCGAGCTCTTTTCAAAGAAACTCATCACGCTACGCATGGATCGTCTGCGCCAGCACTATCCCTGGCTCTCGAATGGCCTCGACTATTTCACCGGCCGCCTGACGCAAGCCCCCGAAGACGCCGAATTCGCGCTCGCCTGGGTCGTCAAACATGCCACAACGCGCGAACAACAAGACCTAGCCCGCGCCGCCCTCCGCGCCAAGTGCGACATCCTGTGGGCCCAACTCGACGCCCTCTATTTCGCGTACGTTCAACCTGGCTGGCCCCCTCCCGGCGCTTTTCGTCCGGCGTCAGAAGCGAGCTCCGCATGAGCCTCGATCTCAATAGCCGACCCCGCCTCGCTCCCGGCTGCCGCATGAACGAAAAGACTCAGCAGCCCCGCACTTTGTTGATGCCGGAGCGCGCGTTGCGCCTAAATGGCCCGAGCCTCGAAATCGTTGAACGCTGCGACGGCAAACACACCGTTCAGCAAATCATCACGGAATTGCACAGACTCTACTCAAAAGCCGAACCAGCCAAAGTCGAACAAGACATTCTTGGCTACCTGGCTCTGTTGCAAAAAGAGCGCGCGCTCGACTTCGAGCCCGCAGCCCCATAGTTTCTAGGGCCGCAGCACGCTGCGCCCCCATCTCGACAAGATCGCTGGTCTCCAAACTATCTTCCATGAACGAAACGCCGCCAAATCCGCTAGCTCTAATCGCCGAACTAACCCACCGCTGCCCATTGCATTGCGTCTACTGCTCGAATCCCCTCGAACTTCAAGCTCGCAGCCACCGAACTCTCGACCGAAGACTGGTCCCGCGTCTTCCAGGAAGCCGCCGCTCTCGGCGTTCTTCAAGCCGATTTCACCGGCGGCGAACCGCTCACTCGCCCAGACATCCTCGATCTAATCCGCGCCGCGCGCACGGCCGGCCTCTACGTAAATCTCATCACTTCCGGCTTGCCTCTCGATGAATCCCGCCTCGAAGCTCTCGTCCAAGCCGGCCTCGATCACTTTCAACTCAGTTTTCAGGGGGCCCGCGAAGAAACCGCCCAGGAAATCTCCGGCACCAAGGCGCATGCGCACAAACTCCGCGTCCTCGAATGGCTCAAGCGCCATCGCGTCGCCGTCACACTCAACTTCGTCATTCACCGCCGCAACATCGGTCAACTTCCCGAAATGCTTGCTCTCGCCGAATCCTCCAGCGCCAGCCGCGTCGAGTTCGCCAACGTCCAGTATTACGGCTGGGCTTTCGCAAATCGCGATGGACTTCTTCCCACGCGCGAGCAGCTCACGCAATCGATCGGTTTTTTGAAGCAAGCGCAGGAACGGCTGTCAGGAAAAATCAAGGTGGAATATGTCGTTCCGGACTACTACGCGAAATATCCGAAACCCTGCATGGGCGGCTGGGGCCGCAAGCTCATGCTCATCACGCCGAGCGGCGACGCTCTTCCCTGCCACGCCGCCCGTGTCATTCCCAGTCTGGCCTTCGAAAATGTAAGAAATCGCGGCTTGCGCGAAATCTGGGAAACTTCCGATGCGTTTCAAAAATTCCGCGGCGAAGCCTGGATGCAAGAACCCTGCAAAACCTGCGACCGCCGTTCTCAAGACTTTGGCGGCTGCCGCTGCCAATCCTTCCTTCTAGCCGCCGACGCCACCGCCACCGATCCCGTCTGCTCGCTCGCCCCGCAGCGCCCCAAAGTAGACGCCATCCTGAATGAAATCAACTCTGTAGGGACGGAGCTTGCCCCGCCCGCCGCCGAGCCTCTCACCAAACCCGGCTGGCTCTACCGCCCCAATCCCAACTAAACGGCAGCGTGTGCTTCTTCGTGCCGGTTCAATCTCAACACCACGCGAAAAATAAAAAACATACTCCCCAAGAAACACAACGTCCCAAACACCGCGAGTGTGTACGGTGCTCCAATATGTTTCGCCACGCCCCCCGCAATGAGCGAACCGATCGGCTGCACACCCATGAACATCGTCGCGTAAACCGCCATGATCCGCCCGCGCAATTGATCCGGCACGCGGTTCTGTAAAGTAGTATTTGTCGCCGCCATCTGCACGGTCGCACTAAACCCGACCACCAACAACACGGCCATCGAAAGCCAGAAGTATTTCGACTGCGAAAATATCACCAACCCCACTGCACAAGTCGTCGACGTCGCGGCAATCCACCGCGCCAATCCTTTGTAACTCGTCCTCGCCGCAAAATGCAGCGCTCCGAGCACCGCGCCCACTCCCGCCGCGCTCATCAACAACCCGAATCCTTTCGCTCCTCGATGCAAAACTTCGTTTGCAAAAATCGGCAGAAAGACCGAGTACTGCAATCCCAGCAAACTAAGCATGCTCAGTAGCAGCAGCGTCGAACGAATCGGCAAATCGCTCATCGCAAAGCGAAATCCCTGCATCAAGCTCTGGAACGGCGAACCCGGTTCCTTTTTGGACTCTCTCTTTGTAAGTCGCATCGCAAACAGTGCGGCGATCACCGCCAAAAAGCTCACGCCATTCAGAAAAAAACACCATGCCGGCCCCTTCCATGCCAGCGCAAACCCCGCTATAGCCGGCCCCACCACACGCGCTCCATTGAAAATCGAAGAATTCAGCGCAATCGCGTTCGGCAAATCCTCTTTGACTACCATCTCAACGAGAAACGCCTGCCGAATTGGCACATCAAAGGCATTCACCACGCCCACCAGGAACGCGATGAAGATCAGCTCCCACACTTGAATCATGTTCGCGAACGTAAGCCCAGCAAGCACGAACGCCAGCACCATCGAAGCCGTCTGCGTCCATATCACGCCATAATGCCGGTTGTAGCGGTCGCCGATGTAACCGCCAAGCGCTGCTAAAAATAGAATGGGAACTTGATTCGCAAAACCGAAAACTCCTAGCAGCGCCGCCGATCCCGTCAGCTTATAGACCAGCCACAGCTGCGCCGTCGTCTGCATCCACGTTCCGATGAGCGAGATGAGCTGCCCTGCAATAAATAATTGAAAATTGCGATGCTGCAGTGCGCGAAAGCGGGCCGACCTGGCGGGAATGGCTTCCTCCTTTCGTTGGATGCACGCAAACTCCGGCTAATTACGATGACGCGAGAGCAGCCGCGTTGTCAACGAGTGCGCAAAAATCATGCCGCGCGCGCAAATGCCAGATTGGCCCAGATTTGCTTTGGAGGAGCGAAGTACGCCGCGCCACAATTGCCGATCGCGCATGAACTTAGGCTCTTCTGATGTTGGACAGGTTTTCTTTCCGAGTTCTTACTCTCGGCTGTCAGCTGTGAACGGGTGACTTTCCTACTCGACAGGCGGATCCGGCGCTCCGCCAACATGCAGGTGGCTCAAATCTCTCAGCGTCGCCTTGTCTTCTTCGCTCATGCCTTCCGTGAACTTCGGATCATTCAAGCGCTGATTTCTCGCCGACTCCGGCATGTTTTGCAGCACGCGCAGCTTTTGCTGAATCGCCTGCCGCCTGTCCGGGGGCATTTGCCGCCACGTCGGAAGCACATCATTCTTTATGTGGTTCTTCTGTTCCGGCGTCAGGTTCCGCCAGACATTCTCTTTATCAACCTGATCGGCTCTTTGCTGCGGGGTCATGCTGTCCCACTGATTGAACTGCTGCCGGATTTTATTTTGCTGTTCCGGGGCCATCCTCTGGAAGGCCGGGCTACTCTGGAAGAACCTCTCCCGCTGCGCCGGCGGCATCTGCCGCATCTTTTGGAGCCACGGTTTCGGCGCACCAACTCCCAGTTGCTGCCTCGGCGTAAAATTTCGCGCCGGCGCATTGTTTGCTCCCGCTCCCGTTCCCTGATTTCGCCGGTTACCGGAAGGCGGTTGCACCGCCGGGCGATTCTGATTCGCTGGCGGCCGATTCGGATTGCCCTTCGTCTGATTTTGGTACTGCGGCTTCGGCGGAGGCTGCTGCCTGAACTGCGGGCGGTCCTGGTGTGGCGGAGGCGGCGCAGGGTGATTCTTCTGCGCGGCGCACGTCAGCGTTACAGCCCCGCAAAGAGCCACACCCATCATCCAGCGTGCGAATTGGAATCGCTTGTTCATTCCACCTTACATCGTTTGATTCGGTTGATCCGTTTGGTTCGTTTGGTCCTCTTGCTGCACAGGCTGCGGCAAATCCTTCAGCGGATCGAAGTTCGAAATCACATCCTGATCGTCCAGCACCTGCATGTCCTGCATCATCTGCACGTCCGCATCTTTCGGATTGTCGAAGGGTGACGGCGAATTCGACTCATAACCAACCCACACCGTCGCCAGCAACAGCAGCGACGCCGCAAACGCCACACGCGGCGATGGCGTAAACCACGCCCACCAGCCCTGCTTCACCGGCTCCGCCGCCACGCGCGCGCGCACGCGCACGTCAAACGCCGCCGACGGCTCAATCTCCGGCAGCTCGTCCAGCAATCCCGTCACCGCGCGAAACTCATTCACGCGCAACTGGCACGCCCCGCACGCCGAGAGATGTTTCTCCATCTCCAGCCGTTCGCTCTCTTTCAAGCGCCCGTCCACGTACGCCACAATTTTGTTTTCCATTCGCCTACAGCTCATAACTTCCTTCCTTCTCTACTCCATAGGGTCTGCCGGTCTAGCTTCCCTTGCCTCGCCACGAGCGGGGCTAGTTCCACTCGCAACGTTTCGTACGCGCGAAAGAGCAGCGATTTCAGCGCGCTCTCCGAGCATTCGAGAATCTTTGCAATATCTCCATAATCCAGCTCCTGATACTTGTGCAGCAGCACTGCCGCGCGCTGCTTTTCCGGCAGCTTGTCAATCGAGTGCCGGATCATTTTCTTCCGTGCTTCCTCCACCATGTACTGCTCGATGTTCGGATGCTTCTCGGCGATGTCCATCGCCTTCTCATCGCCATCTTCCGCATCCACAGTCACCGGCGCATCCAGTGAGACTTCCATTCGCTGGTAACGGTTGTCCCGCACCGAGTTCAACGCCAAATTCGTCGCGATCCGGAAAAGCCAAGTCGTGAATTTGGCGCTCGGCACATAATCTTTCCGTGCGCGATACACTCTCAAAAACACTTCTTGCGCCAAGTCTTCCGCCTCTTCCCGCGCACGCACCATGCGGTAGAGAAAGTTGACGAGAGGTGTCCTGTAGCGCTGAAGGAGAAGCTCGAACGACTGCTCGTCGCCCGCCTTCACGTCCAGCATCAGTTGGACGTCCGACCTGGCCATAGCCGCCACATTCTATCGAACCCCAGCGGGCTCTTAAAGTTGCAAATATTTATCTGGCGTTTAGGCGAAGGCGGGGCGAAGACAAGGCGAAATTAAACGTGGAATAAATGCTGCATTATCAATACCGTGGCCACGCCTACAAACACCAGCATGGCCATCTTCCAATTCGGTTCCCGGTTCACTTCGGGCAACAAATCCGTCGCCGCGACGTAAACTGTCACGCCTCCGGAAATCGGCAGGGCGTATTTCAATTGGCTCTGAAGCACGCTCGTCAGCAAAACTCCCAGCAAAGTGGCCGCCCCTAACAACCCAGACGCGAGTATGGCGTTGCGCCGCCCTTGTCCGCTCGCAAGCACCAGCGACGCCACCGTAAATCCCTCCGGCAGCTTATGCAAAAACACCGCCACGAAAATCATAGACCCAAGCCACACCGAAACCAGAAATCCCGCCGCGATGGCCACGCCATCAAAAAACGTGTGAATGGTCAATCCCAGCAAAACGGTGGTTCGCGCGTGATGATGGCTCACTTCTTCGCGGTGCGTCTCTTCTCCAAAATGAAAATGCGGCGCAATGGTGTGCTCAAAAAGATGCACAAGGAAATACCCGAGCAGCACAAACAGCAGCGCCTGCTCGCCTGCCAAATGAATAGACTCTGGAATCACATCGAGGAACGCCACGGCCAGCATGTACCCGGCCCCCAGCGCCAAAAAATATTGCAGAATACTGCCGCGGCCAATCCCGCCGCACAACAAAATACCCGCCAATCAAATTCCCCGCCGCCGCACCAAGCCCCAGCCCCGCCGCCAGCGCCGTCCGAAATGCTAAATCGTGTCCCATGATTCGAGTAGCAGCAGGCTTAGAGTCTGTGCCCGATCACCCCATCTCAGCGACGCGTGTCAACTCGCGCAGCCTCTGCGCTTACATCTTTTCTGTGTTCTCTGTGCTCTCTGCGCTCTCTGTGTAAATTCTTTTTCTACTTACGTTCTCTCTCATCCCGAATGCCGAAACAAAATCACATCCCCCTCTTGCACGATGTACTCTTTCCCCTCGAGCCTCACCTGCGCCTTCTCCCGCGCCGCCGCAATACTCCCCGCCGCCAGCAAGATCGCTCCACTTCACCACTTCCGCCCGAATAAATCCCTTCTCAATATCGCTGTGAATCGCTCCCGCCGCCTTTTGCGCCGTCGACCCCTTGCGAATCGTCCACGCCCGCACTTCCGGCTCCCCCGCCGTAAAAAACTGAATCAATCCCATCAAGTCATACGTCGCGCGGATCAATCGGTTCAACCCCGGCTCTTTCAATCCGTAGGACGCCAAAAGCTCCGCCGCTTCTTTCTCGTCCATCTCCGCAAGTTCTGCTTCCAGCCGCCCGCAAATCGCCACCACCGCCGAATTCGGCTTGCCTTGCAGCGCGCTCAAGTTGTGCCGCTCCACCGCCGTATCCAACTTGTCCGCTTCGTCGTCGCCCAAATTCAGCACATACAAAACGGGCCGCGCCGACAAAAACAAAAATCCCCCAATCGGCTTGCGCTCCTCCGGCGTCAACTCCAATTCGCGCAAAGGCTTCTCCGACTCCAGATGCGCCTTGCACTTATCCAACACCGCCTTTCTCCGCCAGCAAAACGGGCTCGCTCTTCTTCTTCAGATCCTTCTCCAACCGCTCCAGCCGCCGCAAAATCTGGTCATGATCCGAAAGAATCAACTCCAGTTCCAGATTCGTCGCATCCCGCAACGGATCGATACTCCCCTCCGAATGCGGCACCGACGGATCGTCAAACACGCGAATCACGTGCGCAATCGTATCCACCTCGCGCAAAGGCGCCAGCGCATCGCGGTTCTTTTCCTTCTGCATCCCGCCCAAATCCACGTACTGCACCGTCGCATACGTAATCTTCTTCGGGTTATAGAGCTTCGCCAACTCCAGCAGCCGCGGCTCCGGCACCTTCGCCACGCCAACATGCGTAGCCGACCCTCCGCCCTTCCCCTCGACGTTCGCCTTCGTCAAGATCCGAAACAGCGTGGTCTTTCCGACCTGTGGTAGTCCAATAATTCCTGTCTGCATAAACTCCCAATCCTAGCACACCCGCTCGCCCCCCTTTGGTTTGAACGCTGGATCGAGCGCTCACGCAGGTTCGGGCCGTCAAAAATTCAGATGAAACGCCTAGTCGCCGGCAACAGTCTCATCTTCCAGCGTCTAAGTTGCGATTTCTAGGAACGAGAACATCACTTTCACTGGATAATGGACAACTTGCGCGAGGGCAGCTCCCTCCGCATTCACACGATGAACATCACCATCCTCGATCTCTCCGCCTATCTCGGCCTAACCGCCGTAGCCGCCATCACCATCAACATGCTCCTCGGCGTCATGATGGCCTTCCGCTACAGCCCAGTCCGCAATTGGCCCCATCACCGCTTCAACTATTTCCGCCTCCACAACTGGACCGGCTACATCGCCCTGGCCGTCACGCATTCTCCATCCCCTCCCGTTGCTCCTCAACAAATCCCCAAAATTTCGCGTCCTCGACATCCTCTACCCCGTCCACTCCCCGCAACAACCTCTCGAAAACACAATCGGCGCCATCGCCCTCTACATCGTCGCGCTCATGGTCATCACCTCCTACTTCCGCATTCAACTAGGCCGCCGCACCTGGAAAGCCCTCCACTTCACCGTCTATCTCGGCGCCGTCGCCCTTTTCTATCACTCCCTCTTCACCGACCCCGACCTAAAAGGCGCCCCCATCGACTGGCTCGACGGCGGCAAACTCTTCGTCGAAGCTTGCGCCCTCATCATCCTCGTCACCAGCATCCTCCGCGCCCGCCACGCCCGCCAAAAAGCTCTCCACGAGAAACGAGCCTCCCGCCGAACCGACAGAACCTCCCCCTAGACTTCGACACCGATCATTTTCCGGTATCACGTTGGTCGGGCACTTCGCGCTTCGAATCTATATAATCTCCTGCATCCCGGTGCATGCTAACGGAACGAACAGTCGGGAACGCCATCCCGGGCATTTTGTGCTCCTGCTCAGAAGCTACTTTGACCGGAAAGGCGTATGCGATGACTCTCAGACGATTCGCTCTCTCGTTCGTAACTTTTCTGCTTTTCGCCCAGGCCGGCGCTGCCGCGCCGCAAAAACGAGTCGTAGAGAGCCCAAACCTTCTCGCCATCACGCATATCGTGGTCGTTCAAAGCTCCAGTTCCGGTCCTCTGCTGGATCAGACTGTTTTGATTCGTGGAGATCGCATCACCGCCGTAGGCAAAAGCAGTGCAACAAAATTGCCGTCCGGCGCGCGCATCATCGACGGCCGCGGCAAATTCCTGATCCCCGGATTGTGGGACTGCCACGTACACCTTACTCTCGCAGGCGAGTCCGCATTGCAGCTTTTCATCGCTAACGGCGTGACCGGCGTGCGTGACATGGTTGGCGATCTGCAAACACTCCGCAATTGGAGGAACCGAATTGCCGAGGGTTCCTTGACTGGACCGAGAATCAAAATGGCAGGGTTTGCGATTGAGAGCGCGGACTGGCTTACTGTCATTCCCAAGGTCGACCAGATGTTCAATCTTCATCTGAGTGAGACCGTTCTGCAGGCGCGCATCGGTGTTAAGACTCCCGAGGAGGCGCGGCAAGCCGTGGATCGCATTGCGGATCAGTCCCTGGATTTCGTCAAGTTCCGTACTATGCCGTCCCGGGATGCCTTTCTCGCCATGGCCGATGAAGCTAAAACACGCAAAATTTGGTTCGTCGGCCATGAACCTCAAGTCGTGAATCTGGCAGAAGCTTCCAATGCTGGCCAGCGGAGCATCGAACATCTGCCGTTTATGAGCATGGATAAGGCCTCCGACGAGACTCGCAAGGCCACGTTCGTCACTTTCGCGCGCAACGGAACCTGGGTCGATCCTACTTTGGTTGCCGCAGTAGGGTATCGCGGCGTCTCCGATGAAAAGGTGATGTCGGTAATCAATGACGAGTCAAACGCGATCGATCCGCGGCGAAAATATCTCTCGCCGTCGCTCTTGGAATTTTGGCGCGCACAAATCGTCATCAAACAGGTTGAAGAACCGCAAGACTGGCCGGCCCTGTTGCAGCAGGGATTTTCAGACCTCGCCGAAATGCGTAAACTCGGTGTCCCCGTTGTCGCTGGAACCGATCTTGGCGTGCCTCTTGTCTATCCTGGCTTTAGCCTGCATGAGGAACTCGCCATGCTTGTCGAAAAGGCCGGCTTCTCTCCCGCACAGGCGCTCGAGTCTTCCACGCTGCAACCCGCGAGGTTGCTCGGAGTAGAGAAAGACTTGGGTACGATCCAGCCCGGCAAGCTCGCCGATCTCGTTTTGCTCAATCGCGACCCTCTGCTGAACATCGCCAACACCAAGGCAATCTTCGCCGTGATCGCCGACGGTAAATTCTATGACCGCGTCGCCCTGGATGCGATGCTCCAACGAGTTGCTACCACGACCGAGCAAGAAGCGAAGAGAGCCACGCAACACGTCCATTGAAGCGGTCTCCTCAAGGCACGCGTTCAAGCCGCTGAGGAGATTCCAGCACAAAAAATCGACTCGACTCATTCATTCTCGAACTGCAGAAACTCCCATTGTGGCCACTGCGTCGGATTATCGAGGCTTGACCGATCTATCCATCCCTCACACCTATTTTGTCTCTGCAGACGACCTTGTTAATCTATCCTCCCGTTTCCAGAATGGAGCTAATGTGACAGTCGTACCTCCCACTCCGTCCTTTGACCTTGCGGAAGCAATCAAACATCTTGCTGATCGCGACGAAAGACTAAAATTTCTCATCGCCGAGACCGAATCCTTTCAAATGGACCCCGACCACCTCCAAAGCCCCTACGAAGCTCTCCTGGAAGCCATCGCCTACCAATCCATCTCCGGCAAAGCCGCCGCCACCATCTTCGCCCGCATAAAAGCCCTCAGCTCCACCGGCCGCGCTCCCACCCCGCAAGAAATGCTCAAGCTCCGCAAACAGGCCCTCCGCAAAGCCGGCCTCTCCGGCGCCAAAGTCGTCGCCATGAAAGACCTCGCCAAAAAAACAATCGAAGGCGTCGTCCCCACGCTCGAAGACGCGCAAAAACTCTCCGACGAAGAACTCGTCGAACGCCTAACCTCCGTCCGCGGCATCGGCGCCTGGACCGTCGAAATGTTTTTGATTTTCCGCCTGGGCCGTCCCGACGTTCTCCCCATCCACGACCTCGGCGTACAAAAAGGCTGGTCCATCACCTACGGCAAAAAACACAAGCCCAAACCCAAAGAACTCCTCGCCTTCGGCGAACGCTGGCGGCCTTACCGCACCGTCGCCAGCTGGTACATGTGGCGCGCCTGCCACCGCGCCGGCAACGCCGCCATGCGCAAAATCCGCCCCCCCAAAGTCCGCCGTAAATCCAAGGGCACAGCCGTCCGCCGAAAGCCGGTCTAGCATGCCCGTCTGTAGGGGAGGGGCTCGTTTTCCCTGGAAGGGCCCCTCCAGCTCCAGCTTCGCGCCTACTCGGTTACAGCCTTAGGCGCCAAACCCCACAATCCTCCCGCAACAAGCAAAAACCAAATCGCTTGCCCGAAAATTAACATCCCAAATCCATGTCGGTCCGGAGTCAAAAACCCCGAACAAATCCCCGCCACCGTCACCAGCCCCAGAACAACGCCGTAAATCCCAACTCCGCGCCCCAGCGTCCGATACCTCAAGATCGACACCGACCACAACACCACCGCCAGCGATGACCCCACCGCATACACTCGCGCAAACGCCTGGTTCATCTGAAAGTTGAAATTCATCAGCGTCTGCCAGACATCGCGAGTCTCCGGAGTCGCCGCGACAATCTTTCGCATCAGCGTCGGCGCTATCAATCCGTCGCACACCGCCGCATTCATCACCGCGATACTCGCAAGCGCGTACAGCACCAGCCCCGCCCACGCCAACCGGTCCGCGCCACCAATACGCCGCGACATTCCCCACGCTCCAAGGAAAACAACCGGAATGCTCGCCAGCGCCAGCGAATGCACAACAATCAGCATCCGCGTCATATGATCGACCTCCGCCGGGCTAATCTTGCCGCCCGGGTGGGAGATCATGGTTATAATCATGCCCGCTGATCCTGCGATTAGCGCTATCGCGCTCCTGCGTTCGTCAGTCATGCGTCAAACACTAGGGACGGGTTCCCCAGCCGTCAACGCTCTTTCGCAGGAAACGTCTGGAAACCGAACAAAGAGGCGCCTAATGTCCAGAAACTCGCCGCGTTCTGCTTCAAACGTCGTCCATGCCCGCACTCAAAACGTTGCCGTTCGCACAGCGGCGAAGAAGAAAACGGTCTCCTCAGCGGTCACGAAGAAGATGGATCGCCGTGTTCGCACCACACGCGACGCGCTCGGCGATGCGCTGGTCGCTCTCATGCACGAGAAACCCTTCGAAACGATCACCGTCCAACACGTCCTCGATCGCGCAAAAGTCAGCCGCTCCACCTTCTACACTCACTACAGCGACAAAAACGATCTCTTCCTCAGCGACGCCGAAGATTTCTTCGAAATGATGTCCACCGCTCTCATCCGCCACAGTGACACCTCCACCCGCGTCGCTCCCGTCCAGGAATTCTTCGCCCACGTCGCCGACATGCGCCAGTTCATTTGCTCGATGACCGCCTCCGAAAAAATCCGCGACATCTTTGAACTAGGCCAAGGGCACTTCGCTCGCGCTATCGACCAACGCCTCGCCGCGCTTCCCGCAACGCGCAACCTGAGCGCAACTCGCCGCTCCGCCTTGGCCCACGCCAGCGCCGGCTCCCTCTTTTCTCTCCTGAACTGGTGGCTACACCACGGCGGCTCAACCACCCCAACCCAAATGGATGCCCTCTTTCACCAGACCCTCTGGTCCGGGGTAAATCCCACCATCAAACCAGCGCCACCCTCGCCAAAACGCACCATCACACGCAAGCCCCTCTGACCTACGAGCCTCAAACCCACCCCGCCGTTGAACCTCCCAAACCGACCATTCAACCCCCTTCTCTCGCCCCTCACTGTCTTTTTCTGGACCTCCAATGGCGTTTCACGTATTCTCCTTGTCGGGCATTAGTCTCTTTCAAATTCCCGATCAGCATCCGGGCAGCGCCAGAACTCCTGGAACAACTCTGTGCGTGCTGTCCCGACCTCTAGGCGCCGATCCCACCGGCACATTCGCGCGGCACCTCTACAAAATGGGAGGTTCGTTCAAGGACCAGCGAATTGCACCAATTTTGTGCAACATAAGTCCTCTGAAATCCGCACTTACAAAGGTATGGCATAAGTATTGATAATAAAGCACTTACGAGAACACGTAAGTCCTTTAGAATCCGCACTTATGAAAAAAGGGGGAGGGGGGGTGGGGGCAGTCACCGATAATCGCTCGAATTCCTCAGCCGACAGCTAACTCTCTCACCATCAAATACATAGCGGCAATTCCAGCCAAAAGCACGCCGCTCTCGAGCGAAACCGAAATGAGGTGCAGTCGGCCAAACTCCGCCAGCAACGGGCTATCTGCCCCCGTCGCTTGAATCGACCCCATCTGCACCCGCAACACCGCCATCTTCGCGCTAACCGTGTACTGCGAAATCGCTGTCAGCGCGATCATCAACACGACGCAAATCGCCGCCGAAGACACGACGCTCCCAATTGTTCTTGTCCGCACCAGGCGCACCAGCAGGAACATGACACCTAAAGCGATACCGCCAAGATGCATCCTCGTCAGCGAATAACCGACGATAGCGCCAGCCTGGTCGCGGTTCGGCGCCAGCACCCTGAACGCGCCCGGTGCCACCACAAAACTTAAAAACACATCGCTGCCGAGCCACAAGCTCAGCGCCAAGAATTCAATCGTGCGCAGGATGGATGTCATGACCAGATTTGTAGCCCCACTACTCTCGCCCTTTTTACCGAGTGATGCAACCACCGATTGAGCACATGCGTCGCCTAGTTTTTGATTCGCCACAGAGATTAGTGCCAAAATGAGAAGGTTAAAGTTATGGTGGGCGACAAAGGACTTGAACCTTTGACCTCTCCCGTGTGAGGGGAGCGCTCTAACCAACTGAGCTAGTCGCCCGGTGGATACAGCCGCGACGCTTGGAAGCGTCATCTATTTGTAGCAGGAAGGACCTGGGTTTTCAACCGATGTCCACGGCCACCTCTCAGATCGTCTCGCAGCTTCAGCGCTCGATCGCTCGCGCGATCTACGGCAAGGAAGAAGCTATTCAGCTCGCGCTGATCACTCTTCTCGCCCGCGGCCATCTGCTTATTGAAGACGTGCCCGGTGTAGGTAAAACTACGCTTGCTCAGGCCCTCGCGAAATCGTTTCATTGCACGTTTCAGCGAATCCAGTTTACCTCGGACCTTTTGCCCAGCGACGTCCTCGGCGTCAGCGTTTACAACCCCGAGTCCCGCGAGTTCGAGTTTCGCCCCGGGCCGATTTTCGCCAACGTCGTTCTCGCCGACGAGATCAATCGCACCACCCCGCGCACGCAGTCCGCTCTTCTTGAAGCGATGAACGAAGCTCAAGTCACCGTGGACGGCAAAACGCTGCAACTGCCGCATCCCTTTCTCGTCATCGCCACGCAAAACCCCGTCGAGCATCACGGTACCTATCCTCTGCCTGAATCACAGCTCGACCGCTTCTTGATGCGCATCAAAATGGGCTATCCCTCGCACGAAACCGAACGCGAGATTCTGCGCAAGCACATTCACGACGATTCGCTCGCCGCGCTCGAACCCGTCGCCGACGTCAGCGACGTCCTCGAGATGCAGGAAGCCGTTGCCCGCGTGAAGGTAGACGCCAGCCTGCATGACTACGCTCTCGAAATCGTCAATCGCACGCGTAAAACCGAGCAGCTTGCTCTCGGCGTAAGCCCCCGCGGCACACTTATGCTGCAGCGCGCGGCTCAAGCTCGCGCTTTTCTCGATGGCCGCGACTATTGTTTGCCGGACGATTTCAAGCAACTCGCCGTAGCCGTTTTTTCGCATCGCGTCGTCGCGAGCTCGCGCCACGCCTCGCTCCAGAAAAAATCGGAGACGACCGAATCCGTCCTTCGGGAGATCGTCGACTCCGTTCGCGTACCTCTGTGAGTCTAGCCTCGACAGCCGCGCAACTCTGGGCCAAAGCCGACCGCTCCGCGGTGCGCGCTTTCTTTCTTTCCATCGCGGCGCTTGGCATCGCACTGCTCCTCGCGATTTATTCCGGCATGGCGGCGGAGCTGGGGCATCTCCCTCTCGCCGTCGCCTCCGCGCTCGGCGCACTGCTCGTCGCCGCGTGGGTCGCTGTCACGCTCGTCCCCGTTCTCGCGAAGCGCACGCCGCTTCGCTGGATCGGCTACAAAATGGAGTACCGGGTTTCCCGCGAAGGCTGGATTTATATTCTCGGGATTTTTTTGGTCGCCGTCGCCGCGCTGAACACCGGCAATAATCTGCTCTTCCTCATTCTCGCGAGCCTGATCGCCATCATCCTGATGTCAGGAGTTCTTTCCTCGATTACGCTGTCCGGCGTCGAGGTGCGGCTGCAGTTGCCGGAGCACATTTTCGCGGGCCAGCCGGTCCGCACTCTTGTCGAGCTCCACAATGAAAAACTGACTCTGCCGTCGTTCTCGCTCCGCGTGGAGGCCGTCCGCGGGAAAAATGCCGCGAAAGCCGCCATGCTCGAAACGCCGGTCTATTTTCCCTACATCCCGAAACATGACCGTGTACAGCAGCACGTCCCCATGACGTTTCCGCGCCGCGGCGTCTATAGCCAGGAAGCTTTCCGCATCGTTACACGCTTTCCTTTTGGTTTTTTACAAAAAGCGCGCCGCATCGATTTGAAATCGGAGGCTCTCGTCTATCCTTCCGTCGAGCCCACGCGTGACTTCTTTGAGATTCTCCCTGGCATGCAAGGCGCGCTCGAAAGTCTTGCTAAGGGCCGCGGCCAAGACTTATACGCATTGCGCGACTATCAACCCCGCGACAGCTCGCGCCACGTGCACTGGAAAGCTTCCGCGCGCCTCGGTGCTCTAATGGTTCGAGAGTTCACGCGCGAGGACGATTGCCGCGTCATTCTCGTTCTCGACCCGCATTCGTCGGTAGGACTCTCTGCGAAGGAAGCGGACGCACGCTTCGAGCGCGCCGTCACGACGTGCGCCGCGCTGGCCTGGCATTTCTACGAGCGCAATGCCATCTTGCAATTTCGCACGGCGGGCTTTGAAACTCCGCTCGTCGAAGCGGACGAAATTATCTTCGATATCCTGAAGCATCTTGCCACCGCAAAACCAATTCCGCCGGACCCGAAGCGCGCGCTCCTCTCGGACCTCGCCGGCGCTCCCGATATCTTCCGCGTGATTGTCACCAGCGAATCGCGCGGCTCCATCCCCTCCAGCATCTGGAACCAGTCCTGGGTCATCTTTCTCGAAGATCTGGTCCCTTAGACGGGCATTCGCCGCTCTCGCGCGGGCTCTTGCGTCAACTGTGCGAGAATACGGCGTGATCATGCTCACCAACCGCGAGCTCGCCTCTTTTCGCAATCAGTTGCTCGCATGGTTCCGCCAATTTCAGCGCGATTTGCCGTGGCGGCGGACGAAAGATCCGTACCGCATTTGGATTTCGGAGATCATGCTGCAGCAGACGCGCGTCGCCGCCGTGATTCCCTACTACGAACGATTCCTCGCGCGATTCCCCGATGTGCGCTCGCTCGCAGAAGCGCCGGAGGAAGAGGTGCTGCGGCTGTGGTCCGGCCTCGGCTATTACAGCCGCGCGCGCAATCTGCAAAAAGCCGCGCAACAAATCGTGGCGCTGCACGGCGGAGAATTTCCGAAGGAGGAAGAAGCGGCCCTCGCGCTCTCCGGCATCGGTCCTTACACTGGCGCCGCGATTCTCAGCATCGCCTTCGATGCAAAACACGCCGTGCTCGACGGCAACGTCGCTCGCGTGCTCGCGCGGCTCGGCGCCATTCGTGGCGATCTGCGCGAATCTCGGCGCTGGCAATCGCTCCAGAAAATGGCGGGCGAACTATTGGAGCCGAAATCGCCCGGAGACTGGAATCAGGCCATGATGGAACTCGGCGCGACGGTCTGCACGCCGCGCGCGCCGCAATGTCTGTTGTGCCCCGTGGCAAAATTCTGCCGCGCGCGCCAATCGGGCGACCCCGAATCCTTTCCGGAGAAACGCAAAAAACGCGAAGCGGTGCAAATCGTTCTCGCTGCTGCAGTGCTTTCGACTCCGCGCGGCCAAACGCTTCTGCTGCCTCCGCCTCGAAAAAGAACCGAGAAGCAAGCCTGCTCCGGATGACGTCGCCACGCTGGTCTCGCGGATGTGGCATTTTCCGACGGTCGCATTCGCAACAATGCCGTGGCAGAGCTGCGAGATTTTCTCGCGAATTTCTGGCGGCAACGAATGGCGCGCTTCGTCTGGAGCCGCTGGCAAAAGTCCGCCATGCCGTGACCTATCGCAACGTCACCGTCCTTCCCTTCCGCATCGCGGTCGACAAGAATCCCGCGTATTCGCGGCGCAAAAAGCATTCGGCTGGAAGACTTCTCCAGGCTGCCCGTCTCGAATCTCACCCGCAAAATCGCCCGCGCCGCGCTTTCGCAATCGCCGACGCAACTGCCGCCAAATGATGAACGTTATGGTTTCGCGCTACGTCCAGCCTCCGCGGCCGCGCGGGTGCTAGGATTGAAATGGTCCCCAATGGCCGCTTCCACATCAGTAACGAGTGTCCCCGCGCTCCCCGCCGAGCGTTTTTTTCGAACCTCTCTCTTTTTGCTCATGGCGACGGCCATCGCCACGCTCGTGAGCACCGAAAAACTCGATCTGATCACCATGATCGTGGCGCCTTCGGCTGTCCTCTATAAAGGGGTCCGCTGGTGGCGGCGTTGCCCGGCGGAAATTCCCCAGCGCATCGCGACCCGCTTGGTCGTTGCCTACTTGCTCATCTTCCCGCTGGATGTTGTTTTTCTTTCGCGCGCGTTTGTGGCGGCTCGTCCAATCCGGCGCTCTACGCCGCACTTCTCGGGGCCGTCCATTTTCTCTTGTTTGTGATGCTCATCCGCCTCTACAGCGCCACCTCGGATCGCGACGCGCTCTTTCTGACGATGCTCTCCTTCGCGGCAATTCTGGCATCCGCTGTTCTTACTATTGATACGACGTTTCTCGGACTTTTCTTTTTGTTTCTTTTGTTCGGTGTGGCGACATTCGTCGGCCTCGAAATGCGCCGCGGATCAAAAGGTGCGATCGCACCGGAAGTGGACGCACAGCCGCAGCAGGAACGTCGCCTCACTCGCGCGCTGGTTCTCGCGGCGCTCAGTGTAGCGGTTGGCGCAATGATTATCGGCGGCGCGCTGTTTTTCTTTTTTCCGCGTTTCAGCGCCGGCTATCTGGGACGCACCAGTTTGCAGCCGACGCTAATGTCCGGCTTCAGCGACGACGTAGAGCTGGGCCAGATCGGCGAGATCAAGAAAAATTCACAAGTTGTCATGCGCGTGCGCACCGGCAAACCGGTGGGCTATCCGAGCTTGCGCTGGCGAGGCATTGCGCTCTCCGCGTTCAATGGAAAACGCTGGTATTCCCCCGATCGCGATGCGGTCACCATTCCGGCCGGACTCAATGGATGGATTAATATGATGGACCGGCCGCCGGAACCGGATCGGAACCGCAACCGTCTTGCGCTACACAGTTCTCCTTCAGCCTGTCGCGACCGACACGATATTTGCTCCGGCAAACGTGATTTCCGTTGCGAGGAAATCTTTCCGGTGAAAGCTCCAATCCGGAGGTGGGGGCGCGCCGCAGTTATCTCATTCGTGATGCGACCGGTTCCCTATTCAATCCATTCCACAATTTCGACGACGCTGCGCTACGAAGGGTTTTCTCTGCTGCCCGCGATGAATGTGCCTAGGCTGCGCGCAGCTTCCAGCGACTATCCCGAAGAAATTCGCGACACCTACCTGCAACTCCCGAAGCTCGATCCACGAATTCCTCAACTTGGCGAAGCAGATCACGGAACGCGCGCAGAATCGGCGTTTGACAAGACGATCACCATGGAAACTTACTTGCGCTCGCATTTCACATACACTCTCAACCTCGCGGGAAAACCCGGCGACGATCCTCTGGCACATTTCCTATTCGAGACGCGCGCAGGCCACTGCGAATATTTCGCCTCCGCGATGGCCATCATGCTCCGCACGCTTGGAATTCCAACGCGGGAAGTAAATGGTTTTTTGCCCGGCGAATATAACGACCTCGGCGAGGACTACATCGTCCGCGCCAGCGACGCGCACAGCTGGGTGGAAGTCTATTTTCCCGGGACGGGCTGGATGACATTTGATCCCACGCCGCCGGGCGCCGAATCCGCCGGAGGTTTTTTCTCGCGCCTCGGCCAGTACATGGACTGGTTCGAGCTTTCCTGGAACGAGTGGGTCATCAACTACGATTTTATTCATCAAATTTTGCTGGCGCAAACGATGCAGCGAAGCACGCGCACGTGGACGGAGATCGCGCGGACGTGGTTCGCGAGCCAGCAGGACAAAGGGCGAAGGTGGATGAGGTCGTGGGGCAACGGGCTGCGCTTGCTGATACCTCTCGCCATCGCGTTCTTTTTGCTGGCGCTGCGCTTCGATTTGGTGGTCGCGCTCGCGCGGCGGCTGTGGCTTTCGTGGCAGCTTCGTTCGCCGGAGTTGGCTCGCTCTAATCCGCAGCTTGCTTCGCGGCTCTACGAAGAACTCTTGTACCTGCTCGCACGGCGCGGCTTCGCGCGCCAGCCCACGCAAACACCGCTTGAGTTTGCCGCGGCTGTTTCGCAGCCGCGACTGGCGCCTGCCATCCACGAATTCACGCAACATTACACACAAGCACGTTTTGGCGGCGCGCCTTGCGACACGACTCGCCTGCGCGCGCTGCTCGAGCAGATTCGGTCGTCCTTCGCGTTCGCGATGAAGCGCTGACATCCCGTCTGGTTTTCTGCGCTTTTCTGTCGCCTGCTGGCTTATCGCTGCTTGGTTGCCCCGGTCCGCCGCATGTTACAATTGAAAATTGCGCAAAGGCGCTATTTTACTGCCTATGACTAAGGTCGGATTCGTTAGCCTGGGTTGCCCGAAGAACCTCGTGGATAGCGAGGTGATGATGGGTATTCTTGCGCGCGAAGGCTACGAACTGACGCCGCGAGCGGATGAAGCCGAGATCCTCGTCGTCAATACGTGCAGCTTCATCGAGTCGGCGCAAAAAGAGTCCGTCGACGCGATTCTGGAGATGGCCGAGTACAAGAAATTTGGCGCGGCGCGCAAGCTCATCGTCGCCGGATGCCTTGTCGAGCGATTTCGCGATCAGATTCTCGAACAGGTTCCGGAAGTGGATGCCGTCGTGGGGACCGGCGAAGTGGAGCGAATTCTCGAAGCCGTGGATGGCGACCTGCGTGTGCTGCCCGCTGCGCCGCCGGCGTTTCTCTATCACGACCTGACGCCGCGCGTGATCACCACGCCGCGCCACGCCGCGTACATCAAGATCGCCGAGGGCTGCGATCATCCCTGCACGTTCTGCATCATTCCGCAACTGCGCGGCGCGTTCCGCAGCCGACGATTTGAATCCGTCGTGCGCGAAGCGGAGAATCTCGCGGCCGCGGGCGCACGCGAGATTACTTTGATTGGACAGGACACGACTTCTTACGGCGAAGATCTGGGCCTGCGCGACGGCCTGGCGCAATTGCTTGAGCGACTGTCGCAAGTCGAAGACTTGCTGTGGGTGCGTTTCCTTTACGCGTATCCGAATCGCGTGACGCAGAAATTGCTGGATACGCTTGCGGCACATCCGCGACTTGCCAAGTACATGGACATGCCGCTACAACACGCCAGCCGCAATGTTCTGGCGCGCATGAAGCGCGGCTCGCACGGCGACGCCTTCCTGAAACTGCTCGAACGCATCCGGACAACGATTCCCGGCGTTTCGCTGCGTACTTCGTTTATCGCGGGCTTTCCGGGCGAAACGGAAAAAGATTTCGAGGAGCTCTGCGATTTTGTGCGCGCGGCCAATCTGGATTGGATGGGCGTGTTTCGAGTATTCGGACGTGGACAACGCGAACAGTTACGGGCTCGACGAAAAGGTAGACCCGGCGACGATTACCGATCGCCGCAACCGGCTGATGGCTATTCAAAAGAAAATTTCTCGCGAGAAACTGCGCGCTTGGAAAGGCCGCACGGCCGCGGCGCTTGTCGAAGGCCCGTCGAAGGACAATCCGCTGGTGTGGGAAGCGCGCCTCGAAGGCATGGCGCCGGATATTGACGGCAAGCTTTATCTCACCGACATCGAATTACCCACTGGCGAAACTGCTGCGACGGGCGACGTGGCGCGCGTCGAAATTATCAAGGCCGATGCTTACGATCTGATTGGACGCGTGGTGGAGATTCGGCCGCGGCCGCGTCTCAGCGGGAGCGGATTCGCCGATGCGGCGCCTGTCCCGCGAGTTCCTCCAGCCGAAAAGCTCCATCGCATTGCCACCGGAGCGCCGCTCCGCGTCTTGGGGTAAGATAACCTTCGTCATTGCTGCACGGCAGGTCATGAGGCCGCTAGCTCGTTGAACATGGACGAGCACAATGCCGCCGTCTGAACATGGCGGCTGCAGCGAACGATTTTCATAACTCAGCGCGAAGGGTGAAGGACCCCGATGAAACATCGCTGCCCTATTTGCAAAACACCGACTGACTCCGAAATCCATGAGGAATTTCCATTTTGCAGCGGGCGCTGCCGCGACCGCGACCTCGGCAACTGGGCCAGCGAGAAGTACGTCGTGTCCGAACCGGTATTTGATATGAGTGAGCTTGAGACGAGTAACGAAGCGAGCGGCGAAAAATCGGCGGACGAAGACGAGGATTTTAAGGGGTTTCCCAAGCCCGATGACACCATCCACTGAAATTCCCAGCGGCGCAGCGGTTCCGCAAAAAAAGCCGCGGCTGGCGATGGCCATCGCGACCGCGCTGGGCGTTGGCTACATGCCCAAGGCTCCGGGCACATTTGGTTCGCTTGTGGGTATTGTCGTCGCGATGCCTTGCGGCATTTTTCCGCGGCCAGCCTCAATTCGCGGCCTCGTTTCTTTGCACCCGCTTCCGGATGCCGTCTTTTCCGGCAGCCACTTTAGGCTTTGATCGACGTGCCGACGATCAACGGACATGCCGCGCCGTGGTCTGCTGCTGGTTCCGCGCTGCGTCGGCCTTCTCTGCTCGTCGGGCGATTGGCGTCTGGAGCGGCTCGCGCGCGGCCGGATTTTCAGGCGTCAAGGATCCGCAATTCGTGGTGATTGATGAAGTCTCGCGGAATGCACCTGACGCTTGTGCTGGTATTCTGCCATTGGCTGCCGACGCGCATTCCCGCGTCGGGCGGAGCATCGGATTGCTTCCGTGTTCGCCATCTTATTCACGCTTCAGCCTGCTCAACTGGAAATACCTGTTGCTGGGGTTTCTGCTCTTTCGCTTGTTCGACATTTGGAAGCCTTTCCCGGTGCGCCAACTCGAAAAACTGCCGCGCGGCTGGGGCATCATGGCGGATGACTGGATGGCAGGCATCTACGCTGCTATCCTGTTGCGAGTAGCGCTACACTTTGGGTTGCTTGGCTGGGTATGAAATTCGGCTTTGGGTCTTCGCCAGAAAAGAACGGCATTCCCCGCATCGATAGAGTCGCGCCTGCCGCTGCCATTCCCGGCGGCGAGATCGTCATTCACGGCAGCGGATTCGCTTCGCGCGCTCACCCGCGGCCCGTCGTGCGTTTTGGCGAAACGGAAGCTGGATTGGCGCTCGCCAGTGAAAACCGGCTGATCGCGCGAGTCCCGGAAGGCGCGAGCGGCGGCATGGTTCGCGTGTCGAGCGCCGCCAACGAAAGCCAGCCGCATCCGGTCTCGATCGGCGTGCAAATCGCGGACAATCTGCACCCCATCGCCAACCCCGCGGTCGACGCGTACGGCAATACCTACGTTACGTTTTCGGGCAACCGCGGACAGCGCGTTCCCGTTTCGCTCTACAAAATTACGGCGAATTACAGCGTAAAACCGTTCGTCACTTCGCTCGTGAATCCCAGCGGCCTGGCGCTGGACCGCGCTGGTAATCTTTTTGTCTCCTGCCGAAACGACGGCACGATTCACCGGATTACGCCAGAGGGCCGCGCCGAGCAGTGGATTGAAGGAATGGGCATCGCCACAGGGATCGCGTTCGACCGCAACGAAAATCTTTACGTGGGCGATCGCAGCGGAACGATCTTCAAAATCAGTCCCAGCCGCGAGATTTTTGTTTTTGCGACGATCGAGCCGTCCATCGCCGCGTTTCACCTTGCGTTTCATCCGAACGGCGACCTGTATGCGACCGGGCCGACGACCTCCAGCTATGACCGCGTCTATCGCATCACGCAGGGCGGCGACGTCACAACGTTTTTTCGCGGCCTCGGACGTCCGCAAGGACTGGCGTTTGACCGTGACAGCAATCTCTACGTCGCTGCTTCCTATGGCGGGAGGCGCGGCATTATTCGCATCACGCCGCAAGCGGATGCCGATGTCGTTCTCAGCGGCTCCGGGCTCGTTGGCATGGCGTTGCAACCTTCTGGACGCGCGATCCTCGCCACCACCGGCGCGCTCTTCACGCTCGATTGGGACGTCCGCGGCTTGCCACTGCTGGGATAATTGACACGATGAAAGCAGAAATCATCGCAGTTGGTTCGGAACTGCTCACCCCGGACCGCCTGGACACCAATTCGCTCTTCCTGACGGAGGAGCTGAATAAGATTGGTATCGAGGTCGTGCGAAAGACGATCGTAGGCGATAACCGCGATCTGCTCAGCGAAGCGTTTCGCGATGCGTTGAATCGTGTGCCACTGGTGATTTCCTCGGGCGGGCTTGGCCCAACCGAAGACGACCTTACGCGCGAAACTGTCGCGGAACTTCTCCATCGCAAGCTGCGGCGCAACGACGAAATTCTTCGCCACATCGAAAGCCGCTTTCGCTCCCTGAACCGGGAAATGCCCGAAGTCAATGTGCGCCAAGCGATGGTTCCCGACGGCGCGGAAATCCTGGAAAACCCGCGCGGCACGGCACCGGGGCTGTGGCTGGATGACAACGGGCACTTCATCGTATTGCTTCCGGGCCCGCCGCGCGAGTTGAAGCCGCTGTTCCGCGAGCAGGTTTTGCCGCGCCTCGAGCGCCAGCGTCTCCGGCGTGCGCATGTTCCATCGCGAGATTCGCGTCACCGGCCTCGGCGAATCACACGTCGAGCAGCGCATCGTGGGCATCTACAAGCGCTTTCCCGAGGTGAACACGACCGTCCTTGCGGCGCCCGGCGAGACGCAAGTCCATCTGCGCATCTGGACGGACGACGCGGAGCACGCCAAAAAAACGCTCGACGAAATTGTGAGCGGCTTCGAGATCGCTCTGACGGACCGCATCTTCAGCCAGGATGGCTCGTCTCTCGAAGAAGTGATCGCGGCGGAGTTAACGCTGCACAACGCCACGATTTCCGCGGCGGAAAGCTGCACGGGAGGACTGTTGGCGCAGCGGCTGACGAGCATCGCAGGCAGCTCTACGTATTTTCTTGGCGGAGTGGTTTGCTACAGCAACGAGCTGAAGACGGCGTGGGCGGGCGTGCCTGCGGAACTCATTCAAGCCAAGGGTGCGGTTAGCGCGGAAGTGGCTGTGGCTCTCGCGGAAGGAATCCGGCGGCGCGTGGGCAGCACGTTTGGTGTGGGCATTACGGGTATCGCCGGCCCCGGCGGCGGAACCGAAGAAAAACCCGTCGGAACGGTGCATATCGCGCTGGCCCAGGCCGGCAGCGTCAAGGAGCGGAGCGTGCGTTTCCCGGGCGACCGCGAATCCATACGCTGGCAGGCGTCTCAGGTCGCGCTGGACATGGTCCGCGTCCACTTTCTGTACAACGCCAAGCAACCCCCGAATCGAGCCTGAACGTGCGCCTATTCGTCGCGCTGGAGATTCCCGCCGTCGTGCGAGACAATCTCGCAGCATTCATCAAGGACATGCGCGAATTATCCGAGCAACTGGCGGAGAAGCGGGTGCGCTGGGTGCGCCCGGAGAATCTTCACGTGACGCTTAAATTCATCGGCGAAGTGGCGGACGCCAAGCTTGACGGTATCCGCGCCGCGCTCTCGACCGTTCACGTCGAGGCACCCCTCGATATTCGATTTCGCGGATTGGGGTTCTTCCCCGATGAAAACCGCCCAACCGTCCTCTGGACGGGCCTGGAGACCCCAACGAATCTTCAAACGCTCGCTGGAGATATCGATCGCGCGCTCGCGACGCAGGGCATCGCAAGAGAAAAGCGCGCGTTCGTCCCTCACCTGACGCTGGCACGGTTGGTGCAGCCTTTCCTGCACGAAAAACTACGCGCCGCAATCCAGAAGAACTGCGAATGTGAATTCGGTTCAGCGCAAGCGTGCGAATTTCACCTCATCGAAAGCAAGCTAAAGCCGTCGGGAGCCGAGTACACTTCCCTCGCTTCTTCTTCTTCACGTTGGAGGCCTAGCGCCAGATGGCCGAGCTGAACGCCACACTCCTCTCAATTCTTGCGGCTGCGTACCTTCTTGGCTCGATCCCGTTCGGGCTGTTGTTGGGCAAGCTATTTGGCGCGGCGGACGTTCGCAAGGCGGGCAGCGGCAACATCGGCGCGACCAACGTTGCACGCGTTGCCGGACCGCTCGCGGGAATCCTCACGCTTCTGTTGGACGCCGCGAAAGGAGCGTTCGCCGTCGTTCTCGCTGCACGATTGTCTGAGCAAAGCTCGACGTTAATGATGATCGCCGGCCTCTGCGCTCTCGCGGGACATTGCTTCCCTATCTGGCTGGGGTTTCGCGGAGGCAAGGGTGTCGCCACGGCAGCGGGGGTATTTTCTGGTGTTGTGCCCGCTCGCGTTTCTCGGAGCCGCCGTTCTATTTCTTCTGGTCGTAATCTATTGGCGCTTCGTCTCGCTCGCCTCGATCTCCGCTGCAGCAGCCATGCCCCTGCTGATCTATTTTTTCTGGGCGCCGCATCACGCTCCGCCATATGCGGTTACGTTTGGCTCGCTGGCGGCAGCGCTGCTGATTGTCTATAAGCACGACGCAAACATTCAGCGCTTAGTCCAGGGCGACGAGCCGAAATTTTCGTTACGCAAGAAAGCAAACAAAGAGGATGCGCCATGAAACGCATCGCCATACTTGGCGGCGGAAGCTGGGGCACGGCGCTGGCCATCGTGCTTTCTCGCACGCACAAGCCCCATGAGATTTCCTTGTGGGTTCGCCACGCTACGCTTGCGGAGTCCATCCGCCGCGACCGCGAGAACAAACTCTATCTCCCGGGCCATAAACTGCCAGAGACAGTCCGGGTCACGCACGATGCCGCTGCGTCTTTGGAAAACGCCGGAATGGTCATCGGGGCCATCCCCACGGCTCACGCTCGAAGCGTTTATCAGCGCATGCTGCCGCACGTCGTGCGGGGCACACCAATCGTCAGCGCTACGAAAGGCCTTGAGCCCGCCACCCACGCGCGCATGAGTGAAGTTATTTCCCAAGTCTCCCAAACCGTGTCGCCGCAGTTTCCTGCGCGCATTGCGATTCTTTCCGGACCCTCTTTCGCCGCAGAGGCAGCCGCCGGCCAGCCCACTGCAGTCGTGATTGCTTCGAGCGACATCGCTCTCGCAAACGAACTCCAGGAGGAACTCGCCGCGCCGAACTTTCGCTTATACACCAACGGGGACGTGCTCGGAGTCGAGCTCGCCGGCGCGATGAAGAATGTCATCGCGATCGCAGCGGGAGCTTGCCAGGGCATCGGACTTGGCTCGAATTCGCTCGCTGCATTGATCACGCGCGGCCTAGCAGAAATGTCGCGGCTTGCTGTCGCACTCGGCGCGCGTCAGGAAACGCTAAGTGGACTCGCGGGCCTCGGCGACCTCGTCCTGACCTGCACCGGCTCGCTCAGCCGTAACCGTTATGTTGGTATCGAACTTGGCAAAGGCCGCTCGCTGGCAGAGATCCTGGCAGGCATGAAGATGGTTGCCGAAGGCGTGGGTACCGCCGCCGGGCTGTTTTGGCGCTTGCCCGCGAAGCTCGCGTAGAACTCCCTATAACGGAACAAGTTAGCGCCATCCTGCACGACGGCAGGTCGCCCCGAGATGCCATCCGAAGCATCATGGACCGGCCGCTCAAGCGGGAATAAGGGCGCGAATAAAGAAGCGCCAATTGTGCTTACCCGAGCACTACATCGGGAGCGCGACCGGGGCCGCCACTAGTACCAAGGTTCCAGTTGCAGATCCGCGACGCGCGGCCATTCGCGGTCCCCCGCTGCCCCTTCTATTCCCCTAAAATCAAGAGTTGTGATGCCAGAACCCGGTCCATCCATGTGGGAACGCTTGCGCAAGGGACGAGTGCGTATTTTGTGGCTCGTTCTCGGTGCGCTTCTGCTCGTCAGCGCGCTGCCCATTGGGCTTTACCACCGCCAGGTTCTGCAGCTTAGCCAGGACAAACTGGGCGACAACGAGCGCGTCCAGCAATCCGACTTGACGCGGTCACTAGCACAGGAAATTCAGCTCTTCGAGTCCAATCAGACACAACAGCTCTTCAGCGAGCGCCAGATTCTGACTTTGACAGGACTGATCGACAACGTCGAAGACCCGGCCGCCGAGCCCAAGGTTACTCGGCTGCTCGAAGATTTTGTGGAAAGCAACCGCGACACGTTTCTCTATTTGACCGCGGTGGACAAGAACGGCAAGGGCACCAGCGCTTCCCAGGGTAATTTCCGCGCGGATCAAGATCCCTTCGTCGCCAAAGAGCTACAGCGCGCGTTTCAGAACTGCCAGCAATCCGACAATTCGCACACCGTTACGTCACGCAGCGATCCTCTTGCGCTCGCACCGAACAACCAGCCAGCCTTTGTGCTCGCCGTCCCGCTCAAGGATTTGCCCGGCAATTTCACGGGCATGCTCGCCGCGGTCGTCTCCCTCGAGCCCATCTTGCATCGCTTGAGAGACGCCAGCGTGCGCGGCCGCACCGTATTCGTGGTGGATCACTCCGGACACATCGTCGCGCATCCCGACGCTAATAATTTCGTCCCCGGAAGCGAGGCCAGCGGAAGACTCGTCGAACAGATTCGCGCGCTGCCCCGAGACCTTCGCAATACAGAGACGATTCGTTTTACGAAAAAAGGGAACAAGCGTCCCGTCGAGATGATTGGGACGTACAGTACCCTCTCGGAGATCAGTTGGGCGGTGGTTGCCGAACGCAGCCTGGACGACGCTCGCACCGATGCGGGCGTGACGGAATTAAACCGCCAGGCCCTGGCTTTCGTCACGGTGGTCGTTCTTGTAGCCATCCTCTTCGGTTACTTTTTTGCCGTGGGCATCAGCGGGCCGATTCGCGGCCTCGCTGCTTCCACGCGCGCCATCAGCCGCGGCGAATTCCATCAACGCTCGCCGGTGCGCGGCGCCTCGGAAATCAGCGAGCTTGCCGAAAACTTCAACAAGATGGCCAGCGACATCGAGGAGTACATCGAGCGGCTGAAGGAAGCCGCGGAAGAAAACCGCGAGCTGTTTATCGGCTCGATTCGCATGCTCGCCGCGGCCATCGACGAAAAGGATCCGTACACGCGCGGTCACTCGGGGCGCGTGGCGAAGTACTCGGGGCTCATCGGGCGGGAACTCGGGCTTTCGGCCGAAGAACTGGACAAGCTGCGCGTCGCCGCACTGCTTCACGACGTCGGCAAAATCGGCGTCGAAGACCGCGTCCTGAAAAAGCCCGGCGCACTGACTCCGGAAGAGTTCGACTTGATGAAGCAACACACCGTGAAAGGCGCGAACATCATGCGCCCGGTTTCGCAGCTGAAGGAAATGCTGCCCGGCATCGAGCTGCACCACGAACATATTGACGGCCGCGGCTATCCGTACGGCCTGCAGGGGCAGCAAATTCCGTTGATGGCGCGCATCATCGGCGTGGCGGACACGCTCGACGCCATGACCACCAATCGCCCGTACCAGTCCGCGATGGACATCGAGTTCGCGCTGAACCGCATCAAGTCGCTCACCGGCTCAAAATTTGACGCCGTAGTCGTCAACGCCCTCGAATCTTCCATCAATTCCGGCAAGCTTCGCCTCAGCGCCGTCGAAGTAACCGTTTAACCCTGTTCGACATTCTTCGGCCTGCGCTGATCAAGCCGCTCAAATGCGCGGCAGGCTCGCATGGAGCGCTTCTGTTACAATTTTAGGTTGCGCTGACTGCAACGCGCTCAACCGCATGATTTCACTCTTCGGAAAGCCGGAAAAGACAGAACCGTCGCTGCTGGAACGGCTGAAAGCCTCCGTCAGCAAGACAAAGGCGGCTCTGTCTGAGTCGGTAGAAAACATTTTTCTCGGCGAGCGCAAGATTGACCCTGCGCTGCTGAAACAGCTTGAGACCGCGCTGCTCTCCGCCGACCTGGGCGTGAAGCCGACACGCGAAATCCTTGATTCCGTGCGCGAAAAATTGGATCGCAATGCGCTCTCTGACGCCAGCCAGCTCAAGCGCGAGATTAAGGCTCACATCATTCGCATCCTGACGATGAGTGACGGCAAAGTGGGTGACGGCGCGACGAGCAACACGGGAGCAGCGCCCGCCCAAAATCTCGCGGCCTCGCCCAACGGTTCCGGCCCGCGGGTGATTTTCATCGTTGGCGTGAACGGCGCCGGAAAGACCACCAGCATCGGCAAGCTCGCGAATCGCCTGCGCCAGGAAGGGCTCAGCGTAGTGCTCTGTGCCGCCGATACGTTCCGCGCCGCCGCCGTCGAGCAACTCGAAATCTGGGCGCAACGCAACGGCATTGACGTGATCAAACAAAAGTCCGGCGCCGATCCCGCCGCTGTGGTTTTCGATGCGGTCACCGCGGCCAAGGCGCGCGGCGCGGACGCCGTGATTGTGGATACCGCCGGCCGCCTTCACACCAAATCCAATCTGATGGCCGAGCTGGAAAAAATGAAGCGCACCGCAGCCAAAGTCATTCCCGGCGCGCCGCACGACGTGCTGCTCGTGCTCGACGCGACCACCGGGCAGAACGGCCTAGCGCAAGCGCGCGAGTTTACTTCCGCCGTAACGGTCACCGGCATCATTCTCACGAAGCTCGATGGCACCGCCAAAGGCGGCATCGTCGTCGCTATCGCGCGCGAGCTCGGATTGCCCATCCGTTTTGTCGGCACCGGCGAGCAGATCAACGACCTGGTGCCCTTCGACGCGGAAACTTACGCGAACTCTCTTTTCGATTAACCCTTTTATTAGACTATGGACGCTCACGCCACTCGCTTTATGGAACACGCGCTGGAGTTGGCCCGCAAAGGCGCCGGCCTTGCAAGTCCTAATCCCATGGTCGGTTGCATTCTCGTGCGCGAAGGTCAGATCGTCGGCGAAGGTTTTCATCAGTATGAGTGCCGCGATCACGCGGAAATCCTTGCGCTGAAATCCGCTGGCGAAAAAACGCGCGGCTCAACGATGTATGTCACGCTTGAGCCGTGCAATCACACCGGCCGCACTGGCCCTTGCACGGAAGCCATCATTGCCGCGGGCGTTCAGCGCGTTGTTGCGGCCATGGAAGACCCCAATCCCGTCAACTCCGGGCGCGGCTTCGATCGCCTTCGCGCTGCTGGCATCGAAGTCTTCACGGGAGCGGGTGAAGAAGAAGCTCGCACCTTGAACGAAGCCTTCGCTTGCTGGGTTCGCACGAAGAAACCCTTTGTCACGCTGAAATCTGCGCTGACGCTCGATGGCCAACTCGCTCTTCCCCGCGAGCGAAACAAATTGCACAAGAGATCTAACCAACAGAATCGGCAACACTGGATCAGCTCAGAGGAATCTCGCGCCGAGGTTCACCGCATGCGCCACGCCGCGGACGCTGTGCTTACCGGTATTGGCACGGTCAAGATCGATGACCCGCTTCTCACAGATCGCAGCGGTCTTCCGCGCCGCAGGCCTCTCTTACGTGTAATCCTTGACTGGGGACTTACGATCTCGCCCCACTCCCGGATTGTGCGGTCAGCCCGAAACGATGTTCTGGTTATTACCCAACAGCATCCGCATACGCGGAGAGTTCGAGCTCTGGAGAGAGCCGGCGTCGAAGTCGTCCGCGCCGTTTCGCGAATGGGCCAGATTAATCTGGAAGCCGTTCTCGCCGAACTTGGCCGCCGTGAAATTCTAAGCGTCCTTCTAGAAGCGGGCCCCACGCTCAACGGTGCCGCCCTTCTCGCAGGAATCGTCCACAAACTTTTTCTCTTCTATGCGGCCAAAATTTCCGGCGAAAACCGTGTCCCCTTCGCCATCGCGCCGAACCTCAAGCTCCCGCCGCTACAAAGAGCTCGCACGCAACCTTTCGGCCCCGACATTGCTCGCGAAGCCTATCTGCAAGACGTTTACCGCTAGCTTTTTGGATGAGGACATCAAATCACCAGCCGCTTTATTCGCTGACGCGTAGCACCGCCGCTCCGGGAATCGCGTCATTCTTCAGCGCGTTCAGCGCGCGGTTGGCTTCACTGAGCGGATAGACCTGCGTGTGCATGCGAATCGGAATCTCCGCCGCGACGCGAAGGAAATCTTCGCCGTCCTGTCGCGTGTTATTTGCCACGCTGCGAATCATTCGCTCTTGATAAAGCAAGTCGTAGCTGAACGACGGAATCGGGCTCATGTGAATCCCGCCCAGCACGAGCACGCCGCCTTTGCGCAACGCCGCGAGCGCTGCAGGCACAATCTCTCCCGCAGGCGCGAAGACAATCGCGGCATCGAGTTTTTCCGGCGGCGCATCGAACGTTCCGCCGGCCCACGCCGCCCCCAGATCGAGCGCCAGCTTCTGATGCCGCGCATCGCGCGTCGATGCGTACACCGTCACGTTCCAATGCCGCGCCACCTGAATCGCCACGTGCGCCGCCGCGCCAAAACCATAAAACCCCAAACGTCCGCCAGGCTTGATCCCCGAAAGCCGCAGCGAGCGGAATCCGATAATCCCCGCGCAGAGCAACGGCGCGGCCTGCTCATCGGAAAACCCTTTCGGAATCGCGTAAACGAAATCTTCTGGCGCTACAATGTATTCGGCGTAGCCGCCGTCGACACTGTAGCCAGTGAAGGTCGGGCTGTCGCAAAGATTCTCCTCTCCCCTGCGGCAGTACTCGCACGCGCCATCCGTGCGGTGCAGCCAGGCGACGCCAACGCGCGCACCGATGGCGAAGCGGTGCGAGCCTTCGCCCTGTTTCTCGACAACGCCGACGACCTGGTGCCCCGGAATAAGCGGCGATTTTCGCGGCGGCAATTCGCCTTCGATCACGTGCAAATCCGTACGGCACACGCCGCAGGCGCGCACGCGAATCAGCACCTCGCCATTGTCAGGCCGCGGCACAGGCACTTCGGTAAACTGGAGCGGATTCGTTTCAATCCGTGCAGGAGCATTGAGCAGACAGGCCTTCATAGAGCGACCTCGATGGCTTTACGTTAAGCGTTCAGCTTCAGTCTAGTGCTTGCTGCCTTCGCAGCGAAATGCTGTACACTCGGATGGAAAAGCGCGCGAGCCGAGCGGGCTGAGAAAAACGGGCAAACTGTGTTTACCGGGATCATCGAACATATTGGCACAATCGAAGCCCTCGATCTGAAACCGGGCGCAGGGCGTGTCACGATTCACGCGCCCACGTTGGCGCCTACCCTTGCCATTTCTAACAGCATCGCCGTCAACGGCTGCTGCCTGACGATCGTGGCTCTCAACAAGAAACAGTTTTCCGCTGATCTCTCCGGCGAAACCCTTGAAAAAACATCCTTCAGTGCGAAAAATGGCGCGGTAAAGAAGGGTTCGCGCGTCAATCTCGAACAACCACTCATTGCCGGAAAGGAATTTGGCGGCCACTTCGTTCTGGGACACGTCGACAGCACTGGACGCGTCACGCATCTCGATCGCGAAAGCTCGGAAAACGACAACTGGTGGTTCGGCGTAGAGGTTCCCGAAGATTTCGCACGTTACATCGTGCCGAAAGGCTCCATCACCATAGATGGCATAAGCCTCACGGTCGCGCGCTGGAACAAACACACGCGTATCGCGGAGGTTGCCGTAATTCCCTACACCTACGAGCACACCAATCTTTGCGACCGCAAACCCGGCGACTCGGTAAATCTCGAAGGTGACGTTCTCGGCAAATACGTGGAGCGCTATCTCGAAGCGCGGAGTTTCGCGCCATCTCCCGCCATCACCATTTCTCGCCTGCTTGAAGAAGGCTTCTAACACTCTCGGAGGCATTCATGCCCGCGCTGACCGGAGTAGTCGAAACAGCGATCTACGTCGAAGATATCGAACGTGCCTCGAATTTTTATGAAGAGGTTATTGGGCTGCGTCGGATTGACGGTGACGACCGATTTCGCGCCTACAGTGTCGCTGACCACAGCGTTTTGCTACTTTTCAAGCGAGGCGCAACCGCACAACTGGTTCAAACTCCGTCTGGCGTCATTCCGCCCCACGATGGCACAGGACAGAATCACTTCGCCTTCGCCATTCCGGCGGCGGAGTTGGCTGCTTGGGAAAAGCAGCTAGCGGATCATCGCGTTGCCATCGAAGGCCGCGTGCAGTGGCCGCGTGGCGGCACCAGCATTTATTTCCGAGATCCTGATGGGAATCTTGTCGAATTCGCTACGCCAGGAATGTGGTCAGTTTATTGATTCGGATGTTTCTCGCGACTCAGCCCAACGCTTCCCGCGCCTTTGCGCGCGCTCCGCGCCAATAAAGCACAAGCCCAATCACTATCGTGGCGACGGTCCCGCCAACCAGTTTTAGCTCAAACCCAAGTTTGTTCGCCGAATCGCCCGGTGGAACCAGCGAAACAAAGATGCCTATCAAAACAATCAGAAAGCCAGTGCCGGAAATGGCCCACACGCCTACTTTGCCGCCTGGGATCAAAATAGCCTCAGGATTTTCCTTCCGGTCCTTCCGCGAAAAGAGCCGGATGGCAGCCGCGAACATGTAAAGGAAAGGAATGAAATAAAGAATGATCGTGGCGTCCACAAGAAACTGGTAAGCGCCTCGCGTCGTCTCGTTGATCTGGCTGCCCAGAAGAATCGCGCACGACAAGACCGCCTGCACGAGAATCGAAACATACGGGGTCTTCCATCGCGGATGAATTTTCCCGAAGGCCTGCGGCATATATCGGTCGATTCCCGCAACAAACGGCACGCGCGCGATTCCCGCAACGGTGCTGCCGACGCCGCCGGCGTTTCCGACCGTCACGACGATCGCCGCGACAATTCCCAGGAATCCAATTCGCAACGCGATTGATCCCATCGTAATGGCGTGAAATACGCCGCTGGTCGTCGAGACTTCTCCCGCGGGCACGAGCACCAGCACGGCCATCGTCGCCAGGATGTACATCGCGGCAATCAGTACGGCCGCTGCGTACAACGCGCGCGGCAATGTGCGGCGCGGGTTGCGTACTTCCTGGCTCATTGCGGAGACCAGTTCAAGTCCACTGAACGCGAACGCAATCTGCGACCAGAAATTTACGGTGTCCCAATTCCACGTTGGCAGAATGTTCTGGCGCGTGAAATGAGTCACCGCGCCGTGCCTCATCGCGATAATCGCGGCCACCACGACGACGGCCATCAGCGGCAAGTAGGTAGCCACGCCGCCCGCATTCTGCAGCCACTTGCCGATGTTAAGTCCGATGATGTTCAGCCCCACGGCCACGACGAGCAGTCCCACGGAAACCCACAGCAGAAACGTACGATCCTGCGAGAGAGTCGCGCCGTTTTCGCCCACGATGTAGGCGCTCATCGCCGCACTGGCCAGCAACAGGCCGGGAAAATAAAAAACGGTGTACGCCCAGTAATTCCATCCAGCGACGAAGCCGTGAAAATCGCCGAAGGCTTCCTTCGTCCAAACATACAGCCCGCCCTCTTCCGGAAAACGCGACGAAAGCTCGTTGATCACCAGCGCCGATGGAATGAAGAACAAAACCGCCGCGATCACCCACAAGCTGATCGAAGATGTCCCGTTGTGCGCGGCGGCGGCAACCCAACGCGGGCCGAGGACCGTGGCGATATTGAAAAGCAGGACGTCCCAGAAACCCATGGTCTTGGGCAATTGCTTGATGGGATCGGCAGAGCCGCCCACGGCTTGGCTCACAGAGTCACGTCCAGCGCGGGGATCAATGCATCTTGCATGCGGAAATTGTGGAGAAACGGATCGTCCGAGTTTTCAAAATCGTTCCACGGACCGAAGAACGCGACCCGCCCTTCCTGAAGAAATACCACGCTGTCGGCGAGCTTCTTCGCGAGATGCGTATCGTGCGTCACCACAATGGAAGTGCGGTGAAACGTTTCCTTTAGCTTCAAAATCAGGTCACCCATGTGCCCGGCCATGATGGGGTCCACCATGGTTGTCGGTTCGTCGAAGAGGATCGCGTCGGGATTCTGCGCAAAGGCTCGCGCCATCGCTACTGCGCGGCGCATGCCTGTGGATAATTCTCCGGGCAATTTGTCGAGCACATCTTCGACTTCCAGCATTTTTGCTAACTTCGCGACGTACTCGTCAATGTCTCCCTCGTCGAGCCCTGGCTGCTTTTCCAGCGGAAACGCGATGTTCTCTGCGACCGTCAGCGAATCGAAGAGCGCGCCCGATTGAAACACCATCGTCACCGTGCGCCGCACCTCTTCGAATTGCTGCTCGCTGAAATCCGTGACGTCTTGGCCATCCACAAAAATGCGTCCCGAATCCGCTTTCATGAATCCCATAATGTGCTTCAGCGAAACAGATTTCCCCACGCCGCTGCGCCCCATGATTACGCAGGTCTCCCCGCGCTTCACGCTGAAGGTAACGTCTTTCAGTACGGCGTGGTCGTCGAACGATTTGCAAACGTCGCGAAACTCAAAAAAGTTTTCGGCGTGCGGCTCGACATGGCTGCTGGCTGAGTTTACGTCCGTCATTCCGTGTTTCCGTTTGCCTCGGCGTCCGTTTTTCCACAACTTCCGCTATCTTTGTTCCGCTTCCACAATTCGCCGCGCCTCTTCATAATCCGCCGCCGTATTCATGTTCCAGAAAAGCCGACCTGCGCTATCAAATCGTTTCCAGTCCCGCTCGTCAAGAACTTCCGAGCGCAGGTGTGAGATGCCTTGATTCACTCTCCTCACTCCACGCTCGAACGCGGTTTGCAGTTCTTCCGCGGCGTCGGTCCGCCAGCAGGCACAGAGCGGCTCCGGTCCATGCGTCGAATGCGGTACAACAACTTGCGCCGCGCTCTCAGCCGCGCGCTCCGCAAGAAACCTCAGCCAATCCGCCGTCAGAAATGGCATGTCGCAGCCGACGATCAAATTCCATTCGGATTCTGGCGCATTCTTACGTGTATGCAAGAGGGCCGTCACGATCCCGCCCAGCGGCCCTTCTCCAGGCCATCGATCCTCCACGCACGCCGTCCAAACTGTCCCATACTTTTCCGCCGCGCCAACCACCACAGCTTTACGCGCCAACTCCTTGCGGGATACCGCCTGGTCCACCAGCCCCAGCATCCGCGCGAGCATCGGCTTTTCTCCGAACTCCGCCAGCGCCTTGTCCGATCCAAATCGAGAACTCGCTCCCCCAGCGAGTACATATCCCGCTGTCGCGCGCTCTCTCGCCACCCGCCACTCTTCACTCGCCACTACTCCTCCTCCAGCGGCTCTCTCCCCGGACGCCGTATCCCAAGCTCGCGCAATTTTTCCTGCAAACTCTGCCGGTGCAACCCGATCGTCGCCGCTGTCCGCGAAACGTTCCACCGGTGGTCCCCAAGTTGCTTTGTCAAGTACGCCACTTCAAACTTCCGCTTTGCCTCGCGAAAATCCTTTTCGCCAAATCCATTCTCGCTCGCCCCATCTGAATTCCTGTGAGCCGCAGCCTCTCCGTTTACCACCTCCTGCGGCAAATCCGCCACGCCGATCTCTTCTCCGCGGCACAGCACGAGGCTCCGCTCCAATGCATTTTTCAACTCCCGTACATTTCCAGGCCAGTCATATTTTTCCAGCGCCGTCATCGCCTCCCGCGTGAGCCGCCCTATGCGCCCGAGGCGCGTTCCGTGCATCTGCAAAAATGCTTCCGCCAGCACCGGAATATCCGCTTTGTGCGCTCGCAGAGGCAGCAATTCAATCGTCACTACGCGCAACCTGTAAAACAGATCCTCGCGAAACTTGCCCGCCCGAATCTCCGCCGCCAAATTCCTGTGCGTCGCGCTGATCACCCGCACATCCACCGGAATGGGCTGCATCCCGCCCAACCTCTCAATCGTGCGATTTTCCAAAGCCCGCAACACCTTCGCTTGCGTCACAGAGTTCATGTCCCCAATCTCGTCCAAAAACAGCGTCCCGCCGGATGCCAGCTCGAACTTGCCTTTCTTCTGCTGCGCCGCGCCCGTGAACGCACCACGCTCGTACCCAAATAATTCCGATTCAATCAGCGTTTCCGGCAGCGCCGCGCAATTCACCGCCACATAAGCCTTCCCCGCGCGCGGCGACCTTGCGTGAATCTCCTGCGCCATCAAGTCTTTTCCCGTCCCGCTCTCGCCAAGAATGAGCACCGTCGAATCCGCCGGCGCCACGCGATCCGCCATCTCAAATGCACGCCGCATTTCCGCCGTGCGGCCGATCATCTGGCCGAACTGCCCTTCTGTCGCCATCCGCCTGCGCAACGAATCATTTTCTTTCTCAAGCGTCGCCAGCTTCAACAGATTCGCCACGCGCTGACGCAACTCTTCCAGCTCGAATCCCTTCACCAGATAATCCGCCGCGCCAACTTGCAGCGCTTCCACCGCGGTCTTCGCCGTGTCCAGCGCCGAAACCATCAGCACCGGCAATTCGCTTCCCTGTTCGCGCATCCACCGCAGAAAATCCAGGCCGCTTTGCCCAGGCAAAACCACATCCAGCAAAACGAGATCGGGCCGTTCGGTGTTCAGCGCCACGCGCGCGGCTTCCGCGGATTCCGCCTCCGCGATCCGGTATTTCGCTTCCAAAGCCCGCCGCAATCCGTACCGCGCCGCCGGCTCATCATCAACAATTAATATTGTCTTCATGCTTTTTCCTGGTCTTTCTTTATTTCGTTACTTCCTTACTTCTTTTCTTCCTGCATCGGCATCGCCACTTCAAACCGCGTTCCGCGCCCATCGCGAACCGGGCTTTCCCAGTCCAGCTTTCCGCCAAACTCCGCAACACGTCTCGCCACAATCGCCAAGCCGAGTCCCGTGCCCTGCGTTTTCGTCGTAAAAAATGGCTGCAGAATCTTCTCGCGCACACTTTCCGGAACTCCCGCCCCGTCATCTTCCACCGCAAACAAAAATCCGTCGCTGTTCGCCCGGCCACTTACCTTCACATGACCGCCGCGCGCAGTCGCTTCCAGCGCATTCACCACAAGGTTCGACAAAATCTCGCTCACCGCCTCCGAACTGGCCGCCAACTTTGTTCCGTCCGCCCCGACTTCGACATCGAGCGCAACGCCGCGCCGCTCCGCCTCATGCCGCAAAACTCCGCTGACCTCCTCCGCCACGGCGCGTGCCTCACAAGCCGCCGCAACAACTCCTCCGCGAATCGCCGGCCGGCTAAACTGCAACAACTGGTTCAGCTTCGACGACAATCGCCCAATCTCTTCCAGCACCATCTTGGTTTCGCCGCGAACTGATTCCGGCAATCCCGGGTTTTCCATCTGCACCTGCAGAATCGTCTTGATCGACCCCAACGGATTTTTCAAATTGTGCGAAATGCTAGCCGCCATCTGCCCCAGCACCGCCAGCCGCTCTCTCTCTGCCAATTCCCTCTCCAACCGCAGCTTCTCCTCAATCAACCGGCACAAATCCAGCGCCCCTGACAGTTGTTCGCACAAAAACTCCAGCGCCGCTCGCGTTTCGCCGGAAATCGCCGCTCCGTGCGGCTCCGCGCGCAACACGGCTACCAGGCCATGTTTTTGCGGAACTGGGAAACACTGGTCAGAGATCGACGCGGATTTACGGTCACGTTCTTCGCCGGATCTCGAAACGTGAGGCCGCAAAACCGCCTTGGCCGGATCAACAAGAGTCAGCGTCGCGCTCGCGAGTTCGAACTGCTCCTGAACTCGCCGCTGAATGAAGTTCACCAATTCTTTGAGGTTCCCTTGCCGCGCTTCCTGCTGTATCTCCGCCGTCAGACGCTGCACTCGGTCCATTTCTCGATGCGCCGTTTCTTGCAATCGCCTTCCGAGCACGCGCTGCAAAGGCTCGATGAAAATCACCAGAACGAACAGCAGGATCGACGCCGAAGCCTCCGGCGGAAGCACCGGCTCCAGCCAGACGCTCACCCTCCGCACCAAACTCAAATACAGCAAAGCCAAAAAAGTGGCGGAAACGGCGTACACGAGATTCTTCTGCCGCCCAATCTGCAAAAAGTTAAATCGCTGCACGAGGTAAATCAGGATCGCCGACGGCGGTATCGCCAGCCAGGCCAGCGCCGTACTGATGCCCGCAGAAAAATTTGGTGAGAGTGGCCCACCCAAAACATGCAGGTAGACCACCATGGCGGCTCCCGCCACGAAGAGACCCGCCAACAACCCGTGAAATTGCCCCTGGCGTCGATCCGGTGCTCGCAAGGCGAAGCGCACCTCCCAGCCCACGCTCACCATCAAGGCGATGCCCAGCCAAACGCCATACCCGCGCCCCAAGGCATTTCCCGGAATGAGGAAGTCAAACCCCGGCGCAGTCGCAATCTGCGGGAAGACTCGCAACGCAAAATACAGGATCGGAACGTATGCGGCGAACAACACCACGCGCTTCCCGCCGCGGTTCTTCAAAAGTTCCCGGGTCTCCGCGAACTCCAGATGAAGATGAATCAGCAGCGCGGGCAGCAAGCACAAACCCGCGCACAGCAGCGTGATCGCCGAACTCTGGAGAAGCGCGGGCGGCACCGGATAATAAATCTGCGCATTCAGCGCCAGCAACGAGCCGCTGTAAAACAAGAACAGCGCCAGGCACAGGAAGAAGAACACGCGCTCAAAATTTCTTTGCCGCCGGTAGCCTAGGATCACTACCATCCAGAAAAGCTGCAAAAGCGTGCCCGCAGTGAAGCCAATCAGCCGAAGATAGACGAGTGACCCCATGTTCGCTCGGATTGCCAAATTCTACGTCAGAGGTAGGAGCACCGCAATCGCCAAGTGTCGTATTTTTCTTGCACCATCTATGTCTATGTTAATAAAATACTTAGACGGCCAAGAAATTCACAGCCGCTTCATCTATCTGTCCGCTAAATCCTTGACATGCAACCCATTTCTGCTATATTAGCAGTCGGCTGCGAGGAGTGCTAATTCCCCTTCTTTACTCCCAGCCTCATTTCAAGTCGTAAGATCACCTATGGAGGATCTTTCAAGATGGCAGTGAATCTGACACCGCTCCACGACCGCGTAATCGTGAAGCGCATTGAAGAAAAAGAATCCGTCAAGGGAGGCATCATCATCCCTGACTCCGCAAAAGAAAAGCCCATGGAGGGCGAAATCATCGCTGTCGGCGCCGGCAAGCGCGAGAAGGGCGAATTGATCCCTCTCGACGTGAAACCAGGCGACCGCGTTCTATTCGGCAAGTACAGCGGCACCGAAATCAAAGTCGAGGACGAAGAGTTCCTCATTCTTCGCGAAGAAGAGATTCTCGCCAAGCTGAGCGGCGCTGCCAAAGCCGCCAAGAAGTAACTATTTTGCAGTTGTAGTGCTGGGCTTCAGCCCAGCGCTTTTTAGGTCTTGTAGTGGCCGGTCTTTAGGCCGGCGCAGTTCTCTTCAAAATTTCGCGGTTCGCAGAAAGCTTATCAGGAGGAAATACCAGTATGGCGAAACAGATTGTAACAGGTGAGAATTCCCGCCAAGCGATTCTTCGCGGCGTGAACATCCTCGCCGATGCAGTGAAGATCACCCTCGGCCCTAAGGGCCGCAACGCGGTGATCGAAAAGAAGTTCGGCGCGCCGATCATCACCAAAGACGGCGTGACCGTGGCCAAGGAAATCGAGCTGCCGGATCCTCTCGAGAACATGGGCGCGCAGATGGTTCGTGAAGTCGCCTCGAAGACGTCTGACGTCGCCGGCGACGGCACCACCACCGCAACCGTGCTCGCGCAGGCTATCTTCCGCGAGGGCGTCAAGACTGTCGCCGCAGGCGCCAGTCCCACCGCTCTCAAGCGCGGCATTGAGCGCGCCGTGGAAGTGGCCGTCGAAGAGATCAAGAAGCTCCACAAGGACGTCAAAGGCGACATGATCGCCCAGGTTGGCACCATTTCCGCCAACAACGACAAGCAGATCGGCGGCATCATCGCCGAAGCGATGAAGAAGGTCGGCAAGGATGGCGTCATCACCGTCGAAGAATCCAAGACGATGGAGACCACCCTCGAAGTAGTCGAAGGCATGCAGTTTGACCGCGGCTACCTCTCTCCCTATTTCATCACCGACCCCGAGCGCATGGAATGCGTCCTCGAGGACGTTCGCATCCTTATCCACGAAAAGAAAATCAGCTCCATGAAGGACCTGCTCCCGTTGCTCGAGCAGACCGCCAAGATGGGCAAGCCCCTCTTGATCATCGCTGAGGACATCGAAGGCGAAGCGCTGGCGACTTTGGTCGTCAACAAGCTCCGCGGCACGCTGCAGTGCGCTGCCGTCAAGGCCCCTGGCTTTGGCGACCGCCGCAAGGCCATGCTCGAAGACATCGCCACTCTCACGGGCGGCAAGGCCATCACCGAAGACCTCGGCATCAAGCTCGAAAACGTGAAGCTTGAGGATCTCGGCCGCGCCAAGAAAATCACCATTGACAAGGACAACACCACGATCATCGAAGGCGCCGGCAAGTCCGCGGACATCGAAGGCCGTGTGAAGCAGATCCGCTCGCAGGTCGAAAATACCACCAGCGACTACGACAAGGAAAAGCTCCAGGAGCGCCTTGCCAAGCTCGTCGGCGGCGTTGCCGTCATCAAGGTCGGCGCGGCCACCGAGACCGAACTCAAGGAAAAGAAGGCGCGTGTGGAAGATGCGATGCACGCCACCCGCGCGGCTGTCGAGGAAGGTATCGTCCCCGGCGGCGGCTCGGCGCTACTCCGCTGCATCGCGGCCATCGAGAAGCTGAAGCTCCACGATGACGAAGCCGTTGGTGCAGGCATCGTGCGGCGCGCTCTCGAAGAGCCTTCCCGCCAGATCGCTCTCAACGCCGGCCATGAAGGCGCCGTTGTGATCGGCAAGATCCGCGAGTCCAAGGAAGAAAACTTCGGCTTCAACGCCGAGACCGGCGAGTACGGCGACATGGTCAAGATGGGCGTTATCGACCCGGCCAAGGTCACGCGCCTTGCCCTTCAGAACGCAGCTTCCATCGCGGGCCTCATGCTCACGACCGAAGCCCTCGTCGCTGAAATCAAGGAAGAAAAGGCTGCAGCGGCTGGCGGCGGTGGAGCCCCCGGCGCAGGCGGCATGGGCGGCATGTACTAAATCTCAGTAGCACAGGCACTCCTGCCTGTGCTCCCGGGTTTGCTTTACCAGCTAGCCCAAAACCTCAATCCAAAGGGCGTCCCGGTGCAAACCGGGACGCCTTTTTGTTTGTCGACAAATCGCGAATCACGAGCTGCACAGGTGCGCCCTCAGAGTTTAAGATATTCCTGGCCGAGGGTAGAGCGTAATGCTAGACAGCGTCCAAGAAGCAATCGATGCCGCCGAAAAAATTCTTCCCGGAGAAGTCTCGCCGGATGGGCAAGAAGATCCGCGTTGGCAGGCAATCATGCTCATCGAATACTTCGTTGAAGATGAGCCCGAGGCAATCCTACCCTTTGTCTTGAAATGGGGAGTTCACGAACGGGAGGACTTAAGATCGGCAATTGCGTGTCTGCTCTTGGAATATCTCTTGAAATTTCATTTTGAATTGATTTTTCCACGTGTCCAGGAAGCAGCCATCGCAAACTCCTTATTTGCCGACACCTTTCTCAAGAGCTGGAAACTCGGTCAAGCAAAGGAAGAACCAAATTCAATCAGATTTGACGCCTTGCGTTCAAAACTAAAGTCGCAATCATAGGCCTTCGCTTCTCACGCTTCCTTGCCTCAAACCCCCTCCTCCGCTAAACTCTTCGGGCCTCGCCACTACGACTCTTCAGGGGAGTGTCATACGCCATGAACGGACTTTTGCAGCGGATTCTTCCGCATGAACAGGGCTTTTTCGTCCTTTTCGCCAAGCAAGCCGAGAATATTCACGACGGAGCGGAAGCCCTCCTCAAAATGCTCTCGCACTACACGGGCGTCCCAGAACAGGTTCAAAGCATCAAGGCCATCGAGCACGAAGGCGACGAGATCGCCCACAATCTCCTCACCAAGCTGAACCAAACCTTCATCACGCCCTTCGATCGCGAGGATATCCACGAGCTTTGCAGCCAGCTCGACGACGTCATTGACCTCATAGACGCCGCCGCCAGCCGTTTCGTTCTTTACCGCGTGGACACCATCCGCGAAGGCACCGTGGACCTCGTCAAAGTTCTCGTCTCGGCCACTGTCGAAGTCACCGCCGCCGTCAAAGCCCTCGGCACTCCCGACAAAGCCCTCAAACATTGCATCGAGATCAACCGCTACGAAAACGAAAGCGACCGCCTCTGCCGCACCCTCATCGCCCAGCTTTTCGACGAAGAAAAAGACCCCGTTCAGATCATCAAGTGGAAAGAGATCTTTGAAGTCATCGAAACCGCCGTGGATAAATGCGAAGACGTCGCCAACGTGATCGAAGGCGTCATCATCAAGAGCGCCTGACCCGCCAATGCCTTCTTTTCTGATTCCTCTCCGCCGTCCCGCACTGCTCGCGCAAATTTACTCGGCCCCGCGCCAGGGGTTTCCTCGCTGCGCGTCATCCGCCGCTCGCTGCTTCTTCTCCTTTACTTCCTTTACTTCATTTACTTCATTTACCTCCTCTACTTCATTCCCCTCGCGGAGCTTCCTCTCTTGACTAGCTTCCATCTCCTGATCGCCGTAATCGTTCTCACGCTCGCCTTCGAGTTCTCCAACGGCTGGCATGACGCCGCCAATTCCATCGCCACTGTCGTCTCTACGCGCGTCCTCACACCCTTCCGGGCCGTTATCTGGGCTTCTTTCTGGAATTTCGTCGCCGCTTTTATTTTTGGCACGGCCGTTGCCACCACCATTGGCAAAGGCATGATTCACATTGAGCTGATCAACCAGCAAGTTCTTCTCTCGGGCCTCCTCGGAGCGATTTCCTGGAACCTGCTCACTCTTACTACTCGGCCTTCCAACCAGTTCTTCCCATGCTCTCATCGGCGGCTACGGCGGCGCCGCTGTCGCTTACGCCGGTTTCAAAGCGCTGATCCTCACTGGTTGGGTCAAACCGGTGCTTTTTCTTTTTCTCTCGCCAGTCATTGGAATGATTCTCGCGATCATTCTGACAGTCATCACGCAGCTGGATTGTTCGCCGCCAGCGTCCTCAAAAAGTGGATCGTTGGTTCCGTCGCTTGCAGTTGCTCTCGGCCGCGCTCTTCAGCCTCGGCCATGGCACGAATGACTCGCAGAAAGGCATGGGCCTTATCACCACGGCTCTCGTTGCCGGTGGCATGCTGAAATCGTTCGCGGTCCCATATTGGGTGATTATCTGTTGCTACCTCGCCATGGGCGGCGGCACGATGGCTGGCGGCTGGCGCATCATCAAGACCATGGGCCAGCGCATCACCAAGCTCACCCCCTTCGGCGGCTTTGCCGCGGAAACCGCGGGCGGCCTCACTCTCGTCGCCAACGCCGTCTTCGGCATCCCTGTCAGCACTACGCACACCATCACTGGCGCCATCGTCGGCGTGGGAGCCTCCCGCCGCCTCTCTGCGGTCCGCTGGGGAGTCACCCGCCGCATCGTCTGGGCCTGGGTCCTCACCATCCCCGGCGCCGCGCTAATCGGCGCCGCCCTCTTTCATCTCCTCGCCCCACTCCTCCGCTCGCTACCGTAGGGTCCGCCTTTTTATCCTGAGCGAAGCCGAAAGGCTGAGGCGGTCCGCTCTCGATACTCTCGTCTCACGCCCACCCCTGTCGTCGTCTCGCTGAAATACTCTTGTCTTTCATCCGCATCCTTTGATACATCATCTTCGTCACACGAACGAAAGGCAGGCCCTCATGAGCACAAATACCGTCCTGACACCCGGAACTTCCCCTCAGTCGGACTTTGCGCTCCTTGTCCTGCGCTTCGCCTGCGCGCTGCCCTTTCTCTATCACGGCAGCGCTATCTTGTTCGGAGCTTTCGGCGGCCCAGGCCCGCACAACTTTGCGGCCTACATGCACGCCCCAGACGCTGTCGGCTATCTCGTGGGCTTGGCCCAGTTCGCGGGAGGCGTCGCCATTTTGACGGGTGCGCTGCTCCGCGTGGGAGCCGTCTGCGTCATCATCGTCATGCTCGGCGCCATCTTCATGGTTCATCTCCCCCACGGTTATGACATCAGCCAAGGTGGGATGGAGTTCGCCCTGACTGAATTGCTGCTGGCCATGGGTCTGCTCCTCGCCGGCCCGGGCCAGTATTCTCTTGGCAACGCCCTACCCACCCCGCTGCGCAAGTTATAGTTTCCCGGCGATACGACTTTAATGGTTTTAGTTTCATCAAATTCGCTACACTAAGCCCAGCAGGTGCCCAGTGGAACAGACGTCAGTCTGTCTCCCCCTGAGTAATCTTCGGTGCTTGAGATTCCTATGACCAGCCACGAAGCCAATTTCGCCACTGTCGAAGAAGCCGTCGAAGAAATCCGCCAAGGCCGCATGATCGTCCTGGTGGACGACGAAGACCGCGAAAACGAAGGCGACCTCACCATGGCCGCCGAGAAAATCACGCCCGAAGCCATCAACTTTATGGCCAAGTTCGGCCGTGGCCTCATCTGCCTCGCGCTCACCGAGCAGCGCTGCGAGGAGCTCCGTCTCCCGCTGATGTCGCCCATCAACACCTCCGTCCACGGCACTGCCTTTTGCGAAGCGATTGATGGCCGCCTCGGCGTCACCACCGGCATCAGCGCCTCCGACCGCGCCATCACCATCCTCACCGCCATCGACCAGAAGACCAGGCCGCAGGATCTTGCCCGTCCCGGCCACATCTTCCCGCTCCGCGCTCGCAATGGCGGCGTCCTCGTCCGAGCTGGCCAGACCGAAGCCAGCGTGGACCTCTCCCGCATCGCCGGCTTGAACCCCTCGGGCGTGATCTGCGAAATCATGAACGAAGACGGCACTATGTCCCGCGTGCCGCAACTCCACGAATTCTGCAAGCAGCACAATTTGAAAATGCTGACCGTCGCGGATCTCATCCGCTACCGCATGCAGCACGAGCGCTACGTTCGCCGCGTCGCAGAAGCGGTTCTTCCCACGCGCTATGGCGACTTCCGCATGATCGCCTACGCCAGCGACGTTGACCACGATCAGCACATTGCTCTCGTGCGCGGCAGCCTCGAAGGCGAAACGCCCGCGCTCGTTCGCGTGCACTCGCACTGCCTCACTGGCGACGTCTTTGGCTCAACCGCCTGCGATTGCAGCGAGCTTAGTCTCCCGTTCGCTGGCCGCCATCGCAAAGGAAGATCGCGGCGTTTTTCTCTATCTCCATCACACCGGCCGCGGGTTCAGCGTGGACACCGCCGAGGAACCCGGCGTCGCTCCCGCAAATCCATTTTCATAAGCGCGGCCAACTCGACCGCGAGCCCGCTCGCCAGCGCATGGTCCAGCACGAAAGCGGCATCGGCGCCCAAATCCTGATCGACCTCGGCCTAAAAGACATTCGCGTCCTAACCAATCACCCAAAAAAGGTCGTCGCCCTCGAAGGCTATGGCATCCGTATCGCCGACCAGGTCCCTCTCCGCATCGAAGCACCAGCACGCGCAACACACCAAGTACTCTAAACGCTCTGCCTCTCAGCGAACCTGTAGGGGCGGGACTTGCCCCGCCCGCGCCTCTATATCGAGGGCTGCTGTGGATTTTTCTGCGGAACACTGCCGGGATGCTGTGTTTGGGATGGTGAAGGCTGCTGCGGTGCTTTTGACGGTGCGGCTTGCTGTGGCTGCGCACCTTTCGCCGGCGCGGATTTTCCAGCGGTGAGGTATTTGCGCATCTTCTCAAGCCGCTTCGGTCCAATCCCGCGGATGGCGCGCAAATCGTCCACACTCTTGAACGGCCCGTACGACTTGCGCATCTGCAATATCTTGTCCGCCGTCACCGGGCCGATCCCGGGTACCTGCTGCAGCTCTTCCGATGTCGCCGTATTCAGGTTGATCGGCGCCGCAGGCGGCTTCTTCTTCGCGGCAAGCCCCGTGGAGATTGCGCAGAGCGCAAGGAAAACGAGAAAGATTCTGGCACAAGTCCGCCATGCCATAGCGGTATGATATTGCACCAATGATGTTAATAAATCAATAATTAGGACAGTTCAACGGGCTAACTAAGCTTCTTGCCCTGCGTGTCGAAGACTTCGAGTTCGCCAAACAGCGCAGCCTGCGATTCGATTTGCGCGCGATCGCCGACGACAACGATCTGCATGTTTGCGGAATCGAGATATTTGCGCGCAGTGTCGAGCAAATCGGCCGGTGTTAGCGCGCGCACCGTTGCGCGATACGTCTCGAGATAGTCGTCCGGCAAGTCGTTCAGCGCCACCACGGCGATTTGCGACAGCAATCCATTTTGCGTCGCGAGTCCCATGGAAAATACGCCGCTCAAATAGTTCTGCGCATCGGCCAGTTCGGTTTCCGGAACCGGCACGGAACGCAGCTTGTCCATTTCATAGAAGATTTCCGTGAGCGAAGCCGCCACGACATCGTTGCGCACCGCAGCCGAAACGGAAAAGTATCCGTGCTGCCGGAACGCATTGACGCCGCTTCGCGGACTGTACGTATAGCCTTTATCCTCGCGGATGTTCATAACCAGCCGCGAATTGAACGCGCCACCGTACAAGCTATTCGTCAGGCCGAGTTTCACCCAGTCCGGATGCTTCCGCGTGATCGCGTGGCATCCCGCGAGAATTTGCGTCTGGACCGCGCCCGGCAAATGTACAAGGTAAACGCGCCGCCCGCGCGGATTTGCCGGAGCAGCGCAGGGCTTCGGTTCGGGCTTTTTACCTTTCCAAGCGCCGAAAGCTTTTTCGACGCTTTTCAGCATCGCGTCCGGCTGAAAATCGCCGACAAGCAACAGCAATCCGTTCTCTGGTGTGTAAAAGTCGCGGTACACGCGCGATCAAATCGTCGCGCTTGTACGCCGCAACCTGCTCTTCGCTCGGCGAAACCTGAGCGTAGGGATGAGCGCCGAATAACACTTTGCGCAGCCGTTCACCTGCAAGAAATCCTGGCTGCGTCCGCTCCAGCTTGACCTCTTCCAGTTTCTGCCGCCGTTCGCGCTCAAACTCGGCTTCGGGAAACGCTGCCTCTCTCGCCAGCTCGTCGACCATGCAGAGAAGCGGCTCGGAAAACTCGGAAAGTCCGGCAAACGAAATTGCGCTCGTATCAGCCCCGGCACTTGAAGCCAAGTCCGCGCCAATCCGCCGCAAATCTTCTTCAATCTGCCGGCTCGCGCGCTTCGCTGTGCCGGTTCGCACTACGGTGGCCGTCATTTCCGCAAGGCCCGGACCGCGATCGATCGCCGCCACGTTGCCGGACCGGAAAAACAGTTCACCGTGAAATTTTGGAATCGTATGCGATTCCACAAGAATCACTTCGAGTCCGTTCGCGAGCCGCGCTCGCTTCCGGTTCGGCCAGGTGACTTGCCGTTCGGCGGACAGCGCCGGGACTGCATTGTTTACTTCTACTGCGCGCGTCGCCATTATGCTGCCTCTTTCTTGTCCGCGGGCGCGCCGCTCGCAGATGGACACCGGAATACAATCGCGCGCTTTTCACTGCATAAGTATTTCTTCGCGGCTGCCTGAATTTCTTCTCGCTTCACGGAGAGAAAACCGTCGAGCACCGTGTTCACCAGCTGCGGCTCGCCGTCAAACAACGTAAAACATGCAAGCAGATGCATCAAACCATAACGCGGCATGCCGCCGTGGCCGCTCTCGAGAAGCGAGAAATAATCCGACTGCCATTTCACTTTTAATTGCGCGAGTTCGTCCTCGCTGATGCCGTTCTCCTGAATTTCGCGGATCACCTCGTCAAATGCGGCCAGCGCCTGTTCGCTCGAATACTCCGGCTTGTGCAGAATTCGCGTCACCATCTGCGTGGGGCCGTTATAGCCGAAAATATCTTCGATTCCTCCATCGAGCTCCACGGCCACTTGTTTTTCGAGCACGAGTTCGCGATAAAGTTTTCCAGCGCGCCCGCCATGCAGCGCTTGATCGAGCAGCGCCATCGCGCACCAATCGGTGGTCCGGCGCTTTGGGACCACGTATCCGATGGCCATCGCGGGCAGCGTCCCGAATTTCTCCTCAACGTTACCGCGGCGCTCTTCGGCCTGCTCCGGCTCGGTGGGATCCGCAAACGGCGGCGGCGCTCCCGCTGGAATGTCGGCGTACAATTTTTTCGCCAGCGCAAACCCTTCTTCCGGTTTGACGTCCCCGAGCATCAGCAAAACCGCATTGTTCGGCACGTAGTAGGTCTTGAAGAAAGCCTGCACGTCGGCGAGGTCCGCCGCGTCAAGGTCCGCAAAATCCCCGTAAAAATTGTGCGAGTTAGCCCAATTGCGAAACGCCACTGGCGGCAAATCCAGCCACGGAAAGCCGCCATACGGCTGGTTCAATACGTTCACGCGCACTTCTTCCTTCACGACGTCGCGCTGGTTGCGCAAATTCTCGCCGTCCACTTTCAACGCGCGCATACGGTCCGCTTCGAGCCACAGCACTCTTTCGAGCGCGTTCGACGGCACTGCTTCGTAATAATTCGTAACGTCGTAGTGCGTCGACCCGTTGAGCACGCCGCCGCTCGAATTGATCAGCTTGATGTGCTGCATTTTCGGAGCGTTGGCGGATCCCTGAAACATCATGTGCTCGAAGAGGTGCGCGAAGCCGCTGCGTCCGCGCGGCTCCAGACGGAATCCAATTTTGTAATACACGCCCACCGTCACCACCGGCGCGGTCGTGTCCGGCGCAATGACCACTTTCAATCCGTTGGCCAGCGTCGTGCTCTCAATCGCAATCTGCAGTCGCTTCACGCTTGTCCCCCTGTCGCTTTTGCTTTTGTTTTTTTGGTCACGGCCACTTTCTCCAGCTCCGCCAGCATCGCCCCGGAATCCTGCGCCAGGACCCGCGCCGCCAGGCGGTTCACCGCTTCATACGCCTCCGCGAACTCCGCCGGTAAATTTTTCATCGCCTCCGTATGAGCCGCCACGACGCCATAATCTCTTCGCGAAAGCGGTCCGGTCCATGCCGCGCGCGGCCCCAGCCGTTCAAAATTTTCCAGCACCTGCCGCGTCAGCGGCAAAAGCGCCCGCATCGCTTCGCGCCGTTTCATTCCGGCGGCGGCCATCAGCCGCGTGGCCGCTTCCATCAGGGCAAGGACGTTACCCGCGGCAAGCGCTCCCGCCGCATGGTAGAGCGGCTTCTTCGAGCCTTCGATACGAACGGCGACTGCGCCGAGAGAGCGCGCAATCTGCCTGGCGATGCGCACAGCGGCGGTGTCACCCTCGATCGCAAAAACTTTTCCATCGAGAGGCGGCACGCCCACTCCGCTGAACGTCTGCAGCGGATGCATCGAGCCAACGGCCGCTCCGCATCGTCTCACCGGATCGAGGGCGTCCGAACTCAGCGCACCACTTGTGTGCAGCACGATTTTGCCGCGCAATTCTTCCGCGCCGATGCGCGCCAGCTCTTCAGCTACTGCCGCGACGGCGCGATCCGGGGTGGTAATCAAGATGACCTGCGCCGCGAGCACCTGGCGCGTCATGAAGGCGCGCGCGTGTCCCGCTCCGATGGAGCGCACGGCTTTGCGCGCGCTGGGCTCGCTGCTTGTCACCACAGCGCCGATCTTCCATCCCAACTCACGCAAGCGCCGCCCTAGCGCGCGGCCTACACGTCCTGCCCCGATGATCGAAAGCGTCCCTGGCATTACATGTTAGGATAACCTGACGGCGTCGCTCGACACCAATCTTGATGCACACTTTTGGACTCGTTCTTTCCTTCCTGGTTGCTGCCTTCTGGGTGCTCCACGGTCTCCGTGCCGCTTATGGCGCAACGAAACTTCTCTGGATCAAAGATTTCGAGCCGGCTCAGGATTCCGCGTGTCCAGGCGTTTCACTTATTTTCGCGGCGCGGGATGAAGAAGAAAAACTTCCGGCGGCGCTCGCGACGCTGGCCGCGCTCGACTATCCAAATCTGAAAATAATTGCCGTGGATGACCGATCGCAAGATGCCACGGGGCGGATTCTTGATGAGTTCGCGGAGGCGCATCCGTGCTTTTGCACCGTGCACGTGTCCGAGATTCCGAGCGGCTGGCTTGGGAAAACGCACGCACTCCAAAAAGGGTATGAAGCATCCAGCGGCGAATGGCTCTTGTTTACGGACGCGGATGTTCGTTTCAAGCCGGATGTGGTCCGGCGTGCCGTCGCACTGGCGGAGCAACACAATTTCGATCACCTGACGCTTCTCTGCGACGTGGAAATGCACGGTTTCTGGGAAAAAACGGTGATTACTTTCTTTGGCCTCGCATTTCATCTCGCGAGCGACGCCTATCGCGTTAGCAATCCAAATTCGCGCGCGTACATCGGAGTGGGAGCATTCCAATTGTTGCGCCGCAGTGCTTATGAGGCGATCGGCACGCATCGGCGTTTGGCGATGGAAGTTGTGGACGACATGAAGCTGGGAAAACTTGTGAAGCAGTCCGGTTTCCGCTCAAGTGTGGCGATCGCGCAGGATTTTGTGACGGTGCGTTGGCAAACAGGTGCGAGAAATGTGATCCGCGGCGTTACGAAGAATTTTTTTGCGGCATTCGGTTACAACCTGGCATTTGCGGCGGTTGCCACGGCAGGAATGTTTCTGCTGAACGTGACTCCATTTTTTGCTGTCTTTGCAGGGCATGGATGGATCCGAATTTTTTCGGCGATCGCCGTGGTCATCGCGCTTTGCATTCACGGAAGCGTGGATGTGGTGACCGGGGTTTCACCGCTGTATGCGCTAACGCATCCGATTGGCGCTGTCTTGTTTTGCTACATGATCGTGCGCTCGGTGACGGTGACGCTGTGGCAGGGCGGAGTGACGTGGCGCGGCACATTTTATCCCTTAAAAGAATTGAAGCGCGGCGTTGTTTAGCGGCGTTGTCTAGGCACCGGGCTCGGCGGTAGGGGCTGGGGCTGCTTCGGTCGCGAATAAGCCGGTCACGTCTTTTTGCTTTAGGGAACGGATGCGGTCGCGTAGCTGGGCGGCGCGTTCAAACTCGAATTTTTTCGCGGCCTCGCGCATTTGTGATTCGAGCTGCTGCAACATTTCCGCAAGCTGTTTTTCATTCTTGATATTTGCCGCGGCGGCATCCAGCTCGGTGTCGTCCGCGGGAACCGTCACGTAATCCGCTTCGACGATGCGCGCCAGATCCATATCCACAGATTTTATGATGGACATCGGCGTGATGTTGTTCTCCTGGTTGTACGCAAGCTGCTTCGTGCGGCGGCGGTTCGTTTCGTCAATGGCCTGATTCATCGAGCCTGTGCGACGATCGGCGTACAAAATCGCGCGGCCTTCGACGTGGCGCGCGCAGCGGCCCATGGTTTGAATCAGCGCCGTCGCGCTTCGCAAATAGCCTTCCTTGTCCGCATCCAGAATGGCCACCATGGAAACTTCCGGCAAATCCAATCCTTCGCGCAACAGGTTGATGCCGATGAGGACGTCGAATTCCCCGCGGCGCAGATCGCGCAAGATCTTGATGCGGTCGAGCGTCTCGATTTCGGAATGCAGATAGCGGCAGCGCACGCCGACTTCCGCAAAATATTCGGACAAATCCTCCGCCATGCGCTTGGTTAGTGTGGTTACCAATACGCGCTCGTTCTTCTCTGCACGGATGCGGATTTCTTCGAGAAGATCGTCCACTTGGCCCTTCACGGGACGAATCTCTACTTGCGGGTCGACGAGTCCCGTTGGGCGGATGACTTGTTCGACGACGACTCCGCCTGACTTTGTCAGTTCGTAAGGACCGGGCGTCGCGGAGACGTAGATGACTTGATTCATACGGTGTTCGAACTCTTCGAAGGTCAGTGGGCGATTATCCAAAGCGGAAGGCATGCGAAATCCGTAGTCCACGAGTGTCTGCTTGCGCGCGCGGTCTCCGTTGAACATTCCGCGCACTTGGCCCACGCTTTGGTGCGATTCATCAATGAACATCAAGAAATCCTGCGGAACGTAGTCGAGCAGTGTTGGCGGAGCCTCGCCCGGCAAGCGCCCGCTGAGGTGCCGCGAATAATTCTCGACGCCGTGGCAGTAGCCGATGGTGCGCATCATCTCGATGTCAAACATGGTGCGCTGCACGACGCGCTGCGCTTCGACAAACTTTCCCTGTTTCTCGAGCTCTTTTTTCCACCACCACAGCTCTTCTTGAATCGTGACGATCGCGCGGTCTCTCTGTTCCTGCGGCATCACGTAGTGCGTCTTCGGAAAAATCGTTACGCGCGGAAGATCTTCCTGACCGCTCTTGACCTCCCCTGTAAGTGGATCAATCTGGCGAATCTTATCAATCTCTTCGCCCCACATTTCGAATCGGAATCCGTCGTCCTGATACGGCGGATAAATCTCGATCATGTCTCCACGGACGCGAAAGGTGCCGCGGCGCAAATCCTCGGAGCGTTCGTACTGGATGTCCACGAGCCTGCGGAGGAGAGCTTCGCGCGAGGTGTGCTGGCCTTTTTCGAGTGTAATCAGCATGCCGTAATACGCTTCCGGCGAACCGATGCCGTAGATGCAGGAGACGGAAGCGACGATGATGACGTCGCGGCGCTCGAAGAGGGAGCGCGTTGCGCTCATGCGCAGCTTGTCCAGTTCGTCGTTGATGGTCGCCTCTTTATCAATGTAAATGTCGGCGGAGGGAACGTACGCCTCCGGCTGGTAAAAATCGTAGTAGCTGACGAAGTACTCGACCGCGTTTTCCGGGAAAAAGGACTTGAACTCGTGATAGAGCTGCGCGGCGAGGGTTTTATTATGCGCTAGCACTAGAGCGGGCCGATTGAAAGCTTCGATCAGCTTGGCAACCGTGAACGTCTTGCCGGAACCGGTGACGCCGAGGAGCACCTGATGCTTTTCGCCGCCTTCGATGCCACGAGAAAGCTGTTCGATGGCCGCGGGCTGGTCACCGCGTGGCTGATAGTTGCTGCGGAGCTTGAAGTTCATGGAAGGGGTCTCCCGGTACGAATTTCGGGCACTGCCGAAACCTTCATTATACTCCTCGACGCAAATTGGCGTTCACGTGCGAGAGATACGTGCCTAAGGGCTTTCAGGCCGCGATTGTCAAGGATGGTTTGCCGAAGGCTCCGCAAGCAGCAGCACTTGCGCGTGGCTCTCCGCATCAATCTGGTAGTGGACGCGATTCGAACCGTCCGTCTTCGCGACGATGACGTTCATCGATTGATTCGCGTCTTCGGTCGCGCGCACCACGAGACCCGTCTTCCGCGAGATGTAAGTGATGATTTCGTTTTTTCCTTTGGCGATTCCCATAGTGCGCAGATCGTGCAACTTATAGTCTTCCGGCGTGGCGTCCTTTTGCGATGATTTTTGTTTCAGGATGGCGGTTGTCAGAATGACTGCGCAGATTTCCTGCGTTGGCGCGTCCGGGGCGAGGGCGCCTTGCAGCGTGGTGTTCGTTGCGCCGCACGGGGCGTCGTTCACATATTGCGATTCTTTTTCCCAGGAAAGCCCCGCGAGCAAGGCAGCGGTAATCGGCTCTTCTGCTTTCCATTTCTCTCCCGGCTTCACGCCTTTTTGCGGAAACGCAGCGCCAGCTCCAAATCGCGCTACCCACTCTTGCCAGGCGGATTGCTCCTCGGCGGAAAGTTTATCGAAGCCATCCAGATCTGTGACTTGGCCGTCGCTGTGCAGCGTGAATAAGACTGCTTTGCCGCGGTTGGAAGGTTTGTCAGATGCGTTCGGCAGCGGCGCAGCACCAGCCAGCGGGACAGTTTCCTGCTCGACGATTCGCGTGGTTAGCCGAACCATCGTCTTTCCGGCTTCGATGCGCAAGTCTTCTACTTCGACTTGCAAGAGAAGGTGCGCGTCGGTTTGGCCGCCGGTGGGGGCCATGGGCGCGGCGACGGTGCTCTCGGTAGTCGTGTTCGTTGCTGCGCGATAGCTGACCTGATACCGGATGGTTTGTCCGACGTGCAGCTTGGGGAACAGGATGACGCGGTCTGCGTTGTCGCGCGCTTCGCACGGAACAGCCATCAATGCCGCGCAGCAGGCGATACATCGCAACACATTATTCATGGCAGGCGCCCCTGCCGCGCATTATTTCTCCGGCACTTTGAAATGCTTGTCGAAAAATTCTACCGACGCGTGATACGCGGCCAGCCAGGTTCGATGCATGAGAAAGTCATGAATTTCATCAGGGAAAACCAGTTGTTCGAATTCGACGCCTTGTTTGCGCAACGCTTCGGCAAGGTCCACTGTTTCAGCGAACGGCACGTTGCGGTCGTCGTCGCCCTGGATCAAGAGAACCGGAGAGCGCCACGTGCTGACCGACGAAAGCGGCGATGATTCCCAGGCGAGTCTGGCGGCATCAGGCCGGTCGGTAGCTTTGTAGGTTGAGGCGAACGTGGGAATCTCCGTGTTCCAGTCGTGGACGCCGTGCATGTCCACGCCCGCCGCGAAAAGATCGGAAGCGCGCGCGAGGCCGAGCGCGGTCAAATAGCCGCCGTAGCTTCCGCCCCATAGGCCGATGCGCGCCGGATCAACATCCGCGCGCGAGCGCATGTAGAGCCCAGCGCCTTCGACGTCGTTGAATTCGCTCGCGCCAGCTGCGCCGTAGTTGAGCGCTTCGCGAAAATTGAGACCGTACCCGATGCCGCTGCGATAGTTAACTGCGAGAACGATGTAGCCGCGGCTCGCTAAGTACTGATTCATCCCATAAGCATTGCTGTAGTAGAGCATGTAATGCCATCCGAGAAGCATCTGGCGCCGCGAGCCGCCGTGGAAGAAAACAAGGGCGGGATGACGCGCGCCATCGCCGGCGTTGTGCGGAAGAAAGAGCTGAGCGTGAATCTGCATGCCGTCAACGGATGAAAAAACAATCTGTTGCGGCGTAACCAGGGCACTCGCGGGAAAATCCGCGGGGAGCGATTGCGAAGCGAGGTCGCGGATTTCGCCTTTCGCGGCGACGAGTGCAGGACGCATCGTCGTGTGCGCGTCGGAACGCAATACCACAATTGATTTATCGTCGCTTGCGAGCACGGGCGCGGTTTCGATTCCCGTGCCCGTGGTTACGGCTTCAGGATGGTCGCTGTTGGGCGAAACTTTCCAGACGTGACGGCGGTCAATGTCATCCTGATTCGAGGAGTAGACGATTTGCTGGCCGTTCGCGCTGGACGAGACATATTCCACTTCGAAATTCCCCGGCGTGAGAAGTTTTGCCGCGCCGCCGTTTGTGGCAACGGAATACAGGTGAATCCAGCCGCCGCGCTCCCACGGAAAAACGATGCGGTCTCCGGCGGACCAGATGAGCTGATTCTCCGCGACAACTTCATGAAAAACACTTCCGCTGCCTGCCTCCGCGTGCCAAATTTCCTGGCCCTTGCCCGTTGAGGCGTCGGCGATTCGCATGGACCACGGCTGGCCTTCGCGCTGCGGGCTAAATGGAAGCTTGCCTTTCGCAACGGGGATGCGAACGAAGGCAATTCTGCGGCTGTCCGGCGACCATGCGGCTTCTATGTCAGTGTCCACGCTCGGATCGAGATAGATCAGCGATTTCGCCGCGATGTCGTAGACGCCGGTGAAGCCGTGGTCATTGCGATGGCTCGCAAACGCGAGCTTCGAACCATCAGGCGACCAGCGCAACGCGCTTGCTCCGCCGTTCGAATGAATCAACTGCTCCGCTTTCTCGCTGCCATCCAGCTTCGCGAGCCAAATTTGCCCCTTGAAAAGGAAAGCGACGACGCCCCCCTTTGGCGATACTGCCGCAGAGTGGCCCTCGCCAAGTTTTTTCGGCGCGCCGCCGCTGAACGAGACGGCCCAAACATTCTGCTCGACACCTTGCGGCGAACTTTGCGGATTGGGGTATGCCGCGTTAGCGAATTCGAGATCGCCACCTCGCGTGTAGACAATTGCTTCCGCGTCCGGCGACCAACTGAGATTGCCGAGGTCTTGGCCGTCGTCGTCCTTGTAGAGGGTGAGCTGCCGCGACTTGTAACTTCCGTCCGAGGCAGGCTCCGCGATCCAAAGATTGCGCGCGCCATTCGCGTTGAAGACCCAGGCGACGCGGCCCTTCGCGGGCGCAGCGGTCAATTCCGTCGGAAACGGTGCGCTCAGAAACTGTTCGAGCGTCGGCGGTTTTTGCGCGTTCGTCGCCGAGCAAATCATCAACATTGCAAAAATTAATAGTGAAACATGGCGTTTCATCCACAACCTCCACCGAGCTCAGAATATTGCAGCCAAATTCGTCGTTATCAAGTATCGTCCAGCTTTCAATCCGCTGGCTGGCGCACGGCCGTTTTTTCAACAGACACGCGCGGCCCATCCAGCGGCCCGGATATTTTCAGCACGTGCCCGGAATCGCTGACGCCGATTGTACGGCCGCGCCGTTTCGCCGCGCTGGAAGCGCCCGACGTTTCGAGTGTCAGGTCCGCGTCACGCGCGAAACTCACCGTACCTTGCAGCGAAGTTTGCTCGCGGCCGGAGTCGAGCGTCAGATTCTCGACGGTTACTCCGCGGTTGCGCATCGTAAACGTACCTTGGCCGGTTGTCCACCGCGATGTGCCGGTGCGCGGCGCGCCGTCGGCCACGCTGGCGCTCACATCCCAGCCACGAAACTCCACGTCCTTGAGCTGAACATCGCCGCCGCCGGACAGCTTTAGCAAGAGGTCGTCGCGGCCGACGCCTTCTGTCTCGACGCGCACCGTGCCTGAAGCCAAGCCTGCCAAGCGCTCCGTGAACCGGCCTGGCGCTGGAATTTCCGCCAGATTCACGCGATCGAGCTTCGCCATCACATCGTATTTCGGAAACGGTGCAAACTTCGCATGCACTTGCGCGTGCACACCGCCTCCGGCCCACTGTGCGTCCGCTGCCCGCACATCGAGCTGCAGATCGCGCAACGAGCCCTGCGCATGAACATTTGCGAGTTTCAGTTTTTCGATGGTCAGCTCTCCGATGCTCAGTTCTCCGTCGGCATTCATCTGCCGAACGAGCTCGCTCGCGGCGGGGCTCGGGGATGATCCGCCGAGCAGCGACGGCAGCAGCCGCTGCAGCCAGTTTGGACGCGCGCGCGGGCCGACCCAGCGGTCGAGCTCGGCGGCATTCATGCGATCCGTCGTTAGTTCAAAATTCCATCTCGGACCGTCCGGCGCGGTGGCGATATTATTTTCGGTGATGACACCCGACCAAGCGCCGCCAAATCCCTCAACCTTCGTTACGTCCACGGAACGCAGGCCGTCTTTCCAATTCAACGTGCTCTCTTGGACCACAAGAGGTTGGTTCAATCCAGCGACCGCGAGTTTTGCTTTGTTAAAGAGAATTCGGCCGTTCCAGCGGCCCGCGAAAGCTTTCTTCCATTCCCACCGCGTCACCGCGAGCGCATCGCCAGTGAGTTCCCATCCATGATTTATCGGATGGCCGAAAGCCGCGGCGGCTTTCAGAACGTCTTCGACCTTATGCGCGTGGCCTTCGATGCTGATGCTGCCGGATTGCGTGCTTAAATCGTGGCTGAACGTAATGTCCGCGGCGTTATCCATCAGCGTGGCCATTCGCCGCTTCTTGGGCGCGATGACGTCGCGGGCCGCGCCGCCAAGTGCGATGCGCACTGGCTCGGACACGAGCAGATTTCGCTCGCGTCCAACGCGCACAGGACCGATGCGAACAGGAACTTTCAGGCCGGGCACTTTCACGACGCCGCCATTGCTGGAGAACGCCGCCTCCTCGATCTCGAGCGGCCAGCCGCGCAGTGTCATCGCTCCAGTGAAGAATTGCTCCACGGTAATCGCGTCGTCTACATCAGGATGAAAGGCCCTGTACCAAGCGAGAAAATCCGACGCTTGCATTCCCGAGGAATCCAGATGAATCTCGAAGCCGGGCGAAGGCCCGGTAACGTAATTGGCCGCGCCTCGCAGATTCGAACGCGGACCTTCGACCGTGACCTCTTCCGCGTGAACGCTTCCCGCAGCCACATTCCAGTGACCTTTGACGCCGAGGCGCAACCGCGGATTGTCGCTGCGCTCGATCAAATCCCAGCGATGGATTTGCGCTGCGCGGGCTTCCACGGTAAAAATCCATTGCCCTGACGGCGCTTCAGCACTCGAACCGGCCACTTCGGAAGTCCCGCTATGGAGCGAGCCGTCGAGTGTGAACACGCCGCGCATGCCGTAGTCGCGTCCGCGCAGCAAGCGAAACAAATCTGCGAGCGAAACTTCCTCCCAGTGCACGGAAATCTGCGCGGGCTGCAGTCGCGCCGAAGTTCCCGCGATGTCGCCCCGCACTCTCACCGTCCCCGCCGATTGCAGTACCACGCCGCTGCGCCATGGCTGCGCCTCCAGTCGCAATTGCCAGCGCCCCGGCGAAACCTGGTCCACGCTTCCGGAAACGCCCGTCAGCGCAAACGGAAGCTTCTCGTCGGTGTTTTTGAAATTGACGCGGCCTTCATCGAATTCGATTTTCAGCAAGCGGTTCACCGGCGCGATCACCGATGGCGGTCCGTAGACGCGGGCGGTTGCTTCCGCGGCGGCTTTCGCGGGAGGCAGCCATCGCTCCAAGTTCCATCTTCCCTGGCTGTTGCGCACGAGGATCAAACTCGGGCGGCTCAGCGAAAGCGTGCCGAATTCAAAATGCCCGCGCAGCAGCCCAGTCCATCGCAGACCAGCGGACAAATTGTCCGCGCGCAAAAAATATTCGTTGCCGAACGCGGGGTCTTCTCCAACGGTCACCTGTTCCGCATCCAACTGCGGAGCAGGCAGAAGCTGCACCGCGAAACTTCCCACCTCTACCGGCCGGCCAAACGCCTTTTCCAACTGCGTCGTCAGGTATGCGTGCATGCGGCGAGTGCGAACGAGCAGCGACACGCCAATCTGTAGGGCAATGAGCAGCGCCACAATCGTCAGCGCCACCTTCCACCACTTGCGCACTATCGTCATGTTGTCCGGAAGTTTCGCAGACTGCCCTGCAAATGAAAAGCTACTGTGAGAGTCGAAAAGCCGGGTTCGCTCCGTTTTTGTTCCGCCCCAAATGCCAGCCTACTTGGGGCCGTTTCAAGCGCGCCGGCAAATCTCAGTGCACCGTGTGCAGCATTCGGCTCCAGCGTGTGCGGGCCGGGAGATGAGCGAGTGTATCGAAAACGCCCATCAATCGCTGCGCAAAGGTCGTTTGTGTGTAATCGTTGCTTGTCGCGTCCACCGACCAATAAATCAGGAACGGGCGCCCCATGATCGCGCTGCGATCCACGAATCCCCAATAGCGGCTGTCTGAGCTGTGGTCCCGGTTGTCGCCCATGGCAAATAGTTTGCCAGGCGGCACGACAAGCTCGTCCCCTTGAACATAGCTTCGAAGAGTTTCCCTCCAGCCTGATTCCGGAACCACTTGGGGGGAAATCATCTGGTCCCGGCGGGGCGGAAAGGAAGTGTTGAACGGATCCCAGTTAACCATCGGGTCGTGGACGACATACGGCTCGTTCAGCAGTTTCCCGTTGACGTACATTTGCTGATCAACGAGCTTGAGCCGGTCGCCCGGCAGGCCAATGACGCGTTTTACAAAATGCTGGTGGTCCGCGTAAGGGTATTTGAAAACGATAATGTCGCCGCGCTCGAGCGGCCGGTATGGAAGCACTTTTTCATACCAGGCACCACTGCCGCCGAAGATGAACTTGTTAACGAGAAGATGGTCGCCAATCAGTAGCGTCCCTTCCATCGAAGCGGATGGAATTTTGAACGCCTGCACCACGAAGCTGGTCCCAAAAAGCGCCAGTAGCACCGTCACCAGCAACGATTCCAGGTATTCGGAAATCGTCGTCGGATCCTCGTGGTGCTCTTCTTTTTTCGGTTCTACGGGCGCTACCGGTTCTTCCGCGTTCAGCGCAATTTCTTCCGCCATTCGCTCTCAGCCTTTCCGTTCCATCCCCGCGTCACGTTCGTTCCAGAAGTTGCAGAGCGCTGTGCGCGGCTCGTTGCTCCGCTTCTTTTTTTGTGCTGCCTTCGCCGCTCGCCTTGCGTTCCCCGCTGATCCAAACCTCCACCTGGAACACTTTCTGATGATCCGGCCCGCTCTCGCCAGACAACCGGTATTCAGCGGCCGGCTTGCCACGCCCTTGCAGGAATTCCTGCAGCGCGGACTTGCGGTCTGAGTCCGCGATTCGCTCTCCGCGTTCTTCGAGCGCCTGTTCGAACAGCAACCGCTTAAGCAAATCGCGCGCCGGAACCAGCCCGGCGTCGAGGTAAACAGCCGCGACTACTGCTTCGAACGCGTCCGCCAGGAGCGTCGGCTTTTCCCGGCCGCCCGTCTTTTCTTCTCCGCGCCCAAGCCGCAGGTGCTCGCCGAGCTTCACTCGCCGCGCCGCTTCATACAGGGAGTGGGCATTCACGATGCGCGCGCGGCTTTTCGAAAGCTGGCCTTCGCTCCACTCCGGAAACGATTTCAGAAGATATTCCCTGGCCAGCAGTTCCAGAACGGCGTCCCCCAGGAACTCCAACCGCTCATTGTCATGGAGGGCCACCGCTTTTGCGGACTCGTCCGCTCGATCCGCCCGCAACTCCGGGATCGCGGAGCTGTGCGTCAAAGCGCGCTCAAGAAGCTCCGGTTTTTTAAACCGATAACCGAGAAGTTCCTCGAGTTGCTCTGCGTCACTTTGTGTCATTTCCCTGTGTGGTGCGCGTCCAGCGCAGGCGGCCCTTATTTCGGCGCGCTCAACTGCGTCGCTCCCAGCTTCTTCGCTTCTTCGGCGCCGCTCTTGCACGTCGGCTGCAAGCTGCCGGGTACGGACGCACACTTATTGAATGCGGCCACCGCGGCGTCAAAATGCGAAGTCTTCTCTTCCGCAATCGCCAGAACATAGAAAGTCACGGGATCGGCCTCGGGATTCGGATCGACCTTCGTGGACTCTTCAAATTCGGGAATCGCCGCGTCAAATTTGCCTCGGCGGAAATAGACAAGTCCCAGCCCGCCGTGAGCCATAGCCAGCGTCTGGTTTTTGGCTAAGATGAATTGCGCGTCCGTCATCCCGTCGGGCTTAGGGACGGTGGGTGTGAGTTCAATCGCCGATTTCGAGAATTTTTCTGCTTTTTCCAGTTGCTGCGCGGCATTTGGCATGCTCGCGTTCCAAGCGCGCGGAAGCGTCTGCCCAAGGATCGCCAAAGTCTGCACGTCATTCGGTGCCAGTACGACATCCTTCTCGCCAACATCCTGCATCTTTTGCAGGTCGTTTGCCTGCAAGTAGAGCTTGACGAGATTCGAATATACCGGCGCGAGATAGCGGCTTTGCGGATATTTCTGCACAAACGCTTCGCCGGCCTGAGTTTTCTTCGGCCCGTCCATCAATGGAATAGCATCGAACGCCTTGAATGCTGCATCTTCCTCCGCGTTCACCGGAGGTGCCGGCGTGTCCAGAGTCAAGGTGTTCGTGTCCTTATCGCTTGGCTTCTGCGCGGGCGGCGGCGTGCTTTGCCCACTTTGGCTACTTTGGCTGCTGCCAGTCTGTGCCGCTGCCCCAGCGCATCCCAACAAAAACAATCCTGCAAGAGCCCCGGCTTCCATCCACTTCTGCCACGTCCCCTTCATTTCCTGCCTCCTGTTTGTTACTTCAAGTTATGTCTCGAGTCCGCAGGCTCGAGTTTCTCCGTGTCGTTCTCTACAGATTCTCTTCCGTACCTTTCCAAATTCTACGGCCGTTCCGTTGGCTTCTCCAGATTCACGGCCTCCAAACCTTTCTGCGCGGCTTGCTTGGCCTGCTCCGGTCCTCCAGGCACAGCCAAAGCTGCTTGAAACTCGGCTTTCGCGAGTTGCTGCTGCCCCTCGTCATCATAGATCCGCGCCAAATAAACATGTGACCACGCCAGCACCATCGGGTCTTTCGTTGCCGCGTGCTCCCCTGTCGTCAGCCTGCCAAAAACCTGTTTCGCGCGCGGGGCGTCACGATCGATCAGCGCAACCAATCCTATCCCGTACCACGCGCGTATCTGGTCCGGATATCTCGCCAATACTTTCTGAAAGGAGATCTCCGCCGCTCGTGGATTTTTCTCCGCAATGCGCCGCTCGCCCTCCGTAAGCGCCGTGATGGCATCCGTATCGTTCGGCACCGTGGTTGGTTGAGCCGCTCTGCGCCGCGCGACTTCTTCACTGGCAGCGTCTTCGGAGCCCTCCCCGCGATCCGCAAGCCCAAATTTTATTCCGTCAATCCGCTTGGCTTCTGCTCCAAGATCAATCCCTCTCACCAGATCCGGAAAATAGAGCGCCATGGACGGCTCGGAACCTTCGTACTTCGCCAGCGCATTGAAGATCGGCCTCACCATCACGAGGCCGTCCGTATCATCGCGGTCCATCGCCGCTTCCCGTTCGCCGGGCGATATGCGCTTCAGCTTTAGCTCCACCGCGCGCACCAGGCACTCGGCGAAATAAGACGAAAAATCATCTTTCAAATCCGGCGACAGCCGCGGTGCCAGCGCAGCCTTCTCGTAAAGCTGGCGCTTCACTGCCAGCACATGCGGATACTGCTGCGGAAGCGGATCAAGCAGGAAATGCAAAAACGCATGCCTCACGATGTCCGTCGGAATGTCATCCGAGCCGCTTAGAACGATCGCATAGTGCTCGCCGGAATTGCGCACGTTGGTGATGCGCCCCACCAGCGGCTCCAGGACAATCGTAAACGTCCTCGTCGTCGCGGTCTCTTGCAATTGCCGCAGATAGCCCGTGGTCACAAACACGATTTGCGCCACCGGGTCGTGTACCTTCTCAATCTCCCGGTTGTAGAGAGGCTGCAAGTCCCTCCAGAGCCGCCCGATTTTTTGTTCCTCGTAATAGTTCGAGAGGATTTCGCTGAAGCCTTCGAGGGCCAGCACTTCCGTCGGTAAATCGTCTCGCCGAAGTGTGATCTGAAATTTCGGCGCGGGTCCGGAGAGTAACCCAAACCAGATGTAGCGCGAGAGCGTCGCTCCCGAATCACGCACCACATGTTCTTTGTAGAATTGCCGGACAGCATCCACCGCCGGCCCTTCCTGGTGTTGCATCTGTTCACGAAGCCGCGCGCGCAGCGGATGCCAGTTCTCCGCGCTCACGTTCGACTCGAATCCGGCGGCCAGCAGCGCGCACATCGTCGTGAACATTGCTTCGCTGCCGTCCACCGTGATGTTGGTGACCGGGGCGGTTCGTCGTGGCGGAGGGGGCAAGGGCATCTGCCCGCTCGTCGCCAGCGGCGCATGCAGAAGGACTATCGCTGCGCACAATGCTGCCATCGCTATTCGCCGAAGTTGTTTTCTCATGAACTCTGCCGCAGTTCTCGCTCGAGCTAGCTGCTCATTCAACCGCTCCCTCAACTTCTGAGAGCTGACAGACGCGCGCGCCTGTCTTCTTTTTCTCCGCCAAAATCCCCTGGGGCGCTCACTGTCCTGTGGCCACCCTGCAGCATATTGCCAATTTACAAGCGCCCTTCCCATCCGTCAAGGAATCACCAGCGCTTGGAATCACCAGCCCATTTGACTCGCCCGGCGTCCAACTCTTGCCACCCCGCCAAGCATCTGTTAACAGTGAGGATGCGTTCACACCCGCCGCGGGATGGCTCGACTCTATGCGTTCCCTTCTCTCACTAGAAGCCGCTTTCTTACTGGCGATCTGCGCCGCACCGGGGATTTCGCCCTCGGATCTCGATGCTCGATTAGTTCTGGAGGATATCGCGCCCTCGCCGCAGCAATCTTCGGCTCAGTCCTCCCTGCAGGATTCGACTACAGACTCCCCGTCCGCCCCCTCAGGCAAGCTCCGCACTTCGCAAGAAGTTCAGCTCACTGGCGGCTCTTTCTGGCTCGATACCGGCATGGACGTGCAAGCGGGCGAACGCGTCGTCGTAACCGCCAGCGGAAAGCTTCGCTACGCTGACCGTCAAACCGATACCGACCCCAGCGGTATTGCCCGCGGGTATAAAGATCTTCTACGAAATCTTCCTTTCAATGGAGCCGGGCGCGGCGCGATCATCGGCCGTATCGGCGACAAGGACACCTCGCAGCCCTTTCTCGTAGGTGCCAAACGTGACCTCGTCTCGCCTCTCTCCGGCCCCCTTTCGGTCGGCATCAATCAACTCAGCAGCGACACCGGCGATGGCACCTACACGGTTCACATCGAAATTTACGCCGCCGCCGCCGACGCCAACGCAGTCCTCTACACCGCCAAAGCGGTGCCTTCCATCCACGGCGTCGACAACAATCTCTTCTCCAAAATCCCGCGCCGCATCGCCGATAGAACCGGCACCCCCGGCGACATGGTCAACTTCCTTATCATCGGATCCCAAGACGCCATGGAAAAAATCTTTACCACCGCGGGCTGGGTCAAAGTGGATGCCAATGTGAAAGAAACCGTCCTCAACGGCCTCCTTGCAAGCATGTCCAAGGAATCCTATCTCACCATGCCGATGAGTCCGCTCTACCTTTTCGGCCGCCAGCAGGATTACGGCTGGGCCCACGCGGAACCGATTTCGGTCGTCGCGTCTCGCAATCACTTGCGCATCTGGAAGGCGCCCTTCGAGGTCACCGGCCGAACGCTGTGGGTCGGCGCCGCCACACACGATATCGGCTTTGAAAAAGACCAGCGCAACAACGGCCTCACCCACAAAATCGATCCCAACATTGACCTCGAGCGCGACTACCTGGAAAAAACGCTCACCTCAACGGGACTTGTCGCGGAAGTCGCTCACATCCTTCCAGAAAATCCAATGCAGGAAGCCAAGACCGCCACTGGCGGCAGCTTCCATTCAAACGGCCAGGTCCTGGTTCTGAAACTCGGGCAACCTTCGCAGAAGCAATGAAAGTTAACAGCTGGGAAAGCGCATCGACCGGTCCGCGGCTTTTCTGCGAATCTTCGCGCCTCAGCGTCTCTGCGTTACCTTTCTCTTCTCTGATTTTTTCTTTAGCAGCTACACAGCGTCGATCGCCCGCCGCAGCACGTCTCGCGAGATATTCGCTCCGCTCACAACCAGCACAACGTTGTCGCCTAAGTCAGCGCCACCTCGCAGCAACGCCGCCGTGCTCGCCGCTCCCGCCGGCTCGGCCAACACATGCTCTTCGACAAGCAGCGTCTCAATCGCGCGCAACATCTGCTCCTCACTCACTAGCAGCACGTCATCCACAAGATTCCTGACGTCCCGCACATTCTTTGCATCTGGCGTTCTCGTCGCCAATCCATCCGCAATCGTGTCGCACGTCTCCGTCCCCACGACTCTATCTTCCTTCCACGACCGAAAATACGCAGGCGCCCGCTCCGCCTGCACTCCAATGATTTTCACGCGCGGCGCCAAGCTGCTTCACCGCCGCCGCAATCCCGCGAATCAAAGCCGTATCTCCCATAGGCACCACAACCGCGCCAACATCCGGAAGCTGCTCGATAATTTCGCATCCAATCGTCGCCGGGCCCGCTGGCAAATCCACATCCGTCGCATCATTCAAAAAATAAACTCCCGGCCGCTTCGCATACTCCACCGCCAATTCGAACGCCGCCGCCAAATCCGCCCCGCCGCTCTCAACGATCTCCGCTCCCAACGACGCAATCTTCCCGCGCTTCACCGGATTGCATCCCGTCGGCAAAAAAATCCTCGCCTTCACTCCAAGCAATTTCGCCGCATACGCCACCGCCGCCCCATGATTCCCCGTACTCGACGCAATCACCTCCTCCACAGTTCCCTTCTTCAATCGCGTCGCCAACGCCCACAAAGCCCCGCGCACCTTGAATGACCCCGTAGGCAGCTCCATCTCCAGCTTCAAATAAACGCGCTTCCCCGCCCTCTCACTCAAAAACGGCGCCGCCACAAGCCGCGTCGTCCGAAAATGCTTTGCCAGAAAACTCCGCGCCCTCCCAATTGCCACCGATCTCGGCTCGACCGACAATTTCATCGCTCTTTTTTTCGGACTCATCCTCTCCGGCTGCCTCCCTTTATCACGTTCCAATCCGCGCGAGCACACCATGATGCCACCCACGCGCGACCAAGCCAACATTGCCGAGCGTGCACTCCCATCTTCAAACTCTAGGATTGGAATGCTCTTTGTGCTCGATCTTGCTTAAATAGCCGACCGCTGGAAAGGCCGAGAACTCTACTTATTTCCCAGCAGCGCGTTCAGCAGGCTCGCGAGTTGCGCTTCCTGCCGCAGCGCCCCCTCCTGATGTTGCGCAGCCGCATCGCCTGCGCTCAGCCGCGCCAATTGCGCCGCAAGATTCTTCACCGCTACATCGTGCGGAACATACTTTCGATCCGAAGGCGTAATGGCCTCCCAGCCCGATTGTGTTCGCCGCAGTTCCCAGCGAACTTTTTCGTGGCGACGCTTCACTTGAGCTACTCCACCGCCAATCAACACTCGGGAATCAACGACTAGGCGCGCCCAGCCGTGGTCGTGCTTGACTTCCACTCGCTCCACACTGAAATGCTCGACGATCACCACTGGCGGCTGATTGCTTCAAAGGGTCATCGTTCAGCAACTGACTCCCGAGCATGTCGCTCAATTCGGAGATGCCCTCCGCCACTTCCTCGCGCGTCGGAGGCTCATTTCCTGCCGCGATGATCACGCTCGCCGGAATCTCGAACGTCTCCTCCGCGTTCTTCGATACGGGCGACACAGGCGGAGCTGGCGGACCATAAATCACCTCCCTCTTCTCGGAAGCCGCTGCGGGTGGCCGATTCGAAGAGGCATTCTCCGACAGTGGTGCGTTCTTCGATGGTCGTCCCCGATCGGACGTTGTGTATGGCCATGGAATCCTCTGGACGAGACCCGCAGTATTCGCCGCGCTTACAACTCCGCCACTTTCCACCTTATAGCGATAAAAACGAGGCCTCCCTCTCGACTTCCAGTACGCCGACTCGTAATCCTGCGCCTCCAACCCCGTTCTCACCAGGCTGTAAAAACTGTGTTGCAGTGGATCGACAACGATTCCTACGTGCCCAGGCCACGCGATCAAATCACCTGTATGCGGATTTTTCACACGCTCAAAGTTTTCATTGCCCGCGTAAATCTCAAAGGAACTCGCATACGGATACTCAAATCCCGCAGTCGCAAAAATCTGATGAACGGCGTGTGAGCAGTCCCGCATGCCGGCCTCTGGCGACTCTTGTTGCCACGCTACATTCACGATTGAGCGTCCTTCTTCAACGCTCAACAGCCGTGGGCTCGAATCGGAGTCGTGAACCGGCACCGCGACCTGCGCCACCGCGGGCGCAGCTGCAATCAGGCAAATCCAAACCATGCGCCAGCACATGATCTCCAAAATGGAAAAGGGCTTGCGCACTACTCGGCATTTGAATCTCGTCCGCATGTCACGCATCCACACGTGGATCTCCAGAAACTTCGGGGAAAAAGCTCCCCTTTTATCTAAAGAACATTCAGGACTGGGATGGGCAATGGGACTTGCTCTGGGCGTAATTGGCCAGTCGGCCAGGTTCCGAAAACCAGCAGGAAATGATCTGCCATAGGTTGGATTCGAAATTTAGGCAAGAAGTTCCCGCTAGACGAAGCCTAGAAGACGAGCAGATAGACAGGATTCTGCCAGAGTGCTTCCACTTCGTTTTCGTTCCGGAACAGTAGGATTGCCGAAGTTTGTTCAGACCGAAGTTGCGCCTAGTGGCTCGCTGCCGCGGCAGCAGCCTCTTTTGTTCTTGAGGACTTCCAGAGTTGGATGTACGGCTCCAGCTCCTTCATCATTTTTTGAAATTGCGGGAGGTCGAGCGATTGCGCGCCGTCGCTGATGGCTTTTTCTGGCGCGGGGTGGACCTCGACGATTAAACCGTCCGCGCCGATCGCGACGCCGGCGCGCGAAACGGCGGGCACCAGGCTGCGCTTCCCTGTTGCGTGGCTTGGATCGAGTATCACGGGCAAGTGCGTCAGTTCGTTCAGCGCGGGAATCGCTGCGATGTCGCACGTGTTGCGTGTTTCTGTTTCAAACGTGCGAATGCCACGCTCGCACAGGATCACCTCGGAATTTCCATGCGCAACGATATATTCCGCGGACATCAGCAGTTCCTTGATCGTGCCGCTCATGCCGCGCTTCAGGAGCACCGGTCGCCCGCATTTTCCCAGCGCTTTCAGCAGAATGAAATTCTGCATGTTGCGCGCACCAACCTGCATGATATCCGCATATTGTGCGATCAAATCCACGTCGCGGTCGCTCATCACTTCCGTGATGATCGCGAGGCCAGTGGCCTTTTTCGCCTTCTGCAATAATTTCAGCCCCTCTTCTTCCATGCCCTGAAAATCGTACGGTGAAGTCCTCGGCTTGAACGCGCCGCCGCGCAGAATTTTCGCGCCCGCCTCCGCCACTCCCTCTGCTGCGCGCATGATCTGCGCTTCTGACTCCACCGAGCACGGCCCCGCCATCACAACAAATTCGTCGCCGCCGAGTTCCGTGCCGTTCACGCGCACGCGCGTTTTCCCCGCGCGAAATTGCTTGCTCACGAATTTGTACGGCGCGGAGATGCGCATCACTTTCTCCACTTGCGGCATGGACTCGACGGACTCCATGCACGCCGTGACGTCGCCAACTCCCACGACGCCGATCACCACGCGCTCTTCCCCTTCGATCGAATGCACCTTGTAGCCGAAGTGTTCCACTTGGTTGCGCACTTCATCGATCTCCTGACGCGTGGCGTGCAGCTTCATCGAAATGATCATGGCTTGTTCCTCTCGCATCCATTTTTTCTTCCCAAATTTTCCGTTGCACATTCTTCTCAAAATCTTTGCCGCAAAATAAAAAACCCACTCGGTGCGAGTGGGTCGAAACTTTTTTGCGCTGTTTCTAATTACAGAATCGCCCCTCGCCTCCTAGATGGGTGGGTACCAAAATCGAAACCAATACGAGTGGGCGCCGCGATTCATGGGCGTATTGTATTTCGGGTCCGCGCTGGAAACAATATGGATTTTGCGGAATTTTTTCATGTGGCGATTAGCCGCGGACGCGGACGGCGCTGAAGCTGAGAATGACATGGCCGCCGGAGGTGGGCCGGCCGAAGCTCATCATCGGGCGGAAGCGGGAAAAAAGAAGCATCTGGTCAAGTTGATGGCGCAAATCGGTGCTGGTGGGCCCGGAAAGAATCTGGTAGCCAGCCATCTGGCCGTGGGCATCCACGGTCACATCCACGAGGAGACCATGCGGCAGAGAAAGCTCAAGTTCATGTTGCTCGGGCGCCCAGGCTTGCGGGTAGTCGGACAGCGTCAGAAGTTCGGCGGGCCGCAGGATGTTCAGCGGCACGTCGTTCGAGACGGCGCGCACGGTGATGCCCGGCATCATCAATTGCAGGACGACAACGAAAACCACAATCGCGGAAAAGACTCCGCCGGTGGCCGGAAGGGTGAGCGGGCGAAAAACGTTGTCGAGAAGAATTTCCGCGCGGTCGCGCACTTTGCGAAAACGGCTGGACCACTCGTGAGAATGCTGCGCCTGAGCTGCAGCCACTTTGATGCGCACAGCCAGATCGGCCGGCGGAACATTTTTCGGCATGCGGGAAAGCAGAACAGATAGCTTGCGAAACGTCTCTAACTCAGCGCGGCAAACGTTGCAGCCGTTCAGATGCTCGCCAATCTGCACGCGCTCGGTGACTGACGCCGTTCCCGTGATGGCGTCGTCGAGATAGCCCGCCAGTTTTGTCCGTACCGTGTTGCACTTCATGGAAGCCCCTCCCCTGCGGCACTTGTATGCAGGGAACTACTTTGCCCTTGCGAAGAATCGTTTACGCGGCGAGCAGCAGAATAGGCGTCACCAAAAGGTGATGGCTGCGGCTCGACTACAGAACCGTGCGCACTACCGTGCGCTGCAGCGTGCGAAGAAGTGCGCGGTTCGTGCTCGCGCAGAAGCGGTTCGAGAACTTGCCGAAGAGCGCGGCGGCCGCGAAGGATGCGCGATTTCACTGTGCCGACGCTGCACTCGAGAACTTCGGCGACTTCTTCGTAGCTCAATCCTTCGAGATCGCGCAGGATGACGGCAGTGCGAAACACATCGGGAACTTCCTGCAAAGCGTGCTGCACGGCGATCTGAATTTCCCGGGATGCTAGCTGCTCAAAAGGTGTAGCGCCGAGATCTTCAATCTCGATGGAGGCGTGGCCTTCTTCGGGCTCGGCGTCAATCGAGACATTCTTTTGCAGATGGCGCTTGAACCAGCGCTTGTGATTGAGCGCTTCGCGAATGGCGATGCGGTATAGCCAGGTTTTCAAAGAGCTGCCTTGCCGGAACTTGCGAATCCCGCGGAAGGCCTTCAAGAAAACTTCTTGCGAACCGTCGGCGGCGTCGGAGGTATCGCCGAGCATGCTCAAAATCAAGTTATAGACAGGAGCGTGGTAGTGAGTCACGAGCCAGTCGAATGCCGTTTCCGAGCCGGCTTGCAGCTCAGAGACGAGTTCGGCTTCATCGCGGCCCCATGAAAGGGCGCTGGCCCATTCGGACACTGCCGGCCTTTCCGGCCCGGTTGCTGGTTGCTACCCGGACCACCCTGCTAGTAGGTCCACGTTAGAACGCCATGGACCCAGGCCTTCTTGCGAGTGCGACCCCTGTGTTGCCCTTCTGGGATCGACTTGCGACCGGGACGGCGTTCTGGCCTTGCCGCACCCGATGTCCGCTCTCAGTTGCTTAGACACCGGGAGGAGCGGAGTTGTTTCCCGTGTTGCTGCAAATGCAGTAACAAGCGTGATTCTGGCACTTTGCGGGTGGCAGCGCAACGGTACCCGCAGCGGTACCCAAACCCGTATCGAAATGTGGCAGCAGTCTAAATGATTGACTCAGACTCACGGAGCACGTAAAATTGTGCTGCACGTAGAACTGTGCTAAGTCAGGAATAGAGATGAAAGCGAATGTAACGTTAAAGCTTGACGCGCAGCTTTTGAAGGAAGCGCGGATTCTGGCCGCCGAGCAAGGCAGCTCGCTCAGCCGGATGCTTGCCGACAAGCTTGAGGAGTTGGTGCGGGAACGCGCGGGATATAATCGCGCGCGAAAGCGGGCATTGGCACGGCTTCGCGTAGGGATGGATCTGGGCTGGACGCGGCCAGGTTCGCGGGACGAGCTGCATGAGCGATAAGTGCTTTGTGGATACGAATATCCTGGTGTACGCGCACGACCTGAAGCAGGGAGCGAAGTACGAACGGGCGCGAGCGCTGGTGCAAAAATTGTGGGAGAGCGAAAACGGAGTGTTGAGTACGCAGGTGCTTCAGGAACTCTGCATCAGTCTGCAGCGAAAGGTGGCTCATCCGTTGTCGGCTGAGGGCACGCGCAAGGTGATCGAAGATTATGCAAGTTGGGAAATCGTGGTGAACACGGCGGAATCAGTGGTGATGGCCCTGGACATCGAGGGGCGGTACAAGATTTCGTTCTGGGATGCGCTCATTGTGCAGGCGGCGGGAAGTTGCGGAGCCGAAGTGCTCTATTCAGAAGATCTGGCAGACGGGCAGAGTTATGGTGATGTGCGCGTGATTAATCCGTTGAAGTGAGGAAAGCAACAACCGCAAAGTCAAAACCTGCACCCTTGAAAACCTCAAGGGATTCGGCGCCCGGCGTGGCAAAGGGCGGCGAGGCGGGCTGCGGGTAATCTACTACCACTTTGCCGCAGAGCATCAAATTTGGCTGATGACGCTGTATAGCAAAAATGAGGCGGCGAACCTCACGCCAGGAGAAAAGAAGACGCTGAAGGCGGCGATTGAATCGAGAGAGCGAAGCGCGCGAGGCGGCTAGGAGGAAACGGTAATGGCGAAGAGAAAGATTTTTGAGGAATTGATCGAAGGCGTCCAAGCGATGAAGAAGCATCGCGAAGGGAAACTGACGCTGCGGAGTTACAAAGTGGAAGCGGCGCCGCTTCCGGCGGTGAATTCCAAGTTCATCCGGGAGACTCGAAAGAGAATCCGGGGAAATCGGGGGAATTCGGGGACAGACGGGACGTTCACTCTCTAAATTCGAATGCGCTTCGAGCAGTAACCAAAGGGCATGGAAAACATACTATCGGAAAACGTTCCGGCTATCCCCCGTGTCCGTCCCCCGTCTCCTCGCTCAGCTAGATTTTTTTCTGGGGACTTTGGCGCCTTTTTTGCGGGCTTCGGAGAGGCCGATGGCGATCGCTTGTTTGCGGCTTGTCACCACGCCGCCTTTGCCTTTTTTTCCAGAGCGCAGCTTGCCGCGCTTCTCTTTATGCATTGCTTTTCTGACGCTTTCGCTTGCTGCTTTGCTATATTTCGCCATTTCTCCTCCTTCGTCCGCGCTGTTCGAGCTTACCGCGAATCGGATTTGGGAGAGAGACTTACTACATTTGGAATTGAGGCGGAGAGTCTTTGCTGATTGGACGGATGCGGCGGGGAAAGTGTCGGCAGTGGCGCGATTGCGAAGTTAAAGATAGAGTCAGCATCCATTGAGGCCAATTTAGAAGGCCCTCGCACGCGGCGGAGAATCAATACCACTATGTCCTCGTTGATAGAGCTCGAATTCCTGCTGGTGTCGAACGACTACGCGACGCTGACCGCGGTTTCCGGGGGCGTAAAAAAATACGGGGCCAAATTTGCGCTGGTGCCAACGGCGGAGGCGGCGCGCGATTACCTGGAACGGAAAAAGATTGATGGCGTGTTTGTGGACATGCAGGTCCCGGGGGCGCTGGAGCTGATTGAGGCGGTTCGAAAAGGGGTGTCGAACGGCAAAGCGGCGATCTTCGCCTGCGTGCAGAGCGCAAAGGAGAGCACGGCGACGCTCAACGCAGGCGCAAACTTTCTGCTGCGCGCGCCGCTGAGCGCGGAGGGCGTGGCGCTGCACATCACCATTGCGAAAGACATCATGCTGCGAGAGAGGCGGAAGTACTTCCGCCACCCGGTGAACCTGCCCGTGAGTCTGAAGGACGGCGAGACGGAACAACATGCGCGGATCGTCAACTTGAGCGAAGGGGGAATGGCGGTTCGGGCGGGGAAACCGTATGAGACAGGGGACGATGATCGAGTTTGCGTTTGAGCTGGCGCACGGAGCGGAGATTAGCGGCAAGGGGCAGGTGGCGTGGACGAGCTCGGAGGGGATGGCGGGGGTTTTGTTCCAGACCCTGCATGGAATGGGGCGAGGACATTTGGGGGCGTGGCTGACGGCACGAGAGCAGCTTTCGAAGAATTGGGAGAGCGGGGGATAGGAATTGGAGTGGAGGGCAAGAAGAATGGCCGACCTGGGGCGGTGAGGGGCGCTTGAACCGGCGGACGGGGCGAACTCATGCGGGCTAAGCGTACTAAGGGGATTACTTAGAGTGACAAATGGGATTAGATAGGTGGGCGTTGGCCTGAAAGCTTTAGTAAAATAGGAGTTTACGGCAGGAGAGTGTGCGTTTTGGCCGGGGGACCGGCCCAAAACGGGACGCTTGCTGTGTGCACGTGCGGTGCGGGATTCCCTCCCCCGGATGGTTTTCGGGCGAGGCGGAGAATGCGGAATGACGCGGTCGGAAACGCTGAAGAATGTGGCGACGGTGGCGGTGCTGGCGGGGGTGTACTTCGTCGCGGGGAAATTGGGATTGCAACTGGCGTATTTGCATGCGAGCGCGACGGCGGTGTGGCCGTGTACGGGGATTGCGATCGCGGCGTTGCTGGTGTTTGGGTATCGGGTTTGGCCGGGGATATTGATTGGCGCGTTCTTCATTAATGTGACCACGGCGGGTTCGGCGGCGACGTCGATCGCGATCGCCGCAGGAAACACGCTGGAAGGGTTGGCGGCGTGCTACCTGGTCAACCGGTTTGCAGGCGGCAAGGAAGCGTTTGCGCGCGCGCGTGACATATTCAGGTTTGCCCTGCTGGCGGGACTGGCGGCGACGGCGGTCAGCGCGACGATTGGGGTCGCGTCGCTGGCGGCGGGCGGGTTTGCGAATTGGGCGGCGTTTGGCTCAATTTGGTGCACTTGGTGGCTGGGAGACGCGGTTGGGGCGGTGACGGTGACGCCGCTGCTGTTGCTGTGGTGGGAGAATCCCCGGCTGAGATGGAATCGTAGGCAAATTACGGAGCTGGCTTTTCTGTTTTTGGGGCTTTTTTCCACGGGCTGGATCGTGTTTGGCAAGCCGTTCCATTCCGAACTGAAGAATTATCCTCTCGAATATCTGTGTATCCCATTCCTCATCTGGGCGGCTTTTCGATTCGGGCGCCGGAAGGCTGCGACCGCGCTCTGCGCGCTTTCTGTGATTGCAGCGTGGGGCACTTTGCACGGGTATGGACCGTTTGCCAGAGAATCGCAGAATACATCGCTGTTGTTGATGCAGGCGTTCATGGGGATTATGGCGATCACGATGCTGGCGCTGGCGGCGGAGGTTTCTGAACACCGGCGAGCGGAGGAGCGCGTGCGGAACTTGGCGGTGAGCGATCCGCTGACGGGGCTTTCGAACTACCGGCAACTGGTGGAGGCGCTGGAGACGGAGATCAAGAGATTTGGGAGAACCGAGCGGCCGTTTGTGCTTTTGCTGCTGGACTTGGATGGGCTAAAGAAAATCAACGACGCGTATGGACATCTTGCAGGAAGCCGGGCGCTTTGCCGGCTGGCCGATATGTTGCGGCTGTATTCGCGGGAGATGGATACGGCGGCGCGGTACGGCGGCGACGAGTTTGTGTTGATTCTGCCGGAGACGGATGCGGAAGCGGCGCGGATGGTGGCGCAGAGGATTTCGAAGCGGCTCGCGGAAGATGGCGAAGAGCCTCGAATCTCCGTGAGTATCGGGACGGCGATTTATCCCGACGATGGAGAAACGATTAACGAGATATTGGGAGCAGCGGATCGCGACCTGTACCGCGAAAAGGGCGTTCCGAAGAAGAGATCGCTGCTGCCTAGTTGAGCGAAGGTTTGCCAGTTTGGAAGGCGTCTGCCTTGAAGTTCACTTCACACTAGTTTCACTTCAAATTAGATTCGAAAAAATGGAAGGCCATGTTGGCTGTTTGCGCGTGGATTTCATCGCGGAGGATACCGGCTTGGTCAATGCAGATCTGCGGATTGGTGCGGTTTCCGAGTTCGGCGCACGTGGCGAGAAACGTGTAGTGGCCGACGGCTTGATAGATGGTGAGCTGAGCGCCAGGAATGCGCGCGGCGAAAAATTTGGCGCTGGAGTCGAGAGGGACGACGTTGTCAACCGCGCCAGCGACGATTTGCGTGGGGATGGAGATTTTCGCGAGAGAGTCCGGATCGAAGGCTGGACCAATGGCGGGCGCCATGGCGAAAATGGCGCGGATGCGCGGGTCGCGATGAGATTTGGAGTTTTCGGCGAACGCGGCTTGAATGGCGGGATCGGTTTTGGCGAGAGCCGTGACTTTGGCGAGAAGACCTGGGTACTCGATCGTGTCGGTACACATGCCGTCGGCTTTCGGTGATTTGCAAAAGTCTTGATAACGAGAGAACTCTGCGATGCCGCCGGCGAGTTCGATGACGGTGAGGCCTCCGAGAGAAAAGCCGGCTGCGCCGACGCGCTTGGGGTCAATGTGCGGGCCGAAGGTTGGGTCGGCGAGAAGTAGATCGAGAAGGGCGCTCAAGTCATGGGCGCGTTGGCCCCAGAAGACGGCGCCAGGAATTGTGTAGTCTTCGAGAGAGTTATTGCCGGGATGATTTACGGCGGCGGCGATGAAGCCGTGCGAGGCGAGCGCGGCGCCGAGCCAGGCCATCATCGAGGAGGAGCCGCCGATGCCGTGAGAGAGCAGAATCAGGGGGAATTTTTCGGGCGCTGGCGATGGGCTTGGCGTCGCGCGCGGCTTTGCCGGCGCTGGCGAAAGGAGCCTCGGCGGAGCCGATCCATTGAGGCTGCTCGACAGAGGCGGGATCGGCGGGATACCAGATGTCGGTGACGAGGGCGTGGGTTTTTGCGCCGCGCCATTCGTAAGGTTCGGGAGGAGTGAACTGGCGGCTCATCACGCCGACCTTGTAGAGAACGGTCTTGGGCGCGCCAGCTTGGGCGGCGGATGCAAATAAGACTGATGCAGCGAAGCAGAGAGCGAAGATGAATGCGCGTGTACGGTTCATGTGGTTTCCGCGGGCATGGAATTTCAGCAATACTTTAGACGATTTGTGGTGGAAGATGCGAGTTGTTAGGAGACTGGGCAGTATGGGGCAGTTTCCGATTCCCCTAGCGAGCGAATCGGCTGAGCCCGTTTACTCTCCCGGAGTGCGACACTGCGGCCGATGAGGGCAAAAAGCAGCAGAACCGCCGCTGTTAGCCAGGCGCCAAGGCTAAAAACAGACGGCATATACAGGCCGATGGTTAGACCTGCTCCCATCAGCAACGCCGCCAGAACACCAAATTGGCGCATTCCATACAAGAAGATGAACGGCAAATAGTGCGTGCCGAGCGCGATCATGAGGGCGGGGTAGAACCAGTTCAGACGGTAAAGGGTGGCAGCAGCTACGAGCGGGAGATTCAGAGGAAGCGTAAACGCAATTTGCATGCCGAGAGCATTCATCGGATGCCCCTTGGGTAAGGATGCGGGACGGCCCATGAGCCGCAGGAGCAATTGGGTGAGAGGAAAGATGAAGAAGCCGCCCACGACCAACGCGATGATCGCTGACTTAGGCGACTGCCAAGTGGCCAAGACGGCTGACAGAAGCCAGACGAGACTCGACACCAACTGACCAGCAAAACCGCCTAAGAAAACGGTTCGTACATCCCGTTGGGCATCAGTGATATTCACGGAGTTTCCTTTCGGAAATCAGATCTCTTGTTGGACGTTCATCTGAGGAGTACGCTGCTGCGCGCAAATCCTATCATGCACGCGAATTCCTCATTCATTTTGGGACAGGGAGGTGCAGTTTATCGCTGGCGAAGGTAGTCGATGCCAGGCAGTCTTGTTGATGAGGTGTAGGGGCTGACGAGGAGACAGACTGAAGTCTGTCCCACTGGTGGTTAACCATAACTGCCCCCCTCCCCCCGGTTTTTCATAAGTGTTGATTCTAAAGTACTTAACTTTTCTGTAAGTCGTCTAGAATCAACACTTGTGGGAGGTTGTGTAAGTGTTGATTCTAAAGAACTTGCTTGGACTAATTTGCACTAAAATTGTGCAGACTACCGGCGTGTTTCGCAAGTGTTGCGAATGAAAGAGTTAGGGCTAAGAGCAGTCTCCAGAAAGCAAAAACGCCAGCGAGACGCTGGCGTTACGGGGAGAAGACCTAATAGTCTACAAAAACCATTATATGCCAAGAGTCATTGTTTGTCAATAGAAAATTTCGATATAGATCCTCAAGCGGTGGGCGATGCCGTTCTCGCCGTGGTTGCAGTTAGATCTAAACCCACACACGCAAAACGGAGGGTGCGGCACACGGCTGCTTGTCTTCGTCCCATCCACCGAAGAATCCTTGTCTTTTGACCAAATCTTTCGCATGGAGTCTATCAGGCGGCACGCGGAAGCGCTTCAGGGCTGATCCCCAAGCACTGTGAAATCTCCGCCACGGGCCTTTCTTTCCAAGAAACCCGGCAACGACACACGCTGTTGCATCCCCATGAATGCCGCTCTCATCTAGATATGCAAAAATCACCAGTCCAACTTTCCCGTTTTGTGAACCTGCCTATTAAGCCTCGACAGTAATCTTGATGCTCGACGGGTCGACACCCAGCGTAATCGCCAACCTGCGCTTCGCTTCTGCGATTGTGAGTGGCTGATCTCCGTCGTCCAAGCCTTTTGACGCGTCGGAATCTGGCTTCTCAGGCTCGAGCGGAATCCGCGCAATATGAGGGTGGTCAAGTCCGGCGCCGCCCCCGACGTGAGTTACAGGCTCAGACTCGTCCGGGTGATAGAGCGGGACCCATACTCCGCGCCCCAAGGGAATCTTGTACCCTGCCTTGAGGCGGGCGGCGTATGCCCTGTCGAACCGCTCTAGCATCTCGTCGGCTTCAATAAAGTGGACCTGCGCAAACTTAGGTTCATGGTAATGATCGACCGAAACAGCAAGCACTACGTCAACGTCGGAAAGGGTTACCCAACTGTCGTTCCGGTCGTTCCGAGGAAACGCGATCCATGTATCTTGCGATGTGCGAATCGAGACTTTTCGGTTCTGCCCACCCTTCGTAATTCGTCGGACACTTGATTTGCCGAAGCCCGGAATCTTCTCGACTTTCCATCCCTGTTGCTGAAGTGTTTGAACGCCAACCTGAAAGAGCCTTTCCCTTCTTGAGATTTTTTCATATGTTCCAAGAACATTTGTCATTTCGTTCACCTCGTAGAAGACATATTACAGAACTATTTCAGAGTTGTCAAGAGCAATTTATATTGTTATGAAAACGTTCCAGGCCTCCAGCTCTACGTTCTAGTGTTGTATGAATTGGGACGAAAGGACTAGGGTCCGACGAGGGAAAACAATGGAAGTCGGGAGCGTCGGTTTAATTCTGGTCAGAAGGTCGTTCTAGGGGTGGGTAAGGGCGTGACTGTGAAGTCGGCGGTGCGGGTGACGGTTTGGTTGGTTAGGAGGTCGAGGGCGTAGATTTCGAGGGAGTAGTGGCCGGGGGCGAGAGAGGAGAGGGGGAGGTTGCGTTCGAGGGTGATTTGTTCGCGGGATTGCTGGAGTTGTTCGGAGGATTCGTCTTGGTGCCAGACTTGCTGATGGTCTTTTAGGATGCGATAGGCGACGGAGACGTTTGTTTTGTGGGATTGGGCGTCGAGCTTGAGGTTGTAGAGCTGGAGGAAGATGCCCATTTTGTCGGCGGGGGAGAATTCGGGGTTGATGCGGGGGCGGACTTTGTAGGAGTCGAGGACGAAGGAGCCTTGGCCGATTTGAGAGGTGGGGACGGGGCGGATTTGGTCGGCAAGGATTAGGGAGCTGGCGTCGAGGGATTCTTCTTCGTAGAGGGGGACGCGGAGGGCGGCGTCAATTACGCCGACGTTGCCGCTTTGCGCGTCTTTGAGGACGACATCGAGGCGATAGAGGCCGGAGCGGAGGGGGACGGACTTTTGGTAGATGGAGGAGAGGTTTACGGAGGACTGGAAGAGAGAGTCTGGAAAATCGCGGGAGACGACGTCTTCGAAGGTTTGGACGACGCGGCCGCTGAGCGTGGTGATGCGGCCGTAGAGATTGAGAACGGCGGATTGCACGCCGTCTTTGCCCTTGAAACTGAGGTCGCGATTGGCGACTTGCAGGGTGATGGGCACTAGAACGGAATCGTGGGTAACGCGGAGAAAATCGAAGCGGTAGTCCATGTGAATCTGATTGCGAAGAATGCGGACACTGACCATTTCGGCGAGGTCTCTGAAATGTTCGGGCGGACGCTGGACTTTGAAAAAGCGCTCCATGATATCGAACTCATCCATACCGGCAGATAGTCCGCCGATAGGGGCGGGGAGAGTGGTGCCGTTGGTGTTGGTGAAGCGTTGCGCTCTCGGTGGATAGGCCCAGTAGTTCGGACAGGCTTGGGCCCGCGCCCGGGACGTGAGCGAGGGCGTCTTTTTCGCCGGGGTCCATAGTCAGATGGAATTCGCCGGAGCCGCTCGGATCAACGAATTCGAGTTCGATGTTGTCGCCGATGTCTTCGAGATGGCGGTAGCGCCAGAGTTCCCAGGGATAGGTTGTGGTTGATCCCCCGCCCTGCTCGGGCGGGCGATCGTACGTGCCGCCGGTTGGGTGCGAATCGATTTCATCGGGCGGCCCCCAGAGTATGTACATGTGGCCGCGATCGGTTTTCCAGCCGGGGATGCCGGAAGAGAATCGCTCGTTGGCGTAGGCGATGCGGCGATAGTGTTCTTCGCGGTAGGCGTTTTCAGGAGAATCGGGATCGGGATTGCGGCGGCGCCAGAATTCTTCGATGTATTGTTCGCGCTCTTCGTTGGTGGAGAGGCGAAGAAAAGCGTCGCGCTCTTCCTTGGTGATGATGTAAATCACTTCCTCGGTGAGCCACGTGTTGTAAGGAGAGCTTTCCTTGGCGAGATTGTTGGCTTGCTTCTTGCGGTCTTTAAGGCTTTGCGGTTTGCTCGCGGCGTTCTGAGATGGCGTTTGATCCTGAGCTTTGGCAGGTGACGAGGAAAGAATGCCGCAGGAAAGCACAACAGGAAAAATCGTCGAGCACACGCGCCGCATAAGGACACCTCGCACGCAAAGCATTCGAAGGGAGGCGATGCACCTATCTCGCAGTTCCCTTTGCCCAAATCCCGAGGGACGGTCGTTAAGGCAGTCAGAATCAAAGAAGCGAGCGCGGGTTGCCTGACAATGGTAGCCGACAACTCAGAAGCCGCCGAGCAAATTCAAAGTTGGGGCGTGACGACCGTTGCTCCCCACGACTCAGGGTCTACGTCGCGCGCGTGCTGCGAAAACAACCAACGATGACCATCGAGGTCCGTGACGCCGTACTGTTTTTCTCCGTAGATGGTTTCGTGAAGATCTTCCCAGACCGTCCCGCCCTGCCGTTTCGTATTCGTGTAATGCGCCTCGACATCCGGCACGATGACCGTGAGCATTTGAGTTCCGCACCCGAGCTTCGCTGGGGTTTCGGTGCTGCCCTGGCGAGGACCGCTCAACATGATATGTGCGTCGCCCAAGTACATCTGGATGCCACTAACCGGCTGACCATAGCGGTAGTACTCGGTAAAGCCGAAGACCCGCGTGAGCCAGTCACAGGCATCAGCCACGTCGCGGTATACAAGATGCGGAAGAATGGTAGAAGTCGGCACGGAGCGGTTATTCATGGGGATAGTATCCTGCGAATTTGAGCTTAGATTCAATGCGATGGCGAATCGTTGCATCTTGCGACCCACTCGGAAGGAATTGCTGTGCCGGTAAATCGGGGTAACGGGAAACAGGCCGACGGCCTGACGGTGGACGGGGATTGACAGGTTCGCGTATACAGAATACCGTTCGCGGCCAATGAGAAACTCGAGTTGGGGCAGATGAAAAACAAACTCTTAGGAGCGGTTTTGGTTGCGGCGACGGTGGCGATTGCCGCGTCGCTGCTGGAGGGGTGGGGCGTGGTGTCGGTGCCCACGGTGGTGGCTTTGATTTTGCGGTGGGCGGCGATTGCGTTGCTTGCTGGATATGCGGGGGTGAGGCGGTCGCTGACGGCGTGGATTTTGGTGGGATTGCTGGCGGGTGCGGAACTGGGGCACGACTGGCCGAGCGCGGCTGAAAAAGTACAATTTCTGGGGACAATTTTCCTGCGGCTGATCAAGGTGATCATTGCGCCGCTATTGTTCGGAACGCTTGTTGTGGGAATCGCGGGACATGCGGATTTGAAGAAAGTGGGGCGGCTGGGGATCAAGTCGCTCGTTTATTTTGAGATTGTTTCGGTGATTACGCTGGTGATTGGTTTTGCGGCCATCAATATCAGCAGAGCGGGCGAGGGTGTGCATCTTCCGCCGGTGGCAGGGAGGCGCGCCGTTGAGTGCCGTGCCGCATACGGCGGCGCAGCTCATCACCGATATTTTCCCGGAAAACATCGCGAAATCCGTGGCGGAAGGCCAAGTCTTGCAAGTGGTGGTCTTCAGTATTTTGTTTGCGATGGCGCTGGCGCTGGTGCCCGAGCCGAAGCGGCGGCCGATGCTGGCGTTTGCTGAGAGCCTCTCGGAGACGATGTTCAAGTTTACGAATCTGGTGATGTACGTGGCGCCGATCGGTGTGTTTGGCGCGATTGCCTATACGGTTGGACATTTGGGACTGGGAGTGCTGCTGCCGCTGCTGAAGCTGCTTGCAACGATGTATGTGGCGCTGATTATTTTCATTGTGGGCGTTTTGCTGCCGATTGCTTTGTTGGTGAAAACGCCATTGAAGGAATTCCTTCGTGCTGTGGCAGAACCCGTGACGATTGCGTTCGCGACGGCGAGCTCGGAAGCGGCTCTGCCGCGAGCGATGGAAGAGATGGAAGCGTTCGGAGTGCGGCGCGAGACGGTGGCGTTTGTTCTTCCCACCGGCTACAGCTTTAATCTCGGCGGATCGAGTCTTTACCAGGCGCTGGCGCTGATTTTCGTTGCGCAAGCAGCGGGGATTCATCTGACGCTGGGACAGCAGACCATTATGCTGCTCACTTTGCTGATCAGCAGCAAAGGAACGGCGGGCGTGGCGCGGGCGTCGCTGGTTATCGTTCTAGCGGCAGCGGCTTCGTTTCATTTGCCGACGGAGCCGCTGTTTTTGTTGTTCGGGATCGATCAGTTGATGGACATGGGGCGTACCGCGGTGAACGTACTCGGGAACTGCTTAGCGTGCGTGGTGGTGGCGCGCTGGGAAGGCGAGTTTCGAAACGAAGAGGCGCATTGATCGATAGAGCGAAGACCAGCGAGCAATCGGAGAAGCCGGACGGCTACATTTCGCGGTAATTCAGAAGAAGAAGACCGATAAGAACGAGGCAGGTGGGCCATAGCCAGGCCATCCTGCCGCGCACTTTATTTTCGGAAGGAAGACGAAGCTCAAGCCAGCGCGACCAGCCGGCCACGATGCCCAAGACAGCCAGAGGCGCATGACTCAGCTCGGCGAGGACTTCTTCTTTTATGTTGCCGAGACTGTGGGAGTGGGTGAGAAGCAGAGCGCTGGCGACGGCAACGAGCGCGGGAAAGACCAGGCGGGCGCGCTGAGTGGCGACGCGACCGGTTTGCACTCTCCATTCGAAGATCGCCAGGGCGATGACGAGCAGTGCGAAGATGCGATGTAGCAGGACTTCCGGATCCTGAAAAGTGACCCAAAACCCATTGGGTCCGAGAGGCCAAGTCTCGGGATCGCTTCTCAAGAAAAGAAATGCGGAAAGCGCGAGAAAAATAAGCGGCCAGTTTCTCGCCCAGGAGGAATGCTTCGCTTGCGCAAGAAACGCGAGAAGTCCGATGGCCAGAACGATCAGGCCCGCCCAGTGATGGTTGTATTCCGACCAGGATTTTTCCGCAGGAGTATTTGGACGCGTTCCCGCCTGGCCAGGGACGAAGGATGCGGAAGAGAGAGCGCCCGCGTCGAACGACTTCACTTCAGCGGCGTAGACGTCTTCGGGAAGTTCCTTGGATGGCCGGACTGGCGAGCCGAGGAAAACGCGGAGCGATGCGCGCGGCAATTTCCTGGGCAGAGACGCGGTCGCTTTTGAGATCTACAGCGGGCGGAAGAGAAGTTAACGAGGCGGCAGTGAGAATCACGGTGATTCCAATGCCAATTTCGGCTTCGCCGAAGCGCTTCAGACTGGCGATTACTGGGCCGCCCGATGGTGAGCGGGCGATTTGAAAGTTCAGAGCGCCGAGAAGCAAGAGGATTCCAAAGAGGACGACTTTTGTGGCCACCATGATGCCGTAGGAAGTGCCGTAGACGGCGCCGAGCGAACCTACGTAAGCAAATCCGAGCGTAAAACCAGCAGCCGCAAGGATGGCTACGCTGATCAATGCGAGTTTTGAAAAACGCGCAATGAGTTGACGCGCAAACTGATTGTCCGGGGAGCGAGGGATGGAAATCAGAAGATAGAAGAGACCTCCGAGCCATGCGGCAGTAGCGCCTTGGTGGAGAGCCGTAACGATGGCGAGTGGAATGCGGTATTCGAGGCGAGCGAAGGCGTGGCTGGTCATGACGGAGGAGAGGAGGATGAATGCAGCGGGGAGCAGCATGGCGGCGCTGCGATTTGGAATTTCAGCGCCGGCGAGAACGGCGATGGTCAATGCCGAAGCGATGGCGAGAATGCCAGCGAGAACGAAGTTCGCGCCGCTGACGTCCCTGAGGGTCATATCCGCGGACTGCATCAAAATCAATGAGCTGGCCAGGATGTAGGAAAGCTGCATGAGGGCTAGCGCCAGGGCCGCGCGGCGAATCCAGCGAAGGCAGCCCCGGGTCACCGTTTCCGATTGCGTATTCGCGCCGCCTAGCACGAAATTCAGAAAGACGATGCCGCCGAGGGTGAGCGATTCGAAGCTTAGCGTCGCGCCACGAAACAGGACGGAGAGGAAGCCGAAGATTTGGAGGAGCCGGGCCATGGATGGGGCTCAGGGCCGCGTGACTTGAAAGGGGATTTCGCCGCGGGTGATGTGCCCGTCGGAAGCCAGGACTTGCCAGCGGAGGCGGTATTCGCCTGGAGACAGCCCTTGTGCTTGCGATGTCAGCGTGTCGGGCGTGGCGTCCTTGTTAAGGACTAGGGATTGCGTGGAAGCGTCCGGCCGGACCAGAGTGAGGCGTGAACGGCCCGCGTCAATACGAACGTTGAAACGGAGTTTGACGGGAATGACTGGCCCAGCGACGCTGCTGTTAATAGCTGGACTGGATTCCAGCAGGATGGCGTGCGCGACGGCCGCCTGCACCATCGCGAACATGACAGCACCGGCAAACACACAAACCGTGAGAAGAACACTATGACCTGGGCGCATCACTCTCCACTTCGCACGAAAGACGCAGCTACGTGACGAAACCTCCGCCGAATCATAACGAGGACGAAAACAACCTGGAACTTCTGATTATGTTATTGCAATCCGCGGACACTGCCAAGACGTAAACCCGATCCGTCTGCACTTTTCGATGGCGAGGAAAGCGAGGGAAGCGCGGATGAAGAGAAACGGTGGCGAGGTACGGCCAGCCGTGTTTTCCTGTTGACATACCACAGGAGGACTGGGATACTCCTGTGGCCGCACCACAGGAGATGACATGGCGGAAGGTAAATCGGAGATATTGCAGGGGACGTTGGATTTGATGGTACTGAAGACGCTGGCGGCAATGGGGCCGCTCCATGGGTACGGGATCGCACGGCGGATCGAGCAAATCAGCGAGGAGGCGCTGCAAATCAATCAAGGGACGATTTATGCGTCGCTGGTGCGGCTGCTGCAGCGAGGGTGGATTTCGGGCGCTTGGGGCGCATCGGAGAACAAGCGCAAGGCGAAATTCTATTCGATCACGCGGGCGGGGCGAAAAAGATTGGCGTCGGAAGCGGAGAACTGGGAACGGATCAGCGGAGTGATTGGACGGGTGCTGCGGATTGCGGAGCGTGGGTGAGGATATGTTTGGCGGGTTGAGAGTGCTGGCGGCACGGATTCGTGGATGGAGTTCGAGACGGCGCGTTGAGGAAGAATTTTCGCAGGAGCTTGCGGAGCACCTGGCGCTGCTCACGGAAGAAAACTTGCGCCGTGGCATGACGGAGGAAGAGGCACGGCGGGTGGCGCGCGTGAAGTTGGGAGGAGTGACGCAGCTCCGAGAAACACACCGCGAACTGCGCGGGCTGCCGATTCTCGAAACGACTCTCCGAGACATTCAGTACGGGTGGCGGACGCTGCGAAAGAACCCGGGCTTCACTTTGGTGTGCGTTCTGACGCTGGCGCTAGGCATCGGTGCCAATACCGCGATTTTCAACGTGGTACATGCAACCCTTCTCAAGCCATTGCCGATTCGACAAGGTAAGCGCCTGGTGGTGATCTGGGTGAATAATCTCGAACACGGTTGGAGCCGGATCGGGCCGACAGGGCAGGACTATCTGGATTGGAAGGAGCAGAGCAAATCTTTTGACGACACATTTCTGTTCGAGCACGGCACCGGAACCGTGACTGGACTAGGTGAGCCGGAGCAGGTGGCAGGCTTGCGAGTAACGACGAATTTCGGTGATTTTTTTGGAATCAAGCCCGTCCTGGGCCGGACGTTTCGTTTGGACGAGGCAGAGGGGCGCCACAACTTTGTCATTCTGGGCTATGGCTATTGGCAACGGCACTTCGGTTCCGACCCATCGGTAGCCGGGCGCGGCATGACGCTGAACGGGGAGGAGTACACGATTATCGGAGTCTTGCCAGCGGACTTCGCCGCACTTTTTCCCGCGGATGTGGTCGTGCCGTTCGACAACGACTGGGTGAAGCGTGTTGATACCAACCTTGGCGTTCTCGGCAGACTCAAGCCGGGGGCCACGCTCGATAAGGCAAGCGGGGAGATGAGCGTCATCGCAGAACGAATCGCGATCGCACGACCGGCACGGAAAGGGTTTGGTGTTGTTTTGGTGCCCCTCGAAGAAGTGCGCATGGAGTACCTTCGGCCGGCGCTCCTCATCTTGCTTGGTGCCGTGGGTTTTGTACTGCTCATTTCCTGCGCCAACGTCGCTAACCTCATGTTGGCGCGCTCCGTTGCGCGCCAGCGAGAAATGGCGATTCGGATGGCGCTGGGAGCTGGACGCCTGAGGCTGATCCGTCAGTTACTCGCTGAGAGCACCTTGCTTTCACTCCTCGGAGGCACAGCAGGTGCGCTACTGGCGCTGTGGTCCACTGACCTGCTAGAGCGCTTTGTGCCCTCGCGTATTCCCGTTCCGAACGCAGCCGACGAGGTCATGTTGCCTGGAATTCACATGACTGGCGCCGCGTTCGCTTTCACGATAGTCATCTCACTTTTGACGGGGATCATCTTCGGGCTCATTCCGGCGCTGCAAAGCATGCGTTGCAACGTCAACGAATCGTTGAAAGAGGGTGGAAGAGGCTTTAGCGCTGGCCCGTACGGGCATCGCACCCGCTCCACGCTCGTGATAGTCGAATCTGCCTTGGCGTTTGTGCTGGTGATTGGCGCCGGCCTCATGATCAAGAGCTTTTGGCGCCTGTTGGAGGCGAACCCTGGCTTTCATCCCGATCATCTGCTGACGTTGCGGATTAAATTGCCCGCAGATGCGAAGGACTCGAAATATCGGGAGCCTCGCCAACGGGCTGCCACTTTCCAACGCTTCCTGGCCAGCGTGGAGGCGGTGCCGGGAGTTCAGTCGGCCGCATTTGCGGAAATTGTTCCGCTCAGCCAGGACGACATGGACATGGGATACTTCGTCGTCAAGGAAGATCCGGCACTGCCGCCGGGGGAACATCTTGCAGCGGATTACAGGGACGTGACTCCCAATTACTTTGCCACGATGGGCATTCCATTGATTGGAGGCCGGACCTTCACGGAGCAGGACAACCTAGACCGCCCGCGTGTGGTAATGATTGACGAGACGCTGGCCCGCCGGTTTTTCCCCAAGCAAGATCCGATAGGCAAGCATTTGCAAATCCCGGATGCCATGCGGCCCTCGCGTGAAATCGTAGGCGTCGTCGGCGGGATTCGCGACACAGGATTCGATCAGCAGCCTCGCCCTACAATCTACTTCCCCTCTCTGCAGAGCCCCGACCAGACGATGAGCCTGGTGGTGCGCACCACTTTGCCTCCCAATGCCGTTTTGAGCGCGGTCAAGAATGCGATTTGGTCGGTCGACAAGAACCAGCCTGTTTTCGAGGTAAGGACCATGGACGAAATCATCTCGGGAACTGTCTCGGCGCAGCGCCTCGCTTATCTCTTGCTAGGAGTCTTTGCCTTCCTGGCGCTCGCGCTCGCGGCGATTGGGATTTATGGTGTGACTTCCTATCAGGTCAGTGAACGAACGCATGAAATCGGCGTGCGCATGGCGCTGGGCGCCGAACCGAGCGATGTTTCGCGCCTTGTGCTCGGCCACGGAGCACGGCTAGCTGGCATTGGGATAGTCGGCGGTGTGGTGGCAGCCCTCGGACTCACGCGCCTGCTCTCACGTTTGCTCTTCGGCGTCAGCGCGAGCGATCCGTTGACCTTTGTGGGCGTAGCGATTCTACTGACCTTGGTAGCGCTCGCGGCTGGCTACATCCCGGCGCGACGCGCCATGCGTGTGGATCCCATGGTGGCATTGCGCCACGAGTAGCAGGCGAGGGCGGCTTGAATTAAGGAGCAGAGGTGAGGTGATGTTTTGGCGGATGAGAGTTCTGGCCTCTCGGATTGGCGGATGGTTTTCCAATCGCAGCGAGGATGAAGAATTTTCGCAGGAGCTTGCGGAGCACCTGGCGCTGCTCACGGAAGAAAATATTCGACGTGGAATGACATTCGAAGAGGCGGAACGCGCGGCAAAGTTGCGGCTTGGTGGAATGACACAGCTTCACGAAACGCACCGCGAACTTCATGGATGGCTGGCAGTGGAGACTTTTTTTCAAGATGTGCGCTACGCGCTGCGAACACTGCGGAAGAGTCCGAGCTTCACGGTCGTATGCGTTTTAACGCTGGGGCTTGGCATGGGAGCGAGCACGGCGATATTCAGCGTGGTCAATGCGGTTTTGCTGCGTCCGCTTCCCTACCCGAATCACGACCGGCTTGTGCGCGTGGAGGAGAGACATCCGGGGAGCAGCGCGGCGAATTTCACGTATGCGAGTTTTCTCGACCTCAGACGTGAGGCAAAGACCATCGAGAATACTGCTGCGTTCCGGCCATGGAGTTTCAATTTAGCGGGAGAGGGAGAGCCGGAACAGGTTCCGGGAGCGATGGTGTCTGGAGATTTCTTCTCTGTGCTAGGAAGTACGCCTTTGCTGGGAAGGATGATTCGCGCGGAGGATGATGCGCCGGGCGCGGACAATCGCGTGGTAGTCATTAGCTACGCGCTATGGGAGAGCCGCTTCGGAGCGGACCGCGGCATTGTGGGCAGAACGCTGCGGGTGAGCGCGGAGGACTATCACGTCATTGGAGTGATGCCGCGCGGGTTCGACTATCCCGAAAAATCAGAATTGTGGTGTCCGCTGGTACCTGGCGGACAGCTTCATGACAACCGGCGAGCGCATCTGCTGACAGTGATCGCCGATCTTCGAGCTGGCGAGGCGATGGGGAACGCGCAAGGGGAAATGTCTGTCATCGCGGAGCAAATCGAAAAGCAAAATCGCAGTGTAGATCCGGACATGGCCGTTGCGGCGGTCTCGTTGAAGAAGAGCATGGTAGCGCCTGTTCAGCCGGCGCTACTGATTTTGATTTTCGCGGTGGGCATGCTTCTGCTGATGGCATGCGCAAATTTGGCGAATTTGTTGCTCGCGCGGGCAGCGGCGCGTCAGAAGGAGTTTGCTATTCGCGTAGCGGTAGGAGCTGGACGCGGGCGGCTCGCGCGGCAGCTGCTTACGGAGAGCCTGGTGGTTGCGTTGCTTGGAGCGGGGCTGGGACTGGGCGTTGCAGCGTGGAGTTTGCAGTTCATCGCATCCCTGCGCGCGCAAGACATGCCTAGGTTTGGAGAAATCAACATGGATTGGCGGGTGTTGGGATTCACGCTGCTGATTTCACTGTTCACGGGACTGCTCTTTGGACTTGCGCCGGCGCTCGCGGGAACGAAAACGGACTTGAATGTGTCGCTCAAAGAAGGCGGGGCGGCCACGACCGGCGGAACGCGACGCGGATCTAGCCAGGCATTAGTGGTGCCGCAATTTGCGCTGGCGGTGGTGCTCCTTGTGGGAGCTGGGTTGCTTGGCAACAGTTTTGTGAGATTGTTGCGCGTAAATTCGGGCTTCAACCAGAACGGAGTTCTTGCCGCGGGTCTTTTTCTCTCGCCGATCGAATATCCCGAGCGAGATGTGAGAAGCGCCGTGCTGCTGCAACAGATGATGGAGAATGTGCGGCGCGTTCCGGGCGTGCGCTCGGCGGGACTGGTAAGCGCGTTGCCGTTCACGGGCGGCCCCAATACGGACTTTGTGATCGAAGGACGACCTCTGCCGCCGGCTAACGACGAGCCTTCCGCGGATATTCGCACCGTGGACTACGCTTACTTCCGAACGATGGAAATTCCGTTGCTCGCGGGACGCGAATTTACAGCAAGCGACAATTCGGCCGGCAAGCACGTGATGGTGATTAATGAAACGATGGCTCGTCAATATTGGCCTCGCGAAAATCCCATTGGGCAGCGCGTCACGATGAAAGATTGGGGGCCACCGCTGACGGGCGAAATCGTGGGAGTGGTGGGCGACGTCAAGACCAACGGTTTGGACGAGGCCGTGGGGCCGATGATTTACTGGCCGCATTTTCAATTTCCGCAACTTTTCAACACGATCGTCGTGCGGAGCGACAGCGATCCTCTACGCCTCATTCCCGCGGTGAAGGCGGCGATTTGGGCGGTGAACAAGAATCAGCCGATTTCGAAAATCGAAACGCTGGAGCAAGTGCTCTCCGAATCGCTGGCGCGGCGGCGGTTGTACATGATTTTGCTGGGTGTTTTTGCAGGCGCGGCGCTGCTGCTTGCGGGCGTTGGAATTTATGGGGTGGTGTCTTACTCCGTCAGCCAGAGAAGGCGAGAGATGGGCATTCGAATCGCGATTGGGGCAGAGCGAGGAGACGTGCTGCGGCTGGTTCTGGGGCAAGGAGCGAGAGCTGCGCTGTTGGGAATTTCGATCGGAATTGCTGGTGCGCTGGGTCTAACCCGGCTGATGACAAACTTGCTCTTTGGAGTGAGCGCGAGTGATCCGCTGACGTTCTTGGCAGTCGCGATGCTGTTAACACTCGTGGCGTTGGCGGCGTCTTACATCCCAGCGCGCCGCGCTATGCGCGTGGACCCTATGGTGGCGTTGCGCCACGAATAGTTGAAGAGAGACGGCCGGAGAACACAGGCGGCCGCTGCTTTTAAAAATCTTTCTGTTACCTTCCGCGTTTTGAAAAAATGAAAATTACCATCGGAATGGGTTGCGCGAATTTTCGTTTGAGATACCAGCAGGGTGGATCGCCGTTGTGGGGAAACAACGAATGGACGCACTCGGCAGTCTGCTGAGGCTGCAACTGGTCGACGCTGTATTCCGTTTTGCCGCCTTTATGCTCGATGGCGAGGATGCGTAGCGCGGTGACGGTCTCGAACGGATTGCCGGGTTTCGGATGCATCATGCGGACGCGAACCGAGGCATAGTCGCCGACGTACACAAGCGCGAGAGCTGAGACGAGCGCGACCAAGATGCGCTTGAAGAGCGTGCGAATTGGATTCAAGCGGAGATTTCCTCTGACTACTTCGAACAAGTAGGTATCGCGGGCCGCTTCGTGTTCGAATATTGTAAGCGGCTACGGTTTTTCCTTCGGAACTTCGACGGGCGCGCCAATCTTGATCGTGGAACCGAAGCGCTTGTAATTCTCATAACGCACGGTCATGCGAATGCGGACGCCGCCGCCACTGAATTGCAAAGTGTCCTCGGAGTGTGTGTACGTCGGAAACCAGAAGCTACCTTCGATATTTTCGCGGAAAGTTTCAAATCGCGGAAAGACGTTCTCCTGACCGTGTTTCTTGATGTCCGGAACGGCTTTGCCATCGGTCTTGACGATGCCAAAGTCCTTTTCGTCTACCCAAATGCGGCCCTGGAAGTAGCGCTGATTTTTTTCGATTTTTTTTGGCCCAACGTCAAAGACGTACGCATTGATCTCGTCAAGCTGCTGTTGGCCGACGTATTTGACGTCGTACTTGGGCATTTCGTCGGTGGTGAGCACGAACGGCTGAACGTGCTCGAGGTCATCGAAATCCTGTTGTGACATCTGGATGCGCTGGAGGGATGGAGCTGGAGCGTCGGTCACGTGTTCGTAGCGCTTGCCCGCGGGCGTGAAGAGGATGTCGCTGGTCATGCGATATTCGCCGTCGGGCCGGCCAGAGTATTCATCAATGGTTTGGATAACGAAAGTTTGCGTGTAGGTGTAGTTGTCGCGCTCTTTTTTGAATTCGAGCTCGCGCTCCGCGAATTTCTGGATGATCTGTTCAGGAGGGATTTTAGGCGGCTCGGTCGAAAGGGGGGATTCTGTGGTCGTCTGGTGAGGCGCCGCTTTCGCCGCGGAACCAGGTTGCGGCAAGGGTGTGGGCGCGGAATAGGACGGAGGCGGGGGCAGTGGGCCGGTCTGTTGCGCGGCAAGCGGCAGGGAGATGAAGAGAGCGGCGCAAAAAGCCGCAAGCGTCAACGTGGCCAGCGCGATGAAATTCTTGTTTGGCGTGTGAATGATGTGTCGCATTCCTTCGCGATTCCTTTCCTTCCATGAAGCGGTCTATAAGTTAGGAGTTTCAGAATAGCGCCGGGGTTGCTTCGCGTCCAGAAGGATGCGCTGTCTGGATTCGAGAGTGTGCAAGGAACGCGCGTGAAAAGCGCAGAAGGTGTTTGGAAGTCGAATGCGCGGTGCGGTATCTTGAGGTCGAGAGCACTTGCGGAGGGGGCATGGAAGGCGGCGGGATACACGCGTTTGAGCTGGTGTTCTTGTCGCTGCTCGTGTTCGTGGTGTTGTTTGCGGCGCTTGCGCGGAAGCTGCAGACGCCCTATCCGATCGTCCTAGTCATCGCAGGACTGTTCCTCAGTTTCATTCCGGGTATTCCGAAAATCACGCTGAACCCCGATCTGATTTTTCTGGTTGTGTTGCCACCGCTTCTTTACAACGGTGCGTGGCTGACGCCCTGGCGCGAATTCAAATTTAATTTTGTGAGCATTTGCTTGCTGGCTTTCGGGCTGGTGGGTTTTACCGTTGCGGGCGTAGCCGTGACAGCGAAGTGGGTTTTTGCGGGTTTCGATTGGAGGCTTGGGTTTGTCCTGGGCGCTGTGGTGGCGACGACGGACGCGATTGCGGCGACCGCAATTGCCAAACGCGTGGGATTGCCGCGGGGCATCGTTGACATTTTGGAAGGCGAAAGCCTCTTGAATGATGCTACTGGTCTGCTGGCACTGGAGTTCGGCGTGGCGATGGTCGTTACCGGCGAGACTCCCACGCTCGGCAGCGGACTCCTGCGGCTGAGTTATCTAACCGTGGCGGCCGTGGCGCTTGGTCTGATCTTGGGCGTCATTGTGGAATCCATTCACAAACGTATTGATGACGGCCCGATAGAAATCACGATGAGTATTCTGGTTCCCTATGCCGTTTATCTCGCGGCCGAAGCAATGCACTCCTCCGGAGTGCTGGCGGTGGTCGCGTGCGGTTTGTACATGAGCCGGCACAGCTCGCACTTTTTTTCGCCGAGCGTGCGGATTCAGGCGTGGGCCGTGTGGGATTCGCTGACGTTTGTGCTGAACGGTCTGGTTTTCATGCTCATCGGCTTGCAGTTGCCGTTCGTGCTTGCGGGGATCCGCGAATACAGTTTTCGCGAATTGGTGCAGTATGGGGCGCTTTTCAGCGGAATCCTGATCCTGCTGCGCATGATTTGGATGTACCCCGGCGCCTATCTAGCCAACTTGATCCGCAGCCGGATCCTGCATCAGAACGTAAAGCTTCCGCCGGCCCGGCAGATTTTTGTGGTTGGCTGGACGGGAATGCGGGGGGTGCTTGCCCTTGCAGCAGCGCTTTCGCTGCCCGAAGTGCTGGCGGATGGGGCCGCGTTTCCGCAGAGAAACCTGATCATTTTCCTGACATTTTGCGTCATTCTGGTGACGCTGGTCGTGCAAGGGCTGACACTTCCTCCGCTGATCCGCGCGCTGGGACTCGCGGGCGCGACAGGGCACAAAGAGGAAGAAGAGGAAGCCCGGCGAGCCATGATCGAAGCAGCGCTGGCGCATCTCGAAAAAGCGCGGCTGAAAGATGGGGATGAATTTGCCGCCGTCTACAACGAGATTGAGCAGCGGTACAAGCATCGCCTGACGAATTTGATTGGGCAGGACGATCAAGGTGTTGCGGCGGACCGTCATGCGTACGCTCGTTACCTCCAACTCTCGCGCAGTCTGCTGGGCACCGAGCGGCAAACCGCTTTGAATCTGCGGAGCGCCGGCCGCATAAACGACGAAGTGTTGCGCAAGGTCGAACATGAGCTGGACCTGACGGAAACGCGGCTGTCCTTGCTGTCATGAGATCTAGGCGTGCGGCACGGGGGCAAGAGACAGTTATGTTACCAGCGGGGTGTGATAAACTTTTGTAGTATCCCCGGTGGGGCCGTGGCGCAGTTGGGAGCGCGCCTCGATGGCATCGAGGAGGTCGTGGGTTCGAATCCCATCGGCTCCACCAAATTCTTGCGGCGCATTCCTACTTCTCCTTAATCGTTCTTTTTGCACTTTTCTCTGTAAGCTAACAACTGCCAATGCGGACCGTCAGACTTCGGGTAGAAATGAGTTCAGAATCTTGGACAAGAGGAACTTTCATGCGCCAAATGCTGTTTCCCATGTTTTGCTTTGTTGCGATTGCAATGCTGTCCCTGAGTCAAGCCCACGCACAGCATGCCGGAAGCGTAAAATTTGTGACCGAAGTGCCGCTGCTGGATTGCGACGGCTTGCCTTGTGTGGAAGCGCGGATGGGAAGCGGGCCTGTTTTGAAAATGGGGATTGATACGGGAAACGTGGACACCGTGCTGGACGTGGCGTTTGCGGAAGCGGCGGGGTTGAAACCAACTTCTTCACTGCCCGCGGGCGCGCCATCGGGAATGTACCGTACGGTGATACCGGCGATAAGCGTTGGAAACGTGCAGCTTATGAACGTTGGCACGTTGGCGATGAACCTCTCGGACATGGTTTCGCAAAATCAGATGCCGCACGTGGACGGGACGCTGGCGTACACAGCATTCAAGGATCGCATCCTGCAGATCGATTTCGTGGGGCGCAAAGTACGAATTTCGGGAGTGTTGACGGCGCCAGCCGATTGCACGGGAGCCTGCGACAAAATCACGCTGATTAAATTCGGGAAAGAGGGACCGCCGATCGTGGTAGCCGACGGATTTGAAATTAATGGAAAGAGAGTGTCGGCGCAGATTGACACGATGTACAGCGGGTCGCTGTTGGTTTATACGCCGGCGATTGAAAAGCTACAGCTCGGGGAGTCCGCAAAGACAACGAAATCCCGCGACTTTCCTTTCACGGACGGCGGCGTGAAGATGAAAGAAGCTCCGGCGGAAAAGGAAGGCTTTCACGGCTTGACCTTGAGCGGTCCTGCGCCTCTGGTGTACTTCCCTACCCCGGATGTGCATGAGCCGGATGGATTATTCGACGCGACGGTGGGGCTGGAATTGTTTTACAAAGCTGCATTGACGCTGAATTTTCACGACATGACGATTTCCGTGGAAAAACGCTAAGCCACGACATCAAGCCTGCAACCGACGCGAATCCCGCCAAGCGGTGCGTGCGAGAAAATCAATCTGACCAAAAACAAAGAAACTTCGGACAGAGGAGGGGCGAATTGTGCCTCGCTATTAAGGCTGCGTGGCCGAGTCGCGAAGATGAGCGAGAAAAGCGTGATGCGCGCGTGACAGAGAGCGCCCGCGAAGGATGACGGCGCCGATCGTGCGCGAGGCGGCGGCATCCTCGAGACGCACGAAGCGGCACCTCAATTTTTGCTCGATGGCCATTTCCGGAACGATGGAAACGCCCATGCCGGCTCCGACCATGCTGAGTAGGCTGCTGAACTGGCCGCTCTCAAAAACAATTTGCGGATGGAGGCGGGCGCGGTCGCAAGCGGCGACGGCGGTATCGCGGAAGCAGTGGCCGTCACGGAGCAGGAGAAAAGGCTCGGCGCGAAGATCTTTGAGAGACAGCGAGCGGTGCTTGGCAAATTTGTGGCTTGCGGGCAGCGCGGCAAAGAGGCGCTCGGTGAGCAAAGGAAATGATTCAAATTCGTGGCCGCGAATTGGCAGCGCGAGAATTGCTAGATCAACTTTGCTGGCGCGCATCTGGTCAAGCAGAACCGGAGTGATTTCTTCCACCACCGTGAGCCGTACCTGCGGAAATTTTCGCGAAAACCACGTTAGGCGCTCCGGAAGAAAGTAGGGCGCGACGGTCGGGATAACCCCGATCGTAACGGACCCGCCGACGGAATCCTTTTGATCAGCGACATCGCCGCGTGCCGCTTCGAGTTCGCGGAGAACCGCGCGAGCTCGCGGGAGAAAAGTTTGCCCTGTTTCCGTGAGACGCACGGAACGGCCGAGCCGGTCAAAGAGTCGCGCGCCGAGCTCATCTTCAAGTTTCATAATCTGCTGCGAAAGAGAAGGCTGCGAAACGTGAGACTGCTCGGCGGCGCGGCTGAAAGAGCCAGCCTCGGCGACCGCGCAGAAGTAACGAAGCTGATGGAGCTCCATGGAAGCCCTTCTCGATAAACACGGATGAATTTCAGATAAAAACGCCCGCCCTCAATGTGATCTGGTATCACAATCAGTTATAGGCGCTGCCTATCCATCGTATCTGAACTATATATTGGAAGTATAGCTGCGAGATGCGTACCTTCTAGGCAGCGTGCAGGACTCCGCCCCGAAGGGCCGGTTCTTGCAGGCGAACTGAGGAGGAATCATGGCGGAAGAAAAAAAGATAATGACGACCGACGCAGGCCGGCCAGTGGGAGACAATCAGAATTCGCTCACGGTGGGGCCGCGCGGACCGGTTGTTTTCGAAGATTTCCTGCTTGTTCGAAAAAATGGCGCACTTCAACCGGGAGCGCATCCCGGAACGCGTTGTGCATGCAAAGGGTTCGGGCGCTCACGGACATTTCGTCTGCACGAGCGCGGAGATCACCAAGTACACGACCGCAAAGCTATTCAACACCGTGGGAAAGAAGACGCCGACGTTCCTGCGCTGCTCGACCGTGGGCGGCGAAAAAGGTTCGGCGGACACGGCGCGCGACCCGCGCGGCTTTGCTCTAAAGTTTTATACCGAAGAGGGCAACTGGGACATGACGGGAAATAACACGCCCGTCTTTTTCATCCGCGATCCGCTGAAGTTCGGCGATTTCATTCACACGCAGAAGCGCGACCCGGAGACAAACCTGAAGTCGCCGACGATGATGTGGGACTTCTGGTCACTGTCACCGGAATCGCTGCACCAGGTGACGATTCTCTTCTCCGACCGCGGCACTCCCGACGGTTACCGCCACATGAACGGCTACAGCAGCCACACATTCAGCCTGATCAACGCGAAGAACGAGCTTTTCTATGTGAAGTGGCACTTCAAGACCAAGCAAGGGATCAAGAATTTCTTCCGCGAGCAAGCCGGCGCGCTGGAAGGCACTGATCCGGACTATTCGCAGCGCGATCTCTTCCACGCCATCAAGGCCGGCAATTTCCCGAAATGGCGCGTGTGCGTGCAGATCATGCCAGAGAAAGACGCGGAGACGTATCACCTCAACCCGTTCGATCTCACAAAGGTGTGGCCGCACAAAGACTACCCGCTGCATGAAGTTGGCGAACTCGAGCTCAACCGTAACCCAGAGAATTATTTCGCGGAAGTCGAGCAGGCTGCATTCGAGCCGAGGAACGTTGTGCCCGGCCTGGGCTTTTCTCCCGACAAAATGCTGCAGGCGCGCCTGATTTCCTATCCCGACGCGCACCGGTATCGCCTCGGCGCGAATTACGATTCCCTGCCGGTGAACAAACCGCAGTGCCCCTTTCACACTTACAACAAAGATGGCGCAATGCGTTTCGACGGCAATGGTGGCTCCTCCGTGAATTACGAGCCGAACAGTTTCGGCGGGCCCACTCAGGATGCGCGGTACACAGAGCGGCCGAAGATGGTCAGCGGCACAGTGGCGAGACACGATCACCGAAGTGATGCCGACTATTACTCCCAGCCGGGAAATCTCTTCCGCCTGATGCCCGCGGATGCCAAGCAGAGGTTGATTGATAACATCGTCTCCAGCCTCGGAAATGGTGTGCCGCAGCGGATTCAGGAGCTGCAGATCCAGCACTTCTATAAAGCCGATCCCGCGTACGGAAGCGGCGTTGCGAAAGGGCTGGGATTGAACATCGAGACCATCATCGCAAAGAAGCAAGCAAGCGCGGCGGATTGAACGCGAGAGACGAAGACGCAACGCGCTGTTTAACAGCCAACGTGACAGGGAAAGTAGGCGAGTCTAAACCTCGCCCTTTTTACTTCTTACGTCCCTTGCGCAGGAGAGAGCTACTCCCCCGAGCGCTTCCTGCACAACCACACCGCAATTATCGAGGATTCTAGCGATTTCGAGAGAAAAGAACGGCATCGCTGTTAATCGAGCCGCGTGAGAGGGCGATCTTGTTTCCATCAGGCGACAAAGCGATCCCGAAAATACGTCCAGAAAGAAAATGCGTGAGCTGCTGGGGTGCTTTACCGTTGAGCGGATAGGTCCAAACATTGGGAGAGCCAGAGCGTGAGTCCACGTAAGCCAACGCCTGCTGATTTGGGATCCAGCGTCCGTCGCGCAGGATTACCGGCCTGGGAGGCGGGTCCAAAAATGCAATGGGTCCGGTGCCATCCAAGGTAACCAGGCCAACGCGCAGTTTGCTGTTCGCCTGGTAGTCCAGAGATGCAAACAAGATATGCGTCCCATCCGGAGCGAGATTGATGCCAATCACCGTATTGGGAATGATCGCGGAGTCCTGACCGCCATCGAGAGATACTTTGCGCAAATTGCCGCCCGGCGTTGATTCGTCCTCGCTGACAAACGCCACCCACCGGCCCTCTCTGGGACACTGCGGGTATACCTCGCCGACGCCATGTGTAAGCTGCACGCTGTTCGTCCCGTCGGCTTCTGTCTTCCAAATATGGTTCCCGCCCGTGTTCGATACGAATACGATAGAGCGGCCGGAATCGCAAACCACAGGGGCGCTGTGATACTGTGGCACGCCGGAAATAACTTGGGCAGCACCGCCCGTCAAATCGACGGCGGAGAGATCCCAGTTTCCAGAATCATTCGAAGAAAAGATAATCCTTTGAGGAGAGGCAAAGTTCAGCCCATGCAAGCCGTCGTTTCGTCCCTGGCTTATCTGTTTGATGTTATCGGGATGATCGCTTGGAGCTAACCAAATGCTCGCGTTAACGTCCGTTTGCACAGCGACTATAGTGTCCTTCTCGAAAGCCAAGCTCGCGCTGTCGTAGTCTTCAAGGTCGTTGGTTACGCGCTGTTTCGCTCCGTCAGGGTAGGACACATACCAGATTTGCGTCGGATCTCCAGGCTGTTCCTGCGCCGTCAGAAGCAGACCTCTCCCATCCCCGGTCCAAAGCAAATTTCGAATCAATCGCCAGCGAGAAGGCAGATCCTCCGTTTTCCGCGTGGAAAACTCATAGGTCTGCAGGTGTGCACGCAAGCCTTGCGGATCCTCATCGACCAACGTCTCAAACGCGATACGCTTGCCATCCGGCGACCAGGCCGGTGCGTAGTGAGGCGTGTTCCACTTCACAAGTACAGTGCGTCCGGATCCATCTGAGTTTAGTTGCGTGAGGCAGATCACAACATCCAGACAGTGCACGTCGAAAAATGCGATCTTCGTCCCATCGGGAGAGAGCGTGAAGTTTGTGGATAAGTGCTCGCCTATTTTGCGCGGCGTTCCTCCGAGCACTGGGACTACGAGGAGTTGCAAATCGTTCGACTTCTCTGAGAGTCCACTCGAGAAGTAGATGAAGTTCGCGTCGGGGGAAAACATCGGCGAACTGAGATAGGCCTGCGGCGCCGGAGGAACAACTTGCTCCGCGCTAGACGCCGCGGTCTGGCGAACCCAAAGGCTTTCTTGTCCGGAATCGCGGAGGACATACGCAACGTAGCGCCCATCCCGAGAGACAGTGCTCGCCACGATATTTCCGGTGGTTGTTAGACGGGAAATTCTGGCATTGGTGACAAGCGGCAAGCGATCAATGTCATTTTTTGCGGTGACGCGTTTCCAGACGAGAAAACCGGCCGCAGCTACGAGCACGAGAAAGAAAACAACCGCGAGCGTGCGCAGCCATCCAGAAGGTTGCGCACCAGTTTGGGGCACGGCTACGCCGGACTTGCCGGAGCCTCCGGAACTGCTATCCCGGCGAAGGCGCTTTAGATCGGCTTGAAATTCTCCCGCTGACTGATACCGCAAGTCGCGGTCTTTCTCGAGAGCCTTCGTGATGATGCGTTCGAGTTCGGGTGGGACGTCGGGATTCAACCGCACCGGCGCGGCTGGAATCTCGTGCAAAATCGCATTGTAAATAGCCGCCGTGGAATCTCCGCGAAACGGAAGCGTTCCCGTCGCCATTTCGTACAACACAACGCCAAACGAAAAGAGATCCGTCCGCGGGTCGAGCGGTTTGCCGAGTACCTGCTCGGGAGACATGTAGGCGACCGTGCCGACGGCAGTGCCGGGGCTCGTCAGATGCTCTTCCGACACCGTCTGCGCTCTGGCTAGCGATCGCGTCGCAGTTTCATCGCCGGAGGGCGCGACTCCAGTAACCTTTGCAAGGCCAAAATCGAGAATCTTGGCCTGCCCCCTGTTTGTCACGAAAAGATTCGAGGATTTAATATCGCGATGAATGATTCCCTTTTGATGGGCCGCATCCAGCGCATCCGTCATCTGTATGGCAAGATCAACGAGCCTGTCCATCGGAATTGGCTTCGATCCGATTTCGTGCTTGAGTGTGTGACCCTCCAGAAGTTCCATGACAATGAAGGGTTGGCCAGCATGGTCTGCGATCTCATGAATCGTGCAGATGTTGGAGTGGTTGAGCGCCGAAGCCGCGCGGGCCTCTCGCTGGAAGCGTTCAAGGGCCTGTGGGCTTTCCGCCAGCGCTCCGGGAAGAAACTTCAAAGCGACGTGTCGGCCGAGATTGGTGTCTTCCGCTTCGTAGACAACGCCCATGCCTCCTCCACCCAAAGTGCGGAGAATACGGTAGTGGGAAACCACGACACCGACCATGGATGGATGCTCAGGCAATTTGATCCCAATCTAAAAAATGGACGCCGCCGGCCTCTGGCTGCGCCAGCCCCTAAAACGAATCAACTGGGCAAAAAGTATTGTCTGCCACAGCCGACAAGTCAACCGGAGTCGAGACGCCGACCGCGAAATTGTTACCGCGCCGACGTTACAGTGCTTATGAGAATGTATGGATTGGACTCACCCTTTCGTTTTGTGGCCGGATCGGAAACCAACCATTCGCTGGTTTCGTCTAGAATGACAGGCCTATGGCAAAGCTCACATTTCTTGGCGCGGCGGGTTGCGTTACCGGATCAAAATATCTTGTCGAAGCGGCAGGCAAGCGGCTGCTCGTGGACTGCGGAATCTTTCAGGGCACCAATGAGCTGAAGGAACGCAACTGGAAGCCCCTTCCGATCGATCCGGGGACCATCAATTATGCCCTGCTCACGCACGCGCATTTGGACCACACTGGCTGGCTCCCTGTTCTCGTAAAGGATGGGTTTCGGGGCCCGATCTTCGCCAATCCCGCCACGATTGATCTCACCGCCATCCTGCTCAAGGATTCTGCTCACCTGCAGGAAGAAGAAACAGAGCACGCCCAGCGCAATAAGTGGAGCCGTCATCCGGAGCCAATATCCTTGTATGAATCGGACGATGTAGATCCGGTGCTAAAACTGCTCAAACCGATGCCGCGCACTGGCGGCTTCGACATCAGCCCGGAGTTTCATGTGACTTCGTACGACGCGGGGCACATTTTGGGGTCGTCTAGCCTGGAACTAATCATCACCGAGAACGGAAAGAAGATTGTCGTGGTGTTTTCCGGAGACATCGGGCGATACGACCAGCCAATTTTGAAGGATCCTGTAACGCCGTCGTCGAAAGCGGACGTGCTTCTTTGCGAGTCCACCTACGGCGACCGGGAGCATGCGGAGGGTGACGCGGCGGAACTGCTGGCAGGAATCGTCAACCGGGTTGCGAAGCGCGGCGGATCCATTCTGATTCCCGCGTTTGCTATTGGGCGAACGCAAACGTTTATGTATTACTTGCGCCAGCTCGAGGATCAGCAGCGCATTCCGCGCCTCCCCGTCTACGTGGACAGTCCCATGGCGCTGAGCGCCACGGATCTGTACCTGAAATACAAGGAAGACCACGACTTGGAGTATTTGCGCGAGGAAAGCGGCGGGAAGGGCGACCCCTTAAACGTCCACGAATTTCATCTGACGCGCGCGGTAGAGGAATCGAAGGCCATCAACAACGTGAAAACGCCCTGCATCATCATCTCCGCGAGCGGAATGGCGTCGGGGGGCCGCGTTGTGCACCATCTGGCGCAGCGGCTGCCGGATGCGCGGAATGTGGTTATTCTGGCAGGCTTCCAAGCTCAGGGAACGCGCGGGCGCGCGCTGCAGGAAGGCGCGAAAACGCTGACTCTCTTTGGCCGGCAGGTACCCGTTTGCGCGGAAATCGTCGAGTTGGGACAGTTTTCCGCGCATGCCGGGAAGAGTGAATTGTTGCGGTGGCTGACGGGGCTGCCCACGCCTCCGAAGCAGACCTATTTGACCCACGGCGAACCGGAGGCAGCCCAGGCACTCCAGACCGCCATTCAAGAGAAATTTAAGTGGAATGCGGCCGTGGCGCGGTACCTGGATACCGTGGATTTGGGAGGCTGATAGCTTCTAGAAATATTTTTGAGGAATCAGGAAACTAATTTCGCGCTGGCGTCGTCTATAGATACAAGACCACTCGCGGGGTAGGGGGCTAACCACCACAGGGCAACCGACCGTCAGTCTCCTACCCCTAAAAACTTCGGATGCCGCTGCAGTTCAGATATTTAGGTAGATTTTAGAAGTTATCTTCGTAGTCTGCACTATAACCCAGCGACAAAACATGTCGTCAGCGATTTCCCAACCGTTCGGGGAGGCGCGACAGCCGTTCCTCGGCTGCGGCGAGCGTGGTTTCCTTCTTGCAAAAGGTGAAGCGAACCTGGCTAGCGCCGTCGCGGGCATCTTTATAGAAACTGGAGCCGGGGACCACGGCGACGCCGACTTTTTCCACCAGAAACTTCGCGAACGCAACATCGTCTGGGAATCCGAAGCCAGAGATGTCCGTCATGATGTAGTACGCACCGCGGGGCTTGAAGACCTTGAATCCGGCGGCGGTAAGAATCTTGAGCAGTCGCTCCCGTCGCACCGTGTAGTCGGTCGCAAGCTTGTCGTAGTACGACTGCGGCGATTTCAGCGCAATGGACCCGGCTTGCTGTAAAGGCGCTGCCGCGCCGACCGTCAGAAAATCGTGCACTTTGCGGATGGCCGCGGTAGGTTCCGGTGGAGCGATGGCCCATCCCACGCGCCAACCGGTGACGCTGTAAGTCTTGGACATACCGTTGATCACAATGGTGCGGTCGCGCATGCCTTCAATGCGTGCCATGGAAATGTGCTCGGCACCATCGTAAAGAATGTGCTCGTAGATTTCGTCGGTGATGCAATAAGCGTTCCAGCGGACGCACAGGTCGCGGATAAATTCGAGCTCGGCGCGGGTGAAAACCTTTCCGGTGGGATTGTTGGGCGTGTTAAGGATGATGGCCTTGGTGTGCGGGCCGAATGCCGCCGTCAATTCCCTCTCGTCGTAAGTCCAGTCCGGCGGGCTCAACTTCACGAACCGCGGCGTCGCGCCGCTCAAAATCGCATCAGGTCCGTAATTCTCATAAAAAGGCTCAAAAACAACGATTTCGTCCCCGGGATTGATGATAGCCAGCATCGTGGACATCATCGCTTCTGTCGAGCCACAGCAAATCGTGATCTCGCGCTCGGGATCCAGGCGCACGCCCTGGGTCCGCTCAAATTTCTCGACGATCGCATCGCGCAACGGTTTTGCGCCCCAGGTTATGGCGTACTGGTTGATGTCATCAGCGATGGCTTGCCGCGCCGCTTCCTTGATTTCCGCAGGCGCCGCGAAATCGGGGAAGCCTTGCGAAAGATTCACGGCGCCGTGCTTCATGGCCAGGCGCGTCATCTCGCGAATCACGGATTCGGTGAATTGTTCCGCTTTCGCGGAGAGCATGCGGCGCGCTGCTTGCGCCATGCCGGAATCAGAAGGAGTCATTTAGCCTGCCAGACGATCTGGATTGTCGGTGCGATCGCGCCGAAAGAAAATGGCCGCTCCATCGCTTATCGGCCGTGCCCAGCCGCCGACGAGGCCGGCGCGCCCGACTGACCATAAATCATCCGGTAGACTTCGGAATTGCGCAAGACGATTTGCACGTAATCGCGTGTTTCGCTGAAAGGAATGGATTCCACCAGTTCGGGGATCTCGTCGTAGTTGCGCTCGGCTTTCCAGGCGGCGATGCGATCTTCGCCGGCGTCAAAGGCCGCGAGTGCATATTCGGGCGCCCCGGTTAAGCGCACCAAATTCGAAATGTACAGCATGCCAAGCCGGATGTTGTAGTCGGGTTCGAAAAGTTTCTTCGCTGAAAAACTCATCCGAAGCTGTTTGGCAAGAAGTTTTCCCGTCTTCGGCTCAACTTGCATGAGCCCGATCGCATTCGTGGGGGAAAGTGCATCGGATTGGAATGTAGACTCCTGCCGCATTAGACCTGCCGCGAGCAAAGGGTCGAAGTTGTTCTTGGCCGCTTCGCGCCGGATAGTCGCTTCGTACGGAAGTGGATAGAGCACTTTCCAGACATCGATCGGAAGATCGTCAATTTTGCGCGCATCGAAATTGGGAACAATGATGCGCCCGTAAGCCATGCCCTGAGCAAAGTGTCCCTGATCGAATGCAGCTTGCGCTGCTTCGTAGAGAAATCGCGGCGACGAAGTAGCGAAGTACGCGTTCTTCAACTCTAGCTCGGCACTCGCATCGAACGCGATCGTGCGCAACGCCTGCGCCCGCGCCCAGCGGTCGGCGGCCGCGGCGGGAATTGGCTCATCGAAGGGCCGCAGCGAAGGCGGCGGCGGAATTTTGTCCAGAATGTCTGGCGGGTCTCCATCGGCAGGTTCCAGCTTACTTAAGCGGGATGCGGCGGCATGCCCGAAGTAGGTCTGCGGAAAGCGATCTACATCCTTGCCGTAGAAACTGCGCGCCTCGGCGACCTTCCCGTTGCGCTCGGCATCGCGGCCGAGCCAATAGACCGCATTGGGAGTATTCGCCGATGCCGGATACTTCAGCAGAAAATTTTTGATCTTCTCTTGTGCGTCGGGCTGCCGGTTGAGATAAGCGACCCAGGCCACGCGCCATTCCGAGTTGAATGCATTTCTTCCGCTCGGAAAAGTGTCCAAAACGCGTTGGTAGTAGCTGGCGGCTTTGGTGCGGTCGAGGCCTACCCAATAATAATTCCCCGCCGCCATGAAACCTTCTTCGTTCCATTTGCTCAAAGGATATTTCTGCGTAAGCTCATTGAGAGTCGCGAACATTTCGTCAAACTTCTTGTCCGAACGATAGATTTGTGACAGCGCGTAAAGCCGCTCCGCATCCACCTCAAAGTCCGGCGTCTTCAGCGATGCCACCAGCTTCGGCGAACCCTTCAGCTGCACTCTCGTTTGCGCGACGCGAAGTTCGGCCAGTTGCCGGTTTGGATTCTGAGGATCCTTGAGCATTCCCAGAAGTCTTTCGAATTCCGCTCTCGCTTCTTTCCACTTGTGAACGTCGTAAAAAGCCTGCGCGCGTTGCTGCTGAAGTTCGACTCCGGGGTACGGATACTCTTTCCCCATCTCGTGCAAAATCTTCTTCAGGGCGCCGTCCGCCGGTTTTGCTTCATCGCTCTGGGAATTTTTGTAGAAAATTGCCTGGTAGTCCTTTGCCGCTCGCGGAAGTTGATGTAGCGCCTGGTATGCCTGCGCCCTTTCGAGGAGTAGCGTGGAATGGCTGCCGGTTGCCGGGTAAGAGTTCAGCGCATCAACGGCGTCTTGCGGGCGCCCCAATTCGATGGCCAGGGGCGCGAGACTTTCGAGTAACTGCTCTTTCATCGCGGTATTTGGATAGTCGCGCTGGACGGTCTCTAAATCAGCGAGGGCATCTTTCGAGCGGCCTAGCCCATGCTTCGCTTGCGCTGTCCAGTAAAGAACGTACTCGCGCAGAAGCGTGTCGCCGCTCGCCTTGGTGAACCACGCAAGCGCTTGTTGCTCGTGATTTTTCGAGTGATCGTCGTAGCCTAGCGCCAGTGCCGCGCGCGCGCCCCAAACATTCGAGGCATTTTTCACGGCGAATGCGGAAAGATTTTTGTAAGCCCCGGGCGCAGCGTTATGAAGTTCGCGCGCCAGACCTGATAGTTCTTTTTGGAGTGCCTGGTCTTCGGGAGTGTCAGCCGCCACGCCCGGAGCCGCTGTGTCCGGCCTGCAGCCCACCCGGCAGGGCACGGGCGCCGGTTTTTTTACCTTTTTCTTTTTTCGAGAGGATTGTGCTAGAGCTTCGGGTGTGCCAGAGGCGATCAGCGCGAGAACGAGCGCCACGGCGCACAAGATTCTTGCCGCCGCGGCCCATGAACCCGCCGCAACCGCATTCCTGGCCGCAATCTTAGCGATGCCGCGCGGGTGTCGCGTACGGATATTCGCCGAGAGCGTGGGCATCGCCCTCCGCGAGAATTTCCACCATCCAGCGATAAAAGTAATCCACTGGGTGGTCCATGATGGGTTTGAAACGCCGGTCGTATTCTCGATGAGCTTTTTCAATGTCGTCTTTCAATCGTATGCAGAGATCCTTTTTTTCGCGCCCGAGCCGCACCTGTTCCGGTCTCAGCATTTTAATATCTTGCATCGAAACTTTCGCCACCCGATTTGCCCGCCTGTGTAGTTCTTGTTCCTCAGGTGACAACTGGTTGACGTCGAAGTCGCCCTCAAACTCGGCTTCCGATGCACCCGCTCGAGGAGGCGGCTCGATCAATTCTATCGCTTCCGGCTCTGCCTCAAGCTCGATCACAGGCTCCCGCTCGATGTGCGGCGGTGCAACAGGCGGTTCCACATTCGGTGGCGCCTGCACCTTTGCCTGCGCAGGCGCCTGCGCCATCGGCGTAGGCACCGCAGGATGCGGACGCGCCGGCTCAAGAGCAGGCTCGGCCGCAGCCGTACTAATTAGATGCGTGATTTGGGCTTCCAGCGGAGATCGCTGCCCCGGCTGCATGGACATCGCCACGAACCGCGACAATACTTCCAGCGCCGCTGACAGCGAAGCCGCCGAAGTCTGCGCCCTTAGCATCGAAGGCAGCGCGTTGGTCGGCTTGGAACTTGCGCAAGCCGCCACGATATCCGCCAACGGCCTGATGCAGCTCGTCGGCATTTCGCTGGATCCGTTCGAGGTTCTCACGCAAGGCGCGCACTACGGCTTGTTCCACGGCGTTTGGCTCTTGTGCCATTCCTGTTTTCTGGGGTCTCTGTCCTTAACAAAAAGATCCTTACTGGTCTTTTCGCCTGTTCAAGACAGACGCAATATCCCGTTTTCTGATTTTGGTAGCCAACCCGCTCACAGTCAACCACCTGCAAGTACCCATGTGCCCAATCATTGCTTAGTAGCCTCTGATTTCGGGTGTCCAGTACCCTCCGAAATGGGCGGTTGGCGGAGAGCCCACACGTCGGTTTTACGTGTGGGGCTTTTGACTTTGTTTGCCTGCTCCACTTCTCTTCTTTTTCCTTGACGCTTTTCAATCCGCGAAATCGATTGGCACCAATCCTCCCTCTCCTGTTTCGTAAGACAAGAAACTGCTCCAGAGCCAGTCATTCGGATTTCTCACCAGTCCCCGCTTCACCGGATTTGCGTGCATGTATTCCAACTTCTCTCGCTTCTTTTTCGCACTTTATACATTGAAATCGTAGAACCGAGGCTGCCAAAATCGCGGCAATCCGGCTTCGCCTTCCTTAAAAGCCAAGCGCATTTGTCCCGTGGGCACGCGGCGTCTCTGCTTTCTCAAATCACGCGAAACGCGCTGTTTCAACACTTTCAGCACAACAGACGGCGTAGACTTTGCCGACTCACTGATGAGCAGGTGGACGTGCTCGGACATTACAACATATCCAACCAGGAGAAAGTGATAGCGCTCGCGAATTTTTGCCAGCGCCGCAACGAATGCATTCCTGGCCCGCACTGTCCCCCAAAGCGGCAGCCGCCGGTAGCAGCTGAACGTCAGAAAATGAAGATGGCCCTGTCCATAGTAGCGCTTGAGTCCTTTCGGCATCGCACCACTCCAAAACCCCCACACGTAACACCGACGTGTGGGGCACCCCCAACACCAACATCCTAACCCTCCCTTCATCTATGAACATGGTATATTCGCCATCATGATCTCAGTCCACGCGAAAAAAACAGATCTTGGAAACGCGTCCGGGCCACCCGCCCGAGAGCTCTCCCACCGATGGCTTCTTCCTTCGATTGCTGGTAGCCAAGAAGTCTCCCGAAAGTGCCGTCGTCGACACCCGCCGTCAACTTCGCCAAAATATTTTATCAAGCACGATCAGGCACCTTTGAACGCTATTGCTGATGCTGTAGATATTTCTCACCGCCACAGCCAAAGGCTGCGGCTGTGTAGATGATCGCATCGTCGTTGCTGAAAACGGCAAAATCGCAATTCGATTCGCTGGTCAATTGCGCGGCGTAATGCCGGCGATCAGCCGAAACCATGACGGAGATTTGATAATTTTTCACCGTGCCTGTGCTACCGTCCTTTAGGTGGATATTTGATAGCTGGTGCTGCTGCGCGAGCAATTCATCCAGTGGAAGAAATTGCCGCGCTGGGCTGAGTGCTGCCGTCGCTTCTGAAGTCCCGATCAGGCGCATCAAGGCCATGGCGTCGCGTTCCAAAAGTTGATCGATATTTTTCTGCGACCGAGACGGCGCAGCAACGATGCCCAATAATCCACCGAGGAATAAGACCAAAATAGTTCTGATTTTCATGGGATCTCCTTTTCCTCGCCCCCGCACCTGCCGAGGGCGGCTGCTAGCGCCCCGGCTTCACCTAACAGGCGATATGACACCCTTGGCAAACCGACTGACAGCAACCACCGAACAGCTTCGTCGCGCAAGCTGTACACTTCCCACTGCAACCACAATTCGCCACCATGTAGGCACATCCAGGGGTTCCGCCGCATCCCGCGTTGTAATAACATCTGCCAAACGGAAGCATGTTTTGGCGGGTGGCCGCCCCTTGACACGCCAGATGATTCTGACTTTGTTTTTTCCGGGGGTGGCCTACCCTTTGCGGTTTTTGCAAAGGGGGGGCCACTCTTCGCTCTTCATCTGTATCTAATCCACAGGATCAATCTGGATCAGTCCTGGCTCGTCGTTCGCATAAAATGAAAAGCTGCTCCACGGCCATTCTTTTGGATGCTGTACCAATCTTTCTATCACTGGATTTGCGTGCATGTAATGCAGCTTTTCTTTCCTCTTCGCATCGCTCCACACATTGAAATCGTAAAACCGCCGCTGCCAGAAGCGGCGGTCCGCCGTCATCGTATCCCCGAACTTCAAGGAAAGCTGGCTGCTCGAAACGCGCTTCTTCTTTCCCCGCATCGCTCGCGACACTCGCTGTTTCAATACCTGCAACACTCGCGACACGTTGCCTTTCTGCGGCTCGCTGATCAGCAAATGCACGTGCTCCGGCATGAGCACGTACCCAATCAGCCGGAATTGAAATTTGCTTCGGACTTCTCGCAGGATTCTCAGGAACAGATTTCTTGCGCGTGCCGTTTCCAGATACCGCCGTCGGTGGTAACAACAAAAAGTAATAAAATGCAGATCGCCTTGGCCGTAGTGGCGTTTCAAACCTTTCGGCATAGCGCAAACTAGAAGAGTGGCCCACCCTTGCAAAACCCGCAAGGGTAGGCCACCCCAGAGTCTTTACTGCATCAATAAGTAAGGCTATTCTATAGCCGTAGTGCGCCAGCCATGCAAAACAAAAATGATTCCAGACTCAAAGTATGTCCCACCCGCCACTACAAAAACGTTCAACAATCGCCTACAGCCGGCGACTATCCAGTCCATTCAGCAATTCTCCGGCACTCCTCCGCCCGTTTGTGGCATTTCGCCTATTTATTCCGGCGGCTGCTGCAGCAGTAAGCTCGACCTAAAGTATAGCTTCACCGACGCAAGCGGCCACAACAACGGCAACGTCATCAACATCCTGAATAATCTCAATTGGGAACGCGACCAATCCTTCACCTACGACTCCCTCAATCGGCTCGCCACTGCCGAAACGATCTCCACCAACCAGCCAGCCTATCAAGGTGATCAGCCCCTGCTAAACTGCTGGGGCGAGCAGTACACCTACGACCCGTGGGGGAATTTCACCACCATT
>CAVSIW010000052.1:0-4336 GCA_963727945.1 uncultured Acidobacteriota bacterium
ATGTCCCGGCACGTATTACCCAGGCCGTGGATGAAAAGAATTTGGTGCAACTGGGGGGCAACGTGCATCCGCTCGCGCGAGCGGAATTCGATCAAGGGGCGGTGAGCGATGGCCTGCCCTTGCATCGCATGCTACTTCTCTTGCAGCGGAGTGAGAATCAGGAAGTCACGCTGCAGAAATTGCTGGGTGACCAGCAAGATAAATCCTCGCCGAATTATCATGCGTGGCTGACTCCCGCGCAATTCGGCCAGCAATTCGGTCCGGCCGAAGCGGATATCCAGGCAATCACAAGCTGGCTCCAGTCGCGCGGCTTTCAGATAGACAAGGTGGCTGCGGGCCGGACGGTCATCGAGTTTTCGGGAAGCGCCGCGCAAGTGCGGAGCGCTTTTCATACGGAGATTCACAACTATGCCGTGAATGGGGAGGCGCATACCGCCAACGCCAGCGATCCGCAAATTCCCGCGGCGCTCGCGCCTGTCGTCGCCGGGATAGCTTCGCTTAACAGTTTCCCGTCGAGATCACACCTTGTTCCTCTCGGATCGTTTTCCCGGTCAAAGAGCACCGGAGAAACCAGGCCGCTCACCACAACCGGCAGTTGCGGATTGACCAGTTGCTTCGCGGTCGGGCCGACGGATTTCGCGACGATTTACAATAGCGCCCCGCTGCTCAGCGGAACTCCCAAGATCGACGGAACCGGGCAGACCATTGCCATCGTCGGGGAATCCGACATCAATCCCCTCGACGTGAGCGATTTCCGGACCACCTTCAATCTGTCGCAGAATTTTTCCGCGGCAAACATCACCTTGAATGGCTCCGATCCCGGGACGAATTCGAGCGAAGGTGAATCCGATCTAGATGTTCAGTGGGCCGGTGCAGTGGCGCCGGGCGCCACCATAGACTTTGTCACCTCTGCGCCCACCGAGACCACCGCGGGCATTCATCTTTCCGCGCTCTACATCGTCGAGAACAATCTCGCCGGGATCATGAGCGAGAGCTTCGGCGAGTGCGAGCAGCACATCGGGACGCTGAACCAGTTTTACAATACGCTGTGGGAGCAGGCTGCGGCCCAGGGAATCACCGTCATGGTGTCCGCCGGGGACGGAGGTTCGGCGGGCTGCGACAATTTTGACATCCCACAACCGGCGAGCCAGGGACTGGCGGTGAGCGGCTTTGCTTCGACGCCATTCAATGTCGCCGTTGGCGGCACGGACTTTGACGACGCCAACCGGTGGACGCAGTTCTGGAGTTTAAGCAACGACCCAACCACTCAAGGCTCGGCGTTGGGCTACATTCCGGAAATACCGTGGAACGACTCCTGCGCGCAGTTGGGCTTTAGCGGCTGCGGATCCTCCGCGCCCCAAGGCTCGCTGAACATTGTCGCCGGCAGCGGCGGCGCAAGCACCCTCTACGCGAAGCCTTCCTGGCAATCAGGTACGGGCGTGCCAATGGACAGCCACCGCGACCTGCCGGACGTTTCCTTGTTCGCGAGTAACGGGTTCGACTCCAGCTTTTACATCATGTGCCAGCGGGACGCCACCGGCATGTTGCCCTGCAACATCAACTTCTTTCAAGGCGTGGGCGGAACGTCTGTATCATCGCCGGCTTTCGCGGGGATCATGGCGCTCGTAAATCAGAGTCTGGCGACAGCAGGCAATCCGGCTCCACGCCAAGGCAATGCGAACTACGTCCTATACCAGCTGTTCAAGAAACAAGTGAACGCGAATCCCGCTGCCAATTGCAATTCGTCAGCGACGCCTTCCACGTCTTGCACGTTTTACGACATTACGAAGGGCAACAGCGCCCTAGCCAACGGCTCTACGGGCACAAACTCGGTGCCCTGCATAGGCCGCTCGACAAATTGCAGCAGCCAGGCGTCGGGCACAAATGGAGTCCTCATAACCCCCGGCAATTCGTCGACGCCGGCCTATTCGACGACCGCTGGCTACGATCTGGCCACCGGACTCGGTTCCGTCAACATCGCCAACCTGGTGAAGAACTGGTCGACGGTGAGCTCGCTGCCGTCGACGACGACGCTGAACGCGACCGTCAACGGACAGCCCGCGGCATCCATCACTGGATTAACGCACGGAACGCCTGTCAACTTGAGCAGCACTGTCGCGGCTGGACAAGGCGGCAACGGCACGCCTTCAGGGCAAATTGCACTGCTGGCCACACCGAACCCCAGCGCCGCAGCACAGGGTTCCTCGCTTGGTTTCGATGTTCTCAACCTTTCCAACGGAATCGCAACAGGCACCAACGTCGTTTTGCCGGGTGGAACTTATTTACTCACCGCCCACTATCAGGGTGACGGCACATTTGGTGCCAGCGACTCACCGGGCATTTCCGTGAACGTTTCAGCAGAGCCAAGCAAGACGCTCATTAGCCTTCCGACATTCAATCCAAACACGGGATCGGAGACAGGGAACGCGCCTACGACGCTCGTTTATGGATCGGCATATATCGGACGCATCGATGTGGGCAATGCCTCGGCGTCGTCATCCTTTCCCCAGCAGCCAGTTTGCAATCCGCCGAGCTGTCCGACGGGAACAATTACGCTAGCCGATGCGGTGAACGGCGGAACGGCAACTACCCTTGACGGCGGCACGTTTCTGCTCAACAGCGTTGGTTTTGTGGAAGACTTATCGATCCAGCTTTCTGGCGGATCGCACCAGCTCACGGCCACGTACAGTGGCGACGCAAGTTATGCAACAAGCAAAGGAACGTATGGCCTGACGGTCACACCCGCGCCAACAACTACTGGTCCGAGTAATCCACCTCTGCCGCCACAGATTTCTACACCGTTTGGCGTTGGCGCCACAGTGATAACGCAGAGTTCAGGAGTGACTCCTGGCTGCAACTTTACCGTTCTGGATGGGACCACGCCGATAACAGGGACGGGCCCGGTGTCGTGCGGCGGGCAGCCCGGCTCAGCAAATTCCGGTGCATTTCTGCAACCCTCGATCACTATCCAGCAGGCGACTCCTGGTGTGCACACCTATACGCTCAAATACAACGGCGACGCGAACTATGCGCCCTCGACTTCCGCCCCCATGACCACGCACGTTTTTGACGGCACGACAACCACGGTAACTGTCAATCCTCCAACCACAGTGCAATTCGGCTCGAGCATTACGTTCACCGCTATCGTGGATACCTTTCAGCCGCAGGGGCCGGCCCTTCCGAACGCTGTGTCATTTAGCTTGGGGTCTACTCAGCTTTCGGGCACCGTCACATACACGCCGATGACCGACGCGTCGGGAAACATGGCCTTACAAGCGACGCTCACGACAATGCCTCAATCATCGGGATCCTATCTCGCATCGTTCGCGGGGGACTCTAACTATTCCTCGTCCGGGGCGTTCGTCTTCGTGAGTGTGAACATCCCGAATTTCAGCTTGGCGGCCGCGCCTTCGGTTATCCCTGTGACAGCGGGCCAACAGGGAACAGCAACGATTACCGTGACACCGGCGAGTGCTGCTGCCAGCCCGGTGACTCTGTCGTGCGCGAGCGGCACCGTTCCTGCGGGTGCGACGTGCAGCTTTTCGCCTCCAACCGTAACGCTCAGCAACAGCAATGCGGCAACCACCGCCTTCACGCTAACGACGCTTCCGCCCTCGACCAGCACCACCGTGAGTGCCGCGCCGCTCGAAGTTCCGACCATGTTCCGCCGCCGTGGTGTGCCGTGGAACTTGCCGGCTACCGCGATTCTGGCCATTCTTGTTCTCCTGATGAGTTCGCGCCTTTCCCGCAGGCGCCGTATTGCGCTTGGGTCGGCATCCGCCCTGATTGTATGGATGGCCATCGGTTGTGGCGGCGGAAGCTCGGGTGGCGGAGGCGGCGGTGGAACGCCCATCCCGACACCCACCGCCACGTCCGTGACTTTAACGACGACGAGCACGAAGACTCCGAATACTTCGCCGGCCACGATCACGGCGCAAGTAACTTCCTCGCAGTCGGCGACCGGAACAGTTACCTTCCTTGACCAGGGCGTCACGCTCGGCGCCGTCAATCTCGGGGCCGGCGGAACGGCGGCGATCTCAATGGCCGGGCTACCTATTGGGACTCACGTGCTAACCGCGTCCTATTCCGGCGACGCAAAGAACCTGTCGTCGAAAACCAATGGGGCTTTGAACCAGGTAATCACGGGGAGCACAACCCTCTTCATCAATGGCACAACGGGTGGGCTGACGAATCAGACGTCGATCGCAGTCACAATACAGTGAACATCCGGTAGGTGGGCAATCCTCCACTGCCCGAATAGCAGCATGGAAGAGCCGACGCACCAGCCAACCGACACCGGTCTTCTCTGCGGCAACTCGCGGTAGACTATTGGCGC
>CAVSIW010000053.1:0-121678 GCA_963727945.1 uncultured Acidobacteriota bacterium
ACCATAGCGGAGTGAGCCACGACTACTTTAGAAAGGAGGTGATCCAGCCGCAGGTTCTCCTACGGCTACCTTGTTACGACTTCACCCCAATCATGAGTCATACCTTGGGCGCTTGCCTCCTTGCGGTCAGCGCGGCGACTTCTAGTACAACTCACTTTCGTGATGTGACGGGCGGTGTGTACAAGGCCCGGGAACGTATTCACGGCGTCGATCTGATACGCCATTACTAGCGATTCCGGCTTCATGCAGTCGAGTTGCAGACTGCAATCCGAACTGAGCAGAGTTTTCTCCGATTAGCTCCCCCTCGCGGGTTGGCAACGGTTTGTGCCCTGCATTGTAACACGTGTGTAGCCCTGGACATAAAGGCCATGCGGACTTGACGTCATCCCCACCTTCCTCTCCGTTATCCGGAGCAGTCCACGTAGAGTTCCCTCCTTGCGGAGTGGCAACTACGTGCAGGGGTTGCGCTCGTTGCGGGACTTAACCCAACACCTCACGGCACGAGCTGACGACAGCCATGCAGCGCCTCCACACTTGTCCCTTGCGGGAAGGCCGTGTTTCCACAGCTAGTCAAGTGCGCTTCGAGCCCAGGTAAGGTTCCTCGCGTAGCGTCGAATTGAACCACATGTTCCACCGCTTGTGCGGGCCCCCGTCAATTCCTTTGAGTTTCAGTCTTGCGACCGTACTCCCCAGGTGCAGGACTTAACGCGTTAGCTCCGGGACGACGCACGAACGTGCGGCACCCCAAGTCCTGATCGTTTAGGGCTAGGACTACCAGGGTATCTAATCCTGTTTGCTCCCCTAGCTTTCGTTCCTCAGCGTCAGTAGTGGTCCAGCGCGCCGCTTTCGCCACGGGTGTTCCTGCAGATATCTACGCATTTCACCGCTACACCTGCAATTCCACGCGCCTCTCCCACACTCAAGCACAGCAGTTTCGGAAGCAGTCTCTGGGTTGAGCCCAGAGATTTCACTCCCGACTTGCTACACCGCCTACGAACCCTTTACACCCAGTAATTCCGAGCAACGCTGGCCCCCCACGTCTTACCGCGGCTGCTGGCACGTAGTTAGCCGGGGCTTCTTATACCCGTACCGTCACCCCTCTTGCGAGGTATTCGTCCGGGTCGAAAGGGGTTTACACTCCGAAAAGCTTCATCCCCCACGCGGCGTCGCTGCATCAGGCTTTCGCCCATTGTGCAAGATTCCCCACTGCTGCCTCCCGTAGGAGTCTGGACCGTGTCTCAGTTCCAGTGTGGCTGGCCATCCTCTCAGACCAGCTAACGATCAAAGCCTTGGTAGGCCGTTACCCTACCAACTAGCTAATCGTGCGCGGGTTCCTCCTCCGACGCCTTACGGCTTTGAGTCCTCAAACCGAGGTTCAAGGAATGTTATGCGGAATTCGCTTCGGTTTCCCGAAGATATTCCCCATCGAAGGGCAGATTACCCACGTGTTACGCACCCGTGCGCCGTGCGCCATCTGTATTGCTACAGACGCGCACTCGACTTGCATGTGTTAAGCACGCCGCCAGCGTTCGCTCTGAGCCAGGATCAAACTCTCGTTTGAAACTGGTAGCTTGGCGAAAAAAAATGCCCTCTGATTTGCATCAGAGAGCCAGCCTGCCAAGCGAATTATTGTCGCTCGATTTACTCAGACCATTCGTGCTCGAAAAGGACGAATGGTTTCGAACGGATTCTGGCACATCGTATCGGTTGTCAAAGAGCAAGACCTCCCTGTCCAGCAGAAAGGTACAGCTACAGCCCAAGGAGAATACGACGAGCGTTCGTAAATGTCAACAGCATATTAATGATTTCCACAGACATCCACAGGTTGGTGGTGTAAATGCGAATAAGGCTTTTATTAGAAGCGAGTTGCGGCGTTGATTGAGATGATTCATGCGAATCAGTGCTGGACTTATTGCGGTTTTGAAATTAGCCTTGCGGACTTCGCGGAACGAAAAAAGCCAATAGGGTAATTGCGCGAGAGGCATGGAGAGATGCGGGAGAAGATGGCGACTATGAAGATGATGATTGGGAGCGGGATGATTTTGTGCGCGGCGGCGTTTGTTTCGGCACCGGCGGCACGGGCGCAGAGTGCGAATACGGCGGAGCAAACGGGGCCGTATCCGTCGCTGGAAATTCGCGACGTTACCGTGATTGATGGATCGGGGGCGCCGGCGTTTGGACCGGTGAATATTTTCATTAAGGGGAATCGCATCGAGCGTGTGGTGCCGGCGGACTCGATATCGCGCAAGGAGAAGGAAGAAGAAGGGGCCGGCAAGAAGGAGCAGAAGGCGCCGGATCGAGTGATCGAAGGCAAAGGCATGTACGTGATGCCGGGGTTGATAGACGTGCACATTCATATCAACGCGACGAAAGACGTGCCGGCTGAATACATTTACAAGCTGCTGCTGGGGCATGGGGTGACGACGGTTCGAACGTTCAACGTCGGGCGCGACAATCCGAAGGAGATGGTGGAGGAGAAGAAAAAGATTGCGGCGAATCAGATCATCGCGCCGAGGATGTACGTGTATCCGTTCTGGGGCCGTGACGAGGATCCACGCAATTCGAATCCTGAAGGTGCGCGGCAGATTGTGGATGAATGGCATACGGCGGGCGTGGACGGAATCAAGATTATTGGCAAGCCGGGCTTGTGGCCGGACGTGTTTCACGCGATTGCGGATCAGGCGCGGAAGGATGGCATGGGCGTGGCGGTGCATATCGGGCAGGACGGCGTTTATCCGATGAATGCAGTGCAGGTGGCAAGCGAAGGGGCTTCGACGATCGAACATCACTACGGGTATCCGGAGTCTTCGTACACGAATCAGACCATTCAGGATTTGCCGCCGGGCTACAACTATTCGAGCGAGCCGGACAGATTTTTGGAGACAGGGCGTTCGTGGTTGCAGGCGGATGAGGACAAACTCCACGGCGAGGTGATCCAATCGCTTCTGGCGACGATGCGCAGAACGGGATTCATCATGGTGCCGACGTTTAGCATTTATGAGGCGAATCGCGATGTGACGCGCGCGGCGAATTTGCCGTGGCACTCGACGTATACGCTGCCGGTGGTGATGGATTCGTTCTTGCCGAATCCGGCGCATCACGCGTCGTATTTTTATGAGTGGACTTCGAACAAGGAAGCGGATTGGGCGCGGGCTTACCGGCGGTGGCTGGATTTTGTGAACGACTATAAAAATCAGGGCGGCGTGGTGGCGGTGGGGTCGGACACGGGATTTTTGTTTGAGTTGTGGGGATTTGGAACGATTCGAGAATTGGAGATGCTGGAGGAGGCAGGGTTTTCGCCTCTGGAGACGCTCCATGCGGCTACGGAGAATGGAGCGAAGGTGGTGAAGAATCCGGAGCTGGGATTGGTGCGGCAGGGTTATTTGGCGGACCTGGTGGTGCTTACGGAGAATCCGCTGGCGGATGTGAAAGTGTTTTATGGGAACGGCGTGACGCGAGTGGGGACGGACCGCAAGGAAGTGCACGAGCAGTGCGTGAAGTATACGATTCGCGATGGAGTGATTTTTGATTCGCAGGCGCTGCTGAGCGACGTGCGGGAGATCGTGACGAAGGCGAAGCAGGCGCGGCCGGCGCAAGGGAAACCGTAGCGGACAGGAACTTATTCGCCCAAGGCTATTTCGAATGCCAACAGGAAATCACTTCTGCGTAGTTGAATCTCCTTCATTGAGTTGGCCCTCAGATCTTCACGCTCCGTCGAGACGGTTTCGGCTATTTGTGGCCGCGGACGTAACCGGCGCTACGACTGACATCATTTCAGAGTTTGCTTACGCCGCCCTGAGACGTGGCATGGTGTATTTCTGTGCTTGGGGACCTGATTGCGAAAGATTTCACGACCTCGTGGACGAGGTCGTAGTCGAGGACGATCTAGGCGAACGACAGTTCGCGGGACCGAATCGAAACGACACTATCATGACAACGTGGCATGAAAAGGACACGTTGGAAGAAGCCACCGATTTCTTTATGAACTTCGCTTTCCCGACGGACGGTTTCGAGGCCGATAGCAACTCATGGATCGCTTTGTGCGTGAACAACCCTGAGTGGGCAACATCAATTCGGCGAAAAATGGAAGCGGCTGAACTTCACGAGTAGTCGACCTGTTTGGTTGGCATTGCTACCATGGCGGCCATTTTGTTGATGGACAAGCAGACAATGGAGGAAGAATGAAGATTGGAAGCGTGGTCCGAGTGAGTTGTGGGATTTTGGCGGTGGGGTCTTGCGGATTTGGGGTGGTGCGGGCGCAGAAGAAGCATGTGGACAGGCCTGTCATTGAGGCGCGGGCGGAAGATGTGAGCACGATTGAAGGGATTGTGAAGGCGAGTTACGAAACGATTTCGGGAGGCGCGGGCGTGGCGCGGCAGTGGGGGCGCGACCGGACACTGTTCGATCCGAACTCGCGGTCGGTGGCGGTGGCAGTGGACGCGAAGACGGGCGCGGTAAAGACGCATGGAACGACGGAGCAGGAGTACGCGGATGAAGCGGATGCTTCGATCGTGAAGGATGGTTTTACGGAACGCGAGCTGAAGCACGTGATCAAGCGATTCGGGAATGTTGCGACGGTTTTGAGCAGCTACGAAGGAACGGTGGCTTCGGGGAAAGTGATCACGCGCGGCGTGAATATTTTTCAGCTTTATTTTGACGGCAAGCGGTGGTGGATTCTTTCGATGGTTTGGGATGAAGAGCGGCCGGATAACCCAATTCCCCCAGAATTACGATAACGATGGTAAAGATGCCCGCACCGCAGCGACGAGAGATCAGAAAGATCGCTTAGAACCAGACGTTAGCAGCCCCTCAACCGCTCAAATCTCTTCCGACACAACATAGGGTGCGCGATAGGTGGCGCGGAGGAGGCGATTGGCGTCGTCATCGCCGATGACTTGCTCCGTGGCAGGATCGAATTTCAGAGTGCGGCCGAGGCGATAGGAAGCGTTGGCCAGGTGCACGAGCGTCGTGGAGATGTGGGCTTCCTCGATGGGGCAATGAATGTCCTGGGCGCGGCGGCTGCGGACGCACTCGACGAAGTTCGCGTAGTGATCGCCGGAGGCTTTGCCGTGCGGGCCGGGTTCGACCTGGTCGCCAATCCATGATTTGTAGGCGTCGTAGCCGTCAATGGCGAGATAGCCGTTCGAACCGTAGAAGAGATTACCGACGGTGTTGGTCTTGGCGTCTCGCGGTCCGAGAGCTGATTGTGGGCTGGCGGCGGGTTTTTTGGCGGCGTTCGCATCGGCGTTGAGGCCCGCGGGAGGAATGCTGCTGCCGCCGAACACGCCGGTGCCGATTTCAGCTTCGTGATTCGTGATCCATGGCCGGACTTCAACTTCCATCATTTTGCGCTTGCCGTTGGCATCATCGAAATAGAAGGTTGCATTCAGAGTGTTGGGCGTTTCCTGGTCGTCGTCGAACATGAAGTGTCCGCCCATGGCGGAGACGGATACCGGGAAGCCGACCCCTAAACCCCAGCGAGCGATATCAATTTCGTGGATGGCCTGGTTGCCGATTTCACCGTTGCCGGTGTCCCAGATCCAATGCCAGTTGTAGTGAAAGCGATTGCGCGTGAAAGGTTTCATCGGGGCGGGGCCGGTCCAGAGGTCGTAGTTGACGCCGGCGGGAACGGGTTCGGCTGCGGCGTGGCCGATCGAGGGACGCCACTTGTAACACAAAGCTCGTGCCATATAGACATCACCGATCGTGCCGTCGTGCAAATGATTGATGGCCTCGATCATGCCAGGGTTCGAGCGAGACTGACTGCCATGCTGGCAAATGCGGTTGTACTTTTTTACGGCGCGGACGAGCTGGCGGCCTTCAAACGTGTTATGCGAGCAGGGTTTTTCGACGTAGACGTCTTTGCCGGCTTGGCAGGCCCAGATGGCCATCAGCGAGTGCCAATGATTGGGAGTGGCGATGGAGATGGCGTCAATATCCTTGTCTTCGAGCAGCTTGCGAATATCGCCGTAGGATTTTGGTTTTGGCAAACCCAGCTTCCCGGCGTCCCCGAGACGCTGGTTCAAGACGTTTTCATCCACGTCGCACAGAGCGGCGATCTCCGTTCCAGGGACACGCGCAAACCCATGGAGGTGATCGTTGCCGCGGCCCCGCAATCCGCAAATTGCCACCCGGACACGATCATTTGCGCCTAACATTTTGCCTCCCAGTGCAAGCGCCGCAGCGCCTACCGTGATTGCCTTGCCCGTCGTCTTCAGAAAATCACGCCGCTCGATTGCCATCGTTTCTGCCTTTGTGCCGGAAGCATTTCTTCAAGCCGCATAGTATATCCCTCCGCGCGCAGCTATCGAGTGCAGATTCGCGGTACCTAAGTTAGTGGAGGTGAGTGGCGCGGGGGCGGCGAGACTCGACCTGTTTGCTTGGCAATTGCTACCATAGCCGTTGCATCCATGGCCAAGCAGATTTCTCCAAGGAAAGGAGCGCGTCGCGAGGGCGGCGAGCTCGCCAGACGATTGCTTGAGAGCTTGAGGCGCGCGGAAATGCTGCGCGCGGGCGAACGCGTGGGAGTGGGTGTCTCTGGGGGAGCGGATTCCGTGGCGTTGCTTCTGCTGCTGCTGGAATTGCGCGAAAAATTGGGGATCGTGTTGAGCGTGGCGCACCTGAATCACAAGTTGCGCGGCGCGGCATCGGATGGCGACGAAAAGTTTGTGGCGAAGCTGGCGGCGAAGCATGAACTGGCGTTTCACGTTGAGAGCGTGGACGTGGCGGCGAAAGCCAAGCGCGAAAAAGCGAACCTCGAGGATGCGGCTCGAAGGGCGCGATATGAGTTTTTCGCGAGGTTGGTTGTGGAAGGAAAAGTGGATCGCGTGGCGGTGGCGCACACCTCAGATGACCAAGCGGAGACAGTCTTGGCGCACATTTTGCGCGGGACGGGATTGGCGGGGCTGGGCGGAATTCATCCGGAGGCGGAACGCGTTGTACGGCCGTTGCTGAGTATGCGGCGTGCGGAGTTGCGGGCGTACCTGAGAGCGAAAAAACAGAATTGGCGCGAGGACGTAACTAATCTGGATACGGCGCGGATGCGTGCGCGGATTCGAAAGAAATTGCTGCCGCTTTTGGAGCGGGAGTTTCAACCTAACGTGGTGGAGCATCTTGCTTCCCTTGCGGAATTGGCGCGGGAGGATGAGGAGTTTTTGGAGTTGCTTGCACGAGGGCGCTGCGAGGCGCTTGCCAAGAGAGAGAGCGGTGTAACACGGATTGCTGTTGAGGGTTTGTTGCAGCCTCTGGGGGAAGGAGGGTTCAGCGCAGAGGTCGCAGAGGACACGGAGAAGAAAAAGCAGAAATTTGACGCCCTGACCAAGAGGATGCTGCGTCGTCTAATTGAAGAGAGGAAGCGCGGAACGGGGCAGATCACGGCGCAGCACATCGCGGCGGTGCTGGAGTTGGCGCGGCATGGGCAAAGTGGGAAGGCCCTGCAACTCCCGGGCGGTGTTGACGTCCGCCGCGAGCGCGACGAGTTGGTTTTCTGCACAAATGCACCGCGGGCGGAGCGCCGAAACGGCGGGAAACGCGTAGCGGAGAAAACTTCCGCTGCGGAATACGAGCACAAAATCGAATTTAGAAATGGCGAAACAGCTTTGCGAGTTCCTCAAGCGGGGTGCGTAATCCGCCTCAGGGTGATTGACTGGCTCACAAATAGGGGAGAAACTAGTGAATCAGGGGCGGTCTTAGACCGCGACCGGCTGCGTTTGCCGCTAGTGCTGCGCAACTGGCGTTTCGGGGACAAGCTGCAACCCACGGGGCATCAGAAAGCGCACAAGCTGAAGCGTTTGTTGAACGAAAAGCGCGTAAGCCGATGGGAACGAGACGGCTGGCCGGTGCTAACAAGCGGCGGCGTTCTCGTGTGGGCGCGCGGCTTTCCAGTTGCTGCCGGGTTTGCAGCAAATGAAGGGACGCGAACAGGAATTTTGATCGCCGAGGAAAAGTCTTGATGCGTGACCGCCCAGCGGTCAAGTCGAGTGCGCCAGGCCGTGCGGGTTATTCTGCCGCGCGAATTGGCGCGAGGGTTGCGGCGCTGGGGCGGGAAATCACGCGGGCGTACAAAGGCCGGCGGGTGGACGTGGTCGTAACGCTCGACCGCGGATTTGTTTTTGCCGCCGACCTGATTCGCGAGATTGACACGGCGGTCGTTTGCCACTTCGTACGCGAAGATGTGCGCGACGTGGATGACGGCGGGCACGCGCGGCGCGAAGTTTATTTCGGTTCGCGGCCGGAATTGAAGGGCCGGGATGTTCTGCTGCTCGATGCGGTACTGGAGAGCGGCGTGACGCAGGAGTTTCTTCTGCGGCGACTGGGCGAAAGCCAGCCAAGGTCGCTGAGATTGGCAGTACTGCTGGACAAGCCCGCGCGGCGGCGCGTGGGCCTGGAGCCTGATTACTTTGGGTTCCGGACTGCATCTAAAGAAGTATGGGTCGGGTACGGCCTGGCTGCGGACAATGGGGCGGGGCGGAATCTTCGGGCTCTCTCCACTGGGGCAGCGCAGGCGAAGCGACGGCAAGGAAACAAGAAGTAAGATTGAAAGATTCGCCCGTCGCTTACTCGTGGGATGAATTTCCGCGAGGTTAGGGACAAAGGTGAGGACAACGTGAATTCCAGTTCGACAGCAAAAACAATTCTCTTCTGGATCTCCATCGTCTTTCTCGGCGTGATGCTGTGGAAGCTGGTGTCCGCGAACGGAAGCCAGGCGCGGGAGCAGCAGCCCAGCTACAGCGAGTTCATGGCCAAGGTGGACGCGGGAGACATCAAGGAAGTGACGCTGTACCTCTCGCCAAACAGCTATGAGGTCCAGGGAGAATACCTTCGTCCCGCCAACACGAAATTTGTGGTGACGGTTTTCAAGGAAGCGGCTCCGGATCTCGTGAAGCAACTGAAAGACAAGGGAGCGATGATCAAGGGGATGAAGGAGGTTCGCAGCGGAGATTGGATTTTGATCCTGCTGAACGCGGCGCCTCTGATTCTGCTTGTCGGGTTTCTGTTTGTTCCTGATGCGGCAGATGCAGGCCGGCGGAAACAAGGCGCTGAGCTTTGGCAAGTCGCGCGCGCGGTTGCTATCGGCGCAGCAGAAGAAAGCGACATTTAAAGATGTTGCCGGAACGGACGAAGCCAAGGAAGAGCTGCAGGAAATTATCGAGTTCCTGAAAGACCCGCAGAAATTCCAGAAGCTTGGCGGACGAATTCCCAAGGGCGTGTTGCTGGTCGGACCTCCTGGAACGGGCAAGACTTTGCTTGCGAGAGCGATCGCGGGCGAGGCCAACGTTCCCTTCTTTTCCATTTCAGGTTCAGATTTCGTGGAAATGTTTGTCGGCGTCGGCGCGAGCCGCGTACGCGATTTGTTTGAGCAGGGCAAGAAGAATGCCCCTTGCATTATTTTTATAGATGAAATCGATGCGGTCGGACGCCACCGCGGCGCGGGCCTGGGTGGAGGACATGACGAGCGCGAACAAACGTTGAATGCGTTGCTCGTCGAAATGGACGGATTCGAATCGAACGAAGGCGTCATATTGATTGCAGCGACGAACCGGCCCGATGTGCTCGATCCGGCGCTGCTGCGTCCTGGCCGATTCGACCGGCGCGTGGTGGTTGCGCGGCCAGACGTGAAGGGCCGCGAAGAAATTCTTCGCGTACATACGCGCAAAGTGCCTCTTTCCGATGACGTTGAGTTGTCCATCATCGCGCGGGGCACGCCGGGCTTTTCCGGCGCGGACCTTGCGAACCTGGTGAACGAAGCGGCGCTGTGGGCCGCGCGGCAGAACCGCAAGTTCGTGATGATGGTCGACTTTGAGATGTCCAAAGACAAGGTGATGATGGGCGTCGAGCGAAAGTCGATGATTCTCTCGGATGAAGAAAAGAAAAACACGGCGTATCACGAGGCGGGACATGCCTTGGTGGCGGCGATGACGCCGGGAGCAGATCCGGTTCACAAAGTGACGATCATCCCGCGAGGGATGGCGCTCGGACTGACAATGCAATTGCCCGAAGACGACAAGCACACCTACACGCGGGAGTACCTGGAAACCATGCTGGCCGTGCTGATGGGCGGGCGCTCCGCGGAAGAAATTTTCCTCGGACACATTACCACCGGTGCGGGCAACGACATTGAACGTGCGACGGAAATCGCGCGCAACATGGTTTGCGAATGGGGCATGAGCGAGCTGGGGCCGCTGGCGTACGGCAAAAAGGATGAAGCGATCTTTCTGGGCCGCGAGATTGCGCAGCATCGCGACTATTCGGAAGATACGGCGATCCAGATTGACAAGGAAGTGAAGCGAATCGTCAACGGCGGTTATGAGAATGCGAAGAGACTGCTTTCGAACAATCGCGAGACGCTCGAACGAATCGCGCAGGCGCTGCTCGATCGCGAAGTGATTGACGCAATCGAAGTGAAAATGCTGATGGAAGGCAGACCGCTGCCGGAAAAGCCGCGGACGCCGCCTCCTCAAGCTCCGCCGGCGCCTAGCGCGGATCCCAAGGTGGTGCGGCCGGAATTGCGGCCGGCGCCGGGATTTACACGCGGGGAGAATCCGGCGAAGGCTTAAGAACAAGCTATCGGTCAAGCTTTTGGTTACGAGGGGCACGAAATATCGTGCCCCTGTTTTTTTGGCTGAGCGGATTTGTTGCGGAGAGGCGGCGGTGACCGCAGCGGGCAAAATGGCGTAGAATGCGGGTATGGGAAAGAAAGAGCCGGACAATTTGCATGTTACGTGCCCGTGCTGCCAGGCAAAGCTGGTGGTGGACGCGGTGTTTGGAGCGGTGCTCTCGCACGAGGCTCCGGCGAAGGCGGGTCCCAACGTCGACTTGGAAAATGCGCACGGGATTCTTGCCGAGCAGCATCGCCAGCGCGAAGACAAATTTGCCGACTCTTTTTTTCAGGAAACGCACAAGGAAGACATCCTGGCCAAGAAATTTGAAGAGGCAATGAAGAAAGCCAAGGACGCACCCGCCGGAAAGCCGCTTCGCGATTTTGATTTAGATTAGATAGTGGGACAGGCATTCCTGCCTGTCTCTTTCTTTTCTTAAGAACAGAGAGGAGACAGACAAGAATGTCTGTCCCACTGAGTTAGACTCCTATTTCATCCGTCCGATGAAACCACACAAGAAATTCCGACTGAAGCTGGCCTCGCGAACGATGATACTTGGCGAGCGCACGCTTGTGATGGGCGTGCTGAACGTCACGCCGGACAGTTTTTCCGACGGCGGGAAATACCTCGATGTGCAAAGGGCCATTGAACACGCTCTTGCGATGGAGCAGGCCGGAGCGGACATGCTTGATATTGGAGGTGAATCCACGCGGCCGGGTTCGCAAGAGACTTCAGCTTCGGAAGAATTGGATCGCATTCTGCCTGTTCTGGAAGAGTTGCGCGGGCGTCTCAAGATTCCTGTATCGGTGGATACTCGGCGATCTACCGTTGCAGAGCTTGCGATTTGCGCGGGCGCGCAGATTATTAACGATGTTTCTGGCATGAGAAATGACACGCGCATGGGACTCGTCGCGGCGAAGCACGGCGTGCCGCTGATCCTGATGCACATGCGCGGTGAGCCTCGCACGATGCAGCGCGGGCCGTTTGTGCGGGATGTGATCAAGGATGTGGCACGAGGGTTGCGAGATTCGGTTGCGATGGCGCGCAAGGCGGGCGTTGCGAAGGCGCAGATTATTTTGGATCCGGGGATTGGATTCGGGAAAAGTTATGCGCAGAACTACGAGTTGATTGAAAAGTTGCCGCAACTCGCTGCGCTGGGCTATCCGCTGCTTGTCGGAACATCGCGCAAAGGATTTCTGGGAGCGACGCTGGCGCGCGACGGCAAGCCTGCCCCGCCGGAAGAGCGTATCTGGGGCACGGCCGCGACGGTCACGGCAACCATCTTAAATGGCGCGCATATTGTTCGCGTGCACGACGTCGCGGCAATGGTGCAAGTCGCGCGCGTTGCCGATTGCGTCGGGTACCCCGGATTGCGCGTTCGTTAATTCCCCGCGCTCGCTGTTGTTTTTCAAGTCAGGGCTTTAATTCCAGCACGTCTGTTGTTTCGCGGTCGACGGACCCCCTGGTGTAGCGCAGCGGAAAGTATTGGCCGCGAGTCCAGAGCGGGAGAAGATCGTCGTAATGCGGGCTGCCGGGCTGGCCGCTTTGTCCGGGGACGTTGACGCCGACGGCATTGTCCCAATCGCTCAGGTCGAAAATTTCGCGGTAGCTTGCGCCTGCCAATTGGTCAAAGGAACCTCCGCCGAAGTAGGTGGCGTTCACTGTGTCGCCATTGCCAGGCCGAGGAACGGGGCCCCTGTCGAACAGCGCATCAGCGGCAGGTACGACTCCGCCGAGCGGATGGAAAAAATTGACGCGGTGCAATTGTCCCCAGACCCAGTTCTTAGGATCGGGACCGAGCTTGGCGGCGAGTTTCTGTTCCGCGGCTTGAAGCGTTTGCAGAAGCAGAGCATCGCGGCCCGCGTCAGGAGTTTGGCCGAAGAGTGCGGCGCGCGGGCGCGATAATTCTTCCACTACTTTTGGCAGCGACAATTTTCCTGCGATCTTTTGCGCTTCGACGGGAACAACTTGCTTCGAGACTGCGTCGCGGAGTTCGGCGACCCAGAATTCGTAGAGAGTCGCCGCGGTTGAATCGGCGGTGAGCGCACAGTCCCAATCGAGCAGGAGCTTGGCTGTGCGGCTTGGTGCACTTCCGGCGGCAGGCTTCAGCAAATTTTGCAAATCGCGAGCGGGGAGGGACACAACGTCGTTCTGGAGTTTTTCCATGTCTTCAACGCTGAGCTTGTGCGCGCTTTTTGCGGCGCCGCTGATGACTTCTGAGATGCGCAAGAATCTTTCCGGCGATGCCCATTGAAATCCTACGGCGTAGGGATAGTTTTCAGGGATCATTTTGTGATTGGCTGAGGCGACAAAACCTGAGACTGGATTGTAAGTGTGCGGCAGGTCGCTGTTCGGGACAAAGCCGCTCCATTCGAATTCGCCGGTTTCAGGAACAGGGAGAAGGCCGGTCCAGTTTTTGCGGAGAGGGGCGAGGCCGGTGGAATGTTCGCCGATGTTGCCGTCGCGGTCGGCGTAGACGATATTTTCCGAGGGGACTTTCCAGCGCGCCATCGCTTGCTCAAATTCTTGCCAGTTTCCTGCGCGATCGAGGGCTAGTGAACCGAGGTATCCGGCGCTGCCGGGCTCGGCGCCGACCCAATGCAGCGTAAGTGCGCGTTTTCCGTCTTCCCAGAGCACGGGACCGTGGCGTGTGAATTTGAGTTTTGCCGTGACCGGTGCGCCGCCTCGCACGCCGATGGTTTCTGTTTTCACTTCCAAGCGCTCCCAGCCGTGCTCGGTCTTATATTGTTCCGGATCGGCGGGGTTTAGTTGCGCGAGGTAGAGGTCCTGCTGATCGAGGCCGAAAATTGTGAAGCCCCACGCGATCTTTTCATTGTGGCCTACTGCGACACCCGGCAGACCGGGTTCGCCAGCGCCGATGACGTTCCATCCGGGCGCGACCAGATGGACGATGTAGCGCAGCGAAGGCTCCGCGATGACGCGATGGGGATCGTTCGCGAGTAGAGGTTTGCCAGTGGCCGTCAGCGAACCAGAGACGGTCCAGTTGTTGCTTCCCTGAACAGGCGTCTCGGGGAAATGGAGTGGCACGTCGCTGCCAACGAGATTTTCGAGGAGCGCAGGCGAGAGGCCGGAAAAATCGATGCCGGGAGCCGGGTCGAGTTTCACTCGTGGATCGAGTTCGAGAAGTTCGGCGGCCTTTTCGGGGCCGAGAAGAGCGACCAGTTGGGCGTTGTGGAGTTCGCTGGCGCCGTTTCCGGTCATTGAGTATGCCGCCAGGCGGTTCAAGCAGTCTTCGGGCTTCCAGGGCTCGGGCTTGAAGCCGGCAAGCTGGAATTCAAGCGGGAGACCGACGCCGCCGGGCTCTTGGATTTCTTCGATGTAGGCGTTGATGCCGGAGGTGAAGGCTTCGAGGATTTCTTTCGTGTCGGGAGCGTAGCTTTTGTATTCGGCGCCCATGTCGCCGCGATAACGCAAGAGGCGGGCGTTGACGTCGCGCTGCACGAGCGCTCGGTCCGAGGATTTCGGCGAGGCGGCCCTGGCCGGAGCGCTTCCACAGTTCCATTTGGAAGAGGCGGTCTTGCGCAACGACGAAGCCTTGCGCGAAGAAGAGATCGTGCTGATTTTGCGCGTAGATGTGGGCGACTCCCCAGCGGTCTCGCTGAACGCGGACGGCTTGTTGGAGACCGTGCACGTTGAGCGTTCCGCGAATCACGGCCAAGGCTGCTTTTGCGCGGGTATCGAGGCTCGCTGGAGCAGTTTGGGCTGACGTTTGCGCGAAGGCCTCGATTGCGAACGCCAAGACAAGTGCAAGAACGGAAATGAATTTTTTCATCGCAAATTCTCTGGACTGCAAAGATTGTGCCGACTCGTTTCTCAGCGAAGCGGCGCGAGCTTATACTACTCCGCGCCAGGATGCACGGGCTTGCCGCGGAATGGAGCGGCCGCAACGCAGTTACGACATGGAGAGCATACTGATGCACTACACCAAGATTTTCTCTCCATTATTGTTTCTTTACTTCTTCGCTTCACTTTCTGCCACGGCACAACTGCCTCCCGCGAAGGATTCGCTGGGGCCGGCACAGGCTGGACAGAGTGCCGCGGCATGTTCCGCAACGGATGCTTCGAGTTGTGCACAGGCTGCCGCAAAGATTTTGCCGCTGGTGATGGGACCGTCGCCGATGGAAGAGAACCTGCGACGGTTGACGGATGAGATTGGCGGACGCGTGACCGGCTCGCCGGCGATGGCCAAGGCTGTGGAGTGGGCGGTCGCCGCGTTTCGCGCGGAGGGCGTGGAGGTGCACACCGAGAAGTACACGCTGCCATTGACGTGGAGCGAAGGTGATACGCGGCTCGAACTGCTTGGACCGGTGAGTTTTCCCGTTCGGCTGAAAGCGGAAGGCTGGTCGCCCGCAACGCCGGCGAGCGGCATCGAAGCGAATCTCATCGACGTCGGCTATGGAACCGAAGCTGATTTTGCGCGAGTCAGCTCGGCCGTCAAAGGCGCGATTTTGCTTGTGCATAGCGATATTGGTTCGACTTGGGCCGACCTGTTCAACGAATATCTGCGGCCGCCAGAAATCATTCAGCGTGCGATCAAGGGTGGAGCTTCCGCGATTCTTTGGATGGGGGCGCGCGAACGCCTGCTGCTTTATCGCCACACCAATTCGTTGACTGGCGCAATCGATAAGATTCCGCAGGCTATCGTAGCGCGCGAAGATGCAATGCGGATGGCGCGAATGGCTGCGGCGTATTCGGGCAAAATGCGGGTGGAGTTAACCATGCCCAACAAAATCGGCGGGCCGATCGAGCAGGAAAATGTCGTCGGCGAAATTCGCGGGTACGAAAAGCCGGACGAAGTGGTGATTCTCGGGGCGCATCTCGATTCCTGGGAGTTGGGAACGGGGGCGCTCGACAACGGCTGCAATGCAGCGTTGGTCATCGAAGCGGCGCGGGCCATCAAAGCCACTGGATTGTTGCCGCGGCGGACGATTCGCTTTGTGCTCTTCAGTGGCGAGGAGCAAGGGACCGTTCGGATCGTTTGAATATGTAAAGGCGCATCGCGCGGAGATGGACAAAATTAGAGCGATGATCACGTTTGATACGGGGATTGGACGCGTCACCGGCTATTCGCTTGGCGGGCGGCGCGACATCGAAGCTGGCGTGCGTGAAGTGCTGAAGCCGCTGGAATCGTGGGGCGCGAACGATCACACGCCCGACGCGTCGTTCGGGACCGACAACTTCGATTTTCTGCTGGAAGGCGTGCCAACGCTGGTTGCCAATCAGGAAGTGGCGAACTATCTGGTGAATTACCACGCCGCATCGGACACGCTGGACAAAGTGGACGTCCGGGAGCTGAAGCTGAATACGGCGCTTGCCGCGCTGACGGCGTGGGGCATCGCCGATCGCACTGAGCCGCTCGGCAAACGCCTGACGCGTGGCGAACTCGACGTTCTTGTCAAAGAGACCGGGCTTGACCAGCAGATGAAGACTCTCGGTTACTGGGACGCATGGCAATCCGGAGCTCGCGGAAGAAAGCCTTAAAGCTGATTTCTCATCCGAATCTAGTGACGCGTGGTGCTCTGGCAGATAGTCCACTCTTAGGCAGCATCGCGCATCTTCGGAATTGCTTCCCGGTATACTGGAACTGTGAATAAGACCTCTGTTGATGGCGGCGAATTGAATCGTCTACACATCCTGGCGCTGGACTATGGGCGGGCGAGGATAGGGATGGCGATTGCCGATGCGGAGACGGCGATGGCGCAGCCGCTGGGGACGCTGGATCGTATCAATCGCAATGAAGATATGCGGCGGTTGCGGGAGTTGGTGCGCGAGCACGGCGTGAAGCAAATTGTGGTGGGATTGCCGCTGCGGCTGGATGGGACGCGCGGGGATATGGCCGAGGAAGCGGCACGATTTGGGCAACGCGTGCACAAGCAGCTTGGTTTGCCAGTGGAGATGGTGGACGAGCGCCTGACAAGCTGGGAAGCGGAGCGGATGCTCGAAGAACACCAAGGCAGAATTATGCATGCGGCCTCAAGCAAAAAACGGAAGAGGGAGAATGCGAGACCGGGCGTGGATGCGATGGCTGCGGCTTTGATCTTGAAGGAGTATCTGGACCGGCGGCAGGCGGTGCAAACGGTGCAACAAGCGAAGTAAGACATGAACTCACAGAGTTCGCGAGGGTGACTTGAAGAAAGTTTTGCTGCTCATTTTGGTGCTGGTGCTGGCCGCCGCGGGAACCGGGGCTTGGGTGTGGTATTGCATTACAAAGCCATACCAAGGATTCGGGACTGAAGGCGTGTTCGTAACGGTGCCGCACGGGGCGTCGAGCCGCGGCGTGGCGAGGATGCTGGAGCGGAACGGCGCGGTTCGCAGCGCGTTTGCGTTTGAAATTTATGCGCGGAGGCATCCGAAGCGATCGCTCGAAGCCGGCGAATATTTTTTCGATCACGCCGTCAGCGGCCGCGACGTTTTCTGGAAGCTCGCCAAGGGAGAAGTCTACGAAATTCCCTTCACGGTCCGCGAAGGCGAGACTCTCTACGACATCGCGCATGACCTCGAAGCCGGGCACTTTCTTTCCGCCGATGATTTCGTGAAAGCCGCCAGCGATCCGATGATGGTTCGCGACATTGACTCGCACGCGCTCACGCTCGAAGGATATCTTTTCCCGGCGACCTATCAACTTCCGCGCCATCCAGTCGCCGTAGAATTAACCTCGGCGATGGTAAAGAAATTCAAGGAACAATGGACGCGGATTTCGCCTCCAGTGGCAGCGGACGATAAAACGCGTCTTGCCTCCGGATATCCGATTTCTTCGATCGTGACGCTGGCTTCGCTTGTCGAGCGCGAAACGCCAAAAAAGGACGAGCGGCCTCTGGTCGCGGGAGTCTTTGAAAATCGCCTGCGCAAAGACATGATGCTGCAATGCGACCCGACGGTGATCTATGCTTTGGAGCAAGAAAGCCGCTACAACGGAACGCTGACCGGAGCCGATCTGCACGTGCACTCCCCTTACAACACCTATGAGCACACGGGATTGCCGCCGGGCCCCATCGGCAATCCGGGAGAAGCATCGTTGCGTGCCGCACTTCAGCCCGCCCAAACGGACTACCTCTATTTTGTGGCCAACACCCAGGGCGGACATTTTTTTAGCGCGACACTGGCCGAACACAACCGGAATGTGACAAAGTACCGCCGTCTGCTAGCGGGACTCCCGGCAGATCCTCCGCCTACCCCGCCGCAGAAGCAAAAGCAGGCGCAGGCGCACAGCAAAAAGAAGGCGCACGCCAAACCGCGCAAAGGCACAGCTTGATGACCGACTCGCAAAAATCGAAGAAGGATCTGATCCTCGAGACGGCAAGAGAGATTGGCGCTTCGAAATGGACGCTCGCGGAAATCGATCAGTTGCGCCGGCGGATCCATGCAGAACATGGCGAAGCGGGAAAGACCAGCTCGGAGTACATTGCCGACGTTTTGAAAACCGCGGGCTGGAAAGTGCTGCTGACGCTGCAAGAAGAAGCGGAAGAGCAGTACGAAGAAGAGTTCGAAGATCTGCTGCACTTCAAAACGCTCGAAGACGCGGAAGTGAGCATCATGCGGCTGGACGAGCTGATGCGGAAATTCCAGGCGCACGGCGAGCATGCAGCAGTCGAACGCGTTCTGGGAGTGGCGCGACTCGGCAAACGCCGCGCCGAAATGATTTCGCGAAATCACAAAGTGGAAGCGAACAAGCGCGCGGAAAAAGTGGAGATTGCCAGCTGGTTTCGCATCTGGCTCGAAACTCCCGACGCGTTTTTTGACTGGCTGGACGTGCGGAAGCAGTCGCCCGATTTTCGAGTTAGATTTCCTCAAGCGGAGACATTGGAATGAGTGTTCCCCCCGGCGCGCCGCCGGGCGCGCTAGAGTTGCCTCCTTTTTCACTGGATGTGGAAACGCTGGATCTCGGGCCAGGTGTGAAAGCGGTCGGCCTTGAACTGGTCGAGACGGAAAACCGCGAGCCCGTTCGAGGCAAGCAGGCGGCGGAGATTTGGTCGGCGGTCTTCCCTGCCCTGGCGCTAGAAGAATTCTACGTCGTGGATTTTTTCAGCCACATTGACCGGGTGCAGGAGTTTTGCAAAGCGCGAAAGATTGAGTATCGCGAAGCAGGCGGCCGCTGCATAGTCCTTCCCCAGCCCAGGCAAGGCCAACTGTTCCAGCTTTTCGAGCGCTTCGAAGGAGAGACCTTTGGATTGCGTACGGGAGCCGCTACGGAATCCCCGGATGCCGCGCTCGAAGGCGACCTTTCCAAGCGCGGCGTAGACGCCTACCAGACCGCCTACGAACGCTACGTTTTCTGCGCCGTCTGCGAGCCGGAAGACGGCTGGGTAACTCTGCTCAGCCCGACGCTCTGGGCCAGCGAAGTCATCCGTCGCGTGCGGCCCGCTGTGCTGCCCTTCGATATTTACATCGCTCGGCCTCACTAGCGGATTCGCCCATACGGGGTCGCACACACCCCGCACACTCGTCCATAATAGAGATTGGCGCTGTTCCGTTGGCAGTGCGTGACTGGCATCTGATTGACGCGTTTCAACATGGTTGTTAGATTGCTCCCTTTGTACCGAAAGAGGCGGAAGAGACTGATGCGGCGTGTGTTGGCATGCACGGTATGGGCGACACTGGCGGCGATTTCCTGCAGCTGCGGAGGTGCTGTCAAGACCACGCGGAACGTCCCAGCCACGCAGATGGTCGTTGCGAAGGATGCCACGCGCGAGGAACTGCTCGATAAATACAACACCATGGCGAAGGGCGTGAAGAGTTTGAATGCCACCGTCGAGTTGAAGCCCACGGCAGGTTCAAAATACAGCGGCGTCATCGAGGAGTATCACGAAGTGAAAGCGTTTCTTCTGGCGGAGCGTCCGGCTTCCATTCGCATGATTGGGCAGGCGCCCGTGATCGGCAAAACGGTGTTCGATATGGTCAGCGACGCGGAATCGTTTCGCGTGTCGATCCCGTCAAAAAACAAGTTCCTTGTGGGGCCGATAGTGCTGGAGCGCGCCAGCAAGAAGCCAATTGAAAATCTCCGGCCGCAGCATCTGCTGGACGCGCTGCTTTGGAGCGAAATTCGCAAGGAAGAAGCCGTGCTCTTTGAAGAGTTCAACGACGAGAAGGCGCGGTATTATGTGCTAACCGTCTTGCGTGGTGGATATCGAACGGAAATTTTGCGAAAAATCTGGTTCAATCGCGCCGATCTGCAAGTCGCGCGGCTCCAGGAATTTGGGCCGAATGGCGCGTTGCTCTCCGACGTGCGCTACTCCGACTGGGAGCCGCTTACCGCCGATCAGGAGCAAGCGGCGGGAACCCCATCGGGGATTGCCTCTTTCCCGCGCGCGATCCAAATCGAAAGGCCACACGATGACTATCGCTTGGAATTACAGGTCACCAAGTTGATGCTGAATGAAGACATTCCAGCCGATCGATTCAAGCTGGAGCAGCCAGCGGGTTCGGAGCTTGTTCATGTTGGCGAAGATACGCCGGAGAAGCAGCCATGATGGGTGAGCTGATTGTCCGCAACCTGCTGCACCGGCCGTTGCGCACCTTGATCGGTGTCCTCGCCGTTGCCGTAGAAGTCGCCCTGGTGGTCTTGATTGTCGGACTGACGTCGGGCCTGCTGACGGAAACGGCCAAGCGCATCGAAGGCATCGGAGCGGACGTTATGCTTCAACCGCCCGCCGCTTCCGTCTTCATTGGGATGACAGGCGCGCCCATGCCTATCAAGATCGCGGACAAATTGGCGGAGCTGAAATATGTGCAATCCGTCGCGCCGGCTCTCCTGCAATTCAGCTCCTCCGGTGGCGTGGACGTTGTTTACGGCATTGACCGGGAAAGCTTCCGCGCCGTGTCCGGCGGGTTTGTTTTTCTGCAAGGGCATGACATGGAAGGTCCGGACGACCTGTTGGTTGACGACTTGGCGGCGGCGGCGAAAAACATCAAGGTCGGCGATACCTTCAAACTTTTGAACCACGACTGGCATGTGGCCGCCATCATCGAGCACGGAAAAGGCGCGCGGCTATTCGTCCCGCTGGCAACGCTCCAGGACTTGGTCGGCGCGCCCGATAAAGCCTCCATCTTTTGGCTGAAGTGCACGCGCCCGGAGCACACGGAAGACGTGATGGATGAGATTCGCCATCTCTTGCCGGGCTACACGGTCCGTCCGCTTAGTGCGCTGCTGTCGCTGATGACTTCGACGAACATTCCGGGGTTGCAGACGTTCATCAACGCCATGATCTCCCTGGCGGTCTCCATCGGCTTGCTGGTGATCTTTCTAACGATGTATACGACCGTGATCGAGCGGACGCGCGACATCGGTGTCTTGAAATCGCTTGGCGCTGGCCGGGCTTTCATCGTGCGCGCGCTGCTGACGGAGTCTGCAGGGCTCTGCGTGTTGGGCATTATCGCCGGGGTCGGACTGAGCTATTTGGTGCGCGCGGCGTTTCTCGCCGGCTTCCCTACCCTGTCCATCCTCATAACGTGGCCGTGGATCTTTCGCGCGGCGGGAATTGCGCTGTTTGGAGCGATTCTCGGTGCAAGCTACCCTGCGTGGATGGCAAGCCGCAAAGACGCAGTCGAAGCGCTCTCATACGATTGAAAATCGGTTGGATGGAATGGCTCTGGAGACGCAAACGAACAGTGCGATTAGAAAGGGAAAGGACGCCGCGGGCTGACGTAGCGGCTAGGCAGAGATGGGAATCGCAGCTACAATACAGCAACCTGCCGAAGGGCTGATTGTCCCAGGAAAAAAGAGCTTGGAGCCGATACTTAAAACAGAAAATTTGTGGAAGCTCTACCGTGCGGGGAAAGTGGATGTCCCTGCGCTCCGTGGCGTCAACTTCGCGGTCGAGCCCGGCGAGTCGGTGGCGGTGATGGGGCCGTCAGGCTGCGGAAAATCCTCCCTCCTCTATGTGATCGGCGGGCTGGCAAAGTCATCCAAAGGCCGCGTCCTGGTGGACGGCAACGATTTGACGGCCATGAGCGACGCCGAGCGCACCAAGCTGCGGCGGAGTAAAATCGGGTTTGTCTTCCAGCGCTTCAATCTTCTTCCCACGCTAACCGCCAAGGGCAATATCGCCATCGCGCAATTTATCCACGGCGATGGTTTTGACCCGCACCGCTTCGATGTCGTGACGAACCTGCTAGGCCTCGCTGGACGCCTTCAGCACAAACCTTCGGAACTTTCCGGGGGCGAGCAGCAGCGCGTGGCCATCGCGCGGGCGATTATTAATGAACCCAAAATTTTGCTGGCCGACGAGCCCACGGGCAATCTTGATTCAAAAAATTCGGAAGTCGTGCTCCAGATGCTTCGCCAGCTCAATAAAGACCTGGGCCAAACAATCGTGATGATCACTCACAATCCCGAAGCCACGGCGTATTTTGACCGCGTGGTGCACATGCGGGATGGCGTGATTGTTGACGGCGTGCCGGCGGACTGAGATGGCGAGCCTCGGACAGATTTTGTCGAAGACGTTTTTCTGGGCGTACGAGCGCGGCACGTGGCCGTATGACGCCGCGGTCATCTTCATTTTGATTTTTGTTTTGGCGACACCGCGCGCGTGGTTCCACGATCAGCCCCAGATGGGGCTTCCCGCCAATGCTCCCGGGCAAGTGTTACTCCTGAAAGACGAAGGCGAGAGCAAGACCTACCGGGTGGATGCCCGTATTCTCGCTCCTCCAGAGCAAACCCCGGCGCTGGAAAACGAACTGCACAACGCACTGCAGAAGTCGCTCCCTGAGCTTCGCAACAAGCGCTTCACCATATCCAGGATTGAGGCGGTCCGCGACGAGCAGGGCACGGTGATCGCCTATCACGTGGATATACACCGCTAAAAACGAACGCGCGGCGGACTTCCAAGAGTGCAAGCGTAACTCTAAGCAAAGTTCGCGCATCTCTATGTATATGCTAGGATTTGGAAGAGCATAACCAGCCACACGATCAAGCATCAACAGGGGCTTCTCTTGATAAGAAGGCATTTTTTCCTATTTATTCTGGGGCTTGCCGCGACGGCTATGGCCATGGGAGCCGGCGCCGCTCAAACAGCTTCGAAGTGGACGCTCGATGGCGTGCTCGACATGATGGACAAGTCCGCCAAGGACTTTCGCAGCCTCACGGCCGATATTGAAAACGTCAAATACACTGCCGTTGTGCAAGATAAATCGACGGAGACGGGACAGATTTTGGTCCGCCACGACCAGAAAATGCGGATTGAGTTTACTAAGCCTGAGGCGCGAACGATCCTGCGCACCGGGGATTCGCTGTTTCTCTACAACCCAAAACTGAACCGCGTTGAAGAATATGACCTGAGCAAGAATCGCGCGATGGTCGACCAATACATTCGTCTCGGCTTCGGGACAAAGAGTGAAGATCTGAAGAAAAGTTATCTAGTGACGGTTACCGGCGAAGAAGACATGGACCACAAGAAATCAGTCTTGCTGGAACTGACGCCAAGATCCGACCAGGTCCGCAGCCAGATCGCGCGGATTCAGATGTGGATCGACGAAGCCTCCTGGCTGCCCATTCAACAAAAATTTTTTGAGACCGGCTCTGACGACTACATTTTGTTCCACTACACCAACGTCATGAAGAATCTCAAGATCAACGAATCCAAGTTCAAGCAGGACTGGCCGAAGAACGCAACCCACGAAAAGCCGCGTGTCTAAAAGGTGACTCGTGACTGGTGCCTCATGCAAAGCGCCGGTAAGCGCTGGGTTTGTGCCCAAAGCAGGCGTACGTGTTCCAACACCAACGGACGGCGCCTCGTACGCGGCTCGGCGTGGGCGCTGAATGGTTTCTTCACTTCGCCGCAGCACGCTCAGTGGCGAGCAATTGTTCCTTGCGCGTAAGGCCCCAGCGATAACCCGCCAGATTTCCGTCCTCGCGGATGACGCGGTGGCACGGAACCACGATCGAAACAGGATTGGTTGCACAAGCGCGGGCCACTGCGCGGACGGCCTTGGGACGTCCGAGGGCGCGGGCCACTTGCGAATATGTACGCGTCGCGCCACGCGGAATGCGTTGCAACTCCTGCCAGACACGCCGTTGAAAGGCCGTAGCTTGCAGGTCCAGGGGAAGATCTACTTGCGCGGGCTTGCCTTCGATGCGCTGAACGATTTCACGGACCCAGCGCCGCACGCTTCCGGTTGCCGGCGAAATTTCCGCGCGAGGATATTCTTCATGCAATTCCGCGACGAGCTTGTTCTGCGCGTCTCCCAAGATAGACGGCGGACACACCGCGTTCCGTGGCAGCGACCAAGACTTTTCCGAGCGGTGACTTCGCGATCGTGTATTCGATTTTCATACCCATTCCTCCCTTTCGATATGTTGCTGGCGTCATCCCAAGTTGTGCGTTGCTGCGTTCATAGACGCGGCTGGACGAACCGTATCCAGTTTCGTAAAGCGCGTCGGTAATGTTTCTCCCTGCGCGCAGCAATTTCTTGAAGCGCTTCACGCGCAAAGCTTCGGCGAGTTCGCGAGGCGCGAGGCCAGTGACTTGCCGGAAAGCGCGGCGAAGCGTCCCGGCGTTCGAATTCAGCTTTCTCGCGAGTTCGGAGAGGTGCACGCCTTCTTCGCTGGATTGCACCAGAGATTTCGCCGCGCGCGCGACGAGTGCCGCTGACGCAGCAATCTCATTCGGCCGGCAGCGCAGGCAGGGGCGATAGCCTTGCTTTTCCGCTTCTTCGCGCGTGCGAAAAAAAATGACGTTGCGCCGCAAAGGCCGGCGGGCCGGGCAGGACGGCCGGCAATAAATATGCGTCGAGCGCACGGCCAGCACGAATTTGCCATCGGCGCGGGCGTCGCGTTCGAGCGTCGCCCGCCAGTACTGTGCTGCCTTGCGAGCCGAGACTTGCATGGCCGCGTCTGCGTTCGAATTGTTCATCGTCTGCATGCTACGAAAATAGCGCAGGGTTGGAATCAAATCTATCCGGAAAGACTCGGCAAAGCGGAATCGAATGGCGCGGCTCTGCGGGCTCGTGCAAAGCGGTTTACAGGCTAGTTCAAGCTTCGCCAGGGTTGGGCAGAACTTCGGCGGCCTCGGCGGCATTCTTGTGCGGGGCAGTGATCACTAATAAGACAGCCGTAAGAATGACCGCGGCCGCAAGCGCAGTCCGCAGCGTGATCGTTTCGCCGGCTCCAAGCCAGCCAAGAAAAAGAGCCACGACGGGGTTGACGAACGCATAAGTTCCCACGCGGGCCGCGGTGCTTTTCTTCAACAGATAGACGTAGGCAGTAAACCCGATTCCCGAGCCAAATACGATCAGATACGCGAGGGCGATCCAGGAACGCGCGGTGATCGCCGCGAGATGCAGTTGGCGGCCCTCGCCTGCGAGCAATCCAACAATCCAGAGTGCTGCTCCCCCCGCGAGGCTTTGCATGGCAACCCCCAAAAGGGCTGAGCTCGGCAGGTCGCTATGTTTCGAGTAGATGGACCCACAGGCCCACGCGAGGGAAGCAACGACAAGAATCCCCGCGCCAGTTGGATTGACGCGCTCCGAGCCTCCCAGGTGCGCCGGACCTACAAGCAGGACCAATCCGCCGAATCCAAGGACGAGGCTGGCAACGACTCTGGGGACAGGGCGCGGGCCACCTGGACGGAGCCAATCGAGAAGGACCATCCAAAAAGAGACGAGAGCCACGAGCAAGGCGGCCACGCCGGAGGGGACAGTGCGCTCAGAAAGGCAAACCCCGCCGTTACCAACGAGAAGGAGGAGAAGGCCAGTAATGATGGCGGTGCGCCACTGGGCGGGTGTCGGGCGAATGCCGGTCTTCCAGCGCAAGATTGGGTAGAGGACGAGGCCGGCGATCAAGTGGCGCGAAGCGGGGAGCAGGAGCGTGGGGAAAGACTCGATCCCGACGGCAATGGCAAGGTAAGTGGATCCCCAAATGACATAAATGGCGGCGAAAGCGGCGATGAGCAGCAGGCCATCACGTTTCGCTGAGTCATGCGGCAAAGCCACGAGGGCTGGCTCGCCTGATGATGTATCAAAGGTGGGCGTGGACATTCCGCGAAGCCTAATGACATGAAAGTAGCGATAGAACGGCACGCTGTCGAGCACCATATTGGACGAAGTTATCCACAGCGCATGGAGAGAGCCAAAAGGAAGGACCAGGTACTATAACCAAGTGTTTGAGGTTAAGACACTTCGGGAGTTTCCCACAGGTTGACGTCTGAGAGCTAAGGTGGCATTTTATCCACCCACTCAGCAACATCGGGAATTCGGGGCAACATCAACAGAAAGTGCAGTTGGGCCAGTAATGGTAGCAACGAAGTGGCATCTCTGAGGGCGGGATGGGCGCGACGAACCGCGCAAGACCGATTCAGTCGGTGGAAAAAGAAGCAGTTAGAGCCAAGCTTGCGGCGCCAATGCCTGCGCAAGAGGTGGCCGAGCCGGTGCGCGTCCCTGCGCTGCGCGTGACGCCATTGCTCGCGCCCGGACAGCCGCGGCGTTTTGTGCGGGTGCCGACGCATGCGGTCGGCGTGAATCACGAGCAGCGCGAATATCCGCGCGCTACTCTCAAACTTCCTCTAAGGCTTCGCCGCGTGGACTCCGTTGCCGAAGACTTCCCTGTAACACTGGTGACGCGAGACATCAGCTCGACGGGTGTTTTTTTCCTTTGCCCGAAAGAGATAGCTGTAGGAGCGCTGGTCGAACTCGAAATCGTACTGGTTAGCCGTCCCATGGGGCACGGCAGCGTGGTGATCGTTAGCCTGGCGCGCGTCCGCCGCGTGGAACCCGCGGCCATGCCAGGCTGGTACGGAGTTGCGGCAGCTTTCGACGATCTGCACTTCGACCGCGATGACGGCGTTCCCTCCCGATTCCTCCGTCCTTGATTTCTGTTCTTCTCACTATTGAATTCGACAAGCATTCTGGGAGGCTGGCCAGTTTCCGGTAATGGGCTGCCAGCTCAACTGGTCGATGCCACACCATCTAATCAGTTGATCTGACAACACTTCCCCCTGGAAAACCGATCCGTCCGGCTGTACTCAATCAGGACTAGCCAAGGTAGTGTTCCGTGTGAATCAACTCTCGCGAACGACTTTTGGCTGTTGATCCCCTGCAAGTAGACTTCGAGCTAATGTTGCGTCGATCCATTGAGACCGCCCGACTAACCAGGCACATGAAGGCCACCGAGTGCATGGAGCGTTCAAACTCGGCTTATACTCATCATTGATTTAGGGCCTCCGCCTATGACCACGATAAATGTAGCAGTCGTTCTAATGAGCGTCCCCCTTTTTTGCTTTGCCTCCGCTACCGTAATTGAAATCCGGCGTGATCGTGACAGCCTCCAGCATCTCACCCGAATCCTCCCGCTTGCGATTGGGGCTGTAGCATCCATTCTGTTTTTGTTGTTTGTATCTCAGTCCCCTGATTATCCATCTAACTGGCTCTGCACAACGCTATCGCTCTCGGGGCTTCTAGTCGCCGCGTGTGGTTTTCTCTGCCGATATAAGTCCCGGTTTGCGGCGGTTCTTATCGTCGTTGGCGGATTGTTCCTTGCATATTTCTGGCTCATCAGTCGCATGAGGGCGTGAGGTCAGGGCACAGGCTTTTTCCTTCAACCAATTAGCCGGCAGCGCTTATCGGGCACTGGCCGGACGGTAGTCTTTGCCAGCCTCAGGCGTTATTCGGGTCACGCGGAGCGGTGACCTGGGTCACTGCGGCGTTTCTCCAATAGGAATGATAATTCAGCGCTCTGCAAACCTACATCGGCTCCGTGAGGGCTGCGTCTAAAGGGAATATCACTCCGCACTTATGATCATTGGTTTCACTAATCTGCTAACTCGCCTAAGGAGAATGCCATGAAGTTTCGCACGTCCGTCTCGTTGCTCGCAGCCTCGTTCCTGGCTGTCGCTGGAGTCTCGTTCGCTCGTCCGCAAACGTCTGCAAATTCCGCTTCGGGCAAGGAGTCAGTCCTGACGGCGGCCGAGGTCGGTATAAAGCTGTTGCCTGAGAAAGTCTTCTTCCGCGGCCAGGTAGCGACGGTGCAAGATCGCAATACAGGCGGCGTTCGCTACGCGGATGGCTTCCTGGTGCTCGCGGGACTCGTGGATAGCTCCGGTTACTCCACTGCCATGAAGGAAAAGTATCAGGCGTATCTCATCAACGAAGTGCCAGTCGAAATCGGCGGGCAAACGCTGAAGCCCGGCGCGTATGGCATAGGCTTTCTCGAAGGCAACAAGTTTGTGGTGATGGACATCGGCGCCAACGACATTTTGCAGGCGGGCTCAACGAAAGATACGGAGATGAAGCGCCCAGTGCCACTGCAGTTCACGGCGAGCTCGGGGGCTGGGAATTACCGCTTGTACCACGGCCGCGAATATGTGGAATTTCACCGCGCAAAATGACAGTCTCATGAGTAACGCCCGCCTATTGAAGGGGGCGACTTTTGCATTAATGAGGGTCTGAGTTACTACCTCGGACTTCAGTCAGAGCAGTCTCTGCGCTCGGCGATCGACCCAGGTTTATTCGAAGGCCGGACAAAAGACCACTAAGTTAATTCGTCGTTGTGGCGCAACGAAGTGTCAGTGCCCGGGTTATCGGAAACTGACCCGCCACGGAATTCTGTTTAGGCTTGCTGTTCGAAAATACCAAACAGGCAAGCATTCTACGCTGTGGGTAACGAACGAATGTTGCCGCGAATGCGAGCTTCTTCGATCTTTGTTTTTTGCTGGATCGCAATTTCACCTTTTTGATTTCTCCGGCTTCGGCGCAAAATACCCCCTGCGCGCCTGGAGCTTCAAGCCGTCCTTGTCTAATTTTAGTTTCAAAAGGTGATAAGCGCCGTCCTGCTTCACGTTCTGGAGCGAGAGCTCAAGTATGTATACATATTCTGGCACAGCCGTCAGGACTTGAAATCCACCTTCCAGGTCATTACTGTTGTGAAAGTAAGTCCCGCCGGTTCCGTCCGCGAGTTCCGCCATGATGTCTTCATTGAGCATCATGGAGTCGTTGCGATATTGAGCTTTGGCGCGTGTTGCACGAGTAGTGCCTGCGGTTTGGTCGCTGGCGTCCAGCACCGTGGTGTACAATCCGCGCGCATCCACAGCGCTGATAGTCACGTTTAGCTGTGCCGCCATGTCCAGAATCACCGATTTCACCGCCATCGATTCCGCTGTAAGGGTCAGGAAGCCAGGCGAAACCAGGACGAGCGTGCGTTGGCCCGGCATGGAACCCATTTTGCGCACGATATTCCCGATAGAGCCTAGCGTCACGCGAATATCCTGATCACCAATCTGAAGAGCTCGTTGGGCTGCATCTTCCACATACGTCCGCGCGGTCTCGCGCGCACACTCACAGCAAGTCATTGCAGCATCCACGGCGGTATCGAGCGCCATGAGATCGTGCTTGTTCTCGATGCGATCCGCTTCGTAGTACTCGATATTCGGGCAGCTACGCCCCATCGGACGAAAGAGGTTCTGCACCTTCAGATTCATGATCGCGTCCTGCAACTTCGCGCGATCGCGTGTCAAACCGCTGCTGATCCCTGATATGGAAACTACCGCCGCCATGTCAGAATCCGTCAGCGAGTCGGCGATTATTTTTGTTGCCGCTTTTTGGATCTGCATTAAATCGCTGCCGTTCAGGTGCATGTCGTCGAACAAGAACACCAGGAAACGTTCAGGTGCTGCCGCCGGTGGTTGGGTAGCACCAGCACTGACAGGCGCAGGCTCAGCGCTCGCGCGAGGGCTCTCAATCCCTGCCCGTTTCTGAATGCTAAATCCCGAGATAACTTGCGGCTTGTTTTTATCCAAAAGCTGGAAATCTTCCTTTTTCAGGTCGCCCACCGCGCGGCCTTGCGAATCGCGGACCACCACCGGCACCAACACCGAATTCGCCGTGACGACGATTTTGGCGGTGCCGGACTGTGGCGGCACTTCGGGGCTTTGCTGGACGAACAAGGGCGAGGACAGAAGGAAGAGCCAGCCGAATCGGGCGATGGCCGGCCGGAGTCTGACGGTCAGAATCATTTTGATTGAGGCATTCTAACACTCAAATTCTCCGTGTTCCGAAGTGGAAGAGTGGCGCTCTTGTGAATCCCCGGTAAGTTGGATCATCAAATCTGGCCTGCTGAAGCATTGTTTTGAGGCCTGCTGCTTCGGCGAGTCCGGAAAAAAACAGATTCCGCGCTTCGCCCGTGATAACCCTCGGTGGTTATCTTACTCAAGCTGTTAGGGATGAGGGTTTGCTACTCTAAGTCGCGATGGCTCCCAAGGGAAAAAAGATCTTGCAAGGAGTGCTGTTTGATTGGGACGGCACGCTGATTGATTCTTATGCCGCTGATTCTTCAGCGTACATGGCGATGTTTCGCGAGATGGGGATTCCGTGGGGACTGGAAGAATTGGCGCAACACTATTCGCCGAATTGGTACCGCGTGTATCGAGCCGCGAAGTTGCCGCGCGCGCGGTGGGATGACGCTGACCGCGCTTGGCGCAGGCAGTATGCGAAGCATTCGCCGCGGTTGATTGCGGGAGCGCGACAAGTGCTCGTGCGGCTCGAACAAATGCATCACTTGGGCTTAGTTACTAGCGGCGACCGGGATCGTGTGACGCAGCAGTTGCGGGCGTTCCGACTCACGAGGCTCTTTGGGGCACGGGTTTGTAGCGGGGACACGCCAGAGAAAAAGCCGCATCCGGCGCCGTTGCGGCTGGCGTTGCGGCAACTTCGTCTGGAGCCATCCGCTTGCGTGTATGTCGGAGATTCGCCGGAGGATTTGCAAATGGCGAAGAGCGCTGGAGTTCGTGCTATTGCGGTGCTCGGGCCATTTCCGACGGAAAAGCGGTTGCGGGCGGCGCGGCCGGATTTTTTGCTCGAATCGATCCGGGAGCTGCCTGGCGTGCTGAAAAAGCTCGGCATTTAGTGCCTGGTTCGTAGCAAGGACGCGGGGACCAGTCGAGTCCGCCCCCTACAGGGCGCTTGGCTTCAGGAGTTTGGCTTGGACGGAGGGACGGGCAGCGCCGGAGCAGCGGTTGCGGCAGGTGGCTGCTTGTAATCTGTCCATTTGATCACCAAGCGGACCGGCACGTTGATGTCTTTCAGATTGATCGTGTCGTCGGAGCGCATGTAGTTCGGAAGCCAATACTTGCCGTCCACATTTTCGCGATACGTTTCAAAAATGTTGAAGGGCATGGTGGCGGAGCGCATGTCGCCGAGATCGGTGATCCACTTTCCGTAGGTCTTCACCACTTCCAGGTACACTGCGTCAACCCAGACGATGCCGTCGAAATACGCTCTTGTGCGCTCGACGGCCTTGGGCTTCACCTGAAAGATGTAGCAGTCCACTTCATCCACAAGTTCCTTGCCCAGATATTTCAGATCGTATTTCGCGAGTTGGCCGGTCGTGAGCGCGTAGACCGGCATGCGCGCAAGCGATTGGAAGTCTTCCGGGCCCATCTCCAGATAATGCAGAGTGGATTGCGGGCGCTCGACCGTCTTTTCAATGATTTTGCCGTCGGCGCCGGGCTTTGCTTCGATGACGAGCAAAAGTTGTCCCGAAGGTTTGCCATCGGGGCCGAACTCTTCGACGCGGACTGTTTTCTTGTACGCGTAGCCGGCGCGGGCGACGATGTACTGATCTTCTTTTTGCGAAAACCGCTTGATGATTTCCTCGGGCGGAATGGACGGGGGAGCTGCCGGGACAGGTTCCGTGCCAACGCGGCGGACGTCGTGGTCCGGTGGAGGCGTGAGCGGGCCTTGCTGAGCAGCTTGCGCGTGACACGTCGTGCGTGAGAGGAAAAGCGCGCAGACGAGAAAAGCTATGTGAAGAAGCAATCGAGAGCGGCGAGGGGGGACATGAAAGTTGTGCGGCATCATACTCAAATTGGATGCGCGGAGAGCGCCGAAAAGCAGCTTGGAGGTCTGCGCGAACCTGATTGAGTTTAGCGCAATTCGCCGAGGCCGTCCTACGCGTCATGGCTTAGGGCAGCCTGATCGTATTCGTCTCGACGGTTTGAACGGAATCCAGGAGGTCTCTGCTACAATTCCGAAGTTTGTGGACGACGAGAAACAAACTAGGCGATATTTTGTCTCCGGAAACGTGCAAGGCGTGGGGTATCGCTTTTTTGCGCAGCGCACAGCGGAGAAGCTGAGCATCGGCGGCTACGCGAGGAATCTGGTTCGACGGCAGAGTCGAAGTGCTTGCGATCGGCTCGCCAGCGCAACTGGATGAGATGAAGAGCGCGCTAGAGCGCGGACCGCGATTTTCGAGCGTCTCAGGAGTCGAAGAAGAAGTGGCGCAGCCCAGCCTGCAATTTGAGAACGGATTTACGATTGTGCCGGACGCTTGAGAACACAATGACGAAGAGGGAGCTGTTCGAATGGATGACCTGAAGAAGCTGATTCGCGAAGTGCCCGATTATCCGAAGCCGGGGATTCTTTTTTACGACCTGACCACACTGTTGAAGGACAAAGACGGTTTTCGCGCGCTCATCGACCGGCTCTGCGATCACTTCAAAACACACGAAGTTGATGTCGTCGCTGGAATCGAAGCGCGCGGCTTTATTTTTGCGCCAGCGCTCGCGTACCGGCTGGGAGCAGGGTTTGTTCCTGTCCGAAAGCCAAAAAAATTGCCCGCGAAGACGGCGAGCATCTCTTACGCGCTTGAATATGGCACCGACACCCTCGAAATTCACGAAGACGCCGTGAAGCCGGGCCAGCGCGTCATTATTTGCGACGATTTGCTCGCAACGGGCGGCACGGCCGCGGCCACCGTAAAGCTCGTGGAGAGTCTGGGCGGAAAGGTCGAAGGGACGGCATTTGCTGTCGAGCTGACATTTCTAAACGGCCGCTCGAAACTCAATGGTTTGGATGTTTTCTCGCTGATCCAATACGACAAGTAGAGACTGAGGCCTGAGCGCCCGAGATGGCCGACATGATGACACAGTCCGAGAAGGATGCGATTGTAGAATTCCCTGCCGTCGCGGAGGAATTCTGCAGATTTATCGACGATTGCGGCGGTTACGAGCGCAAGCATCTAGTCCAGGATGTTTCCGTACTCCTAGCCAGGCTCTGTGAGGTTGCAGCTCGGCTACCCTGCGTGAGCCCTTCGAGTGAATGGACAGATTTCACAGATGAATCGACTACTGCACACGCGAACGATGAGTACCAACTCTCGACGAGACTCCGCGAACAGCTGGGCAATCTGGATGAATACTGGGACGTCTTCGATCCTACTCAAAAAGAAGAACCGGTGCTGTGCTCTCTTTCAAGGCACATCGCTGAGATCTATATGGATCTGCAGGACGCATTGAAACTCCAAACAAGTGGCGCAAGCTTGGACGATATTTACTTTGACTGGCGATTTGCTTTTCGCAGCCACTGGGCCTGGCACGCGGCCTCCGCCCTAAAGGTAGCCATTCTTATCTCAGACGGGGCGTGAACTGCGATTCCGCTGGCGAAGAGCTTCGAATAAGACGACGCCTGCGGCGACCGAGACATTGAGCGATTTCACAGGCCCGGCGGTCGGCAGCGCGACGACAAAGTCACAGCGTTTGCGCGTCAGGTCGTGGAGACCTTTGCCTTCTCCGCCAAGGACGATTCCCACCGGAGAAGTGTAGTCAGCTTCGGTGTAGCTTTTGTCGGCGCGTTCATCGAGACCGATCAGCCAGTAGCCCGCTTCCTTCAATTCTTCCATCGTTTGCGCCAGATTCGTGACTTTCGCGACGGGCAAATGCGCCAGCGCACCGGCGGAAGCGCGCGCGACCGCGTCGGTGAGTCCGGCGGCGCGCCGCTCCGGAATGACCACGCCATGCGCACCGGCCGCGAGCGCTGTTCGAATGATGGCGCCGAGATTATGCGGATCTTCGACGCCGTCAAGAAGCACGATGAGTCCTTTGCTGCCGTGACTAGAGCTCTTGTTTGCGGCAGCGAGAATGCTTTCCAGCGTGGCTGGCGCGCGCGCAGCGGCCAGAGCGACTACACCCTGGTGATCTTTCGAACCAGCGAGACGATCGAGTTGGCCGCGGTCTTCAAAGCGGACCGGGATGTCGCGTGCACGCGCGAGCTGGACAATTTCCTCGACGCGGGTGTCTTGGCGGCCGCGCGCGATCAGGATGCGGTCGAAGGGGCGGTCCGCGTCCAGAGCTTCGCGAACGGAGTGGATGCCGGTGAGCTTGTCCATCGGGGAGACAGTTTACAGGTGACAGTTCCGAGTTGAAAGCTACACGACAAGTTTTCTAAAAAGACCGGTCAATCGAGGGCGGCGCAGAATTCGAGGATACGCTCGCGGGCGGATTTGACGGGGACGGCGAAAGAAAGGGCGGCGGCTTCATCGAGCAGCAAGATCACGCGATCGAGTACGCCTTCGCCGGCGTGGCCAGTGAGCGCGAGGCGGATGGGATGAAAAATCTCCCGGCTGCCTATGCCCAGACTTTCTTTCAAAGCGGCGATGACTTCCTTGAATCGCTCGCTGGTGAGCGGAGCGCCATCGAGCAAGAGAAGCGCGAGATGGCGCAGCACGTCGCGCGCGGCATAGCGAGACAGGACCGCGTGACTCTCGACTTTCGACAGAAGCTCCCGCGCGTCGTAGTGAAAAACGAGACGCAGGAGATCCGCGAGTGAGCGGCGGTCCGCAGCGTGAGAGCCGAGGAGCGCTGCGGCGCGTTCGCACCAAGCCAATTGCGCGGGGGAAGCGTCGCTCGCGAGCCAGCCTTGAGCGCGCAGAATTTCGGCCACATCACGTGAGGTGAAGGCGTTTGTTGCGGTCGCTGGCGAAGCGAGATTCGGAGTTTCTTGCGGAGGCATCGGTGCAATTCTAGCGCGCTTTGGCGGAGCAGCTTGGAAGTAACCGCACGACTATCGTTGAGAGAGTGTGGCAACCACGTGCGCGGCAATCGCTTCACCGCGGCCAACTGCGTCTACTCCCTCGTTGGTCTTGGCTTTGAGATGAATTTTCTCGGTGGAAACGCCGAGCGCGCCGGCAAGAGCTTCGCGCATCTTCGGAAAGTGCGGGCCGAGCTTGGGCTTTTCCAGGATGACGATGGCGTCTACATGCTCGATCGCAAAATGTTTTTCGTCGAGCAGTTTTCGCGCGTGTTCCAAAAAAAGCAGACTGTTCGCGCCTTTCCACTTTGGATCCGTGTCCGGAAAATGCGTGCCGATGTCGCCAAGGCCTGCCGCGCCAAACAGCGCGTCACACAACGCATGCGCCAGAACGTCTCCGTCGGAATGGCCAACCGGCCCTTTGTCGAAAGGCAGCTCGATCCCGCCGACGATCAGCTTGCGGCCTTCTGCGAGACGGTGAAGATCGTAGCCAATGCCGCAGCGCACGCTCATGCTTTGTGTCGCTCTTGTTCGAGGTAGAAGCGCGCGAGATCCATATCGGCGGGCTTGGTGATTTTGATGTTGCGTTCCGACCCGAGGACGACGTGCACGTCGTGACCGAGCCGCTCGACAAGCCCGGATTCGTCCGAAGCGTTAACGCCATCGGCTTGCGCGCGTGCAAACGCTTCCTTGATAAGTTTTGTCGAAAACGCCTGCGGCGTCTGCGCCAGCACGACGCGCTCGCGCGGGATAGTCCCGATGATGAGAGCGACATCCTCCGGCAGGCTCGCGCGCTTCACTTCCTTGACGGTGTCCATCGCGGGAATGCCCAGAATCGCGGCCTGGCAACGGCGGGCTTCTTCAATCACGCGGGCGATCTGTTCGCGCGTGACGAAAGGGCGCACCGCGTCATGGACCAGGACGATCTCCGTATCGTTTGAAACTTCGTGCAGCGCGAGCGCGACCGAATCCTGCCGTGAATCTCCTCCGCGCACCACCCGGACAGTCTGCATGAATCTTTCGCCGCGGATGCGCTCCTCGAGCGACTCGACAACGTCGGCGCGCGTCGCAACAATAATGTCCGTGACCAGCGGGCAAGAAGCGATGCGGCGCACGCTGTGAATGACGAGCGGGGTTCCGTCCAACTCAAGAAACTGCTTCGGCGTGTCGGCGCCCATGCGGGTGCCTAGACCTGCGGCTGGAAGAATGGCGGCTATGCGGCTCATTGTAGGCGCGACCCGCCCGGACAGGTATACCGATGAGGCCGCAAACTTCAGAGTGTACCTCAAGCTGGGGTGTCAGGCGAATCGCCGAGTGCGGAAAATCTGGCGAAACCGTGCTTTTGCAAAGATATGGTGCTGGCGCCGGTGGGGATCTTGCTTACCCGCTTGGCGGGAACATTTCGCTGCTCAACGCTCGTTAAATGAACGAACGCTACTCGGCTTCCGATTCGGGGAAGTCAGTCCTCTGGCCTCGTTCAAGTTGTGAGGTCTCCGGCAGACGCGAGTTGTTTTCCATTCGAATCTGCGAGTCGGCACGGATGCCGCCGACGCCTGCTCCACGGCCTGCGCCAGCGGCCGCCGATTGCCGGGGCACGGAGGCAGATGCTTCGGACCGCTCATCCAAACGGCCAAAAATCATCTTCCCTGCCGTCGTCTGATGAACGGACGTAACCAGTATATCCACGCTCTTGTTGATCAAGCGGCGCGCGCCGTCCACCACCACCATGGTTCCATCGTCAAGAAAAGCGACACCCTGATTGGGCTCCTTACCCTCGCGCAAAATGAGCACGCGCATGGGCTCGCCCGGCAACACGACGGGCTTCAAAGCGTTCGCGAGCTGATTCACGTTCAAGACCGCGAGTCCCTGCACCGTGGCCACTTTGTTCAGATTGAAGTCGTTGGTGACGATTTTTGCGCCCAGGCGCCGCGCCAGTTCCACCAGTCTGTGATCCACATCGCCTGCCTGAGCCGAATCTTGTTCGAGAATGCGCAGTTCGACGTGCGGCATCTTTTGCATGCGTTGCAAAACCTCTAGCCCGCGGCGGCCTCGCTGGCGCTTCGAAGAATCGGAAGAATCCGCGACGAGCTGCAGCTCGTGCAGCACGAATTGCGGCACCGCCAGAATTCCATCCAAAAAGTGGGCTTCGCAGACGTCCGCGATTCGGCCATCAATCAGCACGCTGGTGTCGAGAAGTTTGATGGATTCGGGCACGGAAGTCTGCGCGGGCGCGATTCCAGAGCGAGAAACTTCGTTCAGCTCGCCGCCTCTCTGCGAACCGAGGACCAGCCCCAAATAGGCGAACGCGAACAGCGCGGCATATTCGAGAAAAGACTTGGTGGGTTCCGACTCGCTCGTACGAGAGATGATGAGCGTCACAATAAGGGCCGAAAAGATTCCCCAAACAATGCCGAGCGCACCTCCCAGCAACCCGCCGATGCCCGCCCGTCGGAGCCGCAGTTCGGCGAGCAGAACGAACAGCGCCAGAATGAAGCCGACGCTTGCTGCCCGCAGCCCGCGCAAGCCAAAGGGCGCAAGCGTGTAGCAGAGCGCCGTCGCGCCAAGAAGGATTGACACCCGTGCGAGCCAGAATTCCAGACCTCTCCCAGGAGGGAGGGCTGTCCTTTTTTTCCGCTCTTCGGCGGCCGAGTCAGACGAATGCGACGGCGGAGAACTCGATAAACGCTGCACTTCAGGAACGGCTCGGCTCATGCGACCTCACAGTATTACGTATCACTGCAAAATCGGTGCCGCATTCCCGCTGGAGCGCGGGGAACAAAGCCTGGTGCGGGACGGGAACGCAACCTCGCATTCCCGCGGTTTATATACTCCGCCATCAAGTGGGAGTCAAGGTGCGGTTGAAAGATTGATAAGAAGAATTCGAGTTATAAGTTATTGAAGATATAGGCGCGGAACACGCTGGCTGACAGCGCAAAGCAGGTCGGAGGTCACGGTCCCAATGCTGCGGGCGATGACGTTCGCGGGGCGGACGTGCTCGCCGTCGGTGCCGTAGATGGTCACGACGTCGCCGATCACTGCTTCCGGCACGTCGGTGACGTCAATCATGGTGACGTCCATGGAGATGATTCCCACGATGGGCGCGAGTGCGCCGCGCACCAGGACGCTGCCGCGATTTCCCAGCGAGCGGTGAATGCCGTCGCCGTAGCCGGCGGCCAGGACAGCGATGCGCGAAGGGCGCTTGGCGATGAATGTTTCGTTGTACCCGACGCCCGCGCCTTCCGGAATGCTGCGGACATTGATGATGCGCGTGCGCAGACTCATGACCGGCTTGAGCGGGAGCCGCGCCTCAATTTTCGGACGCTCCTCGACCGGGTCGTAGCCCGGATGATAGCCGTACAAAATCGCGCCGGGACGTACCATGTCGGCCCATGTTTCAGGACGGGTCGCGATGGCGGCGCTGTTTGCGAGGTGCACGATGCCGGGATCAATCCCCAGCGCGCGCAGACGGTCGAGCGCCGTGTAAAAGCGCTCCTCTTGCTGCCGCGTCTGCTCTCCCACGCGCGTGTGGGTCAGAACTTCGGAAGAAGCAAAATGCGTAAACACTCCGCCGAGTTCCAGATGCTTGCACTTGGCGAGTTGGTGCGCAAAGCATTCGACGTCGCCCGGCGCGATGCCCAGCCGGTTCATGCCAGTGTCCATCTTCAGGTGGAACGAAACACGCTTGCGGCCTTTCTTGCCGCCCTTCTTCCCAATGATGCGCCCGGCAGCTCGATCGAGTTGCTTCAACTGTTCGCACCGATGGACGACCGCCGTTAGATCGTATTCGAGAAGGCGTGATTCCTCTCCGGGCCAAAAACTCGTCAGGACAAGAACCGGTTGGCGAACGCCGGCCTCGCGCACGGCAATGCCTTCCTCCGTGCAGGTGACGCCGAACCAGTCCGAGCCGGCTTTCTCGAGAGCCTTCGCCACTTCCGGACCGCCGTGGCCGTAGCCGTTGCCCTTCACGATGCAAAGAATCTTTCGCGGTGTCTTGCGCTTCTCTTCCAGCGGATTCACGAACTTGCGAATTGCCCGGAAATTTTCCGCCAGCGCACCAAGCGAAACTTCCGCCCAAACCGGACGTCTCACTTCCTTGCGGGAACTCTTCTGTGTGCCTGCCATGGCCCTTCCGAAAAATTTAGTTTACGCCATCCGGCCGTCGCCAGCCGACAGCCACTTCGGATGCCGCGAGAATGACAACCCCCACATTTACTGCAAGCAAGAGGCCCTTCGCTCCCCCACGAGGGGCCATTTTAGATCGAGGTAAGTCAGAGGACATTTTAAAGAGGTTTCCGACGGTCCAATTTGTCTCTTGACCGAGCTAGTCAACGAGAGTATTTTTATAGATAGGGAAAATTCCAGAAAACGGCAGCCAGTGGCTGCCGTTTTCGTTTTAGTGGACCTCTCGCTGCGTGAACAACGGCGAGTTCTTGTTCTTCTATGGGCCACAATTCCCGAGACGATTCTGCACAATTTTGGTGCAAATGATAACTCCTTTAAAATCAACACTTGCAAAAGTGTATCAAAACAAAGCACTTGATCTATCTTTAGAATCAACACTTATGAGAAACCCGGGGGGTAGGGGTGTTATTGTTAACTAGCCCACCGGCCCCCAGAATCGCCGCTCCCACTTCTGGATGGACCCTCAACTCGGCAACGGTAACGGCACGCACTTCATCAGCCCAGCACGCAAAGTGTGGGTGGCTTGCCGCGATGTGGCTACAGTTACATGTCGTCGGGGGAGAATTGGGAGAAGGCGTCGGGGGCGGCTTCCTCGAAGCGGGTGAGGCGGCTGCGGAAGACGAAGCGGACTTTGTCGGTGGGGCCGTTGCGCTGCTTGGCGATGATGAGTTCAGTTTGTTCGCGCTCGTCAGGCTCGGCGTCTTTCTTGAAAAAGTGCGGCCGGTAAATGAACATGACCACGTCGGCGTCCTGTTCGATGGCGCCCGATTCTCGCAGGTCGGAAAGCTGCGGGCCGCGATCTTCGCGCTCTGGAGCGCGCGTGAGCTGGCTGAGAACCAGCACGGGGATTTGCAGCTCCTTGGCGAGTCCCTTCAAGCTGCGCGAAATGCTGGAGACTTCTTCGTTGCGGTTGCTGAAGCGGCCGCGCGCCGTGATCAACTGCAGGTAGTCCACGATCAGCAGCGACAAGCCTTTGTCGCGCTTGAGCCGCCGGGCTTTCGCGCCAATTTCCAGGACGCTGATCGAGCCCGCGTCATCAATCCACAGCGGCGCGGAAGAAATCGTTCCCAGCGCTTCCGTCATCCTGCGCCAGTCCTCTCGGCTCAAATGCCCGGTGCGGAACTTGTGCGCGTCAATCTGTGCAACCGAAGCAATCAGGCGCTGCAAGAGCGATTCCTTGGACATTTCCAAGCTGAAGATGGCTACAGGATGCCCGCCGCGAATGCCGATGTTTTCAGCGAGGTTCAGCGCCAAAGCCGTTTTCCCTTGCGAAGGCCGCGCGGCAAGGATCAGCAGTTCCGACGCTTGCAATCCGGAAGTCAGCTTGTCGAGCTCCACATAGCCCGTCGGCACGCCGGTGATGCTCTTCCCTTCGCGGAAAATCTTTTCGAGCCGCTCGAAATTGTCGCGGACGATGTCCTTGACGGGAATCAAGCCAGCTTTTACGCGGTCTTCCGCGAGCATGAAAATGGACGATTCGGCGTTGTCGAGGATGGTGTCGGCGCCGTCCTCGCCTTCAAACGCGCGCTGCTGGATGTTGTGCGTGGTGTGAATCAGGTTGCGGAGCAGCGCTTTTTCTTTGACGATGCGCGCGTAATGCTCGATGTTGGAGACCTTGGGCATGCCGTCGGCAAGAGAGGCCAGGTACGGCGCGCCACCGGCAGCCTCCAAATCTCCGCGGCGATGCAATTCTTCGGTCAGCGTGATGAGGTCAATGGCTTGCTGGGCCTCGCCTAACGAAATCATCTGTGTGAAAACGCGGCGGTGCTGATCGAGAAAAAAATCGTCGGGCCGGAGGTTTTCGATCGCTGCGTTCAGGGCGTTGTTATCGAGCAGAATGGCGCCGAGAACGGAGCGCTCGGCGTCCAAATTGTTCGGTAATGGCTTTTCGAGTGTGGAATCGACAGACATATCTATTCGCTATTTATTCGCCTGCACTGATTTTCTAACACTTTCTCCGCGTGAGGGCAAGTGCTGAGTTTTTCAATTCGGAACCGAACGCTTCGTGATGCGAACTGATGCGGCATTGTGCGCGGAAGAGAGAGACGCGTCAACCGGAGAGCTGTGAATCGTTTCGGAAATCGGTGCAAAACTTTTTTTGGGCGCGCTCGAACGGTGTCCGTGAAAAAGTAGGGGCACGGCATGCCGTGCCCCTCCGTCCGAAAACTAAAATCAGCCAGCGAATTGAAATTATTCTTCCTTCGCGACGTGGACGGTTACTTGCGCGGTGACGTCGCGGAAGACTTTGATGGTGACAGGATACTCGCCGAGGGCTTTGATGGGTTCGGCGATTTGGACTTGGCGCTTGTCGATCTTGAAGTTTTGCGCCGCTAGAGCTTCCGCGACGTCGGCAGTGGTGACGGAGCCGAACATCTGGTCGTTCTCGCCGGTCTTGCGCGTAAACTTCAGCGACACGCCGTTGAGCAGCTCCGCTTGTTTGTGCGCGGCCTCCAGCTCCGTAGCCGTCTTCTTCGCAAGCGAGGTGCGTATGCGTTCGATCGCGTTCAAATTGCCGGCGTTGGCTTCAATGGCGAGCTTGCGCGGCAAGAGGAAATTGCGGGCGTAACCAGGCTTGACGGTGACGACGTCGCCGCGGTGGCCCAGCTTTTCGATGTCTTCTTGAAGAATGATTTGCATGTTGTCTCTCTGAGCTCCTATTTCCATTAAGCCGAGCAGGCGTTAGGCCTTCGGGGCCTCGACCGCTGCGGCGGGGGTGACTGCTGGCGCTGGTGCGGCTGCGGGAGTAGCAGGCGCTCCGTGGGCGGCCTGCGGGACGACTTGGCGCGGCGCCTGCGTGCCTGCGGCGCTGCCGGCAAACGGCAGCAGGGCGATGTTGCGCGCGCGCTTGATGGCCACGCCCAGCCAACGCTGGTGGCGCGAGCAAACTCCGGTCATGCGCCGCGGCAAAATCTTGCCGCGTTCCTGGACAAACTGCGAAAGAATGTCCGCGCGCTTGTAGTCGACGAAGTCCATCTTCTCGACGCAGAACTTGCAGACTTTCTTCTTGCGAAAATATTGGCGCTTGCCGCGCGGACGGCCGCCGGGACCGCCCGGGCCACCACCCGGTCCGCCTTCGCGGCGCGGACCACCATGCCCGCCTCCGGGTCCATGGCCGCCACCGCCTTCGCGGCGCGGCGGTCCACTGTGAGACTGTGCTTGTTTCGGATCCTCTGCCATACCATCCTGCCTTTCTCTCTAAGAACGGAAAAACAAAAGTCGAAAATCGAAACTCGAAAAACGAGAGCGGTAAATTAGCTCGCTGCCGTTTGTTCGGCGGCTGCAGCGGGAGCGGGAGTTGAAGCCGGCGCTGAAGCGGGCGCGCTGCGGCGCGGACGGCGGGCGGCGCGCTGTTCGCGCTTTCCACCGAGCTTCTTCTGGCGCTTCAAGTCTTCGTCGAGGCGCACGGTGAGATACTTGATGACGACGTCCTGGACGCGGAGACGGCGCTCGAGTTCAGCAATCAGCTCGGCGTGATTCGTGCGGATTTGCTGATAGACGTAGATGCCCTCGCGATGCTTGGCCACGCGATAAGCGAGCTTGCGCGTGCCCCAGTGCTCGGTCTTCTCGATCTTTCCGCCTTTTTCCGCGCACGTATGCTCGATGCCGGAAATCACTTTCTTGATTTCGTCTTCCGGCGTGGCCGGCCGCGCGATGAAGATCAGATCGTACAAACGCTCTTCCATGATGACCTCTTTCCTCTTTGCGCCGACGTAATCGGCGGCACTTCAAAATCTGTTCCGAATGCAAGCCCGGGAAAGCCGTTCACTCTTTTTCCGGCTCTTCCGCTTCCGGCAATTTTCGCCGGTTGAAAAGGTTCATGGCCGGTTCGATTCCCTTCGCGAGAATCATTTCCACAGCGTCGCCGGCTTTTCCAACCATCTCCGCAGCCACTTCGAGCTCCGCCTTTTTCATCGGCCGCAGCACGAATTCTTTGCGGCTGCTGAGCGGATGATCCGGGCCGCATCCCAATCGAATCCGCAAGAACTCCTGAGTCCCTACGGCGCTGATGACTGAATTCGCGCCGTTGTGACTCCCGCCGCTGCCTTTGCGGTCGATGCGAATCGTTCCGAAGGGCAGTTGAACTTCATCCCACATCACCAGCAAATCCGCGGGACTTAGCTCGTACTTTTCCAGCAGCTCCCGAACGGAGATGCCGCTGAGATTCATGTACGTCTGCGGCTTCGCCAGTAGCACATCTTCTCCGGCGAGCTTTCCCCTGCCGACGAGCGCCTTGCCTTCCGGGCCGCTCGACGCGAATCGAACCGCGATTCGCCAGTTCGTCCACCGCGAGAAACCCGAGGTTATGCGGCGTCCATTGGTACTCCGAATCAGGATTGCCAAGTCCGACGATGAGCCGCATAGGCCTCTGTCCAGCAGCCCGCTTGCCGCCAGCCGCCGCGCTTCGCAACTTGCCGCATTACTTTTTCTTTTCGCCCTTTTCGGCCTTTTCCGGTTTGGCTTCGGCTTCGGCGCCTTCTTCGCCCTCGACTTCCTTCTTGCCCTTCTTGATGACTTCGGGCTCGGCGGGCGTTGCAGCTTCCGCGGCAACGGCCTCGGCGGGCTTCTCTTCTTCGACCTTGAGAGCGACGACGTGAGCCAGGACGCGTTCGGGATCGGTGATCAGCTTCATCTTCGCAGTGTCAATCGACAACTCTTTGGCGCGGAGTTGACTGCCGAGCATCAAGCTGGTGACGTCGACCTTGAACTCCGTCGGAATCTCGGCGGGCAAGCATTCGATTTCCACTTCGCGCGTGACGACTTCGAAGACGCCGCCTTGCTGCTTCACGCCGGCAGGCTCGCCGAACGTGTGCACAGGGACTTTCACGCGCATGCGAACGTCCATGGCTACGCGCAGGAGGTCGACGTGGAGCAGGTTTCCGCTCACGGGATCCACTTGCCAATCTTTCAAGATGGCGGGCTCGTGTTTGCCGGCTAGGTCCACTTGGAAGAGCGTGTTGTGGCCGCTCTCGGAGCGCAAAATCGCTCCGATCTGCTTGGTGTTCAATGCAAGTGCGATGGCATCGCCTTTGCCGCCATAGAGCACGGCCGGAACCTTGCCGGTCTGGCGCAGGCGCCTGGCCTCGTTTTTGCCCCGGTCGGAGCGGGGCGCTCCTTCTACAATGATTTGAGTCTGAGCCATACTTTCATTCCTTCCCTGAAATCTTGTGGAGCAGGATTTCTTGGGTGATTCTTTCCTGTTCCAGTGTCACTTCTAATTTCCCTGCGGCGACAGACAGGAATGTCTGTCCCACAAAATCCTAAATGAACAACTCGCTGATCGAAGTCTCTTCGTGAATCGAACGAATGCCGCGGGCGAGCAGGTCCGCAACGCTCAAAATTTTGATCTTGACCATTCCCTTTGCGGCTTCGCCGAGAGGGACGGAATCTGTCGCAACTACCTCTTTGATTTGCGAGTTGGCGATGCGCTCGATGGCTGGGCCGGATAGAACGGCATGCGTGCAAGCCGCGTAAACCTGCGTTGCGCCTTCTCGAATCAAAGCTTCGGCGGTTTTCACCAGCGTCCCCGCCGTGTCAATAATGTCGTCCACGATCAGTGTGCTTCGGCCGCGGACGTCGCCGATCAGGTTCATGACTTCGCTGACGTCCACATCCACGCGCCGCTTATCCACGATCGCTAGTGGCACATCGAGCTTCTTCGCAAAGAACCGGGCGCGCTCCACGCCGCCCGCATCCGGCGAAACGACCGTCAGATTCGGCAGGTCCAAATGCCGGAAGTGTTCGACGAGGACGGGAGATCCGTACAAGTGGTCCACCGGAACGTCAAAGTAGCCCTGAATCTGCGGCGCGTGCAGGTCCAGCGTCAACGCGCGGCTTGCGCCAGCCGTCTCAAGAAGATCCGCGACGAGCTTCGCTGAGATCGGAACGCGCGGCTTGTCTTTGCGGTCCTGCCTCGCATAGCAGTAGTAAGGCAACACCGCCGTGATGCGCCATGCCGATGCGCGCTTGAACGCATCAATCATCAGGAGCAACTCGAGCAGGTGGTTATCCACGGGGTAGCAGCAAGGCTGAACGACGAAGACGTCCGCGCCGCGCACGTTTTCGAGAATCTGAAAATAAATCTCGCCGTCGCTGAAACGCCCCAGGCTTGCCTTGCCCAACGGTACTTCCAAATGGCGGCAGATGCTTTCCGCCAGAGGCAGGTTCGCTGTCCCCGAAAATATTTTAAACCGGTCGTCGTTCACGACGCTCGCGCTCCGTCAGCTCTGGACTTGGGCATGCACACCTCTTCGCCCGAACTCCCGTTCCATGGGTAACAGCTTGCTTCTGTGGAGGCGCTGCGGATCAACGGAAGAAAAACGGAGGACACTTGTGCGTTACGAAGTGCCCTTCATCCTACGAGCGTACCTGTCGCGCGAGAGTGTCTCGCAAACAAAGGTCTGATCGTCCGGAAACCCAACAGCGGCTCGGCGCGCCATCGTTGGGCTCGGGAAAACTCCAAACACCGCCGAACCGCTACCCGCCAACGAGGCTTCTGCAGCTCCTCTTTGGAGCAAGGCCCGCTTGATTCGATCAAGACGGGGGTGACGCCGGAAAACGGGCCGCTCGAAATCGTTCGAAAGGCCGCTTGCCTGCGCGCTCCAGCACAGAGCACAGAACTCCCAAAGTGTAGGGTTTGCGGCCCCTTTTGTCAATGTCAGCGGGCGAGCCTTCAGCCAGCGGTAAGCGTCCAGAGTGGAAACGTGAATATCGCGCGGCGAAACGATGAGAACGGAGAGCTTGGGGACGTCCGGAAGAGGGTAAATCTCGTCGCCGCGGCTGACGCCCATAGCGCGGCCTCCAAACAGGAAAAAAGGGACATCGGCGCCGAGCGAGGAGGCAATTTCGAGCAGGCGCGGCAACGGCAGAGTGCGTCCAGTCAGGCGGAGATAGCCGAGCAGTGCGGCGGCGGCATCACTCGAGCCACCTCCCATGCCGCGCCCCGCCGGAATTGTCTTCTTGAGTTCGATTTCCACGCCGGATCTGAATCTTGAGTTCGCGACGAAGCGCATCCACGGCGCGGTAGACGAGATTTTTCTGAATTGGCTCTTGAGAAAGAACAGCATTCCCCTGAATCGCCAGCGAAATTTTCCGCTGTTTGGAAGCACGGAGGCGCAATTCGTCGTGCAGCGAAACGCTTTGAAAAATGGTCCGAAGTTCGTGATACCCGTCGGAGCGTTTTCCGAGAATATCCAGGCGCAGATTGATTTTGGCAAACGCGGGAATGCGGACTTCGCGCATGCGGCTTATCGTGGTTTCGCGTCTTGCGGCGAGGATTTTTGCGCCACGCGGTGCTTTACCTGGGAAAGTTTCTTTTCGATCTCCGCCACTTTGTCGTTTTCCATGTCCGCCGGTAGCGAGCGGCGCCATTCTGTCAGCGACTTCTCCCACTCGGCTGCCGCGAGATCCATCCGGCCTGCTTTGGCGTACACATCGCCCAAGTGAGAGCGAATCGTGGCGTCGTGGCTCTCGCGCTCGACAGCTTTGCGCAGCGTGGCTTCGGCTTCCGGGATTTTATTTTCCCGGTAATAAATCCAGCCCAGGGTATCGAGATACGCTCCGCTATGCGGATCTTCCTTCAGCGCGCGCTGGACGAGGGACTCCGCTTCCTCGAGCCGGATGCCCAGATCGCCGAGCATATAGCCGTAGTAGTTGAGCACCGGAGCGTTTCGCGGGTTCACTTCCAGGGCCTTCTTGAATTCAAGTTCGGCGCGATCGTAAAACTTCTGCCGTTCGTAGATCGCGCCAAGCAGAAACCAGACCATCTCGTTGTCGCGAGGCTCGCCGGGGATGGCTTCCGCGGTTTGCGCAGCCTCTTCGGCTTCCTTGTAGCGGCGCCCGCGCTCGTAGACCTGCGCGATGTTCAAATAAATATCGCGGTCTGATTCATTCTTCGTAAGCTGCGAGCGAAGAACCTTGACGGCTTCGTCCGTCTGTCCGTTCTCACCCAGGAGAAGCGCGTTGGAGGTACGAAGCCCAGGGTCGCTGGGATATTTTGCCAGCGCTTCCTTGCCCGTTTGCAGCGCCTTGGGCAAATCCTTCGCCGCACGATAGGTGTCCATGATCAGCATCCGCGCGCGGCGATCTTCTTCCTCGCCGAGGCGGCCCAACTCTTCATAGGTGTAAACGGCGGCCTGAAAATTCTGCGTGTCCTTGTAAAGTTGGCCGAGTTGCTGGTACAGAATGGCGAGCGAACGGCGCCGCGACGGCAACACAGTGGATTGCGACTTCAAGCCGGTGACGGCATCCGACAGAACGCGAATGGCGTCTTCATAGCGGCCCTGCGCTTCGTAGAGCATGGCCTCGTTGTACATGACTTCGAGGCTGCCGGGCGCGTACTGCCTGGCTTTCAAGAGATTCTCTTCCGCATGATCGAGCTGATGCAGCTCCCTGTAAATCTGAGCCAGACGGAGGTAAACATCGGAATCGTCGGGCATCAGATCGGCAAGCTTTTGATAGACGGTGAGCGCATCCGCAAATTTTTCTTCGGCGAGAAGCGTCTGGCCCAATCCACGTACATGGCTCAGTTCGGAGGGGTCCAGTTCAGTGGCTTTGCGGTACACCGCTTCTGCCTTTGCGAGCTCATGTGTCTGCGTATACGCATCACCGAGTAGATCCAGCAACGTGGGCGATGGCGTGCGGCTGGTGATTCCTTCGAGCAGCGAAACGGCGTCCGCGGACTTGCCTTCATCGAGGAGAAGCTGTGTGAGTTGTTCGACGGCGGCTTCGTTCTCAGGGTCTTGCTTTAGAAGGCTGCGCAGAACGTCTTCCGCCTTGTCGTGCGCATTGCGCAGGCGGTAGAGCCGCGCCAGCCAGAGAGCGGATTCCGAATCCGTGGGATCGAGGCGGTAGACTTCCTTGTATTGCTCGATGGCGCGCTCCGCCATCTCCGATTGAGCGCTCGAGGTCAGATCGCCGAGGCTGCGCAGATAAATGCGCCCAAGCAACCGCCGCGTCGGCAGGTCATTCGGATCCCGTTTGAGGAGTTCCTGCGCTTCCGTGACGGCTTCGTGGACACGCTGGGCCTTCCAGTACATTTCGGCGAGGCGTTCGCCGATGACGGGCGACTTCGGATCGAGCGCGTATGCCTTTTTGTAAGCGTCTATGGCCTGGGTGGCGAATTCGGGCTGATTGGTCGCCTCATATTTCTGCTCAAAGAGATGGCCCATCGCATAGTTGTAATAGGCGTCGGCGCGCGGAGAAGGTACGACCGGCGCTTCCGAGGGCGCGGCGTCGGGCTTGACTTGGAGCTGGCCATTCTTCGGGGCCTGCGAGTCTGTAGGAGTCTGAGCGACCGCCGCAGCGCCGAAAATGGCGATAAGAAGTGCGGCGAGACTAATTTTTCGTAAATTCATAGTAGCCCCGGAAACAAAAAGTATCCCATGCGGCTGGAACGCGGTCAAAAGCGAAAAGTCCGCCGTTTCCAAGGCCCAAAGGCGCCCTTCACTAGGATGCAGGATTTTTCAAAAGAGTTGAAACGTAATCTTGAATCAGTCGCCGCACAAAAGGCGACAGCTGTTTTTTAGTGTAGGAAATGCCGAATGCCGGTGAAGACCATAGCCATGCCGAGGCGGTCGGCAGCGGCGATTACGTCGTTGTCGCGGACGGAGCCACCCGGCTGAATTACGGCGACCGCGCCGGCTTTGGCAGCTTCTTCGACACCGTCGGGAAACGGGAAAAACGCATCAGACGCAACGACGCTTCCGGCAAGCGGAGACTGCGCCTTCATTACGGCAATCTTGACGGAATCCACGCGGCTCATCTGTCCCGCGCCAACGCCAAGAGTTGCGCCGTCTTTCGCAAAGACGATGGCGTTGGATTTGACGTGCTTGCAGACTTTCCAGGCAAAGCGCATCGTTTGCATCTCGTCGGACGTCGGCGCGCGCTTCGTGACGATGCGTAGCTGGTCTTCCTTGATTTCGCCCAAGTCTGGCTGCTGTACCAGCACTCCGCCAAGAATGCGTTTGAGCTGCAGTTCGCGCTCCGGATCGAGTCCGTTGGGAGGCAGCTCGAGCAGGCGTAAATTCTTTTTGGCGGCGAAAATTGCTTTTGCTTTTTCGGCAAATCCGGGGGCGGCGATGCATTCGACGAAAAGTTTCGCCACTTCTTCGGCGGTGGCAGCGTCAATCACGCGATTGAACGCCAGCACACCGCCGAATGCCGAAACGGGGTCGGTCGCGAGTGCTTTCAAGTACGCATCCAGGAGAGTCTCGCGCTCCGCCGTACCGCATGGTGTGTTGTGTTTGACGATGACAGCGGCAGGCTGACTGAATTCCGCGGCCAGGCTTCGCGCCGCCTCCAGGTCCACGAAATTGTTGTAGGAAAGCTCTTTGCCCTGCAGTTGTTTCGCGGCCGCGAGGCCTGATGGGGCGGTGCCTGACGGTGCGTAGAGCGCTGCGGCCTGGTGAGGGTTTTCTCCATAGCGCAGCGATTCTTTCTTCTGCAATGCGATGTGCACGCGCTCAGGCAGCACCGCCTTATCGCCTAATTGCAAGTGTCCGGCGGCCGCCGACAGCCGTTCCAGTTCCGTCGTGATCATGCCGTCGTAGCGGGACGTCGTGGCAAACACTTTCCGCGCCAGTTCGAGGCGCGTTGCAAGAGAAGTCTCGCGCGATGCTTCGAGCTCCTGCGCAACCCGTCCGTAATCACCTGGGTCGGTCAGGACCGTGACACTTTCGAAATTTTTTGCCGCTGAACGCAACATCGTGGGGCCGCCGATGTCGATGTTTTCGATGAGTTCTTCCGCTGTTAAGCCTTGCTTCGCTGCGGTTGCTTCGAACGGATAGAGATTCACCACCACAAGATCGATCGGCGCGATGTCATGCTCCGCTGCTTGCTTCTGATCTTCCGCATGGTTGCGGCGATATAAGAGGCCGCCGTGGATCTTTGGGTGCAAAGTTTTTACGCGGCCGCCGAGCATTTCGGGCCAGCCGGTGAAATCGGCGACGTCGCGCACGGCAACGCCGGCTTCGCGCAGCAACTTCGACGTTCCGCCCGTAGAAAGAATCTCGATGCGCAGAGCCGCGAGCCGTTTCGCAAACTCGACGATTCCCGCTTTATCAAAGACGCTGATGAGCGCGCGCTCGACCGCCATGTATTCCTCCCGAAAAAGAAAAGCACAACAGTGTATGCGCCCGGCGGAAATTCGGAAAGTGGAAAGGCCGTGCGTGCCAAATTCAGCAGTTGAAAAGAGGAGGCTTGAGACAGAAATCAGAAAGACAAAACGGACTCTCGGGGAATTCCAAAGGTTGAATGTGAGCTGCGGATTGGGGCGCGTTTACGCTTTGACGAGAGCTTTGAGCTTTACCTGGCCGTCGACGACCTCGACGACGTATTCCACGTCGCGGCAATTCTTCTGCTTCTGAAGATCTTTCGTCTTCTTGAGGACAAACTCGTTGAAGCTGGAGCGCGAGAGTTTTCCGGTCTGCTCGCCGGCCTGTTGCTTGGCTTGCAGAAACGCCTGGTACAACTGGTCAACTTTTTCCGCCTCGCGTTCCGGCTCTGAACAGACGACACGAAACGCGCCGGACCCTGCCGAAGCCGCGGCCACCGCAGGAGTTTCCACGGGCTTCTCCGGCTGCTTCTGCGCGCGTTGCGCTTCGATCGCTTTGGCGGCCGCGCCGAAGTGCCGCTGGACTTTTCCTTCTTCCTTCTGCTGCGTTTTCTTGCGGAAAATGTCTTTGTACTTTGCGTAGGTTTGCGTGAGGTTGTTCAGGCGGAACCGCTGACCGTACTTTAGATCGCCGCCGCGCTCGGCATATCTTTTTATTACCAATTCAACGCGCCACTCGATTTCCGTCGGCGGGCGCTTTCTGCCGCCGCCGAAGTACTGGTCGTATTCAATCTTGAGCTGGCGGATGTCCCGCTCGAGCTGTGCCAGCTCTTCGTCGATGGTCGCCATGGGTGGAGAAGCCCCTGAAGTATCATGCTAGGAGCACAAGGCGAGGCCGTCAACCAAAGGAGTACGCTGCGCCGCGCATTGTGTATCCCACCTCCATTGTGCAGTTGGAAGGCATTAGCCAAGGGCTTGTTTGCAGAAAGCTTCATTGCCCAGGGAGGGGCGGTGTGCTGAAATAAGGGAATGGAAGCGCGCGCAAAACAAACTCTTTCCGCCGAGCAGGCGGAGTTACTGCGGCAAATTCCTTCGGTTGATGAGCTTCTTGCGTTGCCCCGGCTGGCAGCGCTTGCTGGGCGCGTGGATCGCACTCTGCTCGTGGAAGTTACGCGGACGGTTCTCGTCGAGTTGCGCTCGCGCATTATGGATCAGGTCAAATCAACACTGCTGGGTGAACTTACGCTCCTGGCCGCCGATCCGGCTTCTCTCGAGGAGCACATCAGCGCAGTTGTCGAGCGCATCCTTGCCCATTCGCTTCAGCCGGTGATCAATGCCACGGGCGTAATCCTGCACACGAATCTTGGGCGCGCTCCGCTTCCGGCGGCGGTCGTCGAAGAATTCCGGCGCACGGCAACTCACTACACGAATCTCGAATACGATTTGGAAGCAGGGGCGCGCGGGAAACGCGATGTGCATACTTCGTCGTTATTGGAACGACTGACTGGCGCCGAAGCGGCCGTCGTCGTTAACAATTGCGCTGCCGCGGTGCTGCTTGTTCTGGCGGCACTGGCAAAGGGCGGCGAGGTTATTGTTTCTCGCGGTGAGCTGATTGAGATTGGCGACGGCTTTCCGTATTCCGGAAATCATGGCGGAAAGCGGCGCGGTGCTGCGCGAAGTTGGCACAACGAACCGCACGCGGCTTGCTGACTACGAAAACGCCATTAGCGAAAAAACGCGATTGCTCCTGCGCGTGCACCCTTCGAATTTCAGCATCACCGGCTTTGCAGAAAAACCTGGGCTTGAAGAATTGGCCGCGCTCAGCCAGCGGACCGGGCTTCCGCTTGTCGAAGATCTTGGCTCGGGCTGTCTCACCGATCTTTCCGCGAGCGGAATCTCTGAACCTCTCGTTCGCCAAAGCATTGATGCGGGAGTATCCATTGTGATGTTCAGCGGCGACAAACTGCTGGGCGGACCGCAGGCGGGCATTATTGCTGGAAAGAAAGATCTCGTGACGCGCGTGCGCAGGCATCCGCTCTTCCGTGCTCTTCGCGTGGACAAGCTCACGACCGCGGCGTTGGAAGTCACTCTCGGGGCCTATCTGCGCGCTGCTTGGGACGAGATTCCTGCGTTGCGCATGATTCGAACGAGCGCGGCAGAACTCAAGCGCAGGTCCGAAACTTTTCTGCGCGAACTTCGGCCAGAGCTTCCTCTCGACGAAGTGGAGATGGAAATTGTGGATGGCACATCGCTCGCGGGCGGCGGTTCGACTCCGGCGCAAGCGCTGCCCACAAAGGTCATTCGAATTGCCAGCGCCCGCTATTCCGCGGCGCAACTCGAGCAGCGGCTCCGGCGCGCTCCGGCGGGCATTTCTGTGATCGCGCGCGTCGAAAGTGATCGCTTGATTCTCGATCTCAGGACCGTGTTCGCGGAACAGGAGCCTCTTCTCATTAGAACACTCGCGGCAGCGCTTCACTGATTCCCGGCTCAACCCTCGGATACGTTTTCCAATTTTGTGCTTTGTCTTCATTCCTGGGCTTTCAAGCGTTCCGCGTTCCATTCTTTCCAAGATGAAACTCGAAAGGCGCTTCGCGCGTCCTACGAGGTGTTCCGGACGAGTTGACGGATTCTCCCGGAATTTTATGACACCCCCGGTTGCCCAACTAAGGTCTTGCATGAAAAAGGAGAAAAGCGAAATGAGGAGAGACTGGTGCGTCCTCGCAGGAATTGTTTTGTCATTCAGCCTGACTACGGCAGCGGCCCAGCAGCCGACTATTCCCCCAGGCCAACAGCCGCCGCAACAGCGTGAGCGAACCCGCCCGCCCGCGGAACAAGGGGGAGCGCCGGGCGAAGGCGCGCAGGGCAAACAAAAGGAACGTCCTGCTGTTCCCGAGGAAAAGTCATCTGTCACGCATCACTCGGCGCGTATCGGCGGACAAACGATCAACTACACCGCGACAGCCGCCACGTACAACATCAAGGCGGATGACGGGACCGTGAAAGCGACGATGTTTTACGTTGCGTATACGAAAGAAGGCGTCGCCGATCCCGCGAAGCGCCCTGTCAGTTTCGTTTACAACGGCGGGCCGGGTTCCGCTTCCCTTTTCACGCACATGGGCATGGGACCGAAGCGCGTTGTGTTGACTGCCGACGGCCACGGAATGCCCGCGCCGTATAGCGTCGTGGACAACGAAGATTCCTTTCTTGACGCAACGGACCTCGTCTTCATTGACGCGATTTCCACGGGCTATAGCCGTCCTGCTCCGGGCGAAACGCCGGCGCAATTTCACGGGATCATCGCGGACGCCAACTGGTTTGCCGATTTCATCTACCAATACATTACGCGCACGGAGCGCTGGGCCTCGCCGAAATTCCTGATCGGCGAAAGTTACGGCACAACGCGTTCCGCCGAGCTTGCGGGAGTGATTCAAGAGCGCCATCAAATTTACTTGAACGGGATCGCTCTTCTTTCGTCGGTGGCATTTACGAATTGGGGCGCGGACAATCGAACCATTTTCTTTTTGCCGACATACGTGACCACTGCCTGGTATCACCACTTGTTGCCTTCCGATTTGCAGAGTCTGTCCGTTGATCAAGTGGCGCAAAAAGCGCGAGAATTCGCGCACGGAGAGTACGCGCAAGCCTTGGAAAAAGGCGACCAGCTTTCGAGTGCGGACCATAAGAAGGTGGTCGAAGATCTCGCGCATTACACTGGGCTTTCGACAAGATTCATCGAGCAAGCGAATCTGCGCGTAAGCCCGTTCCGCTGGTTCAAGGAGCTTGAGCGAGACAAGCGCCTGACGATCGGGCGGCTTGATTCGCGTTTCGAAGGCATGGAAGCCGATGCGGCCGGCGAGCGAGTCGAGTACGATCCGAGCGAAGCTTCGTATGAAGGCGCGTTCGTTGCGACATTCCATGACTATGTGCGCCGCGAATTAAAGTGGGACAGCGACGCGTACTACACCGTCAGCGCCAACGTCCGTCCTTGGGACCAAACTGGAAATACGGAAGTCGCGGAAGTCCTGCGCGCGGCGATGACCCAACAAACCTATTTGAAAGTGCTGGTCCTCTGCGGCTACTACGACGTGGCGACACCTTTCAACGGGATTGAAAACACGTTCGCGCACATGAACCTCGAGCCGCCCGTCCGCAAGAACCTGAGTTTTGCGTACTACGAAGGCGGCCACATGATGTATATCGATGAAAAAGAGCACCACAAGCTGCACAAAGACATCGATGACTTCATCAATGCAGGCTACCCGCACTGAACGTCTGCGAAAGGAAGGGCCAGCAAGATGTTGGAACTGGCCCTTTCGTTCATAAGCTCTCCGCACCGGTGCGATCCGATGTTATGATATAGGTGTTATATAGGAGCACCTGTATGGCTGCCGCGCTCATTCACTTCGATGAAAAGCAAAAGCGGCGTCTTACAAAGCGCGCGCGTCTTCGAGGGAAATCTTTTTCGCAGGAAGTGCGCGACGCTGTGGATCTCTACCTCTCCGTTCCTGTCGAGACGGAAGCCGAACTAAGTGCCCTCGCGAAACTAGCTACTGAATCGGCCGACAGAAGCATCGCCAAGCTCGATGAAACGATAGCCTATCTTCGAAAGGGTCTGCGGTCGATGAGGACAACCCGGTGAGTTGGGCGTTTGAGGCTCTAGCAGCTTTGAAGCGGATCATGCTGCTAGAAGAGCGAATTACCAATCTTACAGCGGAGTCAAAACTTTTGATGGATACTTGCAAGGACTTGGACCGTCGCCTCATACGGCTCGAAGCTAAATTTGAACTTATTGAGCGCGTTAGTTCCGCTCGGGGACGGGCGCTGCCCGCACCCACTGGAAAATTGAAGCATCCCAAGAGAAAAGATTAGACTTAAAGCGTGCTCGCCTTTTCTGTCTCCAACGGAAAACTCAAACTCGTAACGAAGCCATTGCCCAAGCTGCGGTCGAGATGGGCGCTGGTTCGCGTTCGGATCGCGGGGATCTGCAATACCGACGTCGAGATACTGCGTGGTTACCACGCGTTTCGTGGCACACCGGGCCATGAGTTTGTCGGCGAAGTTGCGGACGTTAGCGGCGATTCCGGTTCGCTGAAGAATAAATGGATCGGGCGGCGCGTCGTTGGCGAGATCAATGTGTCTTGTTCGGCCTACGGCTATCGGCCGGTGTGCGACTTTTGCCGGCGCGGGTTGAAGACGCATTGCGCGCGCCGCACAGTGCTGGGCATCGTCAACCACGACGGCGCGTTCGCGGAGTATCTGGCGCTGCCGCTCGAAAATCTGCACGCCGTCCCTGATTCCGTCAGGGACGAACAGGCTGTGTTTGTCGAACCTCTTGCCGCGGCTTGTGAGATTCTCGAGCAGGTTGACGCCACAAAGTTCCGGGAAGCTGCCGTCCTCGGCGACGGAAAGCTTGCGCAATTAATCGCGCTCGTTCTGCGGACAGCCGTACCTCGCGTCGTCATGTACGGCAAGCACGAAGAGAAACTCGCGCTCGCTCGCCGCGCAGGAATCAAAACGAAAAAAGTGCGTGGCGATACATCTGATCTAAAGCGCGTAAAGGAAAGCTATGGGTTGTTGGTCGAAGCGACCGGGTCACCGACCGGGTTCGCACTCGCTCAGCACATGACTGAGCCGCGTGGCACGCTTGTTCTGAAATCCACATTTCACGGCGCGGCTCCCATCGAAACCTGGCCGATTGTCGTCAAGGAACTCAGCGTCGTCGGTTCGCGCTGCGGCCCTTTCGCCAAAGCGATCGCGCTGCTGCGCTCCGGAAAGGTCGATCCGACGCGGCTCATCACGAGCACATTCCCGATGAGGGAGACGGCCAAAGCGATCCGTTTCGCTCAAAAACCAGGCGTGATGAAAATCTTATTAAGAGCCTAAGAATTCCGCAGCAACTACAAGCGGTTGATACACGACGCCACGCAGGCCGCGCCGAAACCGTTATCAATATTCACGACGGTAACATTCGATGCGCAAGAATTGAGCATTCCAAGCAACGCAGCCACACCGCCGAAGCTCGCGCCATAACCCGTGCTTGTCGGCACAGCAATCACCGGCACTGCAACCAATCCGCCCACAACGCTCGGCAGCGCGCCTTCCATTCCGGCAACGCAGATAATCACTCGCGCCTGCGTCAGCTTTTCGCGATGCTCCAGAAGCCGGTGAATGCCCGCCACGCCCACGTCATACAAGTGTTCGGAGCGGTTTCCCATCATTTGGGCGGTGAGCAGCGCCTCTTCGGCCACTGGAATGTCGCTCGTCCCCGCGGAAACGACGAGAATCGTCCCCTTCCCCGTAATTTCGGCGGTCCGCTCGATCGTAATCACTCCCGACGATGCGTGGAACTTCGCTCCGCGGCTCACGCGCTTGACGGCCGCAAAAATCTTCGCGTCCGCTCGCGTAATTAAAATGTTCTGCCGCGAATGTTTCTGCCGCAGCATCGCGCGCACAATCTCGGCCACTTGCGCGGGCGTCTTGCCTTTGCCGAAAACGACCTCCGCGAAGCCCTGCCGCAGCGCGCGGTGATGATCCACCTTCGCGAATCCCAAATCCTCGAACGGCAAATGCTTCAAGCGCTCAGCGGCTTTCTCTGGAGAGAAAGCGCCGAGCTTCACCAATTCCAAAATTTTCAGCAATTCCTGGTGATTCATATTCTTTGACCGCCGCAAATTCTATCATCCCGCGGGCATACGGCCTCTGCTTGACTTGCCCCAACCCGGCTGCGAGACTAATTCTATCCGCGCAGAAATCATGCCTGACATGCAAAAACAAGTCGTCACCGTAGGTGTGACTGGGGCAAGCGGCGCAATTCTCGCGCAGAAAACCCTGTCATTACTTGAACAGGACGCGCGTGTGGCGCGTATCCACCTCGTCGTCACGGAAGCAGGCCAGCGTCTCTTCTCTGAAGAACTGGGAATCACCTCCGGCGATTTGAAGCAGCTCCCTAGCCGGCTTCTCGATCGCCCCGCGTCAAAAACCGAAGTTCTTCCGAACAAAGATATTGGCGCTGCCATCGCCTCCGGCAGCTATGCGGTGGATTCGATGATCGTCGTTCCGTGCTCGATGGGCACGCTCGCCGCCATTGCCTGCGGGGTGAGCGACGACCTCGTCTCCCGCTCTGCGGACGTCATGCTCAAAGAAGGCCGAAAGCTTGTTCTTTGCGTTCGGGACACTCCCTTCAACCGCATCCATCTGGAAAATATGTTGCGCGTACAGCAAGCTGGCGCGGTGATCATGCCTGCGATCCCGGCGTTCTATCATCATCCGCAAACCATCGACGATCTGGTTACGCAGTACGTTTGCCGTGTTCTGGCGCAGATTGGATTGCCGCAAGAAAATATGTATCGCTGGACGGGCCAGGCTAGCGCGAAAAAGGCGGAGGCGTAATTTCACAATGGCCGGCCGCATTCGCACCGTGCTCGAAATGATCAAGTTCGAGCACTCTGTCTTTGCGCTTCCGTTTGCGTTGACCGGCGCACTTCTCGCCGCGCGCGCCACGCATCAACCTCCAAAAGGCTGGCCGACTTTTCGCCAGGTCATCTGGATCATCGTCGCCATGGTCGCGGCCCGCTCCGCCGCTATGACCATGAACCGCATCGCTGACCTTCGTTACGACCGGGAGAATCCGCGGACACAACAGCGCGCTCTCGCAACCGGCGCGCTCTCGCTGCAATTTGCGTGGCTGTTCACGCTCGTCGCCGTGGCTTTGTTCTTCGTCGCCGCCTGGCAACTCAACTCCCTCGCGCTCAAGCTGGCCCCGGCCGCTATCGCCATTCTGTTTTTCTATTCTTTCACCAAGCGCTTTACAAACTGGTCGCATATTTTTCTTGGCTTTGCGCTCGGCATCTCGCCTGCCGCCGCGTGGATTGCCGTTACCGGAGGTCTCGACGCTCGCATACTTATCCTTTGCGCGGCCGTAACATTCTGGGTCGGCGGCTTTGACGTGCTCTACGCCTGCCAGGACATCGACTACGACCGCGGCGCTGGCCTATATTCCGTTCCCAGACGATTCGGGATTGCCAACGCTCTGCTCATCGCGCGCGTCATGCATATCGGCGTGGTCACGCTTCTCTCCTGGCTGGCGTACACTTTCGCGCTTCCGTGGCCCGCTTGGGCAGGCATCGCCGTCGTCGGCGCGCTGCTGGCTTACGAACATTCTCTTGTCAAACCCGGCGATCTCAGCAAGCTGGACGCTGCGTTTTTCGCCGTGAACGGTTATATTAGTTTATTGTTCCTGTTGTTCTGGGGCGCAGCAGCAGCGGTTTGGCGCGTTTGAAGTTTTCAGCGGATTCAAAATGAGCGAACTGACAATCACGGATCAGCGGTTGAAGCCCATCGCGGACAAAGTCCTCGCGGGCGTACGCCTGAGCATGGACGACGGCATCGAGTTGTATCGCTCGCCTGATCTTCTCGCCGTCGGCTGGCTCGCGAATTACGTGCGTGAGAAGCGTCACGGCAACGTCACCTATTACAACGTCAACCGTCACATCAATCCGACGAACGTTTGCGTCGCTCATTGCAAACTCTGCGCGTTCGGCCGCGACTCCAATGCGCCCGGCGCTTACACCTTCGCTCTCGAAGAAATCTACCAACGCGCGGAACAGGGCGTTCGCGAAGGCGCCACCGAATTTCACATCGTCGGCGGTCTGCATCCGGATCTGACGTTCGATCATTACTTGGAACTGGTCCGCGGGCTCAAACAACGCTGCCCCACTGTGCATATCAAAGCCTTCACGATGGTTGAAGTCCATTACTTCGCGCGCATTGCCAAACTTTCCATCGAAGAAGTTTTGCGCAAAATGAAGGAGGCGGGGGTCGATTCCTGTCCCGGCGGAGGCGCGGAAATATTTCATCCGCGCGTGCGAAAAATCATTTGCGACCACAAGACCAGCGGCCAGATGTGGCTGAGCACGGCGAAGAAAACGCACGAAGCGGGCCTGCGTTCGAACGCCACGATGCTTTACGGCCACGTAGAGACGGAAGAGGAGCGCGTGGACCACCTCATCAAGCTCCGCGAGCTACAAGATGAGACGCACGGTTTTGTTGCCTTCATTCCTCTCGCGTTTCATCCGGATAACACCGCGCTCTCGCATATTCCGAAGCCCACGGGCTACGCCGACCTTCGCAACATCGCGGTCGCGCGGCTTCTTCTCGATAATTTTGATCACATCAAGGCGTACTGGATCATGCTTTCGCCGAGCATCGCGCAAATCGCTCTGCGTTTCGGCGCCAATGACCTGGATGGAACCGTTGTTGAAGAAAAGATTTACCACGACGCCGGCGCGAAAACTTCGGAGTTCACGCCGCGCGCCGAACTCGAGCGCCTGATCCGCGCCGCAGGACGCGTGCCCGTCGAGCGCGATACGCTCTATCGCCCGGTTGACCGCTCCAAAATGCCGCCGATTCCGCCAACACCTCGGCCCGATCTTGTCTCTCTCACTTTGAACGTGTAGATCTTCCGGCAGGCACTCAGCGAATCGTTGCCGCCTTCGCCATCACTTTTGCAAGCAGTTCCTCGGGCAGCGGCGGATAACCCTGTTCTTGCGCCATCTTCTCGCCGCGGGTGTATACCCATTTCAGATACTCCGCGATGGCGCGGCCACGCTGCGAATCTTTTGCCGCCGCCGGAACGTAAAACCAGGTAAAGCTGCTTATGGGATAGCTGTCTCTTCCGGGCGCGTTCGTCAGCGAAATCCGGAAGTCGTCCGTTGTCTTGCTCGTCAGCGATTTGGCCGCCGCCGCAATCGAGTGGGCGGAGGGCTTCACAAACTCGCCATCCGCGTTCCGGATACTCGCCATCCGCAAGGAAGCCTTCTCTGCAAAATTCAATTCGGTGTAGCCGATTGCCCCCGAAGTGGCCGCCACTTTTTCGACCATATCCTGCGTTCTGCCCGCAGTATCTCCTACCGGCCAGTTGGGGGATTCGCTACGTCCGACGCGCGAGAGAAATTCCGGGCTCGATTTCGACAAGAAATCGGAAAAAATAAAGCTCGAACCTTTTCCCGCCGTTCGGTGGAGGACGCGTATGGGAATCGCTGGAAGTCTTGTCTCCGGATTCAGTTTCGCCAGCGCCGGGTCGTTCCAAGCCGTGATCTTTCCGAGATAAATGTTTGCCAGAACCGGACCTGAGAGATGCAGTTCGCCCGTCGTGCCCGGCAGGTTATAGATCATGACGATTCCGATCAGCACCGTCGGAAGTTCCACCACCTTGGTTGTGGCCCCTTTTAGATCCTTCTCCGGAATGGGAGCGTCACCGCCGGCAAAATCTCCTGTGCCCGTCAATACTCGCGCCGCGCCCGCGCCGCTGCCTTCCGGCAAATAGCGCAGCTTCACCGTTGGTTGTTGCTTGTGAAATTCGTCGTTCCAGAGCAGGTATAGCGGCTCCGGCATACTCGAGCCTGTGACTACCAGCACGGTGGATTCTTGCCCGTCAGTTGCAACCGGCATCATAACCACCAAGGTCAACAACAGCGCACAAACATCTCTGACAATACGCCCCACAAGAGCCTCCAAGTTTTGATCGGCCCAATGCGACAGCAAGTAGAGGGAAGCCAAACAGTGTCTCTGCGGTGACTCTAGCGGAATTCTTGCCGCGCAATGGAACCCTCGTGGTCCTTGTGTGCAGAATCCGGCATTAAAGACTACGCAATAGTCATAAACTGCAAACGAATCGCGCACGTTTGGTGGCTGCGCAGGTTGGTCGGTGTTTCGCCACGGATCAGGAACAAGCTAATATTCGGCAGGCTGATCTCCCGATTTTGTACCTGGGGCCCAAAATGCCGCGTCTCACGAACGACACATTTCGCCGCAAAGAGAGAACGGAAAAACATGAGAACCATCATCCTGCTCACCATTTCAAACATCTTCATGACCTTTGCCTGGTATGGCCACCTGAAGTTCCGTGCTTCCGCTCTTTGGAAAGTGATTCTGGTGAGCTGGGGCATCGCTTTTTTCGAATACTGCTTCCAGGTTCCGGCGAACCGCATTGGCTCATATGAATTCAGCACCGCGCAGCTCAAGACGATTCAGGAGGTCATCACTCTCTCGGTCTTCTCCGTTTTTTCGGTTTTCTATCTTGGTGAGAAAATAAAGTGGAACTATGCCGCGGGCTTCGGCTGCATCGCCCTGGCCGTATTTTTCGTTTTCCACAAATGGTAGGCGAGCTCTGGGCGAATCAGCCCTGTACACGTTGCGGCTGCCAGACAACCACGTCCTGCCGTTTCGAAAAATGCAGAAGAGGTTGTGCCGCAGGCAAGGAAAATCCCGCGGCTTCCGCCATCGTATTCTTTGCCAGCTCGGCTTCGGCAATTTGCAGCGGCCATGGCGCGTGATGGATTTCTCCTCGGATCAGCCGTCCTTCGCCGTCCGCCGTGTACAGGCAATAGCGCTCCGTTAAAAAATGTTCGAGCGATCCTGGTTCCGCAAAAAACGCTGCGCCATTGGGGCGATAGCGTCCCCGCAACGCGCCGCTCGCTGCCCCGCGGTGTGTGCGCTCACTGCTGTACTCAATCCAACCTTCCCGTTTCACGCACGACATGCGCGCGCGAAAATACGGCAGATGAAACCACGCTCGCGCTATCGCCACCGCGATCGCGTTTCCTGCATCCAAACTGAAAAACCACACGCCCGGTTTTCCATCCGCCACAACGTAGGTTCGAACATTCAATTCCGGAAAAGCCGAAAGCCAGGGAACCGCAGGCGTCCCGCGCAGCCGTACGCCGGACATCCGGAATGGCACAACGCCCAGCCAGCCTTGACCTCCAAACATGTCGATCGCCAGGCGCGCGGGAATGTGCGGGCGCAGCGTTGCTTCAGAAACTGGCCAATGGGCAAAAAGCAGGTCGTGCCAACTCTGCGCCATGATCCAACTGCCCGTAGGCAGTGGCCATGGCCGGTGTCCAATCTGTTCCAGATTCGTGGTCATCAAAATTCGCTCGCCTCTCTCGACAGCTTCGCTCCGCCAATATACCCTTCTCTATCGCTGGCGAATCGAATTCTCTGGATTCGAATCGAACAAACTCTGCAAACAGCGCAAAAGGAGCGGCATCATGCAACGCAAGGCATCGGCAGTTTGGCAAGGCGGCCTGAAAGACGGCAAAGGCTCAATCTCCACCGACAGTGGCGTCCTCAAGCAAACGCAATATTCTTTCAGCACGCGGTTTGAAAACGGCGTCGGCACGAATCCGGAAGAACTCCTCGCGGCAGCCCACGCGGGATGTTTCACCATGGCTCTTTCCGCCCAACTCGGCGGCGCCGGAATGACCGCGCAAAAGCTCGAAACCACCGCCACCATCACGCTCGATAAAGTCGGCGACGGTTTTTCCATCACCAAGAGCCACCTCGACCTCGTCGCCACCATCCCCGGCGCGGACAAAGCAAAATTTGACTCCGCCGTCAAAGCAGCGGAAACCGGCTGCCCCGTCTCCAAACTTTTCAAAGCGGAGATCAGCGTCAGCGCGCGCCTCAACTCCTGATCACGCCGTCCCTTATCGGCAGCCCAGTCAAACGAGTACAATGCCGCACATGATTCCAGCTCCAGGTGCCTTCGCCGCGGGTGTCGCGATCTTTCTGATCGTTTTGTGGGACGCCTTCGAGGCCATCATCTTGCCACGGCGCGTCACACGCAAATTTCGCCTCGCGCGCCTCTTCTATAGGTCCACCTGGAGTATATGGAAATTCGCGACGGGGCTTATCTCTTCCCGCAAATCGCGAGAAACGCTGCTGGGGTTTTACGGTCCGCTCTCTCTGCTCGTTCTCGTCGGCGTGTGGGCCGTCGGCTTGGTTTTGGGTTTCGGCCTCATGCAGTACGGCGCAGGCTCAGCTGTGGTCATGACCGGCGGCCAGCCCGGCTTCGAAACTGACATCTATCTCAGCGGCACAACATTTTTTACTCTGGGTCTTGGTGATGTCGTCCCTCACTCCGGATTGGCCCGTGCTCTGGTGGTTACCGAAGCAGGCTTCGGCTTTGGTTTTCTCGCCGCGGTGATTGGCTATCTGCCGTTTATTTACGGCTCGTTTTCAAAACGCGAAGTGGATATTTCCCTGCTCGATTCCCGCGCGGGCACGCCGCCTACCGCCGGCGAGCTTCTCCGCCGCCACAGCTATCTGCACGGACAAGTCGCTTTGCGGGAACTCCTCAAAGATTGGGAGCTCTGGTCCGCCGAGTTGATGGAGAGCCATCTCTCTTATCCGGTTCTGGCCTACTTTCGCTCGCAGCATGACAACCAATCCTGGATCGCTTCGCTGACCGCCATCCTCGATACGTGCGCACTCGTCATGGTCGGCATCGAAGGCGCCTGCGAAAAACAAGCGGAGCTCACCTTCGCCATCGCGCGCCACGCCGTGGTCGATCTTTCTCAAGTCTTTGGCACAGCACCCAAAGCCTTGGCGCACGACCGGCTCCCCACGGAAGAATTGCGCCAAATACGCGACATCCTCGCGCAGCACGGCTTAAAGCTACTCGACGGGGACGCCGCGGACAGTCGCCTCGCTGAGCTCCGCCGCATGTACGAACCTTATGTTCACTCGCTTGCGGCTTATTTGAATCAGTCGTTGCCGCCGTGGATCCCGCAAACGAAAGGTAAAGACAACTGGCAGACAACAGCCTGGGGCCAGTCCGCCGGCCTGCTCGAAAAGGAGAAAGAACCGTCTCACGTTCATGCAGACGATCACTTCTAGGAAATTGCCGGCAGTGCGATCGCAATTTCGCTTTGTAGGTGCACGGCATGCCGTGCACCGCTTCGGCTGGATCTCCATGTTCCAAAGCGCAGCCGACAACAGCAAGCTAGTCCAAATCAAGATTTGCAGAAACCGGAGGCCCTAAAATGAAAGCAATCCTAGTGCACGAATTCGGCGGTCCCGAAGTCCTCAAGCTCGAAGAGATCCCCACGCCCAAGCCCGCCGCCGGGCAAATCCTAGTCCGCATCCACGGCGTCGGCATCAACCCCTACGACACTTACATGCGCAACGGCACCTACGCCGTCAAACCTTCGCTGCCCTATACGCCCGGCTCGGATGGGGCCGGCATCGTCGAGGCGGTCGGCTCCGGCGTCACCAAAGTGAAACCCGGCGACCGCGTCTACGTCGCCAAGACCGTCACGGGCGCTTACGCCGAATACGCGATAGCTCTCGAAAGCCAGGTCCACACGCTGCCCGCGAAAGCCAGCTTTAGCCAAGGTGCTGGCGTCTGGGTTCCTTACGGCACGGCTTACCATGCCCTCTATCACTCTGCGCAAGCGCGGGCTTCGGAAACAGTCTTGATTCACGGCGCCAGCGGCGGTGTCGGCATCGCCGGCGTCCAATTCGCCCGCGCGATGGGACTCAAAGTCTTTGGCACCGCGAGCAGCCAGAAAGGCCTCGACCTCGCGACGCGAGAGGGCGCTCACCAAGTCTTCGACCACAGCAAATCCGGCTATCTGGATGAAATCATGAAAGCCACCGGCGGCCGTGGCGTGGACATCATTCTCGAAATGCTGGCCAACGTGAATCTCGCAAACGATACGAAGCTCCTTGCCACCAATGGCCGCATCATCGTCATCGGCAACCGCGGCGAAATCACCATCAACCCGCGCGAGCTCATGGGGCGCCGCGCTTCGATTCGCGCCTTCACTCTCTGGGGTATCACTGAAGCCGAGGAAACCGCGATTCACGCCGGCATCATCGCTGGTCTCGAGAATGGCACGCTCCGCCCCGTCGTCAGAAAAGAACTGCCCCTGGCCGAAGCCGCCCGCGCTCACAAAGAAATCCTCGAACCAGGCGCCGCCGGAAAAATCGTCCTCATCCCGTAACCACCGTCAATTCCGCGGACGGCTTGCGAAAACCCCGACCGTTCGCAAGTGGCCAAGCCCGAAGGAATTAGCCGGTCTACCTTTCGCTGCCCCGGCTTCGGCCTTATAATCATTTGCCGGCAACCGAGCCGTAGCGCTTCATCATCGAACAATAGAAAAAACGTCTCCATCGTGCAAACGCTTCTCCCCATTGCAACCATTCTCGCCGCGCAAACCTCTCTCAGCCATTACTGGCACAAGCTGACGGACCGCACGTTCTCCGGCGTCTACCACGCCAACGCGTTCGACGTAGCGATGATGATTCCGTATTTCCTCGTGCTCTTCGTCCTCGCGGCCTACGGCCTCCACCGCTATTGGCTCGTTTACGATTATTACGCCTACTCGAAAAACGTCCCCGGCCCGCCGCCTGAAGTCAAAAATTGGCCTCGCGTCACCGTCCAGCTTCCCATCTTCAACGAGCGCTACGTCATCGAGCGCCTCGTCGATGCCGTCTCGCGCTTCGACTACCCGCGCGAACTGCTGGACGTTCAAGTCCTCGACGATTCCACCGACGAAACTTGCCAAGTCGCCAGCGCTTGCGTCGAACGCCACGCCGCGCAAGGCATGCCCATCGTCTACATCCATCGCACCAATCGCGAAGGTTACAAAGCCGGCGCCCTCGAGAACGGCCTCAAAACCTCGCAGGGCGAATACGTCTCCATCTTCGACGCTGATTTCATCCCCGAGCCCGATTTCCTTCAACGAACCATCCCGTATTTCCTTGATCCTGCCAACGGACCCAAAATCGGCATGGTCCAGACTCGCTGGACCTATCTCAACCGCGACTATTCGCTTCTCACGCAAGTCGAAACCATCCTCCTCGACGGCCACTTCGTCGTCGAACACGGCGCGCGCTCCCGCCGCGGCACCTTTTTCAATTTCAACGGCACCGCCGGCGTCTGGCGCCGCAAAGCCATCGAAGAAGCTGGCGGCTGGGAGCACGACACTCTCACCGAAGACACCGATCTTTCCTACCGCGCGCAGCTCAAGGGCTGGAAGTTCCTCTATCTCCCGCAAATCGAATGCGCTTCCGAATTGCCCGTTGACATGAACGGCTTCAAAGCCCAGCAAGCACGCTGGGCCAAGGGCCTGATGCAAACCGCGAAGAAAATCCTTCCTCGCGTAATGAAATCCGACGCGCCCTGGCACGTCAAAGCCGAAGCGTTCTTCCATCTCACCGCCAATATCAGCTACCCGCTCATGGTTCTTTTTTCCGCGATGCTCCTCCCCGCCATGATCGTCCGCTTCTATCAAGGCTGGTTCCAGATGCTGGTCATTGACTTGCCTCTTTTCCTCGCTTCCACCTGCTCCATCTCGAGTTTCTACATCGTGGCGCAACGCGAGCTCCGCCCGAAAAACTGGTGGCGCACCTTTCTGTACATGCCTTTCGTCATGGCCACCGGCATCGGCATTTCCGTCCGCAACGCGCAAGCCGTCCTGGAAGCCATCATCGGCAAGAAGAGCGAGTTCGCTCGCACACCCAAGTTCAATATCGAAGGCAAAAAGGGCACGTTCGTCGCGAAAAAATACAAGAACAAAGCCGGCTGGATGCCCTACGCGGAAGTCCTGCTCGGCCTCTATTTCGCCGGCACCGTCGTCTATGCCGCCGCCAACGAAAATTACGCCACGATTCCCTTCCTGCTGCTCTTCGTCTGGGGCTACCTCTACACCGGCCTCATGTCTCTCGGACAAACCTACTTCGCCCATCTCCGCTTCGGCGTGAACGCCCCCGAAATGCGCCCCGCCGCCACCGGCGCCCCCGGCTTCTAAAACTTGCGGGCGCCTCAGTCCGCAACTCAGCGACTACCGCCATCGAGTCTGCCGGAGTTTCCCACGGCGCCGCTTTGCGACACTTCCAGGGTTGCCGAAGATCCGGGGTTGGAGTGAACACGTCTGAGTGTTGCGGGCCCAACCCTTGGCTTCGACTTCTCACTCGCTTGCGTTACTCCATGCTTTCCACCGAGCGTCCATCGCGCGTCTGTCCAAGTGACAGCGCAACTGAAGCCGAGAGATCGGATCGTATACCTGCAAGTGTATGGCTCCGGGGATCGGCTACTGGTTTTTCGCGATTATTTTCTGAAGGCCCACCTCGCGGAGCAAGGTTTGGAAGCGCGGGTCGCTGCGAATGGGAGCAAAGGCCGGTTCGATCGCAATCTCCGTCATGGCCAGAGAGCGTTGCTCGAAAGCTCTTTCGAGAGAGTCCAATGCTTTCGACTCTTCACCAAGCTGGGCATAGAGAATCGCGGTGCCAAACGGCGAGTTATAAGCTTCGGGTGGATTGACGGGCAGTTGTGTGAAATTGAGGACTTGCTTCCAATAGCCGCGAGAGCCGCCAATGGCCCAGGAGCGGCGTAGCTCAGCTGCTTTTTGCAGGGCGGAGTTTTCTTCCTCGCCGGCGAGTAAGCGAGCTTTTGTGTCTTCGTCGATGGCTGCTTCAAATTTTCCCAAGAGGGCAAGAAGTTGGGCCAGGCGTTCGTGATTGATGGCGAATCCGGGAAACAGCTCGTTGCATTTGCGGAATTGCTCGATCGCAAGATCGTACTGGCGAGCCCAGATGTAGGTGCGACCTAGGAACGATTGGAAAGGTGCGGAGAAAGGATCGATGGCGATGGCTTTCTGCATTTGGTCAATGGCCTCTCCGTGGCGGCCGAGAGGCGACAGGTAACTGTTGGAATAGAATAAGTGGGCGTAGGCGTCATTAGGATTCAATTCGAGAGCACGCACATATTCACGTTCGGCGGCGGGCCAATCAAAATCGTAATGCGCCAAGACAAAACCGAGAGTGGAATGTCCGGCGGCGAGAGCGGGGTCCAGAGTGATGGCGCGAAGAGCGGCATCCCTGGCCAAGGGCATGGATTCCAGGGGAGTCATAATGCCAACGACGGCTGCCAGGCTGTAGACACGAGCGAGGGCGGCTTGGGCGGGAGCGTAGCTGGGATCGAGTGAGATGGCGTGTTGGAACTCCGAGATAGCGCGCTGGAAGGAAGGATTGGTGCGGAGCTCCGAGTCATGAAGACCGTGAAGATAGGACTCGTAGGCAGCGGCGTTGAGGGAAGGGACCTCGGCTAGACGAGCGCGGGTGGAAGGAGGAAGGGTTAATTCGACTTTGGTGGAGATGGCCAGGGCGAGCTCGCTTTGGAGTTTCAGCACATCGCTGAGGTCGCGATCGAACTCAGCGGCCCAGAGGTGAGTTTGATCGCTGGCCTGAATCAGTTGGACGGATACGCGCACACGCTGGCCGGAGCGCCGTACACTGCCTTCGAGTAAGTAATCCACAGCGAGTTCGCGCGCGATCTGCGCCGCTCCCTTTTTGACGCCTTTGTATTGCATGGAAGAGGTGCGGGCAATCACGCCGAGGTGTTGCGGATCGAGACTGCCGAGTTGGGTGATCATCTCTTCGGTCATGCCATCGGCGAAGAAATCCTCTTGCGGATCAGCACTCAAGTTCAAGAACGGGAGAACGACCAGCATCGCTTTTCCCGCGAGGGTCTTGGGAGGCTTGGCCAGACGGGATCGAAGAAGGAGTCCGGAGGTTATCAATGCGAGGAGAACGGCTGCGATGACGATTGCCCAGCGGACCTTCGGGGGTAAAGCCGTTGAAGCCGGAGTACCATTTGGCTCGGCCGAAACCGCCCCCTGAGCGGAACTCCCGGTGATGGGAATTGTGGCCTCAGGTTTTGTCTCCACCGGGGCGGTGAAGCGATAGCCCTTTCCGGGGATGGTACGGATGAAGCTTGGATTTTCCGGGTCGTCCTTGAGGGCAACGCGTGCCTTTCGGATGGCGGTGTTGATGCTGTTGTCAGCGTCGACGAATACCTCCTTGCCCCAGATGACCATGAGGATTTCTTCGCGTGTGACCAGGCGGTCGCGGTTTTCGGCAAGGAGGAAGAGAAGTTGGAGGGGGATGCGTTCCAGCTTGACGAGCTGCCCGGCCCGGCGGAGTTCGAAGGTGCGTGGGTCGAGTTCGAAGCCTTCAAATCGTATTGTTTCCTGGGGCATGGTCCATATGTGCGGCGGGACACCCAATTCTACGTGTTCTCCGAGCGGAGGCAAAGGGAGGATTTGCGGGGATTCCCAGGGCAACTTGGGGAAGGACGGGCTGAGGAATCAACGGAAGTATAAAAAAAAGGCATTTCGGGCTTCAGAGAATCTACACAAGAACTTCAGACCCGCTCCATTGTGAATGAACCGGATCGCGTTGACTATGGCGCTCCCGCGGCTCGACCGCCGGAATCTGAGAAGGAGGCTGGCCATGAAAGGTCTGGTAGGCAAGGTGTTGGTTGCAGGGGTATTTCTGATGGGATTTCTGAGTGTTGGGGTGAGGGCCCAAAGCATTGACCAAGACGGATGCAGCGAGGCGACACTGAAGGGGGACTATGCGTTTACTGTGTCCGGAACAATCTGGGTGACGGATCCTCAAGGCGTGCTGGAGGAGGTACAGCGTGGCGGAATCGCCATGACTCATTTTGATGGAGTTGGCGGTCTGTCTCAGGTGGATTATGTGGTCTCCGGTCACAACAATTTGCCGACGCCTCCACCTCCTCCCACGGATCCCGTGACAGGGTTTCATACCATGGAGACGGGCAAATACACGGTAAATTCCGATTGCACGGGGACGTTTACAATCAATAGCCCGGGCACCGTCATTAGCGTGAAATTTGTGCTAAGCAATCATGGGAGGGCAATTCACACGATCGTGACCTCGCTTACGCTACCGACCGGGCCGGTGACTGCGCTAATTCACTCCGAAGGCCACAAGTTGGGGAAGATTAGAGCGGAGTCGAATTAGACCTCGCGTGCGGAGCGGCTGGATTTCGAGGAGCGATGTGGGGCGCAGTGCAATGTCGTGCAACCAGTAAAGCGATTGCGCCTCACGTTTTTTGTGACATCAGGCCCGACGGCGCCAGACTTCACGCTGACGATAAGCCCCGGCTGAACTCCAGCGTAAAGTTCGAACTCTTGCCCAGTGTAGGGCCACTAGCTGGCAGAGATCTGGCGGAGTTAGTGGTCTAGGGCTCGAATGGCCCGTTACTCCCATTCCCACTTAGGAGCCTTTGAAACGCAGGGTCTGATTTTCCCAAGTCTTGCCCACCTATTTCATTTGTGGGTTACCGCCGATTTCTGGTGGTTCAAAGCCTATTGGTTTGGAATACACCCTTTGGCATTTCTATACTCGCCAACCCAGCGTTCTAAATCCTCACAATCCGCCATTATCGTTTTGGGACCACTCCCACCGCCCCGCCCACTCGCACGCTAAACTATTCCGACTGCATTACTCGGAGTGTTCATGCGGAGCAAGACTTCCGCCGCCTTTTTCCTGATGATCTTGGCAATTCTGGCTCTCGGTTCTCTTGCCGCAGCAGGCAAAGACCACCGAGACGACTCCGCTTTCTCTTCCGCGGCGGCCGCACTACGTCTTTCAACGCATTGGCGAAAACTTCGGCCTCAGCTCTTTAACCCCTTCCTGCATACTGCAAGACCAGGACGGCTTTATCTGGATCGGCACCCCCGACGGCCTTCTCCGGTTCGACGGCAATCGCATTCTGCGTTTTGGCATCGAGCAGGGTCTTCCCAGCACCAACGTTGGCCAGCTCGTTCTGTCACCCACCGGCCGGATTTGGATTGTCACCTCCCGCGGCATTGCCTACATGGAAGGGGGCGTCCTCCGCCAGCTTCCTCTGCCCAAGGTATACAATTCCTTCCGCCGAACCTCCGTCCTTGCGCTCGATTCCTGGGGCAAGGTCTATCTCGCCACCGAAGGCGGCCTGCTCCGCGTTGACCCGGATCGTCCGAACGACCTTCGTCTATGGTCCACTGCCGATGGCCTGCCAACCCCCGAAACAGAATCCGTAAACATTACTTCCGAAGGCCGCGTTTGGTTCGCCTCCGGACACCGCGTCGGCTGGCTCGATTCGCAGGACCACGTCCACATGTTCCCCGTGCAAAGCGGCCTGCCTCACGAACAAGTGATCAGCATTCTCCAGGATTTCGAGAAAATCCTTTGGGTTCGTACCTCCGCCCATCTCTATCGTCTCAACCCGGGCTCGACTTACTTCGTCCCCGAACTTCCGAGTCTTCCTCCCGCAAATGACTACGGCTCGCCCGCTCTGGACCGGGCTGGCAACTTGATGATCCCGACCGTCGCAGGCCTCTATCGAAGGACTTCCGGCCAATGGGAAGTCATTGACCAGAGCCGCGGCATGGCCGTCAACGCCACGTTCGCCATCACCGAAGACCGCGAAGGCGCCTATTGGATTGGACTCGGCGGCGCAGGCATCCAGCGCTGGATTGGCCGCAAAACCTGGTCCAGTTGGACGCAGGCGGAAGGCCTGCCCGACAATGTCGTTTGGTCTGAATTGCGCGATAACCGCAAGCGCCTCTGGCTCGGCACGAACAACGGCGTCGCGATGTGGGATCCCCAGGCAGATCGCTGGCGAATGTGGAAATCGAAAGACGGCCTCAACGGCACCGTGGCTCGCGACATGGTCCTCGCGCCCGATGGCGCAGTATGGGTTCTTTGCTATCCGGGCGGTCTCACCCGTTTCGATCCTGAATCGCTAAGCCCTGAAAAAATCTCCACGCCCGAACCCGTTCCGACCGGAATTCACCTCGGCCCGGACGGCCGCATCTGGATCGCCAACGCTCACTACCTCAAAGCGGCCCGCGCATCGCAACAGCCCTTTCAATTTGTGGATGTCCCCTTGCCCCCGGAGATCCATCAGGGTATAGGGCGGTTCGCATCGAGCCACGACGGTGTGATTTGGGCTGTCGGCAGGAGCGGCCTCTCCCGCTTCGATGGCAAGCATTGGCTGAACTTCACCTCCGCCAACGGTTTGCTGCAAGATGAAGTTGTCGAAGCCGCCGCCGTCAGCCGCGATGAAGTTTGGTTCCGCTACTCTGACGCTCTTGGTCTAAGTTGCCTGCGCCTCGTGGACGGAAAACCGCAGGTCACTCACTATGGCATTGCAGAGGGGCTGCCCTCCCTAAGCGTGTACATGCTCGGCGCTGACCACGAAGGAAATGTCTGGGCCGGCGGCGCCTTTGGCCTCACGGAATTCTTCCGCAATGGCCGCACTCTTCGCTTCACCCGCGCCGATGGTCTTATCTGGAACGACTTGAGCGAGAACGGCTTCTTCGCCGAAGAAGACGGCACCTTGCTCTTTGGCACCAGCGGCGGACTCGCCCGCTACAATCCCATCTCCGCCGACGAACGCGTTGAGCTTCCTCCCCGCGTCGTGGTTACTTCCGCACAGCTTGGCTCGCGCGAACGTCTCGGCGAGCATAATCCGCAGGCCATGCGCAGCGACAATACTTTTCGTGTGGACTTCGCGGCGCTCACTTATCGCGACCCCGAGAATGTCCGCTGCTCCTATCGCCTTGCGGGCCTCGAGTCCGAACCCAATGAAACCGCGGGCCGCGAAGCTCGCTATCCCGCCCTTCCGCCGGGCAACTATAGTTTCACCGTCTCTTGCCGTTCCGCCCGCGGCACTCTCAGTTTTCCCGCCGAATTTTCATTCACTGTGATACCTGCCTGGTGGCAGCGTTGGTACACGCGCGGCTTCGCCATTCTTCTCGGCCTCTTCGCTCTCTACCACCTCATGAACTACCGCACGCGCAAGCTGCAGGGTGAGCGCCTCCGCCTCGAACAAGCTGTCGCCGAACGCAGCGAAGCCCTCGCGCAAGCCAACAAAGAACTCCAGGAAATGACCCTCACCGATCCGCTCACTTCCGCGCGCAACCGCCGCTTTTTCCAAGCCACGATTGGCAGCGACATCAGCCAGGCCATTCGCGCCTACACTGCGCCCGATCCCACGCGCAGCCGCCGCAATCGCGACATCATCTTCTACTTAATAGATGCGGACCACTTCAAGGAAATCAACGACCGCTTCGGCCACGACGCCGGCGATCAAATGCTCATCGACTTGACCGCTCGCATCAGCTCCGCAATTCGTTACTCCGATGTCCTCGTCCGCTGGGGCGGCGAAGAGTTCCTCGTGGTCTCGCGTTTCTGCGAGCGCAAGGAAGCCTCCACGCTTGCCGCGCGTGTCCTTTCAGCAGTCGCGGGCGAACCCTTCAAGATCAAAGGCACGTCAACTTCTCTGCACCGCACAGTTTCGATCGGATGGGCCGCCTTCCCTTGGAACATAGATTCACCCGTTGACCTCGACTACGAAGAAGTCCTCGCGCTCGCCGACCGCTCTCTCTACAAAGCCAAGAACGCCGGCCGCAACCAGGCCATCGGCGCGCTTCCCGCGGAATCCGCCTCCGAGCCTCACACCGCCGTCGCTCACGGCGATACCGAAGCTCGCGTCTCCGAAATCGCCGCCACCGCAACGTTTATCACCACCTACGGCCTCGAAACCACTTCCATCACCTAGGCGCCTTTTTCTCCGAACACACCATCTCGCCGCGCTTCTCGTTCGAGCGTAAACTCTTCACCTGTGCCGATCCCTCTCGAAGACGTAACCTTTCGCAACGCCGCGATCGATCTCCACGCCATCGCTGCCGGCCCTCCCGACGGTCCCGTCGTCCTCCTCCTCCACGGCTTCCCTGAATTTTGGTACTCCTGGCACAAACAAATTGAGCCTCTCGCTTCCGCCGGCTTCCGCGTCATCGTTCCCGATCAGCGCGGCTACAATAAGAGCAGCAAGCCTCGCGGCGTATCGCCTCCTACGCGCTCTCGGATCTCACTTCCGACGTCCTCGCCATCGCCGATCAACTCGGCCAAAAGCGCATCTTTCTAGCCGGCCACGATTGGGGCGCCGCCGTCGCCTGGAGTGTCGCTCTGCTCCATCCGCAGCGCATCTCCAAACTCGCCATCCTCAACGTTCCTCATCCCTCCGTCATGCGCCGTTACCTGAATACAAATCGCCGCCAGCTTCGCCGCAGTTGGTACATGTTTTTCTTCCAGCTTCCCTGGATTCCCGAAGCCGCGTTTTCCGCATTCCACTTCCGCCTCGGCGTCCGCTCTCTAGTCCGCTCCAGCCGCCCCGGCACTTTCTCCCCCGATGACCTCGCTCAATACCGCGACGCTTGGTCGCAGCCCGGCGCGCTCACCGCCATGATCAACTGGTATCGCGCCGCCTTTCGTTTTCGCTCCAAATTCCCCGACTCCACCGTCCACGTCCCCACGCGCATCCTCTGGGGCATGCGCGACGCCTTCCTTCTCTCCGAAATGGCCCACGACAGCCTCCGCTACTGCGACGCCGCCGAACTCTACACCTTCGCCAACGCCTCTCACTGGCTCCAGCACGAAGAACCCGCCCGAGTGTCCGAACTCCTCATTGATTTCTTCCGCAAGTAGCCAGCACATCCACAACTCGGTTTTCGCCGGCAATCCGGCCAACCAAACGAATCCTCTCGCACTCAAAAGTGATACGATTTGCCCCCATGAGATCATCTATGCGATCAACGACGACGAAAATCACTGATCCTCCTGACCGCCGTATTTGCGCTCTTGCGTGGCAGGCATCTCCACGTCCTCCGCTGCTTTCTCCCAAGCTTTCCGCCAGCAATCTCTCCAGCGCCGCACCAAACCCACGATCCGCTCCCGCGCAAAATCCCGATCTCTCCGCGCGTATCGCTCGCATCGAAAGCGGCCTTCTCCCCGCCGTCGTCATCAAAGGCCAGCCTCCTCAGCCGATGACCATCGCCGATCGCATGGCGCATCACAAAGTTCCCGGCGTCAGCGTCGCTTTCTTCGACCACGGCCAAATCCTTTGGACTCGCGCTTACGGCTTCGCCGACGTCGCCGCCAAAAATCCCGTCACTCCCGATACGCTCTTCCAGGCTGCCTCCGTCAGCAAACCCGTCTCAGCTCTCGCGGCCCTCCGTCTCGTGCAGGACGGCAAGCTCAACCTCGACGAAGACGTCAACGTCAAGCTCCGCACCTGGAAAGTCCCCGAAAACGCTTTCACCGTAAAGGAAAAAGTAACCATTCGCCGCATCCTCAGCCACAGCGCAGGCCTCACGGTCCACGGTTTCCCCGGCTACGCTTCCGACGAACCCGTTCCCACCGTCGTGCAAATCCTCAACGGTGAAAAACCGGCCAACACCGATCCCATCCGCGTCGACGTCGTTCCCGGCACTCTCTGGCGTTACTCCGGCGGCGGCTTCGTCGTCCTGCAAACGCTTCTCTCCGACGTCACCGGAAAACCCTTCCCGCAAATCATGAGCGAACTGGTTCTCCGCCCCGCCGGCATGACCCACAGCACGTACGAGCAGCCGCTCCCGAAAAATCGCGCATCGGAAGCCGCAACTCCCTATCGCAGTAACGGCGACCTGGTAAAAGGCGGCCCGCACACCTATCCGGAAATGGCTCCTGCCGGCCTCTGGACCACTCCCTCTGACCTGGCGCGCATGGCTATGGAAGTCCAAAGCGAATACGCCGGCCAATCCTCAAAGATTCTCGACCAATCCACTGCCAAACAAATGTTGACGCATCAAATCGGCACTTGGGGACTGGGCTTCGGTCTCGAAAATCCCGGCCAGCCGCCGCACTTCGGCCATGGGGGCGCGAACGAAGGCTTTCGCTGCAACCTCGAAGCTCGAACGGACTCCGGCCAGGGCTTCGTCGTCATGACCAACTCCGATAGCGGCGGCGAACTCGCCGAAGAAATCTTCCGCTCCGTCGCCAAGGAATACGGCTGGCCCGACTATCATCCCGTCGAGCACACTCTAATCAAAATCAATCCCGTTCTCTTTCGGCCTTACGTCGGCACCTACGAAATCCCCGGCGTCGGCAAACTCACCGTCACTCTCAAATCCAACTCTCTCTATATTCAAGCCGACCCCGCTCGGCCCCGAGCCCCAGGAACTCCTCCCCGAATCTTCCAACGGCTTCTTCCTCATGTCCGGCGATCTCAACCTCACCTTCGATCGCCTCGCCTCCGCCACCACCATCGACCATCTCACCCTCCACGCCGGCCAACAAACCTTCATCGCCAAAAAAATTTCTTAGCGGGACGTTGACGGGAAGCAATTACAACAATCGGTGGGGAGGAAGAATCTCGATACCCCGGAAAGGATTCAGCGCTAGCAGGTCGGTATCACCCGTGACAATGTGCGTCGCGTGCCCGCTCACCGCGAGTTCGAGAAACTTGTCGTCTTTCGGATCGGGGCAAGCTGCAATTCGTACATCAACCTCAACCCATTCAGCCTCGCGCGTCAAAGCCGCCAGAAAGCTTCGAATATCTTCTTCATCTATATATCGCAGGAATTTTTTCCGGCAAAGAACTTCATCCAGTTCGGCAAGCGTCGCAAAGGAGAGCAGGACTCTTCCTTTTTGAATAGCCAATTCAAGCGCATGACGAGGTTTCGAATCGGGCAGGAGCAACGCACTAACCAAAACGTTGGTATCGAAGACGCACCGCAACTACGCGCCCTTGAGGAGAGAATCCAGAATTTCTGGTGTAAGACCGCGGTCTTTCGCTTTGCGACCAGCGTCATCGAGCACTTGCTGCAGCGAAGGATATTCCCCGGCAGCCAACTCTCGAAGCCAAAGGCTCAGCAGCGCCTGAATCTTCTGCTTCTGCTCTGGCCCGGCAGAGTCGTAAGCCCGCGCCGTCTGCGGGTCCAGCGGTATCGTAATGGATGGATTCGCCATTGCCTTACTCTTCCGCCATTCTACGGCAAAAACGCGTTCTCTCTTATTCTTTCTTTTCTCCGCCACTCGCCACTAGCCACTCGTCGCTCACCACGTCCCCCCACAAAAAACGGTCATTCCGAGCGCAGCAAGGGACCTGCTTTTTCTTTCGCGCCGCCGCCCGCCGCCACCGTCATTTCGACCGCAGCAGGCCGACGCTTTTTCCCTCACGTTTGCTCCTGCAAACGTGTCGGCCTGCGGGGAGAGAGAAATCTCTCTGCGTCTGCATAGGGACTCTGTGACAATGCCTCGGCAAGAATCTAAAGCGAGAACAATCGGCTCGAAAAAATATCGAAGTGGTAGTATAGATGGAGACCGTCACAGGCAAGAGGGTGTCATCATGGTGTCGTCGCAATGAGCATCCGCTACAACAAACTTTACGAAGTACCCGCCTACGGTCTGCCCGAAGTAGCCGTGTACCTCAAAGTCCCGTCCACCACTCTTCGCTACTGGCTCACTGGTTTCAGTAAGCGTCCTCCAATCATTGAACCCGTGGAGCTGAATCCCATTCGCCTTTCGTTCTTGAATCTGTTGGAGTGTCACGCTCTCGCCGGAATGCGCAAAATCTACAATCTCAAGCTACCCAAGGTTCGCACCGCCCTGCGAAAAGTGACCGAAAAATTTCACAGCCCTCATCCCCTCGTCAATGAAGTCTTTCTCACGGACCGCGAAGATCTGTTCATCGAACGGCTGGGGCAGATCATCAATGTCTCGCAGCGCCATGATCAATTGAGTTTGGAGTTTTACCGGATGCATCTGGAAAGAGTGGAAGTTGACCCCGAAAGGCCTCTTTCATTTCTTCCCCTTTGTCGTCGCACCAAGCGCTTCCGAACCAAAGACCATTGAAATCAATCCCATGGTCGGATTTGGCAAGCCGGTAATTACAGGAACAGGTATTTCCACTGCTATAATCGCGTCGCGCTTTAACGCGCGCGATTCTGTCAGCAGTCTGGCCGAGGAATATGGCTGCACGACGCAGCAAATCGAAGAAGCTCTCCGCTGGGAGCGCGCCATCCCCCTCCCCGTCGCCGCCTGACGACTTCGTCCTCTACCTCGACGAAAATCTCTGCAACTCGCGCATAATCAGCGCAGGGCCGAGGCCTTGCTATTCGTCGTGCACCACGGTGTGCTCAGCAGATATTTTAAGCTACAGCATATTGTAGTAATATTATCCTCCAGTGCGACACTTTCCCGATATTGGTCGGAGCTAAATGCCAAGGGAGATTCACGTTTGAAAATCAGGTCCCTGGAATTTGCGCACATTAAGTCCTTCAAATCGTTGAGATTTGACCTGGAGAAAACCTCCGTATTGATCGGCCAGAATGACCACGGGAAATCCTCAATTCTCAAGGCGTTCGACATCGTTATGAACCAACTGGATGAGGACACTCTCAAGCTTGGAGCGCTCCATCCGGATTTGGCTGAACGTCTCCTGCCGATCTTCCCTGTAAACGCAAAGGCAAGAAGAATCAGTCTGAACTACGAGGATGATGCCGGCGCCGGAAGAAGCAGCTTCACGTCACCGTCCGTGCGGACTTGACTTTCACTGTTCTGGAGGCCATCCGGAAGAACGCGAAAACTACGCAAGCCTCGTTAGACGTCTTGAAACGGCTGCGTGAGCACAACCATTTCGTCCTTATCCCGGCCCTGCGCGACGCTTCGTCACCATGCTTCCAAGAATTGTTCTCGCGCATGCTCAGAGAACACGGCCTTTCCAAGATCATTCCACAGAAGGCGGGCGGAACACCCAAAGAATACAGGACGCTCAAGGAAATTCGCGACAAAGTCTCAAAAACGATCAAACCTTACATCAACGAGGCGTTGCTGCCGCAAATCGAGCAACATTTCGGTTTCAAGACGCAGCACAAGCTCGCGTTGAAATTCGACGTTGACGTTCAAGATGTCGGCGAATGGATTCTTGACAACCTGCGGTTAGGGTTCCAGCTTGGCGAGGAGGAAGAAACAACCCTCGCTCTCTCCGAGGCCGGTTCCGGCGTGCAGAGCGGAGTCCTGCTCGCGTTACATCGGCTGGAGCAAAGAGCTGCGCAGAATCCTGACATCCAGTTCATTCTAGCCGTGGAAGAGCCTGAGGCTTTTCTACATCCCCAGAAGCAAAAAGAACTGTATCAAGACATCCGAACAGCTCAATCCGCGAACCTCAAAGTCATCGTGACAACCCACAGCCCGTATATCGTGGCCGAAACACCATTTACCGCGATCGGCCTAGTTAGGAAAGAGGACAAGCACTCGACCTTACACGTTGCAGAGGTAAAAGACTCGCAAGAGCAGGAAATGTTCGATGCCTACAGCGACGAAGTAAATTCCTTGCTATTCTTTGCGGATAAAGTAGTGCTAGTAGAGGGCGAGTCTGACGCACGGGTAATCAAACTCCTTCTCGGGAAAAAATTGGACAGCAAGCACATCGCGTTTCGATCATCTCATCTTCGGGGAACGCAAGATTCTCGCCGTTCCTGCGAATGATTCCGCATGGGGCGCAGCGAAGATTCCTCATCTCGTCGTTACAGACTCGATTCTTTGGCGAAGTCAACCGAGCGTGCTGTGCTTGTCGGCGCCAAGGCCGCTGGCTATGGGCTCAGCGGTGAAGACAGCTCCACGCGAAGGTGATCCCGCGCTCGACAAGGGTGAGGTCGAGTTCTCCACGGTCGCTACCGCTGCGACAACCCTATTAGCTCTGCGGGGCTTGATGTCTTTGTGTTCAGCTCAGACCTCGAACTCGCTCATTACCCCGAGGGATGAGGATGCCGCAGCAAAGGTCCTGACAGACGTCGCCAAAAACGCCGTCGACTACACTACGGGGTACGAGAGTTGCCAAATTCCCTGAAACGACAAATCGGAAGCAAAGGGATTCCTCTTAACGCAATGGACAAACCGCCCTTCAAAAGGCCGTTTATACACCGAAAGATCGCAGACACGATTGAGTTAGGGCACGCTCACCCGGACATCACGCGCCTGCTCGCCGCCATCGAGGCTCTGTAGCCGGGTGCCCTAGGCGGGGGAGCACACGAGCGAAGCAGGATGATTTTGATTTTGACTTTGTCTTTTTCTGGGGTGGCCCACCTTTTCGGGTTTGGTTTTTGAAAAGGTGGGTCTTCCTTTTTCATGCCTCCAACTTCCCATCGTGGCGCTACTGCTTGTCGTAAATCTGGGTGCTCGTGATCTTCGCGCCGCTGGCATCCTTCCCGCTGACCGTAACCGTGCGAGTCTTACCGTCGGCGGACAAAACGATGCGGGCACTATTGGTCTCTTTACCGTCCTTTTTGCTGATGGCCAAAAGCGTGTGCTCATTGATCACTTTATACGAACGCATGTCGGTTGCAGGAATCACCGGTAAGGGCGTACTCCTTGCCGTCGAATTTCCCCGTCCAGTCGCTATGGTAGGTCTGGCCCTTGGCGTCCGTTCCGTCGATGCCGACTTTTACGCTGTCGCCGTCCGCCGCATACACGACCGTGGAATTCTTCGGCTGTCCGACAGCTATCTTCGACTTGGCTTCATTTAACTTCCACGTACCCATAAAAGCGTCGTTCCCCGCTGCGTAGGATATCCCCGCGGTGAGAACCAAAACCAAAAGCGCACCAATACGCATAAAATTTTTCCTCTTCATTTCATCTCCGTTCTTTCTTAAGGTGGGAACTCGGGCTGGGAGTTGTCCCTGAGTGTACACCTGAACCGCCCCGTCAGCGCAAATGGATTCTCCAGCGGCCATCGCGCTTGAGCCACCTTAGTGCTCCGCATCCGTGCAGTTTGCATCCTCCCGGGTGCACCGGCTGACCGCGAATTGTCGTGAGACTTCGCTCAATTCGCTGCCAGCCAGGGCAATTGTGTGCTGTATGGAACTGCGCTCCACAAGAACTCTGCGAGAGAATCCTTGCGCGTGCTTCTTGTCTCCCTGAAACCTCTCGGCGCGCTCTTGTAGCTGACGCCAGGGGGATTCGCCAGTATCAGATGCACTCCTTTCTATCCCTGAAAAGCGCGACGCCTATTTGAGTCCGTCGCGCTTTTCCAGCCGTTCCTCGACGGGGACGGTCGCGCCTTTTGCGCCTCGCGCACGGAAACTCTGTTCCCTTCTTGACTGTGAGCTGTCAGCTGTAAGCTTCACTCTCTGAATTACCGGATTATTAAGACCGGCCAACCTCTTGCATCTTCTCAACTTGTGCGTCCCTGTTCGAACGATACCCTCCGGTACTATGGCTTGACAGTAATCCAAAACCATGCTATCATTCCCTGTGTTCGTCAGCCAAAATCCGCGCCTGGTCTCTGCGACTCTTCCTCGCTTCTTGTCCCTGGAATCTCCGCTTGCCTACAGCAAAGCCCTCTCCTTCTTTTCCCTCTTTCCCGTCCCTAACCCTTTTAGAATCCGCACTTGCGAGAAAAGCCCTCGTAAGCCCTTTAGAATCCGCACTTCCAGAACAAAGGACTTAAAGTCCTTTCGAATCCGCACTTACGAAAAAACCGGGGGGTGGGGGTCACCTCTTCCAAGCCAAAACGGGTTAGCGCGGTTTGTCAGGGTATGTCGGCGGGTTTGCCCGTTGGCCTCGCTCAGCTACAATGCTCGTCCGTTTACTCGCGAGGTGAACAGGTGAGTGGTCTGCCCAAGGTCCTGAATGCTTTGTGTGCCTCTTCGTAGGGGCACGACATGTCGTGCCCCCTTGTCGATCTTTCTCGTGCGCTGTTTTTCTTCCTGCTTCTCGTCTCGTCACCCGCACACGCCCAGGAACGCCGCGAGCGCGAACCCAACAGCGTCTACGCCGCGCGCCGCGCCAAACTCGCCGCGCAAGTCGATTCACCCGTCATTCTCTTGGGCTTCACCGGCCGCGAAGAATTCTCGCAAAACTACATCTTCGAGCAGGAAGACAACTTCTACTACCTCACCGGCCACAACGAAGAAGAGGCTGGACTGATTATTCTTCCCGCCGCAAAGAATAGTTCAAGCGCTGCACCGGCTGACATCCCGCAGGAAATTCTTTTTCTCCCGCCGAAAAACCCCAACAAGGAAAAATGGAACGGCCTCCGCATGTCGCCGTCCGATCCCGGCATCCAGTCGCGCACCGGTTTCGCCTCCGTGCAGCCTTTCCCGGAAATGCGCGCCGCTCTCGAAAGGCTCGCGAAACTCTATCCCACCATCTACACGATTCTTCCCTACGAAAAAGAAAACGGCGGCTATCCGCACGAAAAAGCTGTCACGGATTGGATTCGCTTGGCCGTCCCGCAAGCCAAACTAAAAGATATTCGCTCCAACATTACCGACCTCCGCCAAATCAAATCGCCCGGCGAAATTGCCTTCCTCACGCAAGCCATCGATCTCTCGCTCGACGCGCATCTTGCCGCCATGCGCATGATGCGCCCCGGCCTGCACGAATATCAGATCGCCGCAAAAATGGTCGAGGTGCACGCCATGGGCGGCTCGGAAGCCGAAGGCTACGCGCCCATCGTCGGCGCCGGTCCGAACTCCACCGCGCTGCACTACAACAAACTCGCCCGCAACATCGAAGACGGCGACATCGTCGTCCTCGACGTCGGCGCGCAATACTCCGGCTACTCCGCCGACATCACTCGCACGCTTCCCGCGAACGGCAAGTTCACGCCGCGCCAGCGCGAAATCTACGAAATTGTTCTCGGCGCGCAGAATGCCGCTCTCGCTGCCATCAAGCCCGGCATGGACTACTGCCAAAAAGGGTCCAAAAGCGTTTACAAAATTGCCTACGACTACATCAACTCCCACGGCAAGGATCTTCACGGCAAATCGCTCGGCCAGTATTTCATTCACGGCCTCGGCCACGACATCGGCCTCGATGTCCACGATCCCGGCGAGTATTGCAAACCGCTCGAACCCGGCAGAGTCATCACTGTCGAGCCCGGCATCTACATCCCCGAGGAAAATCTCGGCGTGCGCATCGAGGACGACGTCCTCATCACCGAAACCGGCTACAAATTCCTAAGCGAACGCCTCCCCCGCAATCCCGCCGAAATCGAGAAAATCATGGCCGATGCCGCCGCAAAGCGCGCCAAAGAACCTAAGAAGGCAAACGATTGACCGCTACGAACACGGCCGTTTATACTGTTTATTCGCGTTGGGCGCGAAATTCCGTCCCGCGTGCCTCGAGTCATTCCGCGTGCACCGCATCGCAGAGCGGGCTGCCTGCAGGAATTTCCGAAATTCGCAATCGTTCAGGGAGCATATGAGCAGCGTCAAAGCCACACAACTCCGCCCCGGCATGGTCATCCAGCACGAGGGCCAGCTTTTCACCGTTTTCAGCGTTGATCACCGGACACCCGGCAACAAGCGCGGCTCTATGCAGACACGCATGAAGAATCTCCGCACCGGGACAATGATTGACTACCGGTTCCGCGCCGAAGAATTCGTTGACCGCGCAATTCTCGACGAAGTGGAATTTGAATACCTCTACAACGAGGGCGACGAGTTTCACTTCATGAATACGCACACTTACGAACAAATGCAGATGACGCGGGAAGAGTTGGGCGAGACCGTCTACTATCTGATTCCGAACACGACCGTGAAGATCGAATTCTTCGAGGAAAAACCGATCGGCGTCGACCTGCCCGACACGATGGAACTGAAAGTTCTGGAAACGGAGCCCACGCTGCAAAAAGCCACTGCCAGCGCGGTGATGAAGCCGGCAACGCTCGAAACGGGCCTGGTCATTCAAGTTCCGCCGTTCGTAAATTCTGGCGACAGAGTAAAAGTGGATACGACAGAAGCGCGCTACGTTCAGCGTGTTGAATAGAAGTTCGTCGCTCGCTCTGGATTTTGATTTACGAATTTCGATTTTCGAATTCGAGTTTCGTTCTTAGAGTTTTCCGCCTCCGCAGCTAATTTCCGCGCGAGCGATAATTAGAAGAGGCGAAAGAGCCCCGGGCAACCGGGGCTCTTCGTTCTTTGAAAACAACTTTTTCGCTTTGCTGGCCGCGGTTTTTACGCTTTGTTCGCGGCGGATTTCTCGCCCGCTCTTTCCGGGTTCTTCTCGCTGAAAGCGCGCGCGAAGATCGCATCCACGTGGCGAAGCTGCCGCTTCAAATCAAAAGTACGCGCTAGCGCCGTCGCATCCAAGTATTTCGTGATTCGCGCATCACCCGCCACGCGCTGCTCGAAGCTCGCGTCGGTCTCCCAGGCAGCCATCGCGTTTTCCTGCACCGCTTTATACGCGTCGTCCCGCGGCATTCCCTTTTCCACCAAATCCTGCAGAAGTTGCCCGGAATAGACCAACCCTTGCGTGGATTGCAGATTGCGCAGCATGCGCTCGGGGAATACGCGCATATCAGCGACGATAGCGGTCATCTTCGCAAGCATGTAGTCCACGAGAATCGTGGAGTCCGGCAGGATGATGCGCTCGACGGAACTGTGAGAAATATCGCGCTCGTGCCAGAGCGCCACATTTTCGAACGCCGCCACCATGTTTCCGCGCACGAGCCGCGCGAGGCCGCAGATTTGCTCGCACGTAACGGGATTGCGTTTGTGCGGCATCGCGGAACTCCCGCGTTGCTCGCCACCGAAAGGCTCTTCCACTTCGCGAACTTCCGTCCTTTGCAAATGTCGAATTTCAAGCGCGATTTTTTCCAGCGTCGCGGCAATCAGCGCGAGCGCGCTGACGTAGTGCGCGTGGCGATCCCGCTGAATCACTTGCGAAGCGACCGGCGCGACGCTCAAACCGAGACGCTGGCAGATGCGTTCTTCCATGTTCGGACCGAGATGCGAAGCGTTGCCAACGGCACCGGAAATTTTCCCGACCGCCATCTGCTCCGCTGCATCGCGAAAACGATCCTGGTTGCGTTCGTTCTCCTTGAACCAGTTCGCAATTTTCAAACCGAAGGTTATCGGTTCGGCGTGAACGCCGTGCGTGCGTCCAATCTGCGGAGTGCGCCGAAATTCCTCAGCACGTTTCGCGAGCACGTCGCCAAATTTCACAAGCCCAGCTTCGATCAACCGCGAAGCGTCACGCACAAGAAGCGCCTGCGCCGTATCAACAACATCGTTCGAAGTCATCCCGTAGTGCAGCCAGCGCGCCGCCGCCGGATCACCGATGGATTCGCCCACGTTCATCGTGAACGCAATGACGTCGTGCTTCACGCGCGCTTCGAGTTCGTGAATGCGCGCTGCATCCACTTTCGCCAGCTCGCGAATCGTCGCAGCGGCATCTTTGGGCACCAGGCCAGCTTCGGCAAGAGTCTCCGTGGCAGCCAACTCGACATCCAGCCATTTCTGGAAGCGATTCGAATCGCTCCATACGTGGCCCATCTTTTCGCGTGTATAACGTGGGATCAAACCGTCTCTCCTTGGGCGTGACGCGAGTTCGGCCCGCTAGAACAAGCCAAGCTTCAACTAAATCTCAGGATTGCGCAACGGGCGCTGCGCTTTCTATCCCATCATACCGTAACTTGCGAATGTGGGATGCGCGGGCAGGCCTTCGAGGACTTCGGCAAAATGTGCGTTTGTGGGACGACGGCGCGCAAAAACGGCCATCCTCCACCGCCCCCAAAAGCAAGAGATCACGACAAATGGTTGCCACTCAATGGCTTGCGTGAAACGCGAAAAGGCCAGCGGCATGCAGGCCACTTAGGCAGTAGAATGTCTATAGCATAGGGTATAGTCATTCTATAGCCTGTCTCGAGGTGGCGGAATGAAGGAGCGGTATCGAAACCGGATCGAGCTGCTGCAAGGCACGCTCGATCTCCTGATTTTGCAAACCCTTCTGTGGGGCCCCCAGCACGGCTTCGGCATTAGCCGGGCGATTCGCGCAAATTCCGGGGACTTGCTGCAGGTTGATGCGGGGTCACTATATCCTGCCCTCCATCGCCTGGAAAAACAAAAATGGGTCGGCTCGGATTGGAAGATTTCCGACAACAAACAGGAAGTGAAAGTGTACCGGCTGACGGCGGCGGGAAGAAAACGGCTCACCGAGGAACGCTCGCGCTGGGAGCAGATTTCCGATGCAATTGGCGGCGTTCTGAACCCGGCGAAAAAGGAGAGGGCATCGTGAAACTCTGGTGGCTCTGGCGGAAGCGGGAAAACGAACTGGAAAAAGAGATTCAGCTCCATTTACAGATGGCCGCAACGGAGCGTGGCGAGCGAGGCGCATCCGCGCGTGAAGCGGAATCAGGAGCGCGGCGGGAATTCGGAAATGTGGGCCTGGTAAAAGAGGTGACTCGCGACACCTGGGGCTGGCGGTGGCTTGAGAATCTCTACGAAGACTTGCGGTATGGAATCCGGTCTCTCGGCAAGAACAAAGGCTTTGCAACGATAGCAATATTAACGCTTGCTTTAGGCATCGGCGCGAACACGGCGATTTTCAGCATGATTGACGCGGCGCTCTTGCGCGCAATTCCGGTGCGCGATGCGAGCCAGGTCGTGGTCGTACAATGGCGCGCTCACAAGGATCCAAGCAATCAGAGCAGCAGCAGCTACGGCGATTGCGAAGGAGTGCACGAAAAAACACTCGCAGGAGACTGTTCCCTTTCCGAGCCGTTTTACCATGACATCGCCTCACAGAGCGGTGTCTTCTCGAGTCTTGCGGCTTTTGCGGGCGGTGACCGTCTGGACATGAGCGGTAACGGCGCCGCGAACACAGTGGAACAGCCTGAATATGTATCAGGAAAGTATTTTGAAACCCTTGGAGTAAAGCCAGCGCTTGGCCGGTTGATCAACGAAGAAGACGATACGCCAACGGCCCCAGCCGTTTTGGTCTTGAGCTACAACTATTGGCGAACCCAGTTCGGCGGCGCGCCCTCGGCGCTGGGCAGGAAAATCCTTCTAAACAAAATTCCCTTCACGATTATCGGCGTGGCGGAGCCGCGATTTGACGCGCTATCACCGGGGAACACGATTTCGGTCTGGCTGCCGCTTGCGACATTGCCGCAGCTAAGCCAGCCGTGGGACAACCGGGATGTGGACGCCATGAACTGGTGGCTCGTCATCGTGGGGCGCTTGCAGCCGGGCACGACGCGGGCGCAAGCGCAAGCCGCCGTGAGCACGATTTTTCACAATGAAATGACCAGCGGCGCAAAACCCCTCATCAAAGCGGAGGATGATCCCAGGATTTCGCTGACGCCCGTGGATCAGGGTCTTGTCGGCAATCGGTCTGACATTTCGACGCCGTTATATGTGCTGTTGCTGGCGGTCGGTATCGTGCTGCTCATTGCGTGCGCGAACGTGGCTGGGTTGATGCTGGCGCGTTCGGCGTCGCGGCAAAAAGAGATGGCCGTTCGGTTTGCGCTGGGCGCGTCGCGCGGAAGAATCCTGCGGCAGCTTTTGACGGAAAGCTTGCTGCTTTCGTTTGCGGGCGGAGCGCTGGGAGTTTTGTTTGCGTCGTGGTGCGTCGCTTCCATCGTCTCCTTCCTGGAGACCAGCCAAAACGGGAATGCTCGATTTTCTCCAGGCATTGACGTGCGCGTGTTGCTGTTCACCGCTACTATTTCCGTTCTGACAGGCGTTCTCTTCGGCCTGGCGCCAGCCTTGCGCGGGCTGCGCGTGGATTTGACGCCAGCGCTAAAAGAAGGAGCCGTAAGAAGTTCGCAGACTGTGGGCGGAGAAAAAAGATGGCTCAGCACCGGAAACGGTTTGGTCGTGGCGCAAGTGGCGTTGAGTATTGTCGTCCTGGCGGGCGCCGGATTGCTGGTGCGCACACTTCAGAACTTGAAGAATCTTGATCCCGGCTTCGATACACGAAACGTCTTGACGTTCAGCCTGGATCCTACACTCATTGGTTACAAACCAACGGACACCAACAACGCCTACCGGGAACTGCGCAGCCGGTTCTCGGCGATGCCCGGCGTAACGTCGGTGAGTTATTCCTGGTTGCCGCTGCTCGGCGGCGGCCTGTGGAGAACAACCTTTCACCTGAAAGGTGATGCAAAAGAAGCAGAGGTTGCCTCGGACATGCTGCCGATTGGGCCGGAGTTCTTTCGGACCATGCGGATCCCGCTCCTAGCTGGACGCGAATTCAGCGCGGCGGATTTTTCGACTGCGGAGACCATCGCCGCAGCGCAAGAAGCGCAGCGAGCAGAAGCAGCGGCAAAGCTGAAGCCTGGAGCCAAGCCCGTGGCAAGTTCGGCTAAGGACTCAGATATTCCCGCGACTCCGGCGATCGTCAACCAAGCTTTCGTGCGCAAATATTTCCCCGGCGCAAATGTTATCGGTCAGCGATTTGGTCAAGAGGAAGCCAATCCCGAAAATGGCACGCCGAAAGGTCCAGGGTGGGAGATCGTGGGAGTTGTCGCCGACGCAAAATACAATCAGCTGCGCCGGGAGGTCGGACCGACTACGTACGTTCCAAAGAGCGGCGGCAGAGTGTCGTTTGCGTTACGGACACAGACCGAACCAGGAAAATTTGTCCCGCAAATTCGCGCAATCGTGAATCAGATGGATAACAATTTGCCGGTGTTCGAAATAAGGACGGAGAGCCAGCAGATCGACCGGCAGATTTTCCAGGAGCGCCTGATCGCGAGGATGTCCGGATTCTTTGGAGCGTTGGCACTCTTGCTGGCGTGTATTGGCTTGTACGGACTGGTTTCCTACGAAGTAGCGCGGCGTACGCGAGAAATTGGAATTCGCGCGGCGCTGGGCGCGGAGAGGCGCGATGTATTACGACTTGTGCTGTCGCAAGGAATGAGGCTGACGCTTGTGGGAGCATTTGTGGGCATCGCGTTGGCGCTTGGTTTGACCCGTTATACAAAGGATTTGCTTTATGGAGTGAAGGCTGCCGATCCGCTGACCTACGTCGCGGTCACAGTATTGTTGGTGGCGGTCACGCTAGGCGCGTGCTATGTTCCGGCGAGACGCGCCACACAGGTTGACCCGGTCGTGGCGCTACGGCACGAGTGACAAAACATCCGTCCGCAATCGAGTAATCTCATCGTCTAAAGAGTTCTCTTCTCCAACCCCTCACAGTGCGATGATAGCGCAGGACTTACGGGTGGCTTCGGCTGTGTGCCACCTTTGCACTCGCCACGTCTTTATCTCACACTGACCTAACCGCAAGCCCCTTTTCCTGTCTAATGACGCAGATGAACGAAAGCATCGGAAGCGCGCAAGACCGCGAGGCACTCCAGAGCGCGGCCCGAGAGAGCGATGCCCTCGCTGTCGAGCGCACGCTCGCGGGCGAACGCGACGCATTCCGCGTGCTGGTCGAAAGGCACAGCCAGCAGCTTTTTCGTCTGGCGTATCGCATGACGGGAAATGAGCACGACGCCGAGGAAGTGGTTCAGGAAGCGCTTTTGCGCGCGTACAAGAATCTGGGGCAGTTCGGATCGCGCGCGAATTTTGGCACTTGGGCGTACCGCATCGCAGCGAATTACGCGATTGACCGCATGCGGCAAAAACGTAACGAGGATTCGCGGCGCACGACGCCGAGCAGTTTGGCCGAAGAGCAAGAGCAGGATCCTTTGGACTTGGCGCCCGATGAACGGCCAACGCCGGACCGGCTGGCCGAGAACAGCGAGCTTAGGAAAAAGATGGAAGCAGCGCTGAAGGAATTGAGCTCTTCGGAACGAACGGCGTTCGTGATGCGCCATTGGGAGGGCTGCGCGATTGAAGAAATCGCGGCGGTGCTGAAATCAACCACGAGTGCCGCGAAGAACACGGTTTTTCGATCGGTGCAGAAATTACGGCGGGCTTTGGAGCCGTACGTGGGAGCGCGAGGCGCTCTGCAAGCAAAAGCGGCAGGAGCGGCGCCGGAGCCCAGGGGAACGGAACTATGAAACACCTGACAGAAGAAGAATTGATTGGCTACCGAGAGGGGGAAACTACGCAACGCGAAGCGATTGCCGAGCATTTGACGAGCTGCACCGCTTGCCGCACGGAACTCGAGCGCATTGATGCGGTCCTTAGCGCGCTGGACAATCTGCCAGTTCCCGAGCGAGGTCCGGAATACGGGCGTGCAGTTTGGCAAAAGATTGCGCCGCAGTTGCCGGAAAAAGCCGGGCGTGGATGGCGTGTGTGGCTCGAACCGCGCCGCTGGGTGGCCATTGGAGCGATGGCGGCAATGGTGCTTGCGGCGTTCGTTGCTGGGCGCTGGTCAAAACCAAAAGATTCCGGAACGCCCGCAGCGAGCGTGGCGCAGGTACGCGAACGAGTTCTGGTCGTGGCGGTCGGCGAACACCTGGGGAAATCGGAAATGGTTCTGATGGAGCTTGCGAACGCAGCGCCACCAGCTCCCGGCGCGAAGCAGATCAATATTTCCGCGGAGCAGCACCGCGCCGAAGATTTGCTGGATGCCAACCGGATGTACCGCGAGACGGCCCAGCACGATGGCGATGCGGCTCTGGCAAGCGTGCTGGATGACCTCGAGCGCGTGCTGCTCGATGTGGCCCACAGCCCGCAAGAAGTTACGCCGGCGCAACTGGAAACAATCCGGCAGCGAATCGAAGCGCACGGCATTTTGTTCAAAGTTCGAGTGGTCGGCAAGGAATTACAGGAAAAGCAGAAGACGACGAATTCCGCGCCAGCGGCGACGGGATCGGAAAGCAGAGAGAGGAACAAGGCATGAGCATCGGAGAACGGACTAGCAGAGCGGTGAAAATTTGGATGATCGCGGCGGCATTGCTGATCGCGCCTCGCATGGCGAAGCCTTCCGCAATCCACGGCAGCGCGGGAGCAGCCACGGAATCCTGGCAAGAGCAAGACGCCCAGGACCGCGCGCAGGAAGCGCGAGACAAAGAGCAGGAAAAACGCGATCGCGAACAAGAAGCACGCGACCGTGAACAGGAAAAGCGCGACCGCGAGCAGGAGCGCATCGAGCGCCAGGACGAGCTTTACGACGAAGGCCGCGAAGCGCTGGACGAAGACCGCTATGACCGCGCTGCCGAGAAATTCAGCGAGCTTGTAACGATGAATGGCCCGCAAACTGACGCCGCGCTCTATTGGAAGGCTTACGCGGAAAACAAACTTGGCAAGCGCGACTCCGCTCTGACAACAATTGCCGACTTGAAAAAGCGCTTTCCGCAAGGCCGCTGGGTAAAAGATGCGGGAGCGCTGGAGATCGAGGTGCGGCAATCCACCGGACAGCCCTCTCACCCTGAATCGCAGCCAGATGAAGAGCTGAAGATGCTGGCGATAACCGGCCTGATGAACAGCGACCCGCAGCGCGCCATGCCTCTGCTCGAAAAAGTGCTGAACGGCCCCGGTACGCCGAAAGAAAAATCGAAGGCGCTCTTTGTACTGGCCCAGAACGGCTCGGCACAATCGCGCGAGATTCTCGGACGGATTGCGCGAGGGCAGAGCAATCCGGACTTGCAACGAAAAGCCGTCGAATATCTGGGATTGTTCGGCGGTCAGCAATCAAGGCAAACACTTGCGGAGATTTATTCTTCCACGAGCGACCCGTCCATCAAGCACGCCATCCTTCGCAGCTACATGATCGGCGGCGACAAGGAGCACCTGTTTGCCGCGGCCAAGGGCGAAAAAGATGCGTCGCTGCGCGCTGAAGCGATTCGGCAGCTTGGCCTCGTTCATGCACCGGAAGAATTGCGTCAGCTCTACGCGGCCGAGACTTCTCCCGATGTGAAAAAGGACATCCTGCAGGCGTTCTTCCTCTCCGGCGACGCAAAATTCCTGGCGGAAGCAGCGCAGGGAGAGAAGAGTCCCGAAATCCGCCGGGCCGCCATCCACAATCTGGGATTGATCGGCTCGAGCGATGCTAGAGAAGCGCTGCTTGCCATCTATAGCAAAGAAACGGACCGCGAAAACAAAGAGACTGTGCTCAACGCACTTTTCATTCAAGGAAATGCGCATGCGCTAGTGACAATTGCGCGAAGCGAGAAGGATCCAGAGCTGAAGAAGGCAGCCGTGTCGAAGCTTTCGCTGATGAATTCGAAAGAAGGAAACGACTACTTGATGGAGATTTTGCAGAAGTAGGGTGGGAAGTGACTGGTGACTGGTAGCGCGTCACAAGAACAGAAACTGGAGCGAGGTGGATATGAAGACTTGGCGCAAGATTTTCATCGCGAAGACAGTTCTGATTGCGGGGCTTTTTGCGGCGGAGACGTTGAGTGCGGGGCAAGCTGCGGAAATACCGCAGATGGTCAACGCGAAATTCGAAACGCGGGCACTGAGCGGTCCGCTCGCTGACACACTTCGCGGCATCGCGGCGCAAGCGGAAAAGCCGGAGTGGGTAGCGTATAGCGTTGCGGAAATTGCAGGCGATCGGACGGTGTGCTGCGGAAACTACAACGACGGATACGGCGGCTGCGGCACATGCCGGCTCGAAAAAGAAGATGGCATGACGAGCACGGGCAGGAAAAAAGACGCAACAGGTGGAACCTTACAGTTGGAAGGCTCGCGCCAGCTTGTCGTGCTATTCCGCCTCGAAGGCAAACAGGTGATGCGCGTTCGAGAAGCTTCGGAAAATTGCACGCTGGACGCAGGCGGCCTGCCATTTGTCTGGCTAACGGGCGTGAAACCGGCCGAGAGCGTGGCGCTGCTTGCAGACTTCGTACACAAAGCAACCTTCGAAGAGTCATGGAGAGCATGAAATTGGGCAGGGAGCGTTATCGGCGATTGCGTTGCATGCCGACGCAGCGGCTGACCGCGCGTTCGAATCGTTCGTCGCTGCTGATCAGCCGGAGCAACTGCGCAAGCATGCTTCCTTCTGGTTGGGAGCCTCACGCGGAAAAGCAGGCGAGCTGCTGCTACAAAAAATGGCGAAGAGCGATCCCAGTTCCGAAGTGCGCTCGCAGGTTGCGTTTGCGCTCTCCGTGAGCCACGAACCGGAAGCGCTGAACGAGATGATCCACATGGCCAAAGAAGACGAGAGCTCACACGTGCGCGGACAGGCGCTCTTCTGGCTAGCGCAAAAAGCCGGACAAAAAGCCATGGGCGCGATTACCGGCGCCATCGAAAACGATCCCGACACCGACGTGAAAAAGAAAGCCGTCTTCGCGCTAAGCCAAATGCCAAAGGACGAAGGCGTGCCCAAACTCATCGAAGTAGCAAAGACAAACCACAACCGCGAAGTGCGGAAGCAGGCGATGTTCTGGCTGGGGCAATCCAACGACCCGCGCGCCCTCGAGTTTTTTGAGCAAGTCCTGTCGCGCTAAAGAACTAACGTAGGAGATCTTCGAGCTGGATGCGGGAGTCGGTTTTGGCGTCGCGGTACTTGACGATGACGGCACACTGCAAGCTGAGGCCATGTTTCGCGCCGACGGGATGCGAAGACGGCGCGCGAGCCGGGAACGACGATGGCTTCTGCGGGAATGACGAGCGGCAACGGATTCGCCAGGCGAATTTTCACCGGCCGTGTACACCGCGTCGTGCACGAGATCGTAAACCGGGATCGAGCGATTCAGAATCGTCCCGGTGCCGAGCACCGCGCGATGCTTCACGACGGTTCCTTCATACACGCCGGAATTGCCACCCACCAGCACGTCGTCTTCAATAATGACAGGCAGCGCTCCCACCGGCTCGAGCACGCCGCCGATTTGAGCGCCGGCGGAAATGTGGCAGTTGCGGCCAATTTGCGCGCAGCTGCCGACGAGCGCGTGCGAGTCAATCATCGTGCCTTCGCCGACGTACGCGCCCACATTGATGAACATCGGCGGCATGCATACGACACCGCGTCCGATGTATGAACCGTCGCGAATGCTTGAGCCGCCGGGCACGATGCGTATGCCGTCGGCGGGCGTAATGGCGCGAACCGGATAGGTGGACTTGTCGATGAAAGGCTGGCGCGCGGGATCGACGGACATGTCCACGACCACGCCCATGCGAAAGCCGAGCAGGATTCCCTTTTTTACCCAGGCGTTGACGCGCCACCCCGTCGGCGAGGCAGCATCCGGCTCCGCCGCGCGAACTTCGCCGCGATTTACGGCGTCCTTGAATTCGCGGAAGAGCAGGAAATGTTCTTCGCTGTACTGAGCCGGAGGCTCGTCAAATAGGCGCTCAATTTGCTGCGGCAACATGAACTCTCTCAGGCGGCTGCGCGCTGGTTTCGACGAGCTCCAGCGATTCGAGCACTGCGCGAATGCGTGCTTCATTTTCCGCTTTCGGCGGAACAAGCGGGAGACGCCACACCGCTTCCAGCAAACCCATTTGCGCCATGGCTGCCTTCACGGGAATGGGATTCGATTCGACGAAGTTTACTTCCATTAGCGGATGCACGCGGCGATGAATTTCGCGCGCGGCGGGAAAATCGCCAGAAAGCGCGAGCCGCGTGAGCCGTGCCATGTCTGCCGGAATTTCATTCGAGACAACAGAGATGACGCCGCGTCCGCCAAGCGCGATCAGCGGCAGCGTGATGGCGTCGTCGCCGCTGAGCACGATGAAATCGTCTGGGACGCTATTCAGAATCGCAGCCATCTGCGAAATATTCCCTGAAGCTTCCTTGATCCCCACGATACTTTCAATCGCAGCGAGCCGCCGCACCGTCGCGGGCTCAACGTTCACTCCCGTGCGCCCTTGCACGCTATAGACAACGATGGGCAGCGCAACAGCTTCAGCGATCGCCCTGTAGTGCTGAAAAAGTCCTTCCTGCGTCGGCTTGTTGTAGTACGGCGTGACGGAAAGAATCCCGTCCGCGCCGATTTCCGCGAGTTCGCGCGCCAGCGCGATCACTTCGGCGGTGTTGTAACCGCCGGCGCCCGCGAGAACTGGCACACGTCCCTTCGCCAGTTCGACGGCGATCTCGACGACGCGCAGATGCTCTTCGTGCGTCAGCGTGGGGCTTTCACCCGTCGTGCCGCACGGCACGAGAAAATCAATGCCTGCGTCAATCTGTCGCTTGATCAGCGCGCGGAGCGTAGGTTCATCGAGCGAACCATCGCGCCGAAATGGAGTGACAAGCGCAGTGCCTGTACCGGTGAACATGGTGTTTCTCCTTCATTGTTTAGACATCGAACTGTCAAAATCCTCGGATGGCGGCCCAAGGGCCGCAACTACAAAACCAAAAGAAGCCAGCCTAAGAATGGCGGGCACAAAGATCCTTCAACTCAATTCACCGAGGATCTCCTTGAACTCGTAGAAACCTTTTTTGCCCGCAATCCAGCGCGCCGCTTGCAGAGCACCGCGAGCGAAACCTTCGCGGCTGCGCGCGGTGTGGCGCATCGTGATGGTGTCGGCGGCGGAGTCGAACCCAATTTCATGCGTGCCGGGAATCGCTCCAGCACGATTCGAGCTGAGGCTGACGGGCCGCGTGTAACCCGCGTCGCGCATTTCTTCCGCGAGTTTTTTGAGCGTGCCGCGGAAGGCGCGTCTTTTTTCGCGGAATGATGAATTTCCCAGCCCCACGCTTCGTACTCCGGATGCTTGGCGAAAAGCGCAGCGGCGTGCGCAACGGTCTGCAAGAAAAGATTCACACCCACGGAAAAGTTCGCGGCCCAAACAAGGCCGGTCTTCGCGTGGATGACGCTTCACGCGCGGCAGAGAGTTGCTCGAACCACCCGGTCGTGCCGACGACGGAGTTGACGCCGAGTAACGCGAGCCGCGAATATTTACCGGCGCCGCTTCCGGCGTCGTGAATTCAACGGCAACGTCAATCCCGCGCAGCGTTTCGTGCGACAGTCCCTGCCCGCCTGGATTATCGCCGCCAGAGAATTTTGCGCGCACTTCGAAACCGTACTTCTGGCGCAAGCCGCTCGATGAGCTTGCCCATTTTCCCGTAGCCGACAATCGCGAGGCCCTGTCTCATGCTTGCGCGTGCTCCTGTCGCAAGAAGCTGCTGGCCATGCGCGCATAAATCTCGACCGCATCCGACAATTGTTTTTTCGGAATGCGCTCTTCGGCCGTGTGCGCCAAATGAATGCTGCCCGGGCCGATCAAAAAAGGCTGGCCCCACGCGCCGCCGAACGTCGGAATGTCCGTAGTGAATGCGACGACAGTGGTCGGAAGATTGTCGAAGGCTGTAAGTCGAAGCGCGGGCGTATGCAAAACTTCGCGGGCTTCGGCGCGGCCCGCAACGGAGGCCTGGACGGCCTGCCGAATCTCAGCGGGATCGCCCACGGTTCGAAACATGATTTCGGCTTGCGCGTGGTCGGCAACGACGTTCGGCGCGCGGCCGCCGGCAATGGTGCCGATATTGAGAGTGCAAGGACCGAGTAGCGGATCTTCCGGCAGCGGAATGGAACGAATGGCCCGCAGAGTATCGAGCAACGAGTGAATCGCGGAGTGGCCCAGCTCCGGATAGGCGGAGTGCGCGAGCTTTCCGTGCGCGGTGATTTCAAAGCGCAGCGCGCCCTTGGAACCGAGCGCGAGCTGATTTTCGGTGGGCTCGCCGTTGATCAGAAAGCGCGCGCCGCGCGGATTCGCAGCAGCGACTTTCGCGCCGGCGCTGTTGCGCTCTTCGCCAACGACGAAAAGCAGTCCGAAATTTGTGGCGCCGGAATCGAGAAGCTTTTCCGCGGCGGCGATCATCGCTGCAATGATTCCCTTCGCGTCGCACGAGCCGCGGCCCCAGATGAATTCGGCGTCTTCGAGCGACGGAAAAAACGGCGGGACGGTGTCCATGTGCGTCGAAAGCGTGACGATGGGCTCGCCCCAGCACGGCGAAAATGTTGTCGCGGTCCGGCTCGACCGCCATGCGTTCAAGGCGGCCGGAAGTGCGCGCGGCCAGAAACGACAATTGCGCAAATAAAAAGTCGCCCACGTTTTTCTCGCGATTGGTCGTCGATTCGATATCAACGAGCGCGCGCGTGAGTTCGAAAAGATTCATGCGAACCCGAAATTTTCTGAATGGAGCGAAACGAAAGGAAGGAACCGCGACGGAAATTGCTCGAGGCTGCTGCCTCTCGATAGCGCTCCATCCGGATTTAGCTCTGGCCGCAAAGCGGCCATCTAAACGGATGACAGTGGACAGGCCTTAGACCTGTTCCCCAACCGCGGCGGCAACAGCTACCGCTGCGATTTCGGCGGAGTATCCTGCAACAACTTGCCCCTTTTGCCTGGCGCTCCGAAGCTGATCGGAACCGCTCACCGGGCTACTCATGGCCTCCGCACCTCTACCAAGAACAGAAATAGTTTAGAGGAGAATGCTGAAAGATGCGAGCGGAATTTCAGAGAGTGGCTGGGCTTGCAGGTGGCACAGCCAATCTTGGCTGTGCTCCGCATCATGAAAGCTCCAAGAACCGCACAGGCAAGATTGCCTGTGCCACAAAAGCAATGCCACAAATTGCCCATGAAAGCAGTTTTCTCGCTGCGCTCGAAATGACAACTTTGTTCGTTGATTTAGGTCATGCGCTAGAGTTCGAGCGGCTTCAGCGGCTTTTCCTGCGAAGCGACGAGGAGCTCGCCGCGAAAAGCGCATTCGGCGGGACGGCGGTTGAGGGCTTCTTCCGCGGAAAGGCGCGCGAGATCGGGATTATTGTTTTCCTGCGAAAGATGCGCAAGCACGAGATAGCGCGCGCGCGCGTCAAAGCCTTCCGGATCGCAAAGATATTCGCTGACGGCGTGATTCGAGAGATGGCCCGTGCGGCTGAGAACGCGCTGCTTGACGACCCACGGATACGGCCCGACTTTGAGCATGTCCAGATCGTGATTGGATTCGAGCAGCAAACAATCGGCGTCACGCAGATGGACTTTGACGAGTTCGGGCATGTAGCCGAGATCGGTGACGAGCGCCATCTTCGTGCCGTTGGTGCGAAACGTGAAGCCGATTGGATCGGCAGCGTCGTGGGGAATTTGAAAGGCGTGGACGTCGATATCGCCGATGGTGAAGTGCTGCCCGGCTTGAATGGTTTCGACGCCGCGCAGAGCGGTTCGCCAGCCGTGTCCGGCAGGGCGCGGTGAAGCGCGTCCATCGTTGGTTCGGTAACGTAGAGCGGCGCTTTCCAAAGACCCAGCATCTGCGGCAGGCCGTTGCAGTGGTCGGTGTGTTCGTGGGAGATGAGGATGCCGTCAATGCGGTCGACGTTTTGCTCGATGGCGGCGAGGCGCGCGAGAGTTTCGCGTTTGCCGAGGCCGCAGTCCACGAGGAGTCGGGTGCGCTGCGTCTCGAGCAGGGTGATGTTGCCCGAGCTGCCTGACGCCAGAATGGAAACCCGCAAGCCGATCGGTTGCTCCCAGAAAACGGCCGGGCTAAAGCCCGGCTGCTACATAAACGAATTTTCAGAATGATGGCATTTCGATTCACGCGCGTCAACGCGAAAAGACAGATTAGAATATGCTTGCTATGAGGGTTACAGACAGCGTGAGCGTTGCGGGCGAATCGAGACCACTGGGGGAGCAAATCGCAAGCCACGGATTTGCCATTATTCCGGACGTTCTTTCTCAACAGGAAATCGCTGCATTACTGATAACGCTTGAGCAGTCGGAGCTTCCACGGAGCAGGGCCGGGATGCGCCACGCCATGAGAAATCCGAGCGTCGCCGCTATTGCCCGCGATGTCACGGTTGTTGGAGATGGCTCGACACGCTCTTGGAAGTCAAGCAATTCCCTTTCGCGCGACGCTCTTCGATAAGTCTCCGGTTTCAAATTGGCTCGTTGTGTGGCATCAGGACACGGCATTGCCGCTTCGCGAGAGGCGTGAAGTTTCTGGCTGGGGACCGTGGTCCATCAAAGATGGCGTGAACTATGCGCACGCTCCGTCGAGCGCACTTGAACAAGTGTTGGCGCTTGCGTCTCCATCTTGATAATTCCGCTGCCGAAAATGGACCGCTGCGCGTGCTCCCTGGAACGCACACTCGCGGAGTCCTGAACGACGACGAGCTTCATGAACTCTCGACACAAATTCCAGCCATCGATTGCCTCGTGCCGCGAGGCGGAATTCTCGCCGATGCGGCCGCTCGTCGTTCACGCCTCGTCGAAGTCCCAATCGGACGCTCCGAGGCGAGTCCTACACATTGAGTACGCTGCCGCGTCCGCCATCGCGGATGGGCTCGAACTCGCGATTGCCTGAATAGGTTGCTTAGCAGGACAAGCGGGAGCGGTCGAGGGTGAAACCGTTTAGGGGGCCCAGGACGGTGACGGCGATTTGGTCGGGGCGGAAGAAATCGTGGGCGAGGGATTGCACTTCGTCGAGAGTGACTGTTTCGATGGAGGCCAGGATTTCGTCGAGCGAGTAGAAGCGTCCGAAATAGAGTTCCTGGCGGGCTAGATTGGACATGCGGGAACGTGGTGGATTCGAGCGAGAGCATCAGCGAACCCTTGAGATGGTTTTTGGCGCGAGTGAGCTCTTCTTCGCTGACCGGCGATTCCTTCATGGCGCGAAATTCCTTGATGGTGAGGTCAATGACCTGGCCGACGGTTTCCTTGGCGGTGCCGGCATAGACGGTGAACATGCCGGCGTCGGAATAGGGCGTGAGCTCGCTGAAGACGGCGTAGGCGAGGCCTTCCTTTTCGCGGATGTTCTGAAAGAGGCGCGAGGACATGCCGCCTCCGAGAAGATTGTTCAGCACGGCGGCGGCAAAGCGCGCTTCGTGGCCGAGAGGAAGGGCAGGAACTCCGATGCAGAGATGGACTTGTTCGAGGTCGCGCTTGGTTTCGAGACGGATGGGCGCTTGGGTGGAAGGAGCGGTGTGATCCTCGAGCGTGCGCGCGGGGCGGAGATCGCCGAATTCGCGCTGGACAAGGTCCAAAACTTTCTCGTGCGTGACGTTGCCCGCGGCGGTGATGACGAGATGATCGGGCGCGAACCAGTCGCGGAATCGCTCGATCAGATGTTCGCGATTGAAGGCGCGAACGGTTTCCGGCGTGCCCAGAATGGGGCGGCCGAGAGGATGCTCGGGCCAAAAGCCGCGCGTAAAAATATCGTGAAGCTGATACTCGGGATTGTCCAGGTCCATCTTGATTTCTTCGAGGACGACCTGGCGTTCTTTTTTTACGTCTTCGGAATCGAATTTGGGGCGGAGAACGAGATCGGCGATGACGTCAAAGGCGATAGGCAGATGCTCGTCGAGAACTTTGGCGTTGAAGCAGATCTGCTCTTTCGAGGTGAACGCGTCGAGCATGCCGCCGACGGAATCCATTTCGCGGGCGATGGCTTCGGCGGAGCGGCGCTCGGTGCCTTTGAAGACCATGTGCTCGATGAAATGGGCGAGGCCGTTTTCTTCCGGGACTTCGCGGCGGGAACCATTACGGATCCAGACGCCGACCGAGACGGAACGGACGTGGGTCATCGTCTCGGTGATGACGACGAGACCGTTGCCCAACACGTGCTTTTGGATGTCACGGACTTCCGTGGCGGTAGTAGCCATCCTTTGATTGTGACACAGGCGGCGTAGAAAAGCGCACAGGCTGAAGCATGTGCTACAGGAGCTTTTCGTCGGGGTGGAGCTTGCCGAATTCGCTGGTGTAGTGGAGAGGGACGTCGCCGTAGGTGCCTTTTTCGCGAGCGTAGATTTCGCAACTGTCGAAAGGCTTGGAATAGACGTGGATGCTGACGGCGCGCTGATTGAATTCGGGCAGGTTCAGGACTTGATGAACGGGCTCCAGGGGATTGACGTAGGCGGGATGGGCTCCGTCCATCTCGTAGATTTCCGTGGGAACGATTTTGCAGGTGCCACAGGAGGCGTCTTTTTGTTCGACGCGAAAGTTCTGGACTTTCAGGCGGCCGATGGGGGCCAACATCCAGCAGTTTTGATCGCGATGATTGTGGATGCGGCTGTGCTGGCCGATTTCCCAGCAGATGGTCATGCACTCGAAGAGATCGTTCTTGAAAATGAGGTTGCGGGTGTAATTGCCTTTGGAGAAGAAGAGATATTTTTCGAGCGATTCGGGGCGCACCGCGTGTCGGAGGATATAGTCCTGGACGTTTTCGAGAGAGAAGTCGCGCTCGGGGATTGCGGCGAGGCCCTTGACCCAGTCGGCGATGGCGAGTTGCTCGACGGTGAGTTGTTTTTGCATGGTAGGAAAATTATAACGCCGAAAAGAAGCAGATAAACAGGCAAAGAAGAAACTCACCAGCAAAACACGATATTCTGTAGGGTGATTGCGGTTGAGCGAAGCTACGACCGGGTCGCGAGAACATTACATGGAACTGCTGGGAAAATCGAAGGACGAGTTGCGCGAAATGTGCGTGGCGATGGGTGAGCCTGCGTATCGCGGCGGGCAGATATACCACGCCTTGTATGCCGAGAGAAAGTTCGACTTGGCGCAGATTACGAATTTGCCAGCGGGCTTGCGGGAACGATTGGCTAAAGAGGCGACGATTACTTTGCCTGTCGTGAAACAGCGGTTTGCTTCGACCGATGGGTCGGTGCGGTATTTGTTCTCGCTGGCTGGAGCCGCGAAAGATGTGAATGGGGATTTTAACGCAGAGGGCACAGAGGACACGGAGAAGACAAGAGGAGGAGGAAGAAGCAGAACGCTCAAACCCGCGTCGGTCGAGGCGGTGTTCATGCCGAGCGAGGGGCGGCAGACGATTTGTGTTTCGACGCAGGCTGGGTGTGCGGTGGATTGCCAGTTTTGTTTGACGGCACAGCTTGGGTTGATTCGGAATTTGACGGCGGGCGAGATTTTGGCGCAGGTGCTGTTGCCGCTGGAGGAGCACAAGGAAAAGCTTGCTCCCCAGACGAATATTGTACTCATGGGACAGGGCGAGCCCTTGCTGAATTTTGAACCGGTGATGGCGGCGATGCGGATTTTGCTTGATTCGGATGGAATGGGGATTTCGCCGAAGCATGTAACGCTTTCGACGAGCGGGATTGTGCCGGGGATCGAGCGGTTGGGGCTGGAAGCGGTGCGGCCGAAGCTGGCGATTTCTTTGAATGCGTCGAATGATGAGCAGCGAGATGCGCTGATGCCGATCAATAAGAAGTATCCGTTGAGCGTGTTGCTGGAGGCTTGCAAGAAATATCCGCTGCGGACTTGGGAGCATTTGACGTTTGAGTACGTGATGCTGGGCGGAGTGAATGATGCGGCGGAGGATGCGCGGCAGGTGGTGCGGTTGCTGGCGCCGCTGAAGAGCGTGAAGGTGAACTTAATTCCGTGGAATCCGGGCGAGCTGCCATACCGGGAGTCTTCGGCGGAGCGAGATCGAAGAGTTTCGGCGCATTCTGGTGGATCGAGGCATACCGGCGTTTGTGAGGTATTCGCGCGGGCGAGACGTGATGGCGGCGTGCGGACAGTTGGCGCTGATGCAGATTGAAAGTACTGCGTAGTGGGTGGTGAGTAAGCAGTGCCGCGAGTCTTGCCGGCGATGCGGACAGCCAGGATTCATAACGCGAAAACCGCGCTATGGAAAAACTTTGGCTGTCCACCGGCCCTCCCCCCTATGTTTTGCATAAGTGTTGATTCTAAAGACGGTTAAAGTTATTTGTTTTGCAGACACTTTCGTAAGTGTTGATTCTAAATAACTTGCTTGCACTAGTTTGCACTAGAATTGTGCAAAATGCGGGGACGTTGCGTAAGTGTTGCAAACAAAAGACTTAGGCAATACATGGCTCCAGAAAGCAAAAACGCCAAGCAGGAGATCTGGCATTCCCGGATATAAGGCATAATGTTACCTAAAATTACTTATACTCTTGAAGTAAGCATTTGTCAAGGACCAAAATGGGAAAATGGAATTAGGGGCGGAGGGCGATAACGGACATTAGGCGACCCGAGGTGGGGCCTTCTTTGCGGTAGGAGAAGAGGAGGTCGGGGCGGCAGGCGGTGCAGAGGTCGATGGTGTGGATGTTTTGGGGGCGGAGGCCGGCGGCTAAGAGCTGGGAACGGTTGGCTTTGCGGAGGTCGAGGAGGACGCCTTTGGGCGGGGGTTGGTGGCCGGGGGGCATCATGTTGAGCCACTGGATGGGGTTGGGCTCGTCGCCGGTGCGGAATTCGTCGAAGTAGTCGGGGGCGTCGGGGAATTGGGAGAGGAATTGGGTGGCGACTTCGGTGCCGACTTCGTAGCAGCAGGGGCCGATGGATGGGGCCGATGGCGGCTAGGAGGTCGCGGGGGTTGGTGCCGAAGTGCATTTGCATTTTGCCGATGGTTTTGGCGGCGATGCGGGCCAGGGTGCCGCGCCAGCCGGCGTGGATGGCGGCGATGGCGCGTTTTTTGGGGTCGACGAGGAGGATGGGGACGCAGTCGGCGGTTTGGACGGCGAGGAGGAGGCCGGGGCGGTTGGTGATGCTGGCGTCGCCTCGGCAGGGGTCGGTGGGGGTGGCGTCGAAGAGGTGGATTACGTCGGAGTGGAATTGTTTTAGGGTGATGAGGGGGAGATCGGCGGCGCCTGCGGCGGATTGGAAGCGGCGGCGGTTTTCGTGGACGTTTTCGCGGGTGTCCCAGTCGGTGAAGCCGAGGTTGAGGACCTTTTGGTTGTCGAGGGGGCTGATGCCGCCGGGGCGGGTGCTGAAGGCGTGGATTAGCCAGGGGAGTTTGGAGAAGGCGGGGACTTGGAGGATTTGGACGTCACCGGACGCGCGGGTAGTGTAGGCACGAGTTGAGCTTAAAGCTTTTCGGGTTGAATGTTTTGGAGATAGCTTCGTCGAAGGCATGAGGCCAACAGTATAGCCGCAGTCAAAGGGGTAGACGGGAGTGCGTTCGAGGATTTGCTGATTTGGCGAAGGCGTTGCATCTCCGCTACGAAGTCGCGACGCTGAACCTCCGCGATTTCCAGAGAATCCCCGGCCTTTCCGTAATCCAGCTCTGAACGGCGAACCGAAACTGAAAAAGGAACGGGCAGTATAATCAAAACACGCTGGGACTGGGACCGGAACATCGACTGGCGGGTAGGGCAATAGATGACCGGGAATCCAAACGGGGCCAATTAATGCTGCCCACGGATTAAACAGTGAAAACGAGTACAGAAGTTCGTATCCTTCGCTTCATATTAGCAGCACACGCAATTATTTGCGTGGGTCTGATATGTAGTTGGAGCATACAACATCTCTACTGCTACCTTTTTAGGTAGGCGGGGTGTAAAACGGGGCGAGATTCACGTCTCGCCCCGACTTCTGGCCAAGGGAGTAAAATCCGTCTTGCCTTGTCACAAAAGTATCTGGCGATTACGGCTTCGCGTTGCGTAACCGCAAAAAAACTCGGGAGGATTCAGATGAAACCATGGTTAAAAACTCGTCTGCGGCAGCAAGACAACCTTTGGTATTGGACATCCTGATTTCTTCGCCATTCCATCCTAAAAGGCAGAGGCCTTGCCGCCACAGAGTGTAATGGCACGATGAAGAGCCTTGACAAACCGCTCAGCGTAGGGTGAAGGAAGCTCCCAAACGAGGTCGGTAGTGGGGATTACAGTCGCTGGTTCCCAATCCCCTATCATTTACGGCCAGACTTACCGATGGCGTTTTGTCGGTAGTGTGCACACGAACGGTGCTCACGGGTCCTCCAAAAATCATGTCAGGAGCACTAACATCAGATGTAAGGGAGGTTGGGTCAAGATCTCCCAGATTGACCTGGTCCCTGGAATGATAAGTTTCCTTCGAGCTCTCCTCTGGTTTCTTCCCTGGTTTCATAGACGAAGGTCACCTGACAGCCATTCAGTTCAGGCATTAGGTTGATTCATGATTCGTCGGTTTCCCGTCCTTGCCTGCATGAGTTGTTTTACCCTCTCGTCATTGAGTGTGTTTTGAATCCAGTGCAGCGTTTTCAGAATTTCGGGGCTAGTCTTGGGCGCAGGGTGGGGATGCTTAGGCGCACCCAGCAATACATCATCCGTGATGTCCAAAACGTCTGCTACTTGAGCGTCGGTCTCGGTACCAGCCAATGGGCGGTAACGCAACTCGTTATCTTGCCGGACCATCAAATCTTCACTGATGTGCTTACCGACCTTACCCAACAGATACATGCATTCGTTTTCAGCCATTGGCTCGCCTAACTTATCCTCGCCGTCAAGCCAGGACAAAGCTTCACGACAATGCGCTGTGAGTTGGTGACCTCTGTACTCAATGATGTAGGTTTCACCCTTGCGCGCGCGAACGTAGTAAGACGGTGGTGGCGGTGGCAACGCCGATGGTTTGCCGCCACAAAGATTTACTGCATGACGAAATGCCTCGGCAAACAGATCTCCATACGCCGGATGCCCAAAAAAGAATACGATTTCGGAAACATTCTCGTGTTCCTGAGTCGTTGGATTTTTGACAGACAACATCTTCCGCTTGTTTGTTGTCAAAGCTCCAAAGGCTCCAAGATCCTCTATCCCCAGGTTTTACAGGACTCTCAGGTTTGTCCTCTGAATCTCGATGAAAGACTACAGTAGTCGGATCAATGTCACTGAGATTCAACAAAATATTCGGCGCGCCACTCTTCGCCGCCCTTCTCAACTCCTGTGACTGTGAAGTGAACGCGGCAGCCAGAGAAGTCGGTTAATTCAGCGGAGAATGTTCCGCCTTCCGGCAGGTGACTCGTCCCTTCATCGCGTAAAGAATTGTGCATCCACTGCAACGTATCCTTTAACGACGACTTTGAAAATGAAGGGGTTGCTTCTGCATGCGTTGTTTCCGACTTGATCGGTTCATGCCTTGTTTCGGACTTGACCGGCTCGGTCTCATTTGGCAAATCCTGGAGCTTCGCAGCTTTTTCCGAAAGCAAACGCTGCGCATCATTGATTGGAATTGCAAAATTGAGACTCTCGCCACCTTCGAGAATCAAGGCATTGATCCCGACAACTTCGCCGCACATGTTGAACAAAGGACCGCCGCTGCTGCCACGTGAGATTGGTGCAGTGATCTGCAAAAGCTTGTCATCTTCTTTTTCATCGCTTCTGATTCCGCTCAAGATTCCGTTGGAAACCGTCAGTTCAAGCCAAGTGGATTGCCGATTGCCACGATCTCTTCGCCGACTTGAAGTGCGTCTGAGTCGCCCAGCGTCAGCGTTGGGAAGGTTTTGCCATGAATCTTGATAATCGCCAGATCGTGGAACTTATCGGTCGCAAGTACTCCGTCGACGGGCAAGATTGTGCCATCCGCGAATTTAACTACACCAACGTTGCCCGTCGCGATGACGTGGTAGTTTGTCACGATGACGCCATCCGCGGTTACCACGAAAGCCAGTGCCCAGCGCTATCGGTTTATCGTCGTTCGCCATGACGATGGTTACGATTGCTCCATTCGCAGCTTTGGCTATCGACGGAATGTCCTTCCGAAGAGGTGCCGATTGTCCGGCAGCGACTTCGGAGAGGAAGAAAATGGCAAGAAGAGTTCTTTTCGCAATTCGATTCGCCATGCCCTTATTCCTTTGAGCGAGCAATTCTTCGGAAATCGGGCGCCCGGTGAGGGGCGAGCCTGCCGAGAACTGGGAAATTTGAGTCGGTCTCCATGATCGTCGTTGACGTATTTTCTGACTATGGTACTTATCTCAAAGAGTTAATACGAGGTGGATGTTTCTGGTAACGGCGAATTTGCGGAGTACTATACTGGCGGCGTGACTGGTGGCAACGAAGGAAAGATAAAGACAGATTCCTTCCGACGGGTCGGAACCTGCGGTCGCTACGCTCGGAATGACAGTTTTGGACGGGCGGCGGGGGTGGCGCTGGGGATTCGTTGGGGCGACGGACACGCGATAAAGAAAAAGAAAGAAGGCACGATGTATCGTGCCCCTACACGGGGAGACGACGTGATCGTTGGGATGGGAGTGGATTTGGCGGAGGTGGGGCGGATACGGACGGCGATTGAGCGGCATGGGGAGGCGTTTTTGCGGCGGGTGTATACGGTGGCGGAGCGGGAGTATTGCGAGCGGTTTAAGAATAAGTATGAGCGGTTTGCGGGGCGGTTTGCGGCGAAAGAGGCGGCGATGAAGGCTTTGGGGACGGGGTGGAGGCGCGGGGTGCGGTGGGTGGATTTTGAGGTGGTGCGGGAGAAGGGCGGGCGGCCGACGATCCGGTTGGATGGAGAGGCGAAGAAGATTGCGGAGGAGTTGGGGGTGAAGAGGATTGCGTTGAGTATTACGCATACGGAAGCGCAGGCTTTGGCGCAGGTGATTTTTGAGAGTTGAGAGACGAAACTCGAAAAACGAAATTCGAAACACGAAGGAAAGAATTTTACACAGAAGACGCCCCGACCCGGTCGGGGTAAACTCCGAGCACAGAGTTCACGGAAGATTCTGAGAGAGTTGATGCGGGCTCGCCTACCAGGTAGTTCCCTTCTTCGGATTTGACGACAACATCTCGCCAGAGATTTGCTGCGAAAATTCCTGGGACTTGAACACGCAAATAGTTTGAGGAGAGAGCCGGAGTGGTGTCGGCGTCGGCGTGTTCGTCGCGGTGGAGGGTGAGGACGCGGAGGGTGCGGTTGATTTGGGATTGGCGGAAGGCGGCGGATTTTTGGTTCGGCTAGGGAGCGGAGTTCGCGGGCGCGGCGTTGATGATTGCGGCGGGGACTTGATTGGGATGCGAGGCGGCTTTGGTGCCGGGGCGGGGGGAATAGGAGAAGACGTGGAGGTAGGTGAAGGGGAGGCGGTCGATGAAGGCGAGGGTGGCGGCGTGATCGGACTCGGTTTCGCCGGGGAAGCCGGCGATTACGTCGGCGCCGAGGGCGGCGTTGGGGAGGCGCTCGTGGATGAGTTCGACGCGGCGGGCGTAGTGTTCGGAGCGGTACCAGCGGTGCATGGCGGCTAGGATGCGGTCGGAGGCGGATTGGAGCGGCATGTGGAAGTGTTGGGCGATGCGATCGTTGCCGGCGAAGAGCTCGATTAGATCTTGCGTGACGTCGAGCGGTTCGATGGAGCTGATGCGGAGGCGTTCGATGGGGGTTTCGTCGAGGATGCGGCGGAGCAGATCGATAAATTCTACGCGGGGGGAGAGGTCGCGGCCGTAGGTGCCCAGGTTGATGCCGCTTAGGACGATTTCGCGTGCGGGAGAATGGACAGCCAGGATTGGCTGTCCCACTTGAGCATTCGCGGCCTCGGGTGGATGTTCTGCGGTGAGATTCTGGATCTCGCGGATTACGGCGTCGGGGGGGAGGCTGCGGCTTTTGCCGCGGACGAAGGGGATGACGCAGTAGGAGCAGCGGAGGTTGCAGCCGTCTTGGATTTTTAGGATGGGGCGGGTGTGGTTGGATTCGCCGCCTTGGATGGGAGCGGAGAGGAATTCGGGGTGGTCGAAGATGTTGGCGGTGAGGATGTTGGCGAGATGAGGAGTCTCGTCGAGGCGCGAGATCTTGCCATGATCGGGCACAACATTCCCTCGCGTATGATCGGGATAGAGCTGTACCCCTACGAAGGAATGAAACGGGGCCGCGGAATCGTGAATCAAGGCGGAGGTAGGAAAGAAATTGTTCGGAGTTGCGGTGGGGCGGCTGGTTGCGAGAGCGTCAACCAGGTCGGGAATTTGAGGTTTGTGGGAATTGCCGACGACCCAAGTGACGCCGGGGAGGGTGGCCAGTTCTTCGGGGGCGCGCTGGGCGTAGCAGCCGGTGACGATGAGGCGAGCGGCAGGATTCTGGGCGTGGATTTTGCGGATGGCGTCGCGGGCTTGGGCGTCGGCGGCGGCGGTTACTGTGCAGGTGTTGAGGACGACGATGGAGGCGTTTGCTGGATCGGGCGCGGGGGTGCAACCGCGATCGAGGAGCTGGCGTTCGAGGGCGGCTCCATCGGCTTGGGTGGCGCGGCAGCCGAATTGTTGGATGTAGAAGGTCGGCGTCATGTTCGAAGTGGCGCTGGAAAACCTTTTAACACAGAGTTCACGGAGGGCGCAGAAAAGAGGAGGAGAAACACTTCCCGGTTCAAAGCGCGGCCCGTGGATGGAAGATAGAATAACCGCTTCGGCGGCTTACGTGAAGGCAGGACGCGGGCGATTCAGGGGGCGCTTGGCATCGAAGGCGATTATGGCTGTGTGAACGGGGCAGAGCGCGGCTTTACTCGGCGCGTGGTGGGCCGCTACAATCTGTTGCTGAAAATGTGTGCTCTGCGGCGACACCCTTCTGCGCTGGATAACCCAAAGATTTCGGTGGTGATTCCCGTTTACAACGAAAAAGCTACGATTGAAGAAATTTTGCGGCGCGTTCTGGAAACCGGGATGCGCAAGGAAATTGTCATCGTGGACGATTGCTCGACGGATGGAACGCGGCAATATCTGGAAAGCATGGTGCAGGCGCAAGGGAAAGGCGAGACCTGGGCGCCGGCGCATGATGGGGGCGATCCGGTGGACGTGCGCGAGCTTCGGATTTTCTTCCAGACGCAGAATCAAGGCAAGGGTGCGGCGCTGCGGCGGGGGTTTGCGGAGACGTGCGGCGACATCGTTTTGGTGCAGGATGCGGATTTGGAATATGACCCTAAGGATTATCCGACCTTGCTCGGGCCGATTATTGATGGGCGGGCGGATGTTGTGTTTGGCTCGAGGTTTCTTTCGGGGCCGCAGCGGGTACATTACTTCTGGCACTACGTGGCGAACAAGATTCTGACGCTGCTCTCCGACGTGATGACCAACTTGAAGCTGACGGACATGGAGACTTGCTACAAGGTGTTCCGCAAAGAAGTGCTGCAGGGGATCAAGTTGCGTTCGAACCGATTTGGGTTTGAGCCGGAAATTACCGCCAAGATTTCGAAGGGTAAGTGGCGGATCTACGAAGTGCCGATCAGCTATGCGGGACGCACGTATGAAGAGGGCAAAAAGATTACTTGGAAAGACGGCGTGCAGGCGCTGTGGTGCATTTTTCGGTACAAGATTGCGGATTAGTGGATGGTGAGTAGTGAATGGTGACTCGTGCAAACCGCTCCAGGCGAAAGGCTAGTGCCCGTAGATCGCGAGATTCCTGCTATGACCTAGACGGACGCAGCTTCGGAGTAGCCGTGCGGATGTTTTTGCTTCCAAACCCAAGCTGAGGTGATGATCTCTTCGAGAGAAGAGTGTTCGGCTTGCCAGCCGAGAGTGCGGTGAAGTTTGTCCGTGCTGGCGACGAGTACGGCGGGATCGCCGGGGCGGCGCGGCGAGAGTTTACGGGGAATTTTGGAGCCGGTGACGCGCTCGGCGACGGCGAGAACTTCGAGGATGGAGAAGCCGCGGTTGTTGCCGACATTGAAAGCTTCGCCGGAAACGCGATCGAGGGATTCCAAGGCGCGGATGTGAGAGTCGGCGATGTCCAGCACATGGACGTAGTCGCGGACGCAGGTGCCATCGGGCGTGGGGTAGTCCGAGCCAAAGACTTCGACGTGCGGAATCGCGCCAACTGCGGCATCCAGGACTCGAGGAATGATGTGCGTTTCGACGCGATGGTGTTCGCCGCGTTCCGCAGATGCGCCGGCGGCGTTGAAATAACGAAGAGTGGCGAACTGGAGGCCGGTGTACGCGCGATAGTCGGCGAGGATTTCCTCGAAGCGGATTTTGGATTTGCCGTAGGGGTTGATGGGATTTTTGGAATGGTCTTCGGGGATAGGAACAGTGTGGGGTTCGCCGTAGGTGGCGGCGGTGGAGGAGAAAATAAATTTTTTCACACCGTGGCGGATCATGGCGTCGAGGAGATTGACGCCGCAGGCGATGTTGGCGGCGTAGAAGGTGCTGGGTTCGCGAACGGATTTGGCGACGAGGGCTTCACCTGCAAAATGCATGACGGCGTGAATTTGATGCTTGGAGAAAACTTCCTCGATTTGTGCGCGGACGCCGAGATCGGCGCGGCAAAAGATCGCTTTGGAAGGGACGGCGGCGGCGTGGCCCTCCTGAAGATTGTCGAGGGCGATGACTTGATGGCCGCGAGCGAGGAGAACCTCCGAGCAGATGCTGCCGATGTAACCCGCTGCCCCGGTGACCAGAATGTTCAAGAGGATAACCTCGCCTTCACGCGCAGAGTGAATCGCTGGTTTGGCAAACATTAAAATTATCAGGATGAGGGCGCGTTGTCAGCGACGAATTGGAATAGATCAGGTTGCGGCAGAATGCGGTGGAGGATTGAAAGGCTCTACGGCTGCGACATGCGGCGCTGGAAGGTAAGCAGGATCAAATCGGCGCGGCGGCGCACGCCGAATTTGCTGAGAAGATTCGAGACGTGAAATTTGACGGTGCGCTCGGCGATGTTGAGTTTGCTGGCGATTTCCTTGTTGGAAAGATTTTCGAGGAGCGAATCGAGAACTTCCTGCTCGCGGCGGCTGAGATTGGTGACGGAGTCGGTTTTAAGGCGGCGGCCTTGATTCGTGAGGATGGAATCCACGAATCCGGAGAGCACGGAGCGCGGTACCCAGAAACCACCGGTGGCTACAAGCGGCAAGGCGCGAGTCAATTGGTCGCGGGCTTCCGCGTAGGTGAGAAGACCTTTCACTCCGAGGCGCAAGAGTTGATAGCTGTTGGCGTCGGAGTGCTGCTCGCCGACGACGATGAGGCGAGCCTCAGGATGCCGTTCCATGAGATTTGGCGAGAAGAGCGCCGGTGGCGGGACGCGCGGCGTGGCCGTCAATGACGTAAACCTGCGCTACGGGCGGCTCGAGATTGCGCATGTCCGGGGCGAGCGTGGATTCGAGCTGTTTGACGACGACTTTGAATTGAGCCTTCGACAAGACGCGTTCGAACTCGCTGAGCACCAGGGGGTGCGGCGACAGGATGCAAACGGTCAGTTTTGAACTTGCACGTTTCGTAGCCACTGTATGCCAGCGTAGTGAAAACTGTCCTAAGGGGCAAGTCTCTTGGAAGGGGCTGTTCTCGAATTGTTACGTGACAGGTAGGGTGCTTTTCCGATGGGGTCCGAGGGGCGAATTTCGCAGCAAAACCTCGACAATTCGCTCGGCGGCGTGGCCATCCCAAAAGGGCGGAATGCGGCCTGGCTTGCCTTTTCCGGCAAGAACTTGCTGAGCGGCGGCGAGAATCTTTGCAGGGTCGGTGCCGATGAGCTGATTTGTGCCTTCCGAGATGGTGATGGGGCGCTCTGTGTTTTCGCGGAGAGTGAGGCACGGGACGCCGAGGGCGGTGGTTTCTTCCTGAATGCCGCCGGAATCGGTGAGGACCAGGGTGGCTTTGCTGAGCAGGCAGAGAAAATCGAGATAGCCGACGGGCGGGATCAATTTTAATTGGGGATGCGTTTTGATGCCCGCCTGCGTGAGGCGCTGCTGGGTGCGAGGATGAACAGGAAAAATAACGGGAACCTGGGCAGCGATCGCGTCAATGGCGCCAAGGAGTTCGGCAAGTTTTTCGGTGGAGTCCACGTTTGAAGGACGATGGAGAGTGAGGACGCCGAAGCGTTGCCATTCCGTTCCCTTTTTCAGACCGAGATCGTCGCCGATGGGGGACTGCTGCGCGATAGGAAGAAAATGGCGGAGCGAGTCGATCATGACGTTGCCGACGAGATAGATGGACTCGCGGGGACGGCCTTCTTTCAGGAGGTGCTGGATGGCGTCTTCTTCGGTGACGAAGAGATAGTCGGCCAGGGCATCGGTTAGGATGCGATTGATTTCTTCGGGCATGGAGCGATCGAAGCTGCGAAGGCCGGCTTCGACATGGGCGACGGGAATGCCGAGCTTCACAGCGGCTAGCGATACGGCGATGGTGGAATTAACGTCGCCGACGACGAGGACCAGATCAGGCTGGTGTTCGAGCAGGACTGGTTCGATGCGCTTGAGGACTTCGGCGGTCTGGACGGCATGCGAGCCGGAGCCGACTTCAAGATTGACGTGTGGCGTGGGAATGCCCATCTGACGGAAAAAAATGTCGGAAAGAGCGGCATCGTAGTGCTGACCGGTGTGGACGAGGATGGGCTCGATCTCCGGGTGGCGCTGCATTTCGCGCATCAGTGGCGCGATTTTCGGGAGGTTGGGACGAGCGCCGACAATGTTGATAATTTTTAGTCGCATGTGCGTGAACGAATCGCGTTCGAATCAACCATAGTACAGCACACCGGTTCGGTCCTCGTGGGTGGTGGGGAGGGACTTTTCGTAAGAACAACTGGACACGTTTCTTTCGTGGAGGAAAGCGGCAACGTAGATTAGTCCGAGATCAATCGGGCCGGCCGACGGAGTGGTATTCGAAACCCAGAGACTTCATTTGAGCGGGGGAAAGGAGGTTGCGGCCGTCGAGGAGCAGAGGGCGGGCCATGATGTCGCGGATGCGTGCCCAGTCCAAGAGGCGAAATTCTTCCCATTCGGTGAGGAGGATCAAAGCGTCGGCACCCTGGGCGGTCTCGTATGGATCGGGGCAAGAAACGAGGCTAGGGTAAGCGGCACGAGCGTTTGCGATGGCTTGCGGATCGAAAGCGGAGACGCGAGCACCGGCGGCGATCAGGCGCTTGTAGAGCTCGATGGCGGGTGAACTGCGAATGTCGTCGGTATCGGCTTTGTGAGCAAGGCCGAGCAGGGCGATTTTTTTGTCTTTGAGAACCCAGAGGGCACGATTTATTTTCTGAAAGAACGAATCCACGCGGCCGAGGTTTACGACTTCGGCGGCTTGGAGGATGCCTGTATCCACGCCCTCCGCTTCGACCAACTGACAGAATGCGCGAAGGTCTTTGGGCAAACGATCGCCGCCAAAGCCGATACCCGCCTGGAGAAAGGATTTTCGAATGCGCGGGTCGAGGCCGACGGCGTGGGTGACTTCCTGAACATTGGCGCCGATCTGTTCACAAAGGTCTGCGAGAACGTTGGCATAAGAAATCTTGACGGCCAAGAAAGCGTTGGAGGCTTGCTTGATGAGTTCCGCGCTGCGAACGCTTGCCAGGAGAAGTTCGGGAGGATCGTGCGGGGGACAGCCATTGGGATGAATGGGGCATTGGAACTTCTGTTCAAGGATTGGAGCATAGAGTTGCCGAAGGGTGGCTTCGGAGTCAGGCTCGTCGACACCGAGGAGAATGCGCTCTGGGTGGAAAAAATCGGCAACGGCGGTGCCTTTGCGCAAGAACTGAGGATTGGCTGCAACGCGAAAGCGGCGCGGGAATTTGGCGTGGTCACAGAGAGCAGGTGCTTGAGTTGTTCGCCGGTTTTGATGGGGACAGTGCTGCGCTCGACGATGAGCTTTGGTGCGTCAACGACGCAGGCGATTTGATTTGCGGCGGAATCAAGCGCTGCGAAGTCTGATTTGCCGTTTTCAAGCTGCGGAACGCCGATGCAGAGGAAAATGACGTCGGAGCTTCGAATAGCGTGGGCCGCGTCGGTGGTAAGCGTGAGCAGGGCACTGGTGCGGCTGCGCAAAATCAATTCGTGGAGGTGCGGTTCGTAAACGGGGAGACGGCCTTCGCCGAGCAAACGGATTCGCTCCGCGTCGCGATCCACGCAGAAAACATGATGACCGATGGCTGCCAGGCAACCGCCAGTGACCAAGCCGACGTGGCCACATCCTATGACACACACTCGCACGAGTTCACGCTCCGATGATGCGGATGATTGTATGACGGTTTCGGCGGTGTCGCGCGCGGGAAAGTCGAGAGGGCGACGCGTTCGAGTCCATACACTTCGGGGCGCTGGAACGACCGTTCGCGCCCAAAAAGCACTAGTTCGCTGCAAGGCGTTCGATTCCGGCGGGGAACCTGCGTAAAATAGGGTGTAAGTCAACGCGGCCTTCTCTGCTGGTGTCCCCAAATCAAGAGGAAGTCCGAAAAGGAGTTGCGAGTTTCCGGAAATGCGTAATTTGAACGAATCAGCGAAGGCCCTGCGAGAGCTGCTCTCGGAGCGGATACTTGTGCTCGACGGAGCCATGGGGACGATGCTGCAGCAGCGGAACCTGACGGCCGAGGATTTCGGCGGGGCGGCGCTGGAGGGTTGCAACGAGAATTTGGTGCGGACGCGGCCGGATGTGGTGCTGGACATTCACCGGAAGTATTTCGAGGCGGGGTCGGACATTGTTGAGACGAACAGTTTTGGCGGGGCGCCGATCGTATTGGCGGAGTATGGGTTGGCGACAGATGCGCATGAGCTGAATCGGCGGGCGGCGGAATTGGCGCGGCAGGCGGCGGATGAGTTGAGCACGGGGGCGAAGCCGAGGTTCGTTGCGGGGTCCGTGGGGCCGACGACGAAGGCTATCACGGTGACCGGCGGTGTGACGTTCGGGGGGCTGCTCGACGCTTATTACGTGCAGGCGAAGGGGCTCGTAGAAGGCGGAGTGGATTTGCTGCTGGTCGAGACTTGCCAGGACACGAGAAACATCAAGGCGGCGCTGCTGGCGATTCAGAAACTTTCGAAAGAAATTGGAATGCAAGTGCCGGTGATCGTATCGGTGACGATCGAGCCGATGGGCACGATGCTGGCCGGGCAGACGGTCGAGGCCATGTGGGCGTCGCTGCGACATGCCAAGCCGCTGGCGTTTGGCATGAACTGCGCCACGGGGCCGGAGTTCATGACGGATCACATACGGACTCTGAGTCAGCTCTCGAGCGAGTTTGTTTCGTGTTATCCAAATGCAGGGCTTCCGGATGAAGAAGGAAAGTACTTGGAGACGCCTACTTCGCTGGCGGCACAGCTTGAGAAATTCGTGGATCACGGCTGGCTGAATTTTGTGGGCGGGTGCTGCGGGACGACGGAGCAGCACATCCGCGCCATTGCGCAGATGGTGCACGGCAAAAAGCCGCGCGTGCGGCCGGGCGAATCGCATCGAGCTGTGTATTCGGGAATCGAGACGATTGAGGCGGAAGACAGTACGCGGCCGCTGCTGGTGGGCGAGCGGACAAACGTAATTGGGTCGCGGCTCTTCAAAAATTTGGTGGCAGAAGAAAAATGGGAAGAGGCTAGCGAGATTGCGCGGCGGCAGGTGAAGGGTGGGGCGCATATCGTGGATGTGTGCCTGCAAAGCACGGAGCGGGATGAGAAGAAAGATATTCCGGTGTTCTACGAGAAGTTGATTCGAAAAGTGAAAGCTCCGGTGATGATTGATACGACCGATGCGACGGCAATCGAGCTGGCGCTGACGTATTGTCAGGGCAAAGCGATCATCAATTCGATCAATCTCGAGGATGGGGAAGAAAAATTCGAGCGCGTGGTCCCAATTGCCCATGATTTTGGCGCGGCTGTGGTTGTTGGTTGTATTGATGAAGATAAGCTACAGGCGCAGGCGTTTACGCGGGAACGGAAACTTGAGGTTGCGCAACGCAGCTACAAACTCCTAACGGGAAAATATGGGCTGGGGCCGGAAGACATCATTTTCGATCCGCTGGTGTTTCCGTGCGCGACAGGCGACGAAAACTATATCGGCGGCGCGGTTGAGACCGTGGAGGGCATCCGGCTGATCAAGCAGGCGCTGCCGGATGTGAGAACGATATTGGGGATTTCGAACGTGTCGTTCGGATTGCCTGCTGGCGCGCGCGAGGTCGTAAATTCGGTTTTTCTGTATTACTGCACGAAGGCAGGGTTGGACCTCGCGATTGTGAATGCTGAGAAACTAGAGCGGTTCGCTTCGATTACACCAACACACTCGACAGCAACTAACTGCCCGAAGCGTTGCCCAGAGATGTTATTTCTGCGAGTCATTTCTTACCACCACGTTCTTTTACAAATCGGTCAACCGTATCATCCAATGTGGATATTTTATTCTTCTTCTGAAATTCTTCCAGAATTAGCCTTGCATCTTCTGATATCAATACGTTAATCCGTTTCATAATAATAAGTATAAGTATAATACTACTTATACCTTTCGGTTCGCATAGTGCCAGGCAGCCCCGGCGGTTTGGTGGGCGAGTGATTGGTTAGGTAATATTTTTGTCATGTTTCTTCTCCTGATATCTTTCTTTCACTGTCTGTCTATCTTCCAGCCATCGCCTAGGATGTATAGGCATCCTGATGTGAATTGGCGGCCAAGGGCGAGATGTCATACCCAGTGCCCTCCTTTCTGGAATCGTTGCCGGGCTTCGGCTGCGCGGGCTATGCGATCTATGCGTTTGCTGTTATCCTTTTTGACGGGTGACATTGTCGGAAATTGAATAGCGGGCCGGATCAGATTGCTCATGCATTTCCAAGCACTGCGCAATGCTTCAGAAATCGCATGCCCCAATGCAATCAGCGCATCGGCGAGAACGTGCGCGGCTTCCTGCGTTTCTTGGATGGCAATTTGCAGCCGGGTGCCCATGTGGGATATTTCCAGCTCACAGTTTTCAAACGACAGGCATACCTTCATGCCCTCACTGAGCGACCGCTGCCGCAAGACACACTGTGGCAGGTTGCTCCGAGTATCCAGCCGGCCCACTGGTGAAAGTATGTGCGCCCAACGAGCCGACGCCCGCTGCGTCTGGCGGGTGAAACGGCGGGCGGCGACTGACGCGGAACCATGCTTCGCACGGTGCGTGAGTGGCGCCGGCCACAGCAGGAGGTCACGTCCGACGGCGCGTCACGGTGCATACCCGCCCTTCAGCAGGATCGTGCCGGTGAGGATCGTGCCGATCAGGTCTGCGTCGGTCAGGTCGGCGTCCGTCAGATCCGCGCCAGTGAGGTTGGCGGTCGTCAGGTTGTTCTGGAGGTTCGCTCCGGCGAAGGTTCGCGTGCCACAGGTTTCTGCGTTGGTCAGGTTCGCGCGCGACAGGTTCGCGTGCCGCAGGTTCGCGGTCTTCACGATCGCGCCGTTCAGGTCGGCGCCGCTCAAGTTCGCGCCTCTCAGGTTGGCTCCCCTGAGGTTCGCGCCGCTCAGCTTCGCGTTGCTCAGGTTCGCGCCCCTCAGGTCCGCCCGCCACAACCTCGCGCTGCTCAGCTCCGCCCCGGTCAAGTCCGCAACTCGCACGTCCGCGCGCCACAGGTTGGCGGACCTCAAATCCGCGCCGCGCAGGTCGGCGCCAGCGAGACTTGCGCCGATCAGCCTGATGGCGACGCCCGGGTTTGCCCTCCGCCACGGGTTCCACGCATCAACGCCACTCTTCAGCAGTGCGAGCTGTTCCGGATCGGCCGCGATGCCGGGGTCAGCCTTTCCGCCCACGTAGCGGAGAGCCCACGGCAGAGCGGCCGCCAGAAGCACCAGCAGGATGGCCGCCAGAAGCCACCGGCGGCGGCTCTTTGTCCGTCTTCGCTTCGTTCTCATTTGAGGGCGTCTTTCTCGGTCAGGATTGCGCCACAGGCGTCAATGCGCTCCTGCATGGCTTCGCCGCGCTTGCCCTCCCGCACGCCCCTCCGGATGATCATCCTTGCGCGTTATTATGGATGAAGGAACTCCTGGAGGCAGTTGCTTATGCTCGCGCCAAGGCACACCGAAGCTCGCGGCGGCAGGCCGTCGGGCGCGACCCCGCGCGCTTCCTGACCGTAGCGCGCAACGCGCCGGGCCGCGTTACACAAGCATTCGACGCGCAACAACGACTTCCTGCATTGGTACACTAGATAACAGAATCACGCAGCAACTGCGGGCACGCCGCCAGCGGGCAGTGGCGGAGCCGCTGTGGTGCACGTTCAGGCCCGGCAGCACCCAGCGCTAGGCCTTCAGCTCCACCGTCAGGTCGATTACCTCCTGCCGTATTGGCGCGATCACGCCGGGATCCCAGTGAGCTTCCGCTCCGCCTCGCGAACCACGTCGCGCAGGCGTTGCTCCGCGCGATCCGCCGCCGCGCTGGGCCCCGCGGCGCGCGCCCGAGTAATCGCTTCGCGCAGCCGCGCCATCCGCGCATGGTCCTCGATCCCGATGCGGATGGCCTGCCAGCGCGCGCTGGGAACGGGCCCGTTCGCACCATGAGTAGATGAGCACCCAGTCGGCCTTCGCATCCCATAGGTCTAAGCCGGTCGTGCAGTGCGTCCAGTACCCGATCCCGGTGAACCCGATGCTCCACGCGGTCCAGATCTGCTCCCAATAGTACGCCGGCGTCACCTCATCCTTGACGTGCGCCCGCGCCGCAGTATCAGTGCGTCTGGTTGGTCGTCCGCAGGAAATCGATGCGGTCGGTGTTCTCCGAGAGCACCACGAAGTACAGTGTCGGCTGTACGATGCTTGGAAGGCACCGTCCACCAGCCGCTTGTGGTCGGCCACAGTCATTCCGCGGTAGGGGTCCGTGGAGGTCCGCACCCGCGGGTCGATGTCCTTGACGGCCCGCGCGTATTGCTCCAGGATGTCTATGAGTGCGCCGCTCCGGATGCCGGGCTCGTCGACCGGGTAGAACACCCACCGCTCGTATCCGAATCCGGCGCTCCGCCAGGTGCCTGGTCCAGCGGGGCAGGAACGCAGCGAGGGCCGTCCGCCACGGCTCGGCGAACGGCGCGGGCGCGCCCTCCGCCTGCGCGACGGGGTACTGCGCATACCCACCGAAGAGAACCATATCCTGTGGTCGCAGCTTGCCCAGGAACGCGTCGAGCTCCTTGTCCACTCCGGCTCCGCTGAGAGGCCGCCAGAATCGTCATAGCGGGCGACTGGCGGCAAGCCACATACGAACACCGATGTGTGGTGGTCCTGCTGATCCCGAAGCGCGGCATCCGGCGCGCGCGACAAACTGCGACGCATACCCATAGCCCCAGTTGCAGAAGCGAAGCGGCATGACTTCCGGCAGACTGATCGGTACGACGGTCCACCGCACCGGAATGCTCCATACGCTCCCGGTCGGGGTCAGCGCCCGCATGTGCATCGTTGTCGTGTATGATCCCGCCGCGAGGTCGCCGGTTATGACGTCACCCAAACACGGGCATCTGATGACGGCGGCATCCGTACGATCCCGGCGTCTCCGAGGTCCGGCAGCGCGTCCGCGTTCATGCCTCCTGACGTTGTTGGGATGCGGGTCGCTTGCCGGAGCTGCAAGTGCTCCACGGCGGCAATGGAGTTCCCGCTCTGATCCACAAGCGGGTCGAGCCAGACGCGTATGTCGAGCGGCGCTCGCGAGCGCGTTAGCGATCTGGATGGCAAACGCGTCATGGCCGCGCCCGTCGTCATGAGGGTGATCTCGCCCAACAGGCCGGTGGGCGGAGCGTCGTTCTCCAGGGTCGAATGCGATCCACGGATGCTCGAGCTTCCACGGCAGGAACTCGACGGCGGAATCCACGCGCCTCCATCGCAGCGATGCGGGCGCGCTGGCACGCGATCTCCCGCCCGATCGCGGCGCGCACCCGGCTCACCTCGGCGATACACAGCCGGCGCTCGCCAGCCGCGCTCCGTCGTAGGCGCCGATCAGCTCCTCGACCGCGGCCCAGCGGAAGCGCAGCGCCCGGTGGATCGTAACGATCTGGCTGCGAACGGTGGCCGTCCGCTCGCCGATCGCCGCAAGCTCAGCGAGAGCGCGTGCCGCCTCGGCTCGCTCCTCGACGAACAAGCCCACCGCGTCGCGCTCCGCGTACTCGGTCGTTCGCCGCCAGGTGACGGGGTCGATCCCGACGGCTGCCAGCGTACTCGCCCGGTTCCAGGATCTCGAGGCGCAGCCGCTTACGCTCCGTGTCGCCTATCACCGCCCTCCTCGGCATACCGTCCGGGCCTCGCACGGTCACCTCGACCAGCCAGGCGCTACGCGACACTGCGGGCGCGGGCTCGTAGCACACGTCGTTCGCGCCGAGCCGCAGCGACGCCGGCGATATGCGTTGCATCGGCGCCTGCTCCGGTGCAGGAGCAGGCGCCTGCGTGGCAGGGGCCTTGAGCGCAGGCAGTCGGTTCGCGCGCCCGTCGCAGGCACCGCGGCTAGTCGGCCACGGCACCGCACGGGTGGACCGGCCGGCGCCTGGGTGCGGTAGCAGCTCAGCATGCCGGCGCAGTTCGAACTGCTGCCACCGTGAGCACCTCCAGGAGCCCGTCGCCGTCGACATCCGCAACGACGGGCGCGCCGATCATCCCGCCCGGCAGTTCGTGCTCTTCGATCAGGGCGCCGTCACCCCGGATGATGCGGAGCGGACCTGCGTAGCGTTGCGCGAGCAGGATCTCAGGAGCGCCGTCGCCGTTGATATCGGCGATCGACGGACCGAACGGCTGATCGCCGCCCTTGAAGTCCAGCGAGCCCCAGAGAAGCCTTCCGTGTGCGTCCGCGGCCTGGAGCGCGCGTCCCGTGCACGAAGACGACCTCATCACGGCCGTCGTGATCGATGTCCCCGAGCGATAGCCCGCACTCGATGAACCCGGCTCCGACCCCGCGCTGCGTCCAGAGCACCTCGCCGGCCGGGGCGACGCAGCGCACGAGGTCCGCGGCGCCGCCGATCAGCACGCCGGCGCCGCGCCGAGGTCCGCGAGTACCGGTCCGGACCACTGCGAGTTGACGCCGACGTACACGCTCCAACGGAACTCGCCGGGAGCCGCCAGACAGTAGACGAAGCCGTCGGCCGACGAGAAGACGATCTTGTCGCTTCCGTCGCTGTCGAGGTCGCCGATGGCCGTGGTCGGTACGCTGGATTGCCCGAAGAACTTCAGTCGTGCGTGCTGAACTGCCAGACCGTCCGGCCTCCGCGCGGCGCTAAGGCCGCTGACTACACCGTTCCGCCTCGTTGCCGCCAGCGCGACGTCGCCGCCACCGCGCACGACGGAGACGCTGTTGAACTCGGTGTACGACGAACCTGTTTGGCATAGCCAGTGGACCTCACCGGCGGGTGAGAGACACGCGATCTCGCCGGCGACGGTTCCCGGGAGACGCTCGCGCCGAGTTCGGGAACGGTATCGATCGCCGGCCAGAGAAGGACGCTCGCGCCGATCGGCGTCCGCCAGATCTCGCGACCGGCGCCGTCCAGCGCGGCCGCGTCGCCAGTGGACGTGCCCACGATGATCCGCGGGCCAGCAGACGTTGGCATGACCGACGGACAGCCCGCGACGGCCGCGCCGGGTGAGGTCCACGACAGTTCGAGGACCGCCATTTGGTTTCCGATCATGACAGCGACATGTCTCTGCGCGGCCCGGAGACCCGTCGCTGCGCTACCATCCGTGCCGCCACAGTGCAGGCAGCCGCAAGTGTCGGGCGAAGCCAGCCTAACTGCGCGGGTCCGAGCTGGCAAAGGTCGGCTTCGCAACGGTAGACCGGCGATTCTAGCCCCACGCGTACAACCCGCGACGGGGCGCTGAACCCTTCGGTGCGCGCTATATCCACTTGTCCCGCGGCCGGTCGAGCTCCCCGGCGATCACGCTTCTCGCGGAACTCGTCGGTCACGTGCGCGACATACGCCTGCTGGATGTGGGTGCGATCGGAGCGGAACACGACGAGGCGCCCGTCCTGGCTGATGCATGGATGCGTGTGCCCGCAATCGACGGCGCCCCTGAGGGTCGCGTGCGGATGGCACAGCGTCCGGAAGTGCCGCGTCGGTACGTGTACCAGTTGAATGCCGTGATCCGGCCAGTTCGTGTCGGCGACGATCCATTCGCCGTCCATGGAACCCGCGGAGTGCCAGAAGTACGGCCCCTGAACCAGCTTCTCCGGCTCCCTGCCGGCCTCGGCGGTCCAGATGCACCGCTCCGGTGGGAGCCCGCAGCCCTGTACCATGTCAGTCCGGCCATGCAGCGTGCAGTGCGCGAAGATGTTCGGTGAGATCATGCGCCGGTCGCCGCCGTCCTCATCGGTGCTGTAAAGAAAGGCTTCGACCCCGCGTTGATCACGCGGCGTCCTCCGTCCGGCAGGTCCTCAGTGCCCCAGACGACCTCACCGCGCTGGACCAACACGCGAGGCTCCGCCTGCACGCAGCCCATGACAGAGCCGCGGAGATCGACCTTGTCCACCGCGCCCGTCAGGAGGTCGCAGCGCAGGGCGGCCGGTGAGCCCCCGCTGGTGCGACGGTGAACAGCCGCTTGCCGGTCGCCGAGATGCAGACCCGACCTAGCGTGACACCTTCCGGCGCGTAGCCCGCGAGGTCGCACAGCGTCGCGTCCTCGCCGGTCTCCATCAACCCGCCTGAGCACGCGGTGCCAGAGCACGTAGAGCGTCGCGCCGTCGAGGGTCAGCGCGCACCACTGGCGGCCGTAGCCCTCGGCAGACACGCAGTCGCCGTCCTCCGTGAGCTGGAAAAGGTTGAGACCGTCGGCATCCACCCGGTAGATGTCCCATGGAGC
>CAVSIW010000054.1:0-44254 GCA_963727945.1 uncultured Acidobacteriota bacterium
CCTTTAGAATCTATACTTACGAAAAAAGGGGAGGGGGAGGGGTAAGGCAAGAAGCCCCGGAACACGGATCCTTTAGGGGCCAGCCGCGCGTCAGGTTTGCGCACCCGGCTGCGCTTCGGCGGATGCCTTCGCCGTCTCCAGCTCCTTCAATAGCGCCTTGCCCTTGCGGAACCACGGCCGTTCGTATCGCTGCATGTATCGCGGCAGCGTCCGCTTCTTCGCCAGGAGCTTCTGGGCCCATTCGCGCGACTCGTCGCGCCGGCCCGCGATCTTCAGAAAATTCGCGTAATTGTAAAGCGTTTCGGTAGTCGTCGAGAATTGCGCCACGTCGACGTAGAGTTGCTCGGCGCGGTCCAATTGTCCGGTTTGCGCGTAGGCATCCGCCAAAAGTCCCGCGGCTCGATAGTAATCGAACTTTCGATCGCTGGTGACGACACGCTCCAGATCGGCAATTGCAGCGGTGAAATCGCCTAGCCCGAGTGAAGCCTGCGCACGATAGTAGAACGTGTACGCGGAGTCGCTTCGCGCACGTAATCGCGTTCGTAAACGCTTCGCGCGCTTTTTCAAATTGCTTTTGATCCTTGTAGAGCTCGCCGAGCTCTTCGTAGTTTGCGGCGGAAGGGTTGTCCAGGATTTGCGTTTCGACGATCTGAATTCGTGACCTTCGGCCAAAGCCGTGAAACACGCCGCGCAGCAGGCCAAGATCGGGCAGCACCTCCGCGACGATATAGACACCCGCCCCGAGAAAGCCGCCAAAAAAATAATGTAGAACCAATAGTTCTCTGGCCTGCGTCGCACGAAATGAATGATCGCGAGACCTTGCAGAATAAATCCCCAAGGATAGAAGAGGTGGCTTAAGCCGAACATGGACGACCGTCCCGTGTTAAGAATCTCCGCCCTTTGCCAACTGGTCAATCGGTACGTGGTGCCTGTATCAGTGGAAGTTACTGTCCACCAGCGCCATTTTGCTTTGCTATGATGAGCGGAGTGAATCCCATCGAAACATTGGGGCTTGCGCTTGGCGCCGGATTTTCTTCGGGCCTGAATCTTTACGCCACGGTCGCAACGCTGGGGATCTTGGAGCGATTCGGAGTCATCCACCTTCCGTCGTCGCTCCACGCGCTTTCGCATCCTGCCGTTTTGACAATCGCGGTAGTTCTTTATCTGGTGGAGTTTTTCGCGGACAAAGTACCTTACGTGGATACCATCTGGGACGCAGTTCACACCTTTATTCGCCCGCCCGCCGCGGCGTTGCTTGCTTATACCGCCGCGGGTGCCGCGCCTGCGGAGTGGCGCTGGGGTGCCGCGCTTCTCGCCTGGCGGAGTAGCGCTAACTTCTCATGGCACAAAAGCCAGCGCTCGCGCTGCCGTCAACACCATGCCGGAGCCGTTCAGCAATTGGGCGTTGAGTCTTGGTGAAGATGTTTTGGCGGTTTGGCTGGCGTGGATGGCCACGGCGCATCCCGTGGCAACGACCGTTATTGTCAGCGCACTCGTGGCGATTTCCCTATACTTACTCTTTCATCTCTTCGGGTTCGCGCGCCGAGCGCTGCGGCGTTTGTTTGCAGCTTGATTCTCACGCTATTTCACGTACGTCGCCAGCCAATCCAGAAACGTCTTGTACCAGAACTTGCCGTTCTGCGGCTTCAAGACCCAGTGACCTTCATCTGGAAAAATGACCAGCTTCGACGGCACGCCTTGCCGTTGCATTGTGTTGAAGAATTCCAGTGACTGCGTGTACGGGACTCGGTAATCTCGTTCTCCCGCAATCACCAGCGTCGGCGTTTTGAATTTTGCCAGGTCGCCTGCATACGTCATCGGCGCCCACTTGCGGTAGCTTTCTGGATTCGTCCACGGCATGCCTTGCATGTCGTGTTCTTCAAACCAGAGCTCTTCCGTGGCGTACATGGAATTCTTGTCGTAAATGCCGGCGTGGCTAATGATCGCCTTGAATCGCCCTGTATGTGTTGCAATCCAGTTCGCCATGTAGCCGCCGTAGGATCCCCCTGCAGCCGCCATGCGCGACCCGTCTATGTACGAATATTTTTTCAGCGCGAAATCCACGCCGTTCATCACGTCCACGTAAGGCTTGCCGCCCCAGTCGTTCGTGATCTCGTCCGTGAATTTCTGCCCGTAACCTGTCGAGCCGCGCCGGTTGATCATCAGCGTCACATACCCCGCTGCGGAAAATACCTGTGCGTTCCAGCGGTAGCCCCACGCATTCGACCACATGGTCTGCGGCCCACCGTGCAGCAACACAAGCAGCGGATACTTCTTCGACGCGTCAAAATCCGGCGGCCGGATCAGCATAGCTTGAACCTTGATTCCACCAGCGCCCTCGAACCAAAACGTTTCCGGCGCGTTCATTTTTAGCGACGCAAGGATTGAGTCGTTCTGATGCGTAAGTTGCCGCACACCGCTTCCGTCGCTCGCCGCCGCAAAAATCTCAGACGGCATCTTCAGGCTCGTGCGCTCAAACACCAGGGTTTTGCCGTCACCGCTGAGCGAAATCATGGAGTTGAAACTATCGGCGACAATTTTCTTCGGCTCGGCGCCCGCGCGCGGCGCCATAGAATATATCGGCTGCAGCGTTTCATTTTCCGCCGTGAAATAAATTGTCTTGCTGTCCGCTGACCAGGTCAGCTCGTTGGCGCTGCGGTCGAATCCTTCGGATAAATTCTCGTTCGTTCCCGTTGCCCGGTCGTAGAGCATCACGCGCCAGCGGTCAGACTCGTATTCCGGCGTCAACTGCGCGTGATATGCGATATATTTCCCATCCGGAGAGTACGCCGGACCGCCATCAAATCCCTGCTGCGTCGTGATTCGCTTCGCCTCGCCACCGGCTACTAGAACAACAAACAGGTCCCCGTTCGTGCTGATGGCTTCGATTGGGTCGGTAACCGCCGTAAAACAAATCTCTTTCGAGTCTGGCGAAAAATTCAGATCGCTGGGTCCGCCGCGTTCATCGGGGGGCACGTCGTAGTTCGCTTCCGCTGTCAGATCGCGCGGAGCCGCGATGCCATCGGCTGTCACAACAAACAGATGGCCGCGCTTGCCTTCATTCCAATGCGTCCAGTGCCGATAGAGCAGATGCTCCGCGACGTGCGCCTTCACTTTGCTTTTTTCTTTTTCCGCATCCCGCGCGCTATTGCAAGCATCGTCTTTGCAGTCTGGGTATACGCTTGAAGTGAATGCAATGGTCTTCCCGTCCGGCGACCATTTCACGATGTCCGCGCCCGTCGAAAGATGCGTCAGCGGTTTCGCTTCACCGCCGTCCATCGAGAGCAGATAAACCTGCGAATCCCCGCTTCGCGACGATAAAAATGCAATCGTCTTCCCATCCGGCGACCACACCGGCGACGAGTCGTGTCCGCTCTGCGTCAGTTGCAGCGAAGCACCTCCCGTTGTCGGCACAATCCAGATATTGCTCGCGCCGCGATTCGCGTCCATGTCCGGCGTTGAAACGGTGTACGCCACCCATTTGCCGTCCGGCGACACTTGCGCTTCTCCCACGCGGTGCATCTGAATCATGTCGTCAAACGTGATGGCGTGCTTTCCAGTTTCTTGCGCCCTCGCGCCGGACGGACCAGCGACCAGCGCCACAATGAAGAAACTGCAACAAAGAGCGGCCCGTTTCATGGCATTTCCTCCCTGCATTTCATTCCAATGATGTACGGCGGGTTGCATTTTCCACGTGCGGAACTTTGGATGATGTCACGATTCTTGCGCGATTCCAAGCGAACGGCTTCGCGCCCAAAGCCAATTCAGCAGCGCTACAGCAAATGTGATGCACATCACGATCAATTCCGTGCGATGCATCTGTGCTACGAGCACTCCAGTGAAGGCAAGACCGAGCAGCGCGAAGAATTTTCCCGCCGGAAGGCGAAACGTGCCGCCTTCGGGAAATTTTCTTCTCAGCGCAGGCAGCGCGGCAACGACAGCTCCATACATGAAAAGCCGCGAAATCGCGGAGAGCGACGCGTTCCACCGGAAGTCTCCACCGATCGAGAACAAAATCAACATCACTGCAAAAACCACAATGGACAAATGCGGTGTCCGGAACCGAGGATGAATGGCCGCAAAAAACGAAGGGAAGTCTCCGCGCTCTCCCATCGCGAAAGTGACGCGCGGTGTGTGCAACATATTCGCGCTGAGATAGCCGTATACAGAAATCAGCGTGCCCACTGCGACGAGAGTCACACCGATAGGGCCGAGGAATTGCCTCGCGGAATCCACCGCTGGCTTCGTCGTTGCGCCAGGATTCGCCAGCGTGTAAATCACGACGACTTGCACGCAAATATAAAGCAAAGTCGCCGTGACCATGGCGATCAAGAGCGCGACAGGCGCATCTTTCCGTGGATCGCTTGCTTCGCCCGAAGCGAACAACGCCGCTTCAAATCCTCCGTAGGCATAAACCATCAGCAGAATTGCCTGGAAGCAATTCGCGGTCGTCAGTGGAACCGCGGCCGGTGTTACTCGCAGGCTCGGATGCAACGCGAGCGCCATGAACCCACCCGCTATAAAAAGCGCCAAGAGAAGCACCTTTGTAACCGTAAAGAAATTGCTCAATGCTTTTCCGCCGCTCACGCCGCGATAATTTACGGCCGCAAGAAATCCGATGAGCACAGCGAGAATCGCCCCGCGCACCAATCCTCTATTCACGGCAGGAACGAACGAACTGAGATAGGTAATAAATAGATTTGCGACACCGGAGCACGCCGTGATCCGCGATAGCCACGTCAGCCAGCCAATCTGAATCGCGGCGAATCTTCCGAACGCGACCCTCGTGTACAGATAAGGTCCACCGGCTTCTTGAAAATACGAGGAGACCTCCGCCAGACACGCGGCAATCACGGCCACGCCTGCAAACGCGATCAAGTATCCCGCAGGACTTAGTTTTCCCAGGTAGCCAGCGATGATGGATGGGAGCCCGAAGATGCTCGCGCCAATCATGGTGTTGAGCATCAACGCTGCGAGGCTCCAGCGGCCGATCGTTCGCACCAGCCCGCTGGAAGTTTGTGTCACGCCTGTCAGCTGCGCGTTCAATCTTTCGCCGCGGCCACGGGTGGCGCCTTCATTTTTGCGATTTCGCTGAGTAGATCAGGCTTCGTGCTGATGCGTTCCAGGTGTGGATATCGCTCGCCGCCGTGATAGTCCACGCTGTACGTCCGGAAAAAATCCTCATTCTCGATGAGCAGCTCAATCGGCTCGCGTCCGCTCTTCGCTTGCCGGATGGCTTCGTTGAGATCGTCGGGCGTCCACCTCCGCCCATTCACGGCCACCAGCTTCATTCCCGGCGCGATTCCAGCCTGTGCCGCGGGCAATCCGGGAATCACATCCATAATTTCGTCGCTGTTCTCGCCGACAGAGTCGCGCACCGAAAATCCGAGCGAAAACTGGACGTCCGTCAGGTGCGATGCGGCTTCGCCAGATGCACGGCTGTCATTCGGCGTTTCACTATAGACAAGTTTCCAGCCGCTATTCTCCAGCCCGCTCAGGGGCGCTCCCGGTCCATGCGATTTAACGCGCTGCGTGAAAAACGCGCGCCAATCGTACGGCGCGATTTCCTCCATCGCCGCAACGACATCATCCGATGTGTACGGCACAATTTTCGGCCCGGTATTTTCTCCGCCCTCGAATTTGCGGCAAAAATCGTCCAGCGATTTTTTCCCCTTCGTCTGCTGCCGGATGATCGTGTCCGCCTCAAGCCAGATCAGCGTGCTCTCATCGTAATAATCCGTGTCCCGCCGCCACGACCTATACTCTTCCGCCGATCCGTATAAGAGTTGCGCCGCCACAGCGGTGTCTTCCAGGTCACGCCACGTTCGGCCCTTTCGCTGATCCAGATACGCCGCCACCCACGCGAGATTCTCCCGCAATCTTTCCGGCGTCCAACTTCCCATTCGCGCGGAGAGTATCGTCCCGTAATACTGAGTCATTCCTTCGTACACCCAGAGCAAGCCGCCCTTCATCGGCTCTTGATAGTTCGGAGTCGCCAGCCCCGCCGGCCTTCGATATTTTCCATTCCACGAATGCGTGAATTCGTGCGGCAAGAGATCCGTCATCGCGTCCGCGATATTCGCGTCTTGAAATATCCGCCCCGGCACGCGATTGTCGCTCGATTCGTTGTGCTCGATCCCGTCCGTTTCGACGTTGTCGCTCACGGTGAGCAAGAAATCGTAGTGCCGGTAGTGGCGCGCTCCAAAGAGCGCTCCCGTTTCCGCCACCAATTGCCGCCACTGCTGAACCAATTCGGGCGAGGCCTCCAGGCCGGATCCGGTTTCCGCTGCGATGTGGATGTGGTGCTCAGGTTTCTGTCCGGGAGACAAATCGATCACGCGCATGTGTGCGCCCATCAATACCGGCGAATCCACCAGTGTCGTCAGGCTTGCGGGTTGAAACTCAATCGCGCCGCTAGTCTCATTGGCCACGGGCAGAGCGGTCCCGTATTTCCATCCTGCGGGCACCTGCAAACTGACCGAGTACGTCACATCGTCACTCTTCGCTCCTTGCGGATAGAGGAGCACGGTGTACCAGTTCAAGATGGCCAACTGTGCCGTCGCTGAAGGACTCTCCCGTCCTTCGCTGACTCCCGCGGGAGAGACATAGTCCAACGAAACTTCGAGTTCGTTTGCGCCTGCGGGGACTTGACAGCGAAAGGCGTACATATCCACGTCGTCGCGCCGCCATTCAATCTCTTTGCCGCCTGCTCGAAATAGAAGGCCCGTCAGATCCACAATCGGCCCGTGGGGAGCATGTTCTCCGGGAATCCATTTCGGGTATTCGAGTGTGAGCGGACCAGTCGCGACGGGGAAAACGAGTTTCGCGTGGAAAATATGTTTGGGCGCCTCGCGCAGGTCCACACTGAGCCGCACCGGCTTTCGTGCGTCCTGCGCATTCAACGCCGGGACGGAACAGCTGAGTGCAATGACAACAAATAAAATCGAGTAACGAACGCGCTTCAGCATGAAATGGTTCTCCCTAAAATCGGCGCCAGCCTAGCATCATTGTTACACTCGAGCGGAACGTCAAGGACGGATTGTGCGCGTGCCGTCGGTTCTAGCTTTGCTCGGCGGGCCGCACGAGTCTGCTACAATCACACCTCGAAGACGCATGTCTAACGAACCCGCTCTGTTTCCGCGCAATTTTCGAAAAGAGTTTCCCGTCGCAGTCCGTGGCAAAGGCGCTTGGATTTTTTCTGAGGATGGGTGCAAATTTCTCGATGCTGCAGGGCAGGCCGCGGTCGTCAACATCGGCCACGGCGTCCCGGAAATCGGCCGCGCGATGGCCGAACAGTCTTCGCAACTCGCGTTCGCGCACACTTCGCAATTCCACTCTGCGCCCGCTGAAAAACTTGCCGCGCGGCTTCTGGCGCTCGCTCCGCCCAATTTTCAAAAAGGCGGGCGCGTTTATTTCACCTCGGGCGGTTCCGAAGCAACGGAAACAGCCATCAAGCTCGTCCGCCAGTATCATCTCGAAAAAGGACAGCCCGATCGTTACCGCATTCTTTCACGCCGACAGAGCTATCACGGCAGCACGCTTGGCGCTATGACCGTCAGCGGAAATGTCGCTCGCCGCGCGCCCTATCAGCCGCTGCTCGCGGAATGGGGCCACATCGCTCCCTGCTTTTGCTATCACTGTCCGTTCGAAAAAACTTTTCCCCAGTGCCAACTCGCCTGCGCCGAGGAATTGGATTCTTTACTTGGCGCAAACGACGCGGCCTCTGCCGCTGCTTTCATCTTCGAGCCGATTGTTGGCGCGACTCTTGGCGCAGCCGTGCCGCCGGAAGGCTATGCTGCTCGCATCGCGGAGATTTGCCGCAAGCGCGGCATCCTTCTTATTGCCGACGAAGTGATGACCGGCATCGGCCGCACCGGCAAGTACTTCGCTGTGCAGCACTGGGGAGTCGAGCCGGACATTATTCTTACAGGGAAGGGGATTGCGAGCGGCTACGCTCCGCTTGGCGCCGTTCTTGTCGCGCCAAATGTCGTCGAAGCTTTCGAAAGCGGCAGCGGCACGTTCAAGCACGGATTCACTTACCAAGCTCATCCCGTCGCGACCGCTGCCGGCAATGCCGTTCTCGATTACATCGAGTCGCACAATCTTTTCGAACGCGTCGCTCCCGCGGCGCAGGAGCTTTGGACCGCGCTCGCGCCGCTTCGTTCTCATCCTTACGTCGGCGACGTACGCGGACTTGGTCTCCTCACGGGCATCGAGTTCGTGCGCGACAAATCCACGCGCGCGCCATTCGAACCGTCCCAAGCCATTGCCGAAAAAATTCGTGTAGCCGCAATGGCGGAAGGTGTTCTGACCTACCCAACGCAAGGTTGTGCTGACGGTACGCGCGGCGACCACATACTTCTTGCGCCACCCTTCATCCTCACGCCTGAAGAATCGGCGCTCATTGCCAGAGCGCTCACGGCAGCGCTCGCGAAAGTGCTTCCCGAATAACCTGTCGCCGTTTTTCTTAGTTCTAGCGTAGTCTGTTCGTTCATTCTCTTGAGGAGATAGTTCAACTATGCGCCAGCTCTATTTCAGGGTCACGCTCCTGCTCTGCACAAGCCTCCTGACTACGTCCTTGCTTTCGGCTCAGGATAAGCCTCCTGCCAAGCCTCGCGCGCGCGACCTCGGCGTTCCGTTTGACGGGACTCCAGGCCCGCTGAATGCCATCACAGATGTTGCCGGAGTCACCGTCGGTCACACCACGATTATTTCCGGAGAAGGAAAACTGCAGGTTGGCAAAGGGCCCGTGCGCACAGGCGTCACCGCGATTCTTCCTCGTGGAAGAGACACGATGTCCAATCCCGTTTTCGCGGGATGGTGGTCGCTCAACGGCAACGGCGAAATGACCGGCACGACCTGGGTCGAAGAATCCGGTTTTCTCGAAGGGCCCGTGATGATCACCAACACGCACAGCGTGGGCGTCGTGCGCGACGCCGTGATTCAATGGCGCGTGAATCATGGCCAGCCCGATCCCACTGGGTATTGGTGGTCGCTGCCCGTCGTCGCGGAAACATGGGACGGCTGGCTCAACGACATCAACGGTTTTCACGTGAAGCCCGAGGACGCGTTTCACGCGATTGACACGGCGCACGGCGGCCCCGTCGAAGAAGGCGCGGTTGGCGGCGGCACGGGAATGATTTGCAATGAATTCAAAGGCGGCATTGGAACTTCTTCGCGCAGGTTCGATATCAAGGGAGCGAGTTACACCGTCGGTGTTCTTGTCCAATGCAATTATGGTGTGAGGCCGAATCTCCGGATCGCCGGTGTGCCCGTCGGCAAGGAAATTCCTGAAGAGGCCGCTTACAGCTCCGCTTCTTTTGACGAAGTGGATCGCGGTTCGATTATTGTCGTCGTCGCGACCGATGCGCCGCTCGTTTCGCATCAGCTAAAGCGCCTGGCGCGGCGCGTTTCCCTCGGTCTCGGCCGCGACGGAAGCATTTCCGGCAACGGTTCTGGCGATATTTTCATCGCATTTTCAACTGCCAATCCAGGCGCAGCTGCTGCCGATCACGTCGTCGAGCTCAAGATGCTTCCGAATGATTTGATCGAGCACGTGTTCGCCTCGACCGTGCAGGCCACGGAAGAGGCCGTAATCAATGCGATGGTCGCCGCTGAAACCATGACCGGCATCGAAAATCACAAGGTCATCGCGCTCCCGCACGACAAGCTGCGCGAAGTTCTCAAAAAATACAACCGACTGACGCAATGAAGGCTCGCTTCCAATCCTCACAAAGCGGCGGGCAAACGGAACCGGGGCGGGAGAGCTTGAGCCGAAAGGTTTTGAATCTGACTCGCTTTGTTTTTCCCGTCATTCTGCTTTGTTGTTCCTGTTCTTCTCATCCTCCACCGTCGCTCGCCATCACTCACGTCACGCTCATTGATGCCACCGGCGAAGCTCCCCAGCCTGACATGACTGTTCTCCTTGCCGACGAACAAATTGCAGCGATCGGACCATCAAAATCAGTTTCCATTCCTAGCTCGACAAAAATTCTCGATGGAACCGGTAAATTTCTCATCCCCGGCCTTGTCGAGATGCACGCCCATCTCACCGGCGCAGGCGAACCTACCGGCAGCCGTGAATTTGTTCTTCCTCTCCTTCTCGCGAACGGCATCACGACGGTCCGCGACATGGGCGGCGACCTCGAATCGCTGCTCAAGCTCCGCCAAGAAATCGAACACGGCCAGTTGGCGGCCCCTCGAATTTTCTTTGCCGGGCCTTATCTCGATGGGAACCCGCCGTTTTTTCAGCCGTCGCTTGTAGTGATCAAATCCGCCGAGGCTTCCGAAGATGTTCATTCCTTGATTTCGCGCGGAGCCGATTTCATCAAAGTGCAGTCGAATCTCGGCCGCGACGCCTATTTTGCCATTGCGGATGTTTGCCGCCGCGAGCACATCACTTTCGTTGGGCACGTTCCGGATCGCGTCACCGCCGCCGAAGCTTCGGACGCCGGACAGAAAAGCATCGAGCATCTGACGGGCGTGCTGCGAGCCTGTTCGAACGACGAGCCTCTGCTTATTCGCAAACAGTTCGCCGCCGCTCCCAAGAAAACATCGAAGGTGCAATCCCGGGACCGCGAACTTGCGTGGCAGCGCGAACTGTTGGAAGGCTATTCGAACGAGCAGGCCGCAGCGCTGATTACAAAATTCATCCGCAATCAGACCTGGCAAGTGCCGACGCTGATCCTCCTCCGCAACGACGCCTTTCCCACGCCTGAAACCAATCTCTCTCGCGACGCTCGCCGAAAGTACATCCCGCTACAAGTCCTGGCGAATTGGGAGAAAGGGGCGCATGACCGCGACAAAGGCGCGACGCCGCAGGAATTTTCTTTGCGTTCCAGCCTCATGCAAGCATCGCTTCAAATCGTGGGGAAAATGCATACGATGGGCGTCCCCATCATGGCGGGGACGGACACTACAGCCCCGTTCGTGTTCCCAGGATCCAGCCTGCATGAAGAACTTGCGCTGCTGGTTCGGGCAGGTCTCACGCCAATGCAAGCACTGCAAGCCGCAACGAAGCTCCCCGCTGAATTTCTAGGCAAACTTCAAACGCAAGGCACGATCGAGCAAGGCAAGGCCGCTGATCTCTTGCTTCTCGATGCCAACCCGCTCAATGATATCCACAACACACAGAAAATCCGCGCCGTAATCCTGCGCGGCAAGCTGCTGGACAGATCATTTCTGGATGAACTTATAGCGAAGGAAGAGATGTTCGCGAAGGCTCACTGATTTGAAAAGTTTCGATGCGTGACTTTCGCCCTAAATCACGGGCGTGGCTGTTTTCCTCGCCGGATTGAAAAAGGGCAGCGGCACCACCCTCGCGGAAACGGTATGGCGCACTGCTTCGACGGTGATCTCGATATTCAGAGTCGCGCCCACTGACGATTGCTCGCGATTAACACACGCAAGCGCGATCATTTTCTTCAGGGTCGGGGACCAAGTGGTGGACGTTGCCTTACCAACTTGTTTCCCCCCGCGATAAACGGGCACAGCCACGCGCGACGCTACACTTGGCACCTGTGGCGCCATTCCCATTTTGTCGAACAGCGCTTCCACCTCGTTCCAATTGATCTCCAGCCCCACCAGGGCCCGCGCGGCGCCGCCTTTTTTCTTTTCGCGCACCAGAGCTTCGCGCCCGACGAAACTGTCTTTTTTCAAGTCCACCAGTTTTCCGAGGCCAATCTCCGCCGGCGAAAACTTTTGCGAAGCGATGAGCGCTTTCTTGCTCGATGTGTAGTCCACTTCAATCAAAATCAGCCCTGCTTCAATCCTCGCAATGTCCAGAGCGATCATCCCAGCCGGATGAGTGTCGAATGCTTTTCCTTTTTTAATCAGCTCATCCCACACTTTTCCCGCGTTCTTCCAGGGCATCCAAATTTCAAATCCCAGATCGCCGGTGTATCCCGTTCGCGAAATGTCCACGGGCACGCCCGCGATTTGTCCGCGCGTCACGCGAAAGTATTTCAGGTTTGCCACGTTCGCGTCTGTCACGGCGTGCAGCAGCTTCCCCGAAGTCGGTCCTTGCAGCGCCAGCGCGGCCACTTGTTCGGATATGTCTTCGATAGTCACGTCCAGCGCCAGCGCATTTTGCTGAAACCAGCGCAAGCTCGGATCCGCCGCGGTCCAGCGGTATTCGTTTTCGCCGAGACGCGTGATGGTTCCGTCGTCTATGACTTTTCCTTCCGGATCGCACCAGCAGCAGTAAATCACCTGATCGATGGCCACTTTGTTGATGTCGCGCGAAATCACGCGGTTCACGAAGCGCGTCGCATCGGTTCCCGTAATCCGGTATTTGAAGAGGGGCGAAATATCAATGAGCGCGGCGGAATTGCGGATGGCGTTGTACTCGTGGTCGTGGTGCATCTCGTAGACGCTGACGGTGTAATAGCCCGACCATTCGCGATAATTTAGGCTCTCGCACAGCGGGAGCGTTTTGTCATGAAACGCAGTTCCGACAGGCACGGGTGGCTCCTCTCGATTCGCTAGCGATTATAGGGAAGGGAAGTCTTCGCCGCAAAGAATCTTACCGTCCTGGCCTTCACCCGAGATAACGTATCAGGCATGGCTCCGATTCGATGGTTTGTTCTCATGGTTTTCTTCACCACCGCCGCGCAGGCTCAGTCGTGGTCCGTGCAGACGAGCGGACTGGATACTGACTTCCGCGGCGTCAGCGCGGCTTACTTTTCAGATTCGAACGGCGCGCAAATACCCGTCGTTTGGGCCGCTGGTTCCAATGGCGTCATACTTCGCTCGGTTGACGCGGGGAAAACATGGAAGCGCATTCATGTCCAGGATGGCGAGACGCTTAATTTTCGCAGCGTGTCTGCGTTCGATTCCAAAGTTGCGTACGTGGTCTCTGTCGGCCTGAGCGAGAAATCGCGCATATACAAAACGACCGACGGCGGTGAAACCTGGAAGCTGCAATACTCCGACAAGCGCAAGGATTTTTTTCTCGACGCCATCGCTTGTCTTTCAAGAACGCACTGCATTGCGCTCGGCGATCCCATTGATGGAAAGTTTTTGATTTTAGTAACCGAAGACGGCGAACACTGGAAAGAGCTTCCTCGCGACAACATGCCAGCAGCTCTGCCAGAAGGAAGGAGCGTTTGCCGCGAGCGGAAGCTGCCTCATCGCTCAGGGCGAAAACATTTACTTTGGAACCGGCAGCCCTGCCGCCCGCGTGTTTCATTCCCCGGACCTGGGACACACATGGACTGTGACAGAGACGCCCATCGCGAGCGGCAAACCTACCGCCGGCATCTTCTCGTTGAACGCGGGGCCGGCGGCGACTCTCTTCGCCGTCGGTGGGGATTACAACGAGCCGTCTAGCTCTGACCGCGTGGCTGCAGTTTCGCGAGATCGAGGCAAGACCTGGCAGCTCTCGGGGCAACAACCCGCAGGCTTTCGCTCAGCCGTCGCATCCATCGGCAAGGAGATTGTTCTGGCCGTTGGTCCCACGGGGGAAGACATCAGTCGCGACGGCGGGGCGCACTGGGAGCGCACGGATTCTCTTAATCTGAATGCCATCGTCGTACTCGATGAGCGCCATATCTGGGCGGTCGGTCCCAAGGGAACCATCGCCCGCTTCGTCAATCAAGAGAAATAGCCGACTCGCAGTGGCTGCCGGGAAAGCTGCTGTCCGCACATGGCATGAGTTCTGATTCCGGCGATCATTGATTTTCTGCCACCGGCACGATCGAATTTTCGTTAGCGGCCGATGTTTCCACGTAGCGCGTCAAGTAAGGAATTATCGGCGTCACTTCGAACGGCATTTTCTCGCGAGGAGAGAGCGGCGCCATTTGCTGCGCCTTCATCAAACTGAGACTGTCACTCCATGGATTCAGCTTGATTCTAGATCCCATGGGCAGCGCCGCGATCTGCTGCTTGTTGTCGGGCTGTAAAGTTGGCGCGGCATGCAGCAATTGCGACGTGAAGAAAACTTGATTCCCCAGCCGCGGGCTGATCAATTGTTTCAGTTCCTTCGATTGAGATTGCAGTTGCGAGAGAAAAAGTCCTGCATTGGCCAGCTTTCCCGCGTACGGCGATTTTTTTAGGAGTTCCATCGCCTTTTGGCTGTTGTCCACGGCTTCCGGTTTCTTATCCTCGAAGGAGAGCCGTTTTAAGACTTCGGTGGGCGTCAGACGCAAAATATCGCTGAAAGCATACTGGTCTTGAGCGGGCTTCGGAACCATTGCATCGGCAATTTCATACGCCAGGAGCGCCGCTAAAGTCTCTTCATTGGGCACGACGTCGATTAAACCGCGGCTCAGTACGATAGTGCTCTGCATGGAGAACATTTCCAGGTTGCTGGTGGTCAGGACGCGGCAGTGCAAATCAACCTCCGCGTCAAGATTGTTTGTCACGATCAGATTGTTGACGATTGTGTTCAGTACTTTTTCGACGTCGCCTTGCGGCGCGACAAGGCCATCGCGCTCAAGAACGTCGAGCACATTGTTCTCGGCTTCGTGTCTCCATTCGCGCTGTTCCTCGAGCGGAGAACGATCGTGCTGCGCGGCTTCGTCTTTTATTTGGCCGGAGGACTCAACGAGCAGCCGGCCCAGCTCTTCTTCGCGGGTGCGTTGTGTCAGTCCGTAGCCCCACAGCCGCGTCTGGGACTTGTATCGCGGGCCGCCGAAATGCACCGGCTCATCGAGCTCCTGACTGTAGACATAACTCGGCAGCCATACTCCCGGCTTGGCGTTGATGCGCCAGGAATCGAAATGCAGGTAGAATTCGTCTTCGAAGTGTTTTATGGAGAAGTGGATTTCGGGCGCATATTTTCCGTTGACTCGAACGATGGTGAGGTCCTGATCTTCCACCCAGATGCGCCCTACAAATCGCGGGCCCCGCACTTTCGGCGCGCGGGACACATCGAAGACGTAGCAGCGTACGTCCCCCAAAAATTCCCGGCCCGCGGGCTTAAACACGTAATGGTTCTTGTCGAATTCTCCCCGGTCGACAAAAATCATCTGCAAGAATCCGGCAGGATCAAACGACCAGAGCAACGATCCTTTTCGCGTTCGCTCCAACAAGGAATGCACCTTGAGCCTCCCGCGAAAATCCGCCTGCCCTAGAAAATAGATATCGGCCTTCGGGAGCGTGCCCATCTGCGTATCCGCTCTTTCTTCCTGAAGATAAGTTTCGACAATCGGTTTGTAAATACTGAAGGTCTCTATTTCTTGACGCTCGCGGGCGGCCACTCGCTCGATAATTTCGTCCAAGCTGCGCGGCGTTTGCTGGAGCTGCGCGTCGGGCGTGGTTATTTGATGAGTCGCCGGACTCGAAGTCCCGATACGTGCACTGTCTTGTGCGTTGGTCGCCAGCGGAATCTGCGCGAAAACGCCCGCGCCGCTAGCTAACGACCACACCAGTATCGTCTGCAACAAAAATCTTGCGCGCATGCTTCCACCTAACAAAACGCAATGCACTCGCGAAGGCTGCGGTGCATCCTCGTTGTGATGGCTAGCACGCGCTGTGCCAGCGCCTTATGGGGAACTCATTCCGATTTCCAATACCCGCGTAATCTTTGAAGAATCTAACGCATACGCGCAGCAATTGCTTCGCACCAAAACGCAAATGTCTCCATGCAGCCTGATTTTCGTGAGTCGTCGGCCCAACCTGGGAAAGCGAGAGTGCTAAAGCGGGACGTTTGCCGGTTCGCCCCGCCACTTTCACTACAGGACACTCTCTCCGGCACTCCCTTCTTGCACCGACACTCCGCTTTTTCTGTTTGACACGTCGGAGGGTCACTCCTATATTTCCCATCGTTCGCGTCGCTCTTGCTTTATCCTACTTGGCTAGTTCTGTGACAGAGCAGAGTACCGCTGGGTCGGACGATTTTTCTGTTCATTGCGGCTCGGCGGTAGACTCCACGAAAGAAAGCAACGGTTTCCGGTTTACGGAAGGCATAGGTATGAAAGACACAACCGTTCAACATGCAGACGTGAAGGCAAACGCCGCCGTTTCCGGTCTTTTGTCCGCAGATCAAATTCAATCCGTTGTAAACGATGTGCTGTCCTCGACCGCTTTCATAGATATTCACACGCACCTCTTCTCTCCGGCGTTCGGCAAGCTGGGCTTGTGGGGAATTGATGAGTTGCTGACCTACCACTATCTCGAGGCGGAGTTCTTTCGCTCCTCGGACATGAGCCCTCAGCAATATTGGACACTTCCCAAGCGGGAGCGCGCGGACGCCATCTGGAAAGCGCTGTTCGTGGAGAACAGCCCTATTTCGGAGGCAACGCGCGGGATTATCGCTGTCCTGAATGCGTTTGATCTGCCCACCGGTCCATCCGGGCTGAACGACGCGCGGGCTTTCTTCCGGGAGCAAACCATCGAGCAACATGTTCAGCGAGTGCTTCAAATGTCGGGCGTGGACACCATCGTGATGACCAACGATCCGCTGGATCCAGAAGAAGCGCCCACCTGGATGAACGGCAGACAGAAACATTCACGGTTTCAAGCCGTGATGCGTCTCGATCGCATTTTGTGCAGCTGGCCTCAGCACTGGGAGGAATTGGTGCGTCAGGGCTATGCCGTTGACGCGTGTGTGTCAGGCAAATCCGTGGCGGAAATTCGGAGATTTCTTGCCGACTGGCACAAGCGCATGAAGCCGCTCTACATGGCGGTATCGCTCACCGATGCGTTTCAGTTTCCAGAAGAAAGCGTCACAAACAAAATCTTAGCGGAAGCGGTGCTGCCTGCGTGCCGCGAGTTCGGCTTGCCTATGTCGTTGATGATTGGAGTAAGGCGCCAGGTCAATCCCGCAATTCGTCTTGCGGGTGACGGCGTTGGGAAGGCGGACCTTCGCGCTCTTGAAAATTTGTGCCGCGATTTTCCTGGAAACCGCTTTTTGGTCAGCGTACTCAGCCGCGAAAATCAGCATGAGCTTTGCGTCTATGCGCGAAAGTTCAGCAACATGATGCCCTTCGGTTGCTGGTGGTTCCTGAACAATCCTTCCATCGTGGAGGAGATCACGCGGGAGCGCTTGGAATTGCTTGGGACAAGCTTCATTCCACAACATTCCGACGCGCGCGTTTTAGAGCAAGTCATCTACAAATGGAAGAACACCCGCTTGATCCTTGCGCCCATACTCGCGAATGCATATCGCTTGCTTCACAATGACGGCGGCGCCGTTACACGCCAGTGGATTCAGCGGGATGTGACGCGACTCTTCCGAACGAATTTCGAGAAGTGGACAGGACTGCACGCCGGGAATTAAAGAGAGTTTCGCGCATCAGTGTTCCGGGTGGGGTGGAATGCATCGGATCGATAGAAAAAGTGCAGTGCGAAAAAGGCGGAACACAAATGCCAGTTGAGGGCTCAACGCAGAGAAGAGTTCTAAGGCTCGACGCGCGGGACAACGTCCTCGTAGCGCTCGCTAATTTGCGCAAGGATGAAGTCGTAAATTTCCTCGGGAGCAACTACACGCTGTTGTCGGATGTCTCAGCCAAACATAAGTTCCTTATGCAAGACGTCAGCGCCGGCGGCGATATCGTCATGTACGGCGTTCTCGTCGGAAAAGCAGTGGAGAATCTCCGCCGAGGAGATTTACTTTCCACCCGGAATATCCGTCATGCCGCCGCCGGTTTTCACGCAACGGCGGCAACTGCCGCAAGCTGGACTCCTCCGGATGTCTCCGCATGGGCGAAAAGAACTTTTCTCGGATTCCATAGAGCCGACGGTCAGGTGGGTTCACGAAACTACTGGCTGTTGCTGCCGCTCGTCTTCTGCGAAAACCGCAATCTAGCCGTCTTGAAACAAGCCTTTGAGGAAGAATTGGGATTTGCGGCTCCTCAGATTTACCGCAGCCAGGTTGCGGAATTAGCGCGCCTCTATCGCGAAGGAAAATCGGACGAGCTGAAAAACCTCGCTTTCGGCGATAGGCAGCGGGCCAGTGCGCTGCCCAGAGTTTTCAAGAACATTGACGGTGTCAAGTTTCTGATGCACGAAGGCGGCTGCGGCTGCACGCACGAAGACGCCAGAAATCTTTGCGCCCTCCTCGCGGGCTACATTCACCATCCGAATGTTGCCGGCGCCACGGTGCTGAGCCTCGGCTGCCAGCATTCGCAAGTGTCCATGCTCCTTGAAGAAATCAAGCGACGCGACCCGAATTTCAATAAGCCCGTCCTGATCTTCGAGCAGCAGAGCAGCCCTTCGGAAGCTGCGATGATGAGCAAAGCCATCCGCGACACTTTTCTGGGCATGGTGGAGGCGGACAAAATCACGCGGCAGCCCGCACCGTTATCGAAGCTCACGCTTGGCCTGCAATGCGGCGGGTCAGACGGTTTCTCAGGACTCTCCGCGAATCCTGCCATTGGTCACGCAGCTGATGTTGTTGCCGCGCTGGGCGGAAAAGGAATTCTTTCGGAATTTCCGGAGCTCTGCGGCGTAGAACAACAGCTCATCGATCGTTGCGTGCGCAAAGAGGTGGGAGACCGATTTGCCCAGCTGATGAGGGAATACGCAGCGCGCGCCAAGGCAGTTGGTGCGGGGTTCGAAATGAATCCTTCGCCCGGCAATATCCGGGACGGTTTGCTTACCGATGCTATGAAGTCCGCAGGAGCGGCGAAGAAAGGCGGTACGTCTCCCGTCACCGCCGCTTTGGATTATCCGGAATATTGCACGGAGCCGGGATTGAACTTGCAATGTACGCCGGGGAGCGACGTGGAATCTGTCTCGGCGCAGGTGGGAGCCGGCTCAAATGTCATTCTCTTCACGACCGGGCTCGGCACGCCAACGGGCAATCCCATCGCTCCCGTTCTGAAAATCTCCACCAATTCGAATCTTGCCCAGCGCATGGCAGACATCATTGATATAGACGCCGGCGGCATCATCACAGGCGAGAGCAGCATCGAGCAGATGGGGGAGAGTATCCTGGAACGCGTGATTCAGGTCACGAGCGGAGAGGCCCGAACAAAAGCAGAGCAACTCGGCCAAGACGACTTTATTCCGTGGAAAAGGGGAGTCTCGCTCTGAAGAAGGGGCGCAACTGCGCGAACGAATTGTGGCTCGGTGAAAGCGACCGCGTGAAACTGACGCCAAGCCCCCGCCACGCAGTTTCCAGACTGGAAGCCAGCCGCAAAAACGAGTAGCGTTCCCTTCACACCATGGACCCAGTACGCCCTACGTCTGCATCTGGAATCTTGGCGTCGCCGGTCGAGCACGCGAGCGCTGCGGAAAATTCATTACCAAAAGTTTCAGCTCGCAGTGGCTACTTCCGCTGGGCTATCTGCGCTCTACTGCTCTTCGGCACTACCAAGAACTACATGGACCGGCAAGTCCTTGGAGTTCTCAAAAACACGCTGCAGCACGATTTTGGCTGGAACGAAATTGACTATGGCAATCTCGTGTCTGCGTTTCAGATCGCCTACGCCGTGGGCATGTTGTTGGTTGGACGGCTGATCGATCGCATCGGCACGCGTTTAGGTTACGCGCTGGCCATGATTTTCTGGAGCCTCGCTTCGATGGGGACTGCGCTGGCCACTTCCCTAACCAGCTTTGCGATCTCCCGCTACGCGCTGGGCTTCGGCGAAGCGGCTGTTTTTCCCGCGAGCATTAAAGCTGTGGCGGAATGGTTCCCAAAAAAGGAACGAGCACTCGCGACCGGCATTTTTAACGCCGGAACGAATGCTGGTGCCATCATAACGCCGCTAATCGTTCCTTCAATTGTTGCCCATTGGGGCTGGCGCGGTGCGTTTGTTGGAATCGGCGCGCTCGGTTTCGTTTGGCTCGCGTTCTGGCTGCTGATCTATCGCACGCCGAGCCAGCATTCGAGAGTTTCCCCCGCAGAATTGGCATATATCCGCAGTGATCCGCCGGAGCCCGCCGGAAAAATCAGCTGGGCACAACTGATTCCGTTGCGGCAAACATGGACATTCGTCCTCGGAAAATTCCTGACCGATCCCATCTGGTGGTTTTATCTTTTCTGGGTGCCTGGTTTCTTGCAAAGCAAACACGGCTTGGCTCTAACGGGGATTGGCGTTCCGCTCATGGTGATTTATTTGATTTCGGATGTCGGCAGCGTTGCCGGAGGCTGGATTTCTTCTTCTATGATCAAGCGTGGGCGCAGCGTCAACTCTGCCCGCAAGACGGCGATGCTGCTCTGCGCTGTCAGCGTGATTCCGGTTGTGTTTGCCTATCGCGTTGAGAGCACCTGGTCCGCCGTTTTTCTCATCGGACTGGCAGCCGCCTGCCACCAGGGATTTTCCGCCAACCTCTACACTTTGACTTCGGATATGTTTCCCGCCCGAGCTGTTGGTTCCGTCGTTGGAATCGGCGGCATGGCCGGCGCGATCGGTGGCCTCTTCATCGCAACGGTCGTGGGCCACGTGCTCCAGTGGACCGGCAGCTACATGATTCCGTTCGTGATCGCCGGCTTTGCCTATTTGCTGGCACTTGCCGTGATTCACGTTCTTTCGCCCAAATTGGAACCCGTTAAAATCATTGGAGCAGTGCAAACGTGAATCTGCAAATAGCGGAAGCAAGAAAATGAGAATGCGCAGATCGCTTGGACATCGCATGCTGAGGTGAACAAATGGGGTTGACGATCAAGCCGAAGAAAGAATGCCGCTGGGACTTGGTCAGTTTGGGCGAGGTCATGCTGCGCTTCGATCCGGGCGACAGGCGTATCGCCACTGCGCGATCGTTTGAAGTGTGCGAGGGCGGCGGCGAGTACAACGTCGCTCGAGGATTGAAGCGCTGTTTCGGCCTGGACGCCGCCGCAGTCACCGCCTTCGTGGATGATCCGGTCGGGCGGCTGCTCCAGGATCTTATTTATCAGGGAGGCGTGGACCAGTCGTCTGATTCGTTGGGTCGAGCACGATGGCGTGGGCCACGCGGCGCGCAACGGACTTAATTTTACCGAGCGCGGCTTTGGTGTTCGCGCGGCACTCGGAAGTTACGATCGCGGGCACACAGCCGTTTCCCAATTGAAGCAGGGCGAAATCGATTGGGACGAAATTTTCGGAAAACAGGGCGTTCGCTGGTTTCATACCGGCGGAATTTTCTGTGCGCTTTCCGCGACGACTCCGGAAGTCGCCCTCGAAGCGATGCAAGCGGCGCGAAGCGCCACGGCACTACCATTTCCTACGATCTGAACTACCGCGCCTCGCTATGGAAATCGCAATGGCGGAAAGAAAACCGCGCAAGAAGTGAACCGCCGGATGGCGCGGCACGTGGACGTGATGCTCGGAAACGAGGAAGATTTCTCCGCGGCACTTGGGTACGAAGTTTCCGGAATGGACGAGCATCACTCGACGTTTGAAGTCGAGAAGTTTCAAGCAGATGATCGCTAAGGTCGTCGAAGATTTTCCGTTCCAGGTTGTTGCCACAACGCTGCGCAAAGCGAAAACCGCCACGCAAAATGATTGGAGCGCCATCTGCTATTGCGACGGCAAGTTCTACCAGGCAAAGAACCGTGAAAATCTTGAGATTTTCGATCGCGTGGGAGGCGGAGATTCGTTTGCATCCGGGCTGATTTACGGATTTTTGGCCGGGACAGGATCCGCAGTGGGCCGTCGAATGCGGCGCCGCACATGGTGCGCTGGCGATGACCACGCCGGGCGACACTTCCATGGCAACATTGCAGGAAGTCTTACAAGTGATGAAGGGAGTCGGCGCCCGTATCGCGCGCTGACGGGGAAGTGCCGGAGAGCAAGTGAATGCCAATGGATAAGCAAAAAGTTCGCGAACGAATCATCGAGATTGGAATTGTTCCAGTCGTTCGCGCATCGTCGGCGAGCGAAGCGTGCGTTGCGGCCGAGGCCGTTTGTCAGGGAGGAATCCCCATCGTAGAAATCACGATGACGGTGCCGGGGGCTGTCGAAGTCATCCGCGAGCTTGTCAGGAAATGCGGTGCCGACGTGCTCATCGGAGCGGGTACGGTACTGAATGCGGATACGGCGCGGCGGTGTCTTGATGCTGGCGCACAATTCTTGGTTAGCCCAGGACTGAACCTTGAGACCGTCGCGTTTGCTGCACGGGAAGGGAAGTTGATCATGGCTGGTGCATTGACGCCCACGGAGATTATGGCCGCCTGGGATGCCGGCGCTGACATCGTAAAAATTTTTCCGTGCGGACAGATGGGAGGCGCAAAATACATCAAGGCACTGAAGGGCCCGTTTCCGCAAATTCCGTTTGTCCCGACCGGCGGCGTCAATCTAAGCACCGCGGCTGAGTTCATTGAAGCGGGCGCCGTCGCGCTCGGCGTTGGTGGCGAGCTGGTGCAGGCCGACGCGCTGAAGTCGAACAAGCCGGAAATTATTGTTGAAAATGCGAGGAAGTTCCTGGCGATTGTGAAGCAGGCTCGCACTAAATCCGCTCACACGATTCCCGCGGAACAAGGCCGGCCGCGCGCATGAAAGCTCTTCTGCTCTCGCGATACAAGCAGCTGGAAATGGCCACTCTTCCCGAACCAACGGCTGGCCACGGTGAAGTGCTCGTGCGCGTTGCGGCTTGCGGCATCTGCGGGAGCGATGTCCACGGTTATGATGGCTCCTCCGGGCGGCGCATTCCGCCAATCGTCATGGGGCACGAAGCTGCCGGAACAATCGCTGCGCTCGGCGATGGCGTGACGGGGTTCGCGGAAGGCGACAGAGTCACGTTCGACTCCACTATCTTTTGCGGCGCTTGCAACAACTGTCTTCGCGGCGACGTGAATCTTTGCGACCACCGCCAGGTATTGGGCGTTTCCTGCGCCGAGTTTCGCCGCGCCGGAGCATTTGCAGAATATGTCGCAGTTCCTTCTCGGACCCTTTATCGCTTGCCGGAGAATCTTGCGTTTAGCGAGGCAGCGATGCTCGAGGCGGTGTCCGTCGCGCTTCATGGAGTTTCCCTGGCGCAAGTCTCTGCCGACAGCACTGCTTTGGTGCTCGGCGCTGGGATGATCGGGTTGCTTACTCTGCAAGCGTTGCGCACCGCGGGATGTTCGCGCATTTATGTCGCCGACTTAGACAGGACGCGGCTCAAACTTGCTCAAGATGTCGGAGCGACTGCTGTTCTTGCTTCAGACGGAGACGTGGTAGCGCAAGTGATGCAACTTACCGGAGGAGCTGGAGTTGATGTGGCCATCGAAGCTGTGGGCAGAAACGAAACGGTCAAGGCGAGCATCGAGAGTGTTCGAAAAGGAGGCACTGTCGTCTTGGTCGGCAATATATCGCCGGAAGTGACGTTGCCACTGCAGAAAGTGGTCACGCGCCAAATTCGACTTCAGGGCTCCTGCGCTTCGGCTGGGGAATATCCGCGCGCGATCGAGCTTTTGGCGAGTGGTGCGATTCAGGTCAAGCCCTTCATCACGGCTGTTGCCCCGCTTGAGGAAGGTCCGCACTGGTTTGAAAGACTGTACGCACGAGAGCCCAACTTGATGAAGGTCATTCTCACCCCGGAGGCTGTTTCGTGAGCGACAGTCTCTTCGATCTCGGCGGCCGCGTCGCACTCGTTACAGGAACGAGCCGCGGGCTCGGCCAATACATGGCGCGCGCACTCGCGAAAGCCGGCGCGGATCTTGTGCTCACGAGCCGCGACGTCAAACGGCTGGCGCCGTTCGAAGCGGAAATAAGAGCGCTCGGCCACCGAGCCCTTTCCATCGAACTCGACGTCCGCAGCAAAGACAGCATCGAGAAAATGGTCGCCGCCGCTACAGCTGAGTTTGGCCATCTCGATATTCTCGTGAACAACGCCGGCTGCAACGTCCGCAAGCCCGCGCTCGATGTAACCTGGGACGACTGGAACTTGATTCTCGAGACCAATCTTCGCGGCAGCTTTTTTGTCGCTCAAGCCGTGGCGCGCGGCATGATCGCGCGGCGCTACGGACGCATCATCAACATCGGCTCCGTCACCAGCGTCGCCGGGTGCGCGGGTCTCGCGCCCTATGGAGCTAGCCGCGGAGGCGTCAAACAATTGACGATGAGTCTCGCCGACGACTGGGGCAAGTACGGCGTCACCGTGAATTGTCTCGCACCCGGATGGTTCCGCACTGAACAGAACAAAGTTCTGTACGAGAACAAAGAATGGGTCGAATATCTTTGCGATCGTATTCCGTTGAAGCGTTCGGGACAGCCTGAAGATCTGGACGCTGCGGTCGTTTTCCTCGCGGCAGAGTCCAGCCGCTACGTTACGGGCCAAACGCTGCTCGTGGATGGAGGAATCTCAACGGGTGCGACACGCGCACTGGTCGAGCCTACGAAGACCGTGGCGGACAATTCTCGAGACTCAGAATAGGCAGGTTCGATGTTTAGACTGCGAGGACGCAGGCAACGAAACACTGCGCGCCCAGCGCTGGCCATCAAGCTCGTGTAGTTCTTCCGAATCATGCAGGTTCCGGGACAGGTTCCATTCGTCCGAGAAGAAAAATATAAGCCGCGATGCTCATCAAAAGAATCGCCGTTGCCGCCACGAACGCCCACGCAAAAGAATGCGTCATCTGCACGACGTAGCCGGTAACAATCGGCGCAGCGATCGCCGCAAGCTGGTTGCTGAAATTCAAAATTCCTCCCACAGTGCCGACACTTTCCTTCGGAGCAATCAGCGAGGGGATGGACCATCCCACCGGCGACGCCGCGGACAATCCTCCAATTGAAATGCTGATCCAGATGAGCGCACCGGCGGCGCTTTCAGCGTGCGCTGCGCCGAGTATGCCGAGACCGAGACCCGTCCCGCCGATGAGAACTATCTGGCGAACGCGAACGGCGCTCCAGCCGCGCTGGATCAGCGCGTCAACGAGCCATCCCCCGACGACGAGGTCCGTCAGCGTCGCGAACAGCCACGGCACGCTGGTGTAGACGACGGAATGCAGCAAATCCACATGATGGACCGCCAAAAAATAGGACGGCAGCCATGTCAAGAGCAGGTAGAACGTGTAGTTGTATCCGAAGAATCCCAGCGCCAATCCGCACACTCTTCGCTGACGGAGCAAGTACCACAGCGGCGCTCCTTTGGCGGCCTTCGCTCGATCCTCTGGCTGCGCCCCGCCTTTTGCGATAAATTGACGCTCTTCCTCTGAAAGCCGTTTGTCTTCGCTTGGGTTTCGGTAAAACGCATAGAACAAAACAAAATAGAGAATACTGATGAATCCCGTCGCCGCGAAACTCCATCTCCAACCGAAATGCAGCAGCAGAATGCCGAGCAGCGGTACTCCAATGGCGGAAGAAAGTTTTGCCATCGAATCGAAGATTGCCGTTGCGAGGCTGCGTTCTTGTTTCGGAAACCAATAACCGACGGCTTTGGAATTTGCAGGGAAAGTGGGAGCTTCGCCGATTCCCAGGAGCAGCCGCGCCGCGAGAAAGCCGCCGATGCCGGTGGAGACTGCGGCGCCAAAGGAAGCTACGGCCCACAGAATCGTGCTGACGCGGCCTACGCGCCGAACGCCAAATTTGTCTAGCAATAAACCGGAAGGAAGCTGAAGCGCGGCGTAAGTCCAGTTATAGGCGCTCGACAAATAGCCGAACGTTACCGCGGAAATTCCAAAGGCGGCGTTGAGCGCGTCTTTCGAGACAGAAAGATTCACTCGATCAAAGTAGTTGACGAGCACTCCGAAGCCGAGCAGACATGCAATCGCCCATCTTCGGCGGGGCACTGGCTGCATCTCAAAATGTGTTGGGTCCAGTGTCGTCGGCATGGAAATGTTTTTTTTGAGCTGTCGCCCGGCAAGATTTCGCCGAGCCGTCCCGCCCTATCGCCGCGCAGAGTATCCCACAGGAATCGAAAAGCGGTGGTTTCCTTTCGTGAGTCGAGAATACAGTCTGCCGTGTGGCCCGAGCTCAGCTGGTGCTCCGTCTCCATGCCCTTCAACATGGCTTGTGCACTTGCCCCGCTTCTCCCGCTCGCAGTAGACTACCCCGTCTTTTCATACACATCGTCTTGGCAAAGAAGGTTTCAATCCTCGATCTCAACGGATAAACAAAATGAACTCACTCTCCACTCGACGCGACTTTCTTCGCACTACGGCGGCTGCCGGCGCCGGACTCCTCCTTTCGCATCCGGCTCGCGCCGCGAAAAATAAGCCCGTCCTCCTCTTCACGAAATCCTCCGGCTTCGAGCACGCCGTTATAAAAACTTCGCCCGGCAATCCCAGCATTGCCGAGACCGCTCTTCGCGGCCTCTCCGCTCAAAACAAATTCGATCTCACCGCGACCAAGGACGGCCGCATCTTCGACTCCAAAGAATTTCATGATTACGCAGCGGTGGTGTTCTTCACTACCGGTGATCTCACCCAGACAGGCACCGACGGCCAGCCGCCGATGTCTGTGCAAGGCAAGCAGGCCTTTCTCGATGCCATTCAGCACGGACTTGGCTTCGTCGGTATTCACGCCGCCAGCGACACCTTCCACACTCCGCCCGATCCGCAAGATCTTTCTAATCGCTACATCGCGCACGGCGAAAAGTCCGATCCTTACATCCGCATGCTGGGCGGCGAATTCATCATCCACGGTCAAGCCAAAGATCCGCGCCTGCAAACCGCAAACGTCATCATCAACGATCCGAAGTTCCCCGGCCTCGAAGGAGCTCATTCTCCCGTCAGCTTGATGGAGGAGTGGTATTCCATGAAGGATTTTGCGCCTGACCTCCATGTCATCTGCACGCTGGACACTTCCACGATGAACGGCCTTGCGTACAAGCGCGCGCCGTATCCCGTCGTGTGGGCACGCATGCACGGTCACGGAAAAGTCTTCTATACTGCGATTGGCGATCGCACGGAAAATTGGCAGAATCCGTTTCACCTGAATCTTCTGGCGAGCGGAATTAGTTGGGCAATCGGCGATGCCAAAGCTTCGATTCCGCCCAATCTCAAGACCGCGGCTCCCGGCTACGCGGAGATTCCGCCACCGTATCCGGCGGAAAAGTAGGGCACAACCCGTTCTCCTCTCGTTCCCGCGGCGTCTGCTTCCTCCGATGTCCGCGAGCACGCTCACACGTTCCTGTCGGGCCCTTGTGTGTCACCGCGCCTGACAGTAAAATGTCCCGTCTTCCTGTCGCATCGAATCATTTTTTCAGTACGCATATTTAACGGAGTCATTCTGCATGGCGCAGCACTACGATGTCATCGTCATCGGTGGCGGCCACAACGGCCTCGTGAACGCCGCCTACCTTGCCAAAGCAGGGAAGAAGGTGCTCGCCCTCGAACGCCGTCACGTTCTCGGTGGTGCTGCCGTCACCGAAGAAATCTTTCCCGGCTTCCTCTTCTCGGAATGCTCCTACGTTGTCTCTCTGCTTCGCCCAGAAATTATTCGCGAGCTTGATCTTCCACGCCACGGGCTAGAAATTCTCCCGCTCGATGGCACTTTCACGCCCATGGCCAATGGGGACCACCTCTGGCGCATGAACGATCACGCTCGCACGCAGCGCGAAATTCGCCGCCATTCCCGCGTTGATGCCGAAGCCTACGACGAATTTTCAAAAATGATGACGCCGATTTGCCGCTTCGTGAAGCCGCTGCTCTCGATGATCCCGCCTGATCCCACGACGCTCAAGCCTGGCGATCTCAAGCAGCTTCACTTCCTCATGCAGCGTTTCCGCAGCCTCTCCTCCGATGAACGCTACACCCTCGTCCAACTCATGACCATGAGTGCCGCCGATTTTCTCGACCAGTGGTTTGAAACCGACGTTCTCAAAGCCACCATGTCCGCCTCCGGAATCATCGGCACTTTTCTCGGCATTCGCTCGCCGGGCACGGCGTACGTTCTGCTCCATCACTACATGGGCGAAATTGACGGCGCGTTCCGCTCCTGGGGTTTCAGCCGCGGCGGCACCGGAGCCATCTCCAACGCCATCGCCGATGCCGCTCGCGAAGCTGGCGTGGAAATTCGCACGCAGGCCGGCGTCGCGAAAATCCTCGTTAAGAACGGTCGCACCTGTGGTGTCGCCCTGCAAAGCGGTGAAGAGATCTCAGCAAACGTCGTCTCTTCCAGCGTCGATCCCCATCTCACGTTTGAAAAATTTCTCGATCCCAGCGAGCTTCCCGGCGATTTTCTCGAAAGCGTTCGCCGGTACAAATTCCGCGGCTCCTCCGGCAAAGTGAATCTCGCTCTCGATGCGCTTCCCGATTTCAAGTGCTTGCCCGGTCCCGGCGCGCATCTCCGCGGTGCGATTTCCATTTCTCCTAGCATCGAGTACATGGAGCGCGCCTACGACGACGCCAAGTACGGCAATTTTTCGCGCAAGCCGTACATTGATATCGTCCTCCCCAGTCTCACGGACCCGTCCGTCGCGCCTCCAGGCAAGCACGTGATGTCCTGCTTCGTGCAGTACGCGCCCTACAAACTGGCGAAAGGCACTTGGGACGATCAGCGCGAAGCCTTCGGCGACGCGGTCATCAACACCATTGCTGAGCACGCCCCCAACATCAAAAAAATTATTGTCGGCCGCCAAATTCTCACGCCGCTCGATCTCGAACGCGAATTCGGCCTTACGCAAGGAAATATCTTCCAAGGCGAGCTCTCCCTCGAGCAGCTCTTTTTCCTTCGCCCCGTGCCCGGCTGGGCGTACTACCGCACTCCCATCGACAACCTATATATGTGCGGTTCCGCCACGCATCCCGGCGGCGGCATCATGGGAGCTCCTGGCCGCATCGCCAGCCAGGTCATCCTGAAAGATTGGAAAGGCTCCCGCCAGCGCCGCGCCTCCGGGAGCCGAAACTAATCATGCCCATCGGACAGCGCGTAATTCTCATCGGCGGCGGCCACAACGCTCTCATCACCGCGTTCTATCTCGCAAAGGGTGGTTTCAAACCGCTCGTTCTTGAACGCCGCGACATGGTCGGCGGCGGCGCCATCACCGAGGAATTTCATCCCGGCTTTCACGCTTCGACTCTTTCGCATACCGTCGGCCCGCTTCGCGCCGACGTCGCCCGCGATCTTCAGCTGGAAAAATTCGATTGCGAAATCTTTCGCCCTGATCCGCGCGTTTTCGCTCCGCGCCCCGACGGCGAAGCGCTTCTCTTTTACGACAACGCCGCAAAGACCGCCGGCGGCATCGCTCGTCTCTCTGCAAAAGACGCCGCAAAATATACGCAATTCGCTTCTTCACTCGAAGAAATCGCCGGCTTCTTCGCGCAACTTTGTTCCATCACTCCTCCCGCCATTGACACGCCTTCTCCCGAAGATCTCTGGAACCTTTTCAAAACTGGCCGCAGCGTGCGCAGCCTCGGCAAACGCGGCATTTTCGATCTCCTCCGCTGGGGCCCCATGGCCGTCGCGGATTTTGTCTCCGAATTCTTTGAGACGGAATTGCTCCGCTCCGTCATCGCCGCCCGCGGCATCTTCGGCACCGCGCTCGGTCCCTGGTCCGCTGGCTCCACGGCAGTCCTTCTTCTCCGTGCCGCTGTCGATTCGAATCCCGCTGGTCCTGCGGCATTCCCTCGTGGAGGTCTCGGCTCTCTCACGCGCGCTCTCGCTGAATCCGCCCGCGCTGCCGGCGCCGAAATCCGCACCAATGCTGAGGTCCAGCACATCCGCGTGAAAGATGGCGCCGTCACCGGCCTCGTTCTCGCCGATGGCGAAGAAATCGCCGTCGAAGCCATCGTTTCCGGCGCCGACCCCAAGCGCACTTTCTTCAAGCTCCTCGATCCCACTCAGCTCGATCCGACTTTCGCTCTCCGCATTCGCAACGTTCGCGCAGCGGGCACCGTCGCCAAAGTGCATCTCGCTCTCGGCGAACTTCCTTCGTTTCCCGCGCTCGCCGGCGCTGTCGGTCCCGACGGATTCCGCCAAGCCCTCTCCGGCCGCATCCACATTGGCCCCGAAATCGATTATCTCGAACGCGCCTTCGACGCCTCCAAATACGGCGAATTCTCCGCCTCGCCCTATCTAGACGTCACCATTCCCACGCTTCTCGATCCGTCGCTCGCGCCAGAAGGCAAGCACGTCCTCTCCGCCTACGTCCAATTTGCGCCATTCAAGTTGAAAACAGGCGATTGGGACGCCCGCCGCAAAGACCTCGGCGACACCGTCGTCAAAACTCTCGCGCAGTACGCCCCCAATCTCCCCGGCCTCATCGAGCACATGCACGTCATCACTCCGCACGACCTCGAGACCATCTACGGTTTCACCGGCGGCCACATTTTCCACGGCGAACTCGCCCTCGATCAGCTTTTCACCATGCGCCCCGTTCTCGATTGGGCTCGCTACAAAACGCCCATTCGCGGCCTTTATCTTTGCGGCTCCGGCACGCACCCTGGCAACGGCCTCACCGGCGCATCCGGCGCCAACGCCGCCCGCGAAATCATCCGCGACCTTCGCTGATTTCGAGCAACGCACATGAATTTCATAGACCGCGCCAAACTCCAAACTCTCCACCGACGCGAAGAAAAGCGCTTCATCGCTGATCATCCGCGCTCTGCCGAACTCTACCTCCGCGCCCAATCCTCTCTCCTCGGCGGCGTCCCCATGAACTGGATGAACAAATGGGCCGGCGCCTTCCCCGTCTTCGTAAAATCCGCCGGCGGCGCGCACTTCACCGACGTTGACGGTCACGACTACGTTGACCTCTGCCTCGGCGACACCGGCGCTATGACCGGCCACTCCCCTCCAATCGTCGCCGAAGCCGTCGCCCGCCGCGTTCGCGAAGGCATCACGCTCATGCTTCCCACCGAAGACGCGCTTTGGGTCGGCGAAGATCTCCAGCGCCGCTTCGGTCTTCCGTTCTGGCAATTCACGCTCACCGCCACCGACGCTAATCGTTTCTCCATTCGCATCGCCCGTGAAATCACGCAGCGCTCACAAAATTCTTGTCTTCCATTACTGCTATCACGGCACGGTAGATGAATCCTTCGCCACGCTCGAAAACGGCGTCGTTGGCCCACGCCGTGGCAACATCGGCCCTCCAGTAAATCCCGCCGAAACTACCCGTGTCGTCGAATTCAACGATCTCCCTGCCCTCGAAGACGCACTCAAGCATCACGATGTCGCTTGCATCCTCGCCGAGCCTGCCATGACCAACGTTGGCATCATCCTGCCTGATGATGGCTACTGGTCCACCGCGCGCGAACTTTCACGCCGCTACGGCACGCTGCTGATCGCCGACGAAACGCACACGATCTGTGCCGGACCCGGCGGCTGCACGCGCGAATGGAATCTGCAACCCGACATGCTCGTCTTCGGCAAGCCCATCGGCAGCGGCATTCCTGGCGCAACGTATGGCGTCACTGAAGAAGTCGCCCAGCGCATTGCCGCCCGCCTCCATCTCGAAGATATTGACGTCGGCGGCATCGGGGGCACGCTCGCCGGCAACGCGCTCTCTCTAGCCGCCATGCGCGCCACACTAGAACACATTCTCACTCCCGCCGCCTTCGCCCACATGATCCCGCTCGCCAACCGCTTCGCCGACGGCGTCGCCAATCATATCCGCGCAGCCAGACTCCCCTGGAACGTCACCCGCCTGGGCGCCCGCGCCGAATACACCTTCGCCGCAAAAGCGCCCCGCAATGGCGCCCAATCCGCGGCCGCCGCCGACTTCGAACTCGAACGCTTTCTCCATCTCTACGCCCTCAACCGCGGCGTCCTCCTCACCCCCTTCCACAACATGGCCCTGATGTGCCCCGCCACCACCGAAGCCGACATCGACCTCCACACAAAAATCTTCGCCTCCGCCGCCGCCGAACTCACCGTTTGACGCGGTCTTCCCGCCAAGCAGGTAGAATGGTGGTGCGCCATGGCCAAGAAATCACTTCCTTTGTCTCAGGTCTATCGCCTGCTCGAACCCGGGCCCGTTGTGCTGGTCACCACCGTCCGCAACGCGCGCCCGAACGTCATGACCATGTCTTGGCATACCATGATCGATTTCGAGCCGCCCATCGTCGGCTGCGTGATCAGCAATCGCGATTACACATTCGGCATCTTGAAGGCCACCAGAGAATGTGCCATCAACATACCCACCGTCGAGCTGGCTTCAAAGGTCGTCGGCTGTGGCAATATCTCAGGCCGCTCCGTGGACAAGTTCAAGCGCTTCCATCTCACCGCGCTTCCGGCTTCCCTCATTAAGCCGCCGCTCGTCGGTGAGTGCTACGCCAATCTCGAATGCAAAGTCGTCGATTCTTCAATGGCAGGGAAATACAATTTCTTTATCTTGGAGGTTCTCAAAGCCTGGATCGACCCCGCCTGCAAACACCCCCGCACCCTGCATCACCTCGGGCGAGGCTATTTCATGGTCTCCGGCAAAACCATCAAGCTCCCCTCCAAAATGAAATAGGTCACGCGCACTCCTCCTTCGCTCGGGCGAGCACCCGCACGCGTGGTGGAGGGATCTGCCTTTCGCAGCGCACCTAAGCCCTTCCGATGCTTTCACTTACAAATGTTACTCGGCTCCAAAGTTCCCCTCATTCGAACGATTCATGCGCGCATCTCCTTGATCTATATCCATTTATAAAATACTTAACTTGTTTACTATCTAGCGCTATCATTTTCCGTGGATTCTAGCTGCCAGCGCCTTCTGACGAGTCAATCGTCACAGCAGAATCTCTCTGCAGCCACCCTCTCCGTTCTGGATTCCTCTTCCCCTTTCGACTTGGAACTTTTGACTGTGAACTGTCTTTCTCTAAGACCTTTCCCTGCCACTCTTACAAACCACGTCACCCATAAGTCCTTTGTTTGCCACTCTTACAAAAACACCTGAAGGGTGAGACTCTCTACCATTCCTCAATCGAGCCATAGAATGAACGCTCAATCCGCTAACACCATCTCCGTCAATGATTTCCCCCGCTGCATATCGGCCGACCCGCCCCTTGCCTCCTTCTTTCTCTGGCCACGGGTCGCCGAACACAGGTCACGGAACATGGACCACGATGGTCCAGCACCTTGTCGCGAATTCAGCCTTCGCTGTACAATCCATTGTTTGCCTATCGAGGAGGGAAACACGCCATGGCCACCGCCGAAGCGAAAATCCAAATTTCTGAGTTCACCAACGAGCCGTTTATCGATTTCTCGAAACCCGAAAATCGCAAAGCCATGGAAGACGCCCTGAAGAAAGTCGCCTCCGAATTCGGCCGCGAATACCCCATGTACATCGGCGGCCAGAAAGTGATCACCACCGAGAAGCGCACCTCGACCAACCCGTCCCATCCGTCGCAGGTCATTGGCATTTTCCAAACTGCGACCCCGGAGATGGCAGTGCAAGCCATCGAAGCCGCCAATAAGGCGTTTGAATCCTGGAAGCGTGTTCCAGCCGAGCAGCGCGTCGAATGCCTTTTCCGTGCCGCCAAGCTCATCCGCGAGCGCAAGTTTGAAATGAACGCATTGATCTGCTACGAAGCCGGCAAAACCTGGCCCGAAGCTGACGCGGATACCGCCGAGACCATCGATTTTCTCGAATTCTATGCTCGCGAAATGCTGCGCCTCGCTGGCCCGCAAAAAGTTGTGCCTATGAAGGGCGAGAAAAATTATCTTGTCTATATTCCGCTGGGCGTTGGCGTAGTGATTCCACCATGGAATTTCCCCGCCGCCATCGCTGCAGGCATGACCATGGCCTCGCTCGTTACGGGGAACACTGTTGTCCTGAAACCCGCGGGCGATACGCCCACCGTCGCCGCAAAATTTGTCGAAATCGCCTATGAAGCCGGTATTCCGAAAGATGCTCTCAGCTTCCTGACCGGTCCCGGATCATCAGTCGGCGACGCCCTCGTTCGCCATCCGAAAACCCGTTACATCGCCTTCACCGGTTCAAAGGAAGTCGGCCTGCGCATCAGCGAACTTGCAGGCAAAACCGTCCCCGGACAAATCTGGATCAAGCGCACCGTGCTCGAAATGGGCGGCAAGGATTCCATCATCGTGGATGAAGAAGGAGACGTGGACGCCGCCGTCGAGGGCGTGGCGCAAGCCGCGTTTGGTTATCAAGGACAGAAGTGCTCGGCGTGTTCACGAGCGATCGTTTCCGAAAAAATCTACGACACGTTCGTTGAAAAACTTGTCGAGCGCACCAAAAGAATCGCCGTCGGTCCCAGCGAAGATCCCAATAACTACATGGGCCCGGTCGTCAGCAAGTCCGCCATGAACACCATTCTGAATTACATCGAAGTCGGCAAGAAGGAAGGGAAGCTGCTCCACGGCGGCGGACGCGCTCCAGGCGACGGCTATTTCATCCAGCCGACGATTATCGCTGACGTAGACCCCAAAGCTCGCTTATCACAGGAAGAAGTTTTCGGCCCTGTCCTCGCGGTTATCAAAGCGAAGGACTTTGATCACGCTCTCGAAATCGCCAACAACACTGAGTTTGGCTTAACCGGAGCCGTTTACTCGAAGAATCCCGCCAAACTCGAAAAAGCGCAGGAATCCTTTCACGTCGGCAATCTTTATCTGAACCGCAAATGCACTGGCGCGATGGTCGGCGCCCATCCCTTCGGCGGCTTCAATATGTCCGGCACCGATTCCAAAGCAGGCGGGAGAGATTACTTGTTGCTTTTCCTGCAAGCAAAAACCGTCGCGGAAAAGCTCGCCAACTAGGCTCTTACAATGCAACTCCGGCGCGAGTGGATATCCTTTTCAACGCCGGGAGTGTATTGTGCCGCAGGAGAGTTTTCAGGGCAAGGCCGCGACGCTGGCGTCTTCCGCGCGTTGAGTCATGCAGACCGGCTCGTCACTCTGACGCGGCGGAACGCGGAGTCATCCACTTCATTACGAGGAACACGGGATAGCTCAGCACCAGTATCGCAAGCGCCCACGGCGCGTTCTTCCGGTCGGTTGCAATTGAGCCGACTAGGAAAATCACCGACGCCAGCAATGCGATTCCTGTCGTCCACGGGTAGCCCCAGGCCCGGTACGGCCGCGCCATCCCCGGCTCTCGCCTGCGCAGCAGGAAGAGCGACGTGTACGACAGAGTGTAATTCGCCACGAAGAAAAAAGAGAGCATCGCGATCACGCGTTCAAACGATCCCAGCACAAAGAGCACTCCTGCAATCGTGCTCAAGAGAAGCGCGAGCGCCGGTGTTCCACCCGCGTTCACTTTCGCGACTGGGCGAAAAAACAATCCGTCGCAGCTCATCGCATAAAGTGTCCGAGTGCAGAAAAGCTGGTTTGCGTTGATGCAGCTCAGCATGGAAATGATCATGATCGACCGGATGATGAAATCGCCGTATGCGCCGAAAATTCGCGCCGCCACCGTGCCGAGCGCAAAATTATTTCCCGCAATTTCGCTCATCGGCAATACGTACACCACCGCCAAGTTCAAAAGCAGATAAAGTCCCATGACGGTAAAAACGCTTCCGAAAATTGCTCGCGGCACGTCGCGCCCCGGGTTCCGCACTTCCTCCCCGAAATATATGATCCCGTCCCATCCATCGATCGTGAACACAACCGCCTGCAATCCAAGAATGATGGCCACGGCAAGTCCCCATCCCGCGGGCATAATCGGCAGAGCTGGAGCTGCCGCCGGAGCTGCTGCTCGCGCGTGCCCTCCCATCACGAAACAAGCGGCAAGCAAAATCAAAAATGCAATCGTCTTCATTGCCGCAGTCAGGATTTGCGCGCCGCTGCCCCAACGGATTCCGCGCCATTGCAAGACGCCGAAGCCCGCGATGATGGCCACGGCAATCACTTTTACGTGCCCCGCGAGCAGGGGAAAAAGATCACCGCTGTATTCGGCAATGACGATCCCGACAGCAGCTGCGGTGCCGCACGTCGAGAGCCAATCGCTCCACCCGACGATGAATCCTGCATATTCCCCGATCGCTCGGCGCGAAAAATTATATTGTCCTCCGCTCCGCGGGATTGCCGCTCCCAACTCAGCCAGGGAAGACGCCCCGAACAAGGCGTACAATCCGCCCACAACCCAAACACCTATGAAAAGCCACGCTCGTGGCAATATTTGCGCGATGTCACCCGGAGTGCGCACAATTCCAGCCCCAATCGAATTGCCAATGGCCGCGGAAACGCCGAACCACACGCCGAGCACTTGCAACAGTTTTCCGTGGCTGCGCGTTGCCCTGGCCGTTGCGGCGATGGTGCTGGTGGAAGACCCGTCCGATGTGTTAGACAATGTGGAGTCTCAGGAGTGTAGCGGAAACTCCGCCATCATAATGACGGCGCTGCAAAAAGCAAGCTGGAACTCGGCGTTCTGCAAGATCTATGCCGGCGATTCTCGTTCAAGGACAAGTTTGAACGAATCGGGGAGGCAGGGAACTTGGCCGTAGACCGTGCACCCGCTATCAAGACGGAAATGACTACCCGGATCGACGTTAGCGATGGACCGCCCACGGATGTCTCGGTCGTGATCCCGTGCTTGAATGAAGCGAATTCGCTCTCGTTTTGTGTGGAAAAAGCGATGCGGTCTTTCGAGGCTGCGGGTTTGCGCGGCGAAGTCGTCGTCGCGGATAACGGTTCGACGGACGGCTCGATCGAAATTGCTGAAAAGCTCGGGGCGCGCGTGGTGCGCGTGGAGCAGCGCGGCTATGGCGCGGCGCTGCGCGCGGGAATTTCAGCGTCGCGTGGCGCATTCATCATCATGGGCGACGCGGACGACAGCTACGACTTCAGCGACGTGCCGCGCTTCGTCGAAATGTGGCAGCAGGGCTACGACGTAGTCATGGGCAACCGCTTCCGCGGCGAGATCAAGCCCGGCGCGATGCCCTGGCATCACAAGTATGTCGGGAATCCCGTGCTCACCTCCGTCCTAAATCTTTTTTTTCACGCGGGCATCGGCGACAGCCATTGCGGCATGCGCGGTTTCACTCGCGCCGTCTACGACCGCATGGATTTGCGCAGCACGGGCATGGAATTCGCCTCCGAGTTTGTCATCAAGGCCGCGCAGCTCGGCGCGCGCATCACGGAAATTCCCATCACCCTGTGGCCGGACAAGCGCGGCCGTCCGCCGCACCTCCGCAGCTTCCGCGATGGCTGGCGGCACTTGCGCTTCATGCTGCTTTACGCTCCGAACTGGCTTTTTCTTTTGCCTGGCGCGTCGCTTGTGATGCTTGGACTCTCTATTGTTTTCTTGCTCCTGCCGGGACCGCGCAGCATTTCGCAGCACATTGTTCTCGACGTTCACACGATGATTTTTGGAGTGATCTTCACGCTTCTCGGCGTGCAAATTCTCTCGATCGGATCCTTCGCGAAAGTGTTTAGTTATGCCGAGAGATTTGATCGCAACACTGTGTCGCTAAAGCGCGTTCTAAAACGCGTCACGCTCGAAACCGGATTGCTGCTCGGCGGCGCGCTCTTCCTCGCGGGGTTTGCAGGATGCGCCTGGGTCACATGGCAGTGGGCCGCTAGCGGGTTCGGTCCGCTCGCGGAGGTTCGCCAAGTTCTTTTCTGGTCTATGTGGCTGTTCATCGGCGTTCAAATCATTTTTGCTTCATTTTTTCTGAGCATGCTCGGCATCAGCCGCGGCACGTACATCGGCGACTACGACTTAAAATAAATGCCCTATACCGGGATCGACCATTTCATTGCCAGGATGCGTTTTCGCGCAGCTTATCCACATATTCGTCCTGGCTCGCGCGTCTGCGATCTGGGTTGCGGCTTGGAAGCTGCTTTCCTGGCCTACGCTTCCGACCGGATCGCGACAGGGGTTGGCCTCGACGATCAGGTTGCGGAGGGCATGCAAGGACGATGGCAGCGGGTGCGCGCGGATTTGTGCGCGCCACTGCCTTTTCCGGATGGCGACTTCGACCACGTGGTGATGCTTGCCGTGCTCGAGCACCTCACCGAACCGGAGAAAGTGCTTCGCGAGGCGCACCGCGTCATTGCGCCAGGCGGTTCATTGATTATGACGTGGCCATCGGCGATGGTTGATCCGATTTTGAATGTGCTGCACAGGCTGCACTTCATCAGCGATGAAATGGAGAGCGATGAGCACCAAAAACGCATTCCGGTCGAAACGCTTCAAGAAATGCTTCAGCGCATCGGCTTTCAAAAATTCATTCATCGCCGATTCGAATTCGGCCTCAATAATCTGATGGTCGCTTTTCGCTGAGACCTGCCGCGCTGTGAAAGACGAAAGGGAAATCACTGATCGGGCGGGGGAGTGTAGGGTTTGAGTTCGGTGTTGTCTATGTCGGGCTCGACTAGCCAGATTTGGCGGTCCTTGAAATAGGCGAAGAGCTTCGCGTTTTGGTCTTGATCGAGTTCGCGGGCCCAAATGACTTTTGAGCCGTCGATATCGGCGCCGTTGTAGACCCATTCGTCGTGGATGTTGTGATCATCAGAATAGCGGACGACGATGAGGTGTTTTCCGGGCGTTGCCATAAGTTGCTTCATGACAGCCACGCGGCTCGGATCGCCTGTGCAGGTCCACCAGAGCGGATCGCAGGAGCGGCGCGCGATGCTGACGCATGTGCTCAGCACGAGCAGCACAACGAGCGCGCGAGATAACGCTATGCCTACCGGACGTGCCTTCCATTTCATTGTGCGCAAATGGCGCGCGGCTTGCGCGAGCAACCCGTAGATGATGCAAGTGACCGGAGCGGCGTAATGCGGAGCCGACCAGATCACGGCGAAAACGCCTGCAATACAAAGAAAAAACGTGACAAGGAGCAGACGCATCCTGCAATCGCGAAACGCAAACGGCAGAGCCGGCAATAGGAACAGCGAGGCCGGCCAAAAGAACACGACTCCCATTCTCGCCAGTTTTTCCGCGGTGACATCCCGCGCGTCCTTCCAAGTGGTTTTGTAGTCTTCGCGCTCCCAGCCGTTGTAGAAATCTTCGAATTGCTGGTTGTGGTAAGTCAATTCGGGTTTGAGGTGCTCCCAGAGGAAGAGCGGAGTGGAGTGATACGTGTGCGTATTGAGAACGTGCGGCATGAGCAGGGCGTTTCCTGTCAGGCGCCAGTTGTAGTAGCCCATGAAAGTTAGAGTTAAGACGATGACGGCGGCGAACGGCAAGACAACCATTCGAATGCGTGCCCCGGCGGCGGCGCGTGATTTTATTTTTCCAATGAGCCACCCGAGGAGCCACACTCCTGCGGGGACGCAAAAGAGGAGACCTTCATAGGGTCTGCTGTTTGCGAGGATAGCAATGCCGAGGCCGAGGAGCAGAGCGCTGCCAATGCTCGCGCGGCGCTTAATGCGAGCAAGCGCGCCGAGAGTCAAAGCGCCGCCAATCGCGGCGACGGCGCCGCCCCAATAGCTGTTCATCCAGTAGCTCGCGATGCTTAGATTCAGCGCAGCGAATACGCTGCCCAACAAGGCCCATCGCGCGGGCATCCACGCTTGGAGCATCCAGAGGATCGCGGCACACATCGCGGCGTCGCTCAGCAGCACACCGAACCACGGATGGCCGAGCAACTGTCCGATGGCCATGACGAAGCCCTGCGCGGGTGGGTACATCGAGGAATAGGTGGGGAACCAATTCACGTGAAACGTTTCGAAGCTCACCCACATCGGGTGAGTTGGATTGGCGAGGCGGCCGTGCGCAAGCGTGTCTGCCATCAACAGATAGCTGAATTCGTCATGAATCCCCGGAATTGGCACCGGCAATAAAGGCAACACGGCGAGGCGGACGGCAACGATCCCAAGAAACATCGAGCAGACGGCGAGTCTTTTGTGTTGTGCAAAAAGCGAAAGAGATTGTTCTAGTTTACGAAAAACAATTTCGCCGAGTGTTGGTTTCCAGAGAGCGAGAAGCCCGAGGATGAGCGTGAGCGCTAGAGCAATTTCTGCCGAGGGCCAAAAATGCGTATCCGATTGGCTTCCGAGAGGATTCATTTCGCGCAAGGGATTCTAACGTGGATTGCATCTGGAATGCGCGCGTGCGAGAGCGTTTCCTCGAGCGATGTAGGGGGAGCTTAGCCAATTGGGCCGAGATCAGCGTTCGATTTCCATCTCGACTTCTTGTGCGGGGCGCTTTGAAGCCGCAGCATTGGCAGATCCTTCCTCGAAATCCGCGAGATCGAGCTTGAGGTTTCCTGCGTTGGTAGAATACGCGAGACCGGTCTCCATGCTGACAGCGCCGGTGCGAATGAGTTTCTCAATTTCTCCGTCAAAGTGCTGCATGCCTTCCGTATCGCCGTCGCGCATCGCGTCGAGCAGCGACTTTCCTTCCGTTTCGCCCTTCTCCACATATTCGCGAGTGCGCATCGTGGAGTTGAGAATTTCGATCACGGCGATCCGGCCCTTGCCGTCTTTGCGCGGCATAAGGCGCTGGGAAACGATGCAGCGAAACGCCTTCGAAAGGCGGTTGCGGATTCCTTGCTGATCGCTCATGGGAAACGCGCCGACAATGCGCTCGACGGTTTTCGCGGCGTCAATAGTGTGCAGCGTGGAGAGGACGAGGTGGCCGGTTTCCGAGGCTTCAAGCGCAATCTCGATCGTCTCGCGGTCGCGCATCTCACCGACCAAAATGACCTTGGGCGCCTGGCGTAGGGCGGCGCGCAGAGCAAGCGCAAAGGTCGGCGTGTCGCTGTGCAATTCGCGCTGGTGAATGGTCGCTTTCTTGTGTTGTGAAGAAATTCGATGGGATCTTCAATCGTAAGAATATGATACGCCTTCTCGTTGTTCATCGTGTCAATGACGGCGGCGAGAGTTGAAGACTTTCCCGATCCCGTCGGCCCCGTCACCAGGACGATCCCGTTTCTCAATTGAATGATGTCCCGAAGCTTCGCGGGCAAATTTAATTCTTCGAAGCTTGGAATTCGATCCGGAATCACGCGCATGACGACCGCACAGCTTCCGCGCTGGCGGAATATGTTCACGCGGAATCTGCCCACACCGGCGACACCGTAGGAAAGATCCGCCGAACCTTCTTGTTCGAGCTTGCGCTGGGGATGCTCGTTGCTGCCCATTAAGTCACGCGCGATGTTTTCCGTGTCTTGCGGCCCAAGCAGTTCGAGCCCTTTGAACTTCAGCTCGACGAGCTGGCCCGTGACTTCGACTTGCGGCGCGCGGCCCGGCGAAAAAATCAGGTCGCTGACGTGTGGATGGGCCTTCAGCATCGCGGTAATGAGCTGCGACGTGACAAATTTGCGCTGTACAGCTGCTGCTTGTGTAGGAGTTCCCATTGTTCGTTGACCAGATCACCTGAGGAAAAGGGATGGCCGAGCGCGTAACTACAGAAACCATTGTAGGCGAGAGCTGGGACCGCAGAGATGTAACTCTCGGAAGACGTGCTAAAGGATTACCTGGGGTGCGTGAGAGGAAGCGGGTGTCAGCGTTCATTCGCGCAGGTAAATCGCAGCGAAATCGTCGCAGCGCCTTTGCGCAAAAATTTGATTGCGGGTGCTGCTATTTCGAAGCGCCTTCGATGAAGTTGGCGATGTTGGTTTTAAGCTTGGCGAGATCTTCGTCGCGCAGGTACATCATGTGGCCCGCGTCGTAATACTGCAGATGAATATTTTTCTGGAGCTTTTCCGGGAGGCCCAGATGCTCCATCGTGAATTCCGTGGCGAAGAAGGGCGTGGCTAAATCGAAGAGTCCATTTTCGACTTCGATTTGCAGGTGCGGGTTCGTGAGCATGGCCTGGATGAGATCGCCTTCGACGTTTGGCGAACCGGGGAATCCAAAATTGTCGCCGCTGCGATGCTTCCAATCCCAACTCCCGTTGGCTTCGTCGGAGCCGGTGTGATAGACCTTGTCCTGTCCGAACTTCAGCTCTTCGCGAATATAAGTGTTGAACGCCGCCGTGAATGGCCCGTTGGTGGAAGTGTCTTGCGGATCGTATTCGGCGTACTCGCCGAGCAAATCGTAGCTCCAGCCGGAGTAGCGAGCGTCGAGCCGGCCGGTGGTCAAACCGCGGCTGCGCTGCAATTCTTTCATGAACTGCGGGAGGTTGACGCGCAGATTGGCCTTGATGAGATAGTCTTCGCTGAGGCCGGTATAGCGCGAAAGCTGCTTCGCGACCTCAGCTTTTTCCGCAGCGCCGATTTTCGAGCCTTTCACGAGGGCGTCGAGGTATCCCGTCAACGCAAAATGGCGGGCTTCCTCGATAAATGCGGGCAGATTGTCGGGGCGGTCTTTCAGCACTTTGTGATACCACGCCGTCGCCGCGTAGCTGGGCAAATAGAAAACGTACGGCATGTCTTCGCCGGGGTTGAAGGAAATCGTGCCGAGGTCGAGGACCGACGAGATGAGGACGATGCCGTTGAAATCCATGCCGTCGTGCGATTGCAGGTAATTCGAAAGGGCGGCTGAGCGAAATGTGCCGTAGCTTTCGCCGATCAGAAACTTCGGCGAATTCCAGCGGTTGTTGCGGCTCACATAAGTACTAATGAACTGCGCGAGCGACTTGACATCCTGATCCACGCCCCAAAAATCCTTGTCCTGCGATTTACCTACGGCGTGGCTGAAGCCCGTGCCGACGGGATCCACGAAGACCAAATCCGTTTTGTCGAGAAGGCAATTCACGTTGTCCGTAAGCTTGTAAGGGGCGGGCGGAGTCGCGTCGGCGTTGACGGTGGCGACGCGCTTCGGCGAGAAGGATCCCATGTGCAGCCACACGGAAGCGGAGCCTGGGCCGCCGTTATAAACGAACGCGATCGGGCGCGTGCTCGGGTCTTTCACGTCGCTGCGCGTGTAAGCAGTCGAGAACAGCAACGCGGTAGGCTCATCCTTTTCGTTCTTCAGGAGGATCGTGGCGGCGGTCGCTTTATATGGGATCGTTTGCGAGCCGAGCTTGATCGAGTGGTCCGTGACGGAAGACTCTTCCTTTGGCGCGGGCGGCGCTGCTGCATCCGCCGGCTTGTCCGCGGGTTTGGCGTCCTTATCCTGGGCTTGAACGCCGAAAGGCACTACAGCCAAACACAACGTCAGCGCTAAGAGAAATCTAAAGTGCTTCGAGATGCTCATTGCGACGTTCCCCCATCCAGATTGAATTAGGCCACTCGGCGGAGTGAGGAATTGTATCTCTTTTTTATGGAGGCTCGCGCTACTTCTTATTTTGCAGAAGAAATGCGAGGACGGTGGTTTGCCCCTGCGGCTCTTGTTCGAGAGTAAGCGCGCTCAAATCGTCCGCGAGCCAATCGGCGCCTGCTGTCAGGAGTTCCGCATCCGTCGAAGTGGTGCGCAACGCGAGCACTCGCGCGCCTGCAGATTTGCCCGAGCGAACGCCCGAGGCGGCATCTTCCGCGACAACGCAATTCACCGGCGAAATGCCGAGTACCTCAGCGCCTTTTAAGTATGGGTCGGGAAAGGGCTTACCGCGGTCGAGATCGTTCGCGGTGACGAGATGCTTCGGGACCGGCAATCCTGCGACACGCAAGCGCACTTCCGCCAGGCGGCGAGTCGCGGAGGTGACGATGATCCATCGGGCCTCCGGGATAGCTTGCAACAATTCCAAGGCGCCAGGAAGCGCTACGACATCCCCAATGTCTTCGATTTCGCGGCGCTCGACTTCGTGATTTTCGGCGGCGTGATCGCCGCGTGGAAGCAATTCGATAATCGTGGCGAGGCTCGGGCGACCATGCGCCCTGTGCACGACCTCGTCGGGATCCAAGTCGTGTTCGAGAGCCCAGTCGGTCCATACGCGCGCAACGGCAGGGGTCGAATCGACGAGCACGCCGTCCATGTCGAAGAGTACAGCAGCACAGCGAATGACGGTCATATCGAGAGATCGTCGCCCTTATCGGGATTTTTTTGCACGGCCCTTTTTTTTAAGCGCCCTGACCTTAAAGCCTTTTAGATTACTGGAGTCTGGGAAAACAAGGAAGGTTGGGGTGGGAGACGGGATTTGAACCCGCGACTTTCGGTGCCACAGACCGACGCTCTACCAGCTGAGCTACTCCCACCACCGGTTGATTCCTAATAGTTTACGCTACTTTCGCCCGATGGAAAAGCGGGACGAAAGTGTCCTCTGAATGCCTCCAGCAGGCGGGATTTTTAAGAAGATTCATCAGGAATCTGAGAGGGGTTGCGGGGAAAACTTGGGGAAGAGTCGACGTTGTGCCTCCCGGAGCTCTCGCTGAATCAATTGGATCGAGCGGCGCATCCAAATTGGCTTGCGGGGATTGCAAGAAGCAGGCCCAAACGCTTACAGTACGCTAAGCAAAACTCAGCCCAGGCCTGAGGACCACCTGTCCACATCTGTTCTCCGTGGCTGCTGGGAGCGGCCTTCCGCGAGTCGTTGACCTTGCCGAGGCTCTTCGGGTTTGCTCGAAGAGCGATGCAAGGAGGACATTACTTGACGTGCTCCGCATGGCGTGGCTGAATTTTTTGAAAAGAGCGATCAGAGTTTGGGATGACTTCGCTTGAAAGGCGTAGCACAGCCGGGGCGAAACCGAATCTCACATGAAAACCGTTCACCCAGCCCGGAAAGGTAAGGCCAAGGAACGCAACGGCGATTTAAGCCGCGGCTTACTGCTCCGGCTTGAGCTGCCCAGCGATCCAAGTTTGCTCTGCGCTGTGCG